>CANJKL010000015.1:0-137149 GCA_947474935.1 Opitutia bacterium
GACGTTGGGGACGGTGCCCATGGTCTTCGGATCGAAGGCGCCGTGCTTTTTGCAGAAGTCGATCGTGGTGGCGTAGACGCCGGCGTAGCAGGCGTCGGGGATGACGCAGAGGGTGTCCTGGCCTTTGCCGGCGGCATTCCACATCTGGCCGGAAGTGCGGATCATCGCGGGCATGGAGGCGTCGACGATGACGTCGCTGGGGACGTGGAGATTGGTGATGCCCTTGTCGGAGTTGACCATCGCGACGGCGGGGCGCGCGGCGAAGACGGTCTTGATGTCGGCCTCGATGGCGGCCTTCTGGTCGGCGGGGAGCTTTTCGATTTTGCCGAGGAGATCGCCGAAGCCATTGTTCAGATCGACACCGAGTTTTTGCAGGGTGGCGGCGTGCTTCGTGAAGAGGTCTTTGAACCACACGCGGACGCAGAGGCCGAACATGATCGGGTCGGAGACCTTCATCATGGTGGCCTTGAGGTGGAGGGAGAAGAGGACGTCGTCCTTCTTCGCCTTCATGATCTGTTGGGCGAAGAAAGCGCCGAGGGCCTTCCGGTTCATGAAGGTGGCGTCGAGGATTTCGCCGGCCTTGAGCGGCGTCTTTTCCTTGAGGACGACGGTGGGCTCCTGCTTGCCGTCGGGCGCGGGCTTCGGGACGAACTCGATGCGGACGGTGGTCGCGGCGGGGACGGTGACGGACTTCTCGTTGGAGAAGAAATCGTCGTGGCCCATCGTGCCGACGGAGGTCTTTGAGGTGGGCGACCATGCGCCCATGGAGTGCGGGTGTTTCTTGGCGTAGTCCTTGACGGCCTTGGGCGCGCGGCGGTCGGAGTTGCCCTCGCGGAGGACGGGATTCACCGCCGAACCGAGAACTTTGGAATAACGGGCCTTGGCGTCCTTCTCGGCGTCGGTGGTGGCGACCTCGGGGAAATCGGGGAGCGCATAGCCCTTGGCCTGTAATTCCGCGATGGCGCCCTTGAGCTGCGGGACGGAGGCGGAGATGTTGGGCAGCTTGATGATGTTGGCCTCGGGCTTGAGCGTGAGGGCACCGAGCTCGGCCAGCGCGTCAGCGACGCGTTGCTCTTGGGGCAGAACATCCGAGAAGGCCGCCAAAATGCGACCGGCGACGGAGATATCGCGCGACTCGACGGCGATCTCGGCGTGCTTGGTGAACGCTTGGATGATCGGCAGGAGCGAGTAGGTGGCGAGCGCGGGGGCCTCGTCGGTTTTGGTGTAGATGATGGTCGGCTTGGCAGACATGGTGATAAAAGGAAGGATGCGAACGAGCAACCTGTCATGCGCGACCGCGTGCGGTCAAAAGCATTTCCGGGCCGGAAGGGGCGGAATTTTTGAATGTGGAACGCAGGAAGGGAGGGAGCGGATCAAGGCAGCGATGTGGTGCGCGCGAAACCGCGGTTTTCGGATCGATGTTCGATTCCTGTTTTTCCTGATTTCGACATACGGAGTGGCTGCTCGCAGAGTGGGAATGCCGATTTTTGAATGTGGAACTCAGGAAGGGGTGGAACGGATCGGGGCAGCTATGCAGCGGATCTGGATGTTGGTTTTCGATGTGGAGGGTGGGGAACTATGGAGCCAGGCAAAATTTCCTCCGGGCGATCGCCGATCGTGGCTGGAAACGCAGGCTGGAACGGCTATGGTATGGGCTTCGCCTCCAATTTCCGCCCTAGTCGCGGCCGCGTCCTCTTCCATGAAAAAACTCCTTTCGCTTTTCCTGCTCTCCGCGGCCGGCCTGTTGGCCCAGCCTGCGACCGTCGACCTCGGCTCCCGCGGCCAAATCACCTTGTACTTCGCCGAGGGCTGGAGAGCGGCGATGACCGACATGGGTGGGCAGGCAACCGTCAACGTGACGCCCACGGGTGATGCCAATGCGAACTGCACGCTGCTGATCACCACGCCGGAGCAGGATCGCTTTGATACGAAGGCGCGGCTGAAACTGCGCGTCGAAGCCGATGGGCAGCCGGTGGCGGAAGGCTCGGTCGAGGGCAAGGCGATCGGGCGGGAGTTCTCGCTTACGACTGGATTCGGCTTCTACTGCAATTTCACGGACGCCGCGATGAAGGGAAAGCCGCCGGAAAAGGGGAATTACAAGGTCATGAGCTCGGGCAAAATTCGGCTCGCGCCCGACGTGATGATCGACGTGACCATCATGGCCGACGATTTCAAGGGCCAGGCCTACCAGCAGTTGCTCGGGGCGATCGAGGGCATGGAATACAAGCGGCGTTGATGCCACGCCCGAAACGCGACCAACGCGGCGAGTCAACCGAAACGAACGACCGATTCAATGGGACGACGCATGAAGCCGGTGCTGATTACGGGTTTCGAGCCGTTTGGCGGGGACGTGATCAATCCCTCGCAGGAGATCGCGCAGGCGTTGGACGGGCGCACGGTCGCGGACCGCGCGATCGTCGGGGCGACGTTGCCCTGTGTCTTTGGCGGATCGCGGCAGGAATTGGTCCGGCTGTTGCGTGCGCACCAGCCCGGCGTGGTGATCTGTCTTGGCCTGGCGGGCGGGCGGGCGGAGATCGCGCTCGAGCGGGTGGCGATCAACGTGGATGACGCGCGGATCCCGGATAATGCAGGGCAGCAACCGATCGATGTGCCGGTGGTGCGAAGCGGACCGCCGGCGTATTGGTCGCGGCTGCCGATCAAGGCCATCGTGGCGGAACTGCGGGCGCGAAAGATTCCGGCGGTGGTCTCACAGACCGCGGGCACGTTTGTCTGCAATCACGTGTTTTACGGTTTGATGCATTTGCTGCGCTGGCAGCGCCCGGTTCAGGCGGGGTTCATTCACGTGCCGGCCCGGGTGGGAATGGAGACCACGGCCCCAACGCTGCCGCTGGCAACCCTGGTCGAGGCGGTGGCGATCGCGATCGAAACGGCGGTGCGGCGGCCGCGTGACCTGCGGCATTCGGGCGGGGCGATCCACTGATCCGCGATGGCCGGCGGCCGCGTGGCCCGGAAGATCGGCCGGGGACAACGCCGGCGGATGGCTAACGGTTACGCGGGCCGGCGGACTCGATCGCGACGAGGCAGACATCGTCCTCGAAGGCGGACCGGTAGGAGAAATCCTTGACGGATTGCACGAGGCGCTCGACGAGCTGCGCGCAGGAAAGGCCGCGGCATTCCGCGAGGGTGGCGTCCAGTCGCTGCTCGCCGAACATGTGCCCGTGGGGATCGGTCGCCTCGAAGATCCCGTCGGTGTAACCGAGAAACAGGTCGCCCGGGTGAAATTCGCACTCGTGATGAGTGTAGGGAAAGTCCGTCAACAAGCCCGCGGCGGGTTCGGGGTTCGCGGGGGCAAGCCGGAGGATCTCGGTGGATTTCGCCTGCAGCACCACGGGCGGCGGATGGCCGGCGTTGGTAAAGGTGAGGGTTTGCGCGGCGAGATCGATGACCGCGAAGAAGACCGTGGCAAAGACGGGCTGCCCCGTTTCCTCGACGATCGGCATCAGGCTGTGATTAACCTCCGCGACGACGTACGCCGGGTCGACGGCTCGCGCGCCGATTTCCTCGACCACGCCGCGGATGAGCGCGGTCAACAAGCCGGCCCGGACCCCATGCCCCATCACATCGCAAATGAGGACGCCGCATTTCGTGTCCGAAAGCTGGAGGATGCCGTAAAAATCCCCGCCCAGCGTCGTCGTTGGCAGATAGCGATGGGCGAAGCGGAGGGCGCTGGCCTCGACCGTGGCACTCCGGGGAAAAGTCGGATACGGCCGGTTGAGAAAGGCCTCCTGCACCTGGCGCGCCATGCGCAGGTCGGTTTCCATCTCGGCGCTGCGGCGGCGGATCTCCTCCTCGGCGAGCTTGCGGCGGGTGATGTCGTGGCTGATGCCGACGAGCCCGACGAGTTGCCCGCGGACGTCGCGCAGCGGCACCTTGGTGACGAGGGACCAGCGCACGCGGCCCTCAGCGCCGAAATCGGATTTCTCCTGGTTGAGGATGGGCGTGCCGCTGTCGAAGACCTGGCGGTCGTCGGCGAGGGCCTGCTGGCCGCGCTCACCCGGAAAAAAATCCATCACGGTGTGGCCCAATGCCTCGGCCTGAGTGGCGACGCCGAGCTGCTGGAGATGCGCCACGCTGTTGAGCACGTAGCGGGAGGCCTTGTCCTTGACGTAAAGCCGGCTGGGGAGGTGATCGATGATCGTGCGGAGGAGGTTGCGTTCCTCGACGAGTTTTTCCTCGGCGTCCTTGGTGGCGGTGACGTCACGGGTCAGGCCGAACGTGCCGATGATCCGGCCGCGGTGGTCGCGCCAGGGCATTTTGGTCGTGGAGCCCCAGGTGAGGCTGCCGTCCCGCTTGGTGATGCGCTGCACCTCGCCGACCATGGGTTCCCCGGTGCGGATGATGTCCTGCTCCTCAGCGAGCGCCTTGCTGGCATGCTGCGGCGAGAAAAAATCCGCGTCGGACTTGCCGGCGACGGCCTCCGGCGAGGCGGCGTCCAGCCAGGCGGCATGGGCGCGGTTGACACGGACAAAGCGGCTTTTGAGGTCCTTGAAATAGATCCGGTCCGGGACCGTTTCCATCAGGAGACGCAGAATCGCGGAATCCAGCGATTCCGCGACTGCAGTCGAGCTCGGCGAAGGAGGCGCATCACTCATGGAAGGGCGAAGTTGCCACGGCCGGAACCCGCAGGCAACCCAACGTTGCGCCCGGCCTGGAACGCCGGGCGGGGGGCCTTACTCCTTCACGATGCTGAACCAGTCGCGCTTTTCGCCCTTGTCGTTGAGAAAGGTGAAATCGAGGCGCAGGCCGTCGATGTCGACGACGGAGGAGCCGGCCTCGTTGAGCGAGAGGAAGAAGATGGGGTGGTTGAGCGGCACGGGCTTGGCGCTGGCGTGGCCGGCGCTGCCGGTGACGATGGAAACCTCGCCGTTGTGCGGGGTGCGCGAGCGCGGTTTGCGGTAGGGGCCGTCGCCTTCGGGCCGGCCGTTGCCCTTTTGCTTGATGAAGGAGGGGTTGAAGGTGTCGCTCTTGCCGTAGTGGCCGTCGATGACGAACGAGCGTTCGTAGACGTGCGAGTGGCCGGTGAGCACGAGGTCGACCCCGGCCTGTTCGAGGACCGGCAGGAAGATGGCGCGCATGTCGTTCATCCGGCCCTCGCTGTCGGCGTCCCGGTCGGAATCGTGCGTGCCTTTCGTATAAGTCGGGTGGTGAAAGAAGGCGATGATCCAATCGCGCTGGGTCGCGGCCAGATCGGCCTTGAGCCATTGTATCATCGCGCCGTCGGGGGCGCGGGAGGAATCCTGCGAGTCGAGGCAAACGAAATGAATGTTCGCGTAGTCGAACGAGTAGTAGGCTTCCGTGCCCGAGGCGACGCCGCCGGCTTGGGCGCGCGTCGGCAGCGTGAAGATGTCGTAGTAGACGCCGGACTGCGTGATCGAATTCGCGCTCTTGCCGTCGTGATTGCCGAGCGCGGGCCAGACGGGCGAGGTGCGCAGGGTCTGTGGGTAAACCTCGAAAATCCCCTTCTGGTAGTCGGCGTCGGTGCCGTCCGGATAGGCATTGTCGCCGAGCAGGAGCCACAGGTCGGTCGCGCGCGTGCCGGTGAATTTGTAATAGACGTCGCGCACGGCGATCTGCGTTTCGTTCTTGGTGCCGGGATCGCCGAGCACCCAGACGCGGGTGGGCTTGGCCGGTCCGACGACGGGCGGCGTGGCGAAGCTGTAGGTGCCGGGACGGACGGGCGCGTCCTCGCCGCCGGCTTTCTTGCTGCCCTTCGCATTGGCGGTCTGGGCAACGGAGGCGGGACCGACGGTATAATAATACGTGGTGTCGGGCTTTAGCCCGCTGAGCTGCACGATATGCTCCGTGGTGATGCCCTCGGCCTTCGCGCTGGCCGTGAGTTGATTCCGCTCGGGACCGTAGGTGACGACGGAGGCCTCGGTGTTATCGGTGCGCCATCGCACCACCATGCTGGTGGGGGTGGCCGTCTGGAGATACGGTCCGCGCACGATCGTCGTCGCAGCGGACAGGATCGACGGGATCAGGCAGGCGAGGACGAGGAGCAGGGTAGGGCGTCTCATGGAAAATCAGGAAGCGGGGGCGGCAAGACGGGTGAGTTCGGTGGCGAGTTGCGCGAGATCGGGGGATTCGCGCAACCACGCCGGGAGAGTGGCGATCGCCGCAAGCGCGGATGCGTAGGCCGCGCGGGCTTCGCCCTGACGGCCGGCGCGGGCCAGCAAGTCGCCCCGGCGTTTGAGCCATGTTTCCTTGCGCTCGCTGGCGGCGGCGAGGGAGTCGATCCGGGCGAGCGCGGCGTCGATCCGGCCGCTCGATTCCTCCAGCGCCAGCGCGCGGAGATGCAGGGCCGGGGCCGGACCGACGCGGGCGATGCCTTCGTCGAGACTGCGAATGGCCTCGGCGGGAGAGCGGATCAAGGCGGCGCGCTCGAGAAACAACTCGGGCGGGGGAGCGGAGACGAGGGCGAGCGCCGCCGTGAGGTCGGCGAGCGCGGCGTCGGGAGCGGCGAGCTTGGCGAGCGCGCGTGAGCGGAGCAGCAACGCCTGGGGATCGTGGGGGTTGCGGGCGAGCGTGCGGTCGAGCTTCACGCGCGCATCCTTGGCGCGGTCGGTAGCGAGTTCGAGGGCGGCGCGGGCGCGGTCGAGGCGCGGAAGATTGGGGGCGAGTTCGGCGGCGCGCAGGTAGTTGGCCTCGGCGGGAACCCAATCCAGGTGCTCCGCGTAGAGATCGCCGCGATCGATGTAGAATTCGGCCTCGTCCGGCAGCGCGGCGATGAGCGCATTCACCCGGTCAAGCGCCGCTTCGAGCTCCGGGTGCGCGCGCACGGAGGCCGTCCCGGCCAGCAGCAGAAAAAGTACGGCGGTGCGCGTCACGGGCGGAATCGAAAATAAGCGGGTGCGGGAAAGCAATCGCCGAGCATGACGATCGCGTTACGCCAACGTTGCAGGAGGATGGACAGTCGGGCCCGGGAGCCGGCGGGCCGCTCAGTTGTTGAACCGGAACAACGCGACGTCGCCGTCGGCGAAAACGTACTCCTTGCCCTCGAGCCGGTATTTACCCGCCTCGCGCGCGGCGGCGACGCTGCCGAGCTTGGTGAGGTCATCGTAGGAAACGATCTCGGCCTTGATGAACCCCTTCTCGAAATCGGTGTGGATGACCCCGGCGGCCTGCGGGGCCTTCCAGCCCTTCTTGATCGTCCAGCAGCGGACCTCCTTCTCGCCGGCCGTGAAATACGTCTGTAGTCCGAGGAGGGCGTAGGTGCCCTTGATGAGCGCGGAGACGCCGGAATCGTCGACACCGAGATCCTTCAGGAATGCCCTGGCCTCGTCGGGCGGCAGATCGATCAATTCGGATTCGATCTTCGCGCTGATGGGCACGTAGGCGGCGTCGTGGTGCGTGCGGACAAACTCGGCGACCTGCAGGACGAAGGGATTCTGCTCTGCGGTCGCGAGATCGCTCTCCGCGACGTTGCACGCGAAGAGCACGGGCTTGGCGGTGAGGAGTTGGAACAGCTTCATCATGGCCTTCTCGTCGTCGCTTGCGGGCAGCGTGTTCGCGGTCTTGCCCGAGTTGAGGTGCGGTTCGAGCTTCTGGAGCAGCGCGACCTCAATGATGGCCTCCTTGTCGCCGGACTTGGCCTTCTTTTGCGTCTTCTCGATCCGCTTGCTGACGGCATCGAGGTCGGCGAGCACGAGTTCGGTCGTGATCACTTCGATGTCGCGGATGGGATCGATCCCGCCCATGGTGTGGACGATGTCGGCGTCCTCGAAGCAGCGCACGACCTGCACGATGGCGTCGACCTCGCGGATGTTGGCGAGAAACTGATTGCCGAGGCCTTCGCCCTTGCTGGCGCCGGCCACGAGGCCGGCGATGTCGACGAACTCGATGGCGGCGGGGACAACGACATTGGTCTTGGCGATCGCCTTCAGCACGTAGGCGCGGTCGTCAGGGACGATGACGACGCCGACGTTCGGATCGATGGTGCAAAACGGATAGTTGGCCGCCTCCGCCTTGCGGGAGCGGGTGAGAGCGTTGAAGAGAGTGGACTTACCCACGTTGGGAAGGCCGACGATGCCTGCTTTGAGCATAGAGCCAGTCAACGTCGCGGCCTGCGGAAGAGCGGTCAACGGAAAATCCGCCCCGCCACGTTGCTGATGACGATGTCCTTGCCTTTTACCAGGCTGAGCGCATTCGCCAAAGC
The DNA here is from genome assembly GCA_947474935.1 of Opitutia bacterium. Taxonomy (GTDB): domain Bacteria; phylum Verrucomicrobiota; class Verrucomicrobiia; order Opitutales; family Opitutaceae; genus ER46. The sequence continues at coordinate 8,177 of CANJKL010000015.1, forward strand.
CTTGGCCTCGACGCGCGTGAGCGGCGATGACGGCGTTAAATCCGCACATCGGTGAGTCGGCCGCTGGCGAGCCGCCAGCGCGATCGTTTGCTTGGGGAGCCCGTGAGAGGCTCCGGCGAATTGGCGCTCAGCAGTGAAGCCGTCATGGCCGCCGCGATGAGCAAGGTGAGTTGATGAATCTTGATCGTTCATGATGCGTCCGCTTCTGCGACAGCATCGCGGCAAACCCTATTCGCGCGGAGAATTTCACCCGCTTTTCAGGACTGCCGCATGCCTCTTGGGACTCAGGGCTTGACAGGGTAGCACCGCGGCGGTCTTGTCCTCGGCTTTTCACCGTAAGAACTGCTCCGCAAATCATCTGACATGGCTCTCAAAATTCGTCTCACCAAGGTTGGCTCCGTGCATCAACCGCTCTATCGCGTGGTTGTCGCCGAGGCGCGTTCGCGCCGGGATGGCGCTGCGGTGGAATCCATTGGCACCTACCGGCCTGGCGACAAGGGCAATCCGATCAATCTCAAGCTGGACCGCGTGGAATACTGGCTGAGCAAGGGCGCGCTCCCGACCAACACGATGCACTCCATGATCAAGAAGGCCCGCCGCAGTGCGGCCGCCGCCACGCCCGCCGCGAGCGCCTGATTTCCCGCACAGGGCAACTGAAGCACAAAGGTCTCCTTTTCCCGAGCCCCGGAACGATCGTTCCGGGGCTTTGTTTTGTCCAAGCTTTGCGCTGTGCTCCCCGGGTCCCCCGTGGTTTAACTGATCTCCCATGCCGCTTTCGATCGACGTGCTCACGCTGTTCCCGCGGATGCTGGAGGGCTTTCTCGCCGAGAGCATTTTGGGCAAGGGCCTCGCCGCGGGCCACCTGACGGTGAACGTCCGCGACCTCCGGGGTTGGACGACGGACAAGCACCGCACCGCCGACGATCGCCCGTTTGGCGGCGGTGCCGGCATGGTGCTGAAGGCGGAGCCGGTTTTCGCGGCGATCGAGCAACTGCAGACGCCGGGTTGCCGCCGGATCTACCTTACCCCGGACGGCACGCCGCTTTCACCGCGTATCGCGCAGGAATTGTCCGTGCAGCAACACCTGATTTTCCTCAGCGGCCATTACGAGGGCATCGACCAGCGGATCCGCGATTCGATCATCGATCAGGAGATTTCCATCGGCGATTATGTGCTGACCAACGGCACCCTGGCGGCCGCCGTGGTCATCGATGCGCTGGCGCGTTTCATCCCAGGAGTGCTCGGGGATGAAAAGTCATTGACGCACGAATCCTTCACCAGCAAGTTGCTCGACTTTCCTCAGTACACGCGTCCCGCCGAATTTCGGGGCATGTCCGTTCCCGGAGTTCTTCTCTCGGGTAACCATGCCGAAATCGAGAAATGGCGGATCGCGCGGCAAGAGGAAAAAACCCGTCAGGTCAGACCCGATTTACTCAAATAACTCATTGCCATGAACCCGATTATCCAAGCCATCACCGCCGTCCAGGTGAAGAATGACATCACGCCGTTCAAAGTCGGCGACGGTGTGCGCGTGCACACCAAGGTTCGCGAGGCTGACAAGGAGCGCGTCCAAATTTACTCCGGTATCGTGATCGCCCGCAAGGGTCATGGTATCCATGAGACCTTCACCGTGCGCCGTCTCAGCTACGGCGAGGGAGTGGAGCGCGTATTTCCGGTCAATTCGCCCAACATCGAGAAAATCGAGGTGGAGCGCGAGTCCGAGGTCATGAAGGCCCGTCTCTATTACCTGCGTCGCCGCACCGGCAAGGCCGCAGTCGCGATCAAGGAAAAGGATCGCGCGGCGGTAATCCATGCCGAGAAGGTCGCGGCGACGTCGAAAGCGGCCAAGGCCGCTCCGGCCGCCGCCAACTGAGCTCATTCGCTCCTGTTTTTTCGCGAAAGCGAGCCCGCGTGGGCTCGCTTTTTTGTTGGCCCGATCCCGCGACCGTTCCGTTGTCGCGGCGGAGCGGCCCATCGGGGTGGGCGATTCGCCCGACCAATTAAGGGTGCAAGGGTGTGGCGCTTGAAATTCGGACTTCCCCGCGACGCGCGCGCGGTCTACGCCTAACGGGATTTTTCTCATGACGTTGCAAATTCATCTCCTTGCCAAAGCGGCCAATCAGGCTCGCGGCCTTGCCATTGACGCGGTGCATGCGTGCTCCTCAGGCCATCTCGGCCTGCCGCTGGGCGCCGCGGAAATCGGCGCCGTTCTTTACGGTCACGCCCTCGTGCACAACCCCGATCGTCCGCGCTGGATCAACCGCGACCGTTTTGTGCTCTCGGCCGGCCACGGCTCGATGTTCCTGTACGGCTGGCTTCACCTGAGCGGCTACGACCTCTCGCTCGACGAGATCAAACACTTCCGCCAGTTGCACAGCAAGACGCCGGGCCACCCCGAGTTTCGCGAGACCCCCGGGGTTGAGGCGACGACCGGCCCGCTCGGGCAGGGCATCGGCAACGCGGTCGGCATGGCGCTGGCCGGCCAGATGGCGGCGGCGCGCTTCAACACTGCCGAGCATCCGATTTTCGACTATCACGTCGTTTGCCTCACGGGTGACGGCTGTATGCAGGAGGGCGTTGCGATGGAGGCGGTCGCGTTCGCCGGGCACCAGAAGCTCGATAACCTGATCCTGATTTACGATTCGAACGACGTCACGCTCGACGCCATGAGCGCCAAGACCCAGAGCGAGAACACCGCGGCTCGTTTCAAGGCCATCGGCTGGGACGTGCAGACAGTCGACGGTCACGATCTCGCACTCGTCTTGAAAGCCTTCAACAAGGCGAAAAAGACGAAGAGCGGGAAGCCGCAGCTCATCATTGCGAAGACCGTCATCGGCAAGGGCATTCCCGAGGTGGCCGGCACGGCCAAGGGCCACGGCGAGGGTGGGGCGAAGTTCGCCGACGGCGCCCGCGCCGGACTCGGCCTGCCTGCCGACCAGCATTTCTTCGTGAGCGACGATGTGCGCGGCTATTTCGCGGCGCACAAACAACGGCTCATTCGCGGCTGCAACAAGTGGTCCAAAACCTACCGCGCCTGGCGCGAAGCCCATCCGGAAAAAGCAGCCCTGCTCGATTCCGCCGCGCCGGAAAATGCCCCGCAGGCGGCGGCCCTGCTCGAAAAGATCCCGCTGTTTCCCTCCGACGCGAAGCTCGCGACGCGCGCCGCCGGGCGCGACGTGCTCCAGTCAATGGCCGCGGCCCTGCCTCTCCTCATCGGCGGCAGCGCGGACCTCTACGGCTCGACGCTCAACTACCTTGCCGCGGATCAGGACTTCGATGCGGGTAACCGCGCCGGTCGCAACATTCGCTTCGGCATTCGGGAGCACGGCATGGCGGCGATCGCCAACGGGATCGCTTACGACGGGCTCTTCCGGCCGAGCATCGCGACTTTCCTGGTGTTTGCGGACTACTCCCGTCCGTCGATGCGCCTCGCCGCACTCGCGCAGCTGCCGGTGATCTATATCTACACGCACGATTCTGTTGGCGTGGGCGAGGATGGTCCCACGCATCAGCCGGTCGAAACGGTTTCCGGCTTACGGGTGATCCCCAATCTCGACGTGATCCGCCCGGCGGATCCGGAGGAAACGGCCGGGGCCTACGCGGCCGCGCTCGCGCGCACCGACGGCCCCACGCTGCTCGCGCTGACGCGCCAGGCCGTGCCCATGCTCAACGACATTCCGGCGCAGTCCCGCCGCGAAGGCGTGCTCAAGGGTGGTTATGTCGCGGTGCGGGAAACCGCCGGCCTCACCCACATTCTCCTCGCGGCCGGCAGCGAACTCCAGTTGGCGGTGGCTGCGGCCAAAACACTTGGCGCCGGGGTGCGGGTGGTTTCAATGCCGAGCATGTACCGCTTCGACCGGCAATCGGCGGAGCATCGCGAGAGCGTATTGCCGTCCTCCTGCCGCAGGCGCGTTGCGATCGAGGCCGGTGTGACCGGGCTCTGGCACAAGTATGTGGGGCTCGACGGCAAGGTCATTGGAATCGATCGCTTCGGCCTGAGTGCGCCGGCCCCGACCGTGTTCAAGGAGCTTGGTCTCACGACGGACGCGCTGATCGCAGCCGCGCAGTCGTTGTAAGCCCCGCCGGCACCCGGGCCGATCCGGGCGCTTTTCCGGCGGAGGAGACGGATTTCTCCGGGTGCTTCGCGGGCAGCGGTCGCCGGGGGGTGGGCCGCGTCTGAGATCCCGCGGTGGGTGCACCGCTGCGCGGGGTAAAATCGTCTTCAAATTTAGGGAGTAGACGGCTTGCCTTCTTAGTTAGGGTCCTAATTATCTGCCGCCTTATTGTTTTTTGCCATGCCGCTGTTGATGTTAAAAGACCTTCCGCGCTACGAATGCCTGCTCGAGGCCTCGCGCGAATTTCCCGACCTCGACCCGTCGGCGACGGAGGTGTTTCTCCACTTGCTGCGCTCTGGCGACGAGGCGTTTCGCGTGGTGGACACCCACCTCGCGCAGCACGACATCTCACAGGGCCGCTTCGGTGTCCTGATGGCGCTCTGGGGGAATTGCCAGGGCGCTGACTGCAAATCCGAGATGCCCCTGACGCCTGCCGAGCTTGCCGAGCGCACCGGCGTCACGCGCGCGACGATCACCGGGCTCGTGGACACGTTGGAGAATGCCGGCCTCGTGACGCGCACCCCGCATCCGGACGACCGGCGAATGATGTCCGTCGGCCTCACCAAGCGCGGCAGCAAACTCCTGGCGCGGATCATGCCTGCGCATTTCCGTCGGATGGCGTGGCTGATGGGCCTGCTCAGCGAAAGCGAGCGCAAGACCTTCGTCCGCCTCCTCACCAAGGTGCTCCAGCGCGCCGCCGAGGAACCCGCAACTTCCGATTCCCATTCTTCCCCGCGAACCGCCCCCGCCTCCGGCCGCGCCGGCCGTTGATTGTCCTTTTTCGCCTGCCTCGTTCGTCGCCTTTCATCCGCCATTCGCCATGCTCAAGAAATTTCTCATCGCCATCTTCGGTTTCATTCTCGTCGTGGTCGCGCTTGGTGCGGTCAAGGTCGTTCAAATCAAGAAAATGTCGGCGGTTTCCCATGAGATGCCGCCCAGCGCCGTCACTTCGTTTGAGGCCAGGGCCGTTTCGTGGCAGCCTGTCATCAGCGCCATCGGCACGCTGGCCCCCGTTGAGGGCGTCACCGTTGCCGCCGATGCCGACGGCACCGTGGTGAAAATTGCCGCTGAAAGCGGGACCTTCGTCAAGGCCGGCGATCTTCTCGTCGGGCTCGACACCAGTGTGGAGTCCGCGCAACTCGCCGCCGCCGAGGCGGGCTCCGCGTTGGCCAAACTCCAGCACGAACGCGCGTCTGGCCTTGCCGCCCGAAATACGATTAGCAAATCCGAACTCGACGTCGCAACGGCGCAGCTCAACCAGGCGGCCGCCAACGTTGCCGCGATCAAGGCTACCATTGAAAAGAAGCACGTGCGCGCCCCGTTCGACGGTCGCGTCGGCATCCGGTTCGTCAACGTCGGCCAGTTCGTTGCCCGCGGCCGCCCCCTCCTTCCGGTTCAGAAACTCGACCCCATCTTCGCCAATTTCAGCGTGCCCCAGCGCCAGCTCGCCGCCCTTTCCATCGGGCAGAAGATTGCCGTTCAGGTCGAGGGGTTTGCCAAGCGTTTCGAGGGAAAAATTTCCGCCGTCAACTCCGAGGTCGATGCGGCCACGCGTAACATCTCCGTGCAGGCCCTGCTCGCCAACCCCGAGGAGAAACTCCGCGCCGGCATGTTTGTCCAGGTCGAGGTTGAGCTTCCCCTCGGTGCGCCGCAGATCGTGCTGCCCGCCACCGCCATCGCCTATGCGCCCTACGGAAATTCCGTCTATATCATCGAGCAAATGAAGGGATCCGACGGCAAGGAATATCTCGGCGTCCGCCAGCAGATCGTGAAGCTCGGCGCGGCGCGCGGCGATCTCGTCGCCATCGAGACCGGGGTCAAGCCCGGCGAACAGGTCGTCACCTCCGGGGTCTTCAAGCTCCGCAACGGTGCCCCGGTGCAGGTGAACAACACCGCGCAGCCCGCCTCCAGCCCGACGCCCAAGCCCGCCAACACCTGACCCAACTCCCAATCCGAGGGCCTCGCCATGCTATCGAAAAGTTTCACCGATCTCTTCATCCGCAAGCCCGTCATCGCGCTTGTTGTCAACATCGTGATCCTGGTCGTGGGCGTAGTGTCCTACTTCAAGCTCAACACCCGCCAGTATCCCCGGAGCGACAGCGCCGTCGTCAACGTCACCACGATCTACTACGGCGCCAGCGCCGACACCGTGCGCGGCTACATCACCACCCAGCTCGAACGCGTGATCTCCAGCGCCGATGGCATCGACTACATCGAGTCCACCAGCGGCGCCAGCATCAGCACGATCAAGGTTTACCTCCGACTCAACTACGACACCAACGCCGCGCTCGCCCAGATCAGCTCCAAAATCGATCAGGTCCGCAATGAGCTCCCGCCCTCCGCCGAGACGCCGACGATCAACGTGGAGACGGCCGACAGCCAGTTCGCCTCCGCTTACCTGAGTTTCTATTCCGACACCCTCGATCAAAACCAAATCACCGACTACCTGAACCGCATGGTGCAGCCGCGCCTTTCCTCGGTGAAGGGCGTGCAGCGGGCCGATGTGCTCGGCGGCCGCGTGTTCGCCATGCGGGTCTGGCTGAAACCCGACGCGCTCGCCGCCCACGGCCTCAGTCCTTCCGAGGTTCGCGGCGCGCTCCAGTCCAACAACGCTCTTGCTGCCGTCGGCTCCACCAAGGGCTCGATGCTCAGCATCAGCCTTGTCGCCAACACTGATCTCAAGAATGTTGATGAGTTCAAGAAACTCGTCGTCGCCCAGCGCAACGGCGTCATCATCCGCCTCGCCGACGTCGCCGAGGTCGTGCTCGGGGCCGAGGACTACAACACCGAGGTCAAGTTCGGCGGCCAGACCGCCACGTTCATGGGCATCTGGGTGCTGCCCACCGAGAGCACCGTCGAGGTGATCAAGCGGGTCCGCGACACCATGCCAGAGATCGAGCGCGCGCTCCCCGCCGGCCTCAACGTCAAGATCGCCTACGATGGCACCAAATACATCGACGACGCGCTTGGCGAAATTCTCCGCACGCTCATCGAGACTCTGCTCATCGTCATGCTGGTGATCTTCCTGTTCATGGGCTCGCTGCGCTCCGTGCTGATCCCGATCGTCGCGATGCCGCTCTCCCTCGTCGGCGCGCTCGCGCTGATGCTCGCGTTCGGTTTCACCATCAACCTCCTCACGCTCCTCGCCGTCGTGCTCGCGGTCGGCATCGTCGTGGACGACGCCATCGTCGTCGTCGAAAACATCGAGCGCCACATCCGCGCCGGAAAAACGCCCGTGGACGCCGCCATCCTCGGAGCCCGCGAACTTGTCGGCCCCGTCATCTCCATGACGATCACGCTCGCGGCCGTTTATGCTCCCATCGCTTTCCAGGGCGGCCTCACGGGCGCGCTCTTCCGCGAGTTTGCCATGACCCTCGCCGGTGCCGTCGCGGTTTCCGGCTTCGTCGCGCTCACGCTTTCGCCGATGATGAGCGCGGCCCTGCTCAAGGACCACGATCACGAGGAGGAGGGCCTGAGCGGAAAGATCAACCGCCTCTTCGACCGCGTGCGGGACAAATACGAACGCATGATCGGCGCCAGTCTCGGCTGGGTGCCCGTGACGATTACCGCCGCCGTGTTGCTCACGATGCTGCTCGTTCCTTTCTTCATGTTCGCCCAGCGCGAACTCGCGCCCAAGGAAGACCAAGGCGTCGTGTTCAGCATTCTTCAAACGTCGCCGACGTCCACGATCGATCAAAACGTAATCTTCGCAGATCAGGTGCAGAAGATGTTCACGAGCGTGCCGGAATACGAAAACTCCTTTCAACTCACCGGCGCCAATTTCGGCTTTTCCGGCGTCATCCTCAAGCCGTGGTCGCAGCGCAAGCGCTCCTCGATCGAGATCCAAGAGTCCCTCCAAGGTCCGGCCGCGACCGTCGCCGGCCTCAAGGTCATCGTCACCACGCCCGAGCCGCTGCCCTCTGGAGGTCAGTTCCCGATCGAGTTCGTGATCCGCTCCACTGCGGATCACCGCGAGATCCTAGGCTACGCGGACCAGCTGGTGCGCTACGCCAACACCGAGGCCAACGATCCTAACGGTGCGCCCACGTTTTTCTTTGCCGACTCCGACCTCAAGTTCGACCTGCCCCAAGTCGAGATCGAGATCGACAAGGACAAGATCGCGTCGATGGGCCTCAATCTCAGCGATGTCGCCCGCGACCTCGGTTCCATGCTGGGCGGCGGCTACGTCAACCGTTTCGTCAACGACGGCCGGAGCTACCGCGTCATCCCGCAGGTCGAGCGCGGCCAGCGCCTCAACGCCGAGCAGCTCCTTGACTATCACATCCGGGGTCCGGTTGGTCAGCTCATCCCGCTCTCCACCGTTGCGACCCTGAAGCACACGGTGCAGCCGCGTTCGCTCAACCGGTTTCAACAGCTTAACGCCGTCAAGATTACGGGCGTCGGCCCGAGCATCGATGTCGCGCTGCAAAAGCTCGAGGCCAAGGCCGCCGAGATCCTTCCGCCCGGCTACGCGATCGACTATGGCGGCCAGTCGCGGCAGCTTCGCAGCGAGGGCGGTGCGCTTTGGAAGGCCGCGGTGCTTGCGGTGCTCCTCATTTTCCTCGTGCTCGCGGCGCAGTTTAACAGCTTTCGCGATCCCTTCATCATTCTGCTCGGCTCCGTGCCGCTCGCGATTGTCGGCGCGATGGTGCCGATCTTCTTGTGGAAAACCTCGCTCAACATCTATTCCCAAATCGGCCTGATCACGCTTGTCGGCCTGATCGCGAAGAACGGCATCCTCATCGTCGAGTTTGCCAACACGCTGCAGGAACAGGGCGTGGCCAAGCGCGACGCGATCCGGCGCGCGGCCGCCACGCGCCTGCGGCCGGTGCTAATGACTTCGGCCGCGACGGTCTTCGGCCATCTCATGCTCATCTTCGTCACCGGTCCCGGTGCGGCCGCGCGCAACAGCATAGGGTGGGTTCTCGTGGTGGGCATGGCCGTCGGCACGGTGTTCACGCTCTACGTCGTGCCGGCTTTCTACATGCTCATCGCTCGTGACCATGCCAAGGTCCGGGCGCTGGAACGCGCTGCAGCGCCGAAACACGAGGCCGAGCCGATCTTCGCCAAATAATCTTCCTGCCATGAAAATCGCCCGCCACCATTTCTCGCCGATCGCCGCCGCCCTCACGGCGCTGGCACTCTCGTGCGCCATCGCCCAAGCGCAGCCTGGCGATCCCGCGCCGCAGCAGCCCGTGCCCGACTCCCTCGACCTCCCGACCGCAATCGGGTTTGCGCTGAAGAACAATTTTTCCATCCGCCAGGCGCGCGAGCGCATCCGGCAGCAGGAGGGCGTCGTGGTCGAAGTTTCCTCCCGCACGATCCCGAATGTCGGGGCTAGCGCAGCTTATCAGCGCAACGACCAAGACATCTCCACCGGCTTCCCGCCCAGCAACCAGACGTGGCAGGTCAATTTGACAGTGGCGCAGGCGCTCTATGCGGGTCGCGGAATCCAATCGGCGGTCAAAGGCTCCAAACTCACCCGGGAAGCGGCGATGCTCGATCTGCAGGCGGTGATCAACGACTCGCTCCTGCAGGTGCGCACTTCGTTCTACCGCGTGCTCCTTGCGCGGGAGCAGATCAAGGTCCAGGAATCGAATCTCGAATTGCTGCAACAACAGCTTAAGACCGCGACGGATCGTTACGATGCCGGCACGGTGTCGAGCTTCGAGAAGCTCCGGGCGGAGGTCGCCGTTGCCAATGCGAAGGTTCCGCTGATCACCGCGCGCAACGACTACCGGTTGTCGATCGAGTCCTTGCGGCAGGCGCTGGGTTTCACCAGCGCGACGACGGAATCGGCTGGGAAGGTCCCGGATCTGGTGGGCACCTTGGAATACACGCCGCAGGCATTCGATCTGCAGGCGGCGTTCGATGCGGCACGGGCCAAGCGACCCGATCTCGAGCGGATTGTCCGGCTCGCGGATGCGCGTGGCGAAGCGGTCACGGCGGCCCGTTCGGGCGGCTACCCGAACGTTTCGGCCTTTGGCGGACTGGCGATGCGCAAGGGCCCCACGAATAATTTCGGCGATTCGAACAGCGGATGGCTCCTGGGCGTGCAGTCGCAATGGAATATCTTCGACGGTCGTGCCACGAAGGGGCGCGTGGCTCAGGCGAAATCGTTGCTCGAACAGACCCGGCTCACACTGACGGAGGCGCAACTCGCGGTCGACGTCGAGGTGCGGCGCGCTCATTCGCAGTGGCAGCAGGCCACCGAGCTGGCTGAAGCCTCGGCCCGGGTCGTGGAACAGGCGACCGAGGCGGTTCGTCTGGCGAACGCGCGGTATAATGCCGGCACCGGCACGCAGCTGGACGTCTTGCAAGCCCAGGTCGATCTCACCACCGCGCGGACCAATCAAATTCAAGCCTACTACAGTTACAACGTTGCCGTTGCCTCGTTGCGGAAAGCCACGGGCCAGGCTGACGAGTTCATCAAGAACTAACGATCGCCGGCACCGGGGCGCCGTCGGCACTCGAATGTCGAAAGCGGGCGCAATTCCTGCCGTGCAAGGCCGTCCGACTCCGCACATGAAACCCCTCCGGCTCGTTCTCATCGGCACGGGGGCGGTTTTTGCCCTGGGGTTGATCGCGGTGGCCGTGGTGTCCCGTCCGTCGTTCCAGACGTGGGCGGTGCGCCGGGCGCTGGCTTCGATGCCGGCCGTGCAGGCCACGGTCGGTTCGGTGTCGGCGGGGCTCAACCACGTCGTGGTTACGGACGTTCGCATCGTGCAGAGCGACGCCACGCTCGTCCTGCCCGCGATCGAGGCCGACCTCCCCCTTTTTCCCGCCATCACGGGCGGAAAAGTCACGGTTTCGCGATTCGTCGCCAAAGGATGGAGACTCGACTGGTCGACGGCTCCGGTTGGCGTTTCAGCCGTTCCAGCTTCCTCCGGTCAGGCCGCTGCCCGGGTATTCGCGGGAATTTTCAGCCTGTTGGAGCTGCCCTTGGAGCTGGTGCTCGATGGGGTGCAACTCACGGGTGAAGTGACACTGCCCGATGCCCGCGGCACCGCGAAGGTGATAATTGCCGGCGGCGGTGTCGGGACAAATCGCGAGGGAAAGTTCGATCTTTCCGCCGAGGTGGCACTCGCCGACCGGAACGTACGGGCGGTTAATCTGCGCGGAACGATCGCCGCTGCGATGGACACGCCCCGGACGTTTACGCGCGTGACGGGCCGGCTCGAGGCCTTTGCGCTCGGCGAGAAATTCCCGCAGGGCGTGAAGTTGGCGGCGGACATTCACGCCGCCCGGGATGTCCGGGGAGAAACCTACAAGGTGGCCGTGGTTTCTGAAACCCGCGAACTGCTGGCGGTCCATGCCAGTTTCCCGGCCGCGGCCCGGCAGCTGGATGGCAGTTGGAAGCTCGACATGCATGATTCCGACCTTGCGCCCTTTACGTTGGGCACCGCCCTGCCGGTCTTCACGCTGGTGGGCGAGGGCACTTTCGCGACCGATCCCACCTTCACCACCGTGCGGGCCAGCGGGAAACTCAACGCGACCGCCGATCGGCTCGCGGTCATCCGGCCGGAACTTTCCTCGATCGGCCCGGTGACGATCGCGGCAGACTTTAATCTCGCGCAGCAAGGCGGCGCCGTGGTCGTTGACCGGCTCGATGCCACCGTGGCCGGCACCCGGCCGGTGGCGACGGTACGGGCGCTGCAGGCCTTCACGTTTGACGTCAGCAGCCGCCGGCTGGAAGTCGCCGACTCCGCGCGTGAATTGCTCGGCATTAATCTGCAGGGCATTCCGCTCACCTGGGTACAGCCATTTTTTCCAGCCTTGATGATTACCGGCGGCGATCTCCAGGGCGAACTCGTTGCGACGGCGCGTTCCGGCGGATTGGCCTTGCAGGCAAAGGGCCCGCTGACCGTGACCGGATTTTCGGCGACTCAGGACGGGCGTCCGCTCCTGCAGGCGGTCGATTTTTCGGTCCAAGCCTCGGCTGACTACGCGCCGCAGGGCTGGCAGGCCGAAGTCACCGATTTCACCGTCAAGCGGGGTCCGGCCCGGCTGCTGGCTGGCGCGGGGAAGGTTGGCATGCTGGCGGGGGCGAACCAGGCCTTGAAAACCACGGGTAAATTCTCCGCCGACCTTCCCGGCTGGCTGGAGCAACCGGCGGTGGCGTCCGTCCGGGTGCTCACGAAGGGAACGGCCACGGTCGAATTTGCGGCCAGCCTGGGCCTCCGGCGGGAGTTACAGGCGAGGGTGGTCCTGAGCGAGCTGGCCGCCGATCCGAAAATCACGGCGGAAACGCTGCCGGCGATTTCAGCCGACGTGCGCGTCGATTTCGCCCCCGACGGGCAAATCGCGTTGAACGCCCCGTTGCTCATCGAGCGCGGTGGCCGACGTTCGGACCTGCTTTTGGCCGGCACATTGCGGACCACGAAAACCGCTCTTACGGTGGATGCGCAGGTGACCAGTTCTCATCTCGTCGTCGACGACGCCATGATTCTCGTCGCGGCCATGCCGGGGGGCGGGAAACCGAACGTCAGTGCCACCGCGGCTCCGCGCGATGTTGCTCCACCGTGGGCTGGCATCAGCGGGTCGGTCGTGCTCGCACTTAAAAAGGTGATTTATTCGGACAGCTTTCAGGCGACCAACGTCTCCGGCACGCTGCGGCTTGCCGGCGGTTCGGCAAAAATTGAAGGCTTGCGCGCCGGCCTGGGCACCAACGGCGAAGCGAAGATCGATGGCACCGTCATGTTCGACGCAACCGCGCCCCAGCCTTATGGCTTGGCGGCGGATTTGCTGGTCACCGACTTCGATCCGGCGCCGCTCTTTCGCGCGTTCAATCCCGACCAGCCGGCAACCGTGGAGGGCCGATTCAACGTTACGAGCAAACTGACAGGGCGGGCCGTGGCGCTGGCCGACCTGCCTGCCTGCGCCGGCGGGTATTTTCAGCTGACGAGCACGGGTGGAGTTTTTCGCGGATTGCCGGTGAGTGTGGCGGCCAAGCTTGAGACGACGAGCGCGCTGGCGGCGGGGATCGCCCGCCTGGGCAACCTGGCGAACGCGCTGAGCGGTCGGAATGGCAATGCGCTGGAAGCGGTGGCCAACAATGCGCAGGCGGTCAGCGAGCTGGTGAACTCCTGGAAGGCGATCGCCTACGATCAACTCAGCTTCGCCGTCACGCGCGACACGTCACTCAATGCGGAGCTGAAGGATTTTACGCTGATCTCGCCCGAAATCCGGCTTTCCGGCCACGGCTTCGCCACGCACCAGCCCGGCGCGCCGTTGCTGGACGACGCGCTTGCGATGGCCTTCACCTTGCGGGCGCGAGGCCGCAATGCCGACTTGCTGAAGCGGCTCGGCGTGCTCGGTGCGCAACCCGACGATCTGGGCTATGCCGCCTGTACCGTGCCGTTGAATATCCGCGGTACGCTCGGCCGGCCCGACACGAGTGAACTGAATAGCCGGCTGGCCAGTCTCGCCCTTGAAAAGGGCGGCGTGACCGACAAGGCGGCCGATTTGTTGAATCGACTGATCGGCGGGGGCAAATGATCCGCCGGCCGACCGGCTGGCTGGCTGGCTGGGAAACGCTTGCGCTCCCACGGCCCGGCGAGTCAGTTGTTTCCATGTCCTCGATTTACGAAAAACTTCGCGCCGATATTGTGGTTTCGATGAAGGCCCGCGATTCGGCGACGACGACCGCGTTGCGCACCGCCGATGCCGCCATCAAGCGCGCGGCAATGGATGGCAACAAGGAGATCGATGACGCGCTCGTGATCGCGACGGTGCGCAAGGCCGTGAAAAACCTCGCCGACGCAAAAGTGGATTTCGAGCGGGGTGGGCGGGCTGATTTGGTCGCGGCCAACGAAACCGAGATCCGGGTGTTGGAGAAATATCTGCCGCAGGGACTCGATCCCGCCAAGCTGGACGCGCTGATTGCCGAAGCGATCCAGCAGACGGGGGCGCAGTCGAAAAAGGAAATGGGCAAGGTGATCGCCGCCCTGAAACAACGGCCGGAGGCGGGCCTGATCGACTTTGGCGTCGTGAGCAAACTGGTGCAGGCCAAGTTGCCGTAATGACGGCGGCCGAGCGTGGCCGATGGGGCGAGTGATTAAGCTGGCGGCGGCTGCGGGCCAGCCGGCGTCCGGGCCCCGGCGAGTCACCCGCAGCACGAGCCAGCTGCCGAGATAAAGGACGATTACCAGTAGCGATAGGCGTTGGTTGCCGACCAGCATGCCGAGGAAAGCGAAATGCAGATCCTCGCGACCGAAGGAACGCCGGCGCAGCGTCACGAGCGCCCCGACGGAGAAAGTCAGCAAGGTGCCGATCGCGAACAGGTAGTCGGAGGGGATCGTCTTGCGGATGAGGTAGAGGTACGGCCAGTCATCGGTGGCGAGGTCGGTGATCGGCGGCGTTTCAAACAGGGCACGGTTAAACGAGCCGACCGCGGCGGGCAGTTTCAGGCCGGGATCCTTCGGGGCAGATGAGAATCATCTGCTGGCCGTGGATATACATCGCGGGCGGGCGGGCAACCGCCTCCGTCACCATGCGGAATAACTTCGGTCCGAGCCACCCGCGGCCGAGATAGAAGGAAAGGGAGCGCACGCCGTTTTCGCCGAGGAGTCCGTAGGCGGAGCGGAGGCTTTCGACCGTGTAGACGTAGCCGTCGAGCCGGACATTGCTCATGCTGCTGAACAAAGTCTGGGAATCGAGGAATCCAAAAACCACCAGGTCGTAACCGGGCCTGGCCCGTTGGAGGTAGGCCCGCGCGTCGTCGATGTGCAGCGCCACCCGCGGATTGGCATACGGCGCGGCGGCGTTGAAGCGCCCGGAAATTCAGGCGATGACCGGGTCGATCTCCACCGCATCCACCTTCCGGCTACCCGAGGCGAGCGCCGCCTCGATGTCGGTGCCGCCGCCCGCGCCGACCACGAGGACCCGTTCGCGCCCCGCCGCGATCGCGTAGGGCAGGCGGTATTGCCCGGCCAATTCGCCGACGTAAGCCGCGTGGGGAGATGGGGGATCGTAGCGGGCGGGATCGAAGGTGGCGTCGAAGTGATAGCCGAGTTGGTTCACCTTGACGGCGTAGATCGGCGGGTTGCGCATCGTGCGCAGATCCGCGGGAGGCTGGGACTCCGTTTGCAGCGGAGTCTCAGTGCGGTGGACCGTGAGGTAATAGTAGGGCGACCAGATCGCGGCCCGGTCGGTGGTCAGGCCCATCACGGTGAGCACGCCGGCGAACACGAGAAGGGCGGTTGCCCGCCGCGCCGAGAGGGCGAGGAAAATCAGCATCACGCTCACCATGCCAACCAGGGGCGAAAACAGCTTCAGGGAAAACAGGCCGAAGCCGAGTGTGCCGCAGAGACTGCCGGCAAGGTTCCAGCCATAGGCTTGCAGCCGCGGCAGGGCATGAAACAAACCGCCCATCTTCTGGCCAAGCGGGAAAAACATCAGCGCGTTGGCGGCAAAGATCCAGACGAGCAGGAGCGTATTCAACATCGCGGGGTCCAGCGCGTGAAAGCGAGCTTCGCGCGTGGAGGTGCCGATGACGGAATTCCGGCACAGCAGCAGGGTGCCGATATTGACCGCCAGAAAGCCGGGAAACCATCCGAACAGCCGCCACTTGCGGTCGGCCATCATCGCCCCGACACCGAGCCCCAGAAAAGAACTCAGCAGCATCAGCTTGGCGTAGTAGGCGACCAGATGGACCACGGAGGGCACCCACCGGATCACCATCATTTCCAGGAAGAGCGCGGTGAACGAGAGTGCGAACATCTGCCCTCTCAGGCGGGGGGGCGATGGCCGGTGTCATGTCGGGCGCCTGGGCGATTCAAATTCCGGGAAGTCCGCTGGAAGCTCTACCTCTGTCGGATCGATCATACGCGTCGAGATTCGAACAAATAAAATTCACGCTTTCGGGATGCGCGCCGGCCACGCCACCCCGGCTGTTAGCTCAAATGCCCGGCCGGGCTTACGCCCGATGCACGGCTGGCGCGAAGCCGCCGCGGGGCGCGCTACCTTCCGGGGAAGCCGCCCTTGCCGCGCATGGCTTCCATCTGGCGCATCATCTTCTTGGCGCCACCACCCTTGAACATCCGCATCATCTTCTGCATCTGCTGGAATTGTTTCAGGAGCTGGTTGACCTCGACGATTTTGACCCCGGCTCCGTTGGCGATCCGCTGCCGGCGGCTGCCGTTGAGGATATCTGGCTTCCGGCGTTCCTGCCGGGTCATCGACTTGATGATCGCCTCGGTCCGCGCCATTTGGAGGTCCGCGCCCTCCGGCACCTGCATGCCGCTCATGCCGGGCATCATGCCCATGATGCTCTGCATCGAGCCCATCTTCTTCACCTGCTGCATCTGCGAAAGGAAGTCCTCGAGGTCGAAATCCGCCTTGCGCAGTTTTTCGGCCATCTGCTCGGCCTCCTTTTGGTCGAAGGTTTCCTGCGCTTTTTCGACGAGCGACACGACGTCACCCATGCCGAGGATGCGCGAGGCCAGCCGGTCGGGATAAAAGATTTCGAAGTCCGCGGTTTTTTCACCGGTGCCGATGAATTTGATCGGCACGCCTGTGACCGCTTTGATCGAGAGCGCGGCGCCCCCGCGCGTGTCGCCGTCCAACTTAGTGAGGACCAGACCGGTGAGCGCGAGCGCCTCGTGGAACGTCTTGGCGACGTTGACGGCTTCCTGGCCGAGGGCGCCGTCCGCAACGAGCAGAACCTCATCGGGCTTGATCCGGGCATGCAGTTTTTTGACCTCCTCGATCAGGTCGGCGTCGATTTGCAACCGGCCGGCGGTGTCGAAGATGATGCAATCGGCGGTGGCGGCGAGGCCGGCGGCCAGACCGGCCGCGCCGATGGCCGGCACGTCCTTCGAGGCGCGATCGGCGTAGAACCCGATTTCCTCCTGACGGGCCAGGATCTCGAGCTGGTCGATGGCGGCAGGGCGGTATACATCGCCTGCGACCACAAAGGGCCGGTAACCGCGCTTCTTCAGGAGCCGGCCAAGTTTGGCGGCCGATGTGGTTTTGCCGGAACCGTGCAGTCCGACCATCAGGACTTTCAACGGGCGGGAAGCGGAGATATCCGTGCTGCCTTCGCCGAGGAGCCGGACGAGCTCGTTATGAATGATTTTGACGACCTGCTGCCCGGGGGCGACGCCCTTGAGGACCTCCTGGCCGACACATTGCTGCTGCACGCGTTCGACGAATTCGCGCGCCACCTTGAAATGCACGTCGGCGGCGAGCAGCGCGGTGCGCACTTCCTGGAGTGCCTCCGCCATGTTGTCTTCGGAAAGTTTGCCAACGCCGCGCAGATTGCGGAGGGCGCTGCCCAATTTTTCGGTGAGGGATTCGAACATGAAACGCGAATCGTGTGGCGTAATGGAGGGCGAGGCAAGCCGCCGGCATACGCCCCGGAAGCGGTCGGCCGAGCCCGCGAATTTTCGTCCTCGTAAATGCCGGTGGATTTCCGGATAATGAGCGCCTCTATGAACCCTGTTCTCAAGCTCTTGATCGACGGCGGCAGCCTCACGACCGGCCAGATGGCCCAGGTCGCGGGTCTGACCGAAGCGGAGGTTGATCAGCACCTGGAACAGTTGAAGAAGGATAAAATCTTTCTCGGCTGGCGTCCGGTGCTCGATCTTTCCCGCGAAGCCGCCGCCGCCGCTGCGGTGCGGGGAGTCATCGAGGTCAAGGTCACGCCCGAGCGCGGCGGCGGATTCAACCGCTTTGCCGAGCGCATTGCGCGGTTTGACGAGGTCGAATCCTGCTACCTGATGTCGGGCGGCTACGATCTGCTCGTCTTTGTGCGTGGCGCCTCGCTCCAGAAGGTCGCCGCGTTCGTCTCGGAAAAACTTTCCAGCGTCGAGGGCGTGTTGTCGACCTCCACGCATTTCATGCTGCGTTGTTACAAGGAACAGGGCTTTCTGCTGGACGGTGACGACTCGCAGGGCACGCGGCTCACGGTGGCGCCCTAACCTACCATCATGAGCACCGACCCAAATCGATGGGTGGCGGGGCATATTGCCACGCTGCCCAAGAGCGGCATCCGCGATTTCTTCGAACTCGTCGCGAAGATGAAGGGCCAGGACGTCATCTCGCTGGGCGTGGGCGAACCGGATTTCGTCACGCCCTGGCACATCCGCGAGGCGGCGATCTACGCCCTTGAGCACGGCAAGACCTACTACACGTCAAACTTGGGCATGCCGGAGTTGCGCAAGGCGATCTCCGCTTACGTCGAGCAACACTTCGGGGTGAGTTATCGCCCGGAGGACCAGGTGATCGTGACCGTCGGCGTGAGCGAGGCGCTCGACCTGGCGTTTCGAGCTTTCTGCAATCCGGGCGACAAGGTGATGTTTCACCAGCCCTGTTACGTGAGCTACCAGCCGAGCATTACGCTCGTGCACGGCCAGGCCATCGCGGTGCCGACCTACGCAAAGGATAATTTCGCGCTCACGGCCGAGGCCTTGCGCGCGGCCTGGCAGCCGGGGGCAAAGATGCTGATGCTTAACCTGCCGTGCAATCCGACCGGTGGCACTTGCACCCGCGAGCAGTTGCAGAAGATCGCGGACTTCTGCCGCGAAAAGGATCTGCTCGTCTTGAGCGATGAAATCTACTCCGAGCTGACTTTCGAGGGGACGCACACGAGTATTGCGAGTTTCCCCGGACTGGCGGAACGAACCATCTTCCTGCATGGGTTTTCGAAGGCGTTTGCCATGACGGGATGGCGCATCGGCTATGCCTGCGGGCCGGCCGTCTTGATCGATGCAATGATGAAGGTGCACCAGTATGCCATGATGTGCGCGTCGATCATCGCCCAGGAGGGCGCGCTCGAGGCCTTGAAAAATGGCCGGGATCAGGTGTTGAAAATGCGCGAGCAATACCACCGCCGCCGCGATCTGATCGTGCGACGGTTCAACGAAATCGGCCTCAAGTGCCACTCGCCCCGCGGTAGTTTTTACGCCTTTCCCGACGTGACGCCGAGCGGCCTGAGCGAAAAGGAATTTGCGGTCGGCCTGTTGGAGAAGGAAAAGGTCGCCGTCGTTCCGGGCACCGCGTTCGGCGAAAACGGCCGGGGCCACGTTCGCGCCTGCTTCGCGACCGCCTACGACCAGATCATCGTCGCCTGCGATCGCATGGAACGATTCGTCCAAGGAGCCAAGTCGGGGAGGTGAGGTAATGCCCGGTTTGCGCCGGCCCGACACTCGCCTGCTGGAGTGTCTGGCTATGTTGGCCAGGGTGTTTATCAGTGAGTCCATTCTATGTCTCGTATCGTCGCCATCGTCGGTCGTCCCAATGTGGGGAAAAGTCGCCTCTTCAACCGGCTGGCGCGGAAGCGCATTTCCATCGTGCATGACCAGCCGGGCATCACGCGGGATGTGATCTCGGCGGAAATTGCCGAGGGGCAATACACGCTGCTGGATACGGGTGGCCTCGGCTACAAGGGCGAGGACACGCCGGCCGCACTGACGAAGGCGTCGGAGCAACAGGTCGATTTCGCCATCGCGGCGGCCTCGGTCATCATCTTCGTGGTCGACGGGCTCAGTGGTTTGAGCTCACTCGACGAGAAGATCGCGCAGATGCTGCGCAAGTCAAAAAAGCGGGTCTTGCTCGTCGTGAACAAGGCCGATTTCAACGACGACAAGATCGAGCTGTCCGAGGCTTATCGGCTGGGCTTGGGCGAGCCCTTGCGCGTGTCGGCCGAACATGGCCGCGGGGAGAGCGATTTGCGCGACGCCGTACTGGCCGCGCTCGGACCCGTACCCACCCCGGAAGCGGAAGATGCGGCCGCCAAGACGGCGAGCGATCCGCTCTGCATCTGTTTCATCGGCCGGCCGAACGTCGGCAAGTCATCGTTGAGCAATCGCATGCTCAAGAGCGAACGGCTCATCGTCAGCGAAGTCCCCGGGACGACCCGCGATGCGATCGAGTTGCCCTTCGAGTTCCGGGGCCGCGATGGCAAGGACTACCCGTTCAAGCTGATCGACACCGCTGGCATCAAGGCCGCGACAAAGCTGGCTTCGCCGGTGGAATATTTTTCGCGGCTGCGCTCGCTGGATGCGATCAAGAACACCGACGTCGTGTTCCTGGTGCTCGATGCGTTCGAGGGCGTGACTCAACAGGACAAGGCGATCGCGGGTGAGGCCATCAAGGAGGGCAAGCCGATCGTCATCGTCGTCAACAAGTGGGATCTCGTGCAAAACGCGTTCAAGTCGCAGGGCGGTTTTGCGCCCTACAAGAGCGAGCGCGACTACCGGGAAAAATACGAACATGCCTTGTTCGAGCGGCTGTTTTTTACGCCGGGATCACCCGTGATTTTTGTGTCGGCGATGAGTGGCTTCGAGATCGACCGCCTGCTGAATGCCGCGGTAAAGCTGAACCGCACGCTGGATAAGAAGCTGCCCACCGCAAAGCTGAATCAGGTCCTGGGTCACCTCGCGGAGCGCAATCCGCCGCCGGCCATCGCTGGCCGTCGATTCCGGATCTACTATGCCACGCAGGTAAGAACTCGGCCGTTCCGCATCCGGCTCTTCTGCAACCGCGAGGAAAAACTCACCGAGCAGTATCGGCGCTACCTCGAGGCGGGGGTGGTGGAGGAGTTCGATCTCAAGGGTTGCCCCATTTATTTCGATTTGATCGGCAAACCCCGCGAGGGCGAACCCGGGGCGCGCGGTAGTGTGCCGGCCACTAAACGCGCAGTCGCGGAAGACTGAGGCGGGTGGTCTTCGGCTCGGGTGAGCAGGACGGAGGCCGTTAATTTGCCTGTCGGCGTTGCCGGTACTCGTCGCTGCTCATCAGGGTCTGCCGGAGCTGGCGTTCGGTCATCCCCCGCTCGCGTATTAATTTTTCATACGTGGCAAAGCCGGCGGGGTCGGGATCGCGGCCGAGTAGGTCGCGATACGCGCGCGTGATGACGGTTCGGATTGAGGTCTCACGCGATTCCGGACTGCGGCGGAGATCTTCCCGGATCTGCCCCTGGGTCCAGCCTTGGCGCCAAAGCTGGCGATAGTGCTGGAGCCCGTTCGGATCGGGGTCGCGGCCGAGCACGTCACGATAAATTTGGGCGATCGCCCGGTCGGGATTGATCGACCTTGCCTCGCCGCTGCGTTGCAGATCGTCGATCAGTTGTCGTTCGCTCCAGCCTTCGCTGAGTAATTTTTGCCGGTAGTGCTGCAGCCCGGCGGGATCCACGCTGCGACCGAGCACGTCGCGATAGACTTTTTGAATAAGGAGGTCGGCAGTCCGCGCGTTATAAATGATCCGGCGTTCGGACGGGCCCGGCGGATACGGGATAGTTCCTGGGACCACGTAGATGGTGGTCGGGGGAGGAGCGTTGCGTCCGGGTGGCGCGATGGCGCGGAGCGACCCGCTCACGACGATCGAGGCGATACATCGATCCCAAGTCGTTCCGGCCGATCCGCGTGCCTCGCCAAAAAGGTCGGGGATGTTCCGGCTGATCTCCATGCGTTCACCGCCAAAAGTCGGCGACCCATAGACCATGACTTTAACCGAGCCTTCGATGCGCACGGAGGAAATCGCAAAGGCCCATACTCGGTCGCTTTCCCGCCGCAGGCGGTCGAGATTTTCCACCCGGGCACCCGGGTCGAGAGCGAGGGCATCACCTTTAAAGTTGGGCTCGGAGTAAAAAGTGACGCGATCCGGGCCGTTCTCGGTCTGGGCGCGAGCGTGCACCCAGCTGGTGGCGAATAGCACGCCACAGACCAGGCGGTGGAAGGCGTTCGGTTTCATGCAATCGAACTCGACGGGCAGGTGAGTCCTTGCCGCCCGCCCGGCGGTTCCGTCGTTTTCAGGCGCGCCGACCCTTGAACGTCAATTCGGCGACTCCGCTCTTGTCCAGCCCGCCGGCCCCGAGTGCCACCATGCGCTCGAACTGCTGCTTGGTCGCCGCAGCGAGGGGCAGGTTCAGCCCGACTTGGACCCCGAGCGTCCAGGCGATCGTGGAGTCCTTCGCGGCATGGGCCGCGGAGAAGTAGCAGTCGTGCGCACGGTGCTGCATGTCTTCGCCGTCGGTCTTAAGCACTTGGGAATTGGCCCCGGTTTGGGCAAATACCTCCCGCAGCATGTCGAGGTCGAGTCCGAGCGCGGCACCAAGGCCGAGCCCTTCCGCGAGCCCCGCGGTATTGATGTTCATCACCATGTTCACGAGCGCCTTCACCTGTGCGGCCTGGCCGGTGCCGCCGATGTAGCGCAGCGCCGAGCTCAGCTTTTCCAAGATCGGTTTGACCTGTTCGAATACCGCGCGGTCGCCACCGCACATGAGATAGAGCGTGCCGTTGCGTGCCTGCGGAATCGAGGACGCCATGCAGCCTTCGAGCGTGACGGCGCCGGATTGGCTGGCGCGTCGCTGCACCTCCACATGGGTGGCGGGCGAAAGCGTGGCGCAGTTCACGAAAAGTTTCCCTTTCGCGCCCGTCAGCAGCGAGTCGCCGTCAGTGGCAAACACGCCCAGTTGCGCGGCATCGTCGGTGACCACGGTGAAAATAACGTCGGCGGCTGCCGTGACCTCGGCGAGCGTGCGCGCCGGCCGCGCACCAATCTCGGTGGCAAGCGCCTCGGCGCCGGCAGTATGTACGTCGTAGACCGCCGTCACGGCATAGCCGCAGTCCTTGAGCCGGCGCGCCATGTTGGCGCCCATTCGGCCCACGCCGACGAAGGCGACCTTGGTCGACGGGGAGGGGGAAGTATCACCGGTGGCTAAATTACTCATGGCTGGGCGGGATGGGGCTGAAGGTTAACGGATGAAGAATGGGTTATGCTGCTTTTCCTGGCCGAGGGTCGTCAAGGGGCCGTGACCGCAGGCCAGCACGGTGTCGCGGGGCAGGGTGAGCAACTTGATCTTATTGTTTTCGAACTGTTCGGCAAAGTGAGTGGGGCTGCCGCCCATGGAGCTGGCAAAAATTGAATCTCCCACGATCGCGAGCGGCCAGCTCAGCCCGGTGATATAGTAGCTCGTCATCCCGGGCGAATGGCCGGTGGTGAGGAGCGTCTTGATGGCCAGCGGACCGAGATGAAAGTGGACGTTCTCCTTGAACGTTTTCGCCCCGGCGATGGGCGCGGGTTCGAGTTCGCTGGCCCACACCTCGGCCTTGGTTTCGCGGGCGAGGCGGGGCAGGTCGGTCACATGATCCTCATGCGTGTGCGTGAGAAAGATATATTGAACCGACAGTCGTTCCGCGTTGATCAGGTCGAGCATCCCCTCGCAATTGGCCCCGGTGTCGAAGGCCGCCGCCTTGCGTTCCCGGGGATCCCAGACGAGGTAACTGTTCACCGTCATGTCTTCGTAGGCGGTGTTGAACGCCGCGAAGCCGTGGGAGAAAATCGGTTGCTGCGGATACCAGCGTTTATGGGCCAGCGCTTCGAGCGCATCCGGAGACAAGCGAAGATGGCGCGCGACGCGGCGCAGTACGGCGTCGAGCGGCTTGCCGGCTTTGATCGCGGCAAGATCGGCGAGAGGCACTTCTGCGCGCTGCGCCAGTTCCTCGTCGGTAATTTTCAGACCGCGCTGCGTCTTGTTGATAACATCGTTGAAATTGTCCTCGAGTGGGATGCGGGCCATGCCGGCAATAAACCCTGCTGGTTTGCCCCGGGCAAGTCGGATACCGCCCGCCCCGGGGGATTTTCCAGCCGGATCTCCATTTTATAGCCGGCGGCGCCGGTGATCGTCCGAATTTTTCGTTCCGTGCATTTCCCGTTGCCACGAACCGCTGGCTCCCCCTTTCATTTCCGTTCCATGAGTACTTCCTCTGACTATCTTAACAGTCTTTATTCACTTGGCGGCAAGGTCGCCGTCGTCATTGGCGGCACCGGTGAACTGTGCGGAGCGATGGCGGAGGGGTTGGCTGGCGCGGGTGCCGAAGTGGTGCTGGTCGGCCGGAACGAGGAGAAAGCTAAGCCCCGCCTCGAGCGCATCCAGGCCACCGGCGGCAAGGCCTATTTCGTCGCGGCCGAGGCGAGCGAAAAGGCGGCGATCCAGCAGTTGCTGCAGACCGTTCTGGCCCGTTCGGGTCGCGTTGATATTGTGGTGAATGGCGCGGGCGTGAATTCGGCGACTCCGTTTCTCGACATCGCGGAGGACGAATTCGAGCGCATCGTGAAAATCAATCTGAAGGGGGTCTTCCTGGGCTGCCAGATCTTCGGCAAATACCTCGTTGAACGCGGCGAGGGTGGCGCGATCATCAATCTCGGATCGATGTCCGGCATCGTGCCGTTGTCACGCGTCTTCACCTATTCCGCCACCAAGGCCGCGGTGCACAATCTGTCCAAGAATCTGGCCCGCGAGTGGGCGCCCAAGCGCGTGCGGGTGAACACCCTCGTGCCGGGATTTTTCCCGGCGGAACAGAACCGCAAGATCCTGTCTCCCGATCGGGTTACGTCGATCATGGGGCACACGCCGATGAAGCGGTTTGGCGAGGCGAAGGAATTGGTCGGCGCCACGCTGCTCCTCGCCAGCGACCAGGCGGGCGGATTTATTACCGGCGCGGAAATCGTCGTCGATGGCGGATATCATGCCATGACGATTTGATAGAGTGATTCGGCGAGTGATAATATCCAATCCCGACTTGCTATAAGCTGCGGGGTGAGGCACCTCTTTTGGATGGTTACAGATAAAATTAAAGAACTCGAGGCGGCGCGCGCCAAGCTTGCCGATCTCGAACAGTCGATCGCCAGCGAATTGAACAAGGAACTGGCGGCGTTGCCGGCGAAATATGGTTTCGCCTCCGTTGATTCCTTTATCGCCGCACTGAAGGTGGCTGGCGGCGGCCGGCGGCGGGGTCGTCCCGGACGCGCGACCAAAAGCGCCAAGGCGACGGCGGGCGGCCGGAAACGGCGCAAACGCGCGGTTATCACCGACGAAACCCGCGGCAGCTTGAAGAAGATGGTCGAAGCGGGAAGGACCGGCCGGGAGATTGCCAAGGCGCTCGGAATTTCCCTGCCCAGCGTACAGAACATCAAGAAGGCCCTGGGTCTGGTGAAGAAACGCTGAGTCCAGACGGGTTTTCCGTTCACGAGCCCTCGCAACTGCGAGGGCTTTTCTTTTGTGCCGCGGAACCTATACCGGCACTCCTTCTGCGCCATGCCCGCCCACTTCATCCAAGCCAACACCAACGGACGGCTCCATCCCGCGGACGAGCCGTCGCTGACGCCGCTGAACCGGGGATTCCTATATGGCGACGCCATTTATGAAGTCTGGCGCAGCCATCATGGAGTGGTGTTCGCGTGGGAGGAACATCTCGATCGGCTTCAGGCATCCGCGCGGGCGCTGGCGATGGATATTCCTTTTTCTGCGGAGCAGATCCGCGGGGAGATCGCCCGGACGGTGGCGGCTTTTCGGGTCGCGACCGGCTATGTCGATGATGTCTATATTCGTTTACAGCTGACGCGTGGCGCCGGCCCCATCGGTCTGGATATTGCTCTCGCCGACCGACCCGAATTTGTACTGCTGGTTCAGCCGTGTCCCCGTATCTCTCCGGAAAAGTTAAGAATCGGACTGAGGCTTTCGATTGCGACGTCCTTGCGCCGGAATCCGATCGAGACGCTCAGTCCGGCCTGGAAGACGGGCAATTATCTCAACAATATTCTCTGCCTCCGAGAGGCCCGGGCCCGCGGGGCCGACGATGTTCTCATTCTTAATCTCCGGGGCGAGATTGCGGAGGCGGCGGTTTCCAATGTGGGTTTCGTCCGGGCCGGCGAATTGGTGACGCCGCCACTGACGGCCGGCATTCTCGAAGGGATTACTCGCAAACGAATTTTGGAAACGATCGCGCCACGCGCTGGCGTCGTGGCGCGTGAAGAAGTCATCCGACCGGAAGATCTCGGGGCGATGGAGGAATGTTTTCTCCTGGGCACGACGCGGGACCTCCAATCCGTGAGCGCCGTCGACAGTCACTCGTTCCGGATCGGGACGGGGACCGTTAAGGAGCGGCTGAGTGAGGTGTTCGCTGATTATACCAGGGAATATGCGGCCGCTCATCCCGAGTTAAAGATGTAGTCCCGCCGTGCGGCGCCCTGGACATTCGTCGCGGCTCGCGGCGAAGCGCAGGTCGTGTCAATAGCGCGGCATGTCCGGTTCGATTTCGACAGCCCAGGCGTCGATGCCGCCGGTAATATTGCTGACCGCATTGAAGCCGTGATCGCGCAAAAATTTCGTCACACGGAGACTGCGAACACCGGAATGGCAGAGGATGAGCAGGTGTTTGTCGCGGGGCAGTGCGGCGGTTTCTCCCGGGACTTCGCGCATCGGGATATGCCGGGCCTCCGCGAGCCGGCAGATTTCGAGCTCGTAGGCCTCCCGTACATCGATGACGACCGCTTTTTCCGGATGGCGATCCACGAGCCGTTTGGCCTCTCCGACGGAGATTTCGAGGGGGAATTCGCCAGTCGGTGACACGTGGAGGTCTTCCGGTGGCGCCGGGTTGCTCGATTCGCCTTCGGCGCGCACGACATTGATCGTGCGTTGCTCGCCGCACAGCGGACAGTGACGATTGCGCGGCAGGACAAGGGATTGAAACCTCTGGTGAAGGGCATCGTAGGTGAGCAGACGACCCCGCAGCGATTCGCCGATTCCGGTGAGGAGCTTGATGGCTTCGAGTGCTTGGAGACTGCCGATGACGCCACACAGCGCCCCGAGGACACCGGCTTCACCGCAACCCGGCACGCTGCCGCTTTCGGGTGGCACGGGGAAGAGACAGCGATAACATGGTCCGCCGTGCGCGGAGTCGAAGACCGCCACCTGACCCTCGAATTTATAGACACTGCCGTAAACCAGCGGCCGGCGCGTGAAAAAAGCCGCATCATTGTTTAGATAGCGCGACGAGAAACGATCGGTGCCGTCGATGATCACGTCGTAGTCGGAGAACACCGCGAGGGCGTTGGTCGGAGTGATGCCTTCCGCGTGTTCGACGACCCGGATGAAGGGATTCGTGCCCCGGAGCCGCCGGGCCGCCGACGAAACCTTGGGTTCGCCCACGGACGCATCGGTGTGAAGCAACTGACGTTGCAGGTTGTGCGGCTCCACCCGGTCGAAATCCGCGATGCCAATCGTCCCGACACCCGCCGCGGCGAGATAGAGCGCGGCGGGACTGCCCAACCCGCCGGCGCCGACAACGAGCACGCGACCGGCGGCCAGCTGTCGCTGACCTTCGAGTCCGATCTCTCCGAGCAAGAGATGCCGGCTGTAACGCGCCAGTTCAGCGGGAGAGAGGGAGGGAGGCGGTACGGCCATCGCCGCGAAAGAGACGGCATCCCCCATGGGTCGCAAATGAAATTGCGCTTGGTTACACCTGCATCCGGAATCGGCCGATGCGCTGCCTCGGCATCGACTACGGTACCCGCCGCATCGGGCTCAGTTATGGCGACCAGTTGGGTGTCGCGACGCCGCTGCCTGCACTGACGGAGGCGGATCCCGCGGCCCGGCGCCGGGCGCTGGCGGCCGTCATCGCACAGCGCCGGATCACTGATGTGGTCGTAGGGCACCCGCTCAACATGGACGATTCCGTCGGTCCAAAGGCGAAGGAAGTGGAGGCGTTTGCGGGCTGGCTGCGGGAGCAGTTTGCGCTGCCCGTGCACTTGATCGACGAACGGCTCACCAGTTACGAAGCGGAATCCACGATCGCAAAGACGAAACGCCGCGACCTGCGCGGCAGCGGGATCATCGATTCCCGGGCGGCGACCTTGATCCTGCAGGATTTCTTGAATCTGAAATTTCCCCCGCTTTTGGAATAACGTGAATCACGCCGCCCGGCGCTTCGGCCTGCGATGAAAGGCCCCCTCTCTCTCCAGCGCTGGAAAGCCATCTGCGCCTATGACGGCACGCGTTTTGCCGGCTGGCAAAGCCAGGCGGGTAAGGCCGCCATTCAAGACGTGATCGAGGCGCGGCTCGCCGCGATCTTGAAAACTCCGACCCGGATTCACGGCAGCGGGCGCACCGACGCGGGCGTGCATGCCCTCGCGCAGGTTTTTCATTTCGATGCGGACTGGAATCATGGGCCCGAGAAATTGCTTTCGGCTTTTCGCGTGGGTCTGCCTGCGACGATTCAGGTGAAATCCGTCGGCGCCGTGCCGGCCGATTTTCACGCCCGGTTCGATGCGAAGGGCAAGCGGTACGTTTACCACGTGCACCTCGGCGACGCGGATCCTTTCTGGCGGCCGTATTGCTGGTCATTTTTCCGGCCGCTGGATGTCGCGAATATGCAGGCGGCGGCAGTGGTGCTGCGGGGGCGGCATGATTTTCGTTCGTTTACCGCGCTCAATGGACCGGAGCGGGAGGACACGATCCGCGACTTGCGCCGGCTCGATGTCATGCGCCGCGGTCGGATGATCCGGATCACGGCCGAGGCGGAGGGGTTTCTCTACAAGATGGTGCGCAGCCTCGCCGGTGTGCTCATCGCGGTCGGGGAGGGGAAATTGACGGTCGCAAACGTGGAAAAAATCTTACGGGCGCGCGAACGCACCGAGGCGGTGAAAACGGCGCCGCCGCACGCACTGTTTCTCGCCCGGGTGTTTTACTGAAACGACGCTGCGATGATGTCCCTTGGCACAGGAGGCAGGGCGGAGGCGGCTCGGGCCGTCCGCCGCGGCGCAAGCAGGAGCGGGGAAGGCGTTGCGCCATGAAACTGTTGGACCAATTCGGGCGGGGCTTCGTCGATGTGCTCTTTCCGCCGATTTGTGTGCATTGCCGGGGGCTCGTCGAATCGGCCGGCGGCGAGCCGGAGTTTCGTTCGCTCTGCCGGCGTTGCGTGGCGCAACTCGAGTGGGTGCGTCCGCCGCATTGCGCGACCTGCGGGCATCCGTTTTACGGGGTGGTTGAGGGAGAACGCATCTGCCCGCATTGTGACGGGCTTGATCCGGCATTTCACGAAGGGCGTACGGCCGTCTTGTTCAAAGGCCCGGCCCGATCCCTCGTCATCGAGCTGAAATATCATCGCGGGCTCCACGTCCTGGCCGACATCGAGGAAATTTTCCGACAGGCCCCGCATCTGATCGAGCGGGCGAAAGGATCCGTCCTGGTACCGGTGCCGTTGCATCCGCGAAAGGCGCGGGAGCGGGGGTACAACCAGGCGGAGCTGCTGGCCGAGGCGCTGGCGCGGGCGGCCGGAGGCGACGCCAGCGTGGGCCGGCTGTTGCGGCGTTCGGTCGATACCCACTCGCAGACGGCATTCGGCCGACGCACTCGATTGGCGAATTTGAAAAATGCCTTTGCACTCGCGCCGGACGCCGAACTTAATCCCGCGATTCATTACATCCTCGTCGACGATGTTTTCACGACCGGTTCCACGCTCAATAGTTGTGCGCGCACGCTGCGTCGGGCTGGCGGTCTGAACGTCGACGTCATCACTTTCGGCCACGGCTAATCATCGCGATGCATTTCGACAAACCGACCTACACGGTTCGTAAGACGCCCAAGAAGAAGGGGATTCCCAAGGGGCTTTATACCAAGGATCCCCTTTCGGGAGAGATCCTCTTTAACAAGGAAGTGGAGGACAACCAGATGGTTGTGCCCAAGAGCGGCCATCACTTTCCCATCGGTGCGCGCGCCCGGATCGTCCGGTTGATCGACGCGGAAACCTTTACCGAGGTCGACATGGCGGTGCGGTCGGGTGACCCCCTCAAGTTCGTCGATTCGCAGGCCTATCCCGACCGGATCAAGCGCTACGAAAAGGAAAGCGGCCTGCCCGAGGCGGTGGTGTGCGGGACGGGCAAAATCCATGGCATCGCGGTGGCCGTGGCGGTGATGGACTTTCGCTTCTGCGGCGGTGCCATGGGGGCGGCGACGGGAGAAAAAATCACCCGGACGATCGAGACGGCGACCCGGGAAAAGATGCCGTGTATCATATTCAGCGCCTCGGGCGGTGCGCGCATGCAGGAGGGTATTTACTCTCTCATGCAGATGGCGAAGACCAGCGCTGCGCTCGGCCGGCTGGCGCAGGCCCGGGTGCCTTTCATCTCGGTGCTGACGCATCCGACCATGGGCGGCGTGACGGCGAGCTTCGCGACCTTGGGCGACGTCATCATCGCCGAGCCCGGCGCCCACATCGGTTTTGCCGGCGCGCGGGTGATCAAGGACACGACAAAGCAATCACTGCCGGCCGGATTTCAGACGGCGGAATTTTTACTTAAACACGGACTCATCGACCAGATCGTCAGCCGGCTGGAGATGCGCGACCGGCTGAGGGATATTCTATCGGCGCTTTATCCCCGCCCGAAGCCGGTCCCCGCGGCGGCCTCCTGAGGCGGCCGTCTGCCGCCATGTCAGCGCGCGATCCGGCCGGCATCACGGCGGCGACGGAGTTTCTGTTCGCGCAAAAGGCGCACGGCGCAAAGTTCGGTATCGACCGGATGGCCCGGTTCGCCGAGGAACTCGGACATCCGGAGCGCGGCCTGCCATGCCTGCACATTGCCGGAACCAACGGCAAAGGCTCAGTCGCCGCGATGATCGAGTCGATTCTGTGCGCGGCCGGCTGGCGGACGGGCCTGTTTACCTCGCCGCACCTCGTGAAACCGGGGGAGCGCGTGCAAGTCGATCGACTGGCCCTGACCGACACCGAGCTGATGGACTACGTCGCCGAACTGCGACCGCTAGCGGATAGGGTGGCGGCAAACGCGGCCGACGACCGCCCGAGCTTCTTCGAATTCATGACCGCGATGGCTTTTTTGCAGTTCACGCGCAAGCGGTGTGACGTGGCGGTGCTCGAAGTGGGGCTCGGCGGAAGGTTGGATGCGACGAACGTCGTCATACCCGAAGTCAGCGTCATCACGTCGATCGGTTTGGATCACTGCGAAATCCTGGGCGAAACGTTGGAACAGATCGCGGCCGAGAAGGGCGGGATCGTGAAACCGGATCGGCCGGTGGTTCTCGGACGGATGCCGCCGGCAGCCGAAAACGTGATTCGGGAGATGGCGGCGCAGCGCAGGGCGCCGGTGATTTCCGTGGCGGAACGGTTTGGCGACAACCTCGCGAATTATCCGACGACCAATCTGGAGGGCGACTACCAGCGCTGGAATGCGGCGACGGCGATGCTGGCCGTGCAATCGCT
Source organism: Opitutia bacterium (assembly GCA_947474935.1). GTDB lineage: Bacteria > Verrucomicrobiota > Verrucomicrobiia > Opitutales > Opitutaceae > ER46. Next base: position 39,291 of record CANJKL010000015.1, read on the forward strand.
GCCGCCGAAATGGAAAATAGGCGACGACGTGATCAGGCGGGGCCTGGCCCGGGTCGCGTGGCCGGGGCGATGGCAGCGGCTGCAGGTGGCGGGACGTCTGCTGGTGTTGGATGCGTCGCACAATCCCGAGGGAGCTCAGGTGCTCGAAGCCAGTCTCGCCCGGCTCGTTGCCGAAACCGGTCGTGCGCCGGTCGTCATCACGGGCGCACTGGGAACGGCGCGCGCGCGACCGTTGATCGAAACGATTTGCCGGCATGCCGCCCGGCTCCATCTCGTCGTGCCGCATCAACCGCGGGCGTGCAGTCACGCGGAAATGGAAGCGCTCGTGCCGGCGGATTTTCGCGGGAAAGTCATTCGCGATGCGGTGGCGAATTTGTTTCCCGCGGCCGGACAATGCAGGGCCGGCGCGCCGGACGACGTGATTGTCGTTACCGGATCGATCTACCTTCTCGGTGAAGTGCTCGCGCGATTTAGTCGGCCGGAGTAGGCGACCCAAATCGCGAGTGTCGCACGGAACGAAACACGGGCCGAACGCGCCGTGGCCGGCACCCGCGGCCCGCGATCAAAAACGCACGAGGGCAGCCGTCGCCGGCACGTCCTTGATGATTTGGGACGGCTGCGGGCCGACACCCAAGTAACGCAAATTGGGCAGTTGATCGTCGGCCGGCCAGCGTTCACCGGCGTAGGCGACGTCGAGCAGGCTCTTCACCATCGCGGCCGCGTAACGCTGCGCGTTGCCGGGGAGATCGGCGAAACGGCGGACCTGCGAAATATCCTCCGCCCAACCCGGATGACGGGTGTAGACCGGCCGGAGTGTTTTGCGGACGGCTTCGTTGCGGGGGACGTGGGTCAGCCGCCGGCCATCCGCAGTCTCGTAGCCGATGCAAATCTGCAGATCGCCCCGCCAGTCACCGCTGTGCGTGAGCGCATCGAGTTTGTTGATCATCACGTCCTGAAAACCACCGTAGCGTAGCGCGTCGCCCTTCTCCACGGCATCATACCAACCCACCATGCGCTGCCGCCCGGTGCTCGTGCCGAATTCGATTTGTTTGAGTTTGGTGGTCAGCGGCTGCGCATCGTCCATCTGCGTGAGAAACGTATGCGTGCCGACCTTGGTGTCGTAGGCCTTGGCGACGCCGAACGTGTGGATGCGTTGTACGGGAATACCCGCGCTTTCGAAAAATTCCGGGGTGTAGGTGTGGGAAGCGGTGACGTTCGGCGAATAACCATGCCGCTTGTCGAGCCAGTACGCCTGGCCGAATTCGCCGATGATCGTGCGGCCGGCGGCGAGTTCCCGCAGGATGAGTTCGCGCACTTCACCGATGTTTTTGGCGAGGGCCGTCCCCGCCTGCCAGTAGACGCTGGTGAGAACGTCGAGGTTGAGGGTGAAGGGCGCCGGGCCGCGGAAGCGTGTGAAATCGAATTCCTCGCGCGAAAAAACGCCGAGCTCGATAGCCTCGGTATTGGCGCGTTGTTCGGCCGCAGTGAGTTTTTCGAAGAATTCGTGCCACGTGGCGCCGTTTACGCGGCAGACGTGCTGGATTGTGCGGCAGGCGCGGTCGGCGCGGGCGGCAAGTTTGCGGGCAAAGAAATTCGGTCCCGCGAGAAAGTCCGAGAACGTGATCTGGCACTGCGACACTTCGTCGACGTAGGCCGGCGTGATGCCGCGTCCTGTCGAGCCCCGGGCCTCCTCCGCGAGCACATTCACGCGGTAGTCTTCCCACGCGAGGTCGAGCAGCCGGTGGGAGAGATCCGAGACGAGCGTGCGTTCGTCGATCAATAAACGCGAGAGGATGGCGTGGCCCTTTTGCTCGAGCGGGCGGGTTTCCCACCAGATCTTGCGTGGATCCGCGACCACGCCGCTGCCGATGCAGAGGTGCGCGGCATCGCGCACAACGACGCCGGCGGGCAGCAGGTTGAGCTTGAGGCCGCCGGCCGTGTGCCCGGAATTGGCGCCTCCATTAACCTTGAGGACGACCGACACGGGCGCTCCGGTGCCGCGGAGTTCGTCGGCGACTTCCGGGATGAGGCGGCCCTTGCCCTCGTCACCAAGGGAAATGCCCACGTCGGCGATAAGCTGGCTGGAAAAAGGGAGAAGGGACATGGTTGCGGGAAAAAATCGGCAACCGAAGCTCGTCCGTGAGGAATGGAAAAACCCCTGTTGTCCGGAAGGGAAAACGCGACCGACGGGAAGAGCGCAAACAGAAAACGGCGGATGGATTTTGCCGTGCGTCGTTCAAACCGTATCGCGCCCCGGCGGGCGGGCGATTTTTTGGTGGATGAAATTCGGCGGTCGCAACGGGTGCGGCGCGCCGAAAAACGTGACCGGAAGCGAAACGCGCGCGTGTGAGTGGCCGCGTGCCTCGATGAACAGTCCCGCGGATTTTTTTTCCGAGAGTTGACGGCGGCAGACTTATCGGGACGATAAATACTTCGACGGTTCCGAAACTCATCCGCAGGTTTGTTCCTCGGTTCGTTGTCGTCGGATAATCATCAACCCAAAAACATAATATGGCTAAATCCCAAAACTCGAAGAAGCAGACCAAAAAAGCGCCCGCCAAGACCGCCAAGCAAAAGAAGCAGGCGAAGCAGGTGAAGAAGGGGAAGTAAATTTCCCGTATCTGTCCGGCCGGTTGATTCCGGCCGTCTCAAACAGCACAGCTCCCAAAGCTGTGCTGTTTTCTTTTGTCGCGCCCGCGATGCCGGGAGGCGCTGGCGGTGGAAGCGGGCAAGGGGCCGGCCCGATGGTGGGATTGCGGAGATCGTCCTCGTGTTTGTGGCGGGCCGATCTTTTATCGAGCGCATGCCCCTGGATCCCCATTTAGACTTCGACCATACTGTCATGGACCTCATCGAGCACAACCCCGGCGGGGTGGTGCCTATGACGCCATCCTACCAGGACGCTTTGGCCCGACTTTACGCCGCGCACCAGATTTACGCGAATGCGGATCACAAAAACGGTCATGTCACGGCGCGTTCGCTGGCGAGGCTCCCTTGTTTCCAGGCGGGCAATCTGGCGGCGCTGCTTGCCGGGGAGATCGCCGCTGCAACGTTGGAATCCAACACCGGCATTTTCGACCGTTACGTCCGGTCGCTGGCTCCCGCGGTACGTGAAAAAGCCGAATACTTTCGGGGGACTATCGCCGGTCGCCCGGCGCATCACCGGAAGCACGGCGATACGGCCAAAACAATCACGCAGGATCCGCTGCACACGTTGTTCCTGGTTCCGGGATCGGGACCCCATCCCGGGTTGCCGGGTAACTATCTCTACGGATCCGTTTTGCAATTGAGCGCGGACTCGGCCGCGGGGTGGTCGGTGCACATCCACGACAGCGACGACGGAGCGGCTTCGGTGGATGCGCCGACAATGGCGGACGCGTTTGCCAAACTTCAGGAACTCATCGAGAGCGCGCCGTTCACCCTGCAGGAAAGCGAAGCGCTGGGCTTTAAGGTGAGCTGAACCGTCGGGCGGCCCGTGCGCGGTCCACTTGCCCTTGGTTCAAGAGCGCTTTTTCCGGTCGTCCGCAGCGTCGGCAGTGCCGCCGGGCGGAACCACGCGGCCCCCAATCAAATCGGCATCGCTGGCGGCAGCGGCCCGACGGAAGAATTCCACGCAGCGGGCGATCTCGGTCTCGATCATCGGCGTGCGGGCCTCGTATTCCAGATAGACGATACCGGTGAAGCCCTGACGGCGCAGTTCCGCCAGCTGGCCGGTTGCGTTCGAGACGCCGGTGCCCCACGGCACGTCCCGGGCGGTGCGCGTGAATTGGACGATATCCTTGAAGTGCAGCGAAATCAGCCGACCCTCCGTTTTTCGCAGCGCGGCGACCGGATCGAGGCCGGAACGCGCCCAGTGGCCGGTATCCGCGCAGAAGCCCATGTGCTTTCCGTAGGGCTGCAGGGCCGCGACGAGATGCTCGGGCGGATTGTCCGGATCGTAGTGATTGTGAAAGGTGACACCGACGCCGAACTCCCGCGCGAGTTGATCGAGGAGCGGAATTTCCGTCGACCACTTGGCCTTCGGCGGCTCGACGGCGATGTCCCGCATGCCCATCTCCTTCGCGAACGTGAAAAGCTGCCGCCACTCGGTTCCGTTAATGGCACTTACGACACCCATGCTCGTCATCGTGACCCCTTTTTCCTGCAACATGGCCAGAATCCGGCCACGCGTGGCCGCATCCATGGTCGGTGCCAGGGTCCCTTCGATACCGGCCCCGATCCGTTGCCGGGTAAATCCCTGCAGGTGGTGAATTCCGAGGTTCGCCGCTTTGTCGGCGGTTTCGGCCAGTGTGAGGTTGTTGTAGGTCCAAGCTTGCAGGCCCAGTGTCGGCGCCGCTGACCGGGTAGGGCCGGTCAGCGGCTGGCACGCCGTCAACACGAGTGCGGCGAGAATGGGGATAGGGCGAACGTGTCGAAAGAGAGTCATTGGGTGGGAGCGGCGGGAAGCCGGCAGCCGTAGCGGTGAGCGAGCGATGACGAAGAAAGCAACATCAGGTAGGGGAGACATGAGCGAGGCAAGCGCTGGGGAACTGGGCCAGCTTGGGAGTTTCGGGCACTGCCTTGGTTTTCTCAATATTCCAGCGAAGTATCTTCACGTTGTGCTGTCCGGCGAAAACGCGGGGAAGGTCGGACTGGTGGCGGACAGCCGGAGCCATCGCCGCTCAATGCGGCATCAGGTAGAAAACGATGTTGATGCCGAGCGGATAGGCGCGGGCTTCGGAGAATATTTTGAAATAGTCCGCTTGTTCGCCTCCGCGCCCCCAGCCGTCGCTGATGTCCGAGTTGTGAATGGCGAGCACGCTGATGCGTTGCTGGTCCTCGAGGAGGGCCTGCACGCGCATCGTCTCGTATCCCACGCCACGATCGCTGGCGGTTGGATTCGAAGTCGGATCGTCGGGATTGTAGTTGGTATTCCAGCGCTGCATCGACGGAACGCGCAGACTGCTCATCGGCCCTCGCAGCTCGAACACGCAGTGAAAGATCGGATGCTCCATCGACAATTCGGTCCAAGTCCGGCCGGGCAGCACGCGGTTTATCTCGGTCCGAAGATTCTGCCAGTCCAGCGCACCCCAAAAATCGTTCACGAGCAGCAACCGCCATTCGAGAGATACTGGCGCAGTGCGTTGATCTTGGCGGGACGCAGCGCGAGGCGCTCGATGTGCTCCCTGTAGATGAACGATAGTCCGCGAGATCGGGACTGGTGAGCTTGAGCACCCGGGCATCGGGATTGGCCTTCATGGACGTGAGCTGCTGCAGGCGGTGGGAAAAATTCAGGTCGGCATCGGGGTAGTCGGACCACCCAGCCCATCCGGCCGAAGCCACCGAATCGGCCGCCGCCGCGACCGCCCCCGCCGCCGAAACTCCCGCGAAACCCACCGCGTTCGGTCGGGCGCGAGGGGTCCGACCAGAAGATGATTCGGGCAAAGGTGAACACGTCTTTTTCAAATCCCAGCGGGTTCGTCCATTCGGGCAATGTGATGCTGTGGCCCACCGTTTCGCGTGCGGTCCGGACCGTTTCTTCGTCGACGTAACCACCGCCCTCGAGCCGCACCAGCGACCCGCCCCCGTCCGTGTCGGGCTGCGCGAGGCCCGTGCCGGTCACGGCCGCAAATAAGAGGAGGCTCGCGATTATTCCGGGTCGACGGATCATCTCCGTGCCTTGACCGACGCCCGCTAGACTCGGACGCGCCGGCGGCGAGTCCACAAGGAATAGTCCAAGGAAGGTTTGTGGCCCGTGAGGAAATTAGGCGCCGGATCCGGGGTTGAGATCCCGTGCGCGCCAAAGCTAAGGCAGCGCGAAGCAGTAGTAGGCGTTGCCGGCTTTTGTCTCGGGTTTGCCACCGCCACCGGCGGCGATGAGCACGTATTGGCGGCCTTTGACTTCATAGGTGGCGGGCAGCGCATAACCACCGGCCTCCAGCTGGAATTCCCAGAGCAGTTTGCCCGAGTCCTTGTCGTAGGCGTGGAAGCGTTCGTCCATCGCCGCGCCGGTGAACACCAGCCCGCCTGCGGTGACGATACAGCCGCCCATGTTGAAGGTGCCGGTTGGCGGCTCGCCGCGTTTTTCCAGTGCCGGGTATGTGCCGAGTGGCACCTGCCATCGGAACTCACCGGTGTCCAGGTTGATGGCGGTCACGGTGCCCCAGGGGCGTTTGTTCGCCGGGAATCCCTCCGGGTCGCGGAATTCGTGATGTCCGGTCGCGAGGAACTGGATTTCGCCGGCCCAGTTGGACTTCAGGTCCTTCACGGGAATCCGCTCGTTTGCGCCCTCATCGAAGAGGAAGGCGGTCACCGCCCGTTTCTCCAGCGGTCCGAAGGCCGCGGCGAAGCTCGGCATTTGCCCGCGGCCGGTCTCGAGCAGGGCGAGCACCTGCGCTGGCGTGAGTCGTTCGCGAATCGATTTGAGCGAGGTGAAGGATGGCGCGTTCGGGTTGGGCGGCCGATCAAGCCCGTGGCAGGCGGAGCAGATGGAGCCGTAGATCAGACGGCCCAGTTCGGCCACGGTGATGTCGGCGCGCGGCTTGGCGGGCACCATGGCAATCCATTCGGCCTCACTGCTGGAATTCACATAGAGCGTCCGTGTCGCGGAATCGAAGGCCGCGCCGCCCCATTCGCCGCCGCCGTTGAACTGGGGCAGCGTGACGGCGGCGTCCAGGCCCGGCGGGAGGAAAGTATCGCCGGTCCGCATCTTCGCCAGTTGCGCGAGGACGGCCACCCGGGCCTTGGGATTCAAGTCGGTGGCTTCGGCGGCGGTGAAGCGTTGCTGCGCGTAGGCCCTCGGCTTGGTGGGATGCGGCTGCGTGGGCCAGCTTTTCTCCCCGGGGATGGCGGACTGGGGCACCGGCCGTTCCTCCACGGGAAACAGCGGCTTGCCGGTCTCGCGATCGAGCAGGAACAGATGGCCCATCTTTGTCACCTGGGCCACGGCATCGATCTCCCGGCCGTCGTGATTGACCGTTACGAGACTGGGCTGGCACGGGATATCGTAGTCCCAAAGATCGTGGTGAACCACCTGGTAATGCCAGACGCGTTCGCCGGTATCGGCCTTCAATGCGAGGACGCAGTTGGCGTAAAGATTTTGCCCGATGCGATTGCCGCCCCAGTGATCGTAGGAGGGGGAGCCGGTGCCGGCGAAGACAAGGCCCCGCGTGGTATCAAGCGTCATGCCGCCCCAGCAATTGACGCCCCCAATGCTCTTCCAGGCTTCGGGGGGCCAGGTGTCGTAGCCGGGTTCTCCGGGGTGGGGGATGGTGTGAAAGATCCATTTGCGCTCGCCAGTGCGAACGTCGAATGCGCGTAGGTGCCCCGGAGCGGCTTGGGTGGGCCCCTCGCCGACCGAAGAACCCATAATCAGGAGATCCTTGTAAATAATGCCCGGAGTCGAAGCGGACACCGGCAGGAAGTAGACGTCCCGATCCAGTCCCTCGCGCAAGTCCACTTTTCCGGCGCGCCCGAAGCCGGACACAAGTTTGCCGTCCTGCGCGTTGATCGCATGGAGGAAATTACCGGCGACGAAAAATATGCGCTGTTCCGACCCGCTGCCCCAATACGTCACGCCGCGGTTGACTCCGCGACCGCGCACGCCGTCCCAGGGATCGAACATCCAGCGCTGCTTCCCCGTCGCGGCATCGAGCGCGAGAAGTTTCAGTCCGGGCGTGGTGAGATACGCCACGCCGTCCACGACGATCGGATTGCATTCGATCGTCGAAGCGGGCTGCGGGGTCATGTCATCCGTGCGGAAAACCCATGCGGGTTTGAGCTGGGTTACGTTTTCGCGGTTAATCTGGCTGAGGGCGGAATATTTCGCGCCGGTGGCGTCGCCGCCGTAGACTTGCCAGTCGCGGTGACTATCGGCGGTCGCGGCCGTCCCGCAGCCGGCGAGAAGGGCGAGATATGCACCGCGCGGGTAAGAAATTTTCATGAGGTATCGGATCGGGGTGACGGGCAGGGTGTGGGGTTGGCGAGGGAGCCTACCGGAAATCCGGTATTCGACGAAGTCGCATTTTCAGATCGGATAGGACGGAGTCCGAGCTTATGTATGATGATGCAATGGTTTTTCGGGTGAATATTCGTTGTCGGCAACCGCATCTGCTTTTTTCCCGTTCTCCTGATCGCATGATCTCGCCCCCGGTCGCTCAAACCGCTAAACTCGATGGCTCACGTTCTCGTTATTGACGACGATCCGCCGCTGCGCCGGATGCTCTGAGATTCTCCGGCTGGCGGGTCATACGACGACGCTGGCGGCTGATGGCCTGGAGGGAGCGCAATTCTACCGTTCGAATCCGGCCGACCTCGTCCTGTGCGATATCGTGATGCGGCACAGCGGGCTCGCGTTGATTCGGATCCTGCGGGAACAGTTTCCCCAGTGCCGCATCATCGCCATGTCGGGCGCCGAACCCCATCGGCTCGCTTATGCCCTGGGGTCCGGTGCGTTCTGTGCGTTCAGAAAGCCATTTCTACCGTCTGAATTGGTCGAACTCGTTGCCAAGGTGCTTGCCATGGCGTCGGAAGCAACCCCACGCGAGGAGAACGGACCAGCGTAGCCGGTTCGTGGCTGCTGGTCGGCGGCAGGCCCGCCGGTGCCATGCCGGGCTCGTTTGCGCCAGCCTCGGGTCAGCGCGCCGGTTCGTGCTCGACTGAGGCACGTCGTAGGCGAAATATTTCGTCCTACGATGAATACCCTCCTCCGACTTCTTTGCGTTCTTGTTTTCACGGCCGGGCATCAGGCGGCGGCAGCAACCTCGGACGACGCCCGGAACATCGAGGCGGAAATTTCCCGGCTTGATGCGCAGCGCATCGAGGCGCTGGTGAAGGCGGACATGAAGGCGCTCGATCAGATCTATTCGGACGACTTGGTGTACGTTCACTCGGGGGGTAAGATCGACTCGAAGAAGCCCTACCTTGCGCTGCTTTCCTCCGGCAGCCTGATCTACGCTTCCCAGCGTTACGAGCCGCCGGCGCGCGTCTTGGTCGCCGGGCACGACACGGCCATCGTGACCGGGCGTGCGAACATCGAACTGAAGAACAAAGCGGGGAAGATCTCGACGCGCGTGCTCGCCACGACGACCGTTTACGTGAGGTCAGCGGCGGGCTGGAAGGCGATCTCCTATCAGGCCACTCCGGTGCTGCCGTAAGGGAGGGGTTTTGAAGCGAAGTCGTCGGGCGGGCGGCGACGGATCCCGCTGCAGGATGGTGGCGCGGACCTCGGGCTGAATCGGACGCGGTAATTTTGCCGGCTTTTTCCATCGGCATGAATCGTTCGGCCGGCTTGGGTTGAAGGCATCGTGAAAACTCCGCGCCGAATTCTGGTCTCGCTGTTTTTTATTTTCGGATTGTTCGCCGCCCGCGTTTTTGCGGCCGACGCTTCCATCGCCCTGTCCCGGTATGTGCTGGCGGTTTCGTCCGAGCGGCCGGAAGCCCTGCATCATCAGGGGGAGCCTGTGACGTTTCGCATTCGCCTCGAACTCGACGGCCGGCCAGTCCGTGACGCGGAAGTGCAGTGGACCACGTCGAAGGATGGGGTGGCGCCGATCCAAAAAGGCCGGGTCGTGTTACGGGATGGACAGGCGACCATCAGCGGTCGTCTCGACGAACCCGGGTTTCTGCAATGCCGTGTCGCCTACGAGGCGGGTGAATTGAAACTCAGCGCGCTCGCCGGTGCGGGCGTGGATCCGCTGCTGATCAAACCCAGCCAGCCCGCGCCCGACGATTTCGATGCTTTTTGGATGGCGAAGAAGGCGTTGCTTGCGGCCGTACCGTTCGAGGTAAAACTCACGGGGGTGGAGTCGGCTGTAGCCGGCGTCACGGCGTTTGACGTCCAGGCAACGAGTTTGGGTGCCCCGGTTTCCGGTTACCTGGCCGTGCCGACCGGGGCCCGTCCGAAATCCCTACCCGCGATTCTCACGGTGCATGGGGCCGGAGTGAGCAGTGCCGGTCTTGCCGGCACGGTGGGTTGGGCGCGGGAGGGTGCACTCGCGATGGACATCAATGCCCATGGGCTGCCCAACGGCCGGCCGGCGGAATATTATCAAGGTCTCAGGGACGGCGAGTTGAAGGCTTATTCGACCCGCGGGCGGGACTCCCGGGAAACGATCTACTTTCTCGGGATGTTCCTGCGTTTGATCCGGGCGATCGACGTGCTCACGGCCCGGCCCGAATGGGATGGAAAGACCGTCGTCGTGTACGGTTCGAGCCAGGGCGGCGCGCAGGCGCTGGCGGCCGCGGGGTTGGATTCGCGGGTGACCTTTTTCGTCGCCGGGGTGCCGGCGATGTGCGACCACACCGGTGCGCTCGCCGGCCGGATTGCGGGCTGGCCGAAATTCATCCCGACGGGCGAAACGCCGCGCCCCGAAGTTGCCGCCGCCGTGCGCTATTACGATGCGATGAATTTCGCGGCGCGGATCAAGGCGGCGGCTTTTTTCACCATCGGCTTCATCGATACGACGTGCCCGCCGACCTCGGTTTACGCGACCTACAATGTGCTCCGCGCGCCGAAGGAGATTTTCCATAACATTGCGGCCGGCCATACGAACACGCCCGCCGCGAGCGCGGCGTCTCGGGCCGTAGTGCTGGCTCATTTCGCCGCGCAGAAGAGCCCGTAGCCGCGCGCGGCGAAGCATGTAAAACAGCCTTGGGTTGCCGGGTGGTTCGGCGGTAGCGTCTGGCTGAACCCCTAACGACCCCATCTCTCCGCGCCCAACCCCGGACGGAGAGCAGGGTGAATGGACTCGATGAAATTCATGCCTCATTGCGTTTCGCGCCCGATCATCTTTGCTGCCGGACTGGCGCTTCAGCTTTCCGGCGGTGAGGTGCCGGCCGGCAAGCCGACGGTCTTCACCGAGCATCTGCTCAAGGACGGATATTCGTATTCCTACGGGCTGGCGGCGGCGGATCTCGACGGCGATGGCGACATCGATCTAACCAGTTCCGACACCCGTAATTTCAAACTCTACTGGTTCGAAAACGACGGCCGTGGCGGGTTCAAGGAACACTTCGTCGAGGACGGCGACCGGCTCGGGGTGAGCGGCAGCATCACGGGAGATGCGATCGGCCGCAGCAGCGAGCTCGATCCGATCGCCAGGGGCAAACTTTCGAACCGATGGTTCACGACCCCGCGGCTCGAACGCCACGCGATCGCGGATGTGAACGGAGATGCGAAGCCGGACGTTGTCGTGATCGAGAATCTCTTCGGTGACGTCTATTGGTACAAGAACAGCGGAACGCCGGGCCGGGATGCCGTCTGGCAGCGATTCACCATCACCCGGCATACCATCCCCGGCGCCTACGATGTTGCGCTGGCCGATCTCGACAAGGACGGTGATCTCGATGTCGCCGTTTCGACGTGGCGGCTGAGCAACAAGTTCGTCTGGCTCGAAAATCCCGGCGATCCGGAGAAGAGCGACAACTGGAAGCTGCATGTCATCGAGGAAAATATCGCCGAACCGCGCACCGTGCGGGTGGGCGACTTCAATGGTGACGGCCGGCCGGATCTGCTGGGCACGGCGTTGACCGCGAATCTCACCGTCTGGTACGAAAACCCCGGCGACCCCAGGACCAAGCCGTGGCCACGGCACGTCATCGACGGGACGTCGGCACAGCCGGGTCACGGGATGCCGGCGGACATCGACGGCGACGGCGATCTCGACGTGGTCATGGCGCTGGGGATGGACGTCCGGACGAAAGCCGCGGGCACACGGGAGATTGTCTGGTATGAAAACGTCGGACAGACGGGCAAGGGCGCAACGTGGCAAAAACACGTGATTGCCGCCGAATTCGACAACGCCTTCGAGGCGGTTGCAGTGGACTTGAATGGCGACGGGCGGCCTGACGTGGCGGCAACCAGTTATGCGTCCCCCCGCGGCGGCGCCGTCTGGTTTGAGAATCCCGGTTCACCTTTCACCCAGCCGTGGGTCCGGCATGAGCTGAAAACGAACTGGGCTCGGGCCAACCAGATCATCGCCGCCGATCTGAACAGCGACGGGCGGCCCGACTTGTTGGCCGGCACGACGGGCGACAAGAGCGAAGTGCGGTGGTGGCGCAACGAGGGGACCGTCGTGAAGGCAAGCGACACCGGCGTGCGCGACATCGGCTCACGGCGTGAACTCTTTCTCGACCATTATCTCATCGACCGTCTTGACGGGGTCAGGCTTGAACTCGGCCGCCCGCAGCCCGGGGGCGTGGCTGTCACCTACGACAAACCGTGGGAAGGCGTGCACTCGTTCTACACGACGGTAATCAAGGACGGAGACACGTTTCGGATGTACTATCGCGGAGCCCAGCCGCCCGGGCAGACGCACAAGGACTTTCGCGGTTATCGCTACGCCGTCTGTTATGCGGAGAGCCGGGACGGCATTCACTGGACGAAGCCCGGGTTGGGAATCGTCGAGCTGGAGGGATCCAAGGCGAACAACGTACTGATGCTCGATAACCAGTGCCTGGCGCCGTTTCTCGACACCCGGCCGGGCGTTCCGGCCGCGGAGCGCTTCAAGGGTAATCTTCTCGAGGAGGAGCGTTTCGGGGCGAAGCGTTACGGTCTGATCGGTTACGTTTCGCCCGATGGCATCCATTGGCAGCGCGTGCGCGAAGCCCCGATTGTCCTGCCCGCCCTCCCGGTGCGCCAGACCGCCAACTATACGGCGACGAACGTGAAGGCCTGGTCCGACGTGGAGCTGCGCTATGTTCCGACCCTGGCGAATAATTTCGATTCGACGACCGAGATGTTTTGGTCGGAGGCGGAAAACCGTTACGTGCTCTACGCCCGACACTCGGAGGGTGGCCGCCGTTCCCGCACCCGGGCGACATCGGAGGATTTCCTTAACTGGGCGCCGCAACTCCTGATGACGTACAGCGACACGGGAACATCGGTTCCGTCCGAGCAGCTCTACACCAGCCAGGTGCAGCCGTATTTTCGCGCCCCGCACGTTTATGTCTCACTGGCGGGACGGTTGATGGAGGGGCGCCGCGCGTTGAGTGCAGCGGAGGCGGGGGAGGTCGATCCGGCGGGCGGCGGAGTGAAGGATATTGCCGACGGCGTACTGCAGACTTCACGGGCCGGCTCCACGCGTTTTGACCGGACATTTCGCGAGGCGCTGGTCCGGCCCGGTCCGGGGGCGGGCAACTGGGTGTCGCGGACGAACTTTCCGGCCTGCGGCGTCGTGCAGACCGGCCCGATGGAGATGTCGATTTACGTGCAGCGGCAGTATAGTCAGAAGACCGCGCACCTTGAGCGACTCACGCTGCGGCTGGATGGCTTCGCCTCGGTCCACTCGACCTTTGTGGCGGGCGAATTGCTGACGCACCCGCTGCGTTTTTCCGGCCGCGAGCTTGAGCTCAACTGTGCGACGAGCGCGGCGGGCGGCATTCGCGTCGAGTTGCAGGATGCCGATGGAAATCCCATCCCCGGCTTCACGCTGGCCGACTGCATCGAGATTCACGCGGATGACGTCGCCCGCGTGGTGCGTTGGAAGCACGGCTCAAGCGTGGCGCGACTGGCGGGGCAACCCGTGCGGTTGCGCTTCCGGATGCAGGACGCCGACCTCTATTCGCTGCGTTTCCGCGAGGCGCCGTAAACCGGATTGGCGAAAGACCCGGCGGCGATCGGAATCCGGGGCGCCCTTTACTCCCGGCGGCTGGAGACAGCCGGCCGGCGCCACACCCGGTAAGCCACGGCGCCAAGAATGACGATGACGAACCCCATCACGGACGGGAGGGGGGGCGGTGACCAGCGCGTTGAGCATAAACCAGACGGACACGGCGACAAAAAGCCAGACGGTGTAGGGAAAACCCACATCCGATAGGGTCGCGGCAGATCCGGCCGCTTGCGGCGAAGGACATAAACCGCCGCGACGGTTAGCGTGTAGAAGATCCACGCCGCCAGAATCGTGTAGGAATACCAGGTCTCGTAGGAACCCGTGAGGATGAGCAGCGAAGTCCAGAGCCCGCCGAAGACGATGGCGTCGCGCAGATAAACATACTGGCCGCCGGTTTCCGGCATCATGGCGCCGAGCTCCGCGTAGGCCAGGGCGCCAAAAAAGAAAGCGCCCCGGAGACGATCCAGACGGCGAGGATGGCCGGTCCCGACGGCAGATCCTTGGCGATCAGATTCGGCAGTACGAAAATTCCGGACCCAATTACAATTCCGACGACAATCGCGGCGGCATCGAACAAGCCGAGTTTTCGTGGCAGATCGGGCTGGCGGAGAGGCGGGTCGGTCGGCGGGCTCATCCGGAGTTCGACTGTCCCGTCACTCCAGGCTCCGGTGACCGGCTGGCGGCATGACGCTGGTGCGGTCAGGCCGGGCGAAGGAATTTATGGGCGTCCTGCCAGTGGGGTTGCTTCACGATCCCCAACTCCAGCGTTCACCTTCCCATGCGAAACCAGCGCCCTGGGGCAACACCCGGCCGATGCCCGGCCACGGCAGGTGAAACCCGTAGGCGCGCTCACCTTTCGCGGCCAGCTCGGTGAAGAGCTTCGTTCGGGTGTGAATCGCGACTTCCGGCTCGTGGTCAAAGGCAATGCCCCAGGCGGGGTTGGCAAACATCAGCGTGTGGTGATGGGCAACGTCCGCGAAATGGAAGAGGGACTGATTGCCGGAGCGAATGCGGAAACCGGCGTGACCCGACGTGTGGCCCGGTGCGGCGACGAGGGTGATCGCGCCATTCAGCAGCGAGGTGCCGCCGCGGTGGAGCTGGAGGTTGGGCTGCAGCACATCGAACTTGTCCCGCGCGTCCTTGATCATGCCGGGCAGAGGACCCTTGGCGCGCTTGGACTTGGAAAAATCGGGTGACGGCGAACGCCAGAAATCGATTTCGTCGCGGAGGCAATGCAGCGCCGCGTTGGGGAAAATCGTTTTGTTTTCGGTGACGAATCCGCCGATGTGATCCGAATGCGCGTGGCTGAGAAAAGTCTGGGTGACCTTCTCCGGCGAAATCCCGATCGCCTGGAGCGCGGCACCAACCCAGCCGATCTCGGTATTTTTCGAAGGGCCGAAGCCGCCGTCGAAGAGCGCGAGCTCGTTGCCGATCCTTACCAGCAGGATATTCACGTACAGGGGCAGCGTGTCGGTGCGCTCCCCGTGACTGGCGAGGTTGGCCAGCATGGCGGGCCGGTCGGCCTCGGGCCACATCAGGTTGATCCCATCGCGAAAAACGGAGTGGCCGTCGCTGATCGACCAGGCCTCGAAGTCTCCAATCGCGAAGCGATAGGCGAAGGGATTGCGGGGTGGCTTGGGCGCCGCGGGTTGGGCGCCGGCGGCTTGGGCGGGCAGGGTGGGAAGCGCGGTCGCGCCGACGGCGGCGGCGGCCGTGCCGAGGAATTGACGACGCGACAATGGGGTGGGATGGGGGGCGGCCATGGTCCGAGTTATGGGGTGCGGCCGCGTGACGTCAAACTGTGCGATACGCGCTTGTGGCGGAGCCGGGCGACTCACCGCGAGTTGCCACCTTGGGGATGCGGGCAGGCGTGCGGTCGCCCATGGACAAAAGACGTGAGGTGGCTTTCATTGCGGACAACCCATCCATGCGCCCTTTCCTTTGCCTGCTCGGTTTGTCGACCTGGTTTGGTCCAATTGCTCATGCGAACGAATCCCCGCGGCCGGCGGAGGCGCGCTACGAGACCCGGAGCCAGCATCATCGCGACGGCATCGGGAAATTCTATTTCGGCCGCGAGATCGCCCAGGTCATGGGGCACCAAGGCGCCGGATGGCTCGAGCGGCCCACGCGTGAATCCGAGGAGCGGACGGATTTGCTCCTTGAGGCGCTTGCGCTAAAGCCGGGCGACGCCGTCGCCGATGTGGGCGCCGGCAGCGGATATTTTTCGTGGCGAATGGCGCGGCAGGTCGGGGAAAAAGGGAAAGTCTACGCCGTCGACATTCAGCAGGAGATGCTGGATCTGCTCATGACCAACATGGAGCGGCGTGAGGTGGCGGCGATTGTGCATCCGATCCTCGGAACCGTGCAGGATCCGAAGCTGCCGGAGGCGACGGTCGACATGATTTTGCTGGTGGATGTGTACCACGAGTTCGATTTTCCGTATGAGATGGCGCGGGCGATGATCCGGGCCTTGAAGCCCGGCGGGCGCTTGGTGTTGGTCGAGTATCGCGGCGAAGATCCCAACGTGCCGATCAAGCCGTTGCACAAGATGACGGTGGCGCAGGTGCGCCGGGAGATGGCGGTGCATCCGGTGAAGTTCGACCGGACGATCGCGACCTTGCCGCAGCAGCACATCATTGTGTTCCGCCGGAATTAAGGAAGAGCTCCGCGCTCACTTTTAGCAGGCGGAGTACAGTAAGAATCGGCGGAAAGTGTCCGGACTGGTAGTTCGGCGGCGTTTAGCCGCGGCCGCGCACAATCAAGATGTGCGTTCATTGCACCAAAAAACGCGCAGCGCCCGTGGGGCCGTTCCGGTATGCTGCCGTCAGCCTGATGGACAAATCCGGGCAGTGGATCCCAACGGTCGCCGGCGGGGTACGCCGTCTGGAGAAGCCGTCAACGCGCCGGCCCCAAAATGCCGGCTCAATCCGCACGATGAACTTCTCACTTCTCTTCCTTACGCGCCAAGCGCGTTGGCTCTTGATTCTGGCGGCGGCAACGATGGGGGGCTTCGCCGCAGAGCCCGAGGTCGACCTGAAAGACTTGCCGCGGCTTCCGGCCGTCGATGCCCGCAACGCATTGTCGACCTTCCAGGTTAAACCGGGCTTTCGACTCGAACTGGTGGCGGCGGAGCCGCTGGTGGCTGATCCAATTGAAATCTGTTTCGACGAAAACGGCCGCATGTTCGTGGTCGAGATGATCGATTATTCCGAGATGCGGGATCAGAAGCCCCATTGGGGCCGGATAAGTGTGCTGGAGGATACGGACGGCGACGGTCGCTTCGACAAGAGCTCGGTGTTTGTCGACGACCTGCCGTGGCCTACGGGGATTTTCTGGGCCAACGGCGGACTTTATGTCACCGCGACGCCGGATATTTTTTTCTGCAGGGATACCAATGGTGACGGCAAGGCGGATGTTCGCGAAAAGGTCTTCACCGGTTTCGGCATCGATTACGCGCCCTACCGCGTGGATCAGCTGAACATGCAGTCGATGTTGAACAGCCTGCGCTGGGGACTGGATAACCGGATCCATGGCATGACGGCGCCGAATGGCGGAGAAATCACATCTCCGAAAGCGCCCGGCCGAAAGCCGGTGAATGTCCGGCGCAGCGACTTCGTCATCGATCCGCGCACGCAGGACCTCACCACGGAGGCCGGGGGCGGGCAGTATGGCATGGCGTTTGACGACCGCGGCCGCCGCTACGCCTGCAATAACAGCGACCACATTCGGGTGTTCATGTACGATGCCCGCTATGGGGTGCGAAACCCCTACTTTCCCAACATGCCGCCGGCGCTCCAGAGCATCGCGGCGGATGGTCCGGCGGCCGAGGTCTATCGCACCAGCCCCGATGAACCCTGGCGGTTGATCCGGACAAAATGGCGGGTGACCGGCGCGAGTCAGGGATTGGTGGAAGGCGGGGGCCGCGCCAGCGGCTATTTCACCAGTGCCACGGGGCTGATGATTTATCGCGGCGATGCCTTTCCGGCGGACTACGTGGGTGACGCCTTTATCGCCGATTGCGGAAGCAATCTTGTTCATCGAAAAAAAGTGCACGAAGATGGCATTGCCTTGCGCGCGGAGCGTCCGACCGACGAGCAGCGCTCGGAGTTTATCACCTCGCGCGACACGTGGTTTCGTCCGGTCCAGATGGCCAATGCGCCCGACGGCAGCCTCTACGTGATCGACATGTATCGCGAAATCATCGAGCACCCGTGGTCGCTACCACGGTCGTTGAAGAAACATCTCGATCTCAACAGCGGCAACGATCGGGGCCGCATCTATCGCGTCGTTCCCGACGGATTCAAACAACGCTCCAGGCCACAACTCGGGACGGCAACCGTCGCGGAGTTGGTGCAGACGCTTGAGCACCGCAACGGCTGGCACCGCGACACCGCGGCGCGGCTGCTCTATGAGCGCCAGGACGCGACGGCGGTTCCGCTGCTGGCGAAGATGTTGAACGAGGCGGGTCCGCCGCTCGGCCGGATGCATGCGCTTTATGCCATGGATGGCCTCGGGGCGCTGCGCCCGGAGCAGGTCGAGCGCGCTTTGGGGGACACGGATGACCGCGTACGGGAACATGCCGTACGGTTGGCCGAGCACTTCCTCGGTCAGGCGTCGCCCGCCGCCGCGAGTCTGACCGCACGGCTGCTCAAAATGACGGATGATCCTTCCATCCACGTGCGGTACCAGCTCGCGTTTAGCCTCGGTGAAATGCGGCGGCCGGAGACCACGAAGGCGCTTGCTGCCATCGTCCGCCGGGATGTCGGCGATGAGTGGGTGCGGGCGGCGGTGTTGAGTTCGCTGGGCCAGGGCTCCGGGGAAATGTTCCGCGAGGTGGTCGGCGTGCTTGAGGAATTGAAGAAGACGTCCGGGGAAGCGGCCGAGAAGCGTCAGCTCGATCTCCAGGGTTTCATTCGTGAACTGGTGCAGGTGATCGGGGCGCGGAACGATGCGCAGGATGTCGCCCGAGTGCTAAATTATGCCGGGAGCGGCACCGATCCCGCGATCGCCTTCGTCTTGTTACACGGATTGGGCGAAGGTCTCCAACGGGCCAAAGCTTCCTTGCCGGCCGAGCGAATCAAACCGGTGATCGCCCAGGCCTCGCGGCTCGCGGCTGACCGGACGCAGCCGGTGCCATCTCGGGTCCAAGCGGTGGAGTTGCTCGCCCTGACCACGTTTGCCGAATCCGGCGACCTTCTGCTTTCGCTGCTCGCCTTCAACGAAGCGCAACCGGTTCAACTCGCCGCCATGCACACGGTAGGACGTTTTACCGACCCGAAAATCGCGCCGGAATTAACCAAGCGCTGGCCGGCACTCACGCCGCGTTTGCGCACCGAGGCGGTGACCCTCCTCCTGACACGCCGCGAGCGCCTGTCCGCGTTGCTCGATGCGGTGGAAGCCAAGGTCATCCGACCGGTCGATTTTGCCTCGCCGCAGATCAATTTCTTGATGAACAACCGCGACACGGCGCTGCGGGCGCGGGCGGTGAAGCTCTTCACAGCCGCGAATGTCAGCTCCCGCCAGCAGATCGTGGAAGCGTTCCAGCCAGCGCTCACATTGCCGGGGAATGCAGAAAAGGGGAAAAAGGCCTTCACCGAACGGTGTGCCTATTGTCACCGGCTGGACGGGGCGGGCTTTTTGCTGGGACCCGATCTGGTGAGCGTCCGCAATGCGGGCAAGGAGAAGCTGCTGATCGGGCTGCTCGATCCCAACCGGGAGGTTCTCCCGCAGTATCTGTCCTATGAGGTCGAGACGAAGGACGGTGAGACGGTGCTCGGGGTCTTGAGCAATGAAACTGCGTCGAGCGTCACGTTGCGGCTGCCGTTCGGAAAAGAGAGCGTGATCCCGCGTGCCAACATCGCATCCATGCGCAGCCGGGGTCAGTCGATGATGCCGGATGGCCTGGAGGGCGGGCTCACCCCGCAGGATGTGGCGGATTTACTCGAGTGTATCGCCACGGCATCGCAGTAGCATGGCGATCTTCGCGCAGGGATTTTAGAGTAAAAGAAAGCGGCGGCTTGGAAACAAGCCGCCGCGCGTCTGCTGCAAATTTGGACGGAGCCGCTTAGATCCGGGCCAGCGCCTGTTCGAGATCGGCCTGGATGTCGGCGAAGTCCTCGATGCCAATGGAGAGCCGGACGTAATCGGGAGATACGCCCGACGCCTTCTGTTCGTCAGCGGTGAGCTGGCTGTGGGTCGTGCTCGCCGGGTGAATCGCGAGTGACTTGGCATCGCCGATGTTGGCGAGGTGGGAGAAGAGCTTCAGGCCTTCGATTAATTTGCGGCCGGATTCATACCCGCCTGTGACGCCGAAACCGATCAGCCCGCCGAAACCACCGCTCAGGTATTTTTTCGCGGCGGCGTGGTTGGGGCTCGTTTTCAAGCCCGGATAGTTGACCCACGTGACTTTGGCGTGGCTGCTGAGGAACTCCGCCACCTTGAGTGCGTTGGCGCAGGTGCGCTCCATGCGGAGATGGAGGGTTTCGAGTCCCTGCAGGCCGGTCCAGGCATTGAACGGCGAGATGCACCCGCCGAGGTCGCGCAGCAACTGCAACCGCATTTTCAGGATGTAGGCGATGTTGGCGCCGCCCGCGGGCGGAAACGCCTTGAACGCCTCCCAATGCACCAAGCCGTGGTAGCTCGCGTCGGGTTGGGTGAAGCCGGGGAACTTGCCATTGCCCCAGTTGAAGTTTCCGCCGTCGACTACGACGCCGCCAATGGACGTGCCGTGGCCGCCGATGTATTTGGTCGTGGAGTGTACGATCACGTTGGCACCCCATTCGAACGGCCGGTTGAGGTACGGGGTCAGACAGGTGTTGTCGATGATGAGCGGCACGCCGGCCTCGCGGGCGATTTTACCGACCTCTTCGAACGGGAAGATGTTGAGCGCGGGATTGCCGAGGCCCTCGCCGTAGAACGCTTTGGTGTTCGGCCGCAGCGCGCGGCGAAAGGCATCCGGATCGCCGGCGTCGACGAACGACACCTCGATGCCGAGTTTGGGCAAAGTGTGGTGAAAGAGGTTGTAGGTGCCGCCGTAGAGCTGGGCGACGGAAACGAAATGATCGCCCGCACCGGCGAGATTGAGGATCGCATCGGTGATGGCGGCCTGCCCCGACGCGTGGGCGAGCGCTCCCGTGCCGCCTTCAAGGGCGGCGATCCGCTGCTCAAACACATCGGTGGTCGGATTCATGATCCGCGTGTAGATGTTCCCGAGCTCCTTCAGCGAGAAAAGATTCGCGGCGTGCTCGGTGTCGCGAAAAACATAGCTCGTCGTCTGATAGATCGGCACGGCGCGCGATCCGGTGGTGGGGTCCGGCTGCTGGCCGGCGTGGAGGGCTTTGGTTCCGAAACCTTGTTTGCTCATGGGGAGGAGGGGATTGCAGTGCGAAGGGTTTACGGAAGACGTCCAAGGTTCCACGTCAACCTTACAAAGTACGCGGGTGGAATCGGGCGCAGCAGGGGAGGTGACGGCCGGAAGCCGTGCCCGCCCGGCTGTCCGCCGCGCCAAGCCGCTACGTCCTCGCGGTTGGGCTGAACAGATCGATCCGGCGGCCAGCAGCGGAATTGGCCACGAGGAGATCAAGGCAGGCGCAGCCTGGTCGCCTCCTGTTTCGCGCTGACGACCCACCAGACGACGGTGCGGCGATAGCCCGGCGGTTGCTGCAGCCAAAATTTCCATGCCGACGGGTGAGTGCGGAACCGTTGCTTGAGTCCGGTTGGAAAGTCCCGTCGGTGCTGCTCGAACGAGTAGACTGCCGATCTTTTAACATCCCTCCGGGCAAAAGCGGCGAGACCGGCCGGTTGCATCCGCCCGGCGGCGATCAGCTGCTCCGCCCGAAGAATATTGATCCGGCTCCAGATGCTACCGGGTTTCCGAGGCGTGAAGCGATGGGTGAAACGCTCGGGGTCGAGTTTGCAGATAATGCCGTCGATCCAGCCGAAGCACAAGGCCTCCTCGACGGCCTCTCGATAGGTCGCCGGGTCTTCCTGCCGCCTTCTTGTGGAAGCCAACTTGGAGTTCGGGTGCACGATCGTGATTGCACCCCAGCCACGCGCGAAAGTCGGCTGTGCTTTCGAGGTGTTCCACTTTCATAGGCGTGGTTCCAAACGCCGCCGGGCGGATTTGGCGGAGGTATCTTTTGGGGTCCGCGTCTTCTTGCCTGTTCCCGGAATCACGCCGAGGCGCGGATCGCGGCGCCGTGCGAGCGCCACCAGTTGCGCAGCCACGCGCTCGAAACGGTCGGCCGCCTCCGGGAGATACAGCCACTTCGCTACCACGGAGTGAGGAACGAGTTCGGGGAACTCGCCCTGCAGTGCCGGATGGTGAGTGCGGTCAGTGCACGCGAGCACGCCCCGCCACGGTTCCTCGCCGGCGCAAAAGCAGAGCATCAGCCGTCCCCCGACATAGGCGGCTTTCGCGCCGAACATGGCCCGAAGCACGAATGTCGGCTCGGCCTCAAGCGGCTCCCAGAGCCACGCATAGGGATGAACCGGGCGCGGCCGGGCGAGGGAAGGAGCGGCCTTTTCACGCATGGCGGGCGGTGGGCGGAAGGAACGGTGGCACCGCAATTCCAGTTTGGGGGCGCGTGATGGCAAGCCTCCGCGGCCCGGAGGCCTACCGGGTCTGCTCCAGCGGCAGGTCGTGCAGCTTGAGCTCGGAATTTTTTTCGACGAAATAGCGCATCGTCCACTCGTTCGGAAACAGCGCGACGGGCTGGTCGAACTTGTCGGCACCGAAACTGACCCCGGTGGCGACGATCAGGCGCGAGGTGTCCTTCAGCAGCGGATGCGGCTCGATCCATTTCAGAATCGTCCAAGGGGTGGGCGTAAGCCGCGATTCGGCGCCGTATTCGCTCTGGAGGCGCCATTGGACGACTTCGAACTGCAGCGGACCGACAGCGGCGAGCAACGTGGCGCCCGGTGGGGCGTTGCGGGCGGAAAAAGACTGCACGACGCCCTCCTGGAGGAGCTGCTCCAGTCCAGCTCGATATTTCTTGGCGTCGGATGAGCTGGGATTCGAGATGTAGGTGAAGACCTCGGGCGGAAACCGGGGAATCTCGTCGTAGGCGATCGATTTGTCCTCCGTCAGCGTGTCGCCGATGCCGAATTCGCTGTGACCGACGAGCCCGATGACGTCACCGGGCCAGGCTTCGTCGACCGTCTCGCGTTCCTGGCCGAATAGCTTGTGAGAGGACGAGAGGCGGACCGATTTACCGGTGCGTTGATGGGTCACCATCATGTCGCGTTCGAATTTGCCGGAGCAAAGCCGGAGGAAGGCGATGCGGTCGCGGTGCTTCGGATCCATGTTGGCCTGGATCTTGAAGACGAAGCCGGAAAACTTGTCGTGCGTCACCGGCACGAGAGAATCCGCGGCCTCCGACTTGAAGGTGGAAATCGTGGCGGAGCGCCGCGGCTGGGGCGGGACCGAATCCTTCAAGAATCCGTCGAGCAGCAGCTGAATGCCGAAATTGTTCACGGCGGAGCCGAAGTAAACCGGGGTCTGCTGGCCCGCCTGCACCGCGGCGAGATTGAACGGATGACCTGCGCCATCGAGCATCGCGAGTTGCTCCTTCACTTCGCCGTAAGTGTAGTCGTCCAGCTTATCCCGCACCGCCGGATCGTCCAATGACGTGACGTTCACCGGGGCTTGAAATTTTCCGCCGGGGACGCGCTCGAACAGATGGACCTCCCGGGTACGGCGATCGAAGACGCCGCGAAACGACGGACCATTGCCGAGAGGCCAGATCACGGGCGAGGACTGCAGCCCGAGGACGGCCTCGAGTTCGTCGAGCAGCTCGAGCGCATTGCGCGTCGGGCGGTCGCACTTGTTCATGAACGTGAAAATCGGCACGCCCCGGCGGCGGCAGACCTCAAACAACTTGCGCGTCTGGGTCTCGACGCCCTTCGCGGCGTCGATGACCATGAGGGCAGCATCGACGGCGGTCAGCACGCGGTAGGTGTCCTCCGAGAAGTCTTTGTGGCCCGGGGTATCGAGCAGGTTTACGGCGTACCCGGTGTAGTCGAACTGGAGGACGGTCGAGCTGATCGAGATGCCGCGCTGTTTCTCGAGTTCCATCCAGTCGGAGGCGGTGGCGCGTTGGTTTTTGCGCGCGGTCACGGCTCCCGCCAGATGGATGGCGTTACCGTAGAGGAGGAATTTTTCGGTCAACGTCGTCTTGCCCGCATCGGGGTGCGAGATGATCGCAAAGGTGCGACGGCGGGCGATTTCGGCGGCGGGTGACATGGAGAGGAACGGAAGAGCGGAGAGGGATGACGAGCGAAGCGGAAGAGCAAACCGGGCGCGAGGCAGAGTGGGAAGCGGAAAAAATGCCTCGGCGGCCGAGTTTCGTTCGGGAATTTTCCACCATGCGAAAACTTCTCTGGATTCTTGGTTATTTCGCGGCCGGGATGCTGGCCTTGTGTGCCGTGGCGGCGGTGGTGATTCGTTGGCGTAGTGGAGCGGTGCTCCAGAAATCGTATGTCATTGCGGTGCGGCCGGTCTCCATTCCGGGAGAGACGGCCGTGCTGGCGCGGGGTAAATACATCGCCGAAACCCGCGGCTGCATCGATTGCCAGGGACGGGATTTCGCCGTCGCGAAAGTCATCAGGGACGGGGCGACGGGCACCTTGTATGGACCGAACCTTACCCGGGGTTGTGGCGGACGGGCCGGGGCCTTTAAGGATGAGGATTGGGTGCGGGCGATCCGGCATGGGGTCGGGCCGGACAACCACGGGCTTTTTATCATGCCCGCGGACGAGTATTCGCATTTCTCGGACTCCGATCTCGGGGCCTTGATCGCGTATTTGAAAACCGTGCCACCGGTCGATCGGGAGCGGGTGCCGACGTCGCTCGGCCCCGTGTCGCGAGTGCTGCTGACGATTGGAAAGATCAAACGTGCGGCGGAGGTGATTGACCACCAGCAACTTGCGGCCCGGCGAGGTTGCGCCGAGCGTGACAGTCGAGTGCGGACGCTATGTCGCGAATGGCTGCATCGGTTGCCAGGGAACCAATTTTTCGGGCGGGAAAATCGAAGTTGGCCCGCCGAACTGGCCGCTCGCGACAAATCTCACGCCCCATGCGGCCGGGCGCCTTTCAAAATGGAGCGACGCCGATTTCATCAAGATAATTTGCACGGGCGAGCGGCCCGACGGGACGGAGCTGAACCCTGTGATGCCGCGCACGTTTGGGCAGATGGATGATGGCGAGCTGAACGCATTGCGGGCATTTAAAAAAACGACGTCCCCGGTGGCAGCCGGAGTTCGGTAGTTGCGGGGACGGCGGCGGGGTTTGCGGTCCGCTGCGGACCTTGGCGCGATTTCGCTTCTGTCCCGGCGGACCGCGGTGATGATGACGGCGATGTCATCGCCCGCTCCCCAGCTCAAACTTAGACCGAACGCCAAGGCCCGCGTGCTCGCCGGCCATCCGTGGGTTTTCGCCAATGAGGTCGAAACGCTGCTGCCGCCGGAGCACGACGGTGAAACGGTCGAATGTCGTGACCGGAGCGGGAGGTTCATCGGGACGGGAATTTATAATTCGAAGTCGCAAATTGTCTGGCGCCGGCTGAGCCGCGACCGCGTGGTGCTGGACGCGGCGTATTTGCGCGAAGCGGTCCGGCGGGCCGTGGCCCGCCGGGCGGCCGGCAGCATACGGCGGTTGATTTGGAGCGAGTCGGACGACCTGCCCGGGGTGGTGGCCGACCAATTTGGCGATACCCTCGTCGTGCAGATCCAGACTTTCGCGATGGAAAAGCGCAGTGCCGTGCTGGGCGATATTCTTGCCGAAGTGATCCAGCCGGCGGAGATTATTTTTAGAAATGACGCACCGATCCGGCGCCTAGAAGGAATGCCCGGTGAGGTGCATACGCGGTCCGGTCGCGTGTGGGAGCCGCGCTGGATGACGATCGATGGCATGGAATACTGGCTCGATCTGCAGCACGGACAAAAAACCGGATTCTATCTCGATCAGCGCGCGCAGCACGCGGCAGTGGCGAAATACTGCCATGGGCGCCGGGTGCTCGACGCCTTTTGCAACCAAGGCGCGTTCGCGCTGCATGCGGCGCGGGCTGGAGCCACGGAAGTGCTGGGGCTCGACAGTGCGGAGGATGCGATCGCCGCGGCGCAGCGGAATGCCGCGCGCAATTCTGTCGCCGCTAAATTTGCCGTAGCCAACGTGTTCGACTGGTTCAATGACCCCGTGCGCGCCGGTGAACCGCTGTGGGATTTGATCGTGTTGGATCCACCGCCCTTTGCGAAATCGAAGAGCGCGCTCGAAGGCGCCTTGCGCGGCTACAAGGAGATCAATCTCCGGGCGATCCAACGGCTCGCTCCGGGCGGGGTTCTCGCGACCTACACATGTTCCCATCACATGCAGGACGCCGAGCTTCGGGGCTTGTTGGCTGAAGCGGCGGGTGATGCGCGGCGAAAGCTTCGGGTACTGGAATGGTGCCACCAGCCGCCGGACCATCCGGTGCTGGCGACCATGGCCGAAAGCGAATATTTGCGGGGCTACCTGCTGCAGGCCGAATGAGGCGGCGGCGGTTTGACGACGGGCTTGAAGGCATCGCCGATTTTTCGATGATGGCGGGATGCCTCGGCCCACGAATGCGCTGATTGTCGACGACGAGCCGCATGTCCGCACATTTCTGCGGCTCGTTTTGAAGGAGCTTGGTATCGAACAGACGTGGGAGGCGGGAGACGGGGAGCAGGCGCTGGCTGGGATTGAGCAGCATCGACCGGAGCTTGTTTTGCTCGACGTGAATATGCCGCTGATCAACGGGCTGGAGGTGCTCAAGCGTGCGAAACAGCTCGATCCTGATCTGGCGGTGATCGTCGTCACGTCAGAGAGTTCCTTGAAGACAGTGCAGGAGGCCGTCCGGCTGGGCGCGTCGTCGTATGTGCTCAAGCACCGGCCCAAAAACGAGGTCGTCCAAGCGGTCGGAGACGCGCTCGATGCCCTTGAGGATGAAGGCTCGGACGACCATCAAGCTGACGAAACGGTGCCCTGAAACTCCCGGACGCAGAGGGGAAGTCTGGTGGCCGGGCGGAGCGGGCGTGGGTCAACGCCGCAGCTTCTCCAACTCGCGACGCGTCGCTTTGATTTCGTCGAGCTGCTTTTGCAGATCCTGCTTTTCTTCCTTTGTCTTTGCGCGGGCGATGGCCTCGATCAAATCGCGTTCCGATTCCATCAGGTTGACGCGTTCCTGCGCGAGCGATTCACGGTGCTTGCTCGATTCGCCGCCAAAAATGGAGAGGACGGACGATAGCTTGGGGTCGTTCAGCGCCTTGTCGGTTTCGGTCGACTTGAGGTTTTTCTTTTCACGCGCGATGGCCTGTTCCTGGAGTGCGAGCTGACGGTCGAGTTCGGTGATGCGGCCCTTTTTCACCTCGACCTGTGGCAGGAGCGTCGCCGGATCGCCGTCGGGTTTGGCCGATGGATTGGCGGCGGGCTTGGCCGCTGCGACCGGTTGCCGCTCAGCGGGAACAACCGGCTCGGCCGGAGCGGGTGCGGTGGACTTGCCGGCGCTGGACGTCCGAGCGGCTGCCGGCGGAGTGGGTCGGGCGGGCGGCAACGGTTTCTTTTTGGCTTCTTCGTCCGCGCGGGCCCGGAGCACCTCTTTCATGTGCGATTTGGGCGCGGTTTCCTCATCCGCGGCGTAAACACCCGATCCGAGGTTGGCGCTGAGCAGGGCGATCGTGAGCAAGCGGTTTTTCATGGAATTCGCCAGTCGCAATCGTGGCAGGCGGACAGCAGGAGTCGAGGGGATTGGAGCAATCCGTCTTACGGTGCGGGTTCGCGCCAAGAACAAAAAAGGGGCCGGTCGAAGACCGGCCCCAATGGGCGATGCGTGCAATGAAGCGACGGGCGCTCAGAGGCCCTTCATCTTGCCGCCGTAGATTGCGCTCGCGCCCAACTCTTCTTCGATCCGGAGGAGTTGGTTGTACTTCGCGACCCGGTCGGTGCGGCAGAGCGAGCCGGTTTTGATCTGGCCGGCGTTGGTGGCGACGGCGATGTCGGCGATGGTCACGTCTTCGGTTTCACCGGAGCGGTGGGAGATGACGGCGGTATAGTTGGCTTCCTTCGCCATTTCCACGGCATCGAAGGTCTCGGTCAGGGATCCAATCTGATTCACCTTCACAAGAATCGAGTTGGCCGTGCCGGTTTCGATGCCCCGCTTGAGGAACTCGGTGTTGGTCACGAAGAGATCGTCTCCGACCAGCTGCACCCGGTCACCGATCGCGTCGGTGAGTTTCTTCCACGTGCTCCAGTCGCCCTCGGCGCAACCGTCCTCGATCGAAATGATCGGATATTTCGCGGTGAGTTTTCTGTAGAAATTCACCATGTCATCGCCGGACAGGACGGCGCCCGATGATTTCTTGAAGACGTAGCTCTTCTTTTCCTTCACGTAGAACTCGGACGCGGCGACATCGAGGGCGAGATTGATGTCCTTGCCGAGCTTGTAGCCGGCGTTTTTTACCGCGAGGGCGATCGCGTCGAGCGCTGCCTCGGTCGACGCGAGTTTCGGGGCAAAACCGCCCTCGTCGCCAACGGCGGTGGCCAGACCCTTTTCCTTCAAAACCTTCTTGAGCGAGTGGAAGACCTCGCAGCCCATACGCAGTCCTTCGGAAAACGACTTTGCCCCGGTGGGCATGATCATGAATTCCTGGAAATCGATCGGGGCGTCGGAGTGCGCGCCGCCGTTCATGATGTTCATCATCGGCACCGGGAGCACCTTGGCGTTGGGGCCACCGAGGTATTTGTAGAGCGGCTGGCCCAAAGCGGCGGCGGCGGCGTGGGCGGTGGCGAGCGAGACGCCAAGGATGGCGTTGGCGCCGAGCCGCGACTTGGTGCTTGTGCCATCGAGCTTGATCATGGCGCGATCAATACCGACCTGATCACAGGCGTCGTGCCCGACCAGCGCCGGGGCAAGCTTCGTCTTGACGTTGGCGACGGCTTTCAGGACGCCTTTGCCGAGGTAGCGGGCCTTGTCGCCATCGCGGAGCTCGATGGCCTCGTGTTCGCCGGTGGAGGCGCCGGACGGCACTGCGGCGCGACCGAGATGGCCCGACGCGAGGCGTACGTCGACTTCAACGGTCGGATTGCCGCGGGAATCGATGATCTCGCGGGCGGTAATGGCGGTGATGGTGGTGTTCATGCTTGGAATGGGAACGTAAAGACAGAAGGAAGCAGGAGTGTGAAGCACGCGCTTTGCCGAGGGAAAGGCGAAAGTGGGCCATCGGAAAGAGACTCAGGTGAGGCTCCGACATCCCCGGTTCGGGCCGTCTACCTCCAACCCTCTCCGCTTTCCTAAAACGGAGCCTTGGACCGGCCGATCTTGTGCAGGAACCGGCGAAACGGGCTGAGGCCCTTGGGTCGAACATCCTCCGGAATTTGGTCGTAAAACCCTCGATCCTCCGCCGTTTGAGCGACCGACAATCCATCGTAGTTGCGGGTGCCGACGCTTTGTGGCGTCAGCAAATCGCGCGGCACTTGGATGAGATGACCTTCGAACGCGGCGGCATGAAGGGGCGTATCCCCATTGTCGTTGCGGGTCAGGAGCAAATCGGCCGTGAGCTGTTCTCGCGGAATCTTGTTGAGCTGCCCCGACTCGGCCGCGGCGTGAATCGCGGTGAACCCCGTCTTGCTGGCGATGACAAGATTCTCGTGTGTGAGTAGAGGAGGGGGAATCTGCTCAAGATGGCCGGAAATCGCCGCGGCGTGGAAAACCGTATCGCCGCCGCCCGTCGTCTGGCGCAAGGCGGGCGCAGTGAGAAGGTCCAACGGGATCTGGTCGAGGTGGCCGTTGAAGGCAGCGACATGCAGCACCGATTCGCCACCGACGTTCTTGCAGGCCAGGTTTTCCGCGGTGACAAACACGGCCGGAATGCCCCGGAACGTGCCATTCTCCGCGGCTTCATGCAGGAGCGTATTACCGACGTCGGTCGGGCGCAGCACATCGTCGGGCGTGAGCAATCCGGCCGGAATCTGGTGAAGGTGACCGTTGGCGGCGGCGAGATGGAAAACGGTGAGACCTGCATTGCTGCGCGTGCGCAGCGCGTCCGCCGTCAGTAGTTCGGGGGGGACCTGGTCGAGGTGGCCGCCGATGGCGGCATGGTGCAGGGGCGTGTAGCCGGCATCGTTCTTGACCGCGAAAAGGTCCGCCGTGAGCACCCCGGAAAGCAGATCGTGCAGCCAGCCGTTTTTGGCAAAAACGTGGAGCGGCGTGTTGCCGGACGCATTGCGTGCGGTGAGGTGTTCGGCGGTGAAAGCCTCGCGGGGCAGCTTGTCCAGCGTACCTTCCCTGATTGCAGCATGCAGGTCGTAAAATTCCATCACGCGGACCTAAACACAAACGCGAGCGTCGCGGCGGATGCAAACAAAAGTCATTGGTAGTTCCACGCATCAGTTACCCAGAATTCGGTTTGCCAACGGCGGGACGGAAAAACAGAGTGCCAACTTTATGCAGAAGGACCAGAAGCCCGGCGTGAATGCGCCCACGAAATCCGCGATTTTGCTCGTCGATGACGAAAAGCCATTGCTGGACGTCTTTGCCGCCGCACTTGCGCCGCACTTCGAGATTTCCACGGCGTCGAATGCCCGCGAGGCGGATTTCATCCTGCAGAAGAAAAACTTCAAGGTCGTGGTGGCTGACCATTTGATGCCGGGCGGCAATGGTATGAATTTCCTCGTTCGGGCGCGCGAAGATTTTCCTCATATGCAGCGGATTCTCGTGACGGGTTACATGAAGCCCGAGATGTTGCTGCGGAGCGTGAATGAAGCCGCGTTGTTTCGCTATCTGCTCAAGCCAGTCTCGATGATGGAGTTGATCAAGGTTGTGCAGGACGCGGCCAAGGCGCACGACGTCGCCGTGGCCATGGAAAAGTAGGGTGCGGTCGTGAGCGTGCCCCCGTCCGCCCAACCCAGCCGGCTGGTGGTGGTGCGTCCCGTGGTACTGCTGGTGGACGACGAGGCCTCGATCCGGGCCGTGCTCGAATTGGGGATCAAGGAGCATTTGACGTGGAGACCGCCCGTTCCGCCACCGAGGCGGAAATCATGATGGCCACCCGGAGTTACGGTGTCGTGGGGTGCGATCATCTGATGCCAGGCGAGGAGGGCCTCGCCGGTTGCCTGATGAAGCCGCTCAACGGTGCCGATTTGATTGAGGCGAACCGGCTGGCCATGCCGCGCTAGCCGGCGCGGAAGTTCGCACCTGGCGTCGAAACCGCGGAACTATCGCCGCAATTTTTCCCGCAGATACGGTGCGGTTGGACTATGTTTCGTTTTCAGCAAGCCGGGAAGTTCGCCCTGATACATCAGTTCACCGCCACCGGGGCCGCCGACCGGCCCGAGTTCGACGATGTAGTCGGCTTCGGCGAGCAGATCGAGGTGGTGTTCGATTACGACCACGGTGTGCCCTTGGTCCACCAGCGAATGCAGGACGCGGATGAGTTTTTCGCAGTCGCTCAAGTGCAGGCCGATGGTCGGTTCCTCGAGGAGATAAAGATTGCGCGGCGATTCACCGCGGCTGCGCTCGCGATAGGTGGCGAGACCGGTGGACAGCTCGGTCACCAGCTTCAGGCGCTGCGCTTCGCCGCCGGAGAGACTCGGCGAACTCTGGCCAAGGGTCAGATAGCCCAATCCGCAATCGAGCATCAGCCGGCACACCTGCGAAAGCTGGGAGTGAAAATCGAAGAATTGAGCGGCCTCCTCAAAGGTCAGCTGCAAAACTTGGCCAATGCTCTTGTTCTTCCAAGTGAGGTCGGCGAGCTCCGAACTGTAACGCAGACCACGACAGTCGTCGCAGGGCAGAAAAGTGTCGGGCATGAACGCCATCTCCAGCTTGATGCGACCAGCGCCCTCGCAGGTCGGGCAGCGTCCGCCCGTGGTATTGAACGAAAAACGGGACGCCGTGTACCCGCGGATTTTGGCGTCCGGCAGGGACGCGAAAAACTGCCGGATAAGATCGAAGATGCCGAGATATGTCGCCGGCGTCGAACGGGGGGTTTTGCCGATGGGAGATTGGTCGACTTCGATCACACGTTTGAAGCGATCCGCGCCGCTCAGCCGTTCAAAGGGTAGCGACGGCGTAAGTGTCGCGGCTGACGATTCGTCAGCCGTGAAACCGGTGGCTTTAACAAAATTCCGGCCGGCGAGCTTGGGTTTTTTCGCGGCGATCGCATAGGCGGCCGCAGGATAGAGCACATCGCGGAACAGCGTTGATTTGCCCGCGCCGCTTGGTCCCGCGACCATGATCAGCCGGCCGAGCGGCAGCCGGAGATCGAAGCCCTTCAGATTGCGGAATGTGACGTGAGTCAGCTCCAGCCAATCGCTCTGGAGCGGGCGGGGGCCGTCGGGCGGAATTTCGTTCCGGGATGAACGAGCTTGGCGCTTCGCTGAGCGCGCAGGAGAGTTTACCGACCGGTA
This sequence comes from Opitutia bacterium, assembly GCA_947474935.1. Lineage (GTDB taxonomy): Bacteria > Verrucomicrobiota > Verrucomicrobiia > Opitutales > Opitutaceae > ER46. Next base: position 71,301 of record CANJKL010000015.1, read on the forward strand.
TGCGCCGCGCAGTGGGTGAGGAATACCCTTGGCCAGAAAAAGTCCGGTGAGCGAGGTGGCGCTGAGTTTGATCTCGGCGGGTGTGCCGTGGGCCAGAAGCTCGCCGCCGTGAATTCCGGCGCCGGGACCGAGGTCGATGATGCTGTCGGCTCGGGCCATGAGCTCTTCGTCGTGCTCGACGACGAGGAGCGTGTTTCCCTTTTCGCGCAGTGCCACGAGCGTTTCGATCAGCCGGTCGTTGTCGCGGGCGTGCAACCCGATGCTGGGCTCGTCGAGCACGTAAAGCACCCCGGAGAGATTCGAGCCGAGCTGGGCGGCCAGGCGGATGCGTTGCGCCTCGCCGCCGGAGAGTGTCTCGGTCGGTCGGTCGAGCGCGAGGTAGGCGAGGCCGACGTGATCGAGGAATTTCAGGCGTTCCTCGATCTGTGGCACAATGTCTCGCACGATGAGCTTGCCGCGTGGATCGAGGTCGAGATTGCGTAGGTGGGCGAGGAGTTGAGAAGGCGTGCTGCGCAGCAGTTCGGGGAGAGAAAGGGGGGGCTGTTTGCCGCGGAAATGGAGTTTCACCGCGCGGCCGATCCGATTCAGGCGGGCGCCGTGACACTCCGGGCAAGACTCTCCCTCGACGGAGAGATCGTCCGCGGAATCGAGGCCGAGTTCCCGGAGGCGGGCTGCGGGGTCATCTTGATCGTCCTCGTCCTTCGCCTCGAGCATCCACGGGAACACCCGCCCGTGACCACGGCAGGCCGGACACCAGCCCCGGGGCGAGTTGAACGAGAAATTTTTCGGATCGAGTTCGGGAAAAGACTCGCCGGTTGCTACGTCGGTGCGCGTGGTGGAAAACCAGGAGAGAATTTCGTTCCGCGGTGTGAGGAGGAAGCAGGCGCCTTTGCCGAGACGCAAGGCGGTGTCGAGCGCGATGCCGGGCCGGGTTTCGGTCTTGAGGTCGGCAACCACCACCTCGATGTCGTGCTCCTTGTAACGGTCGAGCTTTTGGAAGGTGTCGACACGCGTCAGCCGCCCGTCGGCGCGCATCAGCGGGTAGCCCTGATTGCCGATCCAGGTGGCAATCGGCTGGTGATGGCCTTTACGGCCGCGAATGAGCGGCGCGCAGAGGTAGAGGTGTTTCGCTTTTTTTCCCGCGGCAGGGCCCGTCATCACGCGGGCGAGCAACTGCCTGAGCGCGCCGGACGACAGGGGCTTGACTGGTTTGTCGGTGTCCGGGTGATGTTGAATCCCGAGCCGGGCGTAGAGAAGTCGAAGGTACTGAGCGACCTCGGTGATCGTCGCGACGGTGGATTTGCGGGAACCACGTGTCACGCGCTGTTCGATGGCCACCGTGGGAGGAATCCCGGTGAGGCGGTCAATGGCGGGCCGGGGAAGTTGTTCGACGAATTGTCGCGCGTAGGGCGACATCGATTCCATGAAACGGCGCTGCCCCTCGGCGAAGACGATGTCGAAGGCCAGGGTGGATTTGCCTGAACCCGAAACGCCGGTGACGACGTTGAGCTGGCGGTGTGGAATCGTGAGCGAGAGGTTTTTGAGGTTATTCTCCCGGGCGCCGGTAATCGTGAGACAGGCGGGCTGGGTGAGCGGCGCGGCGGTCACGATGTAAGGTGCGGGCGACTCCGCGGCGGCGAGGATCTGGCCGGCGCCGTTGGTGAGCGCAGTTCGTAAGAACGGCGACGTCGCGGTTGCCGCGGTGGCGACGGATTCCGGCGTGCCCTCCGCGACGATCCGGCCCCCGGCGGCGCCGGCATCGGGACCGATTTCGAGCAGCCAGTCGGCTGATTTCAAAACGTCGAGATTGTGCTCGATGACGACGACACTGTGGCCGCGATCGACCAGTGCCTGCAGGACGGTGAGCAGGCGCTTGACGTCGTGGCGGTGCAGGCCCGTGGTCGGCTCATCGAGCAGCAGCAGCGCGCCGGCAGGATCGCGGTCCGATCCGCTTGCGGGTGAGGCCGCGGTGGTTGTTTCGCCGGCATCGCCCGTGTAACCGCTGAGATAGCGGACGAGCTTGAGGCGTTGCGATTCGCCGCCGCTCAATGTGTTGAGCGGCTGGCCCAGCGTGAGGTAACCGAGGCCGACGGAATCGAGACTGGCCAGACGGGAACGGATGGCCGCGTGATCCGCGAACAGCACGAGGGCGTCGGAGACGCTGGTGGCGAGAAGATCGGCGATGGACTGGCCGTGCCATTGAATGGCGAGGACTTCGGGTTTGAAGCGGCGGCTTTCACACACCGGGCACGGAACAAATACGTCGGAGAGGAACTGCATCTCGACCCGCTCGTAGCCAAGGCCCAGGCAGTGATCGCAGCGCCCGTCGCCGCTATTGAAGGAAAAGGAGGACGGACTGAAACCCGCAGCTTCGGCGGCGGGAGTTTGGGCGTAGAGTTCGCGGATCAGCTCCCACGCCGCAGTGTAGAGGGCTGGATTCGATCGGGGAGTCCGCGAGAGCGGAGATTGGTCGACGAGAACAATTTCACCGATCCGGATGTCCGCCGTGATGGCTTCGATCGTCGCGGGATCCTCCGTGAGTTGGTGGCGCTGGGCGAGCAGGCCTTGATGGATGACGTTGTCGAGCAGGGTGGATTTGCCCGAACCGGAGACTCCACTCAGACACACGAAACGACCCAGAGGCAGGCGGAAATCGAGGCCGCGAATATTGTGCTTCGTGACGCCCTTGAAGGTGAGCCAGGCGACGGGACGATCGCTGGAGGGGCCCACGACGAGTCGTCGGGCGGCGGGGGTGGCGACCGTCTCCCGGCCGGAGAAATACGCGCCGGTGATGCTGCGGCTCGAAGTGAGCATCTGCGGCACCGTGCCCTGAAAGACAATGTGGCCGCCCCGGCTGCCGGGTTCCGGGCCGACTTCGATCACGTGATCGGCGGCTAGAATCATGGCCTCGTCGTGTTCCACGACGACGACCGTGTTGCCGGCGTCTGCGAGCGAACGCACGATGGCGATCAGCCGGTCGATATCGCGCGGGTGCAAACCCACGCTCGGTTCGTCGAGGACGAACAGCGTGTCGATCAATGAAGTGCCCAGACAACTCGTCAGATTGACGCGCTCGACCTCGCCGCCGGAGAGCGTCTTGGAAGTGCGGTCGAGGGTAAGGTAGCCGAGGCCAACCTGTTCGAGGTAGCGCAGTCGGGTGACGATCGACTCGTAGGCGAGTTCCGACTGCCGATCGCCCGACTTGGGCGCCGCGTCCCGCAGGGCGGCAATCAGATCGGAAACGGGCAGTTGGTAGAGTTCGGGCAGCGTGCGGCCGCGCCATTTCCAGCAAAGCGATTCGGGCTGCAGCCGCTGGCCGCCACAGTCAGGGCAGGGATTGTAGGCGCGGTAGCGCGAAAGAAAGACCCGCACATGCATCTTGTAGGTGGTTTTCTCCAGCCACCGGAAGAAACCCTTCAGACCATACCAATACTTCGGCCAGGTTTTCCCGTTCTCCTCCCCGTAGCCCGGCTCACCGTCGACGAGGAACGCGCGCTGGTCGGGCGTCAGCGCGGCAAACGGGACGTTGGTGGGGATTTTCCGTTTCTTCGCGAATACCCGCAGGTCGGCGAGGGATTCCCGGTAGACCGCGCCCTCCCAGCACTTGATCGCGCCGTCGTCGATCGACCGCGACTGGTCGGGAATCGCGAGGCGGTAGTCGATTTCGATGACGCGTCCGAACCCGCGACACTTTGGACATGCGCCCAGAGGGGAGTTAAACGAAAACAGCGCGGGCGTGGCGGCGCGGAACGAACGGCCGGTCTTCGGGGAATGCAGGCCGCGTGAATAGTGGCCGCTCTCTGCGAACCGGCCGGTAGTGGTTTCGTGAAAGGCGAAGAGTTCGCCGCGACCAAAATGCAGCGCGGTCTCGGCCGCCTCGAGGAATCGTGCTTTCTGGTCGGCGTCCAGAGTTACGCGGTCCTGGGCTACGAAAAGGTGCGCGGCATCCGCCAGCGGCTTCGGGTCGGTCAGGAGATCGTCGATACGGTGAACCGCGGGGCCGGTTGCCGCCGGCTCGCCGGCACCGGAGGCGAGGACGCGCACGTAGGACTGCGTCTTAAGATTCTTCAGGATCTCCGGCCACGTAAGGTTGGCGGGTTTCGTGACCTGAAAGGCGATGACAAGCGTGTGGCCGGCGTGGGCGGCGGACAATTTTTCCCAGATCGTCTGCGGGTTGTCGTCCTCGACTTTTTCGCCGGTAGCCGGATCGAAGCATTCCGCGACTTGGCTGAACCAGATTTTGCAAAAATCGGTGAGCTCCGTCATCGTGCCCACGGTGGAGCGCGACGTCTTGACCGTGTTGGTCTGCTGGATCGCGAGGGACGGCCGAATGTTTTCGATCGAGTCGACGTTGGGTTTGTCGAGGAGGTCGAGAAATTGCCGGGTGTAGGCGCTGAACGTTTCGACGTACCGGCGCTGACCCTCGGCGTGCAGGGTGTCGAAGACCAACGACGATTTGCCCGCGCCGCTCAGTCCGGTGACCACGATGAATTTGCCGAGCGGCACATCGAGGTCGAAGCCCTTGAGGTTATTCTGTCGGACGCCGCGCAGCCGGATGCATTCGAGGCTCGCGGTGGCGGAAGGTGGGACGGGAGAACGCACGGGCCTCACGAAGCGGAGAGAGGAGGGGAATGCAACCCGCCGGACACGATACCATTGCCGTCGCAACCTATCGGCGACGGGCAGTGGCCAAAAGCGCAGGCCTCCGGACATGGCCCGGGCAAGCGATCAATGCCGGGAGGCCCGCTTCTTCTCGGCGAGCGTAAGTTTGGCGCCCGCGCTGTGGATCGCCCGGGCGACGGCCGGCGCCGGTGGCGTGTCGGTCACGATGGTGAAATGCGCGCTGAACGGCGCAGTCAGACTCAGCGCCCTGCGGCCGAATTTCGAGTTGTCCAGGGCGAAGATCGTGCGCTCGGCGGCGCCGATCATCTTGCGCTGGGCTGCCACGATCAGGGCGTTGTGGTTCCACACGCCGTTTTCGGTGATGCCCGCCCCGCCGAGGATCGCAACGTCGGCGTGGGTTTGTTCGAAGGATTGCTCGCACAACGGCCCCACGAGCACCCCGAGGCGGCTGTAAATGCTCCCTCCGGTGACGATCGTTTCGACGCTGCCGATCTCGCCGAAAAGCGAGGCGATGGGCAGCGAGTTGGTGATAATCTGGAGCCGCTTCTCGACGAGCAGGCGGGCAACCGCGTAGGTCGTGCTCCCTCCGTCGAGGATCACCGTCATGCCGGGTTGCACGTGGGCCGCGATCAGGCTGGCGATGGCGAATTTTTCGTCGGGGTGGCGCTGGTTGCGCGAGATGAAGTCGTATTCCTGTGCCAGTGCATCGGGTTCGATCAGCGAAGCCCCGCCATGGTGGCGGCGCACGATGCCCTGAGCCTCGAGGGTGTCCAGTGCGCGGCGGACCGTGGACAAAGAACCGGCGAAGCGTCCGGCCAGCGTATGGAGGTCCGCGTATTTGTGCTCGCTAATGAATTTCTCGATCAGGTCGGTGCGCTGTTGGTTCGTCATGGCGCGGGGCGTGAGGACAGCGTTTGCAGCAAATCGAGGTAGGCGGCAACTTGTCGCTCGGGATCGAATGTCAGGCGGGCGTAAGCCCGGGCCTCGGCGGCCCGCGCGGGTCGGGTCGCCGCTGAGTCGGATATCAGGCGCAGGAGCCGGGTGCGAAAAGCTTCGTGCTCGTGGCGGGCAATCGCCCAGCCGGTGCGGTCGGGCACAAAACATTCGCGGACGCCCTGGGCCTCGAATGCGACCGCCGGCAGGCCGTGCGCCTGAGCCTCGATCAGAAAATTCGAGAGCGCTTCGCTCCACGAGGCATGAACGGCGACGTCGGCGGCGGCGTAAAGTGCGGAAGGATCGCGGTGAAAACCTGGGAATTTCACGCGGGCGTTGAGATTTTTTGCCGCGGCGAGTTGTGCGCAGGCCTTTCGGGCGGGTCCGTCGCCGGCGAGCCAGAGCTGCCAGTCGGCGCCGGTGGGGAGGCCGGCGGCGATCTCGATCAGCTCGCGTTGATTTTTTTCCGGTCGAAACATGGCCACGCAGAGCAGCACCGTGGTCGTGTCCGTGGCCCCCTGTTCCGCGCGAAGCGTCGAACGGCGGGAATACGATGCCTGGTCCGCCACGTCTGCGGGCGAAAAAACCAGCGAGTTGTGAATGACCGAGATTTGCTCCGGCGGAACGAGATGCTGCCGGACCAGCGCGGCGCGGGCTTCGTGGCTGTTGGCCACGACGTGCCGCACCGCGCCCAGCGAGCGCCGGAAAAGCCAGGGGAGTTTCTTGCCCGTTCGCATGGTGCCGACCACCGCGGTTTGCGGCCACCGATGCCGGAGCCCCCGGACGATGAAGCGGCCGTAACAGTTGGCCATGCGGCCCATCAACAGGATGATGGCGGGATGCAAACGGGCGGCGGCGCGGGTGAGTCCCGGGGCGAACCAATCAAGTCCGGTGTCAAACGGTTGCAGCGCCTGCCGCTGCACGCCGGGCGCAACCGTGGTTTCGAGCGGGCCGCCGGGGCGAAACGTGAGCAGCGTCACGGGATGGCCGGCGGCGGCGAATGCGTTGGCCAGGAGTACGGACTGCCGTTCGGTGCCACCGCTCCGCAGGAAATCTTGCACGATTAGAATTTTCATTGCGCGGCGCTCGAACGGGTCGGAAATTGGGGCCTTACGTAATGAACTCGGCGATGCTGCAACTGCTGGCGAGGTGGATCGCGCTCGCGCTGGGCGTGGTGCTGGCGACGAAAATCGTTGCCGGAATCACGTGTGAAGACGGGATGACGCTGGTCGCGGTCGTACTACTCTTGAGTTTTTTTAATGCGATTCTCAAGCCGCTGCTGGTCCTGTTCACACTGCCGTTCATCATCGTGACGATGGGGTTGGGGGTGGTGGTGATCAATGCCTTGTTGTTCCTGTTTGTGGGTGAGATCGTGAAAGGGTTTCACGTTGCCGGATTCTGGTCGGCGCTCGGCGGGTCCGTGGTGGTGAGTATCACCAACCTGCTCGTGAGTTCGTTGATGCGGGGCGGCAAGACGAAACCTCCGGCGCCGCCGCCTCGCAAATCCGACGACGTGATCGATATCTGACTCGGGAATGAGCGGATGCGCCGCCGGTGGGAAGAGATTTCAAATTGCATTTGACGGTTTCCGGCCGCGTGCGACGGTGGCCAAATGGCTGAAACTGCGGAATACGATCTCATCGTCATTGGAGGAGGACCCGCCGGTTACGCGGGTGCAATTCGCGCCGGGCAACTGGGCCGGAAAGTCGCGTGCATCGAGTCGGAACGCGCCGGTGGCACGTGCCTGAACTGGGGTTGCATTCCGACCAAGGCGCTGCTCAAAAGCGCCGAATTTTACCGATCACTGGCCAAGGCCGAATCGTTTGGGGTCGTCGCGAAGGACACGGGCTTCGATTTTGGCAAGGTGATGGAACGCTCGCGGAGCGTGGCCGGGCACATGGCCAAGGGGATCGAGTTCCTTCTTCGGAAGAACCATGTCGATTATTTTGTCGGCCGGGCGCAGGTCACGGTGCCGGGCATCGTGGAAATCACGGACGGCGCGGAGAAGGGAAAGTTTTTCAAGACGAAGAACGTGCTCCTGGCAACGGGGGCGAAACCCCGGCGTCTGCCCGACGTGCCGGTCGACGGCGAGCGGGTGATGACGTCGCGGGAGGCCCTGATACCCCGGAAATCGCCCCCGAAATCGATCGTGATCATCGGGGCGGGTGCAATCGGGGTCGAATTTGCCTATTTTTTCAACGCCTTCGGCACGAAGGTGACGCTGGTCGAGATGCTCCCGCAGATCGTGCCGGTGGAGGACGAAGAAATCGCGAAGGGTTTGCACCGCTCGTTCGAGAAACAGGGGATCACCGTGCACGTTGGTACCAAGGTGGAAAATGTGCGGGTCCAGAAAGACCGGGTGAAACTCACCCTAGTGAAAAGCGGGGAACCCAACGCCCTCGAACTCGAGGCCGAAACCTTGCTGGTTGCGATCGGCCTTGTGCCCAACCTCGAAGGCGCGGTGTCGTCGAAACTGAAGCTCGAACTCGATCGCGGTTACCTGAAGGTGAACGAGAACTACGAGACCAGCGTAAAGGGCGTCTACGGTGCCGGCGATATCATCGGCCCGCCCTGGCTCGCGCACGTGGCGACTTTTGAGGCCACCAACGCCGTCCACGCTATGTTCGGCCACCACCACGCGGGCCGGGTTAAAATCTTTCCGGGAGCGACGTATTGCCAGCCGCAGATCGCCAGCGTCGGCCTGACCGAGAAAGCCTGCAAAGAAAAGGGCCTGGCCTACAAAGTGGGCAAGTTTCCCTTCACGGCGTCAGGCAAGGCGGTGGCCGCGGGCGATGCCGAGGGTTTCGTCAAAGTCATCAGCGACGCGAAGACCGGCGAGATTTACGGCGCGCACATCCTCGGCCACGAGGCACCGGAATTAATCGCGGAATACGTGCTCGCGATGAACCTGGAGGCAACGGTCGACGAAGTACACAAGTCGATCCACGCGCACCCGACGCTGAGCGAGGCCCTGATGGAGGCGGCGGCGGCGACGGTGGGCGAGGCGATTCACATCTGAGCTGAGGCGGCTTGATGGCGGAATTCCGAACCGGGTTGGAATCGACCCGCCGGCGCGGGCCACAACCGGCATCGCCGCAGACCTCCGGGCTACTTTTTCTTCTTCTTGCTGAACGGTGAGGCCGTCCGGCCGGTCGGCAGGGCCCCATCGGAAGCCATTTCCTTCAGCAAGCTAGAGAGGTATGGAATCAACTGCTTTTTACGGCTGACCACTCCCGGCATGTCGAAGATTTCATCTTGCTCCACGTGCGGGTAGCCGATGCGCCGGATGAGCCCCGCATCGCCCTTCACCAGCAGGAGCGAATTTTGCGTGTTGATGTCGGTGATGAGCAGCGCGGCAAAGGTCAGGCGTTCGTCGTCGCGCAGGTCCTGCACGGCCTGTGCGATGGGTTTGGCGTGCTCCCAGAAATTGCCAAAACCGAGTTCCTCAACCTGAGAAACGGCGAAGCGCACGCCTTCCTCCTCGTAGATCTTGAAGTCGGAGCGTACGACTTTGTCGGGTGCACTGGCGAGTATGACCGAACCGGAGTTGAAGATCTGGTCCGCGAGCTCCTTCGAGTTCACGCCGGATATTTCCGCCAGCCAGGCAAGCAGGATTGCGTCCTTCCCGGTCGTGGTGGGGCCGTTGAGATGCAGGGTGTCGGAGATGAGCCCGGACATCATGATGCCCGCAATTTCCGGCGACGGCTGCAAGTTGTCGCGGCGGAAGAGATCAGCCACGATCGTGCACGTCGATCCGACCGGTTCATTGATGAAGAGAATGGGCTGCGCTGTGTGCAGCGCGCCGATCCGGTGGTGGTCGATGATCTCGGCGATGGTGACTTCCTCGGCCCCCGGCACAGCCTGGGTGAGCTCGTTGTGATCGACGAGCACGAGACGGGTTTTCACCGGCTTGAGAATGTCACTCTTCGTGAGAATTCCGGTGAGCACGCCCTCATCGGTTGCGACCAGAAGCGCATGAGTGGAACCGGAGCCGAAATTCTTCCGGATGTCTGTAATACGCACGTCGGCGGAGACGGTGTTGAATTTGCGCTCGATCACGCGCTCGATCGTCGAGGCGGTGCGGACGACCCAGGCGGTGGTGGCCGAATCGTACGGGCTGATGATGAGGCTGACGCCCTTGGCCTTCGCCAGCGCCACGGTCTCAGCATCGACATCGAGGTTGCTCGTGATGATGAGCCCGCGGATTCCGAGCTCGATGGCCCGGCGTTGGATGTCGCGCCGGTCGCCGACGATGATCAGCGACTGGCGGGCGGGAATATTTTCGCGCTCGGAGATGGTCCAGAACGTCCGGATGTCCATGGTGCCGAGCCGGACATAAAGTTCTTCCACCACGTTTTCTTCGGCGAGATGGATGGCGCGGGCGCGGAGGGCCCGGACGATGTTGGCCAGCGAGGTGTTCACCTGTCGCATCAGGCGGGGCTCGCTGACACGCGGAGTAAAAACGCTGCCGAGATGGGCGATCGAGACGGTGCCGACGAGCCCTCCGTTCAGCCCGGTGACGGGAAGGATGCGGACTTCGTGACGATCGATGAGTTCCAGCGCTTCCGCGCAAGTGGCGTTTTCGGAAACGGAGACGACACTCGGCGTCATCAGGTCGTGGACGCGAGGCGATACGTCGCTCAGGTAAAGCGGCAGGGGTTGGCGAAAACGTGCGAGAATGGTGTCAATTCGTGCGTTGGTGTTGCCGCAGCGGGCAGCGATGTAACCCCGCTCCCCGCGGGCTTCCTTGTAGGCAGCATAGGCGATGGCGGAGCAAATCGCGTCGGCGTCGGGATTGCGGTGGCCGACGACATAGGTCGGTGGGCGCAGGGCGCTGGCGGGCTCAGGACGGGCGGCGGACGGCATGTTGGTGGCGGAAAATGGACGGCGGAGGCCGGTGGTGGAAAGCGGGAAATGAAAAACCCGGCCGCGAATGCGACCGGGCGCAGCCGAGGAATCTTGGTCGCCGGCTCAGGGGCCGCGGGTCGCGGCGGTTCCGGTGGCGCGGCCGATGATCGTACCGGCGCCGGTCCCGGTCGGAGGCACGCCATAGATGAAGCCCGTCAGGGGCACGGCTTGCTGGATACTGTTCGTTTTTCGCGCGCTATTATTCGAAGTGAAAATGCCCGCATTGGCGTTCGCCCCGGTGGTGCTGTAAAAAGCGACGTTGCCGCCGAGGAATCCGACGTAGCCACCGACGTCCTTGTAGACGCCGCTCGTGAGGCTCCATGAGCCGGTGGTTTGCAGGCCCCGGGTCCAGACGAGCGGGGTCGCGGCACCGTCACTCATCTTGACCCCGCTGGCAAATTCCCAGGCGAGCGACTTGCCTGCGAACGTCGTATCGAGGGTGCGCTTGGTGGCATCGGTGGTATTCAGGATGGAAACGGGATACGTGCCGGCGAAGAAGGTATCGCTCTTGGAAAACCAAAATGTCGCATCGGTCAGGATGTTGTTGCGGGCAAGAATGCCAGGCCACAGCAGCGCCTGGGTGGCGTTGGTCAGGACCGTCGCGGGGATGGTCCTGAGATCGGGCAGCCGGTCGTTGTTATCGCCGGCATAGATCTGAGCCGCCTTGATTATTTCCCGCAAGTTGTTCGAGTCGACCGCGCGTTGGGCCTTTTCACGGACCGTGCCCACGGTCGGAATGATGATGGCCGCAAGAATACCAATGATTGCGATGACCGTCAGGAGCTCGATGAGAGTGAATCCTGCGGTCCGGCCGGATGGGTGGCGCATAAGGAAATGGGGAACGACGGAAAGACGCGGGCTACGAAATGAACAGTTTGGGCGAAAAAACGGCAGCACAAGCAGATTTTCCCTGCGTCGGACTCGACAAAACTTTTTACACAATTGTAGGCTGGCTCGATGAAGATTTATCTCGATGGCAAGTTCGTCGACGAGGCCGACGCCAAGGTGTCGGTTTTCGATCATGGCTTGCTGTATGGCGACGGTGTTTTCGAGGGGATCCGCTTGTATGGCGGCAATATTTTTCGGTTGGAGGAGCACCTCGAACGACTGGAATACTCCGCGAAGGCGATCTTGCTGCAAATCCCGTTGACCCGGGAGCAACTGAGCTGGGCTACCTGCGAGACATGCCGGCAAAACAACCTCGAGGATGCCTACATCCGCCTCGTGGTGACGCGCGGAGTGGGCGATTTGGGGCTGGCGCCGTGGCTTTGTCCCAAGCCGACGGTCTTCATCATCGCCAGCCGGATTTCACTTTATCCGAAAGAGCATTACGACAACGGCCTCGCGATCGTCACGGTGCCTACCCGCCGCATCAACCCGGCGGCGTTGCCGCCAACGATCAAATCGCTGAACTACATGAATAACATCCTCGCCAAGATCGAGGCGAGGCAGTTCGGCGCGCTGGAGGCGATCATGCTCAACGATCAGGGCTACGTGGCGGAGTGCACGGCCGACAACGTCTTCATCGTTTACAAAGGCGAACTGATCACGCCGGCCGCGTCTCAGGGGGCCTTGAAGGGTATCACTCGCTCCACGATCATCGATATCGGCAAGGTGCTCGATCTACCGGTGCGCGAAGCGGATATGACACGCTACGATATCTGGTGCGCCGACGAGTGCTTCCTCACCGGTTCGGGGGCGGAAGTCATTCCGGTGGTCAAGCTGGATGGCCGGGTCATCGGTGCGGGCACTCCGGGACCGATCACGCAGCGGATCATGAACTCGTTCCGTCAGCGCGTGCGGGTCGAGGGCACCCGAGTTTAATACCACGATTGCGTGGTGAAAACCGCCGGTCCCGTCGCGATTTTGCGCCAGAATTACGCTTGGGGTGGCGCCGCTTTGAGTCGATACAAACCGGGGCGCCACGCGCGCCCGCACTTGCCAGCGTGCCGGTCTGTGGCATGGTTCGTGCAGACCTTTCCGTCTTCCTCTTTTTCCAATGGCCAATCCGCTTAAATGCGACCTCTGCTCGAAGCCCGCCACGGTGCACCTCACCCAGATTGTGAACAACAAGGTTCACAAGGTGGACCTCTGTGAGGCGTGCGCCCAAGCCAAGGGTGTTACCGATCCGAGCGGTTTTTCGCTGGCCGATTTGCTCTTGAAGGCGTCGCTCAACCCGGAGGTCCCGGCCGGTGGCGTGCGCTGCGAGCATTGTGGTTTCACGCAAAACGACTTCAAGAAGCACGGCCGATTTGGATGCCCCGTGTGTTACGATGCGTTTCGCGGCCTGGTCGAACCGATGCTGGAGAACATGCACAACGGCACCGCCCATAATGGCAAGATTCCGCACCGGGCACTGGAGCGCAAATCCCTCTACGACCGGTTGACCAAGCTCGAACTCGATCTGACCGCCGCCATCAAATCCGAGCGCTACGAAGACGCCGCCCGCACCCGCGATGAAATTACCCAAGTCAAAGAAGCGTTCACCACGAAACCCACGCGCTGACGCCATGACCATCGCCTCGCTGATTGATGCGCAGTCCGAACTGACCGATTCCGCAAGCAGCAAGTCGGCGATCGTTTTGATGACGCGCGTCCGCCTGGCCCGCAACCTGGCGGGCCACTCCTTTCCGGGTTGGGCGAAGGGGCCCCAGCGCGACCAGGTGCTGGAGGTCTGCCGCACGGCCGTGACGGCGACGCCACAAATGAAACGCTGCTTCAATCTCACGGTGGGAGATCTGAGCGAACTCGAAAAACAGATTCTTGTGGAACGCCACCTGATCAGCCGTGAATTGAGCGGAGCCAAGAGCGGCGCCGGCGTGGTGATCAGCAAGGATCAAACTTTCTCCGTGATGATGAACGAAGAGGACCACCTGCGCATTCAGGTGCTGCGGTCCGGCTTCAATCTCAAGAAGGCTTGGAACGCGATCAACGACTTCGACACGGCCCTGGAGGAGCACCTCGATTTCGCGTTTTCGCCGACCTTCGGTTATCTGACGGCCTGTCCGACCAATCTTGGCACGGGTCTGCGCGGCTCGGCGATGATGCACCTGCCGGCGCTCGTGATCTCGAACCAGATGGAAAAGGTGGTCCGGGCTGTCAACCAGTTGGGCATGGTGGTGCGCGGGCTGTTCGGCGAGGGGTCGGATGCCAGCGGCAGCATCTTCCAGATTTCAAACCAGACGACCCTCGGAGAATCGGAGGATGAGATCATCAAGCGTCTGACGAGCGTGCTCCAATCGATCATCGAGCATGAGCTGAACGCCCGGGAAAAACTGCTCGAAGCCGATGCCGGCAAGCTGCTCGACAAGGTCGGCCGCGCCTACGGGATTCTGCAAAACAGTCACCTCCTCAGTTCGAGTGAGGCGATGAACTTGCTTTCCTTGATCCGGCTCGGGATTGATCTCGGTGCTTTTCCGGATGCGCAACGCTCGATCATCGACCGTTTGTTTATCGAGGCTCAGCCGGGTCATCTGCAGCACGTGCAAAAGGGCGAATTCGAACCGGGCCAGCGGGACGTGTTGCGCGCCGCGCGTCTGCGTTCCGAGTTTGCCAATTTCGTCCGTCCGGATTTCAATTTCACGCATACTGAAAAGAACTGATTCAGCGCTCACCACCTTAAATACATGTCCCAGGAACCGATGAACAATTTCACGCCGCGCGCGCAGCAGGTGCTGGCGCTGGCACGCAAGGAAGCCGACCGCTTTCACCATAATTACGTTGGCACCGAGCACATTCTGCTGGGGCTGATCAAGCTGGGGCAGGGTGTGGCGGTCAGCGTCCTGCAAAAGATGGGGCTGGATCTCGAGACGGTCCGCTCTGCGGTGGAAAAACAGGTCGGCACCGGTCAGGAAACGAAAGCCGAGAGCAGCATACCGTACACGCCGCGCGTGAAGAAGGTCCTCGCGCTGGCCGGCAAGGAGGCGAAGACCCTGAACCATTCTTACGTCGGCACCGAGCACATCCTCCTGGGGCTGCTCAGGGAAGGCGAAGGCGTGGCTGCCCGCGTGCTCAAGTCGCTCGACATCGACATCGAGCGCACCCGCAACGAGATCCTTCGTGAACTCGATCCGCAGTTCTCCGGCGGCCAGGGCGCCGAGGGCGGCGAAGAGGCGACGGCGGGGAATCCGCAGCGCTCCGCGCCGCAATCCGAGGACAAGAAGGAAGTGAAAACTCCGGCCCTGAAGGCATTTGGCCGCGATCTCACCGAGCTTGCCCGCAAGGGCGAAATTGATCCCGTGGTGGGCCGTAAAAACGAAATCCGGCGCGTGATTCAAATCCTTTGCCGGCGCACCAAAAACAATCCGGTGCTCATCGGCGAAGCCGGCGTGGGCAAGACCGCCATCGTCGAAGGGCTCGCTCAGGAAATCGCGAGCGGCAACGTGCCGGAGATCCTTTTCGAAAAGAAGGTCATCACCCTCGACCTTGCCCTGATGGTCGCCGGAACGAAATACCGCGGTCAGTTCGAGGAGCGCATCAAGGCCGTGATGGACGAGATCAAGCGCGCGAAGAACATCATCCTCTTCATTGACGAGTTGCACACCATCGTCGGCGCCGGGGCCGCCGAGGGCGCGATGGACGCTTCGAACATCTTCAAGCCGGCTCTTTCCCGCGGCGAGCTGCAATGCGTCGGCGCGACCACACTCAACGAGTATCGGAAATACATCGAGAAGGACTCCGCCCTCGACCGGCGCTTCCAGTCGGTCAAGGTCGAGGCGCCTTCGGTGGAAGACACCATTCTCATCCTCAAGGGCATTCGCAGCAAATACGAGGATCACCACAAGGCGACGTTTACCGACCAGTCGCTCGAGACAGCGGCGAAGCTTTCCGATCGCTATATCACTGGTCGCTTTCTGCCGGACAAAGCCATCGACGTCATGGATGAGGCCGGTTCGCGCGCGCGTATCGGCGCGCTTAGCCGTCCGCCGGACGTCGAAAACCTGACCAAGGAGATCGAGGCGGTCTGCGCCTTGAAGGAAAAGGCCATCAGCGAACAACATTTTGAGGAAGCGGCCAAGTTCCGCGACCAGGAGAAACAGCTGCGCGCGAAGCAGGAGCAAATCACCGAGCAGTGGAAGAAGCAGCGCGACGAAAAGCGCGTTAAGATCGACGATGATCTAATGATGCAGGTCGTTGCCGATTGGACGGGGATTCCGCTTAATCGAATGGAGAAAAAGGAAAGCGAGAAGCTACTTGCGCTCGAAACCGAGTTGCAGAAGGCCGTGATTGGCCAAGATCTGGCGGCGATTTCGATCTCGCGGGCGCTCCGTCGTTCCCGTGCCGATCTCAAGGATCCGCGCCGGCCGATCGGTTCTTTCATGTTCGTGGGTCCCACCGGCGTCGGCAAAACGATGCTCGCGAAGCAACTCGCCGCGCAGATGTTCGGTAAACAGGAGGCGATCATCCAGATCGACATGTCGGAATACATGGAGAAATTCACCGTCTCCCGCCTGGTCGGTTCGCCCCCGGGCTACGTCGGCTATGAAGAAGGCGGCCAACTCACGGAAGCGGTGCGCCGCAAGCCTTACGCCGTCGTGTTATTCGACGAAGTCGAGAAGGCGCATCCCGATGTGATCCAATTGCTGCTCCAGATCTTGGAGGACGGACGGCTGACGGATTCGCTGGGCCGCACTGTCGATTTCCGCAACACGATCATCATCATGACGTCGAACGTCGGTGCGGCGTTGCTGCAGCGGCAGACTTCGATGGGTTTCGCTGCCGCCGTCTCGAGCTTCAACGATGCCGAAAAAATGCGGGAAAAGGTGCTTGAGGAGGCGAAGCGCGTCTTCAAGCCCGAGTTCCTGAATCGTATTTCGGACATCATCTTCTTCCGGCCGCTCGATAAGAACGACTTGATCAAGATCGTTGAGCTGGAGACGGCAAATTTTGCGAAACGCCTGACGGAGCGCAAAATCACCCTCGAGTTTACGCAGGAGGCCAAGGACCTCTTGATCGATAAAGGCTATGACGAGAAGTATGGGGCGCGCCCCCTGCGGCGCGCCGTCGAACACTATCTCGAGGATCCGCTGGCCGAGGCGTTGCTCCGCGGCGACGTCAAGGATGGCGAACCCGTGTTGGTGTCGCGGGACGGAGACAAACTTATCTTCAAGCAGAAGACGCCACCGGCCGCTCCGAGCGGAGTGACGCCCTGACAAAAAGTCGACTAACCGTCGCCTAACGAGACCCCGCCCCCCGAGATCAAGGGGGGCGGGGTTTTCCATTTCCGAGCCAGTCCGGCGTCCGCCGAAGCCCGTAGTTCAAGCCCGATGAATTCTTCGCTTCGTTCCCCCTGACGAATCGGGTAGGAGAGCGGGCGTGAATTTCCGGCGTATGTTGCTTGTCGTCGCGGCCTCGTGCGCGGGCGGCTGCCTCGTCGCCCAGCCCCGGCTGATTCCCGAGGTTGAAACCGGACAGAAACCAACCGCGCAGCGTCTCGCCGCGCTCCACGGTGCGGCGCAGCGTGAGGGCTGGGCGCCGCAAACCGGCCTGCTCCGCGCAGCCGCAATCCATGCCTACGAGCAGCAAAAACTATCGGCCGCGGAGGCCTGGTTTTATCTGTTTCGCTGGGCGGCGATGTTTGGGCAGATGTCGGGCTCGGAATTCGGTCCCCAATGGATCGCGGCGGTCAACACCGCAAAGGTGGGGCATTCGAACATGGTGCGTCAGGTGACGATTGAGGACCGGCCGCTGGGGCTCGCCCTCACTCCTGCGCTCCAGTCGTGGCTGATCGGCAACGCCGCCTTTTCAGAGGGGTTTTTCTCCCTGCTCGCGCCGGTCGACTACCTACCGGCGGTTTTTCAGATCCTCAACGATCTGCACCGCCGCGATCCCGCAAAGTTCAAAACCTACGCCAATCTGGCGCTGGCGATCGCCGTCGTTTACGATGTGCCCCCGCCGCCATATTGGCCCCACGGCCAGGTGACGGCGGATGTCTTGCCCCGTCGCTTTCCCTCCCCGGACGAGGCCTTTGCCTGGTGGATCAAACAGGAACAATCCGGGGTCTTGTATCACCGGCTGACCCGGCTGGGTGCGGACGAACTCAAGTTTGTCGTCGATGCCGCCGCTCCCTTTTCCGAGTTGGAATGGGCCCAACGAAGCTCGAACTTGCCGTTGCCGCAGCTGGCAGGCGCTTACTCCATGATCCGCTATCGTGTGGATCGCGCGGCCAATGGGGTGGCGATCTGGCCGGGCCGAAGTTACAAGCTTTCTGATATCCTGGCCACCGGGGGGATTTGCGCCGACCAGGCCTATTTTGCGACGGAGGTGGGTAAGGCCCGCGGCGTGCCGACCCTCTTTTTTTACGGTGCGGGCAACGACGGCCGCCATGCTTGGTTTGGGTTTCTCGACGGCAACCAGAAGTGGCGGTTGGATGCGGGTCGTTACGCTGAACAAAGGTTCATCACCGGTTTCGCCCGCGATCCCCAGACGTGGCGGGAGTTTTCCGATCACGAACTACAATTCCTTGCCGAACGCTTTCATAATCTGCCCTCCTATCGGCAGTCGCGGGTCCATGCCCAATTTGCCGCCGAATATCTGGCGGGGGGCAACGCGGCGGCCGCGGCGGTGGCCGCCCGCAAAGCCGTCAATTTCGAACGCCGCAACCAGTTGGGTTGGGAGCTGTTGTTGGGCGCCGCGCAGAAACAGGGCCGGGACGCGAAGACCATCGAGGCGGTGTTGCGCGAGGCCGCTCTGGCCTTCCAACGCTATCCCGACCTCGAGGCGTTCTATGCGAATCGCGTGAGCGAGAGTTTGCGCGCACGGGGAGAAACCAGTGCCGCCGAAGCCGAATTGCGCCGCATCGCGCATAAGAACGAGGGCGACCGGAGCGACCTCAGTGTTCAACAGGCGAGGAACATCGTGCTGCAGTCGATGGCGCGGCAGACGCTGCCCGAGCAAATCCGGACCTACAATTCGATCGTCGATCAGTTTGGCCGCGGAACCGGGGTCGATTTTTTCGACCAGATCGTAACCGTCTTTGTCGAGCATCTGGGCCAGTTGGGACAACCGGCGGAAGCGCGGCGCGCGCTCGATCGCGCCCGGCGCACGCTGAAGATCGAGGCGAACAGCCAGCTGGAAAAGGAATTCGCGGCACTCGAACAGACGATTCCGACACCGAAATAAAATCGCGCACCGATCGATTCGTGGCGGTTTGCTCCGGTGCGGAAACGGGACGCGAGGAGTTCCTTAACCGGCGGCGATTTTCAAAAATGCCTCAAGCGCCGGGTCGGTCTTTTCCGATTGCCGCCAGCCGAGGACGAGACGGCTCTCGGGGGCGGGCCCTTTCAGTGGGCGAAACGCGACTTCGGCCGGCAGATTTTGAGCCTCGGACGGGGTCATGAACATCGCGCCCAAGCCGGCCCGAACCAGCCCGATGCCGTTGGCGCGCGGCCAGATCTCCTCGGCGATGCGCGGGGTCACACCTGCCGTGGCAAACGCCCCGAGGATGCGGTCGTAGAATCCGGGATTGTACATGCGGGGAAAGAGCACGAAAGGCGTCGCCGCAAGATCGTGCAGGCGCAATGTGGTCCGTTTGGCGAGCGGATGAGTGACGGGAAGGAGCACGCCATTGCCTTCGCGCAGGAGGACGTGGGTGCGAAGTCCCGGGGTGGGGGCATCCGGGTGAAAAAATCCGCATTCAACGTCGCCGGCTTGCAGGGCGGCGAGCTGGGCGGAAGTCGGTGACTCGGTCAGTTCCAGCCGGATCCCGGGATGACGCTGATGAAACTCCCGCAAGATTCGAGGCAGCACGGTTGCCATCGCGAGACCGGTGAAGGCAACGCGAACGTGCCCGACCTGGCCACCGGCGAGCGCGTGCAGTTCTGCCGGAATCGCGGCCAGCGAGCGGAGCAGCGGCTGGATGCGCTCAAGCAGGAGCTTTCCGGCGGGCGTGATTTCGACTCCCCGCCGGGTGCGGTTCAGGAGATCCGAGTCGAGGGCGGTTTCCAGCTGGGCGATGGCCCGGCTGAGGGCCGGCTGCGCAATGGCCAGCGTCGCGGCGGCTTTGCGAAAATGCAGCTGTCGCGCCACTTCGCGGAAGTAGATGAGGTGGCGGAGTTCGAAGGGATACTGATACTCACGCGGCATCACGGAGAGCTAAATAAGTATTTCCCGGCATGGCAAGATTCTGCTAATTTCTGCCTCTTCAAACCATGCCCAAATCGCTTTTCGAAAAAGTCTGGGACGCCCACGCCGTCCGCAACCTGGCCAACGGCCAGACCCAACTCCTCATCGGCACCCACCTCATTCACGAGGTGACCAGCCCGCAGGCGTTTGGCATGCTGCGCGATCTCGGCCTCAAGGTGGTGATGCCGCACCGCACCTTTGCGACGGTCGACCACATCGTGCCGACCGACCAGTTCGCGGAGCCGTATCGCGATCCGCTGGCGCAGACGATGATGAACGAGCTGCGCAAGAACTGCGCCGAGTTCGATATCACGTTTTTCGACCGGGCGACCGGCAAGCAGGGTATCGTGCACATCGTCGGACCGGAGCAGGGAATCACCCAGCCGGGCACCACGATCGCGTGCGGCGATTCGCACACGAGCACCCACGGTGCATTCGGCGCGATCGCCTTCGGCATCGGCACGACGCAGATTCGCGATGTACTGGCGACGCAGTCCATGGCGTTGGGCAAGCTGAAGGTTCGCCGGATCAACGTCACGGGAAAGCTCCGGCCGGGCGTGTATGCGAAGGACGTCATTCTTCACATCATCCGGACGCTGGGCGTGAACGGTGGTACCGGCTTCGCCTACGAATACGGCGGGGACGTTTTCGACCGCTTCACGATGGAAGAGCGGATGACCGTGTGTAACATGTCGATCGAGGGTGGCGCGCGGGCGGGTTACGTGAATCCCGACGAAACGACCTTCGCCTACCTGAAGGGCCGGCCCTATTCGCCGACGGGTGCGGCGTGGGACGCCGCGGTCGCAGACTGGCGGAGTTTCGCCAGCGATCCCGGCTGCCACTACGAGGATGTCGTCAGTTTCAACGCCGCCGACATCGCGCCCACGGTGACATGGGGTATCAATCCCGGTCAGGCCATCTCAATCAACGAGTCGATTCCGGACCCTACTAAGGCCACGGCGGTCGACGAAAAGGCTTCGATCGAAGAGGCGCTCGCGTACATGAAGCTGAGCCCGGGCGCGCCGATCAAGGGAACGAAGATCGACGTGGCTTTCATTGGTTCCTGCACGAACGGCCGGCTGAGCGACTTTCAGGAAGTTGCCCGGTATGTGAAGGGCCGGAAAGTCGCGGCCGGCGTGAAGGCGATCGCAGTGCCCGGTTCACAGATCGTGGCGATCCAGTGCGAGAAGCTCGGGTTGGATAAAATTCTGAGCGAGGCCGGCTTCGAGTGGCGCGCGGCGGGGTGTTCGATGTGCCTGGCCATGAATCCCGACAAGCTCATCGGCGACCAGCTCTGCGCGAGCTCTTCCAACCGCAATTTCAAAGGCCGGCAGGGTAGCCCGACGGGCCGCACGTTGCTGATGAGCCCGCTCATGGTCGCCGCCGCGGCGGTCACCGGGGCGGTTGCGGATGCCCGCGAAGTGTTCGGCGTCAGTTCCAACTAAATCCACGACATCGCCCGCGAAATCCCGGAAGAGCGTCGCTCCACTCCGGGTCTGGCGCGGGCCAACTCCTATAAATCCCATGGCTCTCGAAAAAATCACCTCCATCACCGGTCGCGCCGTCTGCGTCCCCGGCAATGACATCGATACCGACCGCATCATTCCGGCGCGGTTCATGAAATGCGTCACCTTTGACGGACTGGGCGAGTTCCTCTTCCACGACGTGCGCAAGAACGCCGACGACACCGCCAAGCCCCATCCACTGAACGAGGCACGTTTCAAGGGCGCGACCATCCTGCTCTCGGGCGCCAATTTCGGCTGCGGGTCCTCGCGGGAGCACGCGCCCCAGGCGATCCAGAAATATGGTTTCCGGGCGGTCGTGGCGGAGAATTTCGCCGAGATCTTCTTCGGAAACTGCACCACGCTGGGAATTCCCTGTGCGACAGCCAGCCGCGAGGACATTGCCCGGATCGCTGCCCTGGTGGCGCAGAACCCTCAGATCGAAGTGGTCGTCGATGTGGCGAAGCAGGAGATTCGCTTTGCCGGCCAGACTGTGAAGGCCGAGGTGCGAGCCGCGGCGCAGGACGCCCTCGTTAACGGACGGTGGGATCCCATTGGCGAACTCCTGGACGGTTTGCCGGCCGTCAAGGTCACTGCCACCAAGTTGCCGTACCTGGCGGCCTGATGTTCCGTCGGGTGCGGCATTTTTTGCAGAACCTTTGCTTCCCAAGCGCTTCTGACCCATCCACATTCGTCCTCCATGCTTCTCGCCCTGACCGAAGCCGTCAACTTCACCAGCGTCCTCAACGGCGCCGGTGTGCTAAAATATCCCCTCGGTTTCTGCTCGCTCGCGATGGTCTTCATCGTGTGCGAGCGGTCTTTCGCACTCCGCAAGGCAGCCGTGATGCCGCAGGACCTCGTTGATGCCGTCGTCGCCGGCCGGCCGCTCGTTGGCGGAAAGCATACGGTGCTGGCCCGGATCGTGGAATTTGCGGAGCAACACAAGAACGACGAAGACGCCGTGAAGGCGTTTGCGCGGCTGGAGGTCAACCGCATGGAGCGGGGCATGCCCTATCTCGACGTTATTTACGCGGCAGCTCCGCTCATCGGCCTTACGGGTACGGTGACGGGACTCTTGCAGGTTTTTTCGCAGATCTCGCCGGACACGGGTTTGCCCGATCCAGTTGCGTTCACCAAGGGTGTGGCGCTCGCGCTTTCCGCGACTGTCATCGGCTTGAGTATCGCGATACCGGCGCTGGTGGGCAGTGGCTATCTGCAACGCAAGGTCGAGAATTATGCCGCCCAGCTCGACGTTTTGCTTGAGCGCATCCTGCAGCGGTCGCGCGGATGAGTTCGCTTTACCAGAAACGGCGCAAGCGGCCCGAGCTGAACCTCGTGCCGCTGATCGACGTGCTCGTGATGATGATTTTTTTCGCATTCGTCACAATGCAGTTCAAATCGGCCGCCACGTTGAACATTACGCTGCCGAAGGTTGAAACCGCGGGTAAAAACGAATTCAAGGGCACCGTCACCATCGGCATCGACAAGGACGGATCGGTTTCCTTCAACGGGAAAACGGTGACCGACGAGCAACTGCTCGCGCTGCTCGAACAGGTAAAGAACGTCGACCGCGACATCCCGGTCCTCATCAAGGCCGACGAGACGACGCAGCTCAAGAAGCTGGCTTTCGTGATGGATGCCTGCCGCAAGACGGGACTGAACAAGTTCAGCCTGCAGTCGCGGTAGTTGGACCACGGATGGTCACTGATTGGCACTGATGATTGGATTGAATCAGTGAGCGGAAGTGTGAATCAGTGGTGCAAATGAAAATCGTCATCACGGGAGTTACGCGCGGACTGGGTCGCGCCTTGACGGAGGAATTTATCTGCGGCGGACATACCGTCATCGGTTGCGGCCGGTCGGGGGATGCAATTTTCGATTTGCGGATGACACATCAGGCGCCACACGATTTTTCCGTGGTGGATGTGGCGCTCGACAACAAGGTCGCCATCTGGGCGGCAAAGGTCCTTGAGCATGACAGCGCGCCTGACCTGCTGATCAACAACGCAGCGGTTATGAACCGGCTCTCTCCGGTGTGGGAGCAGGACGACCGTGAATTTACCCGGCTGGTTGACGTGAACATCCGCGGCACACAAAATGTTCTCCGCCATTTCGTGCCGGCGATGGTGGCCCGCCAAAAGGGTGTAATTGTGAATTTCAGCTCGGGCTGGGGCCGCAGCGTGTCACCCAACGTCGGACCATATTGCATGTCGAAGTGGGCGATCGAGGGCCTGACCAAGACGTTGGCGGCGGAGCTGCCCGCGGGCATGGCGGCGGTGCCTTTGAACCCTGGAGTGATCGACACCGACCTGTTGCGCTCCTGCTGGGCGGATGGCGCGGCTGCCCATCCGAAAGCTGAACAATGGGCGAAAATCGCGGCGCCTTTCATCCTGAAACTCGGGGCCAAGCACAACGGTCAGTCGGTCAGTGTAGGCGGGTTTGAAGACTGAATGGCCGTGCTGAAACCGGCGCTTGATCGATCGGCGGCCGGCGGCTCAGCGAGCGGCGCGCTACTCACGCGTCTTTGAATCGATGACGATGGTTACGGGGCCCTCGTTGACGAGGGTCACATCCATCATCGCACCGAACCGGCCGGCGGCCACGGGTCGTCCGAGGGCCGCACCCGCGTGACGCAGAAACAATTCGTAGAGCGGGATCGCGAGATCGGGTTTCGCGGCGTCGTTAAAGGAGGGCCGGGTGCCCTTGCGGGTGCTTGCAAAGAGCGTGAACTGGCTGACCACGAGAATGCCGCCCGCGACATCCACCACGGAGCGGTTCATCTTGCTGGCGTCGTCCTCAAAGATGCGGAGGGCGGCGATTTTCTCCGCGAGCCAAAGGGCATCGGCATCGGTGTCGGCTTGTGCGACGCCGAGCAACACGAGCAGGCCGCGCCCGATCTCGCCGGTGACTTTATTGTCAACGGTGACACGGGCAGAGCTGACACGTTGGATCACAGCGCGCATGGCGAGTGGGACAAATCACCGGCGACCGTTTTCAATTGGGGCGCCCGTCGGAGGGCCGGGCCGCTCAAAGCATGGGAACGTGCGGTTCGGTCTCCGCTTCGTAGTTCACGCCGGCCAGCCCGAAGCCAAAGAGCTTCAGGAACTCTGAACGGTAGCCCGCGATGTCAGTTTTCTCCGCGAGGTTTTCCGTGGTGACATCCGGCCAGATGGCGCGAACGGCTGTCTGGATTTCGGTCCGCATCTCCCAGTCGTCGACTCGCAAGCGCCCGGCTTCGTCAAATTTCGGTGTCTGGCCGTTGTAGAGCTGAGTGGCAAAAAGCCGCTGCATCTGCTCGATGCAGCCCTCGTGCGTACCGGCGGCCTTCATGATCTTGTAAAGAATCGAGATGTAGAGCGGCACCACGGGAATGGCGGAGCTCGCCTGGGTGACGAGCGCCTTGTTGACTGAGATGGAAGCGCGGCCGCCGCCATTGAGCTTGAGCAGCGAATCGATATTTTTTGCGGCCCGTTCGAGGTCATTTTTCGCAAGACCGATGGTGCCGTTCTTGTAGATGGCCCAGGTGACTTCCGGCCCGATGTACGAGTAGGCGACCGACTGCGCGCCCGGCGCGAGCAGTTTCGCCTCCGAAAGCGCCTTCATCCACAGCTCCCAGTCTTCTCCGCCCATCACCGCCACGGTGTCGGCGATTTCCTGTTCGTTGGCTGGTTCGATTGTGACGGAACTGACGATTCCCTTGTCGGTGTCGACGGTCTTGTTGGTGTAAGCGGCCCCAATGGGCTTGAGACACGATTTATGGACTGCACCGGTCTTGGGATGAGTGCGGCGGGGCGAGGCCAGGGAATAGATCACGAGGTCGACTTGACCGAGGTCACTGCGGATGAGGTCCAGCGCCTGTTGCTTGATCGGATCGGAAAACGCATCGCCGTTCAGATTTTTGGCGTAAAGTCCGGCGGCGCGGGCGGCCTTGGTGAAGGCAATCGTGTTATACCAACCGGGCGTGGCGGATCGGCCCTCCTCAGACGGTCGTTCAAAGAAGATGCCGAGGGTGGCGGCGCCCGACCCGAATGCTGCGGTGATGCGTGAAGCCAGGCCGTAGCCGGTCGAAGAGCCGATTACGAGGACCTTGCGGGGGCCGTTCGCAATCGGGCCCGTGGCCTTCACGTGGTCGATCCACTCTTGCACATGGGCGGCGCAACCTTGGGGGTGGGCGGTGACACAAACGAATCCGCGAACCTTGGGTTTGATAATCATTCGCGGGCGAGATTTCGCGGCGCGCCGACGAGTGGCAAGGTCGGAAAATGATCATCGAACCGGGATTTCAATCCGTCGGCGGGCCTTCCGGCGGGTCGCCCTCCGCCGGTGCCGAACTATTTTCCCAACAGTACGAATGGACCCTCGGCTTTCGGCACACCGCCTTTGCGTTCGCGGGTGACAGCGAATGCATTGATGGCCTGCACGGGCTGCTTCGCCTTGAACGAGATTCGCGCCTCGCCCGTTTGGGGATCGACGGTAAATACGCCACCGTCGACGGGATTGGGATACTGCGGATCGACGACCCACAATTGGTAATCCTCGTTTGCGCCCAGTGCCGGAAGTCTCGCGACGCGCAGCTGGCCTTCCTGTTTCGCCGGATCCCAGAGGGCGATCGCGCGCGCTTCAGGCGAATTTTTCAACATTGAGGCCAGAGTTGTGATCTTGAGGTTGGCGAGGGCGTTTTGGCTTTTGACCTCGTCCGTTAGCATGACCACCAGATCTTTGGCTTGGCCGAGTTGACGGCCGATTTCAGCCGAGGCACCGGCGAGGAAGTAGATCCGCCGGGATTGCTCGGCAATCTGCCGATCTTGCGCGGCAGCCCGGCTATCAGCCGCGGCGAGCTGCCGGGTGGTGCCGGCCAATTGGGCGCGGGAATTATCTAGTTCACCGGTAGCAACGGCAATTTGCTGAGTCAGATCCTCGATCCGGCGCCGGCCTACAATGCGTTCCGCTTCGACTTGCTGCCGGGTGCTTTTCACCGCGATGTCCGCCAGCTCATTCTGCTGGCGGCGGAGGGCGTTTTCGGAGCGGCTCGCGATATATAGGCGGCCCACCCAGGCGCTCGTGAGCGCGAGGCAGGCGGCGACGGCCCATGGTGCCAGCAGGCGAAACGCGCTTGGTGCCGGACGAATGACGTTGTCCGAAGCGGTCACCTTGCTGGATGCGGCGGCGATCGAGGCGAGCACGCGAACCTTCAGTTCAGGCGGCGGCGGAGCGGCGGGCGGGAGATGCGCAAGGCTCGTCGTTGATTTCCCCAGCTCTCGAACGAGCTCTTGGAGATCGCGGTCGCGAGCCAGGTCCGCTTGGAAACGGGTCAGCTCCGCCCCCTCGAGCAGGTCGAAGGCATAGAGTGCGGCGAGTTCCTCCTGGGTTTCGTCGATCATGACCGGTTCGCGAGCAAGTCACGCAGTTTTATCAGCCCGCGCCGGATTCTGGCCTTCACGGTGCCGAGCGGGGCATGGAGTTTTTTCGCAATTTGTTCCTGTGTCATACCGCTGAAAAACGCGAGTTCGAGCGCCCGTTGTTGTTCGGGCGGCAGCTCGGCCACGGCGGAGCGGACATTGCGGGCATCGTCCCCCTGCAGGGTGGAGTGATCCGCGGCGGCTCCGGGGGCGGCCTCGTCGTATCCGAGGTCCGAGAGCACGGAATTGGCCAGCAGTCCGGCCCGCCTGCGGCGCATGCGCACCCGGTCGATCGCGCGGTTGCGGACGAGAGTGACGACCCAGGAAAAAGCGGTGCCGCGGGTAGTATCAAACGACGCGGCTTTTTCCCAGATTGCCACGAACGCATCATGTACGATGTCTTGGGCTTCCGCCGCGTCGCGCACGATGCGCAGCGCGGTGGCGTAAAGCGGAGGCGAAAATCGCTTGTAGATTTCGGCGAAGGCCTGCTGGTCCCCACGGGCGACGCCTTGCATGAGGCTGGCATCCACGGCCTCGCGGTCATCGGACGGCAACTGTACTACAACCGGTAGCGTCATGCGACCCCGTGGATTCCGGTCCGCGGGTCGATGCGCATCAGCCACAGCCCAGCCGATCGCCTCGGGCATGGGAGAGAGGAAGATGGGCATTTGCGAATCATACGCGTAGGGACAGAGAAGGGATGCATCCCGCCTGAAATTTTTAAAGCCGAAACGACCTGCTGCGCGCCCTGGTTCTTCCTGGGCCTACAGTACGGCCATTCCGATCAACCCGAGAATGATCAAGAGGCCCAAAATCGCGAGGATCCTCTTTTCCGTGGTGGTAACCGGTAGGGGCATGAGAAAAATGAACCGAGTGAACCACGCTTATTTTCGCGGCAGAACGGGTAGGACTACACCGCGGGCAGGGAGCGCATAGTGTTCGAGCAGGGAGTAGGTTACCTCGGCGGGAAGCGGCAGAATCGGAAGCACGCTGGTGATGCGCCGCTCCGCCGCTTTGCCAAGGAAGAACCCCTCGACCAGCCCCAATGCCATGAAAGGAGGGGTTGAGGCGCGTTTTAATTTCTCGGTCAACAGGTGCAGACGCGGCTGGTCGCCGACGACTCCGGCGGCACAGAGCAGCGAAAACCAGATGCCCGCCGAATCGGAATCGAGCGGCATTTTTTCGTAGTCTAACTTGTCGGAGAGTCGCGCGAACACTTCGGCGTTCGGGTGGCGGATCAGGTGGGCGCAAAGAATTTTCACCCGGGGAAGATTGTGGCGGGGGCCAAGCAACTGCTCGATTTCGATGCGCAGCTGTTGTTTGGCGCCGGCGCTCGCGAAGGCTTCCAGCCGCAAGGTCCGGCGTGCCTCCTCGTCGATGGTTTGGAGATTGCGATCCAGCAGGTCGAGCGCAGCGAAGGCGTCGCGTAACGCAATCAGGACGCTGACCCGGTAGTAGACACTGAAAGCAACGAACGCCGGGGGGCCGTCCGGCCATTTCCGATCGACCGCGGCTCGTGCGTCGGCAGTGCGCCCGGACCTCATCAGGAGTTCGGTTTCAATCAAGGGACGCCAAATACCCGCGGCCGGAACGGGGCTGGAGAGCAGGGCGCGCAGGGGTTGATCATCGCCGATCTGGTGCGTCGCGAAGAGGAGCGCGCGCATCCAGACATGGCCGGACAGATCGTCGGTGAGGAGTTGGTCGCGGGCGAGGGCGGTGATCTTCTCGAAGCTGCCGCGTGCCAGCAGGGCCCGGAACCAATCCTGCGCGGTTGCGTTGCGGTGCTCGGGATGTTCCCGAATCAACCGTTCGAAGACTTCGTCCGAGTGGGCCGGCTGGCCAAGCTGGTAGTTTTTCGCGAGCGTGATCCCGATCTTGTAGTTGGCAGGGTCGAATTCGTAGGCGTTCGCGAGGTAAAGCACCCCCTCGGCGCTGCGGCCGGCGGTGAAGGCGCGTTGCGATTGTTCGAAAAAATACCAGCCCCGGGCGTGGGCCAGCCGGTGCCACAGCGGCGGCAAGCCGATGTCCAAGATGCTCACCGGATAACCGATCGTGCGCAGGAACACGAACACCGCGAGCACGGCGATCACATACAGCGTCCCCAACACGCCGCCATAGTAGCGCAGGGTCCGGCCCCAGAACGGCCGGACGTCCGTTGTGTTGGCGGAGCAGCGCAAACCGTCAAGCGTTTCAACCAACAAGGGGCACACGCGCTGGAAGCGGATCGGCCGGCTCCATTGCACGCACGCCTCGCATCCGGTTTCAAACGCGAGACCGGAATCGCTCGGGCTTTGGCACGGGCACGGTGAGCGGCCACGACGCTGCTGGAACCAGGTCTTTCGGATGTTCCAGTAAAATAGACCTCCCAAGAGGCGGAAAAAGTCGGCGAGCCAGCCCAGCACGCATAGATGCTAGGGTTGGGGGGTGGGCCGGCAAACCGTTTCTGGCGGCGGATCGATCACGCGAAAATTCGCGGCAATGAACCGCACGCGTTTCGTTGCCGCAGTAAAACTCACGACAAAATCCAGTGGCACGCCGGCCTGCTGATTCGTCGGCTTTGACCGGCCTAGACCTTTACGGTGAAAAGTTCGGGATCCATGATCCCGTCCGCCACCTTGTTGACCGTGCCCGTCATGCTGATTGAGAAATTTTCCCCGATTTCGATGGCGATCTGGCCGCCGGGCATGTGAACGATAACGCTGCGGTCAACAAGACCGAGCTTGTGCGCGACCGCCGCGGCCGCGCTGGAGCTGCTGCCGGAGGCGAGGGTGTAGCCCGCACCGCGCTCCCAGATTTCAATCTGGATGTTGGCGCGGTCGAGGACCTTCAGGAACTGGACATTGGTCTTGCGCGGGAAAATCGGGTGCGTCTCAAGGTGCGGGCCGTATTTGTGCGCGAGCTCCGGCGAAATTTCCGCGAGTGGAATCACGCAGTGAGGGTTGCCGATGGTTGCGGCGTTGAAGGTGAATTCGCGGTCGAGGATTTTGATTTTCTCGTTGAGCACTTCGCGTGGCGCACCAGCGACGGGAATCTTCACGCTGTCGAAACTCACCGAGCCCATCGCGATGGTGAGGAGTTTGCCGCCGTCCTGGATCGCGACCTGCACATGTCCGCCGGGAGTTTCGATCGTGAAGGTGGGATGCTTCACCCGTTTTTGGTCCCAAAGATAGCGGGAGAAAATCCGCAGACCGTTGCCGGACTTTTCGGCCTCGGATCCGTCCGGGTTAAAGATGCGCAAGCCGAACTCGCTTTGCTTCGACGGCAGGGGACCCCAGAGGATTCCGTCGGAGCCCACCCCAAAGTTGCGGTGGCAGATGACGCGGATCTGATCGACGGTCGGCCCGGAAACCCAGGCCGGGAAGTCGCGCGGATCGAGAACAATGTAGTCGTTGCCGAGGGCGTGATATTTGTGGAAGCGCATGGACGAAAGACAGAGCAAAAACCAAAAACCCGGAGTGCGGAAGCGCGGAATGGCGGCTAGCGCTGAAAATCAAAGAAACGCGAAGGCGGCGCGGAGCTTTTCCCGGCCGCCGCCGCTGATGTTGTCGCCGTGGCTGACGACGATCCGGTCGAAATCCCAGGCGAGGATGTGGTCGAGCGAGGCCCGGAGCGCAGGCCGGTCTTGGATTGTCGTCTTGAGCAGGCGCGAAACGCCGAATTTGCAGTCGCAGCCGTTGAGACGGAGGAGAACCCGCGAGAGGAAGGGCATCGCGGGGCCGAGATTGAAAACGAGATCGATGAGAATGAGCGTGCGGCTCGTGCGATGCAGGAAGGCGACCTCGTTGAGCCGGGGCATGCCGCGGAGCACGTGCTGCTCGAAAACGCTGGCCCAAGCGGGGTCGGGGGTGGCTCCCAGTGTGGCGGTGAATTTCAGATCGGGACGGTAACGGGAAAATCCCTTGGCGCCATGGAAGCGGGCGGCGGGCTGGGCGGCAAACCACTCTGCAAGATACGTGTCGTGCATGCAATTCGGCGCGACGATGTGGGCAAGCGGACCCAGGCGGGTGAGTTTCCCGGCGAGTTCGGCGGAGTACTCCACGGGCGAATGAATCCACAACGAGCCGTCGGGCAGGCGCGCAACGGTCATGCGGTGCCCGAGCGCCATGCCGAGCACGCTGAGTGGAGCATTGAGTTCCCAGAGATCGGGGGCGATCGAATTGAGCGAGCCGGACATGGTAATTCGTCAGGGAGAGAGTCCGTGCCGGCCTAGCTCGGAGAGGAACCGGTTACAGCCGGCGGCGTGACGCACCCAAAGAGGCCGCGGCTCCTGATCGCGCTGGCAACCCGCGGTGGAACCATTTTCCTCCCAGATTGGATCGCCGGCCTTGATCCGCTGGAGCAGATCGTTCGGGAAGCTATCGAGCAACCCGGAATCGAAACCGGCAACACGGTCGATGTAGTGGTTTTCCAACAGGTGCGCGTAAAGGTTGCGAAGGTGTTCGGCGATCCGGATTTTTCGGGCGGTAGCCAGGCCAGTGGGGGCGACCGGGTTCTGCGCGCCGCCCGGATCCTGGTTTCCGTCGTTTTCCCGCGGTTGATCACCGCCGGCCGGCCGCCCGGGGTGGATGTAAAGTTTGACGGCGTTGCGAAACATTCGGCCAAACGATTCGAGAATCCCTCCTTCCAAATGTTCGTAGTGCCTTTCGTCGAAGATCTCGAGCAGATCGCCGACTCCCATCACGATCCCAATCATTTCCCGGGTGTAGCGACGGAAATAAGAGGTGAGACGGTAATATTCGCTGTAATTCGAAATCAAGGTGGTGAAGCCAGGTTCACCGATGAAATCGACCCGCGAAAGGAAATCCTGGTGATCGAGGGCCCCGTCGGCCTGCAGGGGGTTCATGAGAATCTCGGCGAGCACGACAATCTCCCTGCCGGCGACACGCGGCTCTTGACCGAACTGCGCGGTCCCGCAGGCGAACCTATCGACGTTGATTCGCGTGATCGGCCGAAAAATCCCGCGCTGCACAAGGACCGCCTTTTTGCAGCGTACGTCCGAAGGTTGGAGCACTTCGCCGCTTGGGCTGAACATGACGGCATTGGTCAGTCCAGGCTGAACAAGATGGAGCGACATGATCCGGTTAACCAGGTTCGCAAACGCGGGCCCGGCGAATTGCACCATGTCGACCTCGATTCATACGGTGCCCACGATGTCGACGAGCGATTCGATGAGGCGCTTCGGATCGTCCGGATAGTAAAAAGCCGCGTAGATCAGCTTGGTACCGCCAATCCCGAGGGCCTGCTGCTGTAACACGGCCTCCTCGTCCCACAACCGCACGTGCAGCACGATCGCACTGGGGACTCCGCCGGGTTCGGTCTGGAATCGGATGCCCATCCAACATTGGGCGTCATTGTTTCCCTTGCAGCTCTTGGGCGCCACCGTGTCGGCAAAAACGAAAAACAAGGTGCGTTCGCCCGGGGGAGTCGCGAGGGTCTCAAAGAGTAACTGATATTCGCGGTCGAGCATGAGCGCGAGGCGTTCGCGCGAGACATCGCGGGGCGCCTTGCCCTAAATGGCGTCGCTAAACGTCATGTCGTAGGCGGAAATTGTCTTGGCAATCGTGCCGGCCGCGCCGCCGGACCCTTGCCGCGAGTAACGAGTGCCAGGGATCGGTTCGCACGTGAACTAAATCCCTTTCGACTGGAGGAACGGATGAAAGCGGCTAGTGTGCGCTCCTTCATGAAAAATTTTTTCACGTCGATGCTCGGCGCGTTCGTGGCCCTCGTCATTTTCACCGGCGGCTGCTTCCTGCTGGTGATCGGAGTGATCGCGGCCATCGCCGCCATGGGCGGCGCCGAAAAGGCGGCGCCAGACTTCGAGCGCGGATCATATCTGGTTTTCGACTTGTCCGCCAATATTTCAGACGCGCCGGAGCTGATTGATTTCGGGTCGTTCGGCGGAAGGTCCAGCACACTGCAGCTGCGGACGATTACGCGGGCGCTGCGGGCCGCCGCGCGGGATGATCGCATCGTGGGCGTGTTTCTCACGGGCGAATTGACGCCCGCGGCGTTTGGCTCGGGCTACGCGGCGCTCAAGGAGGTGCGGACGGCGCTGGCGCAGTTCAAGGCGGCGGGAAAGCCGGTAACGGCTTATCTGACTCACGCCACCACGAAGAGCTACTATCTCGCTTCGGCGGCGACCGATCTCGCGATCGATCCCTACGGAGTGATCCTCATGCCCGGCCTCGCGAGTGAACCGGCGTTCTTCGCCGGCGCTTTTGAGAAATATGGGATTAATGTACAGGTGACTCGGGTCGGGAAATACAAGTCGGCCGTCGAACCGTTTACGCGCGACCGGATGAGTCCTGAAAACCGGGAAGAGGTGCAAAAATTGCTCAATGATATTTGGGGAGAAATCATCGCGGACATTGCGCCGAGTCGGGGTACCACTCCCGAGCAAATTCAGGCCACGGTGGATGCGGAGGGTATGATTCGGCCGGACGTGGCGAAGGCTGCCCGCCTCGTGGATCGCGTCGCCTACCGCGATGAGGTTTACGACGGTCTCAAGGCTAGGACCGGGCGCGCGGGTTCGAAAGAACCCTTCAAGCAGGTGACGCTCGCGGACTATGCAAAGTTGGCGAAGGACGTCGCGGAAACGCGCCGTCCAGCCGGGGGAGAAACGCCCAAGGCGTCGAGTCGCGGCTGCATCGCAGTCGTCTACGCCGAAGGAGAAATCGTCGACGGCGAGGGCGACAATGGGGAAGTGGGCGGCACGCGATTTTCACGCGAATTACGAAAGCTGCGACAGGATGAAAATGTGAAAGCGGTCGTGTTGCGGGTGAACAGCCCGGGCGGGAGCGCCTCGGCGTCCGAGGTTATTCAGCGCGAAGTCCGCCTCCTCAAGAAGGTGAAGCCGATGGTCGTCTCGATGGGCACGTACGCCGCTTCCGGAGGGTACTGGATCGCGACGTATGGCGATCGGATTTTTGCGGAACCGACGACCATCACCGGTTCCATCGGAGTTTTCGGCATCCAGTTCGACGTGAAAAAACTCGCCAATGACTTCGGCGTCACGTTCGACAGCGTTAAAACCGGGAAATTTGCCGACGCGCTCACGATTTCACGGCCGAAGACGAACGAGGAACTCGCGGTTTTCCAGCGCATGGTGGATTGGATTTATGGCGAATTTGTCGGGAAAGTGGCGGAATCGCGAAAGTTGACGCCGGTGGCCGTGGAGGAAATTGCCCAAGGCCGCGTGTGGTCGGGCACCGAAGCCCAAAAAATCGGTTTGGTCGATGAACTCGGCGGGCTGGAAGCAGCGATTGCCTATGCGGCGCAAAAGGCGGGTTTGGGGCCCAACTACCGGCTGGTGGAATATCCCCGCAAGAAGGAGTTGCTGGAGGCCGTGCAGGATTTCATCGAGCGCAACCTGCCCAACCAGGCCCAGTCGACCGGACTCGGTGCCAAAATTGCGCAACGCGTCGAGAGTGAGTTGAAGTTGATGAGGGCATTCAACGATCCCCAGGGGATTTACGCACGACTTCCCCTCAACCTCGCCATCCACTAGGGCACACATCGGCGAGGGGGCCGACGGCACGGGCATGTCCCGAAATTTATTTTTACCAGGGATCGAGCGAACCACGGACTCAGCCGTGTCTTGAGTCGGGTGGGAGATTTCCTTCAAGGTGTTCGCACCATGAGTTCCCCCAAGCGCCTCGGCGTCGGCTTTGTCGGCAGCGGCTTCATCACCAAATTTCACCTCCAGTCTTGGTGTGCGGTGCGAGACGCCGATGTCCTTGGCGTCTGGAGCCCCAATCTGGAAAACGCGGAAGCGGCGGTGGCGCTGGCCCGCACCTTGCAGGTCGGCGATGCCCGCGCTTATCGGTCGATCACGGAAATGGTCGCAGATCCGGCGATCGATGCGCTTTGGATCTGTGGCCCGAACCATCGACGAGTCGAGAACTTGGAGGAGATTGTCGCGGCCTTGCGGAGCGGGAAGGGCCGGCTTGTCGGTATCGCCTGCGAAAAGCCGCTGGCGCGGAATGTCGCGGAGGCGAAGCGCTGCGTCGAACTGATTGAAAAAAGCGGAGTGTTGCACGCGTATCTCGAGGATCAGCTTTTCATCCCCACCTTGGTCAAGGGGCGCGAACTGGCGTGGCGCCGCGGAGCCGCGACGAGTGGCCGGCCATATCTGGCCCGGGCGGCCGAGGAACACAGTGGTCCGCACATGCCATGGTTCTGGCAGGGAAACTTGCAGGGCGGTGGCGTCCTTAACGATATGATGTGTCACAGCGTGGAGGTCGCGCGGTTCCTGCTGACCGCGCCGGGCAAGCCCCGCGCCAGTGTGCGCCCGGTGAAGGTGACGGGCCATATCCACAGCCTGAAATGGTCGCGGCCGGCCTACGCGGAACAGTTGCGGCAAACGATGGGCCCCGCCGTCGACTACACCCGTCGTCCGTCGGAGGATTTTGCACGTGCCACCATCGAATACGTCGACGAGGCGGGCCTTCCGTTGATTGCCGAGGTGACGACCTCATGGAGTTTTGTGGGGGCGGGATTGCGGCTGAGCACGGAGTTGCTCGGTCCGGAGTATTCGTTTACCCACAATTCGCTCGAAAGTGGAGGGCGGCTGTTTTTCAGCCGGCGGGTGACCGGAAAGGAAGGCGAGGACATGGTCGAGAAACAGAACGCCGAGCAGGGCCTCATGCCATTGGTGGGAAACGAGGCGGCGGAGTACGGCTACGAAAACGAAAACCGGTATTTTGTGCGCTGTTTCCTGGAAGGCCGGCAGCCGGAGTTGGATTTCCATGCTGGCCTGGAGGTCGTCGAGCTGTTGATGACAGCTTATATGAGTGCCGAGCAGGGGCGCACCGTCGCCTGGAAGCCCGAAGGGCTCGACTCCTTCGTGCCTGCCGTGGCCCGCGGGACGTGGCGACCTTGAAGTCCCGGTTGGCGACACCTTTGAAGCACCGATGCCGGCGAGAATAATTTGATTGGGGCGACACGGAATCGCTATCGCTCGCACAACGGGGTTTCGTGCCCCGCGCTTGTTGTTCGCCGAACGCACGGACCGGCTGACGGTGTTGCGATAGAATTCTTGGGCGCACGCTAAGTGTCTCGCTTGCCCCCTCTTAAAATAAGGAATTATCGAGTGAGTTTTCACCAGGAATAATTTACGTTTGTTTCGTAACGGAATCGGCACGCACGGAAATTTTCCCCCGAATAGATTTGGTGATTTGTCGGGTTGAAAGACGTTCTGGTATCGACAAAGTCGAGTTAGGTTGTTCAGTGTTCTTCACAAGATATCCACAGCCGATGGAAAACCTGCGCGGGGTGTCAGCCCCAAATTCGCGGATCAAGGTTTCAGCAAAGGTTAAGACCTTCGTGCTCGATACAAACGTCTTGTTGCACGATCCGCAGTCGATTTTCAAATTCGAGGATAACAATCTTGCGATTCCTGTGGAGGTCCTCGAGGAGCTGGACTCGATCAAAGGCGAACAATCCACGGAGCGCGGGCGCAACGCCCGGCGGGTTCACCGGATTCTGCAGGAGCTGCTGCCGGATTCGCGGGCGATGCACGAAGGGGTCGAGCTGGATAATGGCGGCACGTTGTCCGTCATCATCAATCCCTACCTGACCGATCCGCAGCGGCGATCGCCAGCCATGGAGCGCTTGCGGGCAATTCTGCCCGATCTGTCGAAAAAGGACAACCGCATCATCGCGGCGGCGCTGTTTGTGCAGGAGCGTTATCCGCCACCGACCATCTTGGTTACAAAGGATGTGAACGTGCAGCTGAAGGCCCGGGCGGTCGGCCTCGAATCCGAGGATTATCTGAACGACAAGGTCCCGGAAATCGAGGAAGCGAGCTACCGGGAGCTGGCGGTGAATCTTTACGAGCTGCAGCGCTTTTGTTCCGAGGGCGCGTTTGCAATCGATGCCGTCGCGGCCAAGCCGCTCTACCTCAACGAATATGTGCTGCTCCGCTCCGACGAGGGGAAAACCATGCCGGCGCGCTATTATGGCGACGGGCTGGTTCGCCGGCTGAAGATACCGGATTTTGTAAAGGCGCCCGGCGGCATCCCGATCCGGGCCCGCAATCTTGAGCAGCAGTTTTTCATGGATGCTTTGCTCGACGACAGCATCGCGATGCTGACCTGCTTCGGCAAGGCGGGGACGGGCAAGACCCTGCTCTCCACCGCCTGCGCATTACACCAGACTCACGAAGACCATTCCCACTATGACGGCGTTTCGATTTCACGGCCGGTGATCGCACTCGGGAAGGACATCGGCTTTCTACCGGGTTCGCTGGAGGAAAAGATGAAACCGTGGCTCCAACCGTATCACGATGCGCTTGAGGTGCTGATCCCCTCGAAGCCGCCGAAGGAGCCGCAGTTCGCCGCCAAAAAGGTTTCGAAGAAGAAGTACAAAAAAAGGGACGACTTTTTCAGTTCCGGGCCGGCGCTGGTGCA
The DNA here is from genome assembly GCA_947474935.1 of Opitutia bacterium. Classification (GTDB taxonomy): domain Bacteria; phylum Verrucomicrobiota; class Verrucomicrobiia; order Opitutales; family Opitutaceae; genus ER46. The sequence goes on from CANJKL010000015.1 coordinate 108,198, forward strand.
TCCCGGTCACGCCAGTCACAATCACAGTCACGGCCCGCTGGTGAAACCCTATGAACGGCTGCTCAAGAGCGGTCTTGTCGAAATCGAGGCCCTGGCGTTTATTCGCGGCCGTTCGATCGCCCGCAGATTTTTCATCCTCGACGAGGCGCAGCAGTTGACGCCACACGAGGTAAAGACGGTCATCACGCGGATTTCCGAAGGATCAAAGATCGTGTTGATCGGCGACCCCACACAGATCGACAATCCCTACGTTGATTCGCGCAGCAACGGTCTCGTTTATTGCCACAACCGGATGAAAGGCCACTCGATCGCCGCGCATGTAAAGCTGACCAAGGGAGAACGATCCAAGCTGGCGGAACTCGCGGCGGACCTGCTCTGAACCCGGCTGGGGCCGGGCGCACCGCGGTGGCGGAATGACCTATGCCGTGACGCGACGCTCCAGCAGGCTGGGCTGGCCGGTGCGCAAGGCGGCCCATTCCATCGTGCCGGCAAAGAGGCCGGTAAAGAGCAAGTCGCTCGCCAGCGTGTTGCGGAAAAAGTACAACGTCGGTGGGAATTCCGGCCGGCCGATCGTCATCGCCTGCCACCAACCGGCGGCGGTCTTGAGATAAGCCGGATCGCGAATCCATGCATCGGTATTGGTCGCGAGATAGAAAAACACTGCGCCGCCAACGGTGCCACTCAGGAGGTTCAGCCAGGTTTTGCGCCGGGCGACGCTGGCGCCGATCACAAGGGCCAGCGCGAAACAGACCAGCCGCACCGCCACACTCGGCCACGTCCAAAGCTCTTGGTAAACGGTAGCGTAATGGTGGTCGAGATAGAGGTCCGAAAGGGTGAGCGCGACGAAAGGGAGGAGCCACAGGCGCTTGTCGCGAAAATAAACGGCGCCGCAAAAAGTCAGGGCCATGAGCGGGGCAAAGTTCGCGAGCGCGGGGACATGCAGGGCGGCGATCCGCCAACCGGCGGCCAGCACGATGAGAACAAGCGCGAAGGGCATGATGCGGGCTTAGGGCCTAATTCAATGCGTGACAAGTCCGACGGTGGCGTACGCCACGCAAATCGCGAGTAGCGGAGATACGCTCAAACCGGAGGGGAATGTTCCGCCTCGCGGGCGAGCAGCCAGAGTAAATCGGAAAGCCGGTTTACGAATTGTCGCACTTCCGCGCGGACGTTGCGACCGTGCGCGGGCAGGGCGGTCAGTCGGCGCTCGGCACGACGAGCGGCCACGCGGGCAAGGTCGAAGGCAGCGGCGGCGGTGGTGGCGCCCGGGGTCGCCCAGCCGTCGAATGTCAGCCCGCGGGCCTCGAGATTGGCAACGGCACGGTCCAGCCGGAGCACCTCTGGCGTGGATATTTTTTCGAATTTGGACGCAGCGTAACGGGTGACATCCGCCTCGGCGCACGCCAATTCGCCCATCAACGCGACAAGGTTTTTCTGCACGGTGACGAGGAGATCGCAGACGGCTTGGCCGCGGGCATCGCCCGCGAGGTGGGGCTTGATTGTTCCGAGCGCAACGTTGAGTTCGTCGAAAGCGCCGACCGCCTCGATTTGCGGGTGATCCTTCGGCACGCGCTGGCCGTAAAGGAGGCTCGTCATGCCGTCGTCTCCAGTGCGGGTTGCGATCGAAGGCATGGGATGGGCGAACGGGACTCAGGCGATTTTTCGAGCGGCCAGCTGGGCGCGCAGGCAAAGCTCGGCGGCCTTGAACACGTGAGACTGGGTCATCGCCGTGTCCGTCCGATTCAGGCAATCGAGGATCAACTGGCCAAAAAAGCGAAAGCCCACCTGGCCGGCGACGTTCAGAAAACGTTCACCCTTTTCGTCGACGATGAACACGTTGTCGCCGGCCTTGTCCCGGGCGATATCGACGTACTTGCGCAGTTCGATATAACCCTTGGTTCCGAGAATGACCGTGCGACCGTCGCCCCAGGTGCTCAGTCCGTCGGGGGTGAACCAGTCGACGCGAATGTAGTTGGAGGCGCCGTTGTCGCCGAGCAGCGAGGCTTCGCCGAAATCCTCGAATTCCGGCTTGTCGGGATTGTTGAAGTTGCCGACGGCCGCCTGCGTCACGGTGGCATCGGTGGCGCCGGTGTAAGTGAGAAATTGCTCGAACTGATGGCTGCCGATGTCGCAGAGGATGCCGCCAAATTTGGCCTTCTCGAAAAACCATGCGGGCCGCCCGGCCTTGCCCAAGCGATGCGGGCCGAGGCCGATGACCTGAATCACGCGACCGATCGCCCCTCCCGCCACCAAGTCCGTGGCATACATTGCGGACTCCACATGCAGCCGCTCGGAATAATAGACCATGTACTTCCGGCTGGTGCGCGCGACGGCAGCCTTCGCGGCATCGAGCTGCGGCAAGGTTGTAAAGGGGGTCTTGTCGGTGAAGTAGTCCTTGCCTGCTTCCATGACGCGGATACCAAGCGGGCCGCGGTCGCAGGGGACGGCGGCGCCGGCGACCAGTTTGACCTCCGGATCAGCCAGAACTTCATCGAGGGCGCGGGCGACCTTTGCTGCCGGGTATTTGGCGCAAAAGGCCGCGACTTTTTTTTCATCGGGGTCGAAGACCCACTTGAGCTGGGCACCGGCTTCCAGCAAGCCGTTGCACTGGCCGTAAATGTGGCCATGGTCGAGATGGACGGCGGCGAATATGAATTCGCCAGGCTTGACCACGGGACTCGGTCGGCCTTGCGGGGCGTAGTTCATTCCGTCGGACTTTTGCGTCAGGGTCATGGATAATTTTCTATCGAGGGCTCTCCGGCGCTTTGGCTTTTCCAATGAAAAGGGGCGTCCCCCAGTGCATCGGTCTGGAATTCTCTCTGCCGGGAAGGAGGTGGAACGGCGGAATCGAGATTATTTCGCTTTCATGGCGGCACGCGTCTCCTTGGAGAGCGTCTTGACCGCTTCGTCAACGGTGGCGCGGACCCGTTTCTCCATGCGGTCGATGAAAAGGACGCCGTTCAGATGGTCGACCTCATGCTGGATGCAACGGGAAAACAGGCCGTCGCAGGTCAGGCTGTGGGGCACACCTTTTTCGTCATGGAATTTAAGGGCGATGGCATCGGGGCGGTCGATATCGCCCCTAATCTCTGGAAACGACAGGCAGCCCTCCTCGTAGACCGTATCCGTCGTCTCTTTTACGACGGTCACTTCGGGATTCACGAGTGTAAGCGGCATAAACAAATCCAGCGGCGGCTTGGCGCCGTCGAGCTCCCAGTTAAAGACGGCGTCGGCGTCCCGCAGATCGACCACGCAGAGTTGGATGGCGCGACCGATTTGTTGCGCTGCCAAGCCGATGCCGGCCGCGCCATGCATCGTCTCGATCATTTCCTCCGCCAGTTCGCGGAGCGCAGCGTCGAAGGAATTGATTTTCACGCCCTTCCGGCGCAAAATCGATTCGTTATATTGAACAATTCTTAGAGACATTGGTCGGCTTATGAAGCCAGCGTGGATCCGCCACTTCCCGCGGCAAATAAATATTTTTACGCGCATGAGCGAATTGGGCCCGCCCCGAGGTTCGTTCTCAGCCTTTGCCGCTCCGACCACCGTATTGTTCGCTGCGCTGATTGCGGCCCTAGCGTGGATGTTGCCCGTGAACTTGAAGTCGGTGGGCCCGGCTCTGCTGCGGGCGGCGGGGGCGGGAACGCCGACCCTGGGGGCGTATGGCCGCGATCTCGTCGACGTTGAAAAGATTGGGCCGGCGGCGATGATGCTGGAAGCGGCCCGCGCTCGGCAGTGCCCTCGAACAGTACGCCACCCGCCAGCCCGACCTCACGGCTTGGGGCGGGTGGGATCCTTTTTCGATCCGCTCTTCAAGTTGCGGGAGGACAAGGGCCGTCGGGTCAGCACACCGGTGCTCTCGTTTTTGATTCGGAGCGGGCCCGCAGCGCTCTGCGCACCTACCTGACGAATTCATGTTCCGAAGGCGTGCAGTCGCTGCTGAAACTCCGCGACCTCACGGCCACGGGGAGATTCGTCCCGGCGAAGCGCGCGGGAGGCCAGCCGCTCGACTCGCCCATTTTGCTGCGGCGATGCGTTATCAAGACGGCCATCTCTCGCAGCCTTTGCAACGCGAGTTGCGGAGCGCGACCGACGCCGCGCTACAAACCAAGAATCTCGCCACGCTCTCCCCCTTTTTCATCGATCTGCTTTCGCTGGGTCGGCGCTTGGACTGGGCGGAGCTCACGGAGGTGCTGCGGCGGACCGCCAGCGCGAAAGCGGCGGGAGAATATGCACATCTGGCTCGGGTCGCCCCAGACCAGCGGCCTTTGATTTACGCGGCGGCCTTGTTTTCCGATTCGGCTGATCGGGTGGCCGGCTATCTGATCCAGTTCGGAAAAGCCGGTTTGGAGGACTTGAAGCTGGCGCTCGGCTGCGGTGATCCCCCGGAATCTAGGCCACGTGCGATGTTAGTCGGGCGGCCCTAAAAGGAGCTCGGGCCGTGAAAGGCAAAAGACACGCGACGGAACAGAAGGTCCGGATCTTGCGGGAGGCCGATGGCGGCAAGAGCGTCGCGGAAGTGAGCAAGGGCATAATATCTCCGAGGTCACATTCCATCGTTGGAAACGGCAATTCGGACAACTCGACGTCAACGAGGTCAAACGGATGAAGGAGCTGGAGCGGGAGAACGCGGAGCTGAAGAAGATGCTCGCGGACTCGCTGCTGAGGAACCGCGTGTTGGAGGCGGTGAACGCAAAAAATGCTGAGCCCGGAGCACAAGCGACGGATGGCCGCCTTCATCGTTGAAGGCGGCCTGTGCTCCGGGGGGACCGCTTGCCGGGGCCTAGGACTAGCGCGCTCGACCTTCCAGTATCGGAGGCGGCCGCCCGACGGCAGCGCGAACGCGACTGGTGCAGCGGCCTGCACGAACTGTCGCGGAAGTATGCCGCGCTGCTCGATGTTTCCCCGCGTCTTCTCGGAGGAAATGATCTCGAGGCCCGCCGGCCAGGCCGCGGGATAAGTCTGCCCGCCCTGCGTGTGGTCCCAGTGAAAGTGCGTGTTCACGACAAATTCACCGGCTTGTCGCTGATCGTCTTGATTTGCTCCATCACCGCGCGCGCCGCGGAAGGCTTGGAGTCCCGCACATCTTGTTAGCACGTTCGCTGATGTGCATGTGCTGACCTTACACGACACCCTGGGTCAATCGCTGTCCCAGCCTCTCGATTACCATGAAAATCGTCGTGAAAATTGCCTATCCTGGGCGCATTGTGAATTCACGCCCCCACCCTATCACGATGACCTCGTCGCATCTTTTCCCGAAACTGGCTGACACGAGGTTTCGACACGCCAACCGACGTAACCGAGGGCCGACCGGCGCGAGCCGGACCGGAATGATCCTGTCGGAGCATGACACCTGATTCGCACGATCTCCTTGCCGCACTGCTTGCATCGGATTCCGCCGCGCTCGTCCATTGGCGCCACGTCCTACAATCTTCCCGGGGCAAGGGCGATCGAAGCCTGGTCGCGCGAGCGGAAGAAGCGGTGCAAAGGTCGCCGGCCCGGGCCTTCAAATTTGACGTATCTGGTCAGGCGACTTTCAAAGTCGGTGAGCGCAACTTTCACGCCGGCCGATTTGGCACACGATCTATAGGTGAACTCCGCCAGGACCTTCTGCCTCGTGCTAGGAACGGATCAGTGCGGCTCTGGGCTTTACTCGGGCAAGACGCACTCACCGACATTGGAGCACTACAAGCTTGGGCGGGAACCGGCACGCTCTTCCAGGTCGCGTCGCAATTCAACTGCTTGGAGGCAACGGGTGCTAGCGTCGTCCCCGTTCAGGACTACTTTTCTGACCCGACGCAAGGGCCGCGTGCATCAATTTCGGCGTTTCCAGGAACACTGCTGCGCCACTATGGAGCACCCGGACTCGACGGCAGCCGCTTCGTCCAGACCGACAGTCTGCAGATCAATCTCCTGCACCGCGCCCTGCCGCCCGCCGCAGGCACAGTTCGGGCCGGCTACCTCGTGGGCGATGGACTCAATGATCCTGCTTACGCCGCAACAGCACTATCGGAGCGCTTCGATCAGATTCAGGTTGGCGTTCACGCAGAAGTTGAGGTCGTCCTCGGCTGCGAGTGGGACGGAGCAGTGGAGCCCGGGTGCCGCATCGCCCAAGTGTTTACGTCGACCTTTGCCGGAGGCCACTACAGCCCGGGCGTAGCGATCACAGGAAACGTCCGGGTTATTTGTCGGCAACTTCTGCGTGCGGCGTATCTGGGCACCCTGCTGGCGGCGGCTGGACTAAATCAGCGTCGGGTCGTGCTCACGCTGATCGGTGGGGGCGTGTTCGGAAACCCTCATGAGCTCATCTTGGAAACAATATGTTGGGCGGTTGACGAGGCCTCAAATCTCGGAGCCGGCCCGATGGACGTCGTGGTCAACGCGCGAAACATTGACGCCTCGTTGGTTGATCAGATCAAGCAGGCTACGGCACAACGGAACGGAAAGGCTGTTGTCCTCGGCTGAACCAAACGACCTCAGGATGCACCATGGGCAGAACCAGCTATCGCGCTCGATTTGCTCGAGCTTTGTCTTGTCCCGCACCCGCCGGGTTGACCATTCGAATCCGGTCGACGGCAATTAGGCGCCCCCGTGTTTCGTCGGTGAACCTGAGCGGGTCCCGAAAACTGGGCCAGGTGGAGTGTTAGTCTTTGGCTTGGGTTGATGTGATGCGTTTGCCGTTATCGGCCGCCCGCAAAATGCGGATCTTCTGTTCCGTCGTGTGTCTTTTGCCTTTCATGGTCTGGGCTCCTTTTTCTTGGCCCTGACTAACAACCCAAGGCGGCTCAAATTTTCGGAGTCAGGTCACGCGAGACTGTCGCCTGTTCGCGTATGACCCCGTCGGATCGACCCGTGCGTTTTTTCGATTCTCGCTATAATTTTTTGGGGATGCTTGTTGAGCTCACGTGCCGTTTCATTGGTCCCTCCGGTATTCGTTCCCACTCCATTTCCGATGATGCTGTCCGTAGTCCACTGCCCAGGCACCTTGCGTTTCGTCCTTACGTTGCTACGCACGGTCATGTTGCTCGGGTGCTGTTTCTTCCTGCTTCCGGGTTGCGCCCGCCAGACGACGCCCCCGGCCAACTCGGTCACCACCACCCCGGGAGAGCCGAATCGAACCGGACTTAATCCTCCCACCGCAGCAGATCGCGCGCTGATGGACGAGACGATGGTCAGGACTGGCGAGGTGAAACCGAACAAGCTTGGCCTCGAACGAATCAACACTGAACGCGCCAAGCATGGCCTGCCCCCTCTACAGATTCAACCCGCGCCCGATGGTCAGGAAGTAGTCCCAGCCCCGAAGCCCTGATTTTTCCGCCCCTATTCCCCCGGCGCCCATGGCAACTAAATATCCTTTGCGGTTTCGACCCACGCTTGCCCGCGTTCTGTCCCTTGGCCTGGCTGTTTTTGTCGCCCTGGCTGGCGTCGCGTCCCGCGCCCAGACTGCCGGCGAAGAAAGTAATCGCACTGGCCTGCGCCCGCCCACCGAGGAGGAACGGGTGTGGATGGACCAGCACATGCAGGAAACCAAAGCTGTGCGTCTGAATGCCCTCGGCCTCGATCGGATTAACAAGTCCCGGATCGACAAGCGCCAGCCGGCGTTGTTGGCCCAAAGTCTCGTGTCTGTGGGCGAAGAGCCGCAGCCGCTGATCGCCGCCAGCCTGATCCTCCAGACCGAGGCGGGCGTCAATGTGGCCGCCGACGGCGCCCTGCCGTCCGCGGTCGACAACGCCGCCCTCGATGCGTTTCCCGGGGTCCGAAGCCAATTAGGGCAGGGTTCGTGCGCCGCCTTTTCGTCCACGTATTATGTGGGCTCGCACATGACCGCCCTGGCCCGGGCTTGGCCGCGGAACACCTCGGACAACACCCGGAAACTCTCGCCCAAGTGGACCTATGCCTTAGCCAACGGTGGCGGCGACAACGGGTGCTGGTTTTCGAGCGTGCTTGATGTGATGCTGAAACTGGGTGTTCCCACCTGGAGCGACTGGCCCTACACGGGCATGGCCACGAGTGCGACGGACTACCTCGAGTGGCCGCTCACCGCGGCAGTGTGGCGCAGCGCGATCAACTATCGCTTCAGCCAGATCGGGCGGGTCGGCGCCATCGACACCGCGGCCGGCCTCACCAACGCCAAGGCACTTTTGAACAACGGCTACCTGTTGCTCTACGCCACTAACATCTATGGCTGGCAGTTCACCACGGTAGGCGACGATACCTCCACGACGGCCGACGACGCCTGGCGCAACAAGAAGGCGGTCCGGTTCATGAATAATGGGGGCGGCCCCCACGGCATGACCATCGTCGGCTACAACGATGACCTCTGGATCGATGTGAACAAGAATGGTGCGATCGACACCGGGGAGAGAGGCGCCCTCCGAATCGTAAATTCCTGGGGGACGAACTGGGGCAATGGGACGGAGGGCTTTTGCTGGATTTCCTATGACGCCCTGCGAGTCACCTCGCAGGTACCATCGTCATCCAACTCCGATCACCTGACCAATCGCGCCGGTTCAGGATCGGGGAATTCCTATATGACGCCGTTTTGGGGCAACGAGGTCTATTGGATCACGGCCCGCTCTTCCTACAGCCCGACGTTGCTCGCGGAATTAACGCTATCGACGACCAATCGCGGCCAGATGGGGATCCGCCTCGGGCGGTCGGCGACGACTACGACCACGCCCAGCGCTTACTTCCCCACGACCACTAGTTTTACCGGCTGGCAAAACTCTAACGGCCGATCTCAGGCGTTCCAGCAGCTCGGCGGCGCTTGGAGCTTCGCCGGCACTTCCAGCGAAGTCACCGGCACGTTTGTGCTCGACGCGACGGACCTCGCCGCGGCGGGCACCCAGCGCTATTACCTCGAGGTTTCTGACAACGCCACCAACTCCCCGGTGTCGGTTTCGAGCTTCAGGCTGTTGAGCACCGCGGGCACGACCCTCGCCACGGCCACCACCGGTATTCCGCTGTCGGCCGACGCCAGCACCGCGCGAGCTTCGGTGGACTACGCGATCGGGTCAGCGACGCCCACTATCTCCAGCGCGACCACCGCCAGCGGCGTGGTCGGCCAGTCGTTCAGCTACACCATCGCCGGCACCAATTCGCCCACGAGTTTCGCCGCCTCCGGCCTGCCCGCCGGCCTGAGCCTCAACACCAGCACGGGCGCAATCACCGGCACCTCGACCCAAAACGGCAGCTTCACCGTATCTATCGCGGCGACGAATTCCTCCGGCACCGGCACGGGCAGCGTGACGGTGCAGTTCGTCCCTGCTCCGATCGCGACGCCGGTAATCTCCAGCAGCACGTCGGCCAGTGGCACGGTGGGACAGCCGTTCACCTATACGATCACCGCCAGCAACAGTCCCACGAGCTTCGCGGCGACGAACCTGCCCACGGGTCTTTCCCTCAACACGAGCAGCGGTGTCATTTCCGGCACGCCGACGGCGGCGGGAACGTTTTCGATCGTCATCGCGGCCGCCAATGGCGGCGGGTCCGGCAGTAGCCGGACGCTGGCGTTGACCGTCGCATCCGCCGCGGCCAATGCACCCGTGATTACGAGCTCGGGCACGGCCACGGGCGTCGGGAGTGCCACCTTCACCTATCGCATCGAGGCCACGAATTCGCCGACCTCGTATGGCGCGACGGACTTACCCACGGGGCTGACTATTTCGTCTACCACCGGGGTGATATCCGGCACGCTGCCGGCCGCGCGCTCCTACGTCGTCACGCTGCGCGCGACCAACGCCGGCGGCTCCGGTTACAAGACCCTCACGCTCACCGTCACCGGCGACAGCAGTTTTGCCCCAGCCAACGACGCCTTGGCCAACGGCGTTCCGCTCAATGGCACCTCGGCGACGATCAGTGCCAGCAATGTCAATGCCCGGGCGGAATCCGGCGAACCCGCGCACGCCGGCTTCACGGCGACGAAGTCGATCTGGTATTCGTGGACGGCGCCGAGCAGCGGCACGCTGACCCTCGACACGATCGGGAGTGCGTTCGACACCGTGCTGGCAGTTTACACCGGAAGCACGGTGGGTGCCCTGACGTCCGTCGCAAGCAACGACGACGGCGGTGGAAGCGGCACCAGCCGACTTACCGCTACCGTCACTGGCGGCGCCACTTACCGGATCGCGATCGACGGAAAATCCGGAGCCGAAGGAGTCGTTCGTCTCAACCTGAGTTTCGCCGCGTCCTCGAGCCTGACCAACAATGCCTTCTCCACTCGCACGGCGCTCACCGGCACCAGCGTTTCCGCCACCGGCAGTAATATCGGGGCCACCGCAGAGACGGGCGAACCCGGACACGCTGGCTATACCGCGACGAAGTCCGTTTGGTGGAGCTGGACCGCGCCATCGTCTGGCCGCGTCGCGATCGACACGATCGGAAGCAATTTCGACACGTTGCTCGCTATCTATACCGGCACGAACTTGAACACCCTCACGCTCATCGCGAGCGACGACGAAAGCGGCGGCGCCAACACCAGCCGGGTCATCTTCAACTCCGTCGCGGGCACCACCTACCAGATCGCCGTCGACGGCTGGCAGGGCGCTACCGGTGCGGTCCGGCTGAACGTCACTTTCGGCATCGCCGGCCCAGCCAATGACAATTTTTCCGGCCGCACGACGGTCAGTGGCACGTCCGTGAACGCCAGCGGCTCAAACGTGACTGCGAGCGCGGAGATCGGCGAACCCGACCACCATTTTAACCCGGCAACCAAGTCCGTCTGGTGGACCTGGAAGGCGCCGGCATCGGGCCGCGTGACGATCGACACCATCGGGAGTGGGATCGACACCGTGCTCGGTGTCTACACCGGAACGAGCCTGGCCACTCTCCTTTATGTGACGAGCGACGATGACAGCGGCGGAGGAATCACCAGCCGAGTCAGTTTCAGGATTACCAGCGGCACGGTATACCAGATTGCCGTCGACGGCTGGGACGGGGTCGAGGGGAGGGTAAAATTGAATATCAGCGTCGACAGTGTAGCGCCGCCGGCCAACGACAACTTCTCGAACCGTGCTACCCTGATGGGAAGCATCGCGACTGCCACAGGATCGAGCCTTCTAGCCACCACCGAGTCGGGCGAGCCTCGCCATTCCGGCTTCACTCCGGGGAATACGCTGTGGTGGGCGTGGACGGCGCCGCAGGCAGGCCGGGTGACCGTGTCGACCGCCGGCAGCGACTTCGACACGATCCTCGCCGTTTACACCGGAACTTCGCTGGGCGACTTGGTGGAGGTGGCGTCAAACGACGACTCGGTTTTGAGTTACGATGGCACGAGTGAAGCCGCCTTCTACGCCACGGCGGGCACCACGTATGCTATCGTGGTCGGAGGTTACAGCGATGACGCGGGCACGATCAACCTGAGCCTCGTTTTCACGCCCTCGAACGACATCTACTTCACCGACTTCGAAGCGTTTAACACTGGCAGCAACGCCCTCGGAGGCACCGACCAGTGGAAGACCACGAACAATACGGACGGCTCGACGGGAATTTTCCTCGGTTTCGGCGGCACCTCGAAAACTGCGTGGATCGGGTTCAACTCGGCTACCGAAAGCCGCTGGGCCTGGCGACCGATCAACTACAACCCGGCCGGCGGCACCCCCGAAATCCGATTCCAAGTGGACATGAGCATCCGAGATTCGACGAATGGTCGCCAGGACCTCTTCTCCTGGCTGGTTTACAACACCAAATCCGAAGGCCTCTGCCTCATCTCGTTCGACAACGCGACGGGAAACATTTGGCGCTACGGCGCCGGCACGGGCGCGTTTGCCGTCGGCACCTTCACGCGGGGTACGCGCTACACGCTGATGGTCACGTTGAATTTTGCAGCGAATCGATGGTCGGCCTGGCTGGGCGATACGACACTCTTCATAGACAAGCAGATGACCACGACGTCCAACGCCCGAAACTTGGGCTACATCGCCGCCTCTTGGGGGTTAGCGACGACCGGCTTATCTGGCGACAACTACATGGTCTTCGACAATTATCGGGTGTCGCTGACCGGCAACGACTCCTTCGCCAGCGCCACGACCTTGAGCGGGACGAGCGCGCAGACTATCGGGACCAATAGCAGTGCCACCAAGGAAACGGGGGAACCAAATCATGCCGGCAATTCCGGCGGCAGGTCCGTGTGGTGGCGCTGGGTCGCGCCGAGCGCAGGCATCGTCGCCCTACATACGCGCTACAGCACGTACGATACCCTGCTAGCTGTTTACACCGGCAGCAGCGTCGGTTCACTGACCGCAGTGGCGTCAAACGACAACGAAGGTTCCGGCCAATCCAGCGCCCTCACCTTTACTGCCACCTCCGGCACCACGTACTGGATCGCAGTCGATGGCTGGAATGGCAATTCCGGGACAATCGTCCTGACTCTGTTGCTCACAAGTTCGTCTACTGGGCCGGTCATCAATCAACAACCGGCAGGTACCTCAGTCGCACCAGGCAGCGCCGCCACCTTTAGCGCCGGAGCGCAGGGCGGATATACTTATCGCTGGCAACGCAACGGCACCGATGTGACCAGCGGCACCAGCGCCACGCTGACCGTCACCAACGTACAGCCGAACACTGCAGGACTCTACCAAGCGGTTATCGCCAATTCCCAAGGCGGCCAGTCCACCACCCAGGCCGCCATCCTCGGGGTCACCACCACGACCAAGCTCGTGGGCCCCGGTACGGAGTTCCCGGACATCTTCCACGCCGGCACCGGCTTCACCTACGATCAAATCCTCCTCGCGGGCGGCGCCGCATCGGTCAAGGCCGACGCCAAGCAGATCCTCCGCATGTCCTTCGTCGATCTGAACAACGACATCGTGCAGGTGGAATTCGCCGGCGCGGGCACGCTCTCGCTGGTCCTTGATGGCGCCACCGGCCCCGCCGAGCCGATGAGCTATAGCCAAGCCACCACGTATATGAAGGGCCACGCAGGGATCGTCGTCACCGGCGCAGACGAAACGAGCAACCTGTCGGTTTTTAGCGTGGGACGCGCGAATGCTGTCAACCAGGCCCTCTTCCGGAGCGACGTCACCTACGACGGCCACGCAGATATCTCCTTCATCGCCATCCAGAGCCCTACGGGGAAGTTCGGCGGCCTGCGCACCGCCAACGCGAGATACTTCGCCACGAAGGGGTACACGGGGCTCTACGCGCCCGGCATTCAGTTCACCGGTCCCGTGTTCATCGGCGACGTCAATGCCTACGACAATGCGTCACCGGTGATCATTATCGGCTCCGGCTCCGACACGCGGATCACCGGCGGCGATCTGCTCCAGAGCAACGGGCGGACCGTCGCGATTGCCGGGTTGACCCAATTGAGGTTCGTCGCCGGCACCGACTCTCACGGCAACCTACAGCCGGCCCAAACGAACCGCTCCCGTCTCGAACAAAATGGCGCCGAGGTGACGACCCAAGTGGTCGTGAATCCGTAGGCACACGAGGCCCCCACGGGGGTTAAGGAAGCTTTCGGGTGAAAAAGGACGATTGGGTGAAGCGACCCAGAGCAACAAAACCCGGCTGGTTTTTTTTAACGAACTTGATAGAGGCATGGAGCCGCTCACATGGAAAACCTTGGCCAAGGAACTAGATGTCAGCCATCAAGGCCTGCACCTTTGGCGGCAGCTCGAAGGCGCGCCTGAGACCGCCGATCTTGAGGCATGGCAAGCCTTCAAGGCTGAACGAGGCTTGGGCCGCGTTCGGGCCACGGGTGAGCTGAACACGCTCAAAGCTGACTTGCTGCGAGAGCAAATTCGGCACGTTCGCGCGAAGAACGAACGCGAAGCCGGCGACGTGATAGACCGAGACGTGGTCGAGACCATGCTCGTGACGCTGGGTCAGAAGCTCAATCTGCTCCTCCGCCTAAAGCTGGAGGTGGAGCTAGGGCCGCGCATCATCGGCAAGAACGCGGCCGAAGCCAACGTCGAAGGCAGCGTCATCGTCGATGAGATCCGCGAGGTCGTGAACTCGAACATCGCCAACTTTCAGCGAGACTTGGACAACATTTGACCAGAGCTACGCGGGCGAGGCGACACTTCGACCAAAGTGAGAGATCAAAAATTGGCGGAGCATTGGCGGAGCGACCCGAAAATGGAGAAGGCCAAAAACGTTTAAGTCATTGGCCTTCATTGGCTGCCCGGGTAGGGATCGAACCTACGACCAAGTGATTAACAGTCACCTGCTCTGCCACTGAGCTACCGGGCAGTGGCGTTCGCGCGGCCTGCGTCGTGCGAAAGAAGGATCGAAAAACAGAGTGGAGCCATGGCTTGTCAATGCTCCTTTTGCGCTTCTGGGTGAAAAGTAAACCCGCGATCGAAGTTTTAGTTGCTTTCGATCCTACCGACCCTATGACCTGACCCTCTTTTCCATTACGCCTGCCTCCAATTCCGGGGTGACAGGGGGAACGAAATCCATGAGCCAACAGTTCAAACTCAATGTCGCAGTGCGCGCCCAGACCGGCCGCAGTGCATCACGTCGTCTCCGCAAAGCCAATCGCGTTCCCGCGATTCTCTATGGGAAACACACCAAGCCCGAGTCGCTTTCGATTGAAGGGCCCGAGTTCGTCCGTTTCCTGAAGTCCGTCGGCGACCGCGCGGTCCTCATCGAGCTCCAGCGTGGCGACCAGGCCGGCAAAGCGCTTTCTTTCCTCCAAGAGATTCAGCGCGATCCGATCACCGACAAGTATCTCCATGTCGACTTGCTGGAGGTCAAATCGGACGAAAAATTCGAGATTCGCGTGCCCGTGCACGTATCCGGCGAGTCATTTGGTGTTAAAAACCAGAGCGGCGTGTTGGAAATCAACACCCATACCCTGCGCATCCGGGTGCTGCCGAAGGATCTTCCCGAGGCGATCACCGTCGATGTCACCGAGCTTAAGGTCGGTGAAGCCATCAAAGTGAGCAGCCTCAAGCCGATCGCGGGGGTCGAGTTCCTCGATCTTAAGGGCCAGCCGGTGGTTTCGTGTGTCGAACCGGTCGCCGAGATCGTACAGCAAGTTGCCGCCGCCACGCCCTCTGCCGGGGAAGGCGCCGCCGCCGCCGCTGCCGCCGCGCCCGCCGACGGTGCCGCTGCGCCCGCCGCCGATGGCAAGGCCGCCGCTCCAGCCGCTGGTGCCAAACCCGGGGCCGCTCCTGCTGCCGCCGGGGCCAAGCCGGCCGGGAAGCCTGCCGCTCCCGCCAAGAAGTAAGCCTGTTTTCCGCGCCGGCCCGCCGCTTACTCGCGGCGGGCCCCGGCGATTGTTCTTTGAGTCATGTTCCTCTCGCTCGTTGCCGGCCTCGGCAATCCGGGCAGCGTTTATGAGCACTCCCGCCACAATTTGGGCTGGGTGGTGCTCGACGCGCTTGCCCGCAAAAATGGCCTGAAGTGGAAGCCTCAGCGACAGTTCGAGGCCGATGTTGCCCGCTGGGACCTCGGTTCCGGCGGTGTCCGCTGGCTCGTAAAACCGCTGACGTTCATGAACGAAAGTGGCCGGTCGATCGGTGCGCTCGCACGCTATTATAAGATCGTGCCCGAGGCGATCGCCGCGGTTTACGACGATGTAACGATCGATCTCGGTCTCGTCAAAGTGACGGTCGCCGGTAGCGCCGGTGGCCACAACGGTGTGGCGAGTTTGCTCGAGCAAGTCGGCGACGGCTTCGTCCGTTACCGGCTGGGTATCGGCCCGAAGCATCCGCCGCAGATGGAACTCTCAGACTTCGTCCTCGAAAAATTCACCGCTGAACAACAGACACTCCTCTCCCAAAAACTCGATTTCCACGTCCTAGGCCTCGAATTGCTGCTCGCCCGCGGCACCGAAGCCGCCATGAACCAACTTAACCGCAGAGATCCAAAATGAATCCAACGAAACGCAATTACCGCGCCACCTTCATCCTCGATAACCGGGGCAGGGAAGAGACGATCGACCAAATCGTCGACGGCGTGAAGAAAGTCATCGCCGAAGTGCAGGGCGAAGTGTCCGCCGTGGAAAACATCGGGAAGAAGGACTTCGTCCGCGTCACCGACAAGCGGCTCACCGGCGCCGCCTACGTGCACATCAATTTCTCCGCCCCGGCCGATGCGCCGGCGCATCTGCGGGAACGGCTGCGGTTGAACGGCAGCGTTTACCGCACGTTCATCCAATCGGCCTGATTGGCGACCGCGCCACCCCCGCCATGCCTTCGCTCAACAAAGTTCTGCTGATGGGTAACCTGACCCGCGACCCCGAGTTGCGCGTTACGCCAAAGGGTACGCCGATCTGCCAGTTTTCGCTGGCGATCAACCGGCAGTTCAAGATGGAGTCCGGCGAAAGTCGCGAAGAGGTGACCTACGTCGACATCGAGGCGTGGGGCAAGCAGGGCGAGACGATTGCAAAATATTGCACCAAGGGACGCCCCCTTTACGTCGAAGGCCGGCTCCGGCTCGACCAGTGGGAGGACAAGAACACCAAGGAAAAGCGCAGCCGCATGAAGGTGGTGCTCGAGCAGTTTCAATTTCTCGGCGACAGCCGGGGTGGTGGCGGTCCGGCCGGAACCGGCGCGGCCGCCGAACCCGGTATTGACCAGACGGCGACGCCGGAGCGTCACGCGCCTCCGGCCCGTAGTGCGGCCGCCAAGCCGGGACCGACCGAGAGTCTCGATGACGACGTGCCATTTTAGGCTAAAGCTTCCTCCTGTTTTTCACTCAAAGTTTTTAAACCAATACCATCATGGCCCACAGTGAAGTTCTCCTCGTCAAACCCGTCGAAGGCCTCGGCGGCGAAGGCGATCAAGTCAAAGTTCGCGCCGGTTACGCCCGAAATTATCTCCTGCCGCGCAAGATCGCGGTGACGCTCACCGGCGCCAATCGCAAGCAGGTTGATTCGCTCAAGAAGCGGCGGGCCGAGCGGGAGCAAGATGAGCTCACGCGGGCCCAAGACTTCGCGAAGAAACTCGAAAAGACGAGCCTCGCGTTCGCCGTCAAAACCGGCGAAGGCGGCAGGATGTTTGGCGCGATCACCGCCAACGACATCCACGACAAGCTCGTTGCCTCGGGCGTCGAGCTCGACAAGAAGAAGATCCATCTCTTTGCCCCGGTTAAGACCCTCGGCAAGCACACGGTCCGGGTGAAGCTTCATACCGACGTGAGTGTCGACTTGGGCTTCGACGTCGTATCGGAGAATCCGATCGAGCCGGTCGCGCAGGAAATCAAACCGGCCGACCGCACGGAAAAGAAAAGCGAGCGTCGTCCCCGGAAGGAGACCGGCGAGTAACAGCTGATCTGTGTCCCGATCCGATCCACGGTGTCCTCGTGGTTTACGGGCAGGGCAATGATCGACCGAAGCCGGCCAAAAATTTCAAGATGCAGGCCGCGTCCGCTGGACGGATGCGGCCTGCGGTATTTTTGCGAACAGAATGTTGAAAACCCACTATTGCGGCACGCCTTCGGCCCGCATTGACTGATCCGTTCGCGATGGTTCAAGACGCCTCCAGCATTTCGCCCCGGACGACTACGACGGGCGCAGCCCCCCTGGGTCGTTCTCTGCCGCATAGCATTGAGGCCGAGGAATACCTGCTGTCCTGCTGCTTGATGGACGGAGCCGACGTCATTTCGCGTTGTTTGGAGGCCCGGATCCGCCCGGAATCGTTCTACGACCCGAAGCACGGCATCGTTTTTGAACACCTCCTGGCGCTCTATAACCGCCAGACGCCGGTCGACGTATCTGTCGTGGCGGAGGAGCTGAAAACTGCCCGGCAGCTGGAATCGGTCGGTGGCTACGCCTTCCTGACCCAGATTAGCGGCCGGATCCCAACTACCGCGCAGGCGAGCTATTTCATCGAGAAAGTCCGCGAACAAAGTCTGCTGCGTGAAATGATCCGATCGGCGACGAGTGCGGTGGAGGATTGCTACAATTTTTCCGGTGGCATCGATGAATTTGTCGATCAGGTGGAGACCCGCATCTTCAGCGTGACGCAGAATCGCGTCAGCGAGAGTGCGAAGCCCATGCGCGAGCCCACGCGCGAGGCGATGAACGTCATCACCAAGATGATGATGAAAAAGGGCGAACTCACCGGGGTGTCCTCGGGGTTCATTGAGCTCGACAAGCTGATGTGGGGGTTTCAGCGCCAGGAAATGATCATTCTCGCGGCGCGGCCGTCGATGGGCAAAACCTCGCTCGCGCTCAACTTCGCCGAGGCCGCGGCGATGCCGCGCAAGGGCGTGCCGGGGGTGGCGACCCTGGTTTTTTCGCTCGAGATGAGCGCTTCGCAGCTCGCCTTGCGCATGCTGTGCTCCCGCGCCCGCGTCAACATGAAGCTGTTGCGCGACGGACTCCTCTCGAAGAACGGCGAGGAACAGAACCGGTTGGTCGAAACGGCGGACGAATTCACGAAGTCCCCCATCTTCATCGACGATTCGAGTGCCCTTTCGATCATGCAGCTTCGGGCCAAGGCCCGCCGGGTCCACGCGCGGACCCCGCTGGGCTTCATCATCGTCGATTACTTGCAGTTGCTCAGTCCGACCGACGGGAAGATGCCGCGCGAGCAGCAGGTCGCCGAGGCTTCCCGGGGACTAAAATCACTTGCGAAGGAACTCGACGTGCCGGTCCTTGTATTATCACAACTCAATCGCGCGTCCGAAAAAGAGAACCGCACCCCAAAACTTGCTGATTTGCGCGAATCCGGATCCATCGAACAAGACGCCGACGTAGTCCTCATGCTTGCCCGCCCAAGAGATGCTGATGAAAAGTTCCAAGTCGCCGCCGACTCGGCCGAGTTAATCGTTGCCAAGCAACGAAACGGGCCGGTAGGAGAACTGAAACTCACTTTCCTTCGAGATATCACCCGCTTTGAAAACTTTCATCAGTAACCCTGTGCGCGGGATCGCCTCACTCATTTTTACGGTCGTTTTGCTGGTGGCAGCGGGTACCTTTCCGTTGGTGGCCCAGCCGGCCGCATCGCAAGCCCGTCAGCAACAACAACAGCAGCAAGCTCCGGCACCGACCTTCAAGGTTGGCACCGTCACAATCAAGTTCGTGGGAACGGCGAATGTGAACGAGCAGGTCGTGCGAGCCAACATGCAGTTGCGGGAGGGTGGCGAGTTCGACGACGCTACCCTCGATCGTGATATCCGTTCGCTCTATCGCACCCTGTTATTCGAATTCATCGAAGTGAAGCGTGAAGAGGGGGAGGGTCAGACGCTCAATCTTGTCTTCGAGGTCACCCCAAAATACCGGGTATTGGCTGTGCGCTTCGAGGGCAACTCCAAGGTAAAGTCCTCCCGGCTTGAGAAGGAAGCCAAGACCCGTCCCACCCAAGCCCTTGACGAAAAGCAGGTCAAAGACGACGCCGAGAAACTTCGGGAATACTACCAAAAGGCCGGATTCAACCAAGTTTCCATCTCCTATTCCATCGATCGCGACCGGGTGGGCGGCTTCGGCACCGTGATTTTCAAGGTGCGCGAAGGGGATAAGGTGAAAATCGCCGAAATCAAGTTCGTCGGCAATGCCCACGTCGCTGCCCGCAAGCTTAAGCGCCAGATCGAGACCAAAAAATGGTGGATATTTTCCTGGCTGACCGGCTCAGGGCGCTTCAAGGACGACCAGTTCGAGGACGATCTCGATAAATTGCGCGATTACTACCGCGAACAGGGCTACCTCGACGTCGACATCCCGCAGGACAAGGTCCTCTTCACCTATCCGACGCCCGGCAAGCTGGTGCTTGTGGTCAACATTGAGGAAGGCCGCCAATATCATATCGGCGAGATCACATTCAAGGGTAACAAGCTCTTTACTTCCCAACTGCTGGGCCGTGTGGTCCGACAAAAACGCAGCTTTGTGTTCACACCGTCCAAGCTCGACAGCGACACGGAGCGACTGCGCGATTTCTACGGCAAGGACGCCTATCTCGACACGAATGTGGTGCTCAAGCGCAAGCCCAACACCACCACCGGCGATATCGACGTCGAATATCAGATAACCGAGAGCGAGAAGTTCAATGTCGAGTCGGTCGTGATCGAGGGCAACACGAAGACCAAAAGCACGGTTATCCTGCGCGAACTCGTGCTCGGTCCCGGCGACCCGTTCAACACGGTCTACATGAAGTTGAGCAAGCTGCGGTTGGAAAACTCGCGGTTCTTCGAGGATGTGAATGTGACGCCGCAGGACACGAATATCCCCGGCCGCCGCAACCTGCGCATCGCCGTTCGCGAAGGCCGGACTGGCAACCTGACCTTCGGTGCGGGCTACAGTTCACTGGAGCAGGCCACGCTTTTTGCCGAACTTTCGCAGTCGAATTTCGACTTGTTCAACCGCCGTTCATTTTTCCAAGGCGACGGACAGAAGTTCCGTTTGAGAATGCAGCTCGGCTCCCTTTCGAGCGAGGTGGTCCTCTCCTTCGAGGAACCGTGGCTGTTTCAACAGCAGCTCGGTTTCGGATTTAGCGTTTTCCGGACGAGCTCGGACTACAACAGCACCTTTTACAGCCAGATCGAGACGGGTTTCGAAGTCTTCCTCCGCAAGCATCTGTTTGAGCTGTGGAACGGCCGGCTGATGTACACCTACGAGGTTTTCGACATCCAGAACGTTTCCCCCGAGGCCTCCAAGGTAATCCAGGCGCTCGCGGGTAAAAACGCATCATCGAGCGTCAGCGTCCAGATCGAGCGCGATACCCGCGACAAGATCGTCAACACGACTTCCGGCAACCGGGTGGAAATCAATGGTACATTTGCTGGTGGGCCGCTCGGTGGCAGCAAGATCAACAATTTCTACAGTCTCGAATTCCGCGGATCGCAGTTTTTCCCGGTCTTCGAAACACAGACCCAGGTTCTCAGCTTGAGGGCGCGCGGCGGGGTGATCCAGAATTTTGGGAAAAGCAGCGACGTTCCCTACTACAAAAAGTGGTATCTCGGCGGCCCGACGACGCAGCGCGGCTTCGAATTCCGCCAGGTCAGCCCACGCGACGAGGCCGGTGAGCCGATCGGCGGCAAAACCTACGGCTTCTTCAGTGCCGAATATTCGTTGGACATCGTGAGTCCGATCCGTTTCGCGATCTTCTACGACGCCGGCTTCGTGAACACGGGAGCATATGACTTAAATCCGGGAGCCTATAACGACAATTTCGGCGTTGGGGTGCGCCTTTTTGTCGCCGGAGCGCCGCTCAGCCTCGACTTCGGTATTCCGATTACCGCAGACAAGTTTAACAAGAAGGGTAATCAGTTTAATTTTTCCTTTGGCACGCAGTTCTGATTCTGCTCCTGTTTCCACCTTATTTCTCTAACGCCACCCATGAAGAATTCTCTTAAATCCCTGTTCGCGATCGCGGCATTCTGCGCCTTCGCGCTTGCGGCCCACGCTCAGCCTGCCGTCAAGCTACTGGTCGTCGATATGGCCAAGCTTTACGACAATCACTACAAGACGTTGGAGCAGAACGCCAAGATTCAGAGCGACGATCAGAAGGCCACCGAAGAGGTGGACAAGATGAACAAGGAGGGCAACTCCCTCGTCGAAGAATACAAGGCGATGAACGAGCAATCGAACAATCCGGCACTCTCCGCCGATGCGAAATCGAAGGCACAAGGCGAGGCGCAGAAGAAACTCGAATCGATCCAGCGCAAGCAGCAGGAAATCCAAGCGTTTATCGCCAGTACCCGGCAGTCGTTGAATCAGCGCTTCCAGACCTTCAAGAACCTCATGCTTGAGGAAATCAGCAAGGTCGCGGCCGATGTGGCCAAGCGCAAGGGGGCCACGCTCCTCCTCGACAAGTCCGGCCCCTCGTTTTTTGGCATCCCGAATGTTGTTTACGTTGATCCTTCCTACGACGTCACCGACGAAGTGATGAAGGAAATCAACAAGGATCGTCCGGCGAATGCCCCGACCGCCCCGGCG
Organism: Opitutia bacterium; assembly: GCA_947474935.1. Classification (GTDB taxonomy): domain Bacteria; phylum Verrucomicrobiota; class Verrucomicrobiia; order Opitutales; family Opitutaceae; genus ER46. The sequence continues at coordinate 130,021 of CANJKL010000015.1, forward strand.
GCGGGCGCGGCTCCGGCGAGTTTGGGCGGCGGTGGCATTGTTGTCCCGGGCGTGACGCCGAAGAAGTAAGCACTCCGCGCTATTGGCCTTTTCAACCCCGCTCTTTGGAGCGGGGTTTTTTCTGAGTATTTCGGTCGGCGTGGCCGGCGATGATCGTCGAGCCGATGCGTTAAATCAGTCTGGCACTGGAGCATTTTCGAATTAGTTGGACGCATGAGGCGAGCGGACGGACGCGCTTTCACGAGGGAAATGTCCTGCAACGGGCGTCGATCTAAATCGAAGATGCGCTAAAGCCCCCTCGTCCATGGGCCGGTTTTTCGGACGCCCGGCAGTTGTCCGGCCGTGGTGATCGGAGCGATCAAACCAAATGCCACGGTTCAAGCCACCGAGGCGTTTTGTGGAATTGCGCCGTTGAACGAAACCCCCACGCTCGCGCTATGCAGGTCCAGTTTACGGCCGCGGACATCGACGAAATGGTACAGCCCCATGCGAAACGGGGTGGGACTGCCGAAATTATTCGGGGTATTGCCGCGCTGCCGCAGGCGGTTCCGGGCGATCTTTCATTTCTGGGCAATCCGAAATACAAGGCGCAGGTTGCCACCACCCGTGCCTCGATCGTACTTGTCCCACTCGATTTTTACGGCGAGCCGCAGGCTGATCAGCTTTTTTTTGTGGTCGAAAATCCCTCGGTGGCACTCGCGCGGGTTTGCGCCCGGATCGAACAGGTTCTCTGGCCGAAGCCCCGCCCGGGAGTTCATGCCACTGCCGCGGTGGATCCGGCCGCCCGGATTGCGGCGACGGCAACCGTTGGCCCGTTGTGTGTGGTCGAGGCCGGGGCGACCGTCGGAGAGCGCGTTCATCTGCAGGCGCAGGTTTTCGTCGGTCGCGGCGCAAGCATCGGTGAGGATTGCTGGCTCATGCCAGGCGTTGTGGTCGCGGCCGAATGTGCACTGGGCCGGCGGGTGCGACTGCAGCCGGGAGTCGTGATTGGCTCGGACGGTTTTGGCTACGAGTTTGTCGGCGGCCGGCATGAGAAAGTGCCGCAGCTCGGCACGGTGGTGGTCGGCGACGACGTCGAGATTGGCGCCAACAGCACGCTCGATCGCGCGCGTTTCAGCCGGACGGTCGTGGGCGAGGGAACGAAGATCGATAACCTGGTGCAGATCGCGCACAACGTCGTCATCGGGCGGCATTGTCTGCTTTGCTCGCAGGTGGGAATTTCCGGCAGCACGACACTCCAGGATTACGTCGTGCTCGGCGGGCAGGCCGGCGTGGGCGGGCACATCACGCTGGGGAAGGGCATGAAGGCGGGCGGCCAGGCCGGCATCACCAGCGATGTGGCCCCGGGCAGCTTCGTCAACGGCACGCCGGCGATTCCCTACCTGCTCGAACGGCGCATTGCCATCTTGCATCAGCGGTTGCCGGATCTGTTTCGACGGTTCGATGCTCTGGCGGAAGAGCTCGCCGTTGCAAAAAAGTCTTCCTCCTGAGGTTGGCCGCCCCAACAATCTGCTTTCCATGAACGATTCGCGGCTGAAGATATTCTCTGGTAATTCCAATCGTCCTCTCGCCGAGGAAATCTGTCGTTCGATCGGCCAACCGCTGGGCGAAGCGGCGGTCTCGAGTTTTCCGGACGGGGAATCATTCGTAAAGATCAACGAGAACGTGCGCGGTCAGGATGTTTTTATCATCCAGTCCACCTGTCCGCCCACGAATCATCACCTCGTTGAGCTGCTCATCATGATTGATGCGGCGCGGCGCGCTTCAGCCCAGCGAATCACGGCGGTGCTGCCTTTCTACGGCTACGCCCGGCAGGATCGCAAGGATCAGCCGCGGGTGCCGATCACGGCCAAGCTTGTCGCCAATCTTCTGGTTGCGGCCGGGGCCACGCGGATTCTGACGATGGATCTGCACAGTCAGCAAATTCAGGGCTTTTTCGACATTCCCGTTGATCACCTCTTCGCGTCGCCCGTCTTCTTCGAACATTTTGCGGCGACCAAGCGGGAGAATCTGGTCGTGTGCTCGCCCGATGTGGGCGGGATGAAGATGGCTGCGGCCTATGCCGATGTGTTGGGCGCCGGGCTCGCCTTGGTGGCAAAGAAGCGCAAGAGCGCGACCCGGGTCGAGGCCATCAACGTGGTCGGCGAGGTCGATGGTTGTGATGTGCTCCTCGTGGATGACATCACCGAGACGGCCGGCACTCTCTGCGCGGCGGCGAAAATTCTCCGGGAGCACGGGGCCCGCAGCATCCGGGCTGCGGTCAGCCACTGCATCCTCAACGAAGTGGCATTCGAGCGCTTGCGGAGCGGTCTGATCGATGAGCTGATCACGACCAATTCCACGCCGGTCAGCACTCACGATCTGCCCATCAAGGTTCTCAGCATCGCTCCGCTGCTTGGCCAAGCCATCCAACGGATCAATAGCAACGAGAGCGTCACCAGTCTTTTCCGCGTCAAGGGATTCTGACGTTCCCGGCCCTGCCGCGCCGACGCGATACAGCCGGAACCTTTCAGGGATTCGATTGGTCCGACCAACCCCTACTCGTGAGAGCCAAGCTCCGCTCGATTGTCTTCAGTTGTGTGATCGCGGGCACGGCGTGCGTTCCGGCGGATGCGGCGAAGGCGGAGCGTAAGGCGGTCGCAAACAAGAAACCGGCGTTGCTGGTCGACGGCTCGCCCATCGGCACGAAGCCGGGCTTGGTGCTGAGTTATGCCGACGTGGTGGAACCGGTGCAGAAGGCGGTCGTTTCGATCTACTCGACCAAGATCGTCCACGAGCGTTTGACTAATCCGCTCCTCCGCCAGCTTTTCCCGAATTTTCCCGATCAGGACCGCGAAAGCAAACAGGAGGGGCTTGGCTCCGGAGTCATCGTTTCTCCGGACGGTTACATCCTGACCAACAACCACGTGGTTGAGGGCGCGGATGAGCTGAAGGTTTTGCTGGCCGACGATCGGGAATTTGTCGCCAAGCTGATCGGTTCCGATCCCAAGACCGACATTGCCGTCATCCAAATAGAAGCGGAAAAACTGCCGGTCGTGACCCTGGCTGACAGCAGTAATATTCGCGTCGGCGACGTCGTTTTTGCGGTGGGGAATCCCCTTGGGGTGGGGCAGACGGTGACGATGGGAATCGTCTCCGCTAAAGGCCGGAGTGTCGGCATTCTCGGCGATATCGGCGGGTACGAGGACTACATTCAGACCGACGCCGCGATCAATATGGGCAACTCCGGGGGCGCACTGGTCGACGCCCGGGGCCGGTTGGTCGGCATCAACAGCGCCATCCTCTCGCCGTCGCGCGGCAATATCGGAATCGGCTTCGCCATTCCGATCAACATGGCTTCCTCGATCATGAATAGTTTGATCGAAACCGGCACGGTTTCCCGCGGATATCTTGGGATCGGCACGGAAAACGCCACGCCCGACCTCGTCGAACAACTGGGACTGCCCAAGGACACGAAAGGCGTCATCATCTCCGATATCCTTCCGGGAAGCGCGGCCGAAAAGGGTGGGCTCAAGCGCACCGACGTCATCCTCGGAGTCAACGGCCATGCCGTCTCAACTTCGGAGGAATTGCGCCTGATGATCGCGCAAATGGCCCCGGGATCCGTGGCGAAAATCAAAGTCGCACGCGACGGCAGGGAGCGTACGGTGGAGGTCACCCTCGACAAATTCGCCGACAAACCGGACGAGCTTTTTGCGGGGATCAACGTGAAGCCGCTGAGCAACGAAGATCGCCGGCGGTTGAATCTCGAGCCGCGCGTAGTGGGACTGATCGTTACGGGAGTCGAAGATGATTCTCCGTTTCGCGATCGACTCGTGCCGAACGTGGTCATCATCGAGATCAATCGCTCCCCGGTGGCGGACGTGACCGGGGCGAAGGCGCTGGTGCGCAACGGGCGAAATTTTCTGCTGGTTTACTACCGCGGAGCGGCGCGCTTTGTCGTGGTTGACACGAGTGGAAAGTGAATCCCCGGCAGGTCCGCCATTTGCCGTTTTTAGCTAAAGGGCGACTGCGTTGATGGCATCGATAAACGCAGAAAATCTTCCAGTCTGCCGACGCACGTCGTGAGCGCATCGGCAGGGGCGAGGTTCAGCTTCCCGGTTTTTGGACGGGAATTTTTGCGAGCGCCTCCGGCACGGCGTCCGCCGGATAGGTGGGGAAACTCAGTTCCAGCAGATTCACCGCCGGCACTTCGAAGCGCGCCCCGCCGGCACTTCGGTCGACGAGCATGGCGATCCCCGTGGTGGTGCCGCCGCCCTTGCGGATCAGATCGAGACACTCGATCACGCGACCGCCGCGGGTCACGACGTCCTCCATGACGAGCACCCGCTCGCCCGGGGAAAAAGTGAATCCGCGCCGCAGCACCAGCACATTGTTTTCCTTCTCGGCGAAAATATAGCGGACTTTGGCCTGGCGCGCGAGTTCCTGGCCGATGACGAGCCCGCCCATCGCCGGCGCCAGCACGGTGTCGAATCTCAGACCCTGACCGCGCACTTTTGCGAGTAACAGTTCGGCGAGCCGTTCGACAGCATCCATGTGCTGACAGACCTGCGCACACTGAAAATAGTGGCCGCTGTGCAGCCCCGAACGGAGCACGAAATGTCCGGTCAATAGCGCGCGTGTTCGGGTGAAAATGTTGAGAACTTCGGCTTGGCTAGCATCCATCCTCTGACGCTGGAACAAGCCGGCGAAAAAACAAAATCAATTTTGCGTGTTGGGGTGGGGCGTGCCCATGCTTCTCCCGTAGTGATGAAAAAGCCTTCCATGCCGCTCGAAGACGAACTCGGCGACGTGCTTGAGAAAGCCATGCGGCACTCCCGGCTCGACGAGGAGACGCTGGCGGCACGGACCGGAATCCCGTCCGGTAAGATTCTCGATGCGATCGATTACCGCCCGGATTTGAGTTGTGACGAAATCCGTCGCCTGGCGGAGGCGCTCGGTTTGAATGAAATCGGGTTATGCGCGATGGGTTCGGGGCGTTATCCTTTGCCCCGGATCGGCGCTTTGCCGTTTTGCGTTTGGCCGTTGCGCATGCCGCATGGGATCGGAGTGGCCAACGCCTATCTCGTCGCCGAGAGTGGATCGTCCCGGGCGGTGCTTTTCGACACGGGAGCCGGCATGGGGACGCTCGTTTCGGTCTGGCCGTCCACGATTCGCCACGTGGAAGCGGTTTTTCTCACCCATGTGGAAGGTGAGCATGCGGGGGGCTTGGCCGAGGTGGTGGAACGCTTCGACGTTCCCACGATTTTCATTCCGCGCGGAGCCGCCGCGCCCGGTGCTTCAAATATGGGGGAGGGGGAGACCCGAAGTTTCGGCGCCCTTGAGGTCACGGCTTTTACCACGCCGGGGCATGCAGCCGCTCACAATTGTTATTTGGTGCGGATCCGGGGAAAGACGAGCGAAGCTTTGCTGGTTTCGGGAGACCTGGTTTTTGCCGGCTCGGCGGGCGGAGCCTTTTTTTCCCTCGAGCAGCTGCAATTACACGTTCAAAGGATGCTTCGCACCGTGCCGCCGGCGACCGTGATCGCGCCCGGGCACGGCCCGATGACGACCGTCGAAAACGAACTGCGGTATAATCCCTTCATCGTCTAACCTTGGAACCCGGCGACGACGGCCGGAATGCCGGTGGTTCGATGGGCGCAAATCCAGCTCTGGCTGTAGCGCCCGGTTGGTTTAAAAGTATCCGCAGATTGTCCTTGATCGGTCGATCTGATCAAAGCATCCATTGTGCCCCTTGCCTTTTGGGGCAGGATTTTCCCTCCCGGTATGGTCCGTATTCGATTTGAAAGCGGATTCTTTCTGGAATCGGGGAAAGCAGATGCTGTCGGGGCGTAGCTTAGCCTGGTAGAGCGCTACGTTCGGGACGTAGAGGTCGTGAGTTCGAATCTCACCGCCCCGACCATCTTGCCGGTTGCGTCGCCACGGAAAGAGCCCATTCGAGGCTACAAACAGCTGTTAAAAAACAGCCCGTGGCTAGGCCTCATGTCGGGGTAGATCAAAAAAAAGCAACGGCAGTCGAAGACTGCCGTTGCCGGAATGCGATACTGCGTTTGAAGCCTCAGCGTTTCTTACCGGCCGGCTTTTTCGCGGCGACTTTGGCTGGTTTTTTCGACGCAGAGGACTTGGTGGTTTTTTTGGCCATGACGCAGTGTCTGCCAGAATTGAGTGAATAGCACGCACGATCTGGGGTTTATGAAAAAAATCGGCAATCGGTTTTTGGGGCCCTGACATTTGCCGACGCGGTGTGGTCGCCCGCGTGATTCGCGCCTTTCATCTCGCAGTGATCCGCCAGCGATATTGTCGCTGCGAAACTTGGTGATCGATACGGCGAGGGATGAGGGTGAAAAATTATAACGGGTCGGTTCATCCGGGATCATCTGCGAGGTTCGGTGGCCAAAGCCTGCCCGATCGAATAGCGACGCGAAAGCGGAGCGTTCGAACGCAATGTTGGGATCATGAACGCCCCACGCCATCGTCCTATTCCTCGAGCGAAACGAGTGTTTGTGCTTTAGCTGAGGGCGTCGTTTGCGGTCTCCTCGAAAAGAGATTCCAATCCTTTGCCCTTGCGCGGATGGCGCGTTCCGCTTTGGGCCAGACGTCGCCGAAAAAATATTTTGACCGGCAATATTTGTCTGCGCGGTCGGGAACTTGGCGGGTTCAACTTCCCTCCAACGCGTTGTGATGATCACGAGTGCGGTCGGTCGGCACTTGAGCGGGTCCCGAAAACTGGGCCAGGTGGAGTGTTAGTCTTTGGCTTGGGTTGATGTGATAACTGCGGTTGTGGTTGGCAATCCTAGGCGGAGGGGCGGACCGGCTTGGCGGTCCGCCCGAGAGCCTGGAATTGATGAGAATTTTGTCACGGCGAAGCGTTGCGGAGAGAGATACCCGAGCGAGCTGTGCGACCGCTCGGCGTTGTAGTCCTGGCGGAAGTCTTCGATGACGACACGGGCCTCGGGGCGGGTCCAGAGCTGCTCGCGATTGAGGCATTCGTCGCGGAAGCGGGAGTGGAATGATTCGACGAAGCCGTTCTCCCAAGAACTCGCCGGTGTGATGTAGATGGTCTTGATTTTCTGCTCTGGTCGCCAGCGCTGGAGTTCCTTGGCGATGAACTCCGGGCCGTTGTCGGACC
>CANJKL010000016.1:0-127129 GCA_947474935.1 Opitutia bacterium
GTGATCAATCCGTGACGTTGACTCGCCGCTACGACATTTCCGTCCGCCGCGTAAACAACCTGAAAAGCGGCCATGGCAAGACCAAGCCATGCAATCAGCGGGGCGATGGGGTTCTTTCGTTTCATCAGTTTTTGGGGTTCGGATAGTCTCAGTTGGTGCTTTCGGATCAAAAAATCAAAGAAGTCGGAGCCATCGAGCCTTCGGTGAGGAATCCCGAAGCAACGCCATGCCGTTCCCTAGGGCGCGATTCGCGCCGAGCGAACCACGGAGCAAAGGGGAGTTGATTTGATAGACGAAAACTATCGACGAAGTCACTAAAGAATTTTTATCCAAATCAAAGCGGGCACGGCCGACGAAACACACGCATCGTGTCGGGCCACCCGGCTTCGTCCTGATGACGCTCAGCAAACACGCCTAAAGCCCCTCGGCAAATCGACGTCGTTCACCGGAGGTTTACCGGCCAAAGGCTGGGCGCTCAGCCGGGCATCACCCCTCAACACGCGGTGGCGGCGGCTTGGTGTGGAAATCCACCGACCTTGGCACCAGCTGGACCAAGCTGCTGGACTACACACAGTTGCCATTGTGACCCGGTGGTCAGGGCTCCTTTTAGGGCCGCTAGCACTTCACAACGTTGTCTACGAAAAAGCGAAGGGGCGGAGGCTGGGGGATGGGCCACCGCAATTATTTGACCAATACTTCTGTGGGTGCTTTGCCCTTTATCTTGGTCTTAACTTCGCCGAAAACGTTGGGCTTCGTCGTAATCGCTTGGCCCGTAGTTTTTCCATTAGAGTCCTTGTAGACGGTTTTTACTTCGCCAAACACATTGGGCTTTTGGGTCACTGCCTCTCCGACCTTTCGGCCTTCGGCATCCGTGATTACCGACTTAGTCTCGCCGAACACGTTAGGCTGCCTAGTGGTAATTACTCCGACTGGTTGGCCGCGCTCATTATTTACGACTGCCTTGATTTCACCGGCATAGTTTGGCTTTTGCGCCACGATGGTTTGGACCGCTACGCCGTTTGAGTTTTGCACTACACTTTTCGTCACCCCAAAAACATTGGGCTTCTGAGTGACGATGATGGTGGGCTTACTGGCCGCCGATCGAACGCCGGTGCGCGTCTCGTCAAAGATGTTGGGCTTGGATTGCGTCGCCGTCGTTGACGGCGTTGAAGCGAGTGCTGTACCGGTGCAAAGCAACAAATAGGCGATGGCAGTTTTCATTGTGTGACCCATCGCAATTTTGATCGAAATACTAATCTGAAATTTTGTGATTTAAGTATCAGACCTGTCGATGGCTACCACCGTGTCGTATAATCCATAACGGGGCAACCTGAGCGGGTCCCGAAAACTGGGCCAGGTGGAATCTTAGTCTTTGGCTCGGGTTGATGTGATGCTCTTGCCGCCATCGGCTTCCCGCAAAATGCGGATCTTCTGTTCCGTCGTGTGTCTCTTGCCTTTCATGGCCTGGGCTCCTTTTAGGGCCGCAGACTAACATTACAAGTGGCCCGGGTTTCGGGGGATCACCGCACCACCTTCAGCACGCCGACCACGCACATGAACCAGTAGGGCAGCCCGTAGGCGGCGAATTCCTCGCGCAGGGTCTTCGCGTCACCGCCGCGAAACGGAGTCGCCTTGCTGGCGCGAAGCAACCAAACGTTCAGGATTCCGAGGGCTACGGTCAGCTGAAAAACAATGAGGATATAGTGCATGGCGTTTTGGTGAAAACGCTCGACCGGTCGGCCAAGCTGGGATCAGGACACGCCGCATCATCAGTGGCCGCAAGCAGCCAATTCTTAATCTGGCGACTTAGCCGGCAAACCGGGTCGGGCTCGCCCCGAGCGCGGGCCACTGGCCGAAGAATGCGCGGATTGGCCGACCCTGGTCCCGATTGCATGAGCCTGATCATCGCGGAGCCAATACCCGACTGCTGCACAATTTTTTGCGGAACGCGCCGAGCGCCACCGATCAGAAAAACCAAGTAGGTCGCAGCATCCGCACTCGATCGACGTTCGTAACACTCTGCTTATTCATCGCGCGGATGTCTTCCAGCGACCACCTGCGCCATTCCCGCCTCCCGTCCGTTCCTCATCCTTTTAAAGCCGTGCCCAACAAATCCGCTCCACGCCATCCCCTCGCGCCCCGTGTCCAGCCGGGCGTGGTGACCGTCACGCGGCAGGTGCACTTCAATTCGGCTCATCGGCTTTATAATCCACGCAAGAGCCATCGATGGAACGTTCAACAATATGGGCGCTGTTCGAACCCGCACTGGCATGGTCACAATTACATCCTGGAGGTCTCGGTCCGCGGCACTCCAGATCCGGAGACCGGTTACCTGATCGACCTCGGCGAATTGAAGGATATTTTGCACGAGGCCGTCGTCGACCGCTGCGACCATCAGAACTTGAATGAAGAAGTGGCTTTTTTGCGCGGGATCATTCCCACGACGGAAAACCTCGTAATCGCTTTTTGGCACGAAATCGCCCCGCGCCTCAAACCGGCCCGCCTCCACTGTGTGAAGCTGTTCGAAACGCCGCGCAACTTTGCGGAATACCACGGGCCGCTCGCCGATTAAAGTAATCCGGCCGGCTCGCACCGGAAGTTCGGCGCCACGGTTATCGTTCCAACCCTTAGACCGCTTATTCCCACAAAAAACGATATGAAAAAGAAACCCATGTATCTGCACGAGGCGCCCGGTGGCCTCGCGCCCCAAATTAATCGCTCTTTCGACGCGCACTTTAAATCCAACGCTGCGTATCGCGCCACCTTGCCAGACATGATGTACGCGGTAAACGCGGCGGAGGGTGCGCACGTGCCCATTCAACAGGTCGGCTGCGCCAATTTTCGCCTGCCGCTGAAATTCCGCGCGCGCGGCGGAAAAATCCACATCCTCGAGACCAGCGTGACCGGCACGGTCTCGCTCGAAGCCGGGCTCAAAGGGATCAACATGGGTCGCATCATGCGCTCGTTTTGCGAGCACGCTGACGAGGTATTCTCTTTCGAGGTTTTGCGGCGGTTGCTGGCTAAATACCAACGCCAGATCGGCGCCTTTGAGGCGCGGATCAACTTGTCGTTCTCCTTTCCGATGCTGCAACGCAGCCTGCGGAGCGGGCTCACCGGATGGCAATATTACCGGGTCGCCTTCGAAGCGACGTTGGATCGCGCACGAAAGTTCCGCCGGATTATCGAGTTTGATTTTGTCTACTCTTCGACCTGTCCCTGCAGCGCCGAGTTGTCCGAACATGCCCGGAGCACGCGTGGAGCTTACGCCACACCGCACGCGCAGCGCTCGAAGGCACGCGTGCGGGTCGTGCTCGCGGATAAACGCACCCTCACGATCGAAGACTTACAGCGGCACTGCGCCAGCGCGCTCAAAACCGAGACGCAAGTCATGGTGAAGCGCGAAGACGAGCAGGCCTTCGCCGAACTCAACGGCACCTACATCAAATTCGTCGAGGATGCCGCCCGGCTCCTGCACCGCGAACTCGCGGCCGATGAGCGCATCCTCGACTTCCAAGTGGCCTGTTCGCACCTAGAGTCACTCCATTCGCACGACGCGGTCAGTGTGATTTGCAAAGGCGTGAAAGACGGCCTCCGGGCAGATTTTTCGGATTTTCAGTCCTTGGTGTGCTGAGCCGTTTCGCCGATGGGGATCTGGCTCCGGTGTTCAATGGGCACCTGCGATCGTCAGCTTCTTGCTTTGCGATGGCCAGCCACGGAAATTTCATAATTCCGACCCATAGCTGCGGCAGACTTGCTCCCATCGGATTCGGCGCGAGCCCGCGGACCAGTGCGCCAAGGTCCGCGCTTGAATATCCATCACTCGCGCGGGGCAACTCATGTCCCCGGCGGAGGATTTCAGATATGCCTCCCGGGCAATTTTCTCCTGTCACAAATATGCCCTGCCTTTTGACAGCAAGCGCGGAGCCCCCACCCTGCACGATGGTCAGCCAAACCTTCTCCCTCACTCGCCGCGTTGAATTTCATGAGACAGACGCCGCCGGTCTCATGCATTTCTCCAATTTCTACCGCTGGATGGAGGTGTGCGAACACGAGTGGTTTCGCGCGTTGAGCCTGCCCATGATGAGTACAACGCCTGCAGGCCTGCGATTCGGCTGGCCGCGGCGCGAAGCCGCTTGTGGCTTCGTGCGTCCCTTGCGCTGCGGCGACGTCGTGCGCATTACCGGCTCGATCGTGGACGCCGGCCAAGCGAGCCTGGGATTCGAATTCGTTTTCGAGAAAGACCGCGCCGGAAAGTGGACGGAGGTCGCGCGGGGACGAATGACGACGGTTCATGTGCGGCAGGATTCCACCGGTCGGATGGAGACCGAACCGATGCCCAAAGCCGTCCGAGCCGCACTGGCATCGAATGCGCGATGAGCGCTCGGTGCACCGTTGCTCCGATCTCGACTGCGTGGTGATCGTCCACGCACTCGCACTGCAGTCGCTCACGGACCGTTCGCTGGCTTCGTCCACTTGCCGCATGAGAGCAAAGACCGCTTCCTCGCCCAGTGTGTGTATGACCGGCCTCAACTTTTTGAGCCACCCCGAGTGTTAGTCTGGTCCTTTTAGGGCCGCAGACTAACATTACAAGTGGACCAGATTTCGGGGGATCACCGCAAGCCCCTCTGGCATCGCCCTTGCCTCCCCTTTTGGGGAATTTTTTTGAGCCGGAGCGGACCAATCCCGATTCGACGCCGATAACGGCGGATGCATCCCCTCCCCCATCCCGTCAAGGCGTGACTAGGTTGCCTGCATGTGGTCCCGTATCCTTCCGCATCCCCTTTGTTTCCGTCCGAATCCTTCCGTTTTACGCTTCCGCTGGCGTGTTTGCTCCCTTTCCGTTCCCTAGCTTATCGCTCCCTCTGGAGTTGGTGCCCGGGACAGGACTCGAACCTGCACACCTTACGGCAAAGGCTTCTAAGACCTTCGTGTCTGCCATTCCACCACCCGGGCGCGGGCCACTGCTTCGGCGCCGAATGTCCCGAGTCGCCCCGCCCGCGGCAAGCGCCGAAATCATCCGCCCGGCTTACCGCGCCGTGATCGTCGGAAGAAACGCCGGGGGCCGCCGGGCGTGCGTGTGCGATTCGAAGTCCGCCGCCAGCGCGAGCAGCTTGGGCTCGCTCCACGCCCGGCCGAAAAACAGGAACCCGACGGGCAGACCCGCCACGTCCGCCACCGGCACCGTCACGCTCGGGTAACCCGCCAGTGCGGCCGGCGCCGAGCCGCCTCCGCCCGGCCCCTTCGCGCCAAAGACCGGGTCGCCACCGGCCGGCGGTGCGATCAGGGCGGCCGGCGAATTAGCCACCGACACCAGCGCATCGAGGTAATGCTTGTCCATGAGCGCATCGACGCCCTCCGTCCGCCCAAGACGCCGGCAGGCGGCGCGCGCCTCGAGACAGGCGGCGTCCGTCAGCGGTCCCTTGGCCTGCGCCCGCAGAAAATACTGCTGGCCGAACAGGGGCTGTTCCCGCGCCCAGTGCTCGTCGTTGAATTTGATGAGGTCGGCCATTGTTTTCATCGGCGACGCCGGCCCGAGCTCGGCCAGGTAGGCGTCGATGCCCGCCTTCATCTCGTAAAGCATGACCTCGATGCGCGGACCTGAGGCCGCGGCCAGGCCGGGAAACTCACCCACTTCGATCACCGCGGCCCCCGCGGCGCGGAGCGCGGCCAGCGCCGCTGCCTGCACGGCGTCGAGGTCGGGGCGCAATCCGGCGAGCCGGACGAAGCCGATTCGCGCGCCCCGCAACGCGCCGGCGGGCAGGGCCGCCGCCAGTTTTCCCGGCAGGCCGACCGGCAATCCCTGCGTCGCCGCGTCGCGCGCATCCACCCCGGCGAGCGCGGCCAGCACCAGCGCCGCATCCCGCACCGTACGCGTCATCGGTCCCGCCGTGTCGAGGGTCGCCGCGATCGGGATCACGCCGCTGCGGCTCACGAGGCCAACGGTCGGCTTGAAGCCCACGATGCCGCACGCCGATGACGGCGAAATGATCGAGCCGCTCGTCTCCGTGCCGATGGCCACCACGCACAGGTTGGCCGCCACCGCGACCGCCGAGCCGGAACTGGAACCCGACGGCGAACGATCGAGCACGTAGGGGTTGCGCGTCTGCCCGCCGCGCCCGCTCCACCCGCTGATGGAACGCTCGCCGCGAAAATTCGCCCACTCGCTCAAGTTGGTCTTGCCGAGAATTACCGCCCCAGCCTCGCGCAGCCGGGCGACCAGATGCGCATCGCGCGGCGGCTTCAAGCCGACGAGCGCGAGCGAGCCCGCGGTCGTTTCCATCCGATCCGCCGTCGCGATGTTATCCTTGAGGAGAATCGGGATGCCGTGCAGCGGCCCGCGCACGCGGCCCGCCTTCCGCTCCGCATCGAGCTGGGTCGCGATCGCCAACGCGTCGGGATTCAGTTCGATGATCGCATTGATTTTCGGGCCGGCTTGGTCGACGTCCGCGATGCGTTGCAAATACGCGGCGGTGAGTTCGCGCGCCGTCAACGCACCGGCCGCCATGCGCGCCTGCAGGTCGTCGATCGTCGCCTCGGCAAAAAGAAAAGCCGGCTCCGCGGCCCGCGCACAAGCCAGACCCAGGCAGCCCAGGATAAACATTTGCCGGCATTGTTTGCCCGCAAATCTCGCGAAAGGACCCGAAAAAAAGCCATGCCGGGTTTGGTAGTATTTATCCGTTTTCATCCGTGTCATCCGTGGCGGGTTGTTTCCGAGCTAGTGGGGAAAACGTCATGGCGCCTCGCCCAGCCGATCGCCCATCTTGGCGTAGAGTTCCGTGTAGGCGGCGCTCTGCTGCACGAGATCGGCATCGAACCGGATCCGGCCGCGCTGGAAAAGCGTGATCACGCACGAACCGCCGAACGCAAAGAGGCCCTTCTCGTCGCCCTTGGCCACCGCCCGGCCCGGCACAAAGCCCTGCCGGATGGCGCCGACATTCGTCGCCCCGACCTCGATCATCGCCACGGGGCCGAACCGCGGCGACTCGATCAGCGTGATCTCGCGCTTGTTCTCGACCAGGTAGCGCAACCGGCGGCGGAGCGCGACGGGGCTCACCGAATAAAGCCAGCCGGGAACGGGCCGCGACTCCGCGGGCGTGCCGGCGACCGGGAAATGGAAGCGGTGATAATCCACCGGGCAGAGCCGCGAGATCAGCATCGCGCCGCCGACAAACGGCCGGGCGGCCGCCTCGTCGCCGAACAGATCCATCAGCGAGAATTTGAAGCCCTTCACATAAAAACCCTCCGCCGCGTCGAGGTCGGGGAAAGCGAGATGCCGGCCATCGGCCGGAAAAACCGCGGTCGTTTCGCCGGCTGCAATCGGCCGCACCCCGGGCTTGAGCGCGCGATAGAAAAACTCGTTGAACGTCTTGTAGTCGAACGGCGACTTCGCGAAGTCCTCCACGTCGATATTGTATTCGGCAATGAAGGGCATGATACGCAGCGAGCTCACGGGCTGGTTCATTTTGTGACCGTACCACTGGGAAAAGAACGCGCGCCGGGCCAGGAGCCAGACGAAGAAACGGCCCGCGGGATTCTCGTAGGCGAAGCGCAGCCATTTTTCGCCGAAAACCTGCTCAGTCTTCAGCGTGCGCGTGTAACGATCGAAGTAGCGGATGGGTGCGGCCGGCATGTGGTTCGAATCTCGTGCAAAGCCGTCTCACCGCAAAGGAAGAAATGCGAGCGTCGGCCGGGCGGTGGCGGAACTCCGGTCCGGTCCCGCCTTCGTCGATTCGGGGTGCGAGGCTCAAATCGAATTCTGGCCAACGGGCCAGAATTCCCCGCCGGGGATGCAGGCGCCCATCTCCGCTGCCCTGACCGAGCCCGAGCTTGTCCGCCTGAGGCGGGTACACCCGCCTCCCCGGGCCCCGCATCACGGATGATGTGACACTGACCGGAAAGCGGCACCTCCATTTCAACCTCGTTCGTCGATCATCGAACGACCAAGCGGCGATGATGCCCTCGGCGATAGCGAACGCTCACCCGGCGAACCGGCGTTGAGCCTGTAAGAGTTGCAGGTTCGAGGATTCCCCGTACTAATTTGTGACGTTAGAGCTCCCGCCCCACCGGGAATGTGCTGCTTCGATCCACGCCAACGCCCCGGAAATCATGAAACGCACGCTGAAGATCCTGACCCGCCCCCTCGCCCTGGCCATGATGCTGCCGGCCGTGTTGTCCGCCGCCAACTTCGACTGGCCGCAATGGCGCGGGCCGGACCGCACGGCTGTCTCCAAGGAAACGGGGTTGCACAAGGCGTGGCCGGCGGGAGGCCCCAAACGCGTCTGGCTCTATCAGAACGCCGGCAACGGGTACTCGGGCCCGGCGATCGCCCACGGCAAATATTTCACCCTCGGCACCCGGGACGGCAGCGAGTTTCTCATCGTACTCGATGCCGACACGGGCAAGGAACTCTGGGCGGCCAAGTTGAGCGGCATCCTCGACAACGACTGGGGCGACGGTCCGCGGGGCACGCCGACGGTGGACGGCGATCGCGTCTATGCCTTGAGCGGCCCGGGCAACCTCATCTGCGCCAGCGTCGCGGATGGAAAGATCCTGTGGCAGGCCACCATGAAGGATCTCGGCGGAAAAACGCCCAACTGGGGTTACACCGAATCCGTGCTGGTCGACGGCGCCATGGTTCTCTGCACCCCCGGCGGAACCAAGGGCGCCATGGCCGCCCTCGACAAAATGACGGGCAAGGTACTCTGGCAATCGACGGGATTCACCGACCCCGCGCACTATTCATCGATCGTTCCCGCGCGGATCAACGGTACGCACCAGTATGTCCAGCGCACGGAGAAGAGCGTCGTCGGGATCGCGGCCAAGGACGGCAAGCTGCTGTGGCAAACCGATTTTCCCGGCCGGACCGCCGTGATCCCCACCCCGATCGTCAAAGACAACGCCGTCTACGTGACGGCCGGTTACGGCGCGGGCTGCAAGATGGTCAGGATCGGCGCCAACAACGCCGTCACCACCGTCTATGAGAACAAAGTGATGAAGAACCATCACGGTGGCGTGATCCTGGTGGGTGATCATGTTTACGGTCACAACGATGTCTCGTGGGGGTGTCAGGATTTCGCGACCGGTGAAGAAGTCTGGAGCCACCGGGGCCTGGGCAAGGGCGCGGTCGGCTATGCGGACGGCATGCTTTACTGCGTGGAGGAAGCCAGCGGCACGGTGGTCCTCGCCGAAGCCTCGCCAAAAGCGTGGAAGGAACATGGCCGGTTCAAGCTCGATCCCCAGACCAAGATCCGCAGTTCGCGCGGCCGGATCTGGACACACCCCGTGATCAGCAACGGGAAGCTGTACCTGCGCGACCAGGACCTGATCTATTGCTACGACCTCAGGGGATAATCGCGAAGGCTTACTTGGATCCGGAAGCGCGCCGCCCCCGGCGCGCACCGGGTCCGCTTACTTCATCACCAGTTCGTCGTCCTTCACCGAGAACTTCACCTCGCTGCCCTCGGTGACGGCGCCGCCGATGAGCGCGCGGGCGAGCTTCGTCTCGATGTTGCGCTGCAGGAAACGCTTGAGCGGACGTGCCCCGAAGACCGGGTCGTAACCCTTCTCGGCCGCCCATTCCTTTGCCTTCTTGTCGAGCACCACGGTCACGCGGCGGTCGGCGAGGCGCTTGTTCAAGTCGGCGAGCAGCAGGTCGACGATCGTCGTGATCTCCTCGAGCGTCAGCGGCTTGAAGAGGATCGTCTCGTCGATCCGGTTGAGAAATTCCGGCCGGAAGGATTTGCGCAGCTCCATCATCACACTCTCGCGCACACTTTCCGGGATCGTGTCGCCGGTCACGCCTTCGAGCAGGAAGCGCGAACCGAGGTTCGACGTCATGATAATAATCGTGTTCTTGAAATCCACCGTGCGGCCCTGGCTGTCGGTGATACGGCCGTCGTCGAGCACCTGCAGCAGCACGTTGAAGACGTCCGGATGCGCTTTCTCGATTTCGTCGAAGAGGATCACGGCATAGGGCTTGCGCCGCACCGCCTCGGTGAGCTGCCCGCCCTCGTCGTAGCCGACGTAGCCGGGGGGCGCGCCGATCATCCGCGCCACACTGTGCTTCTCCATGTATTCCGACATGTCGATGCGCACCATCGCGGCCTCGGTGTCGAAGAGCGTTTCCGCGAGGGTCTTGGCGAGCTCGGTCTTGCCGACGCCCGTCGGCCCGAGGAACAGAAAGCTGCCCACCGGGCGGCGCGGGTCCTTGATGCCGCTGCGCGCGCGCAGGATGGCCTCGGTCACGAGCGTCACCGCCTCGTGCTGGCCGATCACCCGCTGGTGCAGCACGTCCTCCAGCCGGAGGAGCTTGTCCTTCTCGCCCTCGACGAGCCGCGTGACGGGCACGCCGCTCCACTTCGAAACGATCTCGGCGATTTCCTCCTCGGAAACCTCCTCCTTGAACAGCGTGGTCTGACCGCGGCCCGCCTTCTCGAGTTGCTTCAACTCCTCCTCCATCTGCGGGATCTTCCCATGGCGCAGCTCGGCGACCTTGCTGAGGTCGTAGGCGCGCTCCGCCTTTTCCATCTCGAGGCGCGCGGCCTCGATCGCCTCGCGGAGCTTGCGCGTCTTGTCGACGGCCCCTTTTTCCTTTTCCCAATGGAGCTTGATGCCCTTCGCCTTTTCGCGGGCCTCGGCCAGCTCCGCGCGCAGCGACTCGAGCCGCCGCTTGCTGGCGTCGTCCTTCTCCTTCGCCAACGCGGTTTCCTCGATCTCGAGACGCAGCACCTTGCGGGTGAGTTCGTCGAGCTCCTGCGGCATCGAGTCCATCTCGGTGCGGATCATCGCGCAGGCCTCGTCCATCAAATCGATCGCCTTGTCCGGCAGAAAACGGTCGGTGATGTAGCGGTTCGAAAGCGTGACGGCGCTTACCAGCGCGTTGTCCTGGATGCGCACCCCGTGGTACAGCTCGAAGCGCTCCTTGATGCCGCGAAGGATGGAAAGCGCATCCTCGACGCTCGGCTGGTCGACAACGACGGGCTGGAAGCGGCGCTCAAGCGCGGCGTCCTTCTCGATGTGCTTGCGATACTCGTCGAGCGTGGTCGCGCCGATGCAGTGCAACTCGCCGCGCGCCAGCATGGGCTTGAGCAGGTTGCCCGCGTCCATCGCGCCCTCGGTCTTGCCCGCGCCGACGATGACGTGGAGTTCGTCGATAAAGAGAATGATCCGGCCGTCGCTCGCCTTCACCTCGCCGAGCACGGCCTTGAGGCGCTCCTCGAACTCGCCGCGATACTTCGCGCCGGCGACGAGGGCGCCCATGTCGAGGGAGAAGATGGTTTTGTCCTTCAAGCCCTCGGGCACGTCGCCGCGCAGGATGCGCTGGGCGAGGCCCTCGACGATGGCGGTCTTGCCCACGCCGGGTTCGCCGATGAGGACGGGGTTGTTTTTCGTTTTGCGCGAGAGGATGCGGATCGCGCGGCGGATCTCGTCATCCCGGCCGATGACGGGGTCGACCTTGCCCTTGCGCGCCTGCGCCACGAGATCGATGCCGTATTTTTCCAGCGCGGCGTAGGTCGTCTCGGGATTGTCGGTCGTCACGCGCTGGGAGCCGCGCACGTCCTTGAGCGCCTTCAGGATCTTCGCGCGATCGAGGCCGAAGCTCTTGAACAGTTTCTTGAGCGCGTCGGGCTTGCCGACGTCGATGAGCCCGAGCAGCAGGTGCTCGACGGAAACGAAATCGTCGTTGAGCGACCTGGCCTCATTCTCGGCGCGGGTGAGCACCTCGTTGCCGGATTGGGTGACGTAGATCTTCGAGGTGTCGACGCTGCCGGTGACCTTGGGCAACCGCTCCAGTTCGCGCTCGACGGCGAGTTGCACCGCGCCCGCGGTGATGGCCAGTTTTTCGAGCAGGCCCGGGACGACACCATTCTCCTGCGCGACGAGCGCGGCCAGCAGGTGCCACGTGTCGACCTCGTTGTGGTTGAGGCGGCGGGCGGTATTCTGCGCGTCGGTCACCGCCTGACGGGACATCTGGGTCAATTTCGCGAAGTCCATAATTTGATGATATCACCTTCGCACGTTGCGGGCCATTTAGCCACGCAGCTTTTGCCCAAGACGCCTCATCCTTGGACCGGTCGGATCGAGCCAAAATGCGCCGGAGTGCGACGGCGCGGCGCGTCACTCTGGCCGTATCACGCGTCGTGGTTGAGGTGTTCCGCAAACTTGAGGCCCAGCAGGACCAACTCCGGCACGACCTCATCGAACAATTTCTCCGAATCCAGCAGCCGCGCGAAGCCGCCGGTGCCGACGACCCGGGGCCGCTGGCCGGCAAACGCCTCCCGCGTCAATTCCTCCAGGAGGTGCCGGATCGCGCCGACGTGCCCGTGGTAAACGCCCGCCTGGATGCTCTCCACCGTGGAACGGCCGAGCGCCGTTTGCGGGCGGGTGATTTCCACCGTGGGCAGCTTCGCGGTGCGACCGGCGAGCGTCTCCACCGAGATGCCGACGCCGGGTAGAATCGCACCTCCGAGGTAGTCGCCCTCCGCCGTCAACACGTCGAGGGTCGTCGCCGTGCCACAGTCCACCACCACGATGTTCGTCGCCGGGTGGCGCCGCGCGGCGGCCACTGCGCCCGCGATCCGGTCTGCGCCCACCTCGTGGGGATTGCGGTAGCGGACCTTCAGCCCCGTCTTCACCCCGGCCTGCAGCACAAACGGCTCGCTGTGAAAATATTTCACGCACGCGGCGCGCACCGGATAGAGCGCCTGGGGCACGACGGAGCAGATCGCCGCCCGATGCACCGCCCGGGGATCGACGCCGTTTTCCCGCAGCACCGCGGAAAAAAACACCCCGAACTCATCGGAGGAACCCAGCGGGTGCGTCGTCTTCCGAAACTGGCAGAGCAGCGCGTCGCCGTCGAAGACCCCGCCGTGAATTTGTGAATTTCCGATGTCGAGACAGAGCAGCATGAGAATCAGGGATGGAAGATCAGCGGCGAAGCGGTCGCGAGGCGGAAGCCGTCACGTGACCGCGGATGGCAGGGCGCCCGCGAGCAGTTGCTCCAGCCCGGCCGCGAGCGCGGCGCGATCGGCGCAACGCACCGCCACCGAGCCATCCGGCCGCCAGATTTCGGCGGGAAACGTGCCGCCGGCCGCGGTCCGGGCCGTCAGGTCGTTGTGCACCACGAAATCCGGCGCCCCGTGGGCGAACAGGGACGCGACCGCGGCGCGCGCCGCGGCGGCATCGGCGCCATGGGTGAGCTTGAAAGCGACGACGCGCACCCCCGGGTGGAGGCTGCGGCGGCGCACAGTGTCGATCAGCTTGGGGTTGTGACGGAGGCGCAGCACCGGCGCCGCCGTCGAATCCATTTTCCCCGAAGCAGGTGGCCGCTCCACGCCGTCGTACACCACGGACTCGATCGAAAAATCGCTCACCGCCGCGGCATGAATCACCGCGTCGAATGCCTCCGCCCCCAGCAGGCGGGTCAACGCGGCGTCGAGATCCGCGAACGTCGTGAACGTTTCCTCGCGACACGCCCCGCCCGCCGCGTCGGCGCGCAGGGCGCGGAGCAGCGTGACGTCGTGTCCGCACCGCGCGAAGTGATCCGCCACCAGCGCGCCCGTCGCGCCCGTACTCGTGTTGGTCAACACGCGCACGCCATCGACCGGCTCGGCGGTGCCGCCACTCGTCACCAAAACCCGCAGCCGCCGCGCCGGGCGCGCGAGCGCCGCTTCCACCGTGGCCACGATCTCCGGCGGCTCGGCCAGCCGGCCCTCGCCCACTTCGCCGCAAGCGGTGTGGCCGGCGCCCACCTGCACAAAACGCGCGCCCCAGCCGCGCAGCCGCTCGATGGACGCGACGGTCGCGGGATGACTCCACATCATCGGGTTCATCGCCGGGGCAATGAGCAGCGGTTTTTTCCAGTCGTGCGCGAGGAACAGCGCGCCCGCCAGATCGTCGCCGAGGCCCGCGGCCATCCGGTTCAGCGTATTGGCCGTGGCCGGACAGACGATCGTGAGGTCGGCCCAGCGCGCGAGATGGATGTGGTCCAGCGCGGCCCCCGGCTCGAACAAATCGGTCGCCACCTTTTCTCCCGTGAGGCCCTCCAGCGTGCTCTCGCCGACAAAGCGCCGCGCCGCGGCCGTCGTCACCGTCCGCACCCGGTGGCCGCGTTGCACCAGCCGCGAGATCGCATCGCAGGCCTTGTAGCACGCGATGGAGCCGGAGAGGATGAAGAGAATATTGGAGCCGGCCATGGTGGGTTCGGTGGAGGGTGGGTTCGCTTCAGATCCGCACATTGTCGATCAGCCGCACGCCATCGAGGCGCACCGCCCCGAGTCGCACGCCGTCGGTGTCGTCGACGTAGTCGACCTCGAATCCGGCGGCCCGCAATTCCGCGGCGGCCGTCGCGGCGTCGGCTGCGGTGCGGAGCACCCGGGGAAACTCCGCCGCGCGCCGGCGCGCCGGCGCGGAAAGCCGGCGGTTGCGTGAGCTGAGCGCGAGCCCGTCGGCATCGCGCACGGTCGGACACGCGACCACATCCACCGGCAGCAGCAGGGCCGCCGCCATCCCGCGCACGAGCTGCAGTTGCTGCCAGTCTTTCTCGCCAAAATAGGCACGGGTCGGCTGCACCGCGTTAAAAAGCTTCAACACCACCGTGAGCACACCGTCAAAATGCCCGGGCCGGTGCGCCCCTTCCCAGCGCCGGCTCAGCTCGTTTTCCGTCACACGGTAGCGATAGCCGTCGGGATAAAATTCCTCCGGCGCCGGTGCGAAGACCGCGTCGGCATGGGGCCGGGCGAGCTCGATGTCCGCCTCGAGCGTGCGCGGGTAGCGGGCGAGGTCGTTCGGTTCGTTGAACTGGGTCGGGTTGACGAACACGCTGAGCACCACGCGTTCGTTCTCAGCCCGCGCCCGTGCCAGCAAGGCCTCATGGCCCGCGTGCAGCGCGCCCATCGTCGGTACAAAGCCGACCGACCGGCCCGCCCATTCGGGTGAGTTCCGCAACGCCCGCCACTCCGCCACACTCGGGCAAAGTTTGGTCATGCCAGCACTTCCTTCTGCGCCGGAAACTGCGCCGTGCGAACGTCGCGCGCAAACCGATCGATGGCATCGCGGACCAGTTCGTGGCCCTCCACATACTGCCGGGCGAACTTCGGCCGGAAACGCGCGTCGAGCCCGAGCAAATCCGATAGCACCAGAACCTGGCCAGCCGTGCCGGCACCGGCTCCGATTCCGATGGTTGGAATCGTCCGCTCCTCGGTGATCGCACCCGCCAGCGCCGCCGGCACGCATTCCAGCACCAGCGCAAACGCGCCGAGTTCCTCGAGCCGCCGTGCCTCGCTCCGCAGGCGCTCCGCCTCCGCCGGGGCGCGCCCCTGCAGCCGGTAGCCACCGAGCTGGTGCACCGACTGCGGGGTGAGACCGAGATGGCCCATCACGGGAATCCCGCTTTCCACAAAATGACCGATCACGTCCTCGTGACCGGCCACACCCTCGATCTTGACCGCATTGGCCCCGGCCTGGATCAACGCCCCGGCGGCCGCGGTGGCGGCCAGTTTGCCCTGCCGCACGGAGAGAAACGGCATGTCCGCGATGACGAGCATCTCAGGCGCGCCGCGACGGACGGCTGCCACGTGCGCGCACATCATTTCGGTCGTCGCATGAACGGTCGAAGGGAAGCCATGGGCCACCATGGCGACGCTGTCGCCGACGAGGATCGCGTCCGCCGTGGATTCCGCGACGATGCGCGCCATCAGCGCGTCGTAGGCGGCGAGCAGGACGATCGGGAGCTGTTCCCGCTTCGCGCGGGAGAAATCGAGGATGGTTTTCACGCCGCCGGGTCAGTGTTTCCTCGTCGGAAAACCGGCCGGCAGGCGGAAGTGGACTGGGGTGCTTTTCGCATGGCGATGAAGCCTCGGGGTCCGAGCAGGGAGTGGTGGATGATCGTGTCCGGTCGCGATCGTGTTCGCGCCAGACCCCGGGAAGGTCGCGAGGAATCGCCTGCGCGCAAACCCAAACTGCGTCACCGGGGCGTCCGCCGCCCTACGGATTGATCTCGTAGACCTCGGCGATACCAACCCCGGGCCGCGCGGGTTGGGCGACCGCCGGATCCGGATCGATCACTTCAAACGGCGATACGATCACCGTGTAGGCTCCTGGCGGCAGGTCGATCATCACGCAGGGTTCGCGCCGGTTGGTGGGGGCAAAGCCCGTCGCCGCAATCTGCTTTTCGCTGTAGAACCGTATCGTGGGCTTGAAGTCGTTGTGCAGGGATATCCCTCCCTCGGCCCCGGTGCTCCAATCGTCGTTCTGGATCAGTAACTCGCCAGCGGCATTGTACACCGCCATGAAGGGATCCTCCATCGTGCCGGACATCCCAAACGGCGCGCGGCTGAGCGTGGGGCCCAGCACCCGCACCAGCACCCGTTTGGTCGAGCCCGGGGCCGCCCCTCCCCGCACGACAAAGCCGCCGAACATCTCTTTCCCATTTCGACCGGCGTAGCCCCGCGTCGAGAGGTTGATCAGCTTCGACCCGCCCGGAGCAGTTTCGTAGACTTCGATCAGCCCGCTGCCCGTGCTCCCGGCCTTGCCCTCGGCGATGGCGGTGTAGGCCCCGGGCGACAGGGTGATGAGTAGCGCGGCATCACGGCTGCCCGGAGCAAAAACCAAGCCGCCCGCGGCAGCAGACTCGGCGGCAAGCGCTCCCGGCGCCTGGATCCCCCAGTCGTCGTTGAAGGCGATCTGATTCTGCCCGGAGAAAATCTTGAGCAACGGATCCGCGAGCACGTTCGGCACGCCGTAGTTCGCCAGCGCCGGGCCCGCGGCCCGGATGAGCACTTGCTTGGCCTGCGCGCCGCTCACGATGAAGCCGCCGATCAACACCTGGTCGTCGGTGCCGACAAACGCGCGCGTCGACACGTTGATCAGCGTGCCGGGATTCACCGCGGCCTGCGTCTGCAGCCGGAAGGCCGAAACCTCGAACGCGTTTTGCTCGATCGTGCGGGCGGTGTCCGCCTCGCCGGGTTGGCCGGCGGCGATTCCGATCGGCGCGCTGATCGGCGGAGGCAGCACCACCCGCGGCGTCGAGAAATAACTCAGCTCGGTGCCGGGTGGATACGCCATGATATCGTGATACTGGCGCCCGTCCGCCCCGACGAAACTGTAGCCGTAACTATACGGGTAGGCGCCGGCACCGTTCGAATGCGCGCGATCGTGGGAGCAGCCCAGGACATGACCGAGTTCGTGCGGCAGCACGTTGCCACTCCCCATCGCCGCGTACTCGATGACGGCAAAGGCGAACAGCGCGTTGTAGTTCGCCAGCGCCGCGGCCGACAGATCCGTGGAGACCGAAGGCGATTCGAGCACGTAGCTCAGCCCGATACTCGCGTTGTCCTGCCGGTTCAAGACGAGGCAAACGACATCCGCACCGGCCGCATCGCGCAACGCATGCAGTTCATCCATCCGCCCATCCGCCGTGTCCTGCAATGCCGTCAGCGCGTCGCCCTGCAAGTTGCGCACAAAGCGATTCGACGGATCCACCGGTCCGTCGGCGGCATAGGTGGTTTCCGCGATTTTCACGAGCTTCACGCGCGCCGTGATCAGGCTGGCGGCAAACGCGTCGTTCACCTTGGCGACCGCGGCGTCGAACGCGCTTTGCAACGCCGCCGTGCGGACGGTCCCCGCGAGCGTCGCCAGCAACGCGGGCGTGTAGGCGATCATGAGATGAACCTCCGCCCGCTGCGGATTTTCCGCCGCCGCGGTGCCGGGCGCAGCCGGTGCGGCCGCCTCTTCCCCCAATGCGGCCTGCCGATGACGACGAGCGGCCGCGGCCGCGAGCACGGCCGCATCGACCATCGGCCGGCGTTCGCCGCCGCAGGGCCCGAGCAAGGCCGGATCGATTTGATAGAACTGCGAAAGCTCGCCGGTCGCCGTGCGCAGCGCAAATTTCCCCAGCGCGGGATCCTCGATCGAGGCGTGCAAAAAACCCTCGTTATAAGCGAAGATCGCACGGCTCTCCGGATGACCGTCAAGGTGGCCGGAGCTGGTGAAGCGACCCGCGCCCAGCATCTCGCTTTGGTCGATCACGATCGTGAGCGAACCGCCCCCGGGCAGCGGAAGGTCGAAACGTCCGCCTCCCGCCGGTTGCCAGAACGGCGAGGCCTTGCCGGCGATCAATGCTGCATTGAGCCGGACGTAATGGATCGCGCGCGCCGGCGCCGGCAGCGCAGCGTCGAGGGCGGAGACGTTCGCCGGCCGGGCATACGCAAACAGCTCACGGCCGGTGGGAACGGAGGAGGGAACCACGTCCCCGCCTCCAGCCGGTCGGTCTGCGGACGCGAGCCGCGGCGAATGCGCCACGGGGTTCAAACTGGTTGGACGCGGCGGCGAAGGACTCGTTTGCGAACGACCGTGGAAAAACCACGCGATCACCCCGGCGGCGACAACGAGCAAGGAAGACCAACAGCGGCCCATGGGGGACTTTGGCATGCGCGGAGGGAGGACAGAGACGGCGGCGCGGCAACTCGGGTTCCAAGATTATCGAACGGCGGCGGATTCCACGGGTGCGTTACAGGGTTTCGATCAGCGCGAGAAGCTGCGCCGCGTGATTTGGCGGGTCAATTTTTTCCACGACCGCGAGCACCGTGCCGTCACGATCGAGCACGAAGGCCGATCGGGCGGGCCCGACGAATTTCCGACCGTACATCGACTTTTCGACGAGCGAGCCCGCCGCCCGCGCCAAGCGGTCGTCCGGATCGCTCGCGAGCACGTAGGAGATTTTTTTCGCGTCCGCGTATCGCCGATGCGAGCCGCAGGTATCACGGCTGAGGGCGATCAGATTGTAGCCCGCTCGATCGAATTCCATCGCGTGAGCCACGAGGCTGTCGTTCTGCCGGTCGCAGCTCGGGGTGTTGTTCTTCATATAGACCGAAACCACGGTCCGGCGCGTCAACAGGTCGGCCACCATGATTTCCCGGACGGCCCCGTCCTGAAAGACCTTGAGCCTGAAGGAGGTGTCCAGTTTTTGTCCGGCAGAAAGCACCGGGCGAGTCAGCGGACGGGTCGCGGCAGGTCAAACTCCCGTGCGTTTTTTACAAGTTCGAATCGAGCCTCAGAGTCTTTGACGAAGAGGATAAAACCCTTCAACGTGCCACCGTATGAAATCGGTCAAGGTCCCCGCTCTGGAGCTGTTCCTCCACGAAATGATCCCCCTCGCGAAGGCGATGGGGGTCGGCGTGGACGTCAGCGATGACCGGGCCTTGGTGCTGACCGCGCCGAAAGAGCAGAACAAAAATTCGCTCAACACCGCGTTCGGCGGCAGTCTGGTTTCGCTGGCCACCCTGGCCGGCTACGGCGTCGTTTGGGAACTGATGAAGAACGAAAAGGGCGCCGACAAAACGGAGTGGCGGATCGTGGTGAAGGAAAGCCGCGCCGCCTACCGCCGTCCCGTGATCGGCGACCTGCGCGCGATCTGCGAGCGGCCGGCCCAGGCGGCGATCGCCGAGTTCAAGGAAGCGTTGAGCCGCTACGGGAAGGCAAAGTTGAAGCTTAAGGCCTCGATCGTGGAAAACGGCAACGTCGCGGTCGACGTGACGGCGGCGTTTGTGGTCTCACGGTAGGTTTTCGCGCCGCGAAAACCTCCTCAGATGTGTTTGGAATCGGCTTCGTCCTTTTTGACGTAGCCGGATTCCTGCCGCTGGTGGTTGACGGCGTTCTTCTTCAGATAAGCCTGGTAGACGTCGTCGGCCGTCATCCCGAGCGTCTGTGCGAGCGAGACGAGAAAGTGAAACAGGTCGACGACCTCGACCTTGGCGTTCTGTTCGTCGAACTTCTGGTACTTCGCCCACCACTTCCACGGCACGCTGTCGATCAGTTCGGCCGTTTCCTGCTGCATGGCCCGCGTATAATTGAGGATCCACTTGGTCTTTTCCTCGTCGGTCGGCGGCGGGAGATTCACCCCGATCCGCCGGTTCAACGCATCCTGCATCTGAAAAATCTCCTCGAGTTTGTCCATGGCGGGAGGCTGCCGCCCCCGGCGGACGAGTGGCAAAGGTTTTTTACGGCGCCAAACCCCGAACGGTCCAATCCCCGCACCGCGCCGGGCGGGGGCGCCGAGTTTACAGTTGCCCGCGAGGGTAACGCTGGCGATGGTTTCTCCTTCATGCACGCGTTGAGCGCCTCCGGCGCTCCGGGTGCCATCATAACCCACGGTCGTTCCTCCGTTAACTGGAGTGAGCGCCGTTTAACAAAAAACACAAAACATGTCAGATCACGATAAGTCAGGCGCGCCGAATCCGGCGTCCGCCGACTTGCCCGCCAGCGCCCCGGCGCCAGCGGAGTCCACGAGTGCGGCGCCTGCGGCCGCCACCCCGTCAGCGGTGCCAGTAACGTTCGGCTCCAACCGTGGCTCCGGCCTCGCCCGGGGCAAACGCCCCGCGCCGCCCACGGCGCCGGCCGCCTCCGCCCCGTCGGGTGGCTACAAGCCCACCTCGCTCGCGGTCATCACGCCAGCGAGCGAATACAAAAACCCGTTCACCGGCGAAACCGCCGTGTCGAGCGCGCCTCCCGTCAACGAGCCTGCCCCGCAGGCCGCTCCTCCCCCTCCGGCCCCGGCTCCGATCTCCCGCTCGCCGGTACCGGAATCGTCCGCTTCGATCGACGCCACCGAACGCTCCGCCGAGGCGCCCGTGCGCGCCGCGGAATCCCGCCAGCCCGAGGTTCCGGAAAACGCCGCCAAACCGATGTTCCCTTACGAGGAACCGGGTAAGGCCGAATTGAAGATTCTCCCGCCCGAGCCGGCCAAACGCCCGGCCGTGAGCTGGGAAGCGGCCGCGGGTAACGAACCCGCCGCTGCCACCCCCGCCGCTCCGCGGCGCGACGACCGCCCGACATTTCGCACCGAGCGCGATCGGGATCGGCGTGAAAACCCGCCCTTGGAGCCCCGCGAACCGCAGGACCCGAAAGCTTTGGAACCGCGCGAGCCCAAACCCTACGAACGGCGTGAAGGTCGCGAGCCGCGGCGGAACGATCGCAAGTTCGAGCCGCGCACGAATCAACCGTACTCCGCACGCCCCCGACAACCCGAAGCGCCGAAAAAATCCGGCGGTTTCTTCGGCTGGCTGAAAGGTCTTTTCGGCGGCGGCTCCAGCGCCGCTCCCGCCGCCGGCGACCGGCCGGCGCCTGAAGGCCGGCGGGAAGACGGTGACCGTGGTCATCAACGGCATCGTGGCGACCGCGGGCGTGGTCAGGGCGGCGGTTATCGCGACGACAATCGCGGCCCCCGGCCTGAAGGCCAGGGCGGCGGCGATCCCCGCCAGCAGGGCGAAGGCGATCAAGGTGGCCAGCGGCGCCGTCGGCGTCGCGGCGGTCGCGGTCGGGGCCCGAGTGGCGGTGGCGGTGGCGGCTATCGCGACGACAATCGCGGTCCGCGGCCCGAAGGCCAGCAGGGCGGCGGGGCAATTTGATGCGATCGAAGCATTAGAACTTGCTCCCCGCGCGACCCCGCGCGCATTTCAAAGGCGTCCACTTCGTGGGCGCCTTTTTTATTCCGGCTGCGCCGCCGCCCGCTTGAGCGGGTGGGGTGCGCACCGACCCATCGCTCACGCCCGCAGTCACGTTCCACGCTCATGGCCGATCTCATCGTCAACGGCGGCAAGCCGCTTTCCGGCACGATCACGCCGTCCGGCAACAAAAACTCGGTGCTCCCGATCTTGTGCGCCTCGCTGCTCACGGACGAGCCCGTCACGCTGCGCAACGTCCCCGCGATCACGGACGTGGAAAAACTCGTCACGTTTTTCCAGGAGCAGGGTTCCCGGATCACGTGGGACAAGACGGCGGGCACGCTGGCGATCGACCACTCGACCTTCGACGCCCGCCGGCTGGACGGCGAGTTGCCGTCGGGCATGCGGTCGTCGGTTCTTTTGTTCGCACCGCTGCTGCAGCGGATGAAAAAAATCGCGCTCCCGTCGAACGCCAAGGGCTGCTCGCTGGGCATTCGCGAACTCGATCCGCACCTCGAAATTCTCGGCCATCTGGGCGCGAAGATTTCGCACAACGGCGCGCTGAAGCTGCGTCTCGCCGGCCGGTTCCGCGGCGCCCGCCACTGGCCCGACTACATGTCGGTCACGGCGACGGAAAATTTCGTCATGGCGGCGGCTGTCGCCGAGGGCGAATCGACGCTCATCAACGCCGCCAGCGAGCCCCACGTCCAGGATCTGTGCCACGTGCTGGTCGCGATGGGCGCCAACATCAGCGGCATCGGCACGAGCCAGCTCGTGGTCGAGGGCGTCCCGCGGCTCGGCGGCGGCACGTTCACCATCACCACCGACTATCACGAAGTCGTCACGTTTCTCGCCCTCGGCGCCATCACCGGCGGCGACGTGAAGGTCAGGAACTCGGTGCCGCACCACTTCGATCTGATCGCCCGCGCCTTCCGCAAGGTTGGGGTCGTGGTCGAACACGAGGGCGACACGGCCCGCGTGCGCCGCCGGCAATCGCTCGAGATCCAGCGGCCCTTCACCACCAATCTCCTGCCCAAGATCGAGGCCGCACCGTGGCCGTATTTCCCGGTCGACCTGCTGCCGTGCATGCTCGCGCTGGCGGTGCGCGCCAAGGGGGCGATCCAGTTTTGGAACAAAGTCTACGAGGGCGGCTTCACCTGGATGCCCGAGCTCTCGAAATTCGGCGCACATGTGGTTGTGAGCGACCCGCACCGCGTGATCGTGTTCGGCGACCGCCCGCTGCGGCCGACGACCGTCGATGCGCCCTACATCATCCGCGCCGCCGTCGGCCTCTACATGGTCGCGGCCAGCATCCCGGGCCGCTCCGTCGTGAAGAATGCCGACACGATCAAGCGGGCCCATCCCAACTTCGTGGAAAACCTCCGCAGCCTCGGCGCGGATGTGGAGTGGAAATAAGGGCCGGAAGTGAAAGGTGAAAATCAGGTGAAGAAATGCATCCACCCCTGTTAGCTTCGCGCCTTTCGCATTAACGGCTTTTGATCGCACCCATGCCCGCCCCCGATAATTCCGCCAAAGGCCTCGGCTTCATTTCCAGCGCACTCGCCGCGCCCGTGTCACCGGCGGAGGCCGCGCTGCGGCCGCTGTCCTTTGCCGATTTCACCGGCCAGGCCAAGACCGTCGAGCGCCTGCAGGTCATGGTTGGCGCGGCCAAGAAACGCGACGAGGCGCTCAATCACATCCTCCTCTCCGGACCGCCAGGGCTCGGCAAGACCACGCTCGCGTTCATCCTCGGGCACGAACTGGGCCGCAACGTGCGCATCACGTCGGGCCCCGTGGTGGAGAAGGCCGGCGATCTCGCGGGACTGCTGACGAATCTCGAAGAGGGCGACATTCTCTTCATCGACGAGATCCACCGCATCCCGAAGACCGTCGAGGAGTACCTCTACTCGGCGATGGAGGATTTCCGCATCGACATCATGATCGATCAGGGGCCCAACGCACGCAGCGTGCGGCTCTCGATCCCGCGCTTCACGCTGATCGGCGCGACCACGCGCAGCGGCCTGCTCACCGCGCCGCTGCGCTCGCGCTTCACGCTGCAGACGCGCCTCGACTACTACGACCACGCCACCCTGGAGGGCATCGTCCGCCGCAGTTGCGGATTGCTCAAGGTCGCGATCGACGCGGGCGGGGCGCAGGAGATCGCCACGCGGGCGCGCGGCACGCCGCGCGTCGCCAACAACCTCATCAATTTCTGCCGCGACTACGCCCAGGAACGGGCCCAGGGGAAAATCACCCAGCCGGTCGCGGCCGCCGCCCTCGAGTTGCTGGAAATCGACGCCGCGGGGCTCGACGAAATGGACAAGCGGATGCTGCGCGTAATGGCCGAGAACTACCGCGGCGGTCCCGTAGGCATGAGCACGATCGCGGTGGCGGTGGGCGAAGAGGCCGAGACCCTCGAAGAGGTGCACGAGCCCTTCCTGATTCAGGAAGGCTATCTGCAACGCACGCCCCAGGGCCGCGTCCTCACCGCCAAGGGCTACACCGCCGTCGGACTGAAGGCCGCGCTCGGCGGCGACCAGGGCTCGCTGCTGTAGACGTCCCCCCCGGACAAAGGAAACGCCGGGAACCTCAGGGTTTGCCGGTTGCGCCCAACACGCCGATTTCCCTCAGCCAGTCCGCGCACAATTCCGGCCAGCGCGCGACCGGCCCTTCGGCCTCCCGCACGCCAAAGCCGTGGCCGCCGCTTTTGAAGACATGCAGTTCCACCGTGGCTCCGGCCTTCTTGAGTTCGAGATAGGTCATGGCCGCATTTTGCGCCGGGACCGCCCGGTCATCGTCGGCATGCAGGATAAACGTGGGCGGATACTTGGCTCCCGGAGCGGCCACGATCCGGTAATCCTGCAACATCCGGCCGACGGCCGAGGCACTCCGCCCCGTCGAAGGCAACGCTCCGGCCGGGGCATACCCCAGGATCGAGAAATCGGGCCGGGCGGCCGTGGTATCGGCGTCGTCGACGGGTTGGTAAACGCGCTTGTCCGAAAAGAACTCGATCGTCGCAGCCAGATGTCCGCCCGCCGAAAATCCGAGAAACCCGATGCGCTTCGGATCGAGCCCCCAGCCGCTCGCGCGGGTCCGCACCAGGCGCATGGCACGCTGCGCATCTTGGAGACCGACGTCCTGGGCGTTTTCGTGGCCCTCCGTCGCGAGCCGGTACTTAAGAAGGAACACGGTCACCCCCAGCTTGTTCAACCAGGCCGCCGTATCCGCACCCTCCTTGTCGAGGACGATACGCGCCCAGCCGCCGCCCGGCGCGATGATGACAACCGCGCCATTCGGATTCTTGGGCCGAAATACCGTCAAGCTCGGCTCTGCAATCTGTGAGACAAAGCGGTCGTGCTTCCACGTCGACGTGCTGCGCTCCGTGATTTTCTCGGTGAACGCGATTTTCTCCGAGCCGGGCGGCTTGCCGGGCCAGAGCGGGATGACTTCGGGAATCTCCGCAGCGGAAAGACCGAGCGTGGCGAGGCCAAGCAGAAACCCGGCGCGCAAATTCGAGAACGGGTGCATGGATCGACGTTCGTACGAGGCGGCCCATTGACAAACCCATTCGCTCCGGCCCGGGCGCCGATCAGGCGCCGAGCCCGTTGCCGGCCGCTCCGCGGGAAATCGGGCTGGAGTTTTCGGGCGCGGCTTGCCACACCCGCTCCGTGCAGCCGCGTTACCCCCACGTCTGAGCCGCGATCCCATGGCAATCACGCGTCGAGAATTGCTCCGCACGGCCGGCGTCGTCGCCGGCGTGGCGGCGATCCCCGCGAATGCCGCCACCCCTGCAGGCCCCGCGGCTCCGTCACCGCCGGGCACGGCCGCCCCGGGCCCGACCGAACTTTTCGACGTCCCCGATTTCGAACGCGCGGCCAAGGGCCAGATGTCGCCGATGGCGTGGGACTACCTCACCGGCGCCGCGGCCGATGAACTCACCCTCCGCTGGAATCACGAGGCCTACGAGCGCCTGCGGTTGAAGCCGCGGGTGCTGATCGATGTTTCGAAAATCGATACGCGCGTCCAGCTGCTGGGCCGCGAGCTGCCCTTCCCCATCCTGCTGGCTCCCGCCGCCTACCACCGGCTGTTCCACCCCGAGGGCGAACTCGGCGTGGCCCGCGGCGCCGGCGCGATCAACGCGACCATGGTCGTCAGCACCACCGCCACGACGACCATCGAGGATATCGCCGCGGTCGCCACGGGTCCGCTGTGGTTCCAACTCTACGTGCAATCGGACCGCGGGTTCACCCGCGAGTTGGTCCGGCGCGCGGAAGCCGCCGGTTGCCAGGCCCTCGTCATCACCGTCGACACCCCCGTGCTCGGACCGCGTTACCGCGAGCTGCGCGGCAAGTTCTCGCTCCCACCCGGGATCGAACGGGCGAACCTGAAGGGGCTCGCCGCCGCCACGGGCAGCCACCGCCCCACGGAACAGTCGATGTACAGCGCCATGCTGGATCCGACCGTCACCTGGCGGGACATCGACTGGCTGCGTTCGCTGACGAAATTGCCGGTGCTCTTGAAGGGCATTCTGAATCCCGACGATGCGGACCGGGCGGCCCAAGCCGGCGTGGCTGGCATCCTCGTTTCGAATCACGGTGCCCGCAATCTCGACACGGCGCCCGCCACGATCGACGCCCTGCCCCTGGTCGTCGCGAAAGTCGCCGGCCGCGTGCCGGTGCTGGTCGACGGTGGCATTCGCCGCGGGACCGACATCCTGAAGGCGCTGGCGCTCGGCGCCAACGCCGTGCTGATCGGTCGCCCCTACCTCTTCGGCCTCGCCGCCCAAGGCGCGCCGGGCGTCACCCGCGTCGTCAATATCCTCCGCCGCGAACTTGAAATGGCCATGGCCCTCACCGGCCGGACGACGATTGCATCGATCGATGCGTCCGTGATCTGGCGCTAGGCCGTTTGCGAAAGTTTTTTCCACGCGTCCCCGAAGCTTCGTTTCCAAACCCATGCCGACCTCATTTCCTCCCTTGCTGCACGCCGGTGCGCTGTTCTTGGCGACGATACTTTCCGTCTCCGGCGCCGATACCGCGAGCGACCTGCAAGCCCAGCTCGACCGCCCGCTGCTTGCGGCGAATCTCACCGCCGACGAAGCGCAACGGTTTTCCGACACCCGCGTGCCGCGGATGCCGGCGGTCAAGACTGCCGCCGAGTGGACGTCGATCGCGGATACCTTGCGCCGCAAGACGCTCGATCAAGTCGTCTTTCGCGGCGCGCAGGCCCGGCAATGGCGCGACGCCCGCACCCAGGTGGTGTGGCTCGAAACGCTGCCGGGCGGGCCGGGCTATAGCATTCGCAAACTGCGCTACGAGGCGCTGCCCGGATTGTGGATTCCCGCGCTGCTCTATCTGCCCGAGAATCTTTCGGGCAAGGCGCCCGTGCACCTGGCGGTGAACGGCCACGACCTCGTCGGCAAGGCGGCTCCCTACAAGCAGATCCGCTGCATCAATCTCGCGAAACGCGGCATCATCTCGCTGAACATCGAGTGGCTCAACATGGGCCAGCTGAATGCGCCCACGTTCAACCACTATGCGATGAACCAGCTCGATCTCTGCGGCGTCAGCGGGCTCGCGCCCTTCTATCTCTCGATGTCCCGGGGGCTCGACCTCCTCCTCGCGCTCCCGAACGCCGATGCGCAGCGCGTGGCCGTGAGCGGACTTTCTGGCGGCGGCTGGCAGACGATCATCATCAGCGCCCTCGACCCGCGGGTGACGCTCTGCAATCCGGTCGCCGGTTATTCCAGCTTCCGGACGCGGGCGGCCTATCCGACGGATCTCGGCGACTCGGAACAAACCCCCAACGACCTCGCCACCGTGGTGGATTACACGCATTTGACCGGCATGCTGGCCGGGCGCGCGGCGCTCCTCACCTACAACGCCAAGGACAATTGCTGCTTCGCCGCGGATCATGCGCTGGACCCGCTCGTGCAGGCCGCCGCCCCGCTTTTCGCCCTGCACGGCCAGCCCAACCGGCTCCAGACCCACGTGAATTTTGATCCCGGCACGCACAACTACGAGGTCGACAATCGCGAGGCGTTCTACCGCTTCCTGGGCGAAATATTTTTCGCGGGAAACAAAACCTGGGATCCCAGGGAAATTCCGTCCGGGGCGGAGGTAAAATCACCGGAGGCGCTCGCCGTCGATCTGCCCGCGGGCAATCTCGACTTCAATCAACTCGCCAGGACCGCGATGCAGGCGCTGCCCCGCGATCCGGATTTCGCCCGCCGCGATCCCACCGCCGCCCGCGCCAAGTTGCGCGAAATCGTCCATTTCCGCGCGCCCGCCATGACCGCGGACCGCGTCAGCGGGGGCCGCGGCGGGGCTGGCGCCACGCGCCACTGGCAGGTGCGCGTCGGCAACGAGTGGACCGTGCCCGTCACCGAGTTTTCCCCCGGCACACCGCAAGGCACGACCGTCCTTATCGCCGATGCCGGTCGCGGCAAGCTCGCGGCCGAAGTCGACCGTCTGCTCAAGGCCGGCCAGCGCGTGCTCGCCGTGGACTTGCTCGGATTCGGCGAAGCGAAAATCCCAAAGCACGATTTTCTCCATGCGCTGCTCATCGCCGCCGTCGGCGAACGCCCCCTCGGCGTGCAGGCCGATCAACTCGCCGCCGTGGCGCGCTGGGCGGCCCAGGAGTTCAAGGGCACGCCGGTGGCGCTGGCCGCCCAAGGGCCGCGCACCAGTCTGATTGCCCTCGTGACCAAGGCACTCGAACCAAGCGTGACCGGCGGACTGACCACGCACGATGCGAAGGCCAGCCTGAAGGAACTCATCGAGCAGAACATCGTCGTCGACGCGCAGGCCGAGCAATTTTGCTTCGGCCTGCTTGAGGCCTTCGATGTTCCCCAATTGCAGGTGCTGGCGGATGCGGGGCGGACCGGCCGGGCGCGCTGACCCATCCGCACCGGTCACACCTCGACCATCGCCTTGATCACGCTCCGGTTGCCGGCGATCGCACGGGAAAAATCCGCTGGAACATCGGCGAGCCCGATGCGGTGCGTGATCCAAGGGCGGGTGTCGATCCGGCCCGCCTCGACCAGCTCGATCGTGGTGCGAAACGTTTCGGACCGCGCGTTGCGGCTGGCGCACAGCGTGATCTCGCGCCGGTGAAAATTCGGGTCGCTGAAGGTAACGTCGCCCTGGAACAGCCCGACAAAAACGATCCGCCCGCCATGGGCCACGAGGTCGAAGGTCGCCCCCATCGATTGCGCGCTGCCCGTCGCATCGATCACCACGGTCGGCAGATCGCCATCGCCAATTTCCCGCAACCGCCGCGGGGCCTCCGCGGGCACGAGCGTGGACTCAATTCCCAACTGCTCGCGGCAAAACGCCAACCGCGACTCGCTCACATCCATCACCGCGAGCCTCGCCCCGGACAGGGACGCGAACTGGATCACACTCAGGCCGATCGGCCCCGCCCCGATCACCAGTACAAAGTCGTCGGGTTGGATTTCGGCGCGTTCGATCGCGCGGGCGCCGATGCCGAGCGTCTCGACCAGCGCGAGTTGATCGTAGTCGAGCGTCGCCGAGCGGTGGAGTTTGTGCGCCGGCACGGCGAGCAACGGTTGCATCCCGCCGTCAACATGCACGCCGAGCACCTTCAATTCCGTGCAACAATTGGTCCGACCGCGGCGGCAGGCGATGCAACGCCCGCAGTTCAGATAGGGTTCCAGCGAGCAGCGGTCGCCAAGCTTCAGCCCCGGTGCGCCGCGGCCGGGATCGATCACTTCCACGCCCAGTTCGTGCCCGAGAATGCGGGGGTAATTGAAGAACGGTTGCCGGCCCGCGAACGCGCTGAGATCCGTTCCGCAGATGCCGATGCGATGCACCCGCACGAGGGCTTCGCCCGGCGCCGGCACGGGTTCCGGCCCGTCGGCCGCGGTGAACCGGCCGGGTTGTTCGAGGACAATTTGGAGCATGGTCGAGACTGTGATTCGGAACGACGGCGGCGAAACACCTCCCGGTTGAAAGCCGGCCGGTGGGGCGCGAGCCGGCGAACGTCAGTTACCGGGCCGCGCGACTTTTTCTCCGGACCACTGTTCGTAAGTCCGCACGAGATCCTCGACGGTGGTAAACTTGCGGGCGACCATGCGGACCCGGAACGAAAACTCGCGATTCACCCCGTAGTCGCGTTGCAGGAAGATGAAATCCCACGCGGGATTGCCAGCACCGCCGCCCGAGGGCGAATGCGAAAACTGCACCTCCCGGCCGGGCTGCGGCCGGTCGAACATGAACAAAAGCACGGTGTCGCCGGAAACACCGAAATAGAAGGGATAGAGGTATTCGAAGTCCGAGATGCCCTTCGCCAGCTTGATGTTGAAGCCCTCGTCCGCCGGCGGCTCCCAGGTGCTGCCCGCGGGACGATGGGTCGCGGCGACACCGTGCGACGGCGGCACGTGCTTGATCCAGCGCGGCCGGGCCTCGCCGGCGCCGGGCCGCGAACGACCGATGAACTGGACCGACATGTCCGGCGGGGCATGAATGTAGGACGCGAAGAAAATCCCGATGTAGCCGTGCTTGCTCCAGGCCTCGGCCAGCGGGGTGCCGAAATAGGTCATGTCGACCGCATCGCCGTCGGCTTGGTAGACGACGCGGCTGCGCAACGGCCAGTGCTCGGTGCGCTCCTGCTGCAATTCCACGCGCGTCGCCGAGTGGCGGATCAATCGCATCGGCGC
This sequence comes from Opitutia bacterium, assembly GCA_947474935.1. Classification (GTDB taxonomy): domain Bacteria; phylum Verrucomicrobiota; class Verrucomicrobiia; order Opitutales; family Opitutaceae; genus ER46. The sequence continues at coordinate 30,121 of CANJKL010000016.1, forward strand.
CTGCCGTGGCTCAAAGATATGCCAGCCGAAGGAATTTTGGTCGCCGCTGTAAATATGTTCGAAGTTCAGGCCAGCCACGGCCGGCACGAAGACGTTGGGGCCGCCGTCGAGGGAAAGCTCGGCGACACCATTGTAGCCGGCCCGATGCGTCGGCCCGTAGGCGGCGTTGTCCGCGATCACGAGGCGGAGTTTTCCGGTGTCGATCCGCGCCTGACCCGCGCCGCTCGACGCATCCGACGCCGCGAGGACGAAACCGGGACCGGCCAGGGAGAGCAGGAGCACAAGGGCGGCGCGAAGGGGCAGCGCCCGTGAATGGGGGATTTTTTCGAGGGGCGCGTTCACAACGGAAGCGTGCGGCGCGGACTCGGAAGCGGTCAATGCGGAAGGAATTGTCGCGCCTGCTTGCATTTCAATTCTGAACCGGCACAAACCCCAATCCATGCCCCCCGAGCCGACCCCCAACTCCGTGCGTCGCGTCGTTCTCGCCAGCTTCATCGGCACCGCGATCGAGTGGTATGACTTCTTTCTCTACGGCACGGCAGCCGCACTGGTGTTCAACAAGCTGTTTTTTCCCAACGTCGACGCGCTCACCGGCACGATGGCCGCCTTCGCCACCTACGCCGTCGGCTTTTTCGCCCGCCCGTTTGGCGGCATCATCTTCGGTCACTTCGGCGACAAGCTCGGACGCAAGTCCATGCTCGTCACCACGCTGATGATGATGGGCATCGCGACCTTTCTCATCGGGGTGCTGCCGACCTATCAGCAGGTCGGCGTGCTCGCTCCGATTCTGCTCGTGGTGCTGCGTTTTGTACAAGGTCTGGGCGTCGGCGGCGAATGGGGCGGCGCGGTCCTGATGGCGGTCGAGCACGGCCACGCCGGGCAACGTGGCCTCCGCGCCAGCTGGGTCCAGGCCGGGGTGCCGGTGGGGCTGCTCCTCGCGACGGCGGTTTTCAGCCTGTGCTCGGCGCTCCCCGAAAAGGAATTCCTGTCCTGGGGCTGGCGGATTCCCTTCCTGCTGGGAATCCTGCTGATGGCAGTGGGCTTGTTCATCCGGCTCGCGATTGTGGAAAGCCCAATCTTCGCAAAAATGAAGGCCGCCAAGTCGGAGACGCGGCTGCCGATCCTCGAGGTCGTCCGCAAATATCCCCGCAACGTCCTCCTCGCGATGGGGGCGCGTTTTGCCGAGAACGCCTTTTTCTACATCTTCACCGTTTTCATCCTCACCTATGCGACCAAGCAACTGAACCTGCCGAAATCCACCATTCTCAACGGGGTGCTGATCGCCTCGGCGGTGGAATTTTTCCTGATCCCTCTTTTCGGCGCGCTGTCCGATCGCGTCGGCCGGCGCCCGGTGTATCTCGGTGGCGCGATCTTCCTCGCCCTCTTCGCCTTCCCGTTCTTCTGGCTGGTGGACACCGGAGCGACGTGGGCAATCTGGCTGGCGATCCTCGTGGGTCTGGTCGGCCACGCCGCGATGTACGGTCCGCAGGCGGCGTTTTTCTCCGAGTTGTTCGGCACCAGCGTCAGATACAGCGGAGCCTCGCTCGGCTACCAGCTCGCCTCCCCCCTCGCCGGCGGCCTCGCCCCGCTCATCGCCACCGCGCTGCTGACCTGGGCCGACGGCAAACCGTGGCCGATCGCCGTCTATCTCATCGGCATGGCGCTTGTCACCATCGTGTCGGTCTGGCTCGCGGAGGAAACCCATCGCCACGACCTCGATGCGGCCGAGGGCCCGCGTCGTTAACGGAGGCATCGCTCTCGCCGGGCGCGGCCCGGCCGGCGCAACTCCCGCGGACCCGATGCCGCCGCAGAAAAGACAAGACAAAGCAATTGACGGCGCATCGCCGGGACGCGACGTTCGGCGCCTGCCGCTTGTCCTTTTCGTTCGCCGGAAATCCCCTGGATCCGGCGGGAGCGAAAGTGTCCAGGTCGGCGTCCCACCCACCCTCAAATTAGCAACCTTGCATGACTAATTCCCCCACAACGTCTGCTTCCGACGCCTCCCCGACACCGACCAATTCTGCCAAGTACATGACGCTGATCGCGGCGTTTCTCGGCTGGTTGTTCGACGGATTCGAGATGGGACTGTTCCCGCTCATCGGCCAACCGGCGCTCACCGATCTGCTTGGGCCCAACTCGCCTCCCACCGATGCCGCCAAATGGTTTGGCGCCATCATCGCCGTCTTCCTCGTCGGCGCGGCCAGCGGCGGAGTGCTGTTCGGATGGCTGGGCGACAAAATCGGCCGCGTGCGGGCGATGTCGTTGAGCATTTTCACCTACGCGATTTTTACGGGTTTGTGCGGCTTCGCCACCGAAGCGTGGCATATCGCGCTGCTGCGCTTCGTGGCCTCCCTCGGCATGGGTGGCGAATGGTCGCTCGGTGTGGCCTTGGTCAATGAAATCTGGCCGGGCAAGTCCCGTGCGCTCATGGCCGGACTCATCGGTGCGGCGGCCAATTTCGGCTACCTCCTCTGTGCGGTCCTCAGCATGGCGATGCTTAATTTCATCGCGACCCTGAAGAGCGCGCTGCTGACCATCGGACTTTCCCTCCCCATGACGGAACGGCTGCTCGCCAATTCCGGCTGGCGTTTCCTGATGCTGACCGGAGCGCTTCCCGCCCTGATCATATTCCTTATTCTCCGCTTCGTGCCGGAGTCGACCAAGTGGACGGCCGAACGTAATCGCGGCGCGACTTCCCATTGGGCCAATGTCGATTTGTTCGGGGTATTGATCGGCGCGTGCGCGAGCTTGGTCATTGTCTGGGCTTGGTCACCGTCGGGCGTGGGCCCGATGGCCGCCGTGCTGGTCACGATCGCGGGCCTCGCAGTCGCATTGATCGGCTTCCTTCACCCGGTAAAGCGGTACATGCAGCGGTCGGAAGCCGCCAAGATGCTGCAAGCAGGCAACGGCAGGAAGATCATCAAGCTGATGCTTTTCGGAGCGGGCCTTTCGTCCGTGGCGTTGCTCGGCACCTGGGGTTCGATCCAGTGGGCACCCCGCTGGGCGATGCAATTTGAGCCGGATCCGGCGAAGCACGCCAAGGAGTGGACGCTGATCTGGATGTCGGTCGGTGCCATCACCGGCACGATTCTGGCCGCGTTAGCGGCGGGACGCTGGGGGCGGCGGATCACCTTTTTCACGCTGTGCGTGGGCTCGATCATCTCGGTGGTTTGGTTCTACAAGGGCAACACCGGCTACGGCCCGCTCTTCCTCCCCACCGTGTTTGTCGCCGGGACCATCACGGCGGCCTTCTACGGTTTCTTTCCGCTGTATCTGCCCGAATTGTTCCCGACCGCCGTGCGCGCCACCGCGCAGGGATTCTCGTACAATTTCGGACGCATCATCGCCGCGATCGGTGGACTGCAAACGGCGACGCTTATCGGTTTCTTCAACGGGAGTTTTGCAATGGCCGGTTCCGCGATGGCCGCGATCTACCTCGTCGGCATGGTTCTCATCTGGTTCGGGCCGGAAACGCGCGGCAAAGAACTGCCGCAGTAACGTCTGCTTCCGAGTTGGTCGGGCTGACCGGTGCTTCGCTGCACCGGCAGCCCGAACCCCCCGGAATCCGTGCCGGGGTTCCGCCGTTCGAAAGGTTTGCCGGCCGCGGCCAAAGCGTACCAGCATCGCGCCGCGTTGGAGAAATCCCGCGTGCCCCCTTTCCCGCCGCTTCCATCCGGCTGTTTTCCCGCGGCTGAAAACCAAGCTTCCCCACCATGAATTCCCCCTCGTCGACCGTTAATCCCGCCACGCGCGTGCTTCGGCCGCGGCGGAACCTCCTCCTGGTCGCCCTTGCACTGAGCGCCGCGTGGCTGACGGGTGGCTCTCCGCTGCGCGCCCAAGCGGACAAGTACCCCTGGCAGGTCGGAGTGGCCTCCGTTAAAATCACGCCCAAGGGTCCGATGTGGATGGCGGGATACGCCAATCGCACCAAACCCTCCGACGGCGTCGATCTCGATATTTTCGCCAAGGCCCTCGCCGTCGACGACGGTGCAGGCGGTCGGGTGGTCATGGTCACGACCGATTTGGTGAGCATCCCGCTTTCCCTCCGGCAGTTCGTCGAGCGGGAATGCGGGCAAAGGTACGGCCTGAAGCCCGAGGAGATTCTGCTCAATGCATCTCACACGCACTCCGCGCCGGAAGTGCGACCGGAGCGCATGCGGTGGGAACAGGCCTTCAGCCGGGCGGCGAGTCCGCAACAGGTGGCGGATGTCGATCAATATAGTGTCTGGCTGGAAAAAACCCTCGTCACCCTCGTCGGCGATGCCTGGCAGCGCCGGGCGCCCGCCGCCCTCGCGGTAAGTCACGGGCGGGCCGGATTCGCCATGAACCGTCGCCGCCCGGAGGCCGGGGGAAAATACAGCAACAACCCCTACCCCGAGGGCCCGGTCGATCAGGAGGTGCCCGTGTTGAAAGTCACCGGCGCCGATGGCAAAATGAAGGCCGTTTTGTTCGGCTACGCCTGTCACAATACCACGCTGGGCGGATCGCGCATCAGCGGCGATTACGCCGGCTATGCGCAAAAATTCCTCGAGGAGAGCTATCCGGGTGCCACCGCGCTTTTCATGATGGGCTGCGGCGGCGACCAGAACCCCTACCCGCGCCGCGCCATTTCGCCGACCCTGACGTCCAACGAACTCGTGCAACAGCATGGCCGCGCCCTCTCCAACGCCGTGACGACGGCGCTCGATAGCGTTCCGCGACCGGTCAGGGGCCCGCTGCGCCCGGCGCTCGACTCTGCGCTGCTGGACTACGTCCCCGTGCCCAAGCCGGAACTCCAAAAATACCTCAGCCGGCCCGAGACGGAAATCGTCAAGGAGCGCGCCCGCAGTTTGATCCAGAGCGGGGAACGCGGAGAAAAATTTCCACCACTGCCGTGTCCGGTGCAGGTCGTCCGCTTCGGCCGCGACCTGACCCTGGTCGCGATCGGTGGCGAGGTCGTCATCGACTACGCAATCCGGATCAAAAGCGAATTGAAGGGCCCGGCCTACGTCTGGGTCGCCGGCTACACCAACAATGTCTTTGGCTACATCGCCAGCCGCCGCGTCCTGGAGGAAGGCGGATACGAAGGCGGCGGGGCCAATACGCGCATCCTGGTTCACCCCGGCACCTTCACCTTCGACGCCGAGGAAAAGATTCTCGCCAAAGTCCACGATCTCATCCGACGGACGAATCCGTAGGCGTTGCACCGGATCGCGGGCGAAGCCGCCACGCCTCATCCCCGGAGCCGTTCTGCCTTGTGCAGAACGGTTTCACGCCACCCGCCGCGGACCGGGCCGACTCCTCACGCGAGGGTCCAACCCTTGCGATACTCGCGCTTGATGAAGCGCGCCGCTTCGGGAGCGTTGGTCGCCGTCAATTTTTCGGCGTCCCAGACGAGCTTCTTCCCAAGGCGGTAGGCGACATTGCCGAGGTGATTCGCCTCGGTCAGGGCGCCGGAATAATCGAAGTTGCACGTGGTCGGCCCACCCGTCTTGCAGGCCTGAATCCACTCCTGGTGATGACCGATCGAATCGGGGATGAACGGCGCCGGGCGCGCGAAATCCTTGAAATCCGCCTCGGGCAGCAGGACGTGCTTGCTGTAGCTTGAGAGGAGCATGCCTTTCGCGCCGATGAACAGCGCGCCGTCGCTCCACTGCGGAATTCCGTTTTCCTTCCAAATGGCGGGCTTGCTTTCACCTTGATGCCACGTCAACCGCACCGGGGGCATGTCACCTCGCGCGCCGTATTCGTAGGTCGCGGACATGGAGGCGGGGGCGATTTCCGCATGCGGCGGCGGACCGTCGGCGGAGATGGTGAGCGGCGCGCGGAGCTTCAGCGCCCAGAACGGCAGGTCGTTCCAGTGCGAACCGAGATCGCTCATGGTGCCGCTGCCGAAATCCCACCAGCGATACCACTTGGGCCCGGGAAAATAGACCTCGTTGAAGGGGCGTTCCTTCGCGGGGCCGAGCCACAAATCCCAATTCAGCGTCGGTGGCGGCGTCTGCGCCTCCGGCGGACGATTCATGACCACGACAATGTCCTTGTAGCGCTTCGCCGCCTCCGCGCTTTGCAGGCCCCACGACCGGGAAACCCAGACGTGACACTCGCGCACCGGCCCGATGGCACCCGACTGAACCAGTTCCACCACGCGACGATAGTTCGCCGTCGCGTGAATCTGCGTCCCCATCTGGGTAACGACGCCCGCCTGCCTGGCTGCCTCGCGGATGACGCGGGTCTCCCAGATATTATGGGTGAGCGGTTTCTCGCAATAGACGTGCTTGCGCAGCTTTAGCGCGGGCATCATCGCGAACGCATGCGTGTGCTCCGCCGTGCTCACGACCACCGCATCGAAGTTCTTGATCTCGTCGTACAGTTTCCGGAAATCGGTGAACTTGCGCGCGCCCGGCAGCTTCGCGGCGGCGGCATTGAGGTTGTTCTCGTTCACGTCGCACAGGGCGACGATGTTCTCGGTCGCGGCCACCTCTTTGAGATTGGAACCGCCGCGCCCACCGCAGCCGATCACCGCGATGTTGAGTTTGTTATTGAGCGACTGACCACGAAGCAAAGCCGGCACGCCGAAGACGACGGAGCCGGTGGCGACCGCCGTGGTTTTGAGAAAGCCGCGACGACTGGGCGAGGGGGAGGGGAAAGCCATGACCAGTATCTAACGCGGCGCCTTTGCACCTCACAAGGTTTTCCCTCCTTCGCCTGCCTCCCGGCCGGCCCGGGAAACGCCCGTTCCGACGAGACCGGGCCGACCCGGAGCGGGCTTGTCGCCGTCGACTCGCTCCGGTCAACTGAGGATATGATTACCCCAAATCACTCCAACCCACTCCGCCGGCTGGTCCGAATTACCGCCATCCTGGCGCTGACTCTCTCCGTGGCCTGCGCGCAAGTTCCCCGCGGTTTCACATCGCTCTTCAACGGCCGCGACCTCAGCGGCTGGCAACTGCCCGCCGGCGACGGCGGCCACTGGAAGATCCTCGACGGTGTGATCGACTACGACGCCCGCAGCGAGGCCAAGACCGACAAGAACCTCTGGACTGAAAAGGAATACGGCGACTTCGTCCTGCGCCTCGACTGGCGCATCAAGGAAACGAGCGGCCTGTATCCCGTGCCCACCGTGCTGCCGAGCGGGCTGCATCTCAAGGGCCCGGACGGGAAGGATATCATCACGCCGATGCTCAACGCGGACTCCGGCGTCCTGCTGCGGGGCAATTCGAAATCGCAGATCAACATCTGGTGCTGGCCGATCGGTTCCGGCGAAGTGTACGGCTACCGGATGGACGAAAAGATGCCGCCCGCGGTCCGGGCCGGAGTCACCCCGCTGGCGAAAGCCGACCGGCCCGTGGGTGAGTGGAACACCTTCGAAATCACGATGAAGAGCGAGCGCCTGACCGTGGTCCTCAACGGCCAGACCGTCATCCGCGACGCGCTCCTGCCTGGCGTGCCGAAAGCGGGCCGGTTGGGCTTGCAGCACCACGGCGGCTACAAGGACGGCAAGTATCTGCCGGCCTCGAGCCTCGTGCAGTTTCGCAACATCGCGATCAAGGCGCTTTGAACGGGGGCGGCCCAAGCGCGGCCGCGCCCCGACTCGCCACGCTGCGCCGGCGATCCGGATCAGGCGCGAAACTTTTCCTCGCCGTCGATCCACACGCCCCGCACGCGGAACTTATCGTCGAACCAGACGAGATCCGCGCGTTTGCCCGCCGCCAGCGAGCCGAACTCTTTTTCGCGGCCCAGTTGTTTGGCCGGATTCAGCGTGGCCATGCGCACGGCATCGACCAGCGGCTCACCGGCCAGCTGGTGCACGCGTTGCACGCCTTCGATCATCGTCAGCGTGCTCCCGGCGAGGCCCGTGCCGTCGTCCATTTCCGCCACCTGCCCCGTGGTCCGTGCCGACACGCCCAGCAGGGTGAACTTGGTGCCCGGCGGCAACCCGGCCCCCAGCGTAGCATCAGTGATGATCACAACACCGTCGCGACCTTTGGCGTTGATCAGCATCCGCATCAGAATCGGCGGCACATGCACGCCGTCCGCGATCAGCTCGGCCATGATTTCATCCCGCGCCATGGTGAACTCGATCATCCCGGCCAGCCGGTACGGCCCGACCTTCACGATCGTGCTCATCGCGTTAAACGTATGCGTGGCCTGATTGAGGCCGGCCTGCAGCGCGGGAATCAAGTGCTTGTCCGAAGCATCGGTGTGACCGCCGCTGGCGATCGTGCCGTTCTTCCGGAGGGCCTTGATCAGGGCGATTGAGCCCGGGTTCTCGGGGGCGAACGTCATCTCGGTAACGAGCTTCCCAAAGCGCAGATATTTTTTCCATTCCCGCGGCGTCGGGTTGCGGATGTATTTTGGGTCCTGCGCGCCAGCCTTGCCGATCGCAATAAACGGCCCCTCGACGTGTACGCCGACAATCCGCGCACCGGTGCCGATCGACCGGTTGTGAAACGGCTGCACCGTCTTCAGCACGCGGAGAATATCCGACTCGGGCGCCGTCAGAGTCGTGAGGGTCAGCGAGGTCGTGCCGCCGCGCAGATGAAATTCCGTGATCGTGCGAAACGCCTGCTCGGTGGCATCCATCGTATCGGCGCCCATCGCGCCGTGAATGTGCAGATCGATGAAACCGGGGGCGAGAAAGCCGCCCTTCAAGTCGATCGCGCTGCCGGCGGATTTCTTCTTCGCCGCACCGGCGGAGATTCCGGCGATGCGGCCGTTGCGGACCGTCAGGGAACCGCGGCGGATTTCGTCAGGCAGAATAAGGCGGGCGTTGGTAAAGTGCATGGGGAAAAGCATGCAAGGGCCGGGAGCCGGCTGGCAAGATGACAGGTGCGTTCAGATGAAATCCCGGGCCCGGCGATACCGGCGGCAGCCCGGGGGTTCGCGGTCTACTTCAACGCGACATCGCGCACCTTGGTCCACCGGGACTTTCCGTCCGGACCTTCGATATACAAATCCACGATGTATTCCCCGCCCTTTTCGTAACGGTGCGAGGGGTGTTGCTCGCGCGATTCCGTGCCGTCGCCAAATTCCCAACGCCAAGACGTAACCTTCCCGGCGGATTCATCGTGGAACGCCACCAGCCGGCTGTCCATGTCGAGGACTTTGAACGACCAGTGGGCCTCGATCGCCTTCCGAAAGGCTGGCTCAAGCGGCATCAAGCGAAATGCCACAAGATCGTCGGCGTTGCCGTACATCTCGGTCTTGTGCGAAAGATTCCAGAATCCCCGGTAGTCCGGGTTGGCGGGATCGTCGTAATCGAGCACCGCCCACGACAGGCCGATCAGCTTGTTCTCGGTCAGCTTCGAAACCACGGCCCGCTCCGGGCCTTCGGCCGGCGCATAGTCGAACGGCGTGATCCAGAATTCGAGGATGAGTTTCCCCGCCTCGCCGTGCTTGAAGTTGTAGTTATAGGCGGCGTTCGCCCAGGGCAGCTCCTTGATCCACGGCTGGGCGCCCCACACGAAGGCCCAGTCGCGCTCCGGCGCCGGGGTGAAGATATGGTAGTTTTGGGCGTGGACGCCCTGAAACTGAAAGAAGGCATCGCTGCCGATCAGCTTGGCATTCGGGTGCATCTCGCGCGAGAGCGACCCACCCGACAAATCGCCATCCACGACGACCTCGAAGATGTCGTTGTGCCGCGTGTGGGTATCGAAATCCCAATAGTTGTCGTAGGCCTCGTAGAGGAAATACAACCGCCCGAGGCCCTTCACCCACGCGACCTTCACCTTCACATCGAGGTTCTTCTTGTCGTAATTGAAGCCGAGGCCTTTGACCGTCTCCTTCAGCTGATCCATCCCGATCGTGTAGCTTTCCGGCACGATCGACCAGTCGGACGCATCGCCATCGATGCGCGGGATCTTGTCGGCGGGGAACTGGAAGATCTTGTATTCGACCCCGGGGCGTTCGAGCGCGAAAGCCGAAAAGCCGCCGACGAGGAAAAGGAAAGCGGCGGAAAGACGTCCGACCACGGAGGCGCCAAGGCGCAGGCGAGAGGCAACGAAGATCACAGGTTCAAACGGGGTTGGGCCCTCGTTGTGAACGCAATCCGTCGTTCGTCAATGCCACGCCTTTCCCGAGGGGAACCAACCCACACCTTTCCCTGCACTCGCCGATTTGCTAGCCGCCGGCCGGCACCATCACGCTCGTCACATCGACGCCACTGCGCTCGAGCCGGCCACCCAACGCCTGGGCGGGCTGCAGGTTGCCGTGCGAATCGGTGCCGGCCGCCATTTGGACGCGCGTCATGCCGTCGACCTGCACGGCGGCCCCATTCGGCTCTTGCAGGCTGCCCCCCGTGATCCGCACATCGCCCGCCGATCCGGTTGTGATGACCGGCACCGCGGTGCCCGAGGCGGCGACGTTGCCGATGAACAACGGGCCCGAAATTGCCACGCGCGGCGCGTAGACTCCGACCAAACCCGAGTTCCCCGTGTATCTCGCATTGGCGGTGCGCACCCCGCCAAAGGCTCCACTGGCCGGGGAAATCGCGACCAAAGAGATATCCGCCATGCCATCATAGGTCACCTCGTTGCTGAACAGCGCCTGCTTGACCGCAGTCGCCCGGCCGACGCTAAAAACCGAAAGATTGGTGGTGGCGTCCGCGCCACCGACGACGATCGACGCGTGGCCCTTCATATACGTGACGGCCTGATTATATTTCACCGGCGTCGCGGGGCCACTCGGGTTGTCGAGCGCGACGGTGAGAGCACCGGCGCCGCTGAATTCGATCTGCACGATGTCGTCGTTTGTATCGATGTAGGACATGCGCACGATCTGTCCGGGATCGGCCGTGATCGTCGCCGCCGCCCCTTCCAGCAGCACCTGATCGTAGACGTTGCCGTTTTGATGGACGATGTTCGGCCCGACCTCGGAAGCCGCACCGATGACCTTGCTCGCGCTCGCCAGGGCAACGACGGCCGGCTCACTGCGGCGGGTGGCACTGCCCTCGCTCGCGCGCACGAAATAGACACCGGCATTGGCCGGTTGCACGTTGGTCAGCGTGAGAGAGGCACCGGTGGCGCCCGCCAGATCGACTCCGTTGCGTTGCCACTGGAAACTCGTGGCGCCAATTGCCGCCGCCGTCAGCGTGATGCTGTCGCCGGCGTTGACGGTCTGCGAACCCGGCTGCGTGGAAAAAACCGGGCCCGGGACCACGCTCACCGCGAACGCGGTCTCCGCGAAACTCCCATTGGTGTCGGTGGCGCGCACTGTGATCGCGGCGTTACCGCCGGACACGGGCGTGAGCAAAAGCGTCGAACCCGAGAGCGAAGCTGAGACGGCGGCGGAGTTGGAATTGGAAACCACGAAACTGACAACCGCCGCACCACCGCCGGTCGGAAAAACCGGTAACGGCGTGATCGAGTTGACGATGATCAGGTTCGCCAGTTGCACCGTCGCCTGACCCGACTGAACGTTGCGCAACGGGATGGTCGAGAATGCGCCGCCCACGTTGTAAATGGGCAGGGCCGAAATAGCATCGACCACCGACATGCCGGTGCCAATCACCCGTCCGAAGACGGCGTAGCCACCCCCATTGTTCGCACCCAGAACGGACGAATTATCGCCGACATTGAAAAACCATTCGCTCGTCGCGCTGTTCGCCGCAACGGTCCGCGCCATGGCCAGCGTGCCACGAACATTGGATAATTTGTATTCGAGCGCGATGGGCGCTTGCTGGGCGATCGCCGTGCCCGCGGGATCGTAGCCGCCCCCTTGAACGATCCAATTCGCACGATTGATGGTGTCTAAAGGAGTCGCCCGATGAAAGATCGTGTTAGAGTAGGACCCGGCGCCAACATAGGAGAGGAAGTTAGCCACGCTCAACGGGGCATCACCCGCCAGCAGCTCGACGTTGAATTTCCCAAGCACGGTGTCGAATTGCGCGATCTGGCCGCTGACCCCGGGCACGGCAAACACGTTCCGCAGATCGAACGAGAGCGAGACGCCCACGGCGGTCGCCTGCGCCGGCACGGACCGGGTCAGCGTCGGCACGGTCGTCTGGCCGCGCAGCGCCACGCTGGCGCACACCACGACCGCAAAAAGGGAAGCTAAACGGAAGATGACATTCATGAGCTGGGCAGGGCTGGACGCCCGTGCGAACCTCAAGGTTCCAGCGAATGTTCCCCACCGCTTCAAGTTTTACGTATTCCGAACCTCGGACTTGGCCGGGGCCCGGCAGCTGCTGGTGCCCAGCGCTGGCCGCCTTCGGACAAGCCAAGCGAAAAAAAGCACCTCAGAATCGCAGCGTCATTTGCCCCCCCAGCATATGGCCGTTCGGGCGGCCCGGGACGTCACCCTGCTGAAGGTTATACTGCAATTTGAGCTGGGTATGCGCGGTAAACCGGTAGCCAACGCCCAAGTCCAGGCGGGAAACGGGTAAACCCCACCGCACGGAAACTCCCCGATCGGGCACGGCGCCGAACAGTTGTTCGTTCCAGCGCAGCGCCCCGAAAAACTGCGGCGTGAATTTGTATTTTGCCTCCACGTAATAGGCGAGCGTGTCGGCGTGACCCACGAGGGGGATTTCGAACCGCGCGGCGAAAACCTCGCCCCACACCTGCAGATGATGCCACGCAAAACCCACATCCTGACCGATGACCAGCTGCCGGTAGTCGCCGCGGTCGCGGCGCGGCACGAGGAGGGTCGGCGCCCCGGGCAGAAGATACGGACCGGCGCTGCCCGAGAGCCCCAGCGTCCACATTTGGTTCGGCCGATAACCGACGCGGCCGCTGACCGTCGGATGATCCCAATCACCCTGCGTCCGGCCCCAGCTCTCAGGTCGCGAGGAAAGCGACGCGTGTTTGAGTTCAAAAGCATACTGAAATTTCTCCACCACTCCGGACAGGGCGACTCCGGTGGCATAACTCGGCCCCCAGACGATCGGCAGCCGCAACCGTTTCTCCATGGCCACGATCCGCTGGGGCAGACCGGGTCGTACATGCGACCAGGCGAGCAGTATTCCGGACGAGCGGATCGCTTCGCTGTCCCAGACTCCCGTCAGATTTTCGTACGGCAACGGTGCGGTGATAAACGGATTCACCCATGAGCTGTGGCGGTTTGCCCAACTGCCCACCACGGTGGCGAAACGCCCGATTTGCAGGCTCGCGCGTCCGTCGGCCCACGGCGTGATCCGCAGCGCATATTCGTCCAGCCGCACCTCGCCCGGAGCATCCGCCGGGTCGAAGCCCCGATCGAAGCGGGCTTGGGCAAAAAAGTACACCTGCCGCCCGGCCTGTGCATCGAGAAAAAGAGCCAGCCGTGGATTCAGCAGCGTATCGCCGTCCGCGTGGATGACACCCGGTGCCACCGGTTGAAATTCATAGGCCTCGAAGTCCAGCATGCCACTGAGCCGCGCCCGGAACTGTCCTTGGGCAGCGCTGACCGACAGGGCATCCCCGACCCGGTCGAAAAATTCGTCGGCCGCGCGGGCGCCGATCGCACCCCCGCAGAACCAAAGCGCAGCCAGGCAACAGGCTTTCATGCGACGGAGGGCGTGGTTGGGGTGGGAGCCGAGGCCAGCCGGAAGCGCACCTCGAACTCCGTCCAGTCTGCAGCGGAACAGGCGAGCCGCAGATCACCGTGGTGGAGACTGGCCAGCTGGCGCGCCAGGTTCAGGCCCAGGCCGTAACCGGGCACATTCTCGCCGATCGCACCCCGGTGGAAACGCTCGAAAATATGCGCCCGGACCGCCGCCGGAATCGGACGGCCGGTGTTGCCCACCGTGAGCAGCACCTCGTCCCCGACAGCGCTGGCCGTGATACGGATCCGCCCGCCGGGGTGGTTGTACTTGCGCGCGTTCTCGAGCAGGTTTTGCAGGATGATGGTGGTGTAGCGCTTCTCTCCGGCGATCTGGAGCGCGGGCGGAAAGTCCGTCTCGATCCGAAGGTCGAGTTCGTCTGGCAGCGCGTCCAGATCGTCCAGCGCCGCCTCCAATAGTTGCGAGAGGTTCACCGGGGAAAACTCCAGTTTCAAACGCCCCGCATCCATGCGTGAGAGCAGCAGCAGGTCTTCAATGAGACTGGAGAGCCGGAAAGTCTGGTGAATCAGCGCGGAGAGCTGGTTGCATTCCTCCGGCGAAAGATTTTCCCGGGCCAGCAATTCCTCCAAGCCGGCACGCAACACCGTCACCGGCGTCTTCAACTGGTGCGAGGCATCCGCGGAAAAACGCGCCGAGCGCTGTAATTCCTCATGCGTGAGCTCGAGCGCGGCCTCGGCCCGTTCGCGCTGGGTTCGATTTTCCTCGGAGTCGACCGCGAGTTTTTCGACCGGGTCGGAAAACCGGCCGGCCACGATATGGCTGGCCACCAGGCCACCGAGCAGAAGGAGGAAGCCGGTGCCCAGCACCTGCCAGCGCAACTGGCGCTGCCGCTCGCGCAATTCCGTAAGCGGATAGATGCACACCTCATAGGCCGGCGGGAAGAGCGAACCGGGATTCAACCGCATGTAAAAGAGTTCGTAGGGCGCGCCTTCGATCGCGACCCGCTGGTGGCTTTCCCCATCCTCTGGCGGCGCGCTGTCGCGGCCGACTTCCGCCGCCAGCGCCGTCGAGGCCGTGGCCGGGAGACCCGCGACCTCCAGCCGGCCGTCGACCCAGATGCCGTTGCGCATGCCCAGCGCCGCTGTGCCGCCACCGAGCGCGAACGGTTTGAATCCCAATACCAGGGCCGCAATGACCTCCCCGGTGTCGGTGGAAATGATGGGCATCGCGATGATTTCAAAAACGCGGTCCGCCTGGACACCGGCCTTTCGGCGAAAATAACCGATCTGCTGTTTGCCCGGGGCTCCGGGCAGCGAAAGCCGCGCCTCCTCTTCGGCGGGCAGGCTCCCGGCCGACCGGGTATTTCCCGCCGGGATGACCGCGCCCTTGCGATCGAGAAAACGATAGAACTCGGCGTGCAGGGCCGCGCCCGCGCGCTCCGGCGCCGGATCCGCCTCGCGTTGCAGGATGTCGCGCAGTTCATCCTCAGCGCTCGGGTAAAGCAGTTCGAGCGCACCGTCCTCCAAGGCGGCATGAATGCGCGGCCGGCGCACGAGCGCGCGGCAGCGTTCCACGAGCGCCGCTTGGCGGATCGCCTGCGCATGGTGCAGGGCGGCCAGTTCACCCTGAAACTGACGCTGCAGATCGCCCGCCACGTTGGCGTTGAGATTGCGATCGGCGACGTAGAGGCCGAGCGCGGTGAGCCCCGACACGACCAGCATCATCGCCACCAGCAGCTTGGCGCGGAAGCCGGCGACGCGAGAGGGCTTCACCTCGGGTGCGGCATTCACGGAAAGTCCACGGGCAGCGTCACGCCCTCGGCCAAATCGACCGGCTGCGCGTGCGTCGTCTTGCTGTCGACCCAGGCCTTGAGCGTGTAGCGGCCGGGCGGAAACCCCGTCAGGCGAAACCGGCCCTCGGCGTCGGTCACGACGAAATGCGGCGTGTCGAGGACGAGAATCAACGCGCGCATGTGTTCATGAATGTCGCACCGCAAGGTCACCAAACCCGCGACATCGAACACCTGCGCCGGCACCGGTTTCTCGTCCGAACGATAACGGCCCAAATCGAAGCGCTTCGGGGCCGAATACGAAAAGATGTTGTGATAGGTGTCGTCGAGATTGGGGAATTCGACCCGCGTGCCGACCCGCACGGGGAGCAGCGTCGGAATGAAGGCGAGGTCCTTCTGTGTCACCTGCATCACCGGCGGCGGCGCGGCCGGGGGAAAGGTGCCTTCGAGGTAAACCACGGCTAGAGGCGGATTGGTCGTGAGCACGCCCCCTTTCGTCACGATTTCGTAGCGTTGGTTCACGACCGGCGCGCTGCGCGTCCGGGGCAGCGCGACGCGGCCCTCGATCACCTGCTCTGCCGCCACGACGATCGCACCGGCGAAGCCCAGCAAGGCTGCGAACAACAGGCGGAGTAAAAACATGAGGGTACGGCGCGGGTGCATTTCAATCCGGAGGACGAATGGTGTAGCCAACCGCCCGCAAGGTGTGAATGAGCGGAGCGGCGAACGCGGAATCAATCTTCTTGCGGAGACGGGCGATGAAAATCTCGACGGTCCGGGTGTCGTACTCGTGATCGCGCTGCCAGACGCGCTCGCACAACTCGGTCCGCGAAAAGGGCCGGCCCGGTTCCTGCATCAGCACGTGCAACACATCGAATTCGCGCGGGGAGAGCGCGATCGGCTTGCCCGCCCGCGTGACGCGGCGGTGCCGCACGTCGAGCTGCAGGTCGGCAACTTTCAACAGGTCCGCGGCGGTGGGCGTGCCGCCCCGCCGCCCGAGCGCGTCGATGCGGGCGACGAGTTCGTCCATCGAGAAGGGCTTGGCCAGGTAATCGTCCGCCCCCGCCTGCAGGCCTTTCACCCGGTGCTCCACCTCGCCCCGCGCGGTGAGGACGAGCACACGCGCCACGCAATGCGCCTGCCGGAGCCGAGCCAGCACGGACATGCCGTCCAAGCCCGGCAGATTCAGGTCGAGCACAATGAGATCCGGCGGATCGTCCAGGGCGGCCTGCAAGCCCCGGGGACCGTCATATTCTGCGCGCGCCGCGTGGCCGTGGCGCGCCAGGGCCCGGCTGATGTGGCCGGCCAGCTGCACTTCGTCTTCGATCACAAGGACGCGCATGCCAGTTTGGGGGTAATATCCACGGTCCGTCTCACGCGCCTGCGTTGTGCGGCGAAACGACTCCCTTCGCACGCACATTTTGACGGGCGGGGCCGGCCATTTTTCCGGGAGTTCGACCGCGGCAGGCAAGTGCCACCGCCCACCCCGGGCCGGGTCACGGGGCCGGGTTAACGACAATCCGGGCCGTCACGTCGGCGCCGTCCTGCTCCAACCGGGCCTGGTTCGCTTGCGCGGAAAAAAGAGTGCCGTGCGAACTTGCCCCGGCGGTGAACTGCAGCGCCGCAATTCCGCTCACCTGCACCGCGCGCCCATTGGTTTGGAACAGATTGCCGCCGGTGATGCGCACATCGCCGCCGGATCCGATCTTGAGCACCGGAGTCGCATCAGCCGATGCGTCGATATTATGGACGAAAACGGGACCGGTGAACTGCACGTTGGGGGCATAGACCCCGGTCATTCCCCTGGTGCCGAAGAAGCCGGTATTGGCCGCCCGCAGCCCGCCGAATTTTCCATTCGTTGTGGAGATGGCAATGAAGGCGATGTCGGCGAATCCGTCGTAGGTAACTTCCGGGCGGAAGAGCGCCTGGTTGACCGCGTTGGCGCGGCCCACGCTGAAAACAGACAGGTTGGTCGTTTCGTTGGCCCCGGCGAGAACGATGCCGGCATGACCCTTCATGTAGGCCGTACCTTGAAGGTAATTCAGGGGTGCCGCGGGACCCGTGACGCCGTCGAGCACCAACGAGAGCGTACCGGCACCCGAGAATTCGACCTGCACGATGTCATCGTTGAGATCGATAAACGACATGCGAAGAATCTGCCCGGGATCCGCCGTCACCGACGCCGCGGCCCCTCCGAGCAGGATTTGATCGTAGGTAAAACCGGTCACTGCGTGATAAATATCGGGAAATTCCTGGCCCGTCCCCACCAGTTTGTTGAGCGATTGCACCCCGACGATGGCGGTCTGCGTGGCGACCGACCCGGAGGCATTCGCAAGGGTCGCAGCATAGAGTCCCCTATCGGCGGGCATGAAGTTGGCGAGCGTCAGCGTCGCCGCCGTGGCGGTGGCGAGATCGACGCCGTTCCGTTGCCACTGAACCGAGGGGGTCGGCGTGCCGCTGGCGACGACCTGCAAAGTGACGCTGGTGCCCGCATTGGCGGTCTGATCCGCCGGTTGCGTCGCAATCGTCGGCGGCGTCGGAGCGCCTCCCGTGATATTGAAAACTACATTGAGCGGACCATACGCATCGCCGGTGGCGTTGCGATACTCATACGCGCGAATGGAGACTAAATAGCTGCCGGCCACCGTCGGCGTGCCGCTGATGGTACCCGTGGTGGCATTGACGATCCCGCTGGTGCCACCGATCAGCACAAGGCCGGGCGGAAGCGTGCCGGTAATGCGATAGGAACCCGCCGGCGTCTGCGCGCCAGTCACGGAAAAACCGAACGCAAGTGCCGTACCGACCGTGCCGCTGATGGGACTGGATGGACTCGAGACGAAACGCGTCGCCCCCGCCAGACTGTGCAACGTGCCCAGGGATCCCACGGCCATGAGTGCCGAGCGCAGCACCGCACCGGCGGGTGACGTGACAATCAGATCTTCGGCGGTCGCCATCACGCGCAAAGCCGGAAGGCGCTGCAACATAACTATAAGCGCCGCTCCGGGCAGATTGAGCCAGTGGCAACGGCGAAGAAAGAAGGTGGCCCGTAAAGTCATAGGTTGGAGGACGACGCCGGATCGCGGACGGTGACAAGCTTATCGCCGCACTTCGCCATAGTCGCCTAGAAAAGACTTGGCCGTGCACGTAAAAGTTCCGTGAGTAAAACGCGCCCTGCTGATCCCACGCTTCAATTGACCGCACGCTCAGGGTCCTGGCTTGACCACGATCTGAGCCGTCACGTCGGCACCGTTTTGCTGCAGCACCGCCTGGTTGGTTTTAGCGCCCAGCAGGTTGCCGCGGGAATCGCTACCGGCCGTAAATTTCAACTGCGTGATCCCGCTCACCTGGACGGGCATGGCCGCGCCCATCCAAGCGCCACGTGAAATCAGTTGCAGCCGCAGCCGCTTCCGCCGACGCCACGACCACCGGTGGCGGTCTCGCGCGAAAAATAGACGTGTTCCGCCAACGCATTGTGCAATGGATCGCGATCCGGCTTCATCGCATAATCCGTCAGAGTCGCCCGTTCCCACGGTTTCACGCGGACGAGGTTGGCGCCGGCGCAGCCGGACAGGAGCGTCGCGACCATGGCCAGAACGAGAATCGTGAGGCGGCGAATCTTCATGAGCGTTAGTTTTTTTCCGCGAGGAGAGTTTCGATTTCACGGCGGATATCCCGATCCGTGGCGTCGCCGTGAAAACCTTCGTGAATGAAACGCACTTTGCCGTCACGGCCGAGGAGATAGCTGGTCGGCATCGTTGGCACGACGACCTGCTGCACCAAGGCCTGACCGCGGTCGTGCAACGTGAAAAAGGGCGGCGTCATCTTTTTCCAGAACGCCGCCGCCGCCGCCGGTTTTTCGTCGATGCTCACCGCGGCGATGACCAAACCCCGCGAGGCATAAGCTGCGTGGATTTTCGCCATCGCCGGGAACGAGGCCTTGCACGGCGCACACCACGAGGCCCAGAAATCCACGAGCACCACCTGACCGGCGGTGGCCGGCAGTTCGCCACCGGCGAGGTTGACCACGCCGGCATTCGCCAGCGACGGGAAGGCATCGCCCACTTTCACCTCCGCACGAGCCGGAGCGACGAATGGGCCAACCAGCACGAGGGCGAGGAGCGTCTTAATTGGAAACGACATAGTGGAAAAATCCGCGGGTTTGTGCGCGCACCTTCTCGGTGAGAATCAGGCCCTCGGCGGCGGCGGACGCCTGGATGAATTCGACGCCTTTGGGCACGCCCAGCACGAACGCCGTGGTGGAAAGCACCCCGGCCTGCAGGCAGGTGCCCGCAATCACCGTCGCCTGCACGCAACCATTGGACACCGGCCAGCCGGTGCGGGGATCGACGATGTGCCCGTAACGTTTTCCAGCGATCGTGAAACACCGCAGATAATCGCCCGAAGACGCCACCCCCTTCCCCACCACGCCGATGCTTCCGGCGGCGGCACCCGGCTTGAGCGGATCTTCCAAGCCGATATGCCAGGCCGGCCGGCCGGGGGGCGCCCCCACGGCCCGCAAATCATGACCGAAATCGACGAGCGCCGCGGGGATGCCGTGGTCGCCGGCGAGCTGCGCCACAATGTCGACCGCGTATTCCTTGCCGAACCCGCCGAAGTCGAGCGCCATGCCGGCTTCGGGCAGGAACACCTTGCCCGCCGCACGCTGCACTTTTTTCCAACCGACCAAGGCGCGCGCGGCGGCAATCTCCGCGGCCTCGGGAATGCGCGGCTTCTCCGCCTTGTAATTCCACAGCTGGATCAACGGTAGTGCCGTCGGATCGAGCACGCCCTGAGTCATGAAATGCAGTGTGTCGCAGAGCTTCAACAACCCTTCCATCTCCGCGTCGATCTCGACCCAGGTGCGGCCGGCCGCCGCGTTGATCCGGCTGATCAGGCTGTCGGGCCGAAAGCGGGAATATTTCGCCTCGAAGGCATTCACCCAGGCGACGGCCGCCCGTTCGAAACCCGCCGCCTGCACGTCTCCGCCGGGCGCGGCATATTGCACCTCACAACTCGTGCCGAGGGCCGGGAACGAGAGTTTCCGCAACGGCAGGTCCGCCGGCAGCTGAGCCGGGGCCGGCGGCGGGCGATGGGATTGGGCAACGACGGCCATGGTGGAACAGTGGGGCTATGACCGAAACCTGAAATTGCGGCCAGCCGGGGCGGAAAAATGGAGCAGCGCTTTCACCAGGAAAATTTCAGGCCAAACGTGGAGATGCGGGCGTCGCAATAGGCGCTGCGCGGCGTGACACCATCGCGACCGCGCATGTCGTATTGCTCGATCGCCGCATCGAGCTGCCACGCGTCGGTGACCTGATAGATCACCTTCAAACCGTAGGTGTAGGTCCGCATCGCGGAGAGCCGGAAGTCGGACGAATAAAAAGGCCCCTGCCGCCGCGGCAGGCCCGACTGCGGTACCACGGCGGTGCCATCGAGCGTAGAGTGGTAGAAATTGGCCGCCGTTTGCTGATAAAACCGGAAAGATGGCCGCAGAATGAACTTTTCACCCGCGCGTTGAAACCACGCCAGATCGAGCGTGTGAGCGTCGGTGTCGTAGGTGTCGTGATAGAAGCGATAGCTTGCGTCGATAGCGCCCCGCACTTCGGGAAACGCGCGGTTTAATGTCGCGAGCGCGATCCATTTGTCGCGTTCCTCCGGCCGGTTTTCCCCAAACGTGAGCGGCAGAAAAACGCCGGGGAAAATCTGGGTGTTCTTCTGGACCAGCTTGTACGGGTCGGCCAGAAATCCGCGCTGCGTTCCCCAGGTGAGATTGAAGCCGACCACGGTCCGGGGATCCAACAACTGGGTCGCGCCGACGATCACGTCCTGGGTCCGCTTCACGCGGCGCGGCACTTGAAAGAACACCTTGATATCGTCGTTCGTGGCCGCATAGCCGAGGAGCAAGGTGGTGTTCTTCTGGTTGAAATCGGTGACCGTGTTGATCGACCAGCCGGTGGAAACGTAGTCGCTTTCCCGGCTGTTGCCGATGCCGAGCGCCACATTCACCCGGCGAAACTGGTGGGAGAAATCGGCGTTCCAAGCCTTGCGCCGTTCGTGCAGATTCGAAAGCGACACCTGATCGCTGCCGGCCGGCGCGGGCTGTCCATTCGGCGTGGCCCCGGCGATCGCGTCGAGAATACCCTGGAATTTCAGGTGGGTATCGGTGCCCAGATCCTGCTCGATCAGGGCCGCCTGGGTTTCAACGGCGATCCGGCCGCCGGACTCGCGATAATCCGAATACTTGTAGCTGACCGAGTTATCCGCCCACGCCGACCGCGGGGTCAGCCCCAGCAGCAGGGACGCCAGGCCGAGGGCGCGGGGTTTCGGGAATGACGCAAAATTCATCGGAAAATGTGACAGAACGAGGAGTTCGCTAATTCGCCGGTTAGACTCCCGCAATCCGAAGAAGGTAACAATTTATTCAGAAAAAACGCGCCGGCGCCGGATCGCGCTCTCAGCGCACGACTTCAACGGATGAAACGGTGGCGACAAACGTGACCTGACCGGGGTTGGCCCGATTGGGCACCAGCTGGGCCTGCACGAGAGCGACGTAGGGCGAGCGCTGCTGCAGGGCGAAGTAAAACTTTTTCAACGGCTCCCACTCCGCATTGCTGATTTGGAAACGGACGTTGTTGACGGCGAGCTGGCCGTTGGTCTCCGGCGGCGACGGCGGATCCTCGCGCAGATTCCGGCCCAACCCGGCCTCCGATGCCAGTTGCTGGATCGTCGTGAAGAGCCGCGTGCCATCGAGCGTCTTCGAAGGTTCCAGCTGGGCGGCGGCCTTGCGCGCCGCCTCCTCGATCCGCGGCTTGTCCCGCAGGTACTGCTCCTGCTCGTTGAGCGCGACTGTCGTGGTGCGCTGCAGCCGCCAGAACCGGCCGGCCTGATCGCTGAAATGCGAGATCCAGATCACGAGGCCGATCCCGGCAAAGGCCACCAGCAGGATTTTTTCGCGCAAGGCGCGACTGAGAAACTGGGCGCGGATGGCGCGGATCATACGGAGGGCGTGGGCTTCACCGCGCCCGGTTTGAAAGTCACCACGAGTTCAAAAACCGCCCGATCACCCTGCGACGGCCGCGGGTTCACCTTCACGTCCTCGCATTCCGGCAGGTTCTTGATCTGCGCCTGATAGACGTTGATCAACGCCGCGTTATTCGTGTTGGTCTGCACCTCGATGTAGAGCGCGTACAGTCCGCCGGAAGGACGGGTTTCCGCACGCGTCAGCATGATCTCGCCGGGTTTCCACTTGTTGTCCACGCCGACCAGCTTGGTCACCATTTCGAGCGGCAGGAGACGCTGGTTGGCCAGTTCATCGATTCGCCTGGCGAGCGTCTGGGAGGTCTTGATTTTTTCGATCAGCGGCTTGCGCGCGTTGAGCTGGGTGACGCGAACGTCCTGCCATTTCTGGGCGCCGAAGAGGGTGACTTCGCCCAGACCGAGCACCAGCAGCGCGGCGGCGCATCCCAACGCGACCCGCCAGAGGATCACGTCGCGCTGGCGGGCGCTGCGCAACAGGGCGAGTTCACCCTTGTCCCGCACATCGAGGGCAGCCGCCGTGGCTTTCGGCTGGCGCGAAACGAAATCTCCCGAGCGAAAGCCAACTTCACCGTCGCTCCGGGATGCCTCGGGCACCGGCCAAGCGGCCAGATCGATCACCGTCTTGCTGCCGCCCATGGCGTGGAGCAACGCCTCGCGCACCCGAGCCCGGTCCTCGTCCGGCGCTGCGGGATCGAGCGCCCGGGACAAAACCCTCGCCGGGACCGCCGAGGATTCCCAATACACGGCCGTGATCTCCGTGGCCGTCGTGAGAACAACCGTGGTCGCAGGTTCGACCGCTGCGCCAAAAACCGCCGCGGCGGCGGGAATGACCAATTCGGCGTCCTGCCACGTCGCGGTCTGATCGGCCGTAAAGCGGCGGCGGTAGGCCGCATAAACAAAGGCATGCAGGGCGCCCGGCACCCAATACCACCCATAAAAAAGCTGGGGCAAGGGAAACGGCGCCATGGTCTCCAAGGCCAGTTCCACCTGGGTCGCCGCTTCCGCAGCCGTTGCGCCGGCCGTGATCGGCACGGCGCGGGAAAAAAACAAGGCGTCCGACAACAAGGCGACCTTGGGCGGCGGCGGCCCGGCGCGGAGAAAACTAAGAGGCGAGGCCATGGGCAAAAGGTGTGGGCGGCGCTGAGCGGGTAGCGAGGACGAAAGGCGGGGCCAAGCGGGCGGAGGGTTCGTTAGGATCGCGGCTCATTTCTCACGCTTGTCGGCAGGTGGTGGCGAGGGCTGAGAGATCTCATCATTTTCACGAACTTCCAAGAGCGTAAAAGGATAGCGCAGGTTCCGGTCGGTGGAGGTTCCAGGGGCGTTTTGGCGGTTGTTGGAAACGGCGGGATTAGGATTGTTCGGCGGAACGGGATTGCGCTGATTCTGTGCCGCGGTGGCATTCCGCGCCGTGGGGGCAGACGTCTGCGTGCGCTGGGCGGTTGCAGTGGTCTGGACGTTGGTGGCGCCGTTGGGCGGCGCGATTACGGCCGCCAGCCGGAATTGGGAACTCCCCTCATGCACGGTGATCGTAATGCGCAACGCGCTGATCGCCGTCCCAAAGCCCCCCGTGCTACCCGTCGTGCCCGCGATCTGCTGGGCATCGCTGGCATTCCGAAAATACCCCGGCCCCTGCGTTTGATAGGAACCGGTCCCTTTCAAATAATCGTCCACGTTCTGCTGCCCGATCGGATCGAACTGGCCCAGGGTCGCGAGCGTGTC
Organism: Opitutia bacterium; assembly: GCA_947474935.1. Lineage (GTDB taxonomy): Bacteria > Verrucomicrobiota > Verrucomicrobiia > Opitutales > Opitutaceae > ER46. Next base: position 54,129 of record CANJKL010000016.1, read on the forward strand.
GGGGCGGGCGCCGTTGATGTTGGGCCGTTGAAAGTCGAGCAGGGAGACGCTGTCGACGAACCGCCGCCACCATTCGTTCGGCCGCCCTTCTTCGTCGAAGAACATTTCCCGCACCTTGTCGATCGCGCTCAGTTCCTGGAAGGAGCGGAGCGAACGGTGCGGCTCCGCGTAGGGGATCGCGCTTTGCTCGTAGCGGGGCCGGAGCCCGGTGCTGTAGATGTGCTCTTTCTTCATCCAGCCCGCCAGCGCATCGGCCAGCGCCGTGGCCTCGTTTTCCGGAATCAGCCAGTTTTTGAAAAGGTTGGTCAGCATGGCCGCATCCGCCCGCGGCAGGGAAATCCGGCCGCTCTCATCCTCAAACGCCACGTCGACCGTGCGGTCCTCGGTCGGCACGTACGAAGCGAACGTGAGCGGGTCGGACCAGCCTTCCGCCGGGCTGTGCAGGCCGTTGCCGACCCGCCGGAATTCCTCCAGCACCGCGAGCGTCACCTCCAACGCGGAATATGCCTCCATGCGCAACCGGCGCGCCACGGCAGCGCGCTGCTCGACCAAGAGGTCGTTGGTCGCCTTGTCCATGAAGACGACCAGCGCCGTCACGGCAAAGATCAGCGTCACCATTACGACCACGAGCACCGACCCATTCCTGCCAACCTGACGATGGCCGAATTGGCGGGGCCGGGGACGAAGTGCTGGGAGCGGCGCGTTCATGGTTCAGAACGCCGGCAGCGCAAGGCTCGGACTGGGCAGCGTGATGACCGTTTCCCGGGTCAATTTTCCATAGGTGAACGTAAACCGCAGCCGCTGGGGGGTCGTCGGCTGGCCCTGCGAATCGAGTTTCAGCGTTGTCTCGGTGCTCCAGCGACTGGTCGTGGCATCGTAGTAATCATAGGCGACGCCCGTGACCAGTGGGGTGACGACGCTTTCGCGCGGCGGATCCGTGTCGAAATTCTTCTCGAGCCGTGAATGCCAGAGGAGAACGAGCCCCTCGTTGGGACGGACCTGGATCGAGCACACGACTTCCGGCAGCGGCCGCTCCGGCCACTGAAACAAGCGGCTGCCGGCCGGCAGGTCGAACGTCAGGAGTTTTTCCGAGGAGGCATTCTGGGGCCGGATCTCCTCCAGCGTGATTGGGGTCGTGCTGGCGGAGGCGGCCGGTGGCAGCACGGCACCGCGTAATTCGTTCTCGAGAAACCGGCTGACGGCGCGCACGTGCTGATCGAAGAGCCGGCGATCGGCATTGCGGCCCCAGAGTTCGCCCATCGAAAAAACGAAGAGATTGAGCGCCACCAACACCAGCGAGACGAGGGCAAGCGCGAGGAGAATCTCGATGAGCGTGAACGCGGACCGGCATTTCACCCGCAACCGCCGTGGCGTGGCGGCCACCGGGCGCCGCCCAGCCGGGTCGTCACCCTGGCCCAGCGCACGTAAATTTGTCTGGGCGCGGCCGGCACTCATATTTTCTTCTGCTGCAATTCGGTGATACGGGTCCGCACTTCCTGCCGCAGCTTGTCCCGCTCGGCCGGATCGACCGACCAGGTGGGACGCAGGAGCGTGAAGGTTTGCGCCACCCGGTCCGGCTCCGGACGGTTGGGATCCGATACCTCACACTTGAAGATCACGGTGAATACATCGGGCATCATCGTGGAGGTAATTTCGACGCTCCACTGCGCCCGGCGTCCGCCCGCCGTCTCGAACTCTCCGCCCTTCTCCAGTTTCAAGCGATCCGGCTCCGCGAGCACCAACTGCCGGGCAAAAGCGATGTCTTCCCCCACCACGGATTGGCGGGAAACAGCCTCGTAGCTGCTCAGGATATTCAAATACGCGGAGCCGAGTACGATCGCCGTCAGCGCAAAAATGGCCAGGGCGACGAGGACTTCGAGCAAGGTGAAGCCCCTTGGGGCGGGGGGGCGGGGCAAAGCCCCGCCCGCAGCCTGAGGGCCCCGCCGAAAATCCGCCCGGGAAACGAAAGGGACGAAACGCATGTCAGATTCGCGGCGCGTTAGGATCGGGCGGGGTGAGGACCGCCGCGCAAGTCCACGGGTCGATCGCGATCGCCTGGGTCGCGCCCCGCTGTACAATTTGGAGCCGGAATGAAGTGCACGTCCCATCCGGATAGAACGTCACGAATTTCGCCGTCTGCGTCTCGATCATCACGCCCGCCACCAAGATGACATTGCCGCCCTTCTGTGTGGTGAGAAAATCCACCGCGAGTTCGCCATCGGCACCGGTGACGGGCACCGGGAACCGCCTGGTCTCGCCCCCGTCGGTCAGGACAAAGGCCGTGCCTTCTTCCCGATCGTTGATGAAGCGCAATTGGACCTCGTGTTCGTGTTGCAACGCGGCCTTGCGCGCCGCTTGCACGGCTTTCCAAAACACTTCATCGACACTCCGCGGCTTATCCGCCAGCAACTGCGCCGAACCACCGATCAGGATGCCCGCCAGCAAGCCGATGATTGCGAGCGCGAGTAGAATCTCGAGCAGCGTGAAGCCGGCCCGGCCGCCACGCCGCCCAGCCGTGAAGGAAAAAAAGGGGGCGGATGACAAAGGCACGATGCCGGGACCACCGAGGCCCGCGAAATTTTGCGGACCTCGGTCCTGCCGCCGGATCACTTGTTCGTCGGGCCGCTCTCCCAATTGCCGATGTCGTCGTCGGTCCCGCTTTGATGATCCGGCCCTTTGGACCAAATATCGAAGCTGCCCTTGTTGTGCTTGCCGGGATACTCGTATTGGTAGGGATCGCCCCACGGATCGGTCGGAACTTTATCGCCTTCGATATAAGGCCCCGCCCACCGTTCACCCCGTTGCGACGGCCGTGCGATCAGCGCCTGCAGGCCGTCCGAGCTACTCGGGTAGTCGCCCATGGCGATCTTGTAGGCGTTGAGCGGCAATTTTACGCTCGTCCGTACGAAGAGATCGGCGGTCTGGATTTTCGCGCTGTCGTAGATGCCGCCGATTTTGCTGATCGCGAGCCCGGCCACGAGGCCGATGATCGCGAGTACGACAAGAATTTCGAGCAGCGTGAAGCCGCGCGCCCGGGCCGGGCGGCGGACGAACCTCTCACCGCCACGAGCGGCAAAAGGCGGGGTGGGCGCAGAGGGTGTGGGAAAAGGCATGACGGAGGAACGATGTTAAACCTGCCAGCGGATGTCGAGACGCTCGCACAGCGTGAAGGTTGCAGGAAACCACGATCTTCCACTCGGCCCGCCACGGAACCGGACTGCCATCAAGGTGCGGGCGGCGGCCAGAACGCATCGTCGCCAGTCGCGAACGTGCGATCGGGCCCCGCGCTGCGAATTTCCATCTGTGTTCCGCTCAGCTGGTGAAGGCGAAAGGGCGTGCCCCAGCGGTCGCAAAGTTCCCCGCGGGTATTGATCGCGCGGTGACCGCGCGGGATGAACGCGAATCCGAGGCGGTTTTCACCGGCCAGCGCCGCGGTGATCTCGGCGTTTTCCCCGACGGGATTGCCCTGCCCCGGGAAGTTTGACTGCCACGCGATCAGGAGCTCGTCGACGATCTCCAGGTCCCGGCGAATGTTACCGGCCGGGGCATTTAGGTCTGCCGCGATCGGACTCGGGCCATCGCCCGAAGCCGGAAGTGGCGATGTTCCCGCAACCACCGGTTGCGCCCCGGGCGAAGCGGGCAGGCGGATCCCCGCCGGCCGGCGTGAATCCGTGAACGTGTCGCCGGGATCCGCGCGCCGCCAAAGAACCAGCGCGACCAAGGCGAGAAGGCCGACGGCCAGCGAGGGCAGAATCCGGCGGAGCGCAGGCATACGCGGTGAACGGTCACACCCGTCGCATCAGGCGCGGTCAACGCCTACGCCGCCATAAAGCCGAGATCCGGCTTCGCGAAACGGCCGATATTCGGCAGGACCACCGGCAAATCAGTCCCACTGACGCCAAACCATTTCGCGAGGGTGGCGCTGTATTCGTCGACGCTCGTGCTGGGAATCCACCGCCCGCGGCCGGTGTCGTCGGGGCCGTTGATCGCAAATGCCGGCATGCGACCGTAGATCTCACCCCCGTTCACGGCCCCACCGACGACAAAATGATGGCTGCCCCAGCCGTGATCGGAACCGTCCCCATTGGTGTTGTAGGTGCGGCCGAAATCGGAAGCGGTAAACGTGGTGACCTGATTGTCCGCCCCCACCGAAGCGAGTGCGCTGTAGAACGCGGTGACCGCCTGGCTGACATCGCGGAACAGGTTGGCATGCGCACCCGACGCGGTGTTGCCCGCCACGACCTGGTTGTCGTGAAGATCCCAGCCACCGATCCGGGCAAAAAAGATCTGCCGCCGCAGCCCGAGCGTCTGCTGCGCATTCACCAGTCGCGCGATCATGTGGAGTTGCTGGCTGAGATTGGAGTTCAACCCGGTGAAGTAGGACGCAAACGGGCTCGTGCCGGACACCACGCCCGAGAGCAGCGCGCTGTTGCTGACCGCGCTGTTGGTGAGTCCGGCGAAGGCGGTCTCGAAGAGATTCGCGTTCTGCAGGGCGAGCGCGTCGTTCATCGCGGCGGTGCGGATCCCGTTGACCGAGGTGCCCGTGCCGCTGCCCGTAAGCGCGATCGCCCCGTTGGTGCCCACGGCGTATTGCGCAACGTTCCGACCGACCTGAAACGAATTCTGGCCGTTCAACGCGATCGACATCGAAATGCGGTTGTTCGCGTTGAACGCGTTGGTGAGATCTGCCAGCCGTCCGCCCCAGCCGGTGGTGAACGGCTTGTCGGCAATGCTGCTCTGCCATTCGACCTGCTGGTCGTTGTGCGAAAAAAGCTGCAACGGCCGCAAGTCCGGGCGCGCCGTGTACTCCGCCTTGGTCAGCGGATACGAGAGCGCGCCGACATTCGCGAGGAGGGCGAGACGGCCCTGGTCGAACAGGCCCTTGAGCCCGCCATTGGTCGTGCCGTTTGGGTTGATGCCGAGCGACGGATGCAGACCCCACGAACGGCCGTCGTTCGTCCGGGGCGTGATGGGGAGCACCGAAGACTGCGGCAACGCGAGGGCGCCGCGACCCGTCGCATAGGCGGCGTAGGTGCTCGGGTCCGTCGGGACAATGAGGTTGTTCGCATCGTTGCCGCCGGCGAGAAAGAGACAGACGAGCGCCTTGAAATCGGTCTGTGGTGCCGCGGCGCGGCCGGGCGTTGGCGGGGAATCGGCCACGGCTCCGATCAACCGGAGTTGGGCCAGGGTGGACAACATTCCCGTGGCGCCGACCGAGGCGCAGCACGCACCGAGAAACTTGCGCCGGGACAGGTCGGGGGTGGAAGTCTTGGAATTCATCGCACGATTATTTCTGAATGGCACCCTGCGGGACGCTGACCGCAAGATAGATGGCCGAGCGGACGCGCTCGAGATCGGTGGCCGCGGTATTGTTAGGCAGCGCGGAGATCGCCGCCACCATCCGGTCCGTGACCGCCTTGGGCAGGCCGCCGGCCGCCAGGACGAGGTTGACGTGATCCACGAGCGCCGCGGGGGTGCGCGCCAGCGCGAGCAAGCTGCTGTCATGGATGAAGCCGATGGTGGCCTCGCCGGCATTGGCCGTCGCGCCCTGCGTGCGGTTTGCGTAGATCCAGCTCCAAAGCTGGTTGGGCTGGCTGATCGCCGTGGTGTCGGTGAGAATCTGATACTCCGGCGCGAAGAGGCCGGCGGCGGCGAGCGTGCCGGGCTGGACGTAATTCGGCTCGTAGAAATTGAACACGGTGGGCGCGTGGAGAGCAGTCTGGCCGAGCTGCCCCTCATTCGTCTGCGCGACGAAGTAGGCGAACCGGCCGTCGTTGGCGCCCCCGTTGAATGCACGCTGCAGGGCAGTCGCGCGCAACAGTGGCTCCCGGAGCTTGCCAAAGCTCGCCGTCGCGGCGACGGCGGTGGAGCGCACCTCGAAATCGGTGAGAATCGCCCGAACCACTGCGCCGAGATCGCCGCGCACCCCGTTGCCGTTGTTGGCAAACGTCTGGGCGACGCGGAACACGTAACCCGGACCCGGGTTGCTGGTGACGAGCCGCTGGATCAGCTGGCGGCAAATAAACGGGGCGGTGTTCGGATGATTGAACAACGCATCGAGCGTATCCCGCAGGTCCTTTACCCCGCCCTGGTTCGCCGGCAGCACGACGCCGTTGAAAAGGGTTTTCGCTCCGTCTTCGTGGAAGGCCGGATACAACATCATCGGCTGGATCCAGTTGGCGGTGGCGCCGGTGAAGCTGGGATTGGTGACGGTCGAAGCATATCCCCAGCCGGTGAACACTTTCGCCAGTTCGGTGATCGAGTTCTGATCGTAGGTCGGGATCGGCACTCCCAGTGCATCGAGCATCAGCGTCCCGTCGGGCTGCAGCCGGTTAAGGCCGATGGTAAAGAGCTGCATGACCTCCCGTGCATAATTTTCGTCGGGCGACGTGGGCATGCGGGTGCGCTCATCCAACGTGGCTTTGCGATTGCGCAGGCTGCTCAGGTAGAAGCCCATGATCGGACTCAGCGTCACGTCTTCCAGCACCTGGCGGAAATTACCGAAGGCTCCCCGGACCAGGATGTCGTAGTAGTTCGCCAGCCCGAGCGGGTTATTGAACAGGGTCCCATTCACGTCGGACACGACGAAGATCTGGCTGAGCGCAAACGCCACGCGCTGGCGCAGCTGATCCGGTCCGGTGCGGACGTTTTTCCACCAACCGGCCTGCCGGTTTTGGTAGGAAAACTGCGGATTGTCGGACGCGACGGCGGTGAACGTGTTGAAGTCGGCCCGCGTAGCGTCGAGCAACAGGGACGCCGGCAACGCCATCTGCGCGGTGATCCAGTTTCCCAGTTCGCTGGCAGGCCGGCCCACGAGCGCGTCGATGTCGGCCTTGGTGGGACCGAATGTCGCCTGCGTCAGGAAACGCGCGGCGGCGATCGGAGTGAGCGCAACATCGGCGACGGCCGGCGCGGCGGCAGGAGGCATAAAAGCGAGGGAACCGTTCGACTGGATGAAAGCGCCGCGCAATTCGCCACCGGGAAAACTGGCGGATTCAACGCTGACAAAGATGCGACCGTCTTTCAGCGCCTGCACGATTTCGCCGACGGCCAACGCTCCGCTGGCCTGGAAGGCCCATGTCTGACCACTGACCTGCCCGTTGGGCAACCGGACCAGTTCGGTGCCGATTTCACCGGGATTACCAATGCGCACGTAGGCGACGGTTTGCGGAGAACTCAGGTTCGAAAATGTCAGGTTGATCACCGCAAACGTCTGGTCGGAACTCAGCTGGATCGTCGCGGTGCCGTACCCTGTCGACGTGGTCGCGACCGGTGCGGCACGCAGGGATGAAACATACAGCGACCCCGGGTTGTAGAAGATACTGATCGCCGCCAAGGGATGCGTATCGAGCGTGTAACCCGGGCCGGAGACGACGGAGAGGGAAACATCCTTGTTGATGGCCGGACCCAAGCCCGCTGCACGGGCGCTCACCGCGACGCTGGCGCTGGGAGCGCCAGCCGGAATCGTGACCAAACCGGGCAGGCTCGCGTAATCGAGACCCGAAATCGCGGTGCCGCTCAGATTATAGTAGACGTCCAGCGGCGAACCGGTGGGCCCCGTCCGCGTGACGGTGAACACGGCCGGCGCCGCGCCCTTGGTGTCCGTGCTGGCCGTCGTGGCGACGACGCTGACCGCCGCGAGGTTCTCGGGGGTGAGATCGTAGACCTCAATGAGGGCGATGCCGGTCGTGTTCCCCACCCCGCTGACTTGAATCGTGTAATTTCGGCCGGGCGCGAGGTCAGCGATCAATGCCGCATCCTTTGAACCGGCGCCAAACGGAAAGGCTCCCGTTTGCAAAAAAGCCGCCGACAACGCCGGCGCGTTTTCCGTGCCCCAATCGTCGTTGGACGCGATCTGGATGTTATTGCCGTCGATGATCGCGATCGTCGGATCCGCCAACGTGGGAAGACTCGGATACATCGCCCCCAGCGTAGGCCCGGCCGCGCGCACGAGGATCTTGCGAATTCCGCCGCCCGGCGCGATCGCGACTCCCGAGATCAGAATACCACCGCCGGTGCCCACCTGTGCACGGGTGGAGAGATTCATCAGGCGGGCCTGGCCGGTGACGTCGTAGACCTCGAGCAGGATCATGCCCGCCTGCGTTGTCCCCACACCGGTCACCTGAGCCGTGTAAGCACCCGGCCCGAGCGTGGCGAGCAGGGCGGCGTCACGCGAACCAATGGTTAACGCGAAAGCGCCAGCCGCCGAAAATCCGGCCGTTCCACCAATCGTGCTGGCGGTCCAATCGTCGTTCTCAGCAATTTTTGTCTGGCGCGAGTACAATTCGAGCTTCGGATTGGGCAACGTACCGGTCACGCCCGGAAATTGATTGAGGCCCGGACCGATGGCACGAATCAGCACTTTTTTTTGCACCCCCTCGCCGATGACAAAACCCACAATCGGCGCAGATGCACCCGTCCCTGCCTGCGTCCGGGTGGAAAGATTGGCCAGACGCTGTCCGAATTCAGCCGCCTGCAGCGACACGCTCAAAAGCAGGGTAACCCCGAGGATCCAGCGGCGAAGAACGGACGATTTCATTGGGAGCAAATGCGCGAGGTGCAGGTAGCAGAAGCCATCAGACGCTCCGCCACCCCACATCGTTTCATCTGCGGAAATTAAGTCGAGTGGGCCGGTGTAAAATTGCCGTCAAAGCTCTCGCCCGGAATTCATGCTCAAGAAATAGCACCCCTCAATTTCCCAAGTACAATTCGGCGCCAGGCCGGTATCGATTCGCCTTTCACTGAGTCACCGAATTGAGAATGGTGCCCCCGTCCGGACTTGAACCGGAATCCGCAGTTTAGGAAACTGCTGCTCTATCCAGTTGAGCTACGGGAACTTGTAATCCTATCGATTTCAACCTAACCAGACCATATCGGCCGGCCGAAATCAAGTCAGTATGGCCCCGGCAAGGCATGCCGAATATTTTGCATGGCTGGGTGAATCGGGACTGGAACGCGCCCAAAATGCGCGTTGACAAGCTGAACACCCGCTTCACTTTCTCCCCCCTTTTAAGCCATGAGCACGACCGAACAAAAGCAGCAGACTCCCACTCCCGCGGAAATTCCCTTCACGACGCCTCAGGCGTGGGTCCGTTTCGTGACCGACACGGGCAAGATTCTGCCGCGCAAATATACCGGGCTTTCCGCCAAGCATCAGCGGGCCGTCACCCGCACGATCAAGCACTCGCGGAACATGCTGCTCACGCAGTAAAGCGTCCAGGCTCATCACCTAAGCTTCAAGGCCGGAGACGCTCTCCGGCCTTTTTCGTGCCATGGCAAAAGCATCCGTCCGCGTCTACCGGGGCACCACCAGAAACCTGAAATTTCTGGCGGGCCGCCTGCGCGCTGGCGAGGTCGTCGCCGTTCCGACCGAGACGGTTTACGGACTCGCGGCCAACGCGCTGAAGGCAAGCGCGTGCCGCAAGATTTTCCGCGCGAAAGGGCGCCCGCTCAACGATCCGCTGATCGTGCACCTCCATTCGATGGCCGGGCTGCCGCAAGTGTGCGAGGCAAACTCCGCCGCCCTTAAGCTGGCCCGCAAATTCTGGCCCGGACCGCTTACCTTGGTGTTGCCAAAAAAATCGGCGGTACCCGCCATCGTTTCGGCCGGCCGGGAGAGCGTCGCCGTGCGAGTGCCAGCCCATCGCCTCTTTCGGCGCTTGTTGCAACTGGCGGGACTGCCGCTGGCGGCGCCGAGCGCGAATCCGTTTGGCTACATCAGTCCCACCACGGCCGGGCACGTGCGACAAAGTCTGGGCAAGAAGATCCGCCACATCCTGAACGGCGGGCCCTCGCGCATTGGCGTGGAGTCGACGATTGTCGATCTGCGCAATCCGGCCAAGCCTCGCGTCCTCCGGCCCGGCGCGATTTCGCGCGAAGCGTTGGCGGCAACGCTGGGCTGCAAGGTTGGCCTTACCCGTCGTTCCGCCGTCAACTCCCGCGAGGTGAAGGCCCAAGTCGCACCGGGCCTGCTGGAGCGCCACTACAGTCCCCGCACGCCCGTGGTTTTGCATCAGCGCATCGCAACTCACGGCGACGCACGGTGCGGGTATATCTTTTTCCGCCGGCCGGCCGGGCCGGCACGAGCCAATATCTTCTGGCTCGACGCCCGCGGCGATCTGGCCGGTGCGGCCCGCCGGCTTTTTGCCACACTTCGCAGGGCCGATGAACGGCAATTTTCCCAACTTCACGTGGAGCTCGCCCCCGCCGCCGGAGGGAGCTTGGGCATCGCCATCAACGACCGCCTGCGGCGCGCCGCCTCGCGCTAACCCGCGGGAGCGCCGCGTTCAGCGTGCTTCGAATCGTCGTCCGGCGCGGACATCACGTAATAGTCCTTGTAGGACTTATCGTAATACTGCGCGTAGTAGTAGCCGGATACGGCGAGATTCAGGCCATTCAACATGGCGCCGAAGTTCGGCACGTTGGACTCGAGCAGGCGTTTGGCGGCGAATTGCGCGGCCTTGCGGCGAACCTTGTTGAAGTAAATCGTGAAGATCGAGCCGTCGACGAGCGGCAGGATAATCAGCGCGTCGCTGACCGCCGCCAGCGGCGGCGTATCGATGAAGATACGGTCATATCTCTTCCGGAGATCGGAAAGCATCACCTCGAACGCCTTGCTGCTCAAAATCTGGGTCGGATTCTTGGCCCGTCCGCCGGCCGGGATGATATCGAGATTGGGGTGAAGATTTTTCACGACCACGCCGTCGATGTCAGACTTGCCGAGACACACGTCGATCACCCCTTTGAGATTCTCCACGCGAAACAACTTGTGAATATTCGGCTTTCGGAGGTCGCAATCGATCACGAGCACTTTTTCACCGTGGGCGGCAAAGGTGAGCGCCAGATTCGTCGTGGTGAAGGACTTGCCCTCGCCCGGGATCGTGCTGGTCGTCAGGATGCATTTCGCGTTCTTGCTCTCGTCTTTCAGCCGGAGGCTGGAGTGGAGCGTGAGGAATGCCTCGGCGACCTGCCGGTCGGCGTTATTTATCACGATCTGGGCTTTTTCCACCGGTTCCATTCGCTTGATCTGCGGAATCACCCCGATGAGTGGCAGCCCTACGACGCCTTCGATGTCGAAGGAGCTTTTTACGCGGTCGTCAATGAAGGCGACAAAGAAAGCGAGCGCGAGTCCGAGCCCGAGCCCGCCCACGGCTCCGAGGCCGAGATTGAGGGAAACATTGGGTGAAATGGGACTCGCCTCCGAAGGAGGACTGGCGCGATCGACGAGACGGGCGCTTTGAGTAGCCATCGTGCTCGTCATCGCGGTTTCGGTCCGGCGGGCCACGAGCGCCTGGAGAATGCCCTCCTGGGTTCGCCTTTGGCGCTCCTTGTCGTCGAAGGCCAGCGCGATGCGATCCAAATCGAGCGAATCCTGGGTCCGCCGTTCGAAGGCCTGCTTGGCTTGAAGGTGATTTCGGAGCGCCGACTGGTATTCAGCTTCGATCTGGGCACAGGCGGCCTCAACCGAACGCATGATCGCCCGCTCCGTTTCGGCGGCCGCCGTCTTGGCCTTGATCATATCGGGATGCTTGTCGCGATACCGTTCACGGAGGGCCGTCAGGTTGATCTCATGCGCGACCAGCTGTCCCAGAAGTTGGGCAATGATGGGCTGGCTTGCGATGAAGGGCAGCTCCGTGAGCGCCGCCCCCTTGGTGCGATACTCCTTGATTTGGCTGATACGAATCTCTGCGGAGGCAAGGACCTGTCCCCAACGGAGCAACTCCTGGTTACTCGATTTCAGGGCATCGTTGACGACATCCTTTTTCCCGTCGAGCGACACCATGTTATTCTTCTCTTTGTAGTCTTGCAGCTCGTGCGAAAGCTTTTCGACGCGCTTTTGCTGATCCTCGACGGTGCCCTTGAGTTCAGCGACGGCATTGGTCGAATCGTCGATCCGCAGTCGCGTGTTGTGGTGAAAATATTCTTCAACGAAAATGTTGGCGACCTTCACCGCAACAAAGCGGTCCGGATGCTGGTACGCGATATCGACGATCAGCGTCGCGCGTTGCAGCGCCACTTTCCGGTTACGCTGGAGAATCCCGCCCACAAACCCCGCATCGGCGGACGTGCGCTCGTAAGGAGCGAGAAACGCACGTAATTCGTCACCCTTGATCTGCTCAGCCACCCGCTGAATGATGGTGCCGCTTTCCAGTACCTTTAGCTGGGTATTCAGATCCTCCGCCGATCGAATGTCGTTTTCGACCACCTGCTGCACCTGCATGATCTTGGGATCACCCCGCAGCAGCTGAATCCTCGCGGTCGCCTGGTAAATCTTGGTCCGACTGAGCGTGTAGACCAGGGAACTTGAAAATACGACGAGGAAGACCACAACGATGTACCAGATCCGCTCGCGAAGGATAAGGAGGTAATCCTGAAACGTCCGCTGGACATTTTGATTTCCACCACCTTCCCCATAACCATAGCCTCCGCCGTAATTCCCGCCGTAGGAATAACCGTATCCAGCGTCTTCGGCCGGCTTTTTCGAGTCTGAATTGTTTGTCATGAATGCGCCGAGACCGTTCAGAGGATTCGCTCGGGCACGGTAACGACATCGCCGGGCTGGAGCGGCCAAGTATTACTTGTTTCGCCCTTCATCAATTCTTCGACGTTGACGGCAAAAGTTTCGATTTTCCCGTCCGGCAGGATGCGCTTGAGCGTCACCGCCTTCTTGTTGGCCAAACGGTTGAAGCTTCCCGCGCGCGAGATGGCGCCGGTCAGGGTCAGTTGCTCCTCCCGCGGGAATACGATCACGCCCGGAATACCGACGGCCCCGAAAACCTCCATTGTGCGCGGCGCATACTCCACCACGGTGATGTTGACCTGCGGCTTCACCAAGTAGTCGGCATCGTAGAGCTTGCGAATAAGCTCCTCCGCCTGACGCACCTTCTTGTCCTTCAGATCGATCGTGCCGATCAGGGGCAACGTCACGGAGAACTCCTGCGAAAGCCGCAAATCACGATTCAGATCCGGCTCCTGGAAAATTTGGACGCGGATCAGATCCTGGGGCTGGAGCACATACTCTCCCGAAGCCGCCTCCGGTTGACCGGCGTCCCTGGCGCGATCCGACTTCTCTTGTGCACCCAGCACGACAAACGGAGCCAACATGAAAAGAGACAAATAGATTGCAACGCAAGCCATGGGGAGAAAATGAAAAAAAGACGGGCGAAGACCACAATCTCCTCTCGTCCGGACAAAGTTGGTCAAGTCCGTGCCGTCAGTAGCGTAAGTTAGCCCCAATGCTAAACACGTTGTTGGAAAATTCGCTGCCAGCTAAGACTGAACTGTAGTTTCGATAAGTGTAGCCACCGACGATCCGGATATTGGCATTGACGATATAGGCCGCCCCCAATTGGCCCTCAAGATAGTCATCCGATCGGGCGGCGTAACCGATTCGGCGATAGTTCAACCCGGCATTCGCGCTCCATTCTTGGGTGAGAGAGAACGTGAGGGCGGCATTGAGCGTGAGGTTTTTTTGCTGCTGCCCTTGAGGGCTCGTTGCGAAGTCGTTCCCGGCGCCCAGCGTAAGGCGAGTCTTAGGTGAAATCTCATAGTTCAAATTCGCGTCCAGCCCGAACTGATTTTCGTTTCCGCTACGCTCAAGCTGCCGGGTATTCAAACCGACGGCGACTCTTCCGCTGAGCTTCGGAGTAAAATCGCCCCGCGCACCAACGTTAAAAAAGTGATCACCTGAGTCCTCGCCGATATCGACCTGATAACTGCGATAACGGTAGCCGACGCTGAGGTCGACTTTAGGAGTAACCTTGTAAAAAAAATCGAGTGGCAGCGTCAGACTGCTGGAGTCGCTATAGGTCCGCCGCTTGTAATTCTCCTGATTGAAAGCAACGCCGGCACCAACGGACGTGATTTGAGAAATTTCGACCTCGCCCTTGGCGCCCGCTGAAAATACGTCGCGACGGGTAAGACCCCGGATATCCGCGGCATTTTGGTTTAGCTCGTTATAGCCTACGTTGAAGTTCAGCTTGAGTTTTCCGTCATCAAAGCCCGACTGGAAATTCGTCGCCACCAAATTTGTATCTAAGTTACTATTATCTGAGTACTTAGCGATCGAATCGACGAGCGTAAAGGAACCCTTAAATTGCGAATTTTTGCCGAACGTTAAATCCAGCCCCGGATTGACGTCGAAGATCACGTCGCTCAACGGATTTGCGGTCAGGAAGACATTGTCGTCCGCCCGAATGCCCACCGTGCCGGTGACGAACAATTCGGCCGAATCACCCACCGCCATGAACGGCGCGCCAATGACGGCGGAACTCAGAAATAGCCCTATACTCGTAAGGGTAAGCGGAATTAGTTTTTTCATTTTGGCGTCGCTTGAATGCATTAAGGACAGAGAAAAGTTATCGAGATTAACGCATTTAAAATGCATCATTAAGTCGTTGATGGCAGCGACTCGTAAGAATATGCAGCATTGCGTAAGAGTATTTGAAGCCCACCATTTCCAGAAATTCCCCGAGAGTCCTAAGGTCCGATAGAGAATTACAAGAAGGCGGTAAGAAAACGGTAATATCCTTACCCGGTTAATCAAGATGGTAAGATACTTACCCGAGCAAGCGTTATTTCCGTGGCTGGAGACCTAAGTTTCTAAATTCGGAACACGTTGAGTGACGATTGCCGCCCACCGATCTTACAACCGATGAGTGCTGCCCCAAGAAAATCCCCCCCTTATGAATTCACCCGAGCCACCCCAGCGCGAGATTGGATCCGGTTGGGTCGAGGAAATCCAAAAACCGTCACACGCACCGGGTAAACGGAACCGCTTTCCCCGTTACCTCCTTTGCACGGTCGTCGCTTCAGCCGGCCTTTATCTAGTCGTGACCATCGCGTTCTTCAGCTTCATGCGTTTTCAGCGAGGCCTGCATGAGCTCGAGTGGACTCAAATCGTCCTTCCCACCGGCTGGAAACACCTGCGCACGGCCGTAGGCAACCAGCAGATCACCGTGGCGCAGACCTTGGCCCGCGAGGGTCGCGGCATGGAAGCGTTATCGTATGCCCACGCCGGCGTGACGAGGGTGCCCGACCACCGCGAAGGCCGACTCCTGCTCAGCCGGCTGTTGACTGCCACCGGTCAGCCCGAGGCGGCACAGGAAGCGTTGCTCGCCGGTCTCGCTTATGAACAGCGCGATCCGCGCTATCTGGAGGAGCTTTTCGGCTTGTTGCTCAATCGACAGGAGAACGAGCGGGCCGTGGCAGCAGCCCGCGGACTACTTGCCGAGAAACTCCTGCCGCTGGAAGTCCGGCAGCTTGCTTTGCTGGCAGGCGCGACGGCGAGTTATCTTCAGGGCAATTTCGATCAGGCGGATGATTTCCTGCGATCGACTCCAACCGCGCCGGCCTCCGTCCAAGCCCGGCTATTGTCCGCCAAAATCAATTGGGAACGCGGTTATCGCGAACTGGCGCTGGTGGAACTGCGCTCGCTGGCCGCTGCCTTCCCCCATACGTGGGAAATCCACGCCGATCTGGTTTCCCGTTTGCGGCAATCGAACCTCTCCGGCGAGGCGCGACGGGCCGCCCTGGCGTTCCAAGTCGCCCACCCCGACCTGCCCGGCCCTCGTATCGCGCTTCTCCACGCCTACCGGGAGGACGGCGACATCGCGCAGCTTCAACGGGAAATCGATTCGTTGATTCAAGATTTTGCGGCCGATCGTGGCGTAATTTTGAGGGTGGCGGAATTCGCCGCCGCCATGGGCGACGTTTCCCTCGCGCGCCGGCTGCTCGATCACGCCCGCGTCCGAAATCTGCCGTGGGAACCACACGCCTTTTTATTCGTCGAAGCTCTGGTCGTTGCCCGCGAGTATCAAAACGCCTCCAACACGATCCGCACGCTCCTTCGAGAGTATCCGGATTGGGCGCAACGCCACGGTCCTCTGCTCCACAGCCTTCAAGCCGCGACTTGCCTCGGATTGGGAGACTACGAGTCCGCCCGGCTATTCCTGACGCACGTACTGCATCAGCCCGCACTTCGGGCCGATAGCCTGCTCGCCATGTCAAATCGCTTCGCCGAACTGGGCGCGGCCAAACAAGCGCACGAAATCTTGATCCGGGCCTTTGCCGCCGATCGGCGCAATCAAGTGGTGCTCACGCGACTGGTGGAGTTCGACCTCAATCTCAATCGCATCGATCACCTGCCCGATCACCTCGGCACCCTGCTGACCATGCGCCGGCCTTCACCGGACATTCTGCGCGTCGCCCGCCACAAACTGGGCAGCGATCTTTTCCTGTTTTCGCCCGGCCGCACCGCTGTCCTGGACGCCGTTCACGTCGCGCTAGAACGCAATCGCCGCGAGACCCCACGGCTGTAGCCTTGCCGCTCCGCGGCGCGCGAGGCCCACCGCCCCGGCACCAGGTCAGCGCTTGATTTCACGCAACTCGGCAAGCAGCCGCTCATTCTGTTCCCGGGTGCCCACCGTGACGCGGATCCATTCGGGCAAGCCGTAGGATTTAACTGGTCTCACGATCACGCCCCGCCGCTGCAGCGCCTCAAAAACGCGTATGCCGTCCCCAACTTTGATCAGCATGAAATTCGCGACACTCGGGACAAATTCCAATGCCAGTTCGCGGCAACCACGCTCCAGTTGGGCCAAACCCGCCCGATTTTCCCGGGCGGTCTTTTCCGCAAACTCTCGATCGTCGAGCGCGGCCAGTGCCGCCGCCTGCGCGATGGCGTTCACATTGAAGGGCTGCCGCACGCGGTTAAGGAGCCCGCACAACTCGGCACTGGCGTACCCGTAGCCGATGCGCAGCGCCGCCAGTCCGTAGATTTTGGAAAACGTCCGCAGGCAAACGATCTTGCGGCCCTCGGCGATCAACGGCCGCATATCGGGTTCCCGCTCCAAAAACTCGGCATAGGCCTCGTCGAAAACGGCGACGACATGGTCCGGCAGCTGACGCGCGAAAGCCAGCAGCTCGGCTTCGGCGTTGGCCGTCCCGGTCGGATTGTTCGGCGAACAGACATAGACGAGCTTGGTGCGCGGAGTTATCGCCCCCCGGATCGCATCAAGGTCATGCTGCCAATTGCGCAAGGGCACTTCGACCGCTTTCGCGCCGAATAGCAGAGTCACCAGCTTGTAGACCACGAAGGCCGGCGCCCCCATCACCACCTCGTCCCCCGCTTCGATGAAGGCGTGTCCGAGCAATTCGATAATCTCGTTCGAACCGTTGCCCACGATGAACTGATCGGGCTGCAAACCACGCACCGCCGCCAGTTTTTGGCGCAGCTCGAAACATCCGCCATCCGGATAAAGCTCCCCCTGTTCGAGCGCCCGCCGGGCGGCGGCGATCGCCCGCGGCGACGGCCCAAACGGATTCTCGTTCGAAGCCAGCTTGATGATGCTCCGGGGATCGAGCCCCATCTCGCGCGCGACATACTCGATCGGCTTTCCCGGTTCGTAGACGGGTTGGGTCAACACGGAAGGCTTGGCGAGCGACGCAAAGTTCATCCATTGACTCGAACACGATTCCCCACCGGCGCGAAAGCCCCAAATGTAGCCATGACTGGTGAGCGAGAGACGTTGGGGACAAAAGGTCGGCTATCGCCATCGCTCTACGCGCCGGGCTGACAACGCGGACAAGCCCGACCGCGGCTATCCGGAACCTACGAGGCAAAGTGATGGGCAGCCCCGCGGATCAGCCGAAAACCGTTCGCTCCAACAGCCAGTAAAGGCCCGCTAGCACGACAAGTGCCGACAATGCCGGCACCCCGCGTCGCACAAAAGCTTCGTTTTTGCGCAGGCGCCAGATGATCGGCAAAACCACCGCCGCAATCGCCACCTGCCCCACCTCGACACCCAGATTAAACGTAAACAACGGCAGCGCGATCCCCTGCCGGTCCGCCCCCACGCCCAATTCGCGCAGGACGCTCGCAAACCCAAAGCCGTGAATCAGCCCAAACGCGAACGTGAGCGCCCAGCGCCCGGGAGGTTCCGCGCCACGCCGCCAAAGATTCTCCACCCCGACAAACACGATCGATACCGCGATCGCCGCCTCGACGAACGAGCTGGGCAGCTGGATGACATCGAGCGTCGCCAGCGCCAGCGTCAGGGAATGCGCCAACGTGAAGCACGAAACGACGGCGACGATGGAACGAAAACTTCGGCAGACGACGAGCAGCGCAAACAGAAACAGCAGGTGATCATAACCGGTCCAGATATGCTCCACGCCCAGCCGAAAAAAGCCGAAAAAAGCGACCCGCTCCGCGGCGGTTGGATTTTCCGCGGGTCGGGAGGAGGCCGGCCCTAGGTCGATCTCGATCCGATCGTCCTTCGCGCTGAGCAACTTCGTCGCAATGGTTGAACCGCGCTGATCGGTAATGATCAGAAACTGCCGGTGACCCGACGGCAGGGCGCCCAGCTTCACGGCCCGCAACGTCAACCGGCCAGACGCGGGACAAGGATACACGAAGCGAAAATTCAAGCTGTCGCGATCCGCGAGGTTTACCTGCGTTTCGACGGGTACCACCCGCGTCGCTCCCGCTCGCGCATCCCAAAGCTCCGCCGCCAGCGCCTGCAAGGCCGCCTTTGCCGCGGTGAATTCCGTCTCGGTCCAAGTCGCCGCCGTTCGCGCTGAAGACGGTAGCAGTTGTTGGGCATCGGCGGGCGCGAAACCCACCGTGAGTTCTAGCACGCCCGCGCGGAGCTCGCCTTGCGCGGTACTGATCCCGGGATCATGGGCGCGCAAGGCCGTCGCCCCTGCCAAGATTGCGATCCAGCCCCGCAAGAATCCCAACCGCCCGAACCCGCAACTTTCGGTGACAAATTTCGCCCGGTCGCCGGGATTGGATGCGGGGCGTTTCATGCGGGGTGATCGGCAACGAAGCCGATCCACTTTCCACCGCGCAAGGAATTATCCTCAGTCGGGCATCGAAGAACGCTGGCCTCGCCGCGCACCGACGGAGTTCAGAAACGCACTCGCGCGACCCCACATCCGCGCCACAAGCTTTCCCGCGCATGCCGCGCCATGCCTGCAATGGATTTCTTCTGGCTCCCTCCCGACCCCGCCGATCCGCTCGGCTTGGTGGCGCTCGACCGCCACCTGCCGCCCGAACGTCTGATCTCGGCCTATCGCCGCGGGATATTTCCGTGGCCTGACGCGGCGCTGACCGGCGTGATTCCCTGGGTTTGCCCCCCGCGGCGCGCCATCCTGGAATTCGAAGCTTTGCATATCCCTCGCAATCTTCGGCGCGCCGGCCGGGCGCTTGCCACCCTGCGATTCACGATCGACGCCGCATTCGAAAGCGTGATCCGCGCGTGCGCCGCCGCACCTCGCCCGGGCCAGCGCGGGACCTGGATCACGCCGGAAATGATCAGGGCCTACATCGAACTTCACCGGCTGGGCCACGCCCACAGCGTGGAGGCATGGGACGGTGATGTCCTGGTCGGCGGCCTCTACGGCGTCACCGCCGGCGGCGTGTTCACCGGCGAAAGCATGTTCCATCAGCTCAGCGAGGTTTCGAAACTCTGCGTGCTCCGGCTCGTCGAACACCTCGCGAGCCGCGGGGCAACGTGGATCGACATTCAGCAACTCACCCCTCATTTCGCCCTCCTCGGCGCCCATGAAATCAACCGCGACGAATTTCTCCGCCGCCTAGCCGAAGAACAGCGTGTCGACCGTGTACTCTTTCCCTGAAGCGCAGCCCTACCGCCCCATCGAAATTCGTCCGCGCGTTTGCATCGTCTACTCATCCGGTTCTTTGTGCCCCCGAACCCGCCGCCGCCTTGACCCATCGTCCAAAAACACCACTGGAAAAGAGCGGATTGCATCCGCGGAACCGGCATCGGGCCCGCTACGACTTCTCGGCCTTGGTCCGCGTTTGTCCGGACCTCGAACGTTTCGTCGAACTCAATCCCTCCGGGGAGCCAACGGTGGATTTCTCGGATCCGGCCGCCGTGAAATCCCTCAATCAAGCGCTGTTGAAACATCACTACGACGTTTCGGATTGGGATATTCCACCCGGTTATCTCTGCCCGCCCATTCCGGGTCGCGCCGACCACCTGCATCATCTGGCCGACTTGCTCGGCGCAGGCGAAGCAGCGACCGTCCCGCGGGGCCCGAAAGTCGCGGTACTCGACATCGGCATGGGGGCCAACTGCATTTACCCGATCCTCGGTGTCCGCGAATACGGCTGGCGGTTCGTCGGTTCCGACATCGACCCTTCCGCCGTCATCTGGGCCCGGCGACTCGTCGCCGCGAATCCGAATCTCAAGGGACTGGTGGATTGCCGGCTCCAGCCATCCCCGGACGAAATCTTCCAAGGCATCGTTCAGCCCGGCGAAACCTTCGCGCTTTCGATGTGCAATCCGCCGTTCCACGCCTCGCCGGCGGCAGCCGCGGCCGGCACGTTGCGAAAACTGAGAAATCTGGGTGTCGGGAAAAATGCCAGACCGGTTTTGAATTTCGGCGGCCGGAGCAACGAATTGTGGTGCGACGGCGGCGAATCCGCGTTCGTCCGAAAGATGATCACTCAAAGCGCCCGGCAACCCGAACTCTGTGGTTGGTTCACCACCCTGATCTCGAAACGCGAAAGTCTCCCGGCGGTCTATCGTGCCCTCAAAGCCGTTAACGCCGCCGAGGTGCGCACCATCGAACTCGCGCACGGTCAGAAGCAGAGCCGGATCGTCGCCTGGCGGTTTCAGCGCAACCCGGCCGGTCGGTTGGCCGACCCGCGCGGAATTCACGGTTCCCGGATTAAGCCGCCAGCGGCCAAAGCCTGAACAACTCCAAGGTTTCAGGCCGGCTACGCGAGCACCTCGGCAAGGGTCACTTCCCGTTTTTCCAACAGGGAGCGTTTGCCCGCCTCAAGGACGGCGATGACCTCCACCTCCTCGGCGATTGACACACTCTCCTTGCCGGTGCGCACCAGCGTGACAAATCGATCGAGGAGGTACCAATAGAGGTCGGTGAGATTCGGCGTCAGGCTGCGCCAGCCCTTCGTGCCGTAGAGATTGAGCTGATAGCCCGCCCGCATCCACGGGCGCTCCGCCACCATCAGCATCAGATCGCGGCCGTTCTCAAACCGCACGCGTACCAGATTACGACCGGGTTGGCCGACATTGACGCACGACACGGCGCCGCGCCCGAGCACCGCGTAGGCCATCTCCAGCGCATGGATTCCATAATAAACCAGCTCGCTGCCGCAAATCGTCGTGGCCAGATTGATATCTCCGAGCGACGGCACCTCCCGCGCCAGCGCCACGACGTCGGGCACGAAGCGCAGCGAACTGGCCGACATGAACGGCGTGCCGGTCTGCCGGGCGAGATCGGCGACGGCCTTCGCCTCCTTGGCGGTCATCGCCAGCGGCTTGTCGCACAGCGTCGGCACCCCTTTTCGCAGTGGCGTCAGCGCGTATTTCCATTGCGCCCCGGAGCCGTCGTCGACGATCAGCACCGCATCCACTCCTTCGGCACATTCGTCGGCGCTGTCACAGACCGTCGGTATGCTGCATACATCCGCGAGCTGTTCCGCCGCCGCCTTGACCGGATCCCAGATTTTGACGATCTGCGCGTTCTCCAGGCGTTTCTTGGCGGCGACAAACGTCCCCGTAAACGCCTTCCGCTTCGTTTCGTCGAAGCCATTGCAAGAGGTCGCAAACGCGGTGCCATGATTCGAACCTAGTGTGCGCGGCGCGCCCATGTACCCGTACGTTGCCGCGGAAATAAGGCCGAGCCTGAGTTTCCGATTTTCGGCCGCTCCCCGGAGAACCGACGGGAAGCTCAGCTGCGACGCGAGCGCGCCGGCCACGAGGGCCGTGGAGGAATTTTTAAGGAAATCGCGACGAGGGGAGTTTTCGGGATTCGAAGTCATGGGGGTAAATTTTGCTCACGTGGCCGACACTGCTAGGCCCTTTTCAGGCCCCGCATCGTTTCTTTCACAAGCCTATTGCTCACGCGGCAAAGAATCGCGCCTGGCCGTCCGCGGGGTGGTCACCACCGCCCCCTACCGAGCCGCGAAACTCCAGCCCAACCCGACCAGCCCACTCACCAGCACCACGGTAACGACGCCGACCTTGAATCGCTGCATCGCGAGGCAGGCCACACCCGCCACAACCACGGCAAACCAGTCCACTTCGGTCAGTATCCGACTCCGCGGGAAAAAAACATGCAAACCGAACCAGACCGCGAGATTCAATACCACGCCAACCACGGAAGCCGTCACGGCAGTCAAGGCGCGGCCAAGCCGGAGATTGCCGCGGAGTTGTTCGAGGTGCGGCGCGCCCAGAAAAATCCACAGAAAGCACGGCACGAACGTCGTCCACGTCGTGATCGCCGCGCCCAACGTGCCCATCGCCAGCGGGCTCAACATCCCCGGTTGGTTCCAGCCACCCAGGAACCCCACGAACTGCACGACCATGATCAGTGGCCCCGGCGTTGTTTCCGCCAAACCGAGCCCGTCCAGCATCTGCGAAGCCGTGAGCCAGCCATGATGCTCCACGGCCTGCTGTCCGACGTATGGCAATACAGCATACGCACCGCCAAACGTCACCATCGCCGCCTTGCTGAAAAAAACGCCCTCGCGCACCAGCACTCCATCCCATCCCTGCCACCAGCCCGCCACGATCACAGGCGCCCACCAGAGGGTCAGCGAAACGAGTAGTACCCTGGCCGCTCTCCTCCAAGTCGGACGCAGCGCCACCGCCCCCCCCTCACCGCGATCACGGGCCTCCTCCGGTGGAAAACCAGCGCCCTCGCGCCTCGTCCGGAAACTCGCCAGTCCGATCACCGCCGCACTCACGATGATGGCGGGAAACGGCACGCGGAAAAAGAAAATCGCCAGGAACGCCGCCCCGGCCAGCGCCCACATCACGGCGTCCTTGAGCGCCCGCCGCCCGATCCGGATCACCGCCACGGCCACGATTGCCGTCACCGCGGGCTTAAGTCCGTGGAAAATTGCGGCCACCCAGGGAACGGCACCGTGGGCGGCATAAACGTAGCTCAACCCCCAGAGCAGAAACGCCGACGGCAGCACAAAAAGCGCCCCGGCCACAATGCCTCCCCACATGCCATGCAGCAGCCAGCCGCAATAGGTCGCCAGCTGCGTCGCTTCCGGCCCCGGCAGCAGCATGCAGTAGTTCAACGCATGCAGGAAACGCTCTTCGCCGATCCATTTTTTCCGATCAACCAGCTCCGTGTGCATGATCGCGATCTGGCCCGTCGGTCCGCCAAAGCTGATGAATCCCAGCTTCAGCCAGAACCGCAGCGCTTCGCGAAACGTGGGATGGGCCGGCATCGGCGCAACGCAACCGGGGCTAGGGCCGTGTGACAAGTGACGAGTGCGCGCAAAAGCCGGTCGCCCGCCGAAACCGGTCCGCCATTTCCGGGATCGCACCGCTCACCCGCCCGCGCTCAACTGCATGCGCCCGGCTCACATCCCCATGCCTCATCTGCCCTCCACGCTTCTGCTCCTCGTGGCCGTGATTTTTGCCACCGCGGCACGGTCCGCTTCGCCCTCGCCCGCACGCAATGTCCTGCTCGTCACGATCGACGGTCTTCGCTGGCAGGAGGTGTTTCGCGGCGCTGACGAAGCAATCCTCAATACCGAGTTTGGTGGCATCCCCGAAAAGGAAGTTGCTGCCGCCCGCGCCGCCGCGCTCGGACCGACCGCCGGCGAACGGCGGAAAAAACTGATGCCCTTCCTCTGGAACGAAATCGCGTTGCGGGGACAGATCTTCGGCAACCGCGATCGCGGCAGCCTGATGAACGTGACCAACGCCGAGTGGTTTTCCTACCCCGGCTACAACGAGCTGCTCGGCGGTTTTTCCGACCCGCTCATCACGTCGAACGCCCCCATCCCGAACCGCAACGTCACCGTGCTCGAATGGTTGAACGGACGCGTGCCGTTTGCCGGCCGCGTCGCCGCCGCGGTGACGTGGCACGTCCTGCCCGCCATTCTGAACGTCGGCCGCAGTCGGCTGCCGGTGTGGGTCTCCAGCCGGAATCCCGGGCTCGCCGCCAAATCGCCCCGCTTCGCGGATCTCGATCGCTGGATGCAGGACATCCCGATCAAGGCGCGGGACGAGCACTACGACGCGTTCGGCTTTCGGGCCGCCCTCGCTGTGATCGAGGAACTGCAGCCCCGCGTCCTCTACGTCGCGCTCGGCGAACCCGACACCACGGCGCATCGGCGCCGCTACGACGCTTACCTCGAATCCATCACGCGCTGCGACCGCTTCATCCGCGAACTCTGGGAAAAACTCCAGTCGCTCGAACAGTATCGCGGCACCACCACGCTGCTCGTCACGACCGACCACGGTCGCGGCATGCAACCGGCCGATTGGATCAATCACGGCAAGACGACGCCCGGTGCGAGTGAAACCTGGCTGGCCGTCCTCGGACCCGACACCCCACCCCTCGGCGAGCGTACAGCTCACGGCCCGATCTTCTCGGCCCAGGTTGCCGCCACACTCGCTGCGGCGGTCGGGGAAGATCTGCCGGCAGGGGAGCCCCGCGCTGCCGCCGCCATCGCAGATGCGTTGACCGGCAGGATTTCTCGTTAAGCGCGCCTCACCGCCCGAGGGATACAACCACCCGCGACACTCTTGCGAATCCAGCGGATCTCACCGCCGATTTTCAAACCCGCGACCCGCCCCCATGGCCCGCATCGTCCTCGCCAGCCTCGGTTCGCTCGGGGATCTGCATCCCGCCATCGCCCTGGCGCTCGGGCTGCGTGCCCGCGGGCATGCCGTGATCATCGCGACGAATGAAATGTATCGGTCCAAGGTCAACGCCTTGGGGTTGGAATTTCATCCGCTCCGACCGGACTTGCTCGCCCCCGGCGAACACATCGTCGCGGAGATCATGGATGGCCACCGCGGCTCCGAGCGCCTGCTGCGAAAACATCTGTTTCCCGCAGTGCGCGACATGCATGCCGACCTTGCGCCGATTGTCGCCACCGCGGACCTGCTCATCGCCAGCGAGCTCGTTTTCCCCGCCCCGATTTTCGCCGCCATCCAGGGCCTTCGCTGGGTTTCCTACCAACTGGCTCCGGTTTCGCTTTTTTCGTTCCACGACCCACCGCTGCTGCCGGCGCCCGACGCGCTGCGCTGGCTGCAACGGGGCGGATGGCTGCCCCGCGTAGTCAAGCCCCTCGCCAAGTGGGTGTCGCATTCCTGGTGGCAGCCGATCCGCGAGTTTCGCGCCGGGCTCGGCCTGCCACCGGGCGAACATCCGCTCTTCGAGGGCAAATTCTCGCCGCTACTCAACCTCGCCCTTTTCTCGTCCGTGTTGCAGGCGCCGCAGCCGGACTGGCCGCCGCACACGGTGCAGACCGGGTTTTTATTTTTCGACGAAGAGACGGCGGCGGGTCCCGCCTCGCCCCTCCCGCCCGAGGTCGAAGCCTTTCTCGCGGCTGGCGAACCGCCGATCGTCTTCACGCTCGGCTCTGCCGCGGTCTATGTTGCCCGCGATTTCTACGCCGAGAGCGCTCGTGCCGCCGAACGGTTGGGCCGCCGGGCATTGCTCCTCCTCGGGAAAAATCCTCCGCCCGCAAATCTGCCCTCCTCCACCCTCGCTTGGGATTACCTGCCCTACGCGCGCATCTTCCCGCGCGCCTCGGTCGTCGTGCATCAAGGCGGCGTCGGCACCACGGCGCAGGCCTTGCGGGCCGCCCGGCCGATGCTGGTGGTGCCATTCGCCCACGACCAATTCGACAACGCCGCCCGGATCACGCGGCTCGGGGTCGGCCGCACCCTCGGACGTTCACGTTATCGGCTGCCGCACGTCGCGCGGGCGCTGGCCGGACTACTCGCCGACGAACACCAGGCCGCAGCGGCGATCGCGGTCAGCCGGCACCTGCTGGCGGACAAGGGCGTGGAGACGGCCTGCAACGCGATCGAGCGGCTACTTCGGGCCGACATCAAGGGGGCACACCCGCCCGACTTTCTTGATCCGCCCCAAATCGCATAACCGATGAGCTGAAGTCCGCCGCCGGTCTCCCAACGATCGCTCAATCGACATTCATCAGCAATTCGACCAGGATCATCCCCACGCCCGCAATCGTGGACAGCGAGGCGCAAAGCCCGAAGATCCGCAACCGGCGCCGCCCGTCGGCCTCGGTCAGCTTGCCGTCTTTCATCTGCTCCTCGATCGCGATTCTTTCCTGCGGCAGGCGCCAATGCAGCAGCATGCCAACGATCGTCAGCATCACCGCCGCGCCCAACGCGATTTCGTAGTTAAGCGAGAGCAAGAAATGCGTCGCGACAACAGTCCCCGCGCCTTCGGTCAAAAGTCCGGTGATGGCCGCAATGATCATGTCCGCATCGCACCACCCTGCGTCTCGCCGCCGACTTTCGAACCCGCCGGCCGTCGGGCATCCTTTCCGTCCATGCTGAAACCAGCCAACTTACTCCATTCGGCACGGGTGCGTTCGAGAGTGGGAGGCGCGGTCATGGGGTGCTCGACAACATGGAAAGCAGGAAGCGAAGGGCCTCGTTCAACAAGGCAATACCCCGCAAGCGCGTAATTCTACGTAGGTCAGGGTTCTTGACGGCCGGAAGCTTGCCCCTGCCGTCGCACGGGCTCCGGTAAAATTTTTGCATTAATCTTTTCGACAATTCCGAACGGTCGACGGCCGCACGATTGCGGTGGCCGGTCGCCCCGAGCCCTCCGCCAGGAAGTCGCGCAGAAAGAATTTCTGGCCCCCGCACGAGCCCGCCGGTATGCACGGAACCGTGCGCCACGAATCGGCTTTACGTTCCTGATGTCGAGCCGGCCAGGGCAAATCATCCTGCATGAACCCAGCTGCATGGCCTAGTCACCCCGTGGCCCGACCGGAGGCGCTTTGTCCCATTCAGCACCGGTGGGGTATCCGCTGTTGGCCCGTCGGATTGGCCTTGGTCGCGGGCTCGCTTCCCGCCGCACCCGCGCTCGACTACAATCGCGACATCCGGCCGATTCTCTCCGAAAATTGTTTCTCCTGTCACGGTCCGGATGAAAAAGCTCGAGAGGCAAAACTGCGGCTTGATGTCGCGGAGTCAGCCTACGCGGATCGCGACGGCTTTGTTCCCGTCAAGCCGGGGGATCCCGCCGGCAGCGAGGCCTGGCTACGCCTCACCAGCAACGACGAGGAGGAAATGATGCCGCCACCGAGGGCACACGAACGGCCGACCGCGGCTCAAAGACAAAAAATCAAGATTTGGATCGAACAGGGCGCAAAGTATGCCGGCCACTGGTCCTTTGTTCCCCCGGGAAAAGCCCCCTTGCCTGGCGACGCCCATCTCCGCCCCATCGACGCCTTCGTGCAGACCCGACTCGCCACCGAAGGCCTGAAGCCATCCGCCGAGGCGGATCGCGCCACGCTGATCCGCCGGTCGACACTCGATCTCACCGGCCTGCCACCCTCAGCGGACGACGTGAACGCGTTCGTGCACGACCGCGACCGGCAGGCGTACGAAAAGCTCATTGATCGACTCTTGCAGAGCGAACACTTCGGGGAGCGCATGGCCCTCGACTGGCTCGACTCCGCGCGCTACGCGGACACGAACGGTTTTTCCATCGATGGCGGACGTCATCTCTGGCTTTGGCGCGACTGGGTGATCCAAGCCTTCAACGACAACCTGCCCTACGATCGTTTCCTCGTTGAACAACTCGCGGGCGACTTGTTGCCGAACCGGACGGAAGCCCAGCTCATCGCCACCGGTTTTCAACGGAACAACATGGTCACGCACGAGGGCGGCACGATCCCCGAGGAAAATCTGACCAACTACAACGTCGACCGGGTCAAGACGCTCGGTGAGGCCGTACTCGGGCTCACGCTCGGTTGCGCGCAATGCCACGATCACAAATTCGATCCGATCACGCAGAAGGAGTACTACCAGATGTTCGCCTTCTTCAATACGCTCAGCGACAAGGGCCTCGACGGGAACGGCGGCGTGAATCCCGGCCCGCGCATCCAGGCCCACACGGTGCTGCGCTCCAGCGAGGAACCCGGCTTGCGCACGCAACTCGCCGCGCTGGCTGCGGAACTCGCCCAACCCGACGCCGGCGTCCTCGCCCGCTGGGAGCAACAGGAACAGGCTCGCCTCAAATCGCGCGGGCGGGAGTTGCAGCTTCATCCGGTCAAGGCGTTGAAAATTTCCACGCCGGGCCGCGGAGCGGGTTTCGACATCGAAGGTGAAAATCGCGTGCGTTTGCGTCCGACCATCGGCGCCGGCGCCTTCGACATCCTCACTGAGCTGCCACGGCTCTCCGAACCCATCACCGGTCTGCGCGTCGTCATGCATCCCCTCGCCGACCTCCCGGGGGGCGGCTGGGGGGGTGGCCCGGTCGTGCCCCGACGCACCCGGCCACGGGAAGCGGAGCCACCCGATACACCGGAAGAGCCGGTCAATGATCCGCCGCTCAAGGGCAGTTTCATGCTCACCGCCATCGCGGCCACGGCCAGCGCGATTCCCGGCGACCAAGTCGACCTGCACAAACTGCTTTCCATCGCGCGGGTGACAGCGAATTCGTGGGATCCCGCGCATTCGCCGGCCGGTTGCCTCGATCCACGCAACGACAGCGGGTGGTCGCCGGACCTCGCGGCCACCGGACCGGTTCGCCTCACCGCTACCTTCGCGGAGCCGCTGCGCGCCGAAACGACGCCGTATTTCACGGTGCAGCTGAATTTTGGCCACGGGAAGAACCTCATCCCGGGCCTCGTTGAACTGCTCGCCGTCACGGGAACCGACGAGGACACGGACCTGCCGGCCGAAATCCTTGCGGTCCTCGCCACGCCTGCGGCCGGGCGCAGCGCGGAAATGCAAACGACGCTCTGGGCGTATTGCGCCGCGCACACGGCGGAACTCGCGCCCAAGCGCGTTGCGCGAGCCAACCTTGAGGAACGCCTCGCGGTACTCACCCAGGAGTTTCCCACCATGGTCATGAACGAATCCGCCAAACCGCGGGACACCTTCATCCTGAATCGCGGCGATTACTCCCAGCCGACGGTAAAAGTCAGCGCGGGAACCCTCGCCGCGTTGCCGCCGATGCCGGCCGACGCTCCGGCCAATCGTCTTGGGCTCGCGCAGTGGCTGACCATGAAAAGCCACCCGTTGACCGCCCGTGTCGCCGTGAACCGAATCTGGAAACTATTTTTCGGCACCGGCCTGGTGGCGACCGCCGCCGACTTCGGCTCCCAGGGCGAATGGCCCAGCCATCCCGAACTCCTCGACTGGCTGGCGGTGAACTTCATGGAGTCGGGTTGGGACGTGAAGGCCCTGACTAGACAAATCGTCCTGTCGCAGACCTACCGCCAAAGCTCCGCCTCCAGCCGGGAGCTGTTGGAGCGCGATCCGCAGAATCGCCTTCTCGCACGCGGCCCGCGCTTCCGGCTGCCGGCGGAATTCATCCGCGACACCGCTCTGAAAATCAGCGGGCTGCTCGTGCCCCGCGTCGGGGGGCCGGGCGTCAACCCGTACACTCCGGGCGACCTGTGGCGTGAAGTGAGCCACTACGGCAGCACGCCCGCCACGGCGCAGACGTTCGTTCAGGATCACGGCGAAAAGCTCTACCGCCGGTCGATGTACACCTATTGGAAGCGCACCGCCGCTCCGCCGGCCATGACCGCATTCGATGCGCCGAACCGCGAAGTATGCACCGTGGACCGCGCGAATACCACGACGCCGCTGCAGGCGCTCGTAACGCTGAACGACCCGCAATTCAACGAAGCGGCCCGCGTCTTCGCCGAGCGCATTCTGGCCCAACCGGGCAACGACACGAAACGGCTGCGCTGGGCTTTCCTTGAAACCACTTCGCGCGAACCGCGCCCGGCGGAAATCGCCGTCCTGCAAGCTGCGCTCCGGCGCGAACGCCGCCACTACGCCGCCGAACCGGCGGCGGCCGACCGCACCGTCGGGATCGGCGAATTTCCGCGCAACCCGAAAATCCCGCCCGTCGAGCATGCCGCCTGGGCCCAGGTCGCCGCGACATTGCTCAACCTGAGCGAAACCATCACCCGCAACTAAGACGCCTCCGCAATGATCCCGCTCCTTTTCCCGATTCGGCCGTTTTCCTGCGGAGGTTTTCCGCCGTCCGGCGCCTCCCGTCAGGTCAGGTCGACGTTCGTTCCAAAGCCAATTTCGCTCCATGAGTGACGCCTTCCACGAATACCAGCGGCACCTCACCCGGCGCACCTTCCTCGGCGATGTCACCCGCGGCATCGGCAGCATTGCGCTGGGTTCACTGCTGTTTCCCGGGCTCGGTCGCTCGGCGGAATCCTCGCGGGTCGGCGGCCTGCCGGCGCTGCCACATTTTGCACCTAAGGCCAAACGCGTCGTTTGCTTGTTTCAAAGCGGCGGGCTGTCGCACGTGGATCTGTTCGACGACAAGCCCGCGCTCCACACTTACGCCGGACAGGAAATTCCCGCCTCGATCAAGGGCACCCAGCGACTGACCGGGATGACGTCGCGCCAGACCGCGTATCCGGTGGTTCCGCCGCTCATGGCCGGCCGGCGCTGTGGCCAGCACGGCACCTGGATCAGCGACTTGCTGCCGCACATCCAGGGCATCGCCGGCGACATTTGCATCATCAAGAGCGTGCACACGGAAGCGATCAATCACGACCCCGCCATCACCTATATGAACACCGGCAACCAGCAGCCGGGTTACGCCAGCATGGGGGCATGGGTGAGTTACGGGCTGGGCAGCGTGAATCAAAACCTGCCCGCGTTTGTCACGATGGTCTCGCAGGGCACGGGCAAGAATCCCGGCCAGCCGATCTTCTCGCGGCTATGGGGCAGCGGTTTCCTGCCGTCCTCCCATCAGGGGGTGGGGTTGCGCCCGGGCGCAAATCCCGTGCTGTACTTGAACAATCCCCCGGGTGTGGACCGCGCCCAACGTCGCGCGATGCTCGACGATCTGGCGAAATTGAATCACCTGCGCGCCGCCGAGCTCGGCGACCCCGAAACCCTCACGCGCATCAATGCCTACGAAATGGCGTATCGCATGCAAACGTCCGTGCCCGAACTGACGGACATCAGCCGTGAATCCACCGCCACGCTGGACGCCTACGGGCCCGAGGTGCGGCGGCCCGGCAGCTACGCGGCGAACTGTCTGCTCGCCCGCCGGCTGCTGGAGCGCGACGTGCGTTTCGTGCAGCTCTTCCACCGCGGGTGGGATCAACACATCGCCATTTCCCGCCAGTTACCGAACCAATGCCGCGACGTCGATCAGTCGACCGCCGCGCTCATCAAAGACCTCAAGCAACGCGGCATGCTGGAGGATACGCTCGTCATCTTTGCCACCGAATTTGGCCGCACGGTCTTCAGTCAGGGCAAACTCGGTGATCCTGGCATGGGTCGCGATCACCATGGCCGCAGCTTCACCGTGTGGCTGGCCGGCGGCGGCATCCGGGGAGGGATGGAATACGGATCCACGGACGATTTCTGCTACAACATCGCGGAGAATCCCGTCCACCTGCACGACTTGCACGCCACAATTCTGCACTGCCTGGGCATCGATCACGCGCGGTTCACGCACCAGTTCCGGGGGCTGAACGTACGCCTCACCGGAGTCGAGGAAGCCTCGGTGGTGAAGGGCATCCTGACGTAAAGAAACGCCTGCGAACGTCCGGAGGCTTCCGTTGTGCGTCTGATTTTGCGGTTCGCGCCTCGTTGCGGCTTCCGCCCCTGAATGCGTTTACGGCTTGAAGCCAGCCCAGACCGCGCAACTTCTCCTACTGCACTTCCCGAACCGACTTTCAATTCATGACTCTCACACCCTGCCCCCTCTACATCGGCGGCGAATGGCTCGAGCCGCAAATTCCGGGCACCCCGGTCTTCAATCCGTCGACCGGCGATGTCATCGCCGAGTGTCCTGCGGGCGGCGGCGCCGAAGTAAACGCCGCCGTGGAGGCGGCGCAGGCGGCATTTCCCGCGTGGCGGGAAACCCCCGTGGTCGATCGGGCGCGGGTGTTCTTCCGCTACCGGCAGTTGATCGAGCAAAATTTCGACCAGATTTGCGCGACCGTCTCCCGGGAACACGGCAAGACGCTGGCCGAGGCGCGCGGCAGCATTTTTCGCGGACTCGAAAACGTCGAATACGCCTGCGGTGCCCCCACCCTGCTCATGGGCGACACGCTTGAGAACCTCGCCCGCGGCGTCGACTGCGAGACGCTGCTGCAGCCGCTCGGCGTCTGCGTGGGCATCACGCCGTTTAATTTTCCGGCGATGGTGCCATTGTGGATGTTTCCGCTCGCGATCGTCTGCGGGAACACGTTCGTGCTGAAGCCGAGCGAGAAAGTTCCGCTCACGGCCGTGCTCCTTGGCCGGCTGCTCGAGCAGGCCGGATTGCCCAAGGGCGTCTTCAATATTGTTCACGGCGGCCGGGTCGCGGTCGATGCGCTGCTCACCCATCCGCGGGTGAGGGCCGTTTCCTTCGTCGGCTCCACCCCGATCGCAAAATATATCCACGAGACGGCCACGAAACACGGTAAGCGGGTGCAGGCGAATGGCGGCGCGAAGAACTACATCGTCGTCATGCCCGACGCCGACATGCCGAAGACGGTCGAGGCCCTCTCCACCGCCGCGTTCGGTTGCGCCGGCGAACGCTGCATGGCGGGCTCGACCGCGATCACCGTCGGCCCCGCCGCGGAACGACTGCTCCCCGCGCTCGTGGCCGCGGCGCGGGCGATCAAGGTCGGCCGCACCGATCAACCGCAGCCGCAACCCGACATGGGCCCCGTTATCACCGCGCAGCACCGCGATCGCGTCCTGAATCTCGTCGCCACCGGCGAAAAGGAAGGCGCCCGCGTGATTGTGGACGGCCGCGGCGCGAAGGTCGCGGACGCGCCCCGGGGCTTCTATCTCGGCGCGACGATTGTCGACGACGTCCGCGAAGCCACGACCCTTGCCCGCGAAGAGGTGTTCGGCCCCGTGCTCAATGTCATGCGCATGGAAGATCTCGACGCCGCGATCGCCCAGACCAACCGCTCCGCCTTCGGCAACGGTGCGGCGATCTTCACCAACAGCGGCGCGGCCGCGCGCGAGTTCAAGCACCGGGTGAAAGCCGGCATGGTCGGCATCAACGTCGGCGTGCCCGCGACGATGGCGATGTTTTCCTTCACCGGTTGGGACGACTCATTCTTCGGTGATCTGCATATTCAGGGCAAGGAAGCGGTGCAGTTCTACACGCAGCAAAAAGTCGTCACCACGCGCTGGTTCGGCGGCGACGTGGGCGACGTGTGGCGGCGCCAGTGAACCGTGTTCGCCGCAGACGGCCAACCTGGCTCGCGCTGGTTCGCCTCCGCCCGCCGCGTCGAAGATTGCGGTCGGCCGCGCGCGCAACACACTCGGACCGTCACGCGGTCTACATTAATTAGATTCCTGATTTTTCCTCAAACCCCCCGTTCATGAAATCCATTCCGCTTCCGCCCACCTCGCATACTCCCGCGCCTTACACCGGCCCCTCGGCGGAACACGTCCTCGCCCTCCGAAAGCAATACCTGAATCCCGGACTCTTCCTCTACTACAAGAACCCGATCATGATCGTAGAGGGAAAGATGCAGTTTGTCTGGGACGACACCGGCAAGCGCTACCTCGACGGCCTCGGCGGCATCGTCACGGTGAGCGTGGGCCACTGCCACCCGCACGTCGTCGCCGCGGCGCAGAAACAGAACGAAACACTGCAACACTCGACAACGATCTACCTGCAGCCGCGCATTGCCGAATTCGCCGAAAAGCTCGCGTCGAAAATGCCGGGCGACCTCAAGGTCTGCTACTTCGTCAATTCCGGCTCGGAGGCCAACGACCTTGCACTCCTGATGGCCCGGCTCTCCACCGGCAATTACGACATGATCGCGCTCCGCAACGGCTACCACGGCGGAAATGCTTCGGGCATGGGCGCCACCGCCCACAGTTCCTGGAAATTCAACGTCCCCCAAGCCTTCGGCGTGCACCACGCCGTCGCCCCGTATCCCTATCGCGGACACTTTGGCTACGACGATCCCGATGCCGGCCGCAAGTACGCCGAGGACGTGAAGAGCCTGATCGAATACGCCACGCCCGGCAAAGTCGCCGGGTTTATCGCAGAGTCGATCCAGGGCGTGGGTGGGTTCGTCGAATTTCCCCAAGGCTACCTGAAGCACACCTACGAACACGTCCGCGCGGCGGGGGGCGTCTGCATCGCGGACGAGGTGCAAACCGGTTTCGGCCGCACCGGCACGCACTACTGGGGCTTCGAAACACAGGGGGTGACGCCAGACATCGTCACGATGGCCAAGGGCATCGGCAACGGTGCGCCACTCGCCGCCGTCGTCACCACTCCCAAGATCGCCGCGACGATGACGCAGAAAATTCATTTCAACACCTTCGGAGGCAACCCGGTCGTGAGTGTGATCGGCAAGGCCGTGCTCGAGGTCATCGAGCGCGAAAATCTTCAGGCCAATTCGCTTAAGATCGGCGGCTATATTCTCGCCGGCCTCGAAAAACTGAAGACCAGGCACAAAATCATCGGCGATGTGCGCGGCCGGGGCCTCATGCTCGGCATCGAGTTCGTCAAGGACCGGACGACGAAGCAACCCGGCAAGGAGGAGTGTGCGCAAGCCGTCGAAAATGCACGCGAGCTCGGGTTGCTCCTCGGCAAGGGCGGGCTCTGGGGGCAGACCATCCGTTTCGCGCCGCCGATGTGCATCAATCAGGCCGACGCCGACTTCATTCTCGCGGTGCTCGACGAAGCGATCGGGGCCATCTGAAGCCCGGACTTCCGCCCCTTGGTCACCCCGGGACGCAAAAACGCTCCTGACCCTCGGTCCGCCATGCGGCACCGCCGCTCGATTTCGTTCGGCCAAGCGGTTGGGCTTGCGCCGGGCTGACGCTGTATCCTTCTTCCCGCTTCATGGCCAAACCCGACAGCGCCGGTGAAAAACTCCTTGAGAAGGCAATTTTTGCGAGCCGCTGGCTCCAAGCTCCGCTTTACGTCGGCCTGATCGTCGCGCAGGGCGTCTATGTCTATCAGTTTTTTGTCGAACTATGGCATCTGTTGCATGCCGCCGCCACCCAGCCGGCCGAGATCAAGGACCTGAGCACCTTCATCATGCTGAACGTCCTTGGGCTGATCGACGTCGTCATGATCGCGAACCTTCTCATCATGGTGATCATCGGCGGCTACGAAACGTTCGTGTCGCGTCTGCATATCGAGGATCACGAGGATCAGCCGGAGTGGCTGAGCCATGTGAATGCCGGCGCACTCAAGGTCAAACTCGCCACCGCACTCATCAGCATCTCGTCGATCCACCTGTTGAAAACCTTCATCGAGGTGCGAACGCCCAATGCCGTTTTCACCAACGACGGGGTGAAGTGGCAGGTCATCATCCACCTCATCTTCGTCCTTTCCGCCATCGCGCTCGCCTACACCGACAAGCTCATGATGGCCTCCGCCCGCGCCAAGGCCGGCGACCGCCACTAGGCCCGGGGCTATTCGCGCTCGTCAAACCGCGTCCGACCGGTCAGCGCGCCAGCTTCAACAAGCGCTCGCCGGCTGCGTGCAACGTTGCCGGGCGCTTCGCGAAATTCAGCCGGATGTAACGATTTTCGCCGTTCGCGAAAAAACTTGAGCCGGGCACCGGGGCGACGCCGATCTCCCGCGCCATCCAGTGGGAAAACTCCACGTCGCTCGCGTAGCCAAAAGGCGAAATGTCGACCATGACGAAGTAGGCGCCTTCCGGTCGCGTATAGCTAAGACCCGTGCGATCGAGATATCCCAACAGCAC
The DNA here is from genome assembly GCA_947474935.1 of Opitutia bacterium. Lineage (GTDB taxonomy): Bacteria > Verrucomicrobiota > Verrucomicrobiia > Opitutales > Opitutaceae > ER46. The sequence continues at coordinate 89,821 of CANJKL010000016.1, forward strand.
GTCCCGCGAGACGGCATACTCCGCGGCGAGCTCCGCGTAGTATCCCGCGGGGAAATTTAACGCCGTCACGACCGCGTGCTGCAGCGGCGCCGCGGCGCCGACGGTGAGAAAATCGTGCACCTTTCGCGCCTGCGCAATGACATCGGGCGCGGCCTGCAAATAGCCCAGCCGCCAGCCGGTGATGGAAAAAGTTTTCGAAAGTGACGAACACATCAGGGTGCGTTTCGCCATGCCCGGCAGCGTCGCAAAATACGTGTGCCGGTGCGGCGCAAAAACGATGTGCTCGTAAACCTCATCGGTCAGAATCCAGACGTCGAACTCCTCCGCGAGCGCCGCAATCTGGCGCAGTTCCTCCGGCGTGAACACCCGGCCGCAGGGATTCGACGGATTGCAGAGCACGAAAGCCTTGAGCCCGCTCGCAAAAGCCCGCCGCAATTCGGCCGGATCGAAACGATAGTCCGGTGGATGCAGCGGCACATGCACCGCTTGGGCGCCGGTGAGAATCGCGTCGGCATTGTAGTTTTCGTAAAAGGGTGAAAACAACCCGACCCGGTCACCCGGGTCGCACACCGTCATCATCGCGACCATCATGGCCTCGGTCGCGCCGCACGTGACCACGAGTTCCCGCTCCCCGTCGACGGACACGCCCATGAAGCGCGTAAGTTTTGCGCTCAGCGCCGTGCGGAGCTCGGGCGAACCCCACGTCACCGCGTATTGGTGCCGGTGCGTATCCATCGCATCCTTCGCGGCCTGCACCAAGGCCGCCGGGGGATCCCAGTCGGGAAATCCCTGCGCGAGGTTGATCGCCCCGTGTCGTGCCGCGACTCGCGACATCTCGCGAATGAGCGATTCGGTAAAGATCGAGGTGCGGTGCGAAGTTTGGGGCATCGTCGGTGCCGGACGCGCGAAGCAACAAGCCACGCGCGGCCAACTAGGGAATTCTCAACTCTGTGCCGGGTTTGAGCGGAGTGTTGATGTTGCCGCTGGAAAAAAATTCGGGATTCGCCTCGGCGATCTCCCGCACTTTCTTGCTCGTGCTCACCGGATCATACTGGCGGGCGATCGCGAAGAGCGAGTCGCCGGGTCGCACGCGATATTTTCGCCCACCGGAGACGGCCGGGGTCGCGGGCTTCGCCCGGCCCGAATTCGGGGCCAACGGCAGGAGCTGGCGCTCGGGCGTGACCGGCTTGGGGGCGGGCGCCAGCGTAACGGGCGACTCCTCCGCGACCACCGGGGCGGGCGCCGGCCGCACCGGCTCGGGAATCACGACACTGATCCCGCGCGAGGTACGGGGCACCGGGACTCCGCCTCCCCCCCGCAACGTGGCCACCTGGGCCCGCAACTCCTCGTTTTCCCGGCGCAATTGATCCATTTCCACTGCGGCCTCGTTAAAGCCCCGATCCTCCGCCGGTCGTGCCGGCAAAGTGCGTGCGAATTCGCGTTTCGCCGTGTTCACCAGCTCGCGTACCCGCCGGGCCTCTCCCGAGTTGGGCTGCAGGGCCAGATACGCTTCGAAGTGATGAATCGCCTCGATGAAATCCTTGCTGTGGTGGAGGTAAATCAAACCAGCCTCCAGATGCGATTCGGCCGCCGACTGCTGGCCGCGCTTTTCGATCACTTTGATAAAACTGACCAGCGCCTCGGGATTGCGGCCCTGCCGCTTGAGCAGGAGTCCCTGTTGATAAAGGGGCTCCTCAACCTCGGCTGCCATCGCAGGTCCATCACCCCGGCCGCAACCCACGACAAACAGCACGGCGGCAAGCGCAAGTGCACTGGTAATTCGGTGGCGAACAGTCATCTCGGCGGGAAAGGGATTGAATGGGCAATCGCGGCGCGTAGATTCCGCCAGCTCTTCCCGACGCTCAAACTCTAAATGGCCCTGCAACCGAAAACCACGCTCGCCCGTGCGCGCGCGTGCATCCGAATCGAAACCGCCGCACTGGCCGAGACCGCCAAAAGTCTGGGCCCGGAATTCGTGGCGACCGCGCGGGCGGTGGAAGCCAGTAGCCTCGCGGGCGCCAAGCTCATCTTCACCGGCGTGGGCAAGAACGCCCCGATCGCGCAAAAGATTGCCGCCACGTTCAACAGCACGGGCGTCTCCTCCTGTTTTCTCGATGCCACACAGGCGCTCCATGGCGATCTCGGGCTCGTCGAAGAGGGCGATCTCGTATTCCTGCTGAGCAACAGCGGCCAGTCCGAGGAGATTCTCCGCCTGGTGCCGGTCCTGAAGCGCTTCGGGGTCCGCATCGTGGCCTTCACCAGCAATCCGGCCTCCGACCTGGCACGCAACGCCGACCTCCGGCTCCTCTATCGCGCGCCCCGGGAGGCCTGTCCGCTCAAGCTCGCCCCCACCGCGAGCACCACCGCCGCGCTCGCCCTCGGCGACGCGCTGGCGATGGTGCTGCTCGAGGCGCGGGGACTGACCCGGGATGATTTCGCCCGATATCATCCCGCGGGCAACCTCGGGCGGGTGCTGCTGCTGCGGGTAAAGGACATCATGCGCACCGGCAACCGCCTGCCGATCGCGCCCGACACTGTCTCCACGCAGGAGGCGATCTTCGCCATGACCCGGGCCAAGAGCGGCAGCATCGCACTCGTGGCCCGGAAAACCGGCAAGCTCACCGGCATCCTGACCGACGGTGATTTCCGGCGCAGCGCGCTCACCGGACCGGATTTTTTGAGCCAGCCCGTCTCCACCTTCATGACCCGCAGCCCGAAGGTGATATCCCAACACGCACTCGGCGTCGATGCCCTGCGCCTGTTCGAAGTGCATAAGATCGACGATCTGATCGTGATCGATGCCCGCGGCCGGCCGGTGGGGTTGATCGACGGACAGGACCTGCCGAAATTCAAGATCGTGTGAAGCCTCCCCTCCGCATCGCGATCATCGGCATGGGCGGCTTCGCCGGCTCGCATCACCATGCCGTTGCCCGGTTGGAGGAGCGCGGCGAAGTTCGCTTGATCTGTACCTGTGACCCGGATCCGGCGGCGTTCGCGAAGGAACAGCAGACGTGGCGGCTCGCGACCCGCGGCGTGGGAGTTTTTTCCGACTACCGGGCGATGCTGGAAGCGTGTCATTCCAGCCTGGATCTTGTTGCGGTTCCGACGCCGATCCAGTTGCACGGGCAAATGCACGCCGCCGCCACGGCCTTCGGCCTGCCCGCGTATCTGGAAAAGCCTCCCACGCTCGACCATGCCGAGCTGGAAAAAATGATCGAGGCGGACGCCCGCGCTCGCAAGGCGTCGCTCGTCGGCTTCAACTTCATCATCGAGAAAAAGCGGCTCGCGCTCAAGGAGCGCCTGCTGGCCGGTGAGTTTGGCGCGATCCGCGGCGCAACCCTGAGCGCGCTCTGGCCGCGGCCGGCGGGGTATTTCGCCCGCAACAACTGGGCTGGCCGGCTGATGATGGGCGACCGGGTGGTCCTCGATTCGTGCTTCGGCAACGCGATGGCGCACTTCGTCCACAACCTCCTGTTTTGGACCGGCGGGCCGGAGCTTTTCAGCTGGGCTCAACTCGCCGCCGTCCGCGCCGAACTCTATCGGGCGCACGCGATCGAGGGCGCCGACACGTTTTTCGTCGAAGCCGACACCATCGCCGGCATCACGCTGCGCTTCGCCGTCTCGCACGCGTGTGCCGGTGCCAGCACCCACTGCGAAGTGGTGCTGTGTGACAAAGCCGCGTTGCGCTACACGGTCGGCGGGCAGATCGAAGTGCGCTGGAACGACGGACGCATCGAGCGCATCGAACTCGAATCATTCGATCCGCTCGCGGAGAACCACACCAATTACTACCGCTACCTCCGCGGAGAGGCACCCCGGCCGGCAACCACGCTGGCGGACTCACGACCATTTGTCGCCCTGAACGACCTCGCACACATTTCCAGCGGCCGGATTTTCCCCGTGCCACCGGAGCGGTTGAGCGGGGTGCGGGACAAAAAGGATCAAAAAGACTACCTGCAAATCGCCGGTTTGATCGCGACCCAGGAAAATTTCCTGGTGCGCGGCATCTGGCCCGGCACCAGCGGCTGGGGCGGCGGGCCCGCCGAAGTGGTCACGCCGGCGGATCTCCGGCGGTTCCACGACGTCGTGCGGGCCATGGCGGCGGTAGCTTAGTTTTCCGCCCGCAACGACCGCGCGCCCCACTTTACACCACGGGAAAAACGCCAACTCTTTCTTCATGCCTACACCGCCCTTTGCTTATCAGGATCCGCTGCCGCTCGGCCCGGACGACACCCAGTATCGCCTGCTCTCGACCGAAGGGGTAAGCACCGCGACCTTCGAAGACCGCCCGATGTTGAAGGTGGAGCCGGAGGCCCTCGCATTTCTCGCGCAACAAGCCTTCCACGACACGTCTTTCATGCTGCGCACAAAACATCTGCAGCAGGTCGCGGCCATTCTGGACGATCCCGAGGCGTCGCAAAATGACCGCTACGTGGCGCTGACCCTGTTGAAGAACGCCGAGATCGCCGCCGGCGGCATCCTGCCGATGTGCCAGGACACGGGGACGGCGGCGGTTTTCGCCAAGAAGGGACAACAGGTCTGGACGGGGGCCAACGACGCCGAATGGATTTCCAAAGGCATCTACGAATGCTTCACGAAGGAAAATCTCCGCTATTCGCAGACGGCACCGCTCGACATGTGGAAAGAGGTCAACACCGGGACGAACCTTCCCGCTCAAATCGATCTCCACGCCACCGAGGGCGCGAAGTACGAATTTCTCTTCATCGCCAAGGGTGGCGGCTCGGCGAACAAGATGTACCTGTTTCAGGAAACGAAGGCGCTGCTCAATCCGAAGAGTTTCGAAAAGTTCGTCGCCGACAAGCTACCCCTGCTGGGCACCAGCGCCTGCCCGCCGTACCACCTCGTGTTCGTCGTCGGCGGAACGAGCGCCGAGGCCTGCATGAAGACCCTGAAGCTCGCGTCCGCGAAATACCTCGATACGCTGCCCACCACGGGCAATGAGCACGGCCGGGCGTTCCGCGATACGGCGATGGAGGCGAAGGTGCTGGAAATCGCCCGGGCGACCGGTATCGGCGCGCAGTTTGGTGGAAAATATTTCGCGCTCGATGTGCGGGTGGTGCGGCTCCCGCGGCACGGGGCGAGTTGTCCCGTGGCCATGGGTGTGTCGTGCAGCGCGGACCGCAACATCAAGGCGAAGATCACGGCGGACGGCATCTTCCTTGAGCAAATGGAAGCGAATCCGGGCCGGTTTATTCCGCCCGCCCTGCGCACCTGGAAGGACGATTCCATCGTACCGATCGATCTCAACCGGCCGATGAAGGATATCCTCGAGGAACTCTCCCGGCATCCGGTCACAACCCGCGTATCGCTCACCGGCCCGCTCATCGTCGCACGCGACATGGCCCATGCCCGCTTGAAGGAACGCATCGATGCCGGCCAGGGCTTGCCGCAATACTTGAAGGACCATCCCGTCTACTACGCCGGCCCGGCGAAGACGCCGAAAGGTTACGCCTCGGGCTCCTTCGGTCCGACCACCGCGGGCCGCATGGATAGCTACGTCGACTTGTTCCAATCCCACGGCGGTTCGATGGTGATGCTCGCCAAGGGTAATCGGAGCGCGCAGGTCACCAGCGCTTGCAAGGCGCACCGCGGGTTTTATCTCGGCAGCATCGGCGGACCGGCGGCGATCTTGGCGAAGGAGAACATCAAGCGGGTCGAAGTGCTTGAATATCCGGAGCTCGGCATGGAGGCGGTGTGGAAGATCGAGGTGGAGAATTTTCCGGCCTTCATCCTCGTCGACGACAAGGGGAACGATTTCTTTGCGAACGGCTGCGCCGCCTGTCTGCCCGCAAAGAAGTGATCGGCCGCAGCCGGATGACCGATGCGCCGTCCGCCGGTCATTTTTACTACTCTCCGAGCACCGTCACCACCACCCGACGGACGTGCGGTCCACGCCGGTGCTCCCACAAAAAGATGCCCTGCCACGTGCCGAGCAACATGTGCCCATCGGCGAACGGCACGATTTCGCTGGTGCGGGTGAGCGCCATCTTGATGTGACCGGGCATATCGTCCGATCCCTCGATCGTATGCTCGAAATCCGGATCGTTCTCCGGCACGAGCCGGTCGAGCCAGGCTTCAAGATCACGCCGGGCCGATGGATCGGCGTTTTCCATCAAGACGAGACTGCAACTGGTGTGCTGGCAAAAAACCGTCACCACCCCGCACGTGAGTTTGCTGCGCGTCACTTCGCGTGCCACCGCTTCCGTAATTTCGTGCAGACCGCGCCCCGCGGCGCGAAGCGTAAGAATCTCCTACTGGACCGGCATGATCGTCTTCGGAAAATCAATGATCCGTGGCCCCGGAGCCGGGGGCACGGGGCTGGGTCATCGCCGTGGGGTCCAGCACCCGGTCCAGTGCCCCGGGATCCATGAGGTTTCGCTCCAGCACAATTGCCCGCAGCGTGCGGCCCGTCGCCAGGGCCTCCTTTGCGATCGCCGCAGCCACGTCATATCCCAGGTGGGGATTCAACGCGGTCACGAGCATGAGCGAACGGTCGACGAGTTCGCGGGCGCGACCGGCGTCGGCCTCGAGGCCGACAACGCACCGCCCCGTGAAGGTCGAGACGGCGTTGGTCAGGCAGTGAATCGACTCGTGCAAACAGTGGGCGAGCAACGGCAGGGTGGCGTTGAGTTCGAAATGCCCCTCGCGGCCGCAGAGCATCGCGGTCTGCGTAAGCCCGTGCACGTAAAGGCCGACCTGCACGAGCATCTCGCTCATCACCGGATTCACCTTGCCAGGCATGATCGAGGACCCCGGTTGCGTGGCGGGCAGACGCAACTCCCCGAAGCCCGCACGCGGGCCGGAACCGAGCAGGCGGAGGTCGTTGGCGATTTTCGTCAGGCTCGCGGCGACCGTCGCGAGTTCCCCGGCCACTTCGACGCAATCGTCGCGCGCCGCCTGCGCCTCGAAGTGGTTGGCCGCCTCGCGGAACGAAAGCCCGGTTTCGGTGCTCAGGATTTCGCCCACCCTGGCGCCAAAACGGGCATCGCAATTCAATCCCGTGCCCACGGCGGTGCCGCCCACCGCGAGTTCGCCGAGCACGACGATCGCTCGGCGCACGCGTTCCGAGGCTTTGCGCATTTGTGCGGCATAGCCGGAAAATTCCTGACCGAGGGTCAGGGGTGTCGCGTCCATCAGGTGCGTCCGGCCGATTTTCACCACGCCGGAAAACGCGCGCGATTTTTCCTCCAGTGCTTGGGCGAGTCCATCCAGCGCCGGCGCCAGCCGGGTTTGCAGTGCCACGGCAAGGCTCACGTGGAGCGCCGTCGGAATGATGTCATTGGATGACTGGCTGAGATTGACGTCATCGTTGGGATGCACGGGGCGCTTTGAACCCAATGGTTCGCCCGCCAGCTGGCTGGCGCGGTTGGCGATGACCTCGTTGGCATTCATGTTGGTCGACGTGCCGGAACCGGTTTGGAAAACATCGAGCGGGAAATGCGCCGCGAGCCGGCCATCGGCCATCTCCCTCGCCGCCTGCTGAATCGAGCGGCTTTTGTGCGGAGCAAGAAGCCCGAACTCCTCATTCGCGATCGCACAGGCGAGTTTCACGAGGCCCAGCGCACGAATGAAGCCCTCGGGAAGGCGCCGGCCGCTGATCGGAAAATTGAGCACCGCCCGCTGGGTGCTCGCACCGTAGAGCGCCGCAGCGGGCACCGGCAGTTCGCCCATGGAGTCTTTTTCCAAGCGCATGGTGACAGTATGAGACTCGACGAAAGGAAAGCAAAAAGCCCCGCGCAGGCGGGGCTTTGGTCAAGGTCGGAATGGATGCCGCTTAAAACTTAAGCAGAAAGCGATCGGCCTTTGCCCCAAAGCGACTGGCGCCATCGTAAAGCTGGTCGCCCGAAATCCGGCTGGCGACGCGCTCACTCGTACGCGCCGGCAGGTCATTCGACATGGAAACCATGGCCGACATCAGGCGGGCGCTGCGGGTCTGCGCCGGCGTCGCCATTTGTTGCAACGGTTCGACGGTCGCAACGCGGGTCGAAAAGGCGCGCGCTTCAAATCCGCGGGAAAGGCCAAGTAATCCGCGCGTCACCACCGGTGCGGCCGCCTGAGCCGCCGCCAGATTGGCCTGAATATATCGGGCCGAGGGACTGCTTTCTTCCTTCGCATTTTGCGGTTCATCCGACAACCGCGAAGCCGAAATCCCACCGGCCGCGGCAACCTCGGCGCTGGCCGATACTTCGCTCGCAGTCACCCCGGCCAAAACAGACTCCGTGACCGGCGCATCGGCGGGAGAGGTCGCACCCGCAGCCAGTCCATCAACCGAAGGGAGGGAATCTGAAACTGAAGTCGTCTCGCGGACGAAATGGGCGCCGGCTGTATCCATCGCAACCGGAATTCTTGTCGCATGAAAATCGCGCGTCGCGAAAAACGTTATCGCGAGAACGGCCGTGGCGCCCAAAGGAAGATGGTAACGCGAAAACCCGCTAAACAGGGCCGGGGCCGAGCGCCACCACGGACGTTTTTCGACCAAGGCGGCCAACTGCTTGGCCCGGAGTTCCCGGTCGAAACCATCCCAGAACTCGGCGGGGGGACGCTCGGCGCGCTTAAGGCGGAGAATATCTTCGAGTGTGACGGGGCGTTTGTTGCTATCTTGATTCATCGGCGCAGATAGGGCTGTAGCTCGGACTGCAGAAGCTGTTTTGCATAGTGCAGACGCGAACGCACCGTGCCCACGGAACAGCCCATGACCTCGGCAATTTCCTGATGGCTGAGGCCATCGATTTCGAAAAGAGTAACCACGGTGCGATGCGTGATAGACAGTTTTTGCATCGCTTCGTTCAATTTTTCCTGAAGCTCGCGCACATACGAGTCCCGGTCCACACCCGTTTTATCTGTCAACGCAGCAACGATTTCGCGAGACACGGGTTCATCGGCATCGATGCCTTCCAAGCTAAAAAATGACCGGAGGCGGCTTTTGCGCAAGTGGCTGAGAGTCGAATTCACCGCGATCCGGTACAACCAGGTGAAAAAAGAAGACTGCCCGCCGAAGCGTTGGATCGACTGGAAGGCCTTGATGAACGTGTCCTGCGTGAGGTCGGCCGCATCTTCGCGATTCGAAGTCATGTTGTAGACGATCCCAAAAACCCGCTCGCGATATTTGGAAATCAAACGATCAAAAGCCGCGACATCACCGGCTTGGACCTGCCGGACGACAACGAGGTCGGCATCCGCCTCCTGCCGTCGCTCGGGCGAGGCAACCATCGCCTTTCCGAGTACTTTGATCGCATCCATGAAGCCCGTAGAAAATGGCAATCGGCCGGCAGGCGCAAACGGAAAGTGCACGGATTAGAAGCCGACCGGGCCTCCGGCGGGATTCCTGCCCCCGAACGACCCGGCCCACGGCAGCCCGACGCAGCCCCACCTATGCCTCCTTGGGCTGGAGACTGGCGACCTGTATCTGCAAGACCTCGCAAAGACCTAACAAGAGAGGCGTCGGAGGCTCAGTCGGCCATTCCGCCAGCGCGGATCGAGCGGCCTCAATCTCAAATTGCACGGCTTCCTTAACCAAACCGAAGACACCCAGTTCACGCATTTGACGCAACCGCAGCCCGAGGTGAGGCGGAGAAGCTCCGGAAATTTCAGCGGCCAGAGCGGAGGCTTCCACCGCCGGGAGCCGCTCAAGCAGAGCAATCAAGGGCAAGGTGAGCTTACCACTGGCCAGGTCGGTCCCCAAAGTCTTGCCGACCCGTTGCTCTTCGCCAAAAAAATCCACGAGATCGTCGTAAATTTGGTACGCGATCCCCATGTGCCGGCCAAAGCGGCTGGCCGCTTCAACGTAACGCGCGGAGAATCCTCCAAGCCGGGCGCCAAGAAAACACGAGACGCGAAAAAGCTCGGCCGTCTTAAGGTCGACGATCCGCTGGTAATCGGCACGGTTGATGTTCGTAGAGCCGCGGCGCAGGGTCTGGACAATTTCCCCGGCGCACACCCGCCGCGTAGACTCGGAAACGGCCGCACAAATTTCCGTGGTAGGAAATTGCGTGGCCAGATGCAACGCATGCGCGAACAGCGCATCGCCCAGCAAGACCGCAGCGGTCGGCCCAAACTTGCGCGATGCGGTGCGCCGGCTGCGTCGGACTTCTGCCGCATCCATGATATCGTCATGCACGAGCGTGGCGAGGTGCACCAATTCGACCACCGCCCCCACCCGGACCAGTTCCGGCCGGATTTCCGCACCGCGCCAGCCACTGAGAAAAACCAGCGCCGGCCGAATCCGCTTACCCGAGGTGTCGATGCAGTAATCCACCATTGTCCGGATCTCGGGCTCGAACGCGCCCAACTGGTCGCGCAGATAGCGGTCGAGCGCCGCCAGATGCGGGGTAAGCATCGCGAAAACCCCCGCATACGCGTGGGGCGGAGCGGCGGCTTCCTCAGAAGCCTCCATCGTCCCGCCCGTCCGCAGAGCAGAGTCAGCGGAAGAGACAGCCCGTTTCATGGGCTCGGCGCGCGCGATACTCCTCATGGTTGGCTGGACGGTAGGTGCCAAATCGGAAATGACCAATCAATACTGGAAACGAACCGCATGAACCATCCGTTGCTCCTCCTTGCGCTGACCGCGGCTGGAATCTATCTGGGAAAACTTTGGCGCGACGACTGTCAGGCCTCGAAGTCGGGTCGCCCGAATCCCAACGGCCTGCCCGGCGCCACGCCCGCACCGTTTCTTGCTATCGCAATCGCGGTCGCCGGGACCCTCGTCCTGCTGGCAATCGAAACCCTGGCCGAGGAGGCGTTTGGCCTGTCCGGGGAACAGTCGCGCATGACCTGGTTGATGGCACTGCATGCCGTGGCCGGTGCCCCCATCGTCGAAGAGGTCATTTTTCGTGGCTGGCTGGTGATCGATCGCCGCGGACCGGGCGCGGCCTGGGCGGGCGCAATCGCCGCGTCCATTGGCTTTGCCGCGTTGCATCCGTTTCTCTGGCGGTGGGACGACACGGGATTTGCAACGACGTTGGGAGCGAAGGGCTGGCTGAACACCGCCGCGGTCTTTGCCACCTCGCTCTGGCTCTACGCCGCGCGGCTCGGAAAATGGAATCCGCAACATTCCCTGCTCCCCTGCGTGGCTGCCCACGCCGCGAAAAACATCGGGGTCGTCGCCATCAAAGCCACGCTGGGGTTCATGGGGCCCGCGTGGTGATAACCGCCGCCCGGGCCTCGAATTCACGGGGCCAGTTCGATCCAGCTCATCGAAAACTCAGCCTTCGCGGCCCATCCCGGAGCGCTGATTGGCCGTCGGTCGAGTGCCGGACGGCCGGGAATTAGGGCACCTCGTAAACTTCGACGAGCGCGAGCCCGGTCGTGGTGCCGACGCCGGTCAGCTGCGTGGTGTAGGTACCAGGCGGAAGATTAATGAGGATTACGGCGTCCTTGCTGCCGGCGGTAAGCGCGAACGCGCCCACCTTGGTCGCAATCTCGGTGACCTGAGCCGCGTCGTTGCCAACCTCCCAATTGTCGTTCTCGCGGACCAACGTATCCACCCCGTCCTGCCTCCGCATCAGTCGGAGAACCGGATCGGCGAGCACGCCGGCCGCAAGTGAGGGCGCCGCCACTCCCAAACTCGGACCCACGCCACGAATCAGCACTTTTTTCGGCGTGTTACCGCTGACCACAAAGCCGGCAATCAGCTGATTCTGGCCCGTACCGACGAGGCCGCGGGTCGAAACATTCATGACTTTTTGCGCAGAGAAAGCCGCGGGGTTGTCCACATCCCAGACCTCCACCAACGCGATGCCGGTGCCACCACCGACACCACTCACCTGGGCCGTATAATTTCCCGGCGCCAGCGTCTTGAAAATCACAGCGTCGGCGCCGGTGCTGCCGAGCGCAAAAGCTCCCACGGAAGCGGAAGCCGCGCTGATCGTTCCTCCGGACGCCGAACCCACGTCGATCGGCGTGGCCCAATTGTCGTTCTGTGCGACCACCGTGTTGCCGCTCAGCAACACCAGTTGCGGGTCTGCGAGGGCGCTGGTGACCCCAAAGGCTGTCAGCGTCGGACCGACCGCCCGGACGAGCACCTGCTTCGGGGTCGCGCCTCCGACCACAAAGCCCGCGATGAGGATGTTGGCACCCGTGCCCACTTGGCCGCGGGTGGAAAGATTGCGGAGGAATCCGTCACTGAAGGAAACGCCCCCAGACGTCGCGGCCATGATCGTGCCTCCCGGACCACCAGTGAGGGTTCCCGTGAGAAACCCGGTGGCCGGATCAGCCTTGCCGGTGAAACGCACGCCCGCGCTGGTCAGGACGTTGAAAGCGCCCGTCGCATCGACGGAACCAAAGCCGGCGGCCTGGAACGTGCCATCCGCCACATAAAGCGCGATCGAGCCATCAGCCCCGATGATCGCCGAAAGCGTGCTGCTCAAGCGACCGGACAGGTTCCCCGCATAGAAGCCGGGAGCCACGCTTGCAACCGCGCCCGGAAACGTCACGGCCCCGCTGAACGAGACCCGGCCGTTTTCCAGAGTCCCGAAAGCACCCGTCTCGGTGAAACTACCGGAAAGGGTCGGCCGGGCGAGCGCGTCGGTGGCGCTGAAGCTGCCATTGGTGCCAACCGGTACGCCCGCGAAGTAGTAGGTCTTGCTCACTCCGCCAGCGGTGCTGACGCCGATAAAGGTGGCGGTCTTTCCACGAGCATTGATCGCGGAGAACGTGCCGTTTTCGTTCGGACCCACGATGATGCCGTTGGCCACGGTGTCACCGGAGTTGCTTGCCGCCGTGACGAGGACCGTGACCGTCGACGAGGTCGTCGATCCCGTCGCATTGTCCAGTGCAGTGGCCGAGATCCGATAAACCCCCTCCGCCGTCGGCGTCCAAGTAGTCCGATACGGGAACGCGGTGACCGCCGGACCTTGCTCAAAGCCGTTCACCAGGAACTGCACGCTGGCGATGTTGCCATCCGAGTCAGCCGCAGATGAGGCCAGGGTGTTGGTCGTGCCGACGCGAATGACGGAGCCATTGCCCGGGGACGTCACGGAAACGGTCGGCGCATTGCCGATCACCACCGGCCCGCCACCGCCGCCCGGAACCACGGTCACGGACACGGTGGGCGATGTCTTCTGGGTGCCAACACTGTCGGTCGCAACCGCAGTCAGGGAATACACGCCCGGAAGCGTAGGCGTCCACGCCACCGTGTAGGGCGCGGCGGCAACCGTGCCTTGCGACGCGCCGTTGACGTAAAACTGCACATTGGAAATCGTGGCGCCTGGATTCGATGCCGCCGCGGTCGCCGTGATATTCGTCAGCGTATTGACGGTAATCGAGGCCCCGGTCGCGGGGCTCGTCACCCCGACGGACGGCGCGGCATTGATCGTAACCGTGACGTTACTGGAGACGCCAATGTTGCCAAAGCTGTCGGTGACCAATGCGCTCAGCGTATAAGTCCCGACGGCGGTCGGCGTCCACGTCTGGGTGTAGGGAAACACCGAACTGACGCCCAGGCTCGTGCCATTGACGTAGAACTGCACACTGGCAACGACCCCGATGGTGGTGGTGGCGCTCGCATTGATCGGAATCGCCGTGTTGACGAGCGCGGTGCCACCATTGCCGGGGCTGGTGATGGTGACGACCGGCGCAGTACCGGGTGTAATGGCAGCGGTCGTACGCCGGTCGAACAGGAAAATGTCCCGCACGCCGTTACTGTCGCGCGGCAGCAGATTCGTAGCGCCGAAAGCGAAGCCACCGTTATTTTCGGCATCGCTCGGAAACGCGACGTAACGGCCGTCCGCGCTGAGCACCGGATAAATGTTACTCGACGCCGTGCTCGCCACCCCGAGCAGGCCGCTCGTCTGAAATCCAAAGCCGTTAACGCTGACCATCTGGGTGCTGACGTTCCCTCCGGTGTCAAACGTACCGGAGGCACTCACGTCGCGGTCGCGCACGAAAATATCCAGGGCGTTGTTCGCATCCGAGGCGATGGTGACGATGGGCGCGGTGTAACCCGCACCACCGGCGGAAACAGTAATGCTTGTGATGACACCGGCCGCACTGACGACCGCCGTGCCGCTCGCGCCCGTGCCGGTCGCATCGATGATGATTACGGCAGGCGGATTCGACTGACTGTACTGAGTGCCACCTGCGCCGATGGTGAATGATGCGATAGCTCCTACCGCCAGATTCGCCGTCGCGGTCGCCCCGCTGCCCTGATACTTACCGCCCGAATCGCCCGTGGTAAGGTTGGCAGCTAACGAGGCGAAAGCCACATAGCGACCATCGGAGCTGATCGTGGGATTGATGCTGCCGAGCCGAAATCCAGACGCCGAAGGATCATAACCCTCCGCCCCCGTAGTCGAAACACTCATGCGCCGCACGATCGGGACGCCGACGGGGGCTGCGGTGTCGTAGACAAAAATGTCGGAGACCTGATTGTTGTCGGCCGCCACCAAATTCGTCGCGACGGAGGCAAACGCCACGTAACGACCGGTCGAACTCAGGGATGGCGTCTGGCTGTCGGCTCCGCCTTCAGCAGCCGTCGTGTTGGCCACGCTGATCAACCTGACGCCACTTGTTGCGGTACCGACATTGGTCCGCGCCCGGGTGTAGACATGCTGGCGGGCCGCCGTCGTGGCCGGAGCGACGAGATTCGTGCCCCGGGAGGAAAACGCGATCGTGCTGCCGTCGGAGCTGATGGCCGCCTGAATGCTGCTCGCATTCGCGACGACGCTCGCCGGCGTGGCCGAATCGACGTCGGCCAGCCGCGTGGAAACATTACCCGCCGTGTCGAAAACGCCCGAACCGCTGACGTCACGGTCACGAATGTAAATGTGCGTGCCAGAGGCCACCGTGTAGGCAGCATCCAGATTCGTGGCGGACGATTCGAAGACGATGTACCGGCCCGTTGTGCTGATCGCCGGCCGGAAACTGGGATTGTTCGCCTGCCCGCCGCCCGTGGCGACGCTCACGCGCGAAATCAACCCCGTGATCACGTCGACGACGTAGATATCACTAAATCCGTTGGTGTCGCCGACGATCAGGTTGTTGGCCTCGGAACTGAACGCCACATAGCGTCCGTTGCCGCTGATCGCTGGATTATTCGAGGCGCCATTTCCCTGCGATCCCTGCTGGGAAACGCTCAGCCGGCGCACCAAGTTCGTCTGGTAGTCGAAAATAAAGATGTCTCGCGCCGCGTTCGAGTCACCCGCGACGAGATCGGTCGCATCCGACGCAAAGGCGACGTAACGCCCATCCGACGTCACTGACGGATTGTCGCTGTAGCCCGTGGCCGACGTGGTCGCGCCCGTGCCGTGACTGCCGAGATACGCCGTCGGGAAATTCGACGGCAGCAGGTTGATGAGCGTGGCGGTCGGGTTCAGCGGGTTGCTGACCCAGATATTGTTACCGTTGACGGTCAGCGCCGGCGGATCGTTTTGCGGGAGCGAGCCCTGCGAATCGATCTTGGCGAGCACGTAATAGGAGCCCGAAAAATTACCGGGCAGAACCTGCTGCCAGTTGAACGTGTGCGTCGCCCCGTCGGCATTCACCGCCGCGTTGCCGAAATTGTCGACAGTTCCGACGTTACCCGAGGTGATGTCCTGGAGCGTGAGTTGAAAATCGTCCCCATCACCAAAAGTCGGATTCGTCGACAACACGACCTGGATGCGCACATACGACGGCATGCCATTGATCCGCGGAGTGTACGGCACGTTGCGCGTTCCGTTGGTCGAGCTATTATTTTTGTAGGTGAGTGATATCGGAATCACGTTGCCACCGACATAGGACGTGCTCGCGGCGTAGGTGAGGCCGGTGATCTCAAGATCGGGTTTGCCCGTGACCGTGAGAACCGATGTGCTCACACTGAAATTTGCGGGAACGCCAGTGCTCATCGTTACCCTCGCGCTATAGTTTCCGGCTTGCGTGGTCGAAGTCGGAATTTGCGCGGTAAAAACAAATGTGCCGGTGCCGGGAGAGGCGGCAGTGGGAGGCGAGGCCGCAACTGCGGCAGGAATAAACCCTCCAGTAGGCGAGACCGCATTCCCTGCATCGCCCGGAGCCGCCCCGGGGATAGTGATTGTTGCGCCTGTAACCAGATGGGTCAGCACCAAATTAAAATTGGCGGTAGCAGCGCTCTGAACGCCGCCGTTACTCACGTTGATCGTGAACGTGACATTGTCACCCGGCAGTGCCGTGCCAGGAGAAGCACTGATGCCGGTCGGACTTAATTGCGCATGCGCGGCGGCGGCCGCGAGGAGGGCCATTCCGAGACCGAGAAAAAAGCGAATGGAAATTTTCATGAGTGCACCTCGGGTCTAGCTGGTTGATGCGGTGCGCGGGGCGATCACTTGCTCGCCTCCGAATGGGATGAACGGCTGGCGGGGCTGCCGGCCGGCGGCTCGGTGAGGTAGGGGGTCGATCCATCGCGATAACCGGGGAGATCCTCACGCTTCATCTTGAGCTGGCGCACGCGCTCGGAGTTGAACACCTGCTCCACACTCGCGCCCTCGGCGCTGATCGTCTTCGCGGTGATGAAGATGATCAGATTCGTCGACTCATGCCGCTTGCTGTCCGACCGGAAAAGGCGGCCGAGCATCGGGATCGAGCCCAGCACGGGAACTTTGTTCACGCCATTCCCCGTCGACGCGGTGATCAACCCGCCAATGCCCATCGTGAACCCGTCTTTAAGGGAGACTTGGGTCGAGGCCTTGCGGGTATCGATGATCGGGATCGCATTCCCGTTGAAAGTCACGCTGTTCAGCGACTGGCTCACTTCCGGCGCCACCGTCAGCTTGATAAAGCCGCGGGAATTCACCTGCGGGGTGACTTTGAGGATCACGCCGATCGGCTTGAAATCGAATCCGTTGACCTCGAGGTTGCCGGTTTGCTGGTTGTACTGGTAACGGGGAATGGGCCGTTCCTGGCCGACGTTGATCACCGCCTCCGTGTTGTTGAGGGTGACCACGGTCGGGTTGGAGACAATTTTGGTTTCGTTCTGCGACTGGAGGGCGCTGAGCACGAGTTGGAACTGGTCGGCGGAAAACACCGCGGTCATCGAGCGGGCCGTGTCCGCCGTGTTGGCGATCGAATTGAGCAGGTTGAGCGCGTTGTTCACCGTGTCGGCAGAAGTGTTGGTCGTGCCGTCGACGCCGACGGTCGCCGTACTGTTGGTCAACGCGCCGTTGCTGCCCGTGCTCGAAGTGTTGGTGACCACGCCATTGCTGGATGAGACCAGGCCGTTATTGGTCGTGCCGCCGGTCTGAGTGTTGTTTGTCGTCGTCGTGTTGGTGGCGTTCGTGCCATTGACCCCGTTGACGATCGTGCCGTTGTTCGCGTTGACTCCGTCGCTCCCGACCTGGCCCCGATTGCGGCTGAACGTGCCGTTGAGCGGACCGGCGCCCACCTTGTAGTTGGCGAGCGACGCCCAATTCACTCCGATGTTTTTCACGTCGGTATTGGTTACCTCGACGAACTTCGTCTCGATCATCACCTGATCGGTGGCACGGTCGAGCTGCTCAATGATGGGACGGATGCGACCCATGCGGGTCGGGCGCTCGGTGATGACCAGGCTGTTGCTCCGGCCGTCGACGACAATCTTACCCTTGGCGGGATCGACCAGAGAGTTGATCGTTGGCAGAATGTCCGCGGCGCGGGCGTAGTTGATCAGGAAAACCTCGGTCGTGACGGGCTCTTCGTTGAGGCTGTCCTTGCCGACGATCTTGATGATGTTGCCATCCTCGACATAGGTATAGTTGACCGGATCGAGCACGTTTTGGAAAATCTGCCGCCAGGTGACATCGCGCAGCTTGATCGTGGTTTTGCCCTGCAGCGTCTCGGGCATGATGATGTTCAGCTCGAAGAGGTCGGAGACGTTGCGGAGAATGTTGCGAATATCCTCATCGGGAAAGTCCACCGAGAGCGTGTCGCGGCCGGCGGTGTCCTTCCCCTTATCGGCGGCGGTGCGGGCCGGCGCAGCGGCCGGGGCGCCCGCGCCGGCGGTGGCGGGCTTGTCCGCCAGGGCGGCGGGAGCGGCCGGGATGGCGGCATCGGCGGCCGGAGCCGCCGCTTGGGCAAATCCACGGCCGGCGAACGCCATGGCGAGCAGCGCGACGACGAAGTACGACTGAAGCGATCGGGGACTCATGGTTATTTCGTGGGTTTGATGGGCCGGGTAATTTCTTCTCCGCGGAGGCGGACGGTGAAGGTGGTGCGTTCGACCGCGATGAGCTCGAGCTCGTGGTCCTGACCGTTGAAAGTGACGAGGAAGCTCTGTCCGACCCCGACGGTCTTGCCGGGAAACGTCAGTAGTGGTTTGCCCCGAATGTTGACGCTGCCCGTCGGCTGAATCCGCGCGGCGATCACTTCGAGGAGCTCGCGGTCGCCGACGGGACCGGCCGGTTTGGCGGGTGCCACCGGACCACCGGGACCGGCCTGGCCGGCCGCGCGAATTCCGGCGGCGGCATTGGCCTTCAGTTCCTCGGGATCAGGCTGTTCGAAATTCGGGGGATTAAACGGCGAAAGCAGGTCGGCGCCTACCGGCACCGGGGCCGGTTGGCGCGTCAAACGCGTGGCCACATCAACCGTCTGCTGGCGTTTCGGTGGCGCCACGACATCGGAGACAGCCGGTTTCGAAGCGGACCAGGCGGGCGATGCCGTCAGCAGAACAGTCGCGATCATGACGATGGCGCGGGGAGTCTTCATGGGAGGCCGAGAAGCTCGACGTTAAGGGTCAGGGAAAGGGGCGCGGCTCGATTCGTGCCCGCCTGATTGATCGAAGCCGAGAGCACGCGGCTGTAACGCGCTCCACCTTCCAAAAGGCGCAGAAAGTACACCAAACGGGGAAGATCCCCTTGGGCGGAAACGCTGAAGGCCACGGGAACGAACAGGGTCTTGCCCTTGGCCGCAGTTCGGGTCGTCTGACTGGGGTCAGCAAGTTTGACGCCGGCTTCACTCTCAAGCTTGTAGAAAAACTGGCTGTTGGCGCCGAACTGGCTCACCCGCAAGGCGCGCGCATCGATCTCTTTGCTCGCCGCCAGGAGAACGGTGTACTGCTCCTTCAGCTGGTCGCCGTTTCGGATGTTGGCCGCGTACCGTTCCCCCTCCGCGGATTTCTGCGCGAGCTCCGCCTCGGCCGCGGGAATCAAATCGCCGCGGAAGTAAATTCCCACCGCCAAAGCAAGGCTCAGCAGCCCGCATCCCACCGTGATCGGGTTCTTCTTAACGAAAGCGGCCAGTTCCTGGTTCGTCATTTTTTCGTTCCTTTGAGATGCAGAAAGAATTCCACGACCATCCGACCGGTTGCCGGATTGCGGGTCGGCGTGCTGGTGAAGGAGAATTCGTCAAAACGTTTCACGATCTCGGCATCCGTTTTCAGTTGTTCGAGATAAGCGGTGGCATGGCCGCTGGCGGCGTCGGGCGCACCCCGCACGGAGAAACGCATCGTCAGGCCCGTCTCCCGCAGGTCCAGATTGTCGAGGGCGATGTTGGGCGGCAGTGTCTCCGCCAGGCGCACCACGATTTCGGACACCAAGGGTTTGGATTTCACGAAAGCATCGACCTCGTTGATCTTCGCCTCCTCGGCCTGGAATTTCTTAAAAAGAGCGGTCGCTTCGGTGCTCGCCTTCTTGTCCCGATCGATCTGTCGCTGCCATTCCGCCACCTGCAGGTTCAGCGCCCGCAGCTGCCATTCTTGAAACCCAAAATAAATCAACAACGCGACCGCGACCGAAATGGCCGCGGCGTTGACGAAGAACGCCGTCCGCACGACCTTGATATCCGGCAACTTCTCGTAGTTGCGGAAATTCGGGTGCCACGCGGGCACTTGGGAAGCGACGGCCGCGTCACTTTTTTTCTTCAGCAGGGACAGCATGGACGAGGTTGTATTGCGCCATCAGGGCGAGCAGTCCGAACCAACGGATATCCTGAACATACTTGGCCAGCGCCTCCGGAACGGTGATCTGCCGCGATTGCAGCCACGGCACCGGGTCGATCTTGAGGCTGGAAATCCCGAGTGCACCGGCGATCGCCGTATCAAGCCAGACCAGTTTGGGCGAAAGTTGGGTGCAAAGCACCTGACCGACGGACTGTCCCGTCTGAACCTCATAAAATCCGATCGAAGACTGCAATTCCTTCAGCAGCTTCTTGATGAGCAGCGGTCCCATCCCGGTAAAATCGAACGTATTCGAATAAAAAAGCTTTCGCGCCGATTCCTCGTCCTTCAATCCCAGCTCCTTTTGCACCAGCGGAACCATCGAATCGAGTCCCTGCGGGATGGGCCGGGAGGCTTCCACTCCGCCCGCCGTAACGATGAACGAATGGGTCGACTCCGCACCCAACTCCAAAACCAGCGTCGGTGTCTTGGCCTTGGAAAAAGCCAGATAGTCCACGACGCCACCGAGCAGTGCAACCGAACCGAGTTCGAGCCGCTCGGGATAAATCCCGCTCTCGAGCAGGGAGTTTTGAACTCCGACGACTTCGTCAGAAGCGATTCCGGAAAAAATCACGTCCTTCTGCACCGCCTTGGCTACATCGTAATCCGAACCGTCACTCGCATTGAGGAGGGCGATGGAGTATTTATCCTGCTCGATGCGAAACTGTTGGGAGCACACTTCGGCAAAATAACCCGGCTCTTTCACTCGCTTCAGTTCCAGCGAGTGCCGTCGAACCAGCCGCTTGGCCGGGTAGACCCCAACCGTCCCGTGCAGGTAGCCGCTAGGGCTCTTCTTGGGCTGGACTTGGTTGATGGCCTGCTCGAGCGCGGCACCATCACCCGTCGGGCTTTCCCGCAAGTCTTCGACCGTAAACGGAGCAGCCGACGCAGACGTCCGCGCAAGCAGCACGCTGTGTTCATTCAGCTCGACAAAAAACCCTTTGGTTTTCTGAGAAAAAAACATGGTTCAGGTCGAGCGCGAGCGCGACTAAGGTTTATATGAAGAGTCGGATAGGGAGTTTTAACTATAACATGAGCCCAAGATGACCGACCGCCATCACCAAGCCCTAGGGGAAAGGTCCCAATGGATGCGTTTTCTGACAAGATTAAACATCTACCCCATCTCCCGGTCTTACGCCATTTACTCTTTCTTTAGCAAAGACGTCTCAACTCGAAGACGCCGCCGGAAAATGCCGTTCAGGTGCCGAGAACGAGCGCATCGGCGACACCAAGCCCGAGGGGAAAGCCCCCAATGGAGGGATTTTCTGACAAGATTAAACATCGGGCCCATCTCCCGACCTTATGCCATTTACTCTTTCTTCAGCAAAGACGTCTTAACTCGAAGACGCCGCTGGAAACGGCCGTTCAGGTGCCGAGAGCGAGCGCATCGGTGGCACCTCGTAACAAATCAGCCGACTGTGATCGGTATGTTCCGGACACCACGTCGCAGATGCAACGACCTCGTTAGGGTTGAGGCGCTCGGTCTTCGTGGTCCGCAAACGCAGGGAGTGGAACGGCCCCGGGCCCGACCGCATAAGCGCGTTTTTTCAGGCTTGAGAAGGCGTACCGCCCGGCGGTTCATCGGCCTATTGCCTAATGCATATAATTACGCATCAACTACTTGCGAAAATAAGACGTTGACCTAAAAAGTAAAAACCCGCCGCGGAATACGGCGGGTTCGATTGCTGACTGGAAGCAACCTAGAAGCGAGCGCGCAGGCTCACTTCTGCCACGTGCGCTTTTTGTGGCGATTCGACTTCAAGCGCTTGCGGCGCTTGTGCTTGTTCATCTTCAAACGACGTTTCTTTTTCAGGTTGCCCATGGTGGTGAGAGTTAGCGAACGGGCACCGTGCGACGCCCCCGCCGCGCTGTAAAGCTAGAATTTACCGCGACTCGACGACGATACGGCGGCGCACCCAAGTGAAAACAACTTCGCTCCCAACCATGGAATCACTCACGCCAGCAAGTAAGACGACAACTCGCCGATAGAGCTCGAGCTGCCGGGCGTAACGGCGCGCCGCCGCTTCGACCGCCGGCTCATCCGCCACCAGGCCGGTTTTAAAGTCGTAGACCGTCGCACGCTCCACCCTGCCGTCGGCGCCCCACTCGACAACGACGCGATCGATCACCCCCGTCACCCACATGCCGTCCAGCACCACCTCGAAAGCTCGCTCGCGCCAGACTTCCGTCCGAGCAACCCTGGCCGGCCGCTGCCACACCGCCGCGAGGCCGGGATCCCGTAAACACGCCAGCACCTGCTCACGCACGCCCGTTTCAATCTTCCGGGCGGCCCATGCGTGCCCCAGCACCGCGAGCTCTCCTGCATCGAGCCATTCCACCTCAGCCAGCAGTGCATGCACTTGCGTTCCGAATTCAGTGCTCACCCGGTCCCCCAGCGCGAAAATCGGGGCAGCGGCAATCGTGCCGTCTTTCTCATCCGACGGCCGCCGTGCCGGCAGGCGCCGCGATCGACTACCCTCCGCCGGGTCGAGTCGCGGCAGCTCCACCGTGCGCGGCAATGCGACCGGCGGTGGCGCCACACGCGTATGCCAGTCCGCGTCCCCCACGGCCCACGCGCCGGCGAGTTCTAGTTTTCCCACGCCCACGCTCTCGCCTGCTTCACCCAGCGTTTCGGCGAGCAGTTTCGGGAAATTACGCGACGTCGACTTGCCCGACGGCTTTGTGACGAGATACATCGCACGCTTCGCCCGGGTCATCGCGACATAGAGCAACGACAGGTTTTCATAACCCGCGTCCGCCTCCGCGGCTCGCAGGTGGGCCGCGAGCACCGCGTCCTGTTCGGCAAAAAGTTTCCCCGGCAGATCCAGCACCCACGCAACCGAGCGGTTGGCGGCGTGCTGCACCGCGAGACCGTCGCGCCGCCCGTCGAGCCGCGTGCCTTCGAGATCGGGCAGAATCACGACGTCAAAGCCGAGGCCCTTCGCCTTGTGGATCGTCATCACCCTCACCACCGCCACCGCATCCGGCTCGCGCACCGTGTGTCGTTCCATGAACTGGATGAACTCGGCGACATCGCGGCTGCCGGTCGCGTCGAACAACCCCGCCGCCGCCATGAACTGCCGCGCCCGCTCGCGCGTGAACGCGTCATCCACCGCCAGCCGCGGTTCGAGCCGGCGCCACCAGGTGTCCATCGTCCGCTCAAAACCCTCCGCGTGAATCTGCCCGAGCACCCGCTGCGTCAGCACCTCGGGCGCCGCCAGACCCTCCTCCGCCAACCGCGCGGCCAGCGGAGTCATCAGGACGTGCTCGCGGGCCAGCGTGTCGCCCGGATGAGCCGCCGCCTTCACCAGCGCGAGCAACACGGCACCCAGCGGGTGGTCCACGCACACGTGGAGATCGGATTCCGCCACCGCCGGCAATCCGCCCTCGTGCCGGAGATAGTCCGCCAGCCGGGCGGCGGTGTCGTTTTTCTGCACGAGCAGGGCGCAGGTGAGACCGCGTTCGAGCGGCTCGATTTCATGCAGCAGCCGCAACGCGGTCGCAAAACGGGCGGCCTCATCGTCCGCGTACAACCACGCCGCGTGGCCGCCGAGTTGTGGCCTGGCCGACTCATGATCGCGCCACTCGCGGTTCCACTCGGCCGAGGCGGCGCCGGGAAACAACTCCGCGATCGCCGGCGCGGCGCCGAAAACGGCATTGACCAGCGCGATCACCGGCGGAGCCGAACGGTACGATTTTACCAGATGCTGCTCGGCGATCGTCCCGGGCGCCCCGTCATTGTAGTGGTTGAAGATCTCGCGGAACAGCCGCGGGTCGCCGCCGCGCCACGCAAAGACCGACTGCTTCACGTCGCCGACGTAAAAGAAGCTTCGCGCGCCGGTCGGATCCTGCACCGCCTCGTCGATGAGATTCTTGAGCACGGACCACTGGCCGAAACTGGTGTCCTGAAATTCGTCGAGCAGCCAATGGTCGATTTCCGCATCGAGCCGGAAATCGATGAAGAGCCGTCCCTCCTCCGCCGCGACCCGCGACAGCGACCTCGCGCCACCCTCGCCCGGCGCGAGCAGCCGCTGCACATCGCCAAACGTGAGCTTGCCGGCGCGTCGCACCGTATCGTGGTAGACCGCCTCGTAAGCGCTGAGCACGGCATAAATGCCCCGTGTGACCTCCAGCCGCCGATCGAATTCCTGGCCGATGAGCGCCTGCAGCAGCAGGCGCAACGCCGCGCGCGCCCCGGGCGGCAACGCATGATTTTTCCGCTCGACCATGATTTCCGCCAACTCGGGCCAGGCCTTGAGCGCATTCTTGAAAATATACTCCAGCGCGGCGCCCATCGGCGCCCCCGGCGCCCAATCCCCCAGCTCCGCGAAGAACGCCTCCCAGCGCGCGCGTTGCTTTTCGCTCAACTCGAGTGTCGCCAGCGCGGTCCGCAGCGCCTGCGCCGCCGGCTCGCGCCGTGCCGCGGCGCCCAACCATTCACCACCGTCCGGCCAGATGCGGGCCGCATTACCCCAGCGATCACGCTCCGGCACTTCGAGAAAGATCTCCTGATGCTCGTCGATGAAACGGTCGAGCTGCGCCCCCAGGCGCTTTTCATCCCCGCCAAACGTCGCCCGCTTGAACGCCTCGATGAACTCCCGTTGCGCAGCAGCGAGTCCGCCCACCCGCTCGAACATCCGGCGCAACACCCGGCCACGCTCCTTCCGGGCGGCGTGCTCCTGCAAAATCTCGAATTCACCCGCGAGCCCGAGCTCAAGCGGAAAATTGCGGGCGACGCGCGCAAAGAAGCCGTCGAACGTGCCCAGCCGCAACCGGTGCATCGCATCGACCACGCCGCGCAGCATGCGGAGAAAATCCGCGGGACCAAACGCCGGCACTTCGATGTCGCGGGCCAATTCGGCCGCAAACCCGGGATCCCCGGCCGCGCGCGCGAGCTTGTGGAGGATCACCTCGAAGAATTCACCCGCCGCCTTGCGCGTGAACGTCAGCGCCACGATTCGTTCGGGCTTCGCTCCGAGCGCGAGCAACCGCACGAAACGGTTCGTCAGCGCGTAGGTTTTTCCGGACCCCGCGGAGGCCAGGATCATCACGTGGCCGATCGCGGTCATCGCGTCCCCTCCGCCCCGGGGAAAATCACGCTCTCGGCCACGCCGCGGTGGAACAGCGTGGCGAACGCATCGCGGTCAGCGCGGACATTTTCATTCGGCGGCCAGAACTCACCGGCCCGGATCGCCGCCGCCACCCCCTCGGCGCACCGCCAGGCAGCCGCGGCCAGTTCGGGCGTGTAGGCGTCCCACCGCGCGATGCCGGTTTCCGTCGCCGCCTTCGGCAAATTAAAATAGCCGCACTCCGCTTCGCCGGAAAACTCCCCCGCCATCGCCCGTAAATAGAGGGGCAACTGCAAATCACGCCACACCTGCTCGCGTTCATCGCCGGACGCGAAGCGCGCAAAAGCACGAGCGGTCTCGTCGCGGCGCGCGGTGCGCAGATGCGCCTCCCACGGCTGCGCCGGCTGGTCGGACGTCTTGTAATCGAGCACCCGGACTGCCCCCGTGCGCTCGTGGCGGTCGATGCGGTCGATCTTGCCGCTCACGATCAGACCGCCCACCTCAAGTTCAAACTTCCGCTCCACCGCCGCGACGACCCAGCCCTCGGCGCGCGCCTGCGCCTGCACGGCGGCGGCCCGCGACAACCGCTGGCGGGCGGATTCGAGCTGCACCATGAGCGGCAGCGTGAGCTCCCCCCCGAAACGTCGCGCGGCCTCCCGCTCAAGCGCCGCGAGCAGAAATTCGCGCAGCACCTTCGCCTCGGTGCAATCGCGCAGCACCGGCTCATTGCCCATCGCCTCGAGCGCGGCGTGGCAGAGCGTGCCGAAGTCGAGCGCGTCGAGCTCGGTCTTCGTCGGATCCACCGCCTCCATGCGCAACACCCGCTCAAGATAGAAGCGAAACGGGCAGTCGAGCCAGGCGCGCAACGCCGTGACCGCCACGCGCGCGGGCGGCGCCGCGAGCCTCGGCCGGAGTCGCCACGCCCGGTGCCACGCCGGAGTCGCCGGCGCCGATTCGACCGCACCAAACAGAAACGCGATGCGCCGCGGCAGCTCCGCGTCGACGCAGCGCAGCAACAACCGGGACGGCCGCAACGGATCGCCGGCCGCGGAGGTTTTGCCGAGCAGGAGATCGAGCCGGCCCCCCGTCGCGCGGCAGGCGGCGAGCGCCTGCAGGAGGTAGGCGTCGCGGGCAAAACGCGCGCCGTTGGTCTTCAAGCCCAACCGTTCGCGCAATGACTCGGGCAGAAACGGATCGCCCGCCACCGCCTCGGGCACGCAGCCGTCATTCAGTCCGGCGACCACCAGATGCGGGGCATCCTCCCAGAGAAGTTCGAGCCAGCCCTGCAGCTCGACGGCACCGGCCGGCTTTTCGTCGGTGCGTTTGCTCTCGCCGTAAAGCTGGAGCGCGACGTCCCACCACTCCGCTTCCGCCACGTCGTCAAATCTCCCCGCGACCGACCGGACCTCGCGCATCACCTCCGCCCAAGTCCCGGCCGCTTCGGCGGCGTGCGCGTCCGCCGGCCGCACCAGGTCGAAACGGCGGGCCGCGAAGATCGCGCCGAGCGCCGCCGCGGCCGTCTGGGGAAAAGTCCCGGTCGTCAGCAGCGCGCGCAACTCGGCCACCGCGCCCAGCGCCCGGCTGTGCGGCGCGTGGCGGCGCGCCGCCGCCAAATCCGCCGGCAGGTGCGCGGCGTGCAAGGCATCCAGCTCGGCCAGAAAACGCGCCACCGAAAAATCTTCGCCATGACGCGTGCGGAGGTACGCCAAGAAGTCGGGACAGCGCGCCAGCGTCTGGACGGCCGCAAACGAATCCTCGCGCACCAAACCGGCCAGCGCCGCGAGCAATTGAAAAAGCCCGTCGCCGCGGCGCGCGCGGCCCTCGGGATTGAACCCCGCCAGACCGGCATGCCGGAGTTCCCGTTCGAGCAGCGGCAGCGCCTCGGGATCCGCGACGCCGATGCCGAGCACGCCGTCGGACTGGCCATAGCCGCGCGCCACCGCCACCGCGCGTTCCGCCTGCGCCGCCGGATCGGCGCAGAGGTGCACGCGGGGCTCGAAATCCGGCAGGGCGAGCACGCGTTGCTCCCACGCCGCCGCGAGGGGCCGCCCCCAGCCATCGAAAGCCGCGGCCTCCTGCTCCGGCGCGAAAACCACGACTTGCACCGGCAGCACCCGGGCATACTGCGTCATGACGGCCAGCGCCAGCGGGAGGGGGTCGGGCGTCGCCAGCAATACGATACGGTCGACGCCCTCGGGGGGCGGCGGATCTTCCACGGCAGCCAGCCGGGCCGCCGGGCCGCCGGCCCGGCCCAGCACCGCGAGCTTTTCGACCTGCCGCCGCCCCAGCTCCGCCATCTGGCGCCAGCGCTGGACCTCGGGAAAATCCTCGCCGGCTTTTGCTCCGACCCCGGCCAGGGTGAGCCCGGCTTCCGCGAGGGTGGATTGCAGCCGGACAAATTGCTGGGCCAGACGCACGGCCCAGGCAAATGTGCGCTCGGGCGGATCCACTGGGAAAACGTCGCGAAATTCTCCGAATTCGAGCCCGCGAAACACCTCGGTCCAGGCGAGCTGCGATTCGAGCGGCGACGCCACGCCCCCGCCGATGAGCCGGGAAACAAACGCCTCGGGCGCCAGCACCCGCGGAGGCAGGACGGCTTGACGGTGGACCGCGGCGAAACCGGCCAGCGCCTCGCGCAACCGGCGGCCCGACTGGCGGGTCGGCACGACCACCAGCAGGCGCGACAGATCGAGAGGACCGCGTCCGTCCCACTCGCCCGCCAAAAACGCCACCGCCTGTTTCAGCAGTGGCTGATCCCAGGCAAGAAAATGACGGCGGACGTTCGCAGGCGGCGAATCCATGGACACCGATTGCACGGGCAGACCGGATGCGGCTCAAACCCTATCCGGAATTTTTCCCGGCTCCGGTCCGTGAAAAGCAAAAAGGCAACCCGCGTAGAAACACCGTGCCAGCGGCACGACATGTTCGCCCTGCGAAACGATCCTAGCGTTGTGTGCGGGCCCGGTCCGCGGCCGACAAACCCCCCAACCCCAAAAATTACTTGGTCGCAAAAACCTTCGCGGCGCGCGACTTCGCCCGCGCGGCGGCATTGCGGTGAACCACGCCGGACTTCACGGCCTTGTCCATCGCCGAAACAAAGGCGGAAGCGACGGTCTTGCTGCCGGCGACATCCTTGGCCGCGAGGAGGGTTTCCAGCCGTTTGCGCAACGTCTTCAAGCGGGTCTTGACCCCCTGATTACGGTCGCGGAGGCGGGTGGATTTGCGGGCTGCTTTGATCGCAGATTTCGTATTGGCCATGGTCGTTCGGAGATTCGGAGCCGGCCAAGGACTCAAACGCCCCGGGGAGAGTCAAGGGTATTGTCATGAAGCTCGATCCGGCCTATGCGTGACTGGAAATGGGGTAGTCCGGCTAAAAACCTGTCTTTCGCTTGGCACCCTGCGGCGTATGCACTACCGCAACCGGTGATTCGATGAGCATCAAACTTCGGCTCGCGACCCTGCTGGGCTTGTTGCTGCTCGGATTTCTGGCCGCGCTGGTGGCGGTGCGGACGTTGGAACGGCGGGAGCTCGAGCAAATGGTCGCGAATGACCGGCACGCACGCATCCAGCTGCTCAATCACTGGATCGACGCCACCACCCGTGCTTTGCCCCAATTTGCCGCCGATGCCGCCCAATCCGATGCGCTGGAACTCCTCCTCACCCCAGCCGCCACCGAAACGGGCCGAAAACAAATCGAAACCTATCTGCGATCATCCGGGGTCAACGCGTTGTGGATCGTGTCCGAGGGTGGCCTCCCGCGCCTGTACTTGCAGGATGTGCCCGGGACGGCGCCCGCGGTGCCCGTCCCCCTCTCGCCCGCCGACTTCGTTGCGCTGGTCGCCGAAACACCGAATCCGCGCTTCTTCGCCGAGCCGCCAGATGGACTGCTGGAGGTGTGCGTCCGGCGTTTGCAAATGCCGGGAAAGGCGCGCCGCGATTGGCTCGTGGTGGCGCGCCGGTGGGACGGGAATCAGTTGCGCACCCTCGCGGATCTGACCGAAAGCGCCGTCTCACTCGAACCTCCGGAAGCCATTACCCAACCTCCCGCCGCCGACTCGCATATCGTCCTGCTTCGGCCCCTCGTCGACCCCAAGGGACACCCGGTGCGCACCCTGCGGGTAGAATACAACGCTTCCAGCTTGAAACAGGCGGTGCAGACCGACTGGCAGCAGGCACTGGTGTTTCTATCTTTTGGCCTGCTCGTCCTGGTGTCGGTCGCATTCTCGTTACAGGCTTGGGTGCTGCGCCCGCTAAGCGACATCAGCACGAGTTTGGCGCGCCACGATCCCCGACTGGTGCAGGCGCTCGGCACGGAAAATACCGAACTCGGTCGCGTTGCTCAGCTCGTGATGAAATCGTTCGGACATCATGAGGCGTTGAAACGTGAAGTGGAGGAGCGTGCCCTGATGCAGACGGCTTTGGAACAAAGTGAGGCGAGATTGCGCCGCACCGTGGCAGAACGGGCTCAACTCGGCCGCGACCTCCACGATGGGGTGATTCAATCGTTGTATGCCGCGGGCATGGGACTGGCCGGAATTCGCGCCCTGCTGCACGACGACCAGTCCGAGGCGGCGGCACGCCTCCAGCAAACGCGCGCGGAGCTCAACGAGACGATCCACGACGTGCGCAATTTCATCATCGGTCTCGAGCCCGAGGCATTGAAGGCGCAGACTTTTTCCCACGCCGTGGCGGGTTTGGTCGAAACCATGCTCAGCCTGCGACCGTTCCGCTCCACCGTAAACATCGACGAGAACCTAGCCTCCCGTCTCTCGCTTTCCCAACGGGTGCACGCGTTGCAAATCGCCCGCGAGGCCCTGAGCAACGCGCTCCGTCATGGAACGGCGAACCACGTAAGCGTGACGCTGCGGGCCACGGCCGGAGCCGCCGAATTCGAAATCATCGATGACGGTTCCGGCTTTGAGGCCGGCGAATCCCCCAAGAACGGACAGGGCTTGAAGAACCTCGCGCAACGAGCCCAGGAACTTGGGGCCACGTTTGCCGTGGACTCCCGGCCCGGCCAAGGGACCCGTGTAAAACTCGTTTTCCCCCTGCCAATTTTATGACTGAAACCCCACGTACCCCCATCCGTGTTCTCCTGGTTGACGACAGCGAACTCGTCCGGCGCGGCATCAAGACGGTCCTCTCCACGCAATCCGATCCACCGATGCGGGTCGTGGGCGAGGCGGGGAATGTAGCCGAAGCCGTGACCGAATGCCTCCGCCACAAACCCGACATCGTGCTGCTCGACATCCGGCTGCCCGGCGGGTCCGGCTTCGAGGCATGCCGGCAGATTTTACAGAAGCTGCCCGAGACGCGCATCGTCGTCCTCACCTCCTACTCGAACGACAATTTCGTCTACGAAGCGGTGACCTCCGGCGCCCAAGGCTACTTGATGAAAGAGATCGATCCGGCGGGTCTCGTCCAAGCCCTGAATGACGTTGCGGCCGGCCGTTCGATTCTCGATCCCGACGCGACCAGCCGGGTGCTGCGCATGTTACGCGGCAACGGCGGGCTCGAACCGGGGACGGAACTTTCGATCCTCTCGAATCAGGAGCGGCGCGTCCTTGCGCTGGTCGCGGATGGCCTGACTAACAAACAGGTCGGCGAGCGACTGAGTCTGAGCGAGAACACGGTGAAAAACTATCTCGTGAACGTGTTCGAAAAACTTCAGGTCAAGCGCCGGGCGCATGCGGCTGCGATCTACGTGCAACAAGGCGTGTCCAAGTCGTAGACGCCCCGGACTCGGGGTCGAAATCCGCCAGCGATCGTTCCATCTCGAAGCGCCGTCGGCTAACCCTCCATCGAGCCGTTCGGCGGCCATAGACCGGGGCACCGACTTTCACATCGCTGGTTAATGGGCCGGAGCCAGTCCTTGAAAGGCCTGTTTATACCTATCTCGAAGGCCTGACTGCCGGCTATTTCTAGGCCTGAAATACGGACCCTTCGCCTCTTATTTATATCAATGCCAAACGGTAGACTGAGCGAATGGCAAGCGGTGCTTCGAAAACCTCCCGCAAACGGGGTTTCACCATCGTCGGGGTGATGGCTGCCGCCGACGTGATGGCTTTTGCGATCACGACCTCGATCACGGTGATGCAGCAGTCACTCCTAGCGGTCGATACGGCGCGAAATATCGGTTACGCGTCGCAGTTCATGCAGTGTGAACTGGAAAAGATGCGCCTGCGCCCGTGGACCACGATCAGCGGCAACCAAAACATCAAGGCGTGTATCTTTGCCCCCAAATCAACGGTGACCGGCAATGGTGGCGGCAACAGCGGCGCTTTCTACGACTCCTTCATCGCCAAACCCGTCACGTCCAACGGCCACATGGATTTTCACTACGACGAATCGCTCGCCAATCTGTCGAGTGGCAAGCCCTGCGCCTTGAGTCGGTGAGAGGAGTTGGAGTCGACGGTCGACCGCTCACCCCACGCCTCCACATCAAATTTTAGCCCACGGTCCATCCACTCAATGAAAGATCCACGCTCCCAGCGCCGCCACCAGGCGGGCTTCACGATCATGGAGGTCGCCATGGCCACCTTCGTCATGGCCTTCGGCATCGCGACGTCGATCATCGCCCTGCAGACGGGCTTTCGTTCGCTGGATGTCGCCCGCGACGCCACGCTCGCCTCCCAGATCATGCAAAGCGAGATCGAGCGCCTGCGCCTGTGGCCCTGGGCCAACGCCACGTCGGCCGTCGACAGCATCACCGAGCTGCCCGCCTCGGAGACCGTTTCCCTGGCGTCGATGTTTGCGTCGAGTCCCACCCTTGCCGCCAAGTTCACCGTCACACGCACCGTGACCTCGGATCCCGACCGGCCCAGCGATGTCCGCATCATCACGATCAACGTGGCCTGGCACGGTTATGACGGCCGGGCGCAAACGCGCAGCTTCACCACCATGTATTCGAAAAATGGACTTTATGACTACTACTACACCCTGGCCCGGCAGTAAACGCGGGTCCCACCGTGCCTTCCGGGGCTTCACCCTCGTGGAGGTGATGATCGGCGCCACCCTCTCCAGCTTTGTTCTCGCCGCCGTTCTCTCCACGTTTCTTTTTCTCGGGCGCAGCGGCGCCAATATTCGCAACTACACCGACATGGAGACCCAGGCCCGCAAGGCGCTGGAGCAGTTTGCGGAGGACACCCGCCAGGCCAGCGCGGTGACCTGGTCCAGCAGCACCTCTGTCACCCTGGTGGTCAACTCGACCAACGTCACCTACGGCTACGCCTCCGGCAACTTCACCCGCACGGTGGGCGGCACGGACACCACACTTCTCAGCGGAATCACCTCGTTCAGCTTTCTTGCTTACACGATCAGCGGATCGCCGATCTCTGATTTTAGTACGGCCGCCGCCCGTACGACGGCCAACGGCACCACGAAGCAAATCCAGATTTCACTCTCCGCCTCCCGCTCCAGCCAGACCGTGGCGACGGCCACCAACATCGTGTTGTCCGCCCGCTACGTGATGCGCAACAAGCGGGTCACCGCCTGATCCTTCCACGGAATCCACCATGCAAACCTCTCTTCACCACCGGAACCCCGAACGCGGCACACTCTTGATCGTCGCGATGCTGCTGTGCGCCGCCATCGGCATCTCACTGGCCAGCTAT
This sequence comes from Opitutia bacterium, assembly GCA_947474935.1. Classification (GTDB taxonomy): domain Bacteria; phylum Verrucomicrobiota; class Verrucomicrobiia; order Opitutales; family Opitutaceae; genus ER46. Next base: position 122,382 of record CANJKL010000016.1, read on the forward strand.
ATCCAGCTCAGCGGCACGGCCGTGCGCGTTTCGAATCGCGCCATGTACAACAACGCCGCCGTGAATCTTTCCGAACAGGGGATCGAGGAGGCGATGTATTCGGTCAATAAGATGATCGCGGATTCCACCTACACCTGGTCGGGCTGGACCCATCCCTCGACGGCCGCCTGGCGGAAATGGCAGGATGTCGCGCTCGGTCAGGGCGCGACCGCGGAATACCGCGTCTACGTGTATAACTACGACGGCACGCTCGCCCCCAAGATCGTTTCCCGGGCCATCGTCACCTTGGGCGGCGCGACCGCCGCCCCCATCGAGAAATGGATCGAGGTTCAGCTCGCCAAGACGTCCAAGTTCGCGAACGGCCTGGTCGCTCGCAATTCCATCATTTTTAATGGCAGCAACGCCACGGTCGACAGCTGGAATTCCGATCCAAACGGCAATGGATCGCTCATCCAGCCCTACAGCGCGGGGGTGCGCAACGACGAGGGCAGTGTCGGCAGCATCTCGGTCTCCACCGGAGCCGTGCTGGTCAAACAGGCTGACGTCTGGGGCTATGTTTCCACCGGTGGCTCCGATCCCACGACCAGCGTGGGCGCGAACGGCTCCGTGTTGGGCTCGGATTCTGTTTCCGATGCCAGCTGGACCAAGGCCACGGTCGACCCGGCGCGGATCTCGACCCAGTTCTCCGCCAACTTCGACGCGGTCACGACTCCGGCCGACAGCGCGCTTGCCTCGCTGGGCAACATCAACGCGACCGTAACTTTGCCCCGGGCCAGCGACTCGCCCAACGGCATCGGCCAATACGCCGGCTACTACGTCTACGACGCGAGCCAGATCCGCCTCGTCAACGATGTCGTGACGATTTCCGGCAAGGTGCTGCTCAGGGTCTCGGGCGACGTCGATATCGGCGGCGGCTCGGGCGAGATCGCGATTAGCTCCGGCGGCACGCTGGCCCTTTACACCCCGGGCACCGTGACGATGAGCGGCAAGGGCATTTCCAACGGCACGGATGCGAACACGAGTGGCGACCTCGCCGCCAGCGAACTCGGCCAGCCCATTAACTTCCAGCTCTGGGGCACGAAAACGAGCGGCACCCAGAGCATCGACATCAAGGGCAACGGGGCGTTCAGCGGCATCGTCTATGCACCCCAAGGGAGTGTGACCATCGTCGGTAACGGCGCCGTGAATGGATCCGTCGTTGCCAATAACATCTCACTCTCGGGTAACGCCGAGTTCCACTACGACGAATCGCTGGCGAATTTCGGCGGCGGCAACCCGTTCCGGGTTTCCCGGTGGAAAGAACTGACGCTCGCCGCCGACCGGTCCGCCTATTCCTCGCAATTAACCTTTTGAAGGCCCTGCGTCCGGGTCGTACACGCCTGGCCATTGCCGGACGCGCGGATCGATTTCAAGCCCTCCCCGTTCAACGCGCCAAACTTGCGACGTGGTTCACGCCTTCCGGCTGAACCACGCATGAACGCCTGCCGGCCGTACGACCCCCACGCGGCGAATACGAAAATAATTTAGCTTTGGAGCCGGTAAGCCGGATTCTGTTCCTCCCGCTTGCGCGGGATTCGGCCGTCATTTCTCTCAAGCCGCCTTGCGGCGGACCTGCCCCGCTTAACCCGGCTTGCGCCGGGCGAAGCAGGGTGCGGCATACCCGTGGCTATCGGGCGGGCCACCCAGCCACCTATTTTGCCTTGCACCGGAAGGGGTTTTTCGTGCCGCCGACGTCGCCGTCGGCGCGGTGGGCTCTTACCCCACCTTTTCACCATCACCCTGATCGAGCCGCCTTGCGGCGGTCCGAACCGGGCTGTCTGTTTTCTGTGACACTGTCCGTCAACGCGCCTTGAAGCGCGCCGCCTGCACTTGGCTTGCGCCTCGTGCAGCATCCTGCCCTGCGGTGTCCGGACTTTCCTCTCCGAACTTTCTAAAACGGGTGCGGCATTACCCGCACCTTGGGATCAAAGAACTCGGAGCGACGACCAGGCCCCAAAGCTAAGCCGCAGACATGGGCCACGGCCCGAATCGAGGCAAGCGGCTAACGCACGTTACCTTCACGACCTCTCAGCCAGCGGGCTTTGCCGCGGCCGGCGCCACCGCATCGCGGGGGCGGCACTCAGTTGTCCCAATACACGATCCGCCCACATTGGTCGCAGGTCGGCAGTTGGGCCAGTGGATCGACGCCTTTGCCCCGGGCGGCCGACTCGACCTCGCTGGAAACCTTTAGGTGGCAGCCGCCACACTTCCCCGCCCCGATCGCCACGACCGCCGGCATGTTGCGGGTCGCGATCCGGTCGTAAACGCGCAGCCGGGGTTCTCCCACCGGCCCTCGCGCCACGGCCACCGCGCCCTGAGCCACCTTCAATTCCGCCGCGAGGCTGGTTTCGCGTTCGCGCAGCATTTTGATCCGCGCCTCGTGCCCGGAAATATTCGCCTTCAACTCCGCCTCGGCAGCAACGAAGCGCTTCTTCGCCTCGTCGATCGCATACATGATCTCGAGTTCCCGACCCTCAAGGTCGGCAATTTGGGCCACCATCGTTTCGATCTGATGCCCCATCGCCTGGTATTCCTCATTCTTGCGAATCGAAAGCTGCTGGGTGCGATATTGCCCGATTTTCGTTTCGGCCGACCCGATCTCGGTCTCGAGCGACTTCTTTTTCACTTCCAGGTCCCTCAACTCCGTGCGGGCGGCGTCGATCGCCGCTTTTTCCGTGGCAATCTTTAGTTCCACCCGGGCCACGTCGCCCGGCACCGCCTTCAACTGCGCCTCCAAGCCAAGCCGTCTGATGTCGCGGTCTTGCAGGATCAGCAGCGGTTCGATCGCGGGGTGCACCATGTGCTCGCCACTGTGTCGCCGAGGCCGCCGTGGTCAAACGAAAGCTCGGACCACAAGCGCTACAGGCCCAGAGCCCTCCTCGATTCGATCATCGGACCGCCTTTTCGCCCCCCCATTCGCGCGGGACGATCCCAAAAACAGGCCTGAATCGGGCCCAAAGCATCCCAAAGCGGCCGCGGTCGGAGGCGCTGACCCGCTGGGGGACTACTGCCCCGCCACGGCAAGCCTTTAATCGCGAAAAAACCGCCTTTCCGGGCCCGATTTTTAGCAAAAAAACCCTCGCTACCCCGGCCGTTTCCCGCGAGATTTTTCCTTTCATTGTCCGCCCGAATTTCCCTCTAAAAACCCTTCCATGTCCGAAGCAGAAGAAGCAGCCAAGAACGCAAAGAATCAGGCCGGCGCCGATGCCTACGACGCCTCCAAACTCGGCAAACTCGAAGGCCTGGAAGCCGTCCGCAAAAAGCCGGGCATGTACATCGGCGGCACCGACGAACGCGCGCTCCACCACTGCGTGTCCGAGGTGCTCGACAACTCCGTCGACGAACACCTCGCCGGCTTCTGCTCGCGCATCGAAGTCACCATCCACGTCGATGGCTCGATCAGCATCCGCGACAACGGCCGCGGCATCCCGGTCGACATCCACCCGACCTACAAAGTTCCCGGCGTCGAGATGGTCCTCACCACGCTCCACTCCGGCGGCAAATACGGTCAGGGCGGCTACAAATTTTCCGGCGGCACCCATGGCGTCGGCGCCAAGTGCGTCAACGCCGTCTCCGAGTGGTTCGAAGTCGAGGTCTCCCGCGGCGGCCAGGTGCACCACATGAAATTCGAGCGCGGCAAGACCGTGAAAAAACTCGAGGTCATCGGCAAGGCCCGCGCCACCGGCACCTACATCACCTTCAAGCCCGACGCCGAGATCTTCAAGGACACCACCGTCTTCCAGCACTCCCGCATCACCCAGCGCCTGCGCGAGCTCGCTTTCCTCAACTCGGGGCTCGAGATCGTGTTCACCGACGAGCGCCCCGCCGAATCCAAGCCCGAGATTTATTTCTACAAGGACGGCGTCGAGGAATTCGTGAAGCAGATCAACCAGGGCAAGACGCCGCTGCACCCCAAGCCCGTGCGCATCGTCAAGGAGAGCCACCTCCAACTCGACGACAAACCTGCCGAGATCCACCTCGAGTTGGTGCTCCAGTACAACGACACCTACAACGACCAGGTCCTCTGCTACACCAACACGATCCACAACCCCGACGGCGGCACGCATCTCTCCGGTTTCCGCAGCGCCCTCACCCGGGCGATCAACCAGTTTTCCAAGGCTAACAACCTCCTCAAGGACAAGGATCCGCAGATCACGGGTGACGACGTCCGGGAAGGCCTCGCCGCCGTCATCTCCATCAAGCACAGCGACCCGAAGTTCGAGTCGCAGACCAAGGTCAAGCTGCTCTCGCCCGAAGTCGAAAGCGTCGTGGGCTCCGCCGCTTACGAGGGCCTGATGATGTATTTCGAGACCAACCCGTCGGTCGGCAAGCGCATCGTCGACAAATCCCTCAACGCCGCCCGCGCCCGCGAGGCCGCGCGCAAGGCCCGCGAGACGGTCCGCAAGGGCGCCCTCTCCGGCGGCGGCCTCCCGGGCAAGCTCGCCGACTGCTCCGAGCGCGATCCCGCGCTCACCGAGCTCTACATCGTCGAGGGCGACTCTGCCGGCGGCTCCGCCAAACAGGGCCGCGACCGCCGCTTTCAGGCGATCCTCCCGTTGCGCGGCAAGCTGATCAACACCGAGAAGGCCCGACTCGACAAGGTGCTCTCCAACGAGGAAATCCGCACCCTCATCACCGCCTGCGGCACGGGCATCGGCGAAGGCGACGAATCCGTCTGCTGCTTCAACGCCGCCAAGGCCCGCTACCAC
>CANJKL010000017.1:0-112866 GCA_947474935.1 Opitutia bacterium
ATCTTCGACTACATCGAAGCATTTTATAATCGCACGAGACTCCACTCGAGTCTCGGTTACGTCAGCCCGATCACGTTCGAGTCTAAACTAAACTAGAAATCACCCCGAACCACGTGTCCGAGAAATCGGGGCAAGCCCACGTCGTGACTTTTGACATGCAGTCCCTAGAGAGACGAAGGAATGGGCCGTCGGGTCGGGACATCTGTCAAGCGTCACGACATGGCCCCTTTTCTCCTTCCTCGGCCGATCATCCGCTCCGCCGGCCGAAGCCCTGAGCGCGCCCGGGCCACTGTCAGATCTTCCCGACGCTTGCGGGCGCGCCCCAGCGGGCCATCTTACGGAAACGGCGCAGCCATGATCCCCTTCACCCTGAAAATTCGGAGAACCCGGCTGCCGGGGTTAGGCCTGCTCGTCGCGTTCCTCGCCGTATTTTCGCCGCTCACCCTCCGGGCCGGTGAATCCCTGCTCGGCCGGAAGGCGCCCGCTTGGAACGTCTCCGACTGGTTCAACTCCGCGCCGCTGCAACTGCCGGACCTCGCGGGCAAGGTCGTGCTCGTCCGCTGGTGGACCGCGCCCAACTGCCCGTTTTGCAAGGCCACCGCCCCCGCCCTGAACGAGTTTTACCGTGACTACCGCGGCCGCGGCCTCGAGGTCGTCGGCTTTTATCATCACAAATCGCCCGGGCCGCTCGTGCTCGACGCCGTCAAGCAGCAGGCGCGGCGGTTCGGCTTCGAGTTTCCCATCGCCGTCGACCGCCAGTGGCGGACGCTCAAGCACTGGTGGCTCAACACCGAGGGCGAACAGTGGACGAGCGTCAGCTTCCTGATCGACCGGCACGGCGTCGTCCGCCTCATCCATCCCGGCGGCCAATACGTCAAGGGCGATGCGGACTACGCCGCGATGAAGGCGAAGATCGAGGAACTGCTGATGGAGAAGTAAGTTCCGGTCTGAACAAAGTGGAACTCAGGAAATCAGGAAAAAACTACGGTCAAATTCTCCGTCGTCCGTCGTCCGTCTTCCGTCCTCCGTCTTCTGTCGTCCGTCTTCCGTCCTCCGTCCTCACCACGCCTCCCGGTAGAGCGCGACGATCTCGTCCGCTGTCGGCACACGCGGATTGTTCTGCGGGCTGCCGGACGCCAGCGCGTCGGCGGCCATTTTTTCCAGGACAGACTCGAATTTTTTCAGCTCGAAGCCGGGGCAATCGCGCAGCCGCGGGACTTCGAGCCGGGTGTTGAGATCGACGAGACCCTGAATCAGGGCCGCGCCCGCCGCCGCCTCGTCCGCCTCCGGCGCGCAGAGGCGCATGGTTTTGGCGATCGTGGCGTAACGCCCCGGTGCCGCGCCGAGGGAGAAGCGCGTGACCGCCGGCAGCAGCATGGAATTCGAAAGACCGTGCGGCACGTGGAAGACGGCGCCGATCGGCCGGCTCATGCCGTGGACCAGTGCGACGCTGCTGTTGGCAAACGCCATGCCGCCGAGCGTCGCGGCGAGCATCATGCCCTCGCGCGCCGGCCGGTTGCCCGGCTCGCGCCACGCCGTCTCCAGGTGCTCGGCCACGAGACGGATGCAGGTGAGTGCGAGCGGCTCGGTGAGCGTGGTGGCCTTCCGCGAGACATAGGCCTCGATGCCGTGCGTGAGCGTGTCGACGCCGACATGAGCCGTGAGCGCGCGCGGCATCGTGAGCGTAAGCTCGTAGTCGACCAGCGCCACGGCCGGCAGCAGGTGTCGGTCGAGCATCATCATCTTCACGTCGCGGCCGGTGTCGGTGATGACCGCGGCCTTGGTCACCTCGCTCCCGGTGCCGGCGGTGGTGGGAATCACCACGAGGGGCGCGCCCGCGCGCGGGATCTTGTGATAACCCTGATACAGGCTGAGCGGCTCGGGGTTGGCGGTGAGGATCGCGATGGCCTTGGCCGCGTCGATCGGGCTGCCACCGCCGAGCGCGACCAGCGTGTCGCACCGCTGGTCGGTGAAAATCCGGAAGCCGTCGCGCACGTTGACGTCGGTCGGGTCGGGCTGCACGCCGGCGAAAAGCGCGACGGCGAGTCCGGCCTTTTCCATTTCCCGCACGAGGGTGCCGGCGAGGCCCGACGTCACCATGAACGCATCCGTCACCAGCAGGATGCGGCGGGCGCCGAGGCGCTGGAGCTGCGGCACGAGTTCACGCGACGCACCGGCCCCGGTGAGCACGGTGGAGGGAATGTTGAATTGGGAAATCATGAGGGGGTGATTTTGAAAAGGGGCAGGTCCCGGCGTCGCCCAACGGGAATGGCCACAAACGGCCGCATTAAAAGCACGTTCTTCCGCCGTCGCCCCGGAGCCGCCGGCGGTCCGCCATCGCCGTCAATATTTCCGCACCGGCACGGGCGGCGTGGGCGGAGGCGGGGTAACGCCGTTGGCCAGCATCACGGCCTTGACCGCCGCGAGGGTTTCGAACGACGGCTTGAAGTTCCCGAAGCGGTGCCCCTCGGCGATCAGAAGCGGCGTCCAGCCGTGCACGTTCGGGCGGTTCCAGATTTCGATTTTCGCGCCGTGGCCCGCGAGGAATTGCACGACGCGGGGAAAACTCGCGTAGGCCGCGCCGTGCATGGCGGTCTCGCCGTTGTCGTCGACCGTGTTGACGTCGCCGCCCCGCGCCAAAATCAACTGCACGGCCTCGAGCGCCTCGGCTTCGGTGCCGGCCTCCTCGGCGGGTGCGCGCGTGCCGACGCCGGCCGCCGCCAGCAGCGGGGTGCTGTGCTCGGCGTTGGCGAGCAGGGGATCGGCGCCCAGCTCGAGCAGCAGCCGCATCAGGGGAATATCGGCGGTGTCGGCCGCGAGCAGGAACGGCGTGGCGCCCTTGCGCCCGAGGCGCCCCTCGCCCGACGGCCCTTTCTCCAGCCGGGCATTCACGTCCGCGCCGGCGGCCACGAGTTTTCGCACGAACTGCAGGGAGTCCACGTTGCCGGAGCCGACGGGCGACGGATCGCCGTCGTCGCCGTGGTCGGGCTTGCGCACCCACGTGATCACATGCAGCGGGGTGTAGCCGGAGCGCTGATCGTTCGGATTGGCGCCCGCCCCGAGCAGCCACGCGGCGAGTTCGAAGTGCCCGTTCTCGACGGCGAGATGCAGCGCGGTCGTGCCCTTCTTCGGCGCCTTGCCAGCGGAACGGCTGGGCTGCATGGCGTCGTTCACGTCGGCCTCGGCGCGCACGAGCATCCTGACCACCTCGGCCCGGCCCTCGCGCACGGCGAAAAACAGCGGCGTGAACCCCGAGTCGAGCGGCGCGCGAAAGTCGGCGCCGGCGGCGAGCAGCACTTCGACGACGCCGGCGTGGCCCTCGGCGGCCGCCCACATCAGGGCCGTCTGGCCCTGTTGCTCTTTCGCGTCAATGAGGGCGCCGGCGGCGAGCAGCGCCTTGACCGGCTCCGGCCGTCCATTCCGCGCCGCGATCATTAACGCCGTCTCGCCCCCGCGCCGAGTCGCATTCGGATCGGCGCCCGCCGCGAGCAGCAGCTCGACCATGGCCGCGCTGCCGTTGGTGCAGGCGAGCGCGAGCGGCGTGACGCCGTAGCGATTTTCCGCCTTCGCGTTCGCGCCGGCCGCCACGAGCAGTCGCGCGGTGGCCACCTCGTCGCGCCCGGCCGCCCAATGCAGCGGCGTCATGCCGTCGACCTGCGCGGCGTTCACGTCGGCGCGCTCCTGCAGGAGGGCCGACACGCGGGCGCCGTCGCTTTTTTCCACGGCATCGGCCAGCGGCGCGAGGGACGCGGCCACGGCCGCCGGCGGAGCCCACCGGCCCAGCGCCAGCGCGAGGAGGCACACCGCGACGGGTCGTCGGGCGATGGAAATGCCGCGTCTCACACCGTGAGCGGTTCGAACAATTCGTCGACCTTGCCCTGGCTGTCGGCAAACGAGTCGAGGCGCACGCCGACCTTGTCGAGCAGGGTCAGATGGAGATTGGCCAGCGGCGTCGGCTTTTCGTAGCGGAGGTGCCGGCCGCCCTTCATCCCGCCGGCCGCGCCCCCGGCGACGAGGATCGGCAGGTTGGTGTGGTCATGGATGTTGGGGTTGCCCATGCCGCTGCCGTAGAGGATGAGCGAGTGATCGAGCAGCGAGCCGTTGCCGTCGGGCGTGGCCTTCAGGCGCTCGAGATAATAGGCGAAGAGCGACACGTGAAACTGGTTGATCTTCGCCATCCGCGCGACTTTCGCCGGGTCGTTGCCGTGATGCGAAAGCGGGTGATGGGGATCGGGCACGCCGATCTCGGGGTAGGTCCGCCCGCTGGTCTCGCGCGCGAGTTGAAACGTGATGACGCGCGTGATGTCCCCCTGCAGCGCCAGCACCTGCAGGTCGAACATCAGCCGGGCGTGGTCGGCGTAGACCGCGGGCACGCCGAGCGGCCGATCCAGGTCCGGCAGCGGGTTGTCGGCCGCATCCGTCTCGGCCTTCTGGATGCGGCGCTCCACCTCGCGCACGGTGTCGAGGTACTGGCTGACGCGCGCCTGGTCGCCGGGACCCAGCTTGCGCTTCAGGCTGGCGATATCCTCGGTGATCCAGTCGAGCAGGCTGGCGCGCTTGCGCAGGGCGGCGCGGCGGTCGGCCATGCTGCCGCCCTCGCCGAAGAGGGTCTCGAACACCATGCGCGGATGCGCCTCCGCCGGGAGCGGCGTCGTCGGCGAGGCCCACGAGAGATTGTTCTGGTAGACACAGGCGTAGCCGTTGTCGCACTGCCCCACCGTCTGCATCATGTCCATCGCCAGCTCCAGCGAGGGGAGCTGGGTCTCGCGGCCCAGTTGTTGCGCGGCGATCTGGTCGACCGTGGTGCCGAGGTAGAAGTCCGAGCTCTCGGTCATCTTCGCCTTCGCCGCGCTGAGGAACGCGGCGTTCGAGGTGGCATGCGTGCCGGGATACGCGTTCCGCAACTCGAGGTTGGTGATCGCGGTGACGTGCTGCTTGACCGGCGCCAGCGAACTGAGGATCGGCGAAAGCTCGTCGAGCCGCCCCTGGCCCGGCGGCGTCCACCGCGGGAGGTCGCAGCCCATCGGCATGAAGACAAATCCGAGCCGGCGCACCGGCAGGGCCGGCGTCTTCGCCGCGGCGGTGGCGGCGGGAACCATCGCATCCAGCAGGGGCAACGCGAGCGTGGCACCCATGCCGCGTAGAAACGTGCGGCGGGGCAGGGCTTTCTTGGTGATGATCATGGCGATCTCCTCATTTGAAACGGTGGACTGTTCACAATACCCAAAATCAGCGCCGAGAAGCGGAAGTTTTCCGCCCGCGCCCGGCGGACCACCTCGCGCACCGCCGGACCGTCGTAGTACTCAACGCCGCGGCCGAGCGCAAACGTGAGCAGCTTCTCGCTGAGCGTGCCGGCGAAAACCTCCGGGCGGTCGAGCAGGCCCTGCTCGAGGCCGGTCACGCCGAGGAATTCGCCGCCGTCGGGCAGGCCGCCGGAGGCGTCGACCGGCTTGCCTTCCTCGACGCTGCGCCAGCGGCCGATCGCATCGAAATTCTCCAGCGCAAAACCAACCGGGTCCATCACGTCGTGACAGCTCGCGCACGCGGGATCGGCCCGGTGCGCCGCAAGGCGTTCCCGGACCGGCAGCGCGGCCGACACGGTCGCGTCCTCCAGCGTCGGGACGTTGGCGGGCGGCGGCGGGGGCGGCGTGCCGAGCAGATTTTCGAGGATCCATTTGCCGCGGATCACGGGCGACGTGCGCGTGGCGTAGGAGGTCACCGTCAGGATGCTGCCCTGCCGCAGGAGCCCGCCGCGCTGCCGGTCCGCGCCGAGCGCGACGCGGCGGAAGCGGCTGCCGTTGATGTGGGGAATGCCGTAGTGTTTCGCGAGGCGCTCGTTCAGGAACGTGTAGTCCGCGCGCAGCAGATCGAGGACGCTGCGATCCTCGCGGACGACGCTTTCGAAAAAGAGTTCCGTCTCCTGCCGGAAAGCCTGCCGCAGGTTGTCGTCGAAGTCGGGAAACAACCGCAGGTCCGGCGTCACCGAGTCCAGGTTGCGCAAATACAGCCACTGCCCCGCGAAATTCGTGGTGAGGCTGCGGGCGCGCGCGTCGGCCAGCATCCGCCGCACCTGCCGCTCGAGCTCCGCGGGCCGGCGGAGCTGGCCGCGCACCGCGGCGTCGAGCAGCTCGTCGTCGGGGATGCTGCTCCAGAGGAAAAACGACAGGCGCGACGCCAGCTCGACGTCGCTGACGCGATAGGCCGCGCCCGGGGCGAGGCCGGACGGCTCGGTTTCGACGCGGAACAAAAAGCCCGAACTCACGAGCACGGCGGTCAGCGCGGACTCGATCCCCGCCTCGAATCCGTCGCCGCGGCCCTCGCGAAAGAACTGCATCGGCTTGCGCAGGTCGGCGTCGGTCACCGGACGGCGGTAGGCCCGGCGGATCAGGCGCGAAAGAATCTCCTTCGCCCGGGCCTCCTCCTCCGCGGGATTCTGCGGGGGCGTGAACGCGGCGCCGAAGATCATCCGGCGGCTCGGCGTGTCGCCCGGGCCGGTGGCATCGTAGGGACCGGTGATCGACACCTGGTAGACGGCCGGCCCGAGGCGGGGATGCCGGTGCAGGTTGAAGTGGGCCTGGAACGGCTGGCGCTCGGTCTCGAGCAGCGCGGCGGAAAGCTGCGGGAACGTGACTCCGATCTCGTGCGACCCCGCCTTAACCGGCAGGCGGAACTTCAGGTGCCGGTCGACCGCCGCAAAGCCCTCGCCCTTCGCGGGCGGCGCCACGGTGAACGCCGCCACGCGCGCCCGATTGAGCAGCACCTCGATTTCGTGCGGCTTCTTCAGACCCTCGACGTTCTCGTTGCGGTCGCGCGTGAGCCAGACCTGGATCTCGTAGTCACCGTCGCGGGAAAAAACGTGGGGCAACAATGCGCCGCCGCGCGTGCCGGCCGGCAGACCCTCGACGTGCTCCTCCTGCGTGACGTCCGGGCGGATGCGGATCGTATCGCCCCGGGGGACCCGCGAAGGCGTGCCCACCGCGAGCCGGCTGATTTTTTGCGCGGCCGAGACGTAGCGGTCGAGCAGCGTCGGGGAAAGATTGCCCACCGTGACGTTGTCGAAACCGTGACTGGACTCGTCGTTGGGCAGCAACGCTGCGGCGTCGATCGGCACCGCCAGGAGATCGCGGATGGCGTTTTGGTATTCGGTACGATTGAGACGGCGAAACGTGTCGGTGCGGCCGGGATTGGGGTTGCGGGCCGCGGCGCGATCGAGGGCGGTTTCCAGATCCGCGAGCACACGCCGGTAGGCGGCCTCGTCGGGTCGCGGCTCGCCGGCCGGCGGCATCTGCCGGCGTTCGAGTTTGCGGACCACGCGTTCCCAGCGCTCGGCATCCTTCGCCGGGTGGGTGGCGTCGATGGCTTCGAGCGAAAGATGGCCCTTCTTGGTGTCCGCTTCGTGGCAATCGAGGCAGTAGCGCTCGACCATCGCCGCCGCGGGATTCGACGCGGCCGGCGGCGTCGCGCGGGATTCCGCGGCGCCGGCCCGATCGACGCCGGCCAAAGCCCACCCCGCCATCACCGCGAAGAGAGCGGCACAGGGTCGGGCAAACGTCGGCACGGGCGAAGGGCACATGGGGTGGTCAAACGCCGCCGGTCACGGCGTGATCGTCGGCGCTTTTGGGTAACGGGCAAAATGGGTGCCGCCCGCTGAACCGCGAGGCAAAATGCGAAACGCGACGGGCCGGCGTAATCCCGGTGGATGCATTTTCCGGCGCCTCCGCAGGATGCGCACCGCGACCCGCCGTTACTTCAGCCCCGCGGGGTAGACCCCGCCATTCTGGCCGCTCACGGCGATCGGCACGCCGTCCTGAAAATCGATCTCCACGATCTTTTCGCTCACCGTCATTTCCGTGGAGATGACCTTGCGCGTCTCCGCGTCGATGACACGGGAAGGCGTGTAGCAATACCGGCCGTCGTTGCTGAACTGCAGCCAGCGGTCATGGGGCGGACCAACCACCTGGGTGATGTCGGAAAACAACGGCACGTCCTCGATCCACTTCGGCGGCATGGTCGAGTAATCGAAGATATAAAGATAACCCCAGCCGTCATCGATCGTCCAAACCTCCTTCTTCCCGCCCGGCCGCACGGCGATGCCGTGGTGAATGGGCTGGTCCCCATGCGGCATCGGATCGGTCTTCGCCTGCGGATAACGGCTCCGCTCCGCCGGCACCCGATGCACGACCTCCCACGTCCGGCCCGTGGCGACCTCGGCCGCGGCGATGCCCTCCAGCTTGGTGATGTTCGCAAAGAAGAAGGCCTCGGTCGGATCGGCGGCAAGCGGCCGGATGGGGCCGCTGAACGGTCCGATGGTCTTCACCAACCGGTGCGTATGCTGATCGAAAACATACAGGGGGCCGCCGCTCCGGCCGCCGGAGAACACATACCGGCCCTGCTCGCCGATGAACGTGTTGTGCGGATGAGTGTGCATCGGATGATCGGCCAGCTTTTCGCCGGTGCGGGAGTCCAGAACGAGCATCCGGTCGCTGTTCTTCACCGGCACGTAGAGTGCCCGGCCGTCCCGGGTGACATTGAGGCGGTCCGGAAATTTGGCGCCGTCGTAGCTGCCGAAATCGATCGCCCAGACCATCCGCTCGTGCACGAAGTCGTAGGCGTAGATCTTGTTGACCTTGTCCTCGCTGAACCAGAGCCAGCCGAGGTTGGCGTCGGCCGTGATGCCGCGGATGGTCGCCTCCACCGGCTCGCTGGCCGGGGTTGAAGCCCGCCCGGCCTTCACCGGCCGATTCCGTTGCCACGTTTCGAGATCGCGGACGAGTTCGGGCAGCGGGAGGGTCCGCACCAGGGCGTGGCCGTGGTCGATGTCGTGGATCTTGATGTCGATCCCGACATCGTCCGTGACGTACAGCAAATGCCGCAGCCCGGCGCCGACCCGGGGATTCGCCTCCGCGCCGAGGGACGCCGGCACCAGCGCGACCGCACTGCAGCCCAAGACCAGTTTCGCCACGGCGACCAATACGGCGGAGGAATTCAACAGGCGTTTCTGTTTCGGTTTCATTTTGATCGGTAAACCGGCGGTGGGGAGAGCGGTGAATATTCAAACCGCTTCCGGAACCAAAGCGAACCGGGAGTTTTCCCCGGTGCCTCGAGGCACGACCGCCAAAAATCCGATCGCAGCCGCGTGACCCGGGCTCGACGGGGAGCGGCAAATCTGAGAGTTGCAAGCGCCCGACGGAGTTACCATCAAGCCCACGCGCGTCAGGCTGCAAACCACGACAACCGGAAAAATTTCGCTTATCGGTCGCAGAAATCTTTTGGCAATGGCTCCCGTCTCCCTCAGTTGAGCCCCACCCCACTCTTTCCATGCCCAACTCAAAACTCCCGAAGTCGCCCCGCATTCTCACCACCACCGTCGGATCCTATCCGATTCCGGACTGGCTCGCCGCGCTGCCCAGCGAACAGGCGGTGATCGACGCCACGCGCGTGGTCTTCGACATTCAGCGGCAAGCGGGCATCGATCTCCCGACCGACGGCGAACTCTACCGCTTCGACGTCAATCACCCCGACACGAACGGGATGATCGAGTATTTCATCCGGCCGATGCAGGGCATCTCGTCGGTGGTGGGCCGCTCGATCACGGACGAATTCTCGCGGCACCATCCGATGGGTTTCCGCCGCAAGCCGGCCGGCGTCGTCACCGGCGCGCTCGGCGAGGGCTCGCTTAATCTGCTCGCGGACTGCCAGCGCGCGGGCGCCGTTGCCGGCGGGCTGTTCAAGTTCACCGTCACGAGCCCGTACATGCTGGCCCGCACGCTGCTCGACCACCACTACCGCGATTTCGAAAAACTCACGATGGCGCTCGGCGATGTCCTCGCCGCGCAAATGCCCGGCCTGCCCACCTCGTGCATCCAGGTCGACGAGGCGAACATCCCCGGCAACCCCGAGGCCGGCCCCCTCGCCGCCGCCGCGATGAACCGCGTGCTCGACGCCATCGATCGCGGGACCGAGCGCGCCGTGCATTTTTGCTTCGGCAACTACGGCGGGCAGACGATCCAGAAGGGCAACTGGAACAAGCTCATCGCCTTTCTCAACGCGCTGCACACCGACCATCTCGTGCTCGAACTCGCGCATCGCCCGAAGAGCGACCTCGATGCCCTCAAGCGCATCGACAAGAAAATCACGCTCGGCGTCGGCGTCATCGACATCAAGGTGAACCACATCGAGACGCCGGACGAAGTCGCCGCGCGCATCGAGGCGGTGGAGAAGAAAGTCGGCCCGGGCCGCGTGCGCTGGGTCCACCCCGACTGCGGTTTCTGGATGCTCAAGCGCTCGATCGCTGATCGGAAGATCGAGGCCCTGGTGCGGGGACGGGATTTGTATCTCGGGCTGTAGTGGGGAGGCGGCGGTTTCCAACCGCCGGGTTGGGTCGGATTTGGGAACCGGCTTCGTCTGTTCATTCGAACTGTTGCGCGAGTTCTCCTCCAAGCCGTTTCCGACGAGCGCCACTGGCGCTTAAGAAAGCGCCCCTTCGCGGCTCCTGAAATTTTCAGCAATGTTCATTTTGACTCGTGGAAGGGCGCCCTGAGCTTTTCAGACAGCCGTATCCCGAGACTTCATGACTGCTTCCGCCCTGCCTGCGATCAGCGCCGTCTTTCACCCGATCACCGCCAGTCCAGGTGAACGCACGGCGGCCCTTGCACTCGCGCGGCTCAACGGGGCGACGGCAACCGGCAGCGCGGCCCCGGGGCGCGGCGTCAACGTCTCGCTCGGGCCGCGCGACTGGACCGGAAAGCTCCCCGCGGCCGCCACATCCGCGTCCGCCTGGATGTGGCTCCGCCTCGCCGATGACGGGACGGGCGAGATCGTGGCGAGCCACGGTTCGTTTCTTTTCGCCGCGGTGCGGCTGCTGGCCAACGGCGTGGGCGGCCTGACGCGGGAGAAACTGGCGGCGGGCATCCTGCTGCCCGCCACCTTCGGCTGGCACCGCCCGCACTGGGACGCGTGCTACACGCAATACTGGCGCTCCGCCCGCGGCTTCGATCCCGAGCGCTACGTCGCGGCGCTGGCCGAAGCCGGCTTCACCCATTGCGAGGTCAACGGCCTGCAGGCCCACATGCCGCACGAGGACCTGGTGCCGCACGAATACTATCCGCAGTTCTACACCTACGCGCCGGGCTTCAACCACTTCGTCGACACGCCGCTGACCAAGGGCCTCTGGCCGGCGCTCTACCTCGACGCGAATCTCAACCACCTGCGCAAACTCGCGGACCTCGGCCGGCAGTACGGGCTCAAGCCCGGCGTGTGCATGTTCGAGCCGCGCACGATGCCGGACCGGTTCTTCGTGAAATACCCGACGCTCCGCGGCGCCCGCGTCGATCATCCGTTCCGCTCGCGACTGCCGCGCTTCACGATGGCGCAGGATCACCCGGTCGTGCAGCGGCACTATCGCGAGGCGTTGCAAAAGCTGATGCGCGCCGTGCCCGATCTCTCCTACATGTCGGTCTGGACGAACGACAGCGGTGCGGGCTTCGAGCACACCGCGTCGCTCTACGTCGGCCGCAACGGCGGTCCCTACATGATCCGGGAATGGCGCAGCCACGACAAGGTGGCCGAGGCCGCGGGCAAGAGCATCGTGCGCTACCTGCAGAATCTCCGCACCGCCGCCGCGGAGCTGAACCCGGATTTCGACATCATCCTCCGGATCGAACCCTTCAAGGTGGAGCACGACCACATCAAGGCCGGCATGGGCGGGCACGTTTCCTACGAGGCGCCGTCGCTGCTTGTGCGCGGTTACTCGCTCCCCTACCCGCACCCCAAGTATCCCGACAACTTCGGCGTGGCGGGCAGCATTTTCCAGAACTGGATGGACCCCGCGGAAGGCGCGGCGCTCGCCCAGGCGCGCGAGCAAAACACCGAGCCCGTCCTGCACTACTCGGCCTCCGGCGTGATGAATCACGAGCCGCTGCTCGGAATGCCGTTTCCGCGGCTGGTACACGCCAAGCTCAAGGCGATGAGCGCCACGGGCATCACCCGGATCAGCTGCCTCGGCGGACTGGCCAGCCCGACGAAGACCCCCTACTGGCCCAACCCCGTCGCGCTCCAGGCGGCCCAGTTTTTCCCGGAACGCCCGATCGACGAGGTGCTCCACGAGTTCGCCGCGCGCATCGCGGGGGACGCCAACGCGGCCGCGCTCACGACCTGCTGGCGCGAATTCGAGGACGCGATCATCTGGCAGCCGCTCATCGGGCTCTACTGCGCCTTCGGCTTCTGCTGGCAGCGCACGTGGGACCGGCCGTTCGTGCCGGACCTCGAGGCCGTGCCCGCCGCCGAGCGCGATTACTACGAGCGGCACGGCTGCTTCCAACACAACAATCCCGGCCTGAACGATCTTGGCAAGGACGTGCTCTTCGACCTCATCACGCGCGAAACGGGCGCGAAGATGGCAGGCGACATGGACCGCGAACTCCTCCCGCGCGTGCGGGCCCTCGCGGAAAAACTCGCCCAGTTGGTCGCCCAAACCGGCGAGGGCACGCCCGCCCGGGCCGTGTTCACCGATTTGCACGACCGCGTGCGGGCGTATCTCCACTGGAGCACTACGCTGCGCAACGTCTGTGCCTGGTGCGAAAACGTCTACGGCTACCTCGAGAGCAAGGATCCCGCCGTCCGCTCGACCTGCGAGAAGAAGCTGCAGGCGGCCATCGATCTCGAACTCGCGAACACCCGCGGGCTCCTCGAACTCATCGCGACCTCGTCGACCGAATTCATGGTGGTTTCGGGCGTCGCCGAGAACACCTTCTTCTACGGTGAAAATCTCGCCGACCATCTCCGCACCAAACTGCGACTGACCGAACAGTACCGGCATCATCCGCCGCGCATCGACCGCGACATCTACTGGCGGCCGGTCCCGGGCACGCACTGGCCCGAGGGCTGGTCCGCCACGACCTGAGCCGCCGCCCGCATCCTTCCTTCCCATGAGCACGCTCACCGCCCTCCCGCAGCTCTATTCCTACGGCCACCCGCTCGACATGGACGAAGCGAAAGTCGGCGTGCTGCGCGACTCCATTGACGCCGCCGACGACGTCGCGGAACTGCGCCGCCGCTTCGCCACGGACGGTTACCTCTACCTGAAGGGTTACCTCGATCGCGACGAGGTCCTCGCCGCGCGCGCCAGCCTCACCACGGGTCTGGCCGCCGCGGGAGTTCTCGACGAAAATTACCCGGCGATCGAAGGCATCTGCAAACCCGGCGCCGGCTACGTGTTCAAGCCCGAGCTCACGAACAACAATCCCGCCGTGCAGAATCTCCTCTATGCCGGGCGGCTGCCGAATTTCTACCGCGCCTTCTACGGCGAGGAGATCAGCCACTACGACTTCACGTGGCTGCGCGCGATCGGGCCGGGCAAGGGCACGAACCCGCACTGCGACCTGCCCTACATGGGCCGGGGCACCCACCGCCACATGACCTGCTGGCTGCCCTACGGCGACATCTCCTTCGAACTCGGCGGGCTGATGGTGCTCGAAGGATCGCACCAACGCATGGATCTGCTCGAAAAATACGTCTACCGCGACGTCGACACCTACTGCGAAAACAAACCCCAGCAGGCGGACGCGGCGAAGGCGGGTAAATGGGCCTTCACCGGCACGCTCTCGCACAATCCGCCGATGGTCCGCGACAAATTCGGCGGGCGCTGGCTCACCGCCGAATTTCAGCCCGGCGATTTTATCACCTTCGGCATGTTTCTGGTCCACGCCTCGCTCGACAACCGCACCACGAACCGGCTGCGGATCTCGAGCGACAGCCGCTACCAGCGCGCCAGCGAACCGATCGACGAACGTTGGGTGGGCCTCAACCCGCCCGGCCACACCACCGCCGGCAAACGCGGGCGGATCTGCTGAACGCATCATTCTCGTTCTCGATCCTTTTTCCGTTCACCCGCGTATCCGGCACGAGAACGATTACGATTAAGAGAACGAGAACGATCGAAACCGCCCCGATGGTCGCCCCCTCCCCCTCCTCTGTCCGCGCTGCGTTCCCCACCGCGGGCCGGCTCGCCGCTGTGCAGGACATGGCGCGGCTCCAGCGCCTGCTTTTCGAGGTCGAGCGCGAATTCATCCGAACCGCGACCACGCTGATCTACCGCGTGGGCGAGCCGGAGTTGAAGTATCTCCTCTGCCAGCACGTCTGGGAATCGGCCGGCCACGCCCGCTTTCTCCGCGAGCGCGGTGCCGAGCTCAGCGGGTTCGGCGCCGGCGAGGACGTGCGCGCGGCCGTGCGGCGGATTTTCAACGAGGCGGTGATGCCGGCCGACGGCACCGTGGCGCTCGCCGGTTTCTACCGCCTGCTGAAGCCCGCCCTGCTCGCCGCCTACCGGCACTACCTTCAGGCGACGCACCACCTCGCCGACTGGCCCTCGCGCAAGCTCGTCGAGGAATTTATCGGCGACGAGGAACGCCACGCGCGGGAAATCGAGCCCCACCTCCCGCCCAGCCCTGCGGCGCTTGCCGCCCCGATCGCCGAGTGGAACGCCCATCTCGCGACCGCGCTCGCCGACCTCGGTGGCTGGCTCGGGACGGATCCGCGCATGCCGCTGCCGACCGGTTTCATCTGGGAGCACGAGCAGCGGCGCTACACGCATCCGCCCACCTGTAATCGCGGCAAATACCCGACGTGCTCCAGCGTCTTCAGCGAGGATCCCACTGAGACTCCGATCGTGCGCGCCTGGCTGGTCGACCCGAAGACCGATGCCCGCGTGATCCGGCTGATGGTCTACGTGTGGTTGATGATGGAGATGGATGCGGTCGACTATCTCGCGACCGTTTTCTACGACACGCCGCACGCGCCGTTCGACCTTCACCACGACCTCGCCCGGCACCTCTGGGATGAATCGCGCCACAGCCAGTTTGGCTACCGGCAGCTCCCCCGGTTCGGCGTCGACCTGATGACCCTCGAACACTCCCTCGACCTGTACAACATCCTCGTGCAGATGCCGCCGCATGAGCGTTACGCGATGATGACGATGGAATTCGAGGCGGGCAGCTTTCCCACCAAGGCGCACGTCATGGACCGCGTGCGCGAGCTGAACGACTTCGAAGCCGACACCCTCCTCGCTTTCGACCGCAACGACGAGCAGAACCACGTGCGCTACGGCCACCGCTGGCTGCCGGAAATTATGGCGCTCTTCGGCGAGACGCGGCCGGTCGACGCGTTCGTCCAAGCGACGCAGGACAAGTTCCGGCAACTCGCGACACGGTATGGCGGCCAGACCCCTCATGCCCTGTCACCGGAAAAACGGTTGACCGGCGAAAAAATCCGCGAGCTCACTGGCGTGGCATGAACTGTCGTCCTCCTCCCGTATCCGACGGGGCCACATCCGATCGCCGCCGCCACCACTTTTCATGACTTCACCCAAAACCTACCGCGCCGTTCTGGTTGGCACCGGCAGCATTGCCGACGCGCACGTCCGCGCCGTGGAGGCCACTCGCGGCCGGGTGGTGCTCGTGGCCGCCGTCGATCTCAACGCCAAGCGGGTGGCCGACTTCGGCACGCGTTTTCACCTGCCGGAAACGTTCACGGATTATGACGTGATGCTGCGCACGGTGCGGCCGGACCTGGTCCTGCTGGCCACGCCGCCGGCCAGCCATACCGCCATGAGCATCGCCGCCATGGAAGCCGGCGCCTGGGTGCTGTGCGAAAAACCCTTTTGCGGCTCGCTGGCCGAACTCGACGCGATCGAGGCGGCGGAAAAGCGCACCGGCCGCTACACCGCTTGCGTCTTCCAGATGCGGTTCGCCTCGTCGACCGCGCATCTGCGCGATCTCGCCGACGCGGGGCAGCTCGGCCGGCCGCTCGTCGCCGTCTGCAACACCCTCTGGTTTCGCGATACCGCCTACTACTCCGCGCCATGGCGCGGCACGTGGGTCAACGAGCTTGGCGGCCCCACGATGGGCCTCGGCATCCACGCCATGGATCACCTCCTGCATCTCCTCGGCGACTGGCGCGAGGTACGGGCGATCGCCGCCACCCTCGATCGCGCGATCGAGGTCGAGGACGTGTCGATGGCCCTGCTGACGTTTGCCAACGGCGCCGTCGCCTCGATCGTCAACAGCGCGCTCAGCCCGCGCCAGGAAACCTACCTGCGCCTCGACTACCAGAAGGCCACGGTCGAGCTCACGCATCTCTACAGTTACACGCGGGACAACTGGCGGCTCACGCTGGCCCCGGATACCCACGACGAGGGCTTGTTGCAGACGTGGCAGAGTTTCCCACCCGACGTCGGCTCCACCCACGGCGCGCAACTCGTGGAGTTCGTGCAAAACATGGATGCCGGCACGCGCCCCCTCACTTCCGGCCACGAGGCGCGGCGCACGCTCGAGTTGCTCACGGCGATCTACAAGTCGGCGTTCACCGGTGCGATCGTGCGGGCCGGATCCATCCAGCCCGGCGATCCGTTCTATGCCGCGGTGCATGGCGGCGGTCCGACCGAGCAGGGTGCGCCCAAATCTTGATTCCCATGAAAACGCTGCGGTTGCTTTCACTTTTTCTGCTCCTCGCTGGCGCGCTGCCGGCAACGCCGGCCTTCCCCGGACTCCAGTCGCTCATGACCGACGCCGAATGGAAACGCGCCGGCCTCGACCGGCTCACCCCGGACCAGATCGGCGTGATCGATGCCGTGCTCATTCGCTACAACCTTCAGTCGAACCGCGCGGCCGAAGCAGCGGCGGCCCTAGATCCGACGCCGGCGAAGCCCGGCCTGCTGAATCGCTTCGGACTTTCCAAATCCTCCGAAGCGGACTGGCGCACCCAGCCCCCACTCGTGGCGCGGTTCGTGATGTGGCAGGGAGCGAACCGTTTTCTCCTCGATAACGGCCAGATCTGGGAAGGCCAGGAACCGATTATTTTTGAAATGCCGCCCGGCCGCGAAGTGATCATCGAGGCGCGGCCGATGAATTCCTTCGCCCTGAAACTCGACGAGCGCAGCGCGGTGGTGCGGGTGCGGCGCGTGAAATAGCCTGACCGAAATCGTTCGCCCTGCCGTCCATCATGGAAGAATGAAGGCGAACGATTACAATTAAGAGAACGACTCCCCAACCATGCTCCGCCTCGCCAACCGCGAACTCACCCTCGACCTCCTCGATCCCGCCGACCCGGCCGACATCGCGCGGCAGGGCTGGCGCTACTGCTGGGGCGGCTACGTCTGGCAGGTCACCGACGCGAAACTTGGCCCGCTGATCGCCGGCCCCGCGTATCCCAGCCCGACCCCGACGACGTTCGACGGCCAGGGCCTGCCCGAATCGTTTCGCCACACGCGCCGCGACAACAGTGCGCGCCTCACCTGGCAGGGCGAAACCGGCCTGGCCATCGGCGCCGGTGTGATCGCGCCAAACCCGAACAAAGGCGTCCAGGGCCCCGCGTCCGCACGCGTCACCGCGCCGTGCAGCTGGACGGTCACGCCGTTCGCCGATCACGTCGTGTTTCAAACCCGCCAGGCCGCCGCCGGTTTTTCTTACGAACTCTCACGCAAGATCGAACTGCGCGACCGCACCATCACCTCGTACAGCCAGCTCACCAATTCCGGCGAAACGCCGCTTTCCCTCCAGTGGTTCGCCCACCCGTTCTGGGCGCTGACCGCCGGCCGGGCCCGCGTCCAACTCCCCGCCGGCACGACGATTCCCGACAACCCGGGTTTCGCCGTCGCCGCCGACGGCCTGCTGACCTTCAAGCGTCCGTTCGTGGCGGAGCCGGACACCCAATTTTCCCTGCTCACGCTGCCGCCGGGCCGTCCCCTCGCCCTGTCGGTCGACCATCCGCAACTCGCCCGCGTGACCTTCGCCACGAGCTTTGTGCCCGACGAATGCCCGGTCTGGGCCAACTCCCACACCGTCTCGGTCGAGCCCTACCTGACGCTCACGCTCGCCCCCGGCGAAACCCGCCACTGGCACGTGACGCACGGGTTCGTCCTGCGGTAGGGCACGTTGCCCTCAGCACGCCTATCTGGGTGCGCGCTTGGTCTCGAGTTCCGGAATGCTCGCGCCGATTTTCAGTTCGCGCGAGCCGGCCGCGCGATAAAGCCAGCCCCGGCCCGCCACCAGCACCGCCCTTTCGTCGTGGAGCCGCACGATCGAGGCGTTCGCAAGGGCGAGGACCGTTTCGTCCGGGTTAAACTTGAGATAGCCGCGGATTTTTCCCGCGCGCGCATCGTAATCCACCTTGGCCGCCGGCAGCGGATGGTGGGGATTGATCGTCACGGGCAGCAGACCGAGCGCCGCCCGGCTCGGAATATCCGTCACGGGAAAATCGTTGGTCGTCCCGATGAGCAGGCCCGCGACGTTGGCCCCCGCGCTCGAACCGCCGTACGGCACGCCGGCCGCCACCCGGGCGCGAATCAGCGCCATCTGGCCCGTCCGCACCAGCTCGCCGACCAGCACAAACGTCTCGCCGCCGCCCACAAAAATTGCCTCCGCCGTGGTCAGCAACTCCCGCGCCCCCGCCTCGTCGCTCCGGTGCAGCGAGGTCGCCTTCATCCCGTTCAGGTGCGCGAAGGCCGTCTGCAACCGCCGTTCCATCCGGTCGCGCTCCGTGGGATGCGACGCGTGCAAGACGAGCACCACCGTGTGACCGCCCGCGTAGTGCTCGCGCAGGACGGGCAGCACGGAGTCCGCGAAATGGTCGCCCTTCATCATGTCGCCGCCGCAGACCAGCACCGACGGAGCGGCGTGCCCGGCGACGAGCAGGAGCACGGAGACGATAAAGAAGAAGGAGAGTAATCGTCTCATGGCGCGGGATTGATCCGATAAATCGGCAGGAACCCCCTTTCCTTCAGGCCCCGATCGTCACGACCCACTTAAAAACCAGCAGGACGACGCCGACGAGTCCGCAACAACAGACGAAGCCCCAGGCGTCCTGCCGGTTCCACCGGGTGAATTCCCAGTTGGACTGCGGCCACAGCTTCAGGTGGTCGTAGCGCGTCGGGTTGGCGTAGCTGGCCTCCACGGCGAGTGCATCCTCCTCGAGCGTGCCGGCCACCGGCGTTTTCATCCGCACGTAGAACCGCGCGACCCGCACCGGCTCGGTCGGGCGCGTGAGCAGGCTCATCGCGACGAGGACGATCACCGGCAGCAGGAAATCCACGAGATAGCGGGTCGTCAGGAGATGGGCCGAGGTGAAGCCCGCCACATCGAAGCCCAGCACCGACAGCAGAAACACCTCGGGCCGGAACAACCCCTTGCCGGTTTTCGGGGAATTCAGGTCCTTCGGGTCGACGCGCACTACGCCCTCTTCGAAAAACACTGCCACCGGCTCGATGCGGCGCGTCTTGGTGATCGTCCGGCCCTCGCCCGGGGCCAGCCCCGCGGCGACATCCGCCGCACTCGCCGCCACCCGGGTCTGCACCACGCGCTCGCGCGTCAGCTGCGTGAGCTTTTCCGATCGGGCCAGCGACGGAATCGCCGGCACCACGGCGGGCACCACCGCGATGAGCAGCAGCGTCGCCAGCACCTGCACGACGACCGCGCGCTGGGTCACGCGCCGCCAGACAAAGAGCGTCGTGATCGGCACGCCCCACACCAGCAGCAGCACGATCGCGAACTTCAGGATCGCCACGATGCTGTTCAGGAACAGTCCGACGAGCACGCCCGCCGCCAGCAGCAGCGGCACCGCGAGCCGCGCTACGACCATGTAGTGCCGTTCGGAGCGTCCGCGAATCAGCGGCTCGTAAAGATTCTTCACCACGAGGCCCGACAGCACGACCGACTGCGCGCCGAGCAGCGCGATTTTTCCCCCGAGGATGCCCGTGATCATGAGCCCGATGAGCCCCACCGGCAGCAGCTCGCGCGTCATGAGGCCCCACGCCTGGTCGGGGTCGGACAGGTTAGGCCCGAACAGCGCGATGGCGATCAGCCCACAGAAGGCCCACGCGATCGTGACGAAGCGCTTGCTGAAGCCGCCCGTCACGGAGCCGAGCCGGGCCGCGTATTCGTTTTTCGCCGAGCCGGAAATCGCCATGTTGGCCTGCGTCCCGCCGATGCCGATCAGCTGCACGAGCAGCAGCGCGCCGATGGAATACCACGTGTACTCGCTCGCCGCGTCGCCGCCGAAAAGATTGAAGGCCACCTCCGGCACTTTCTGGTGCAGCGCGCTGAAGCCGCCGATCCGCGCCAGGCCGAACGGGATCAGGATCACCGAGATGAGCACGACGAGGATCGCCTGGATCGCGTCGACCACCGCCGATGCCTTGAGCCCGCCGAGCATGATGAAAACGGCCACGAGGCTCGTCGACACTAGGTAGAACGCGACCGGCTGCAGATACGACACGTAGGGCTGCAGCGCGCCGCGCTTGTGGTAATCGTTGAGCACGTCGTAACGCACCGCAGCGGGGCCCGTGAGCGGAGCCGCCTGCGCCTGTTGCCGCAGCGCCGTGAACTCGTGGTAGTCGGCCACCGACTGATTTTCCGCGACGGAATAGATCGCCGGATCCTTCACCATGAGCGGCTGCAGGGTTTTGAGCGCGACGACGTTGCCGCCGGCAATCACGCCGACAATCGCAACCATCAGCATCGTGATGGCGTAGAGCGTCGCGAGGAACCGGCTGCCGAACCGCTCCTGGAAAAGATCGGCCATCGTCGTGAGCCGCACCCGCCGGAACCACACGCTCATGAACCAATAGTACGGCGTCAGAAACAGCGTGATCAGCGCCAGCCACGCTCCGCCCGCCCCCTGCCGATAGACCGAACTCGCCGTGGTCGCGGCCTGCCCCGGATCGGTCATGTTACCGAAGCTGAGGAAAAACTGCAGCCACTTGCCGAGCGAGCGCCCCCCGAGGAAGAAGTCCTTCTCGCCCTTCACCCCGTGCGAAAAGATTTTCCCGATCGCGAGGACGGCGAAAATGTAGACGACGAGGATCAGGACATCGATCCAATGGAGGCCAAATAACTTCATGGGGTAAGCGGGGAGTGGCGGGAGGGAGTTGACCGGCCCCGCGAAGTTTCGCGGGGCGGAAAGGTCCGTCACCTCACCTTCCGCATAAAAACGATGGGGCTTTCGCACGGCCGGGCAATGCCGGTTCGACCCGCAATTTAATTTTCATTCGGTTTCATTTTGTCACTTCGCCGCAACCGCGAGGGAATCCCCGCATGGCCCGCCCCGCCGCCCGTCCGTTCGCCGCGCTCGGATTGCTGTCGCTCGGTCTCGCGTTGCTGGCGGCGCCCACCCCGGGCTTCGGGTGGGAAGTCGATCACCGGTTTTCGCCCCCGACCTGGCACGCGCCACTCGGCCTGCCAGACGACTGGCACAAACCCATGGCCAATGATCGCGGCGCGCTTCTCTACGATTTCGGCCCCGGCGCCTACGCGCAACCGCTCACCGTCGTCGAATTCGGCGTCGCCGGCTCGACGCTGACGCGGACCCGGCAATGGCAGGATTCGCCGCGCGTTCCCGTGCTGCGCACCGCGCTCACGGCCGGCGGCGCGCGCGTGGACGTCACCACGCTGGCCGTGGCACCGTCGGCGGTTGCGGAGTCGAACGGCCGTTTCGCCCGCTACGAACGCCTCGACGGCATCAGCGGCGCGCTGGGCTGGGCGCAACCTCCGAGCGCCTGCAGTCCGGAATTCCGCAACGTGGCGTGGGGCATCAACCGCCCGATCCGCTACCGCGTGCGCGTTGAACCCGGGGCCACGAAACGCGTCGCGCTCGGATTTTGCGAGAGCTACAAGCCACGCCTTAACGAACGCGTCGCCGCCATGCACGTGGAGGGTGCCCCCGATCAAGTGGCCGACCTCGCCCTCACCGCTCCACGACACGCCCCGCAGGTTTTTCTCTTCGAGGCCGCCGATGCGAACCGCGACGGCTGGCTCGACATCCGCGTCGAGGGACCGCCCGGCAAGGATCCGAATGCGACGCTCGCCTCCATCGCCATTTTCGCCGCCGACACCGGCCTGACCCGCGAGAAGTTGATCGAGGGCGTCAACGCCCGGCCCGATCCCGCCGAGCTGCGCATCGCCTGTGGCACGGAAATACTCCTGCAGCCGACGCGGGTCGACGCGATGCAGGCGGTCTTTCCCGCCGGCGTTGCTCCCCTGCTCACCGTGCGCACCGGCCGGGACTTGCGCGCCGACGCACGCGGCGGGCTTTCGCAGGACGACACGCCCTTCCTCGTCACCCAGCCGCGCGCGGCAAAGATCGAGCGCACCAAGGACGGCTGGACCCTGCATTTCCCGGCCGGCACCCCGCAGGCGACAGCGCTCGTGTTTTCCGGCCAGACCACGGCGGCAGACGTCGCGGCGCAGGCCGGATTCGATTTCGCACGGGCCGCGGCGGCCGTCGCCGCCCGCTGGGAGCAAGCCGGAGTCCCCTTTGGCCATGTCACCGTGGGCGACCCGGCGATCCAACGGATCGTCGAGAATTCGCTGCGCATTTTCTACCAGGCGCGCGAGCAGATCAACGGGCGGGGCCAGTTCAACTCAAGCTTCACCCTCTACCGCGGGCTCTGGACGAGTGACGTGATCTACATGGTTGAGCTGGCCGCAATGCTCGGCGACTTTGCGCGGGCCCGCGAAACGCTCGACACGCTGTTCTCGTTTCAAAACCACGACGGCTTGATCGACGAACTCGAGCCACTCGTCATCTTCCGGGCCACGCCCGCGGTCTTTTGGGCGCTCGAACGCTATGCACGCTTGAGCGGCGACTGGGCCAGCGTCGAGCGGCACTGGCCCGCCATCCTGCGCGGCGTGCAGGCCCTCCGGAGCGCGCGCGACCGGACGCTGGCCAATCCCGACGCCGTCAACGCCGGGCTGCTGCCCGCCGGGTTCAACGACGGCGGCATCGCCGACATCGTGGCCGAATACTCGTCGATCTACTGGTCGCTCACGGGACTGCGCGCCACCGCCCGCGCCGCGGCCAAGCTCGGCCGCACGGAGGAAGCGCGCACGATCGACCGGCTCGCGACGGATTTTTTTGAGGCGTTTCAACGCAGCCACCAGCGCGACCTGCGCACCGACGCCCACAGCAACCGCTACCTGCCCGTGCGCGTGGGCCGGACGGTGCGCGACGACCTGCCACAGGTCGCGCAGTGGGCCGTGCTGGAGCACCATCTTTTTGGCGAAGAGCTGCCGATGGACAGCGCGTTGCTCAAGGGCACGTACGCGATGCTCCAGGCCGTCGAGGCGCAGGGCCTGCCGCACAGCATCGGCTGGATGCGCGACGGCATCTGGGCGGGTTATGGTTCGCTGTACGCCCACATCCCGCTGCTGCTCGGCGAACACGCCAAGGCCGCCGATCTCCTCTATGCCGTCGCCAATCACGCCTCACCCCTCGGCAATTGGGTGGAAGAGCAGGCGCTGAATGGCGCGCCGCCCAAGACCGCGGGTGACCAGCCGCATTGCTGGGCGGCGGCGTTGTTTGTGCGTCTCGCGCTGTCGATGCTCGCCTGCGAACGCGCCGGCACGGTGCATCTGTTACTCTCGACTCCGCCCGCGTGGCTGCGCCCCGGCATGACCAACCGCGTCGTCGCCATGCAAACCTCGAACGGTCCGCTCACCCTCGCGCTCCGAGTGGCGGCCGACGGCCAGCGGGCCACGCTCCAGATCTCGCCGCCGCCAGGCGGCAACTTCCTCCTGCACACCCGCAGCCTGCAGGCCGCGGGATTTCATCTCGAAGGTCGCGCAACAACGCCCGACACGCTTCCGGTTCGCGCGGGCGAGGCGGCCACGCTGCACTTCACGCGTTGAGCCGCTGTCTCCAAACCGCTCGCGGCACCGCGGCCGGCTTCAATTCATGACGATTCCCGCCACCATGAAGCGCCTCCAGATCGCGGCACCCGGCCGCGCCCTGTGGCAGGATGCTCCCGTGCCCGCTCCCGGTCCCGGCGAAGTACTCATCCGCGTGAGCGGCATCGCCACGTGCCCGCACTGGGACCTGCACATTTACGGCGGCCAGCCGATGTTTCCCGGCACGAGGCTCGACTACCCGTATCTGCCCGGGCAACCCGGTCACGAAGCAACGGGCGAGGTGGTCGCGCTCGGTCCCGACGCGACCCGACTGCGCGTGGGCGCGCGCGTCGCCGTGTGGCGCGATCGCGGCCAACCGCGGCCGGGATTTTACGCGCAGTTCAATGCGTTTCCGGAGGACGACCTGCTCGAGGTTCCGGCGACGCTCACGACTGCAGAGATCGCCTCGCTGGAGCTCGCGATGTGCGTGGAGGTTTCGTTTCAACAGCTCGCCGCGCTCGGCGGGATCGCGGGCCGGCGGATCGGCCTGGGCGGGTTGGGCCCGGCGGGGCTCGTGGCCGTGCAACTCGCGCGGGCGCATGGCGCCGCCGAAGTCGTCGGCCTCGATCCCGTGAAGAGTCGGCGCGACCTCGCCATGACGCTGGGGGCTCATCGCACACTCGCGCCCGACCCGGCGGCGTGGCCGGCCTCGCGCGACACCGCCACCGCCCTCGACGACGCCATCGACCTGACCGGCATCCCGGCCTCGATCGAATTCTTGATGGATCGCACGCGACGCAGTGTGGCGCTGTTCGGCGTGCTGCGCGAGGAGGTGCGCTTTGGATCGCGGCATCTCTTCGGCCCGGGCCTGCAGCTCATGGGTTATGGCGAGCACAACCGTGCCGCCGCCGAGACCGCGTTGCGCTTCATCGTCGAGGGCAGGCTGCGGCTCGCGCCGTTGATCACCGCCACCCTGCCCTTCACGCACTACGCTAACGCGATCGAACTCCTTCAGCGCAAGGAGGCCATCAAGGTGCTGTTCGATCCGTGGGGGTGACACCGGTCCGGCGGTGAGAGCCGACGGGATCCCCGCACCAAAATCCGGCCCGCGTCGAAACCGGGCCAATCTCGCCCTGATTTTCCTCTCCGCCCCCTGGCACTCGCCTGTTTCCCCAACCACGATTCTTCAAGCCACTGTTGTCAACTATTGGTTGACTTCGTGATTGCGGCCCAGGTGGTGTGGATAATGGCGGGAAAGCGTCGTTGACGAGGGCAATGGGGCTTGGCCGACCTGACCACGAGTTACGCGGCGATTCGCCTTGGGGCCAACGGTCACGTCAGGCGGTATCGGCCATGGCCTGGAACGCCCAAGTCGCTCGCGCATCCTGAGCCTCGGCCAACAGCCGCAGCGGAAAATTCCCGTTTCCAATACGTTGGTTATTGGCATGGGATAACCCTGCCGGGTCCGGTGGGAGCAGGAGTCGAGGGCCATGACGAATAGAAGACGCCCAAATTCGGTGACGGGTGAAGCGCGACAGGCATGCGGTTGAGGATGGAAGAACGAGCGGCAGAACTCCTCTCGACGCCGGAACACAGGTTGTTCGCTCACGGGGGTTGCCACGTGTTCGCGATCACCCTCTCAGCAATCTCAGGATTGCCACTCCTTTGGGTGGCTGAAAACGGCGGCAACCACGATCACGTCGGATGCGCCCCCGACGAGGAAAATTTCTTGGACGTTTTCGCCACCTTTTCCCGTTCAGATTATATCCGCGCCAAAATACTTGAGAATCGACGGATCGAATTCCGGTCCCCAACAGTTGCTGAAACCGAACGGAGATTTGTGACGGTCCGTGGGCCGGGCTACTATGCACATCCCAATTTCGTCCGTGCGGCGCGATTGAGAGCGGAACGCTGGATCGCAGACCACCGCGATTACTTCGATGGGAAGAGACCGATTCCGATCCCTGGACTGGCCCGGGTCGAACGCGCGAGTGACCTAGAATGCGACGCGCTGTTCGACAAGCGGGGAGCCTAAGTCACTCGTCCCGACGGCTAACAAACCACCCCGAACATTGCGTCGCTGGTGAAAGCTGTCTTGGAATTTGAACGCGATGAATGAGAAGCACGACTCTGCACTGGTGCCGAGGCCACCCACTGCGATCGAAAAGACGGAGCCGGGCGCAAAGCGCATTCTCGCAGTTATCTGAGGAGTTCTGCGTCCAATTGGCCGGTTACTAATGCCACCGATGTAGCGAAACCGCCGCGGCGGGCAGCAAACCGGGGCAGGGGGCTTAACCCGAATCGATTCCCGATTTTGAAACAGCGAAACAGGAAACATGATTTGGCCGCCGCTTGGGTCGCATGAGATATCCAAAGCGGACCACTTTTGGTTCAGCCGACCGTCATCGCCACTTGGTTTATTTTCACGGCGGTGGTTACCATCTCCACAGTTGCTTTTTTGGCCTGCAGTGGCGGTTTCCCCTCTTTCGGTTGTCCAGATTGCCCAAGAGACGGACCGTCACGGCCCGAAAGGCCACAGGCCCATCGCGCGCATCCGTTTTTCCAGGCCGAAGCGCGTGTAGAGCTGCTGCGTCTCGCCGGCAGGCCGGCGCCAGGCCTCGAGCGTCGCGTCCTGCGCCAGTGTGCGCACGAGATCGGTGACGATCGCCGTCGAGTCCTCGAGCAGCTTCGGCGCCACCTTGTCGATCGTGTCGGCGAAATCGTGATAATAGCGCACGGAATCGCGGGAAATCGGCGCGTTGAAGGTGAGCGTCCGCACGCCCGCGAGCTGGTAGGGCGTGTGGTCGCTCGCCACCCAGTTGATGTTTTCCACGCCCTTCGGCAGCGGCGGGCCGGACCGCACGGCGTGCCAGCGGCCGAGCGCGGGCAGCAGCGAGTCATCCCCCAGCGCGTTCACGCCGACCGGCACCCCGACCATGTCGAGATTGAGCATCGCCACGACAGGCGCCGCGCCGAGCTGCGCGGCTTGATGACGCGAGCCCCACAGGCCCTGCTCCTCGCCATTGAACCAGACGAGTTCGACCGGGTGGTGAAGCATCGCACTGCGCAAAGCCACCGCCAGGGCGTAGAGCTGCGCGATGCCGAGACCGTTGTCCATCGCGCCCTGCCCGAGATCCCAGCTGTCGAAATGCGCGCCGACAATCAGGCGGGACGCCTCCCGGCCCGGAAAACGCACCACGAGGTTGGCCGTCTCGACCGGCCGGCAGCGCGAGCGCGTTTCCATCCTCACCCGCACCGGGGTGCCGCGCGCCAGCAGGCGTTGCAGCCAGAGCCCTTCCTCCTGCGTGATCGAATAGATGGGCAGCGGCAGGGGCTCGCCGGAAAAGCTGCCGGTGCGCGCGAGCAACTGGCCTCCGCCCTCGCGATCCACAAACAGCACGCCCCGCAATCCGCGCGCGACCGCTGCCGCCACGATATCGCGCGCCTGCAACGGCGTGCCGTGCGCGAGCACCCCGACGCGGCCGGCGACGTCACCGGCGGGATAGTCGGCCGGCCGGCCATTGCCGATATCGACCACCGCGGCCTCGAACGCCGGATGCGGTTGCGTGTAGCTGAGCGAGGCGACCCGCAACCGGCGGGCCACGGGCGCTAGTAATTCGACGCGATCGTCGCCCCGCTCCCAGCCGGGCATGGTGAACGGCACCTTTTCGGGCTGCAGCCCGAGCGCGCGCAATTCCGCCGCCAGCCGGTCCATCGCCGCGACATTCGCCGCGCTGCCCGTGAGCCGTGCCCCAAAATCGTCGCACAGGCGTTCGAGCAACGCGTGCGGCGACGGCGGCGGAAGCGATGCCGGCGTCTGCGCCCGAATACCACCGGCGAGCGCCATCATCAGCAAAAAGGTAGGGGCGGTTATCCTTAACCGCCCCGAGTTGCCGCACGCGCGTGCAAACCCAGGGCGGTTGGGGGCAACCGCCCCTACCCTCGGAGTTTTGGTAACCTTGCCCTGCACCCTCATCGTCACGGGCCGGTCACACTGTCCGTAATGGTCACCGCGTTGAAATCCAACACCCGCTTCAGTTTCCCATGGGTCATCGTGAGCATGCCGCTGCCGACCTCGGCGTTCAGGTAGGGGCCGGAAAACAGTTTCCACTCCTTCGCGTGGTCAATGGCGCGACCGTTAACCCGCGGGGCGGCGCCATACGTGCACTCAAGTTTTTTCCCACGCAGCGTGGTAAACGCGACGCGGGGCGTCGGCGTGAGGTCGATCATGAGCGGCAGCGCCCGGATCGCCGCCTTGAAGTCGTCCCAACTCTTGAACTCCCGCGCCGCGGCGGCCTGAAGGATCGTGCCGTTCTTGGGATGAGGCGAACGCAGCCGTTTGCCGCCACCCTCCAACGGCCGCCACTCGTAGGCCGCGAGCGGCCGGTAGGCGATGTAAGTTTGTCCTCCCTGCGCAAAGATCCAGCCCGAGCCGTCCTCCTCCAAGTGCGCGAGATCTTTCGAGAAGAACCCATTCACCTGTTCGAAGTTCGTCCCCGCCGGAATGTCGCTGAGCGAGATCAGGGCGTCGTCCTGCTGGAAGATCTGCTCGTAAGGCGAGCCGCCGAGCAGTTTATACTCACTGATGTACGTGGGCTTGTTTTGAAACGTCACCATCGCCGGCATCGAATCCGGCATCTCGGTGAAATACATCATCAGCTCATAAGGCCCGTAGTAGGGCTGGTTGGAGAAGATCGTGTTGTGCACGCCGCGCGGATCCGGCACGGCCCAGGTGAGATCCCACGAGTGCTGCTGGATCGGCTGGAGCAGCCCGCCCTGGTCGGAGCCGAGGGCGTAGTCCTTCGTGATGTACGCGGTCTTGTAGACCGGCGCATTGCGCACGTCGCTGTAGCGCCAGCGATGGCGGGTGCGTTTGCGTTCGAAGTGCGTGTAGGCCTCGGGCCGGTCGGTGCCAATGCGGTAGATCACCTCGGGGAGCTCGTAGTTGGCCGCGACCGCCGCGAAGTAGATACCCCAGCTGCCGTAGCTCGACGGGGCCGGGCAGTTGCCGAACATCAGCCAGCCGAAAAACGACGCGAGCGCGTTCCATTTCTCCCGCACCGAGGTGTCGTCGGTGCGCGCGTGCGAGCCGATGTAGGTGCCGTTGAGCGTCTCCACGGCATAGTCGGCCATGACGTAATCGAGCATCATGTGCCCGCGCTGGCGCATCGCGGGATCCTCCGCCCAGGCCGCGAGAAAGAGCATCGGGATCGAATACTCGCCGAGGTAGTGCGTGCAGTCGTATTCGCCCTGCCCGATGGTGGTGGTGAGCTTCATCCAGTGGACGAGGTAGGCGCGCGCCTCGGTCGAGATTTCCGCGGAACTCTTGCCGTTGAACCAGCGGTCGCCGGACTCCCCGGGCCACAACTGGGCCATCAGGAACATCGATGTGTAGTACATCGCCCAATGATTCTCCGTGTCCCCGCGCAAGGGCAGGTACGTCCGCCACGCCTCACGCACCGCCGCCTTCGCCTCGGGCGTGAGCTGATCGCGGCCGAGATACGAGATGCAGGCGATGGGAAACATCCAGAACATGTCGGCCGCCGGCGTCTTTATCAGCTCGATCAGACGCGCGGAGCAGATGTCGGCGTCCTCGCGGAGCCGCAGCTTGCAGGCAATTTCGGCGAGCCCGAAGGTGGCGGGGTCCTCCCGCCTGGCGGCACTCGCCCGCCACGTGACGACCTCGTTGGCGCGGGCCAGGTAGCCGGCCCGGCGGTCGGCCGGATTCGCCACGATGGTGGGCACGGGCGCAGGACCGGTGAATGACGGCTGCGCGTGAGCGGCGACCGCGGCGAGAAAAAGAACAGCGGGAAAAAGACCGTGGGAAAATTTCATGACGGGGAGCGCCGCGTTTACCGGCGGGGAACGAACATGATGTTGAACACCGTTGCCTGCTCGAAACACAGCGGGCGCCAGGTGCGGCCGAAATCGTCGGACACGAAGACCGGTTTCAGGAAGGGCGCGGCGTAGAGCCGGCCGGGAATGTCCGGATCCGTGCTCACGCTCCACACCTCGCGGTTCGGCAGCCCGGCGCTGCGATCGGTCCAGGTGCGGCCGCCGTCCTCGGACACCAGCACACCCAAACTCCAGCCGCAGAGCACGAGGCGGCGCGGGTCGCTGGCGTCGAAGTCGCCGTTGTGCAGCGTGTGCTTCGTCGGCACGCCCTCCAGCCGCCGCCACGCCAAGCCGTTGTTGTCCGACCACAGCGCGCCGTTGGTCGAAGTCACGGCGAAGTAAACCCGCGGGTCGTGGGGCGACTGCCGCAGGTCATAGGTCACGTCGTCGGTGCCCTGCACCAGTCGCCAGGTGCGCGCGCCATCCTCCGTGAGGAAAATACCCTTTTCCGTGCCGGCGAAAACGCGCCCGGCCTTCGCGCGGTCCACCGTGATCGTATGCGTGTAAGCACGGCGAATGCCGGTGTTCATCCGCTGCCACGTGCGGCCATGGTCGCGGGAAACGCCGACGCCGTCGGGCAGGCCGGCGTAAAGATGGTCGGGTTCATGCGGATCGACGGCGAGGCCCTTGGCCTCGGTCATCTGCCAGTCGGTGAGAATGCGCCACGTCTTGCCGAGGTCGGGCGTCCGCATGACGCCGTCGAGCGCGCTGACGAGCAGCGCGTTCGGGTCGCGGAGATCGGCGATCACCTTGAACATCCGGATGTGCGCGGGCCCGACATGCTCGACCGTCACCCGATCCGTCGAACGATAGATGCCGCTCAGGACCGCGGCGCCCCGGCCCATCACCGGCGCCTGCCCGCCGAGATTCACGCAAAAATAGAGGTCGTGCTTGAACTCCGCGGCGCGCACCCCCGCGGCGCCACCGAACGCCGCGACGACGAGCGTCAGGAAAACATGTCGAATCGTGATGCTCATAAAATAAGTCGGCTCGCCTCCAACGTGCGGCCGTGCAGAGTTCTTGTCATGAACATTCCTTCCGGCCTCCGTCCGTTCGGCCTAGCCCTCGCCCTGCTGCTCGCCGCGGGTAGCCGGTCCATTGCGGCCACGCCTGAGGAGAAGCTCGCCGAACTCAAGCTCTCCCTGCCCACGCCGAATGCCCCGATCGCGAACTACGTGCCGGCCGTCCGGACCGGTTCCTTGATTTTTCTCGCCGGCCACGTGCCGCGCGATGCCGCGGGCAAGGTCGTGGCCGGCAAAGTTGGCCGCAACGTCACCGAGAAGGACGCGGCCCTCGCCGCCCGCCAGACCGCGCTCACCCTGCTGGCCTCGCTGAAACGCGAGATCGGCGACCTCGCGAAAGTGAAACGCATCGTCCGCGTCGGCGGCTTCGTCAATTGCACGGAGGAGTTTCAGGGCCAGCCCGCGGTACTCAACGGCTGCTCGGACCTGCTGGTGGCGGTCTTCGGAGACCGGGGCCGCCATGCGCGCACGGCCATCGGCGCGCACGCCCTGCCGCTCGGGGCCGTGGTGGAAATCGAGATGATCGTCGAAGTCGAATGACGGGACGGCGGGCGCGGCCCGCCCGGATCGGGGCCATCGCGCCCGAAGCCCGCCGCCGCCAGACCGGCCGACCGCCCCGCGGCGAAACGAACAAACCGGGGCGGCGACGACGAGGCGCTGCGCTCGTGAACGGTCCCAGGATGGAGCCCAGGCGGCGGATGGCCAAACCGGCGGCGCCGTCCACCCGGTCACCGCCAAAAAACCTCGAATCGTCGCTTGAAGTCGCGCGTCTTTCCCAGACACGCTCCTCCTCGTATGAACCCTACCCCACAGGGCGCTTCCGGCCTGAATCGGACCGCCTGGCTCATCTGCATCATCGCCGCGATCGGCTTCGCGTTCGACATCTACGAACTGCTGATGCTGCCGCTCATCATCAAGCCGGCCGTTGCCGCGCTCAGCGCGCCGATCGTAGAGGGGTTGGTCGCGGGCGGGATGACGCGGCCCGAGGCGGCGGGACTCTGGTCGCCCGGCGGCGCCGAATACGTGCGCTGGGCGCGCACCCTGTTCTTCGTGCCCGCACTGGCCGGCGGCCTCTTCGGCCTCCTCGGCGGATACCTGACGGATTTGTTCGGCCGGCGGCGCGTGCTGACGTTCAGCATCCTCCTCTACGCGTTTGCGGCCTGCGCGGCGGGGTTTGCGACGACGTTGCCGCAACTGCTCTTCTTCCGCTGCCTCGTCTTCATCGGGGTGTGCGTCGAATTTGTGGCGGCGGTCGCGTGGCTCGCGGAGATTTTCACCCATCCGCCCCAGCGCGAAAAAGTGCTCGGCTACACGCAGGCGTTTTCTTCGCTCGGCGGCCTGCTCGTCGCCGCCGCCAACATCCTTGCGGCCAAGTGGGCGCTCGCCTTGCCGGCCATCCAGGGCGGACACGAGGCTTGGCGCTACACGCTCATCTCGGGTGTGATTCCCGCCCTGCCGCTCCTCCTCATCCGGCCGTTCCTCCCCGAATCGCCGGAGTGGCAGAAAAAACGCGACGCCGGCACGCTCAAACGGCCGAGCATCGCCGCGCTCTTCGCGCCGGAGCTGCGCAAGACTACAATCCTCACGACACTCATCTTCGCCGCGAGCTACGGTATCGCCTTTGGCGCGATCCAGCAGCTCCCGCAAATCATCGGAGCGCAGCGGATCGGCACCCCACTCGAAGCCGGCCACGTCGCCGTGCTCGCGGTCGCCAAGGCGAAAGGTGGCGAGGCGATGGCCGCCGCCAAGGCCGCCAACAAGCCCCAGCCTGTCGCGCAAAAGGAAATGCGCCAGGCCGCCGGCAACGCCAGCGATCAAGTCGTGGCGGGAGTCACGTTGTGGCAGGAAATCGGCGGACTGCTCGGCCGCTTCCTGCTTGCGGTGCTCGCGGTCGTCATCGTGAGCCGCCGGACGCTGTTCCGGGTGTTCCAGATTCCGTCGCTCCTCTTCGTACCGCTGCTGTTCTGGTGGATTTCCGGCCAGCTCGGCGATGCCGACAGCCTCGGCCTGATCAAGGCCGGCATCTTCGTCGCGGGAGTGTTTACGGTCGCGCAGTTCAGCTTCTGGGGAAATTACATCCCGCTCGTGTTTCCGGTGCACCTGCGCGGCACGGGCGAGAGTTTCGCCGCCAACATCGGGGGCCGCGTACTCGGCACCGCCGCCGCCTGGCTCACGCTCACGCTCTCCGCCTCCGACAAACCCGACCCGGCCCGCATGGCGATCGTGGGGGCCTGCGTCGCGGGTGCCTACGCGGTTGTCGGCGCGGTGCTCACGCAATTCCTCCCCGAGCCGAAGCCGGAAGCCCTGAAGGACTAGCCGACGTTACGTCGCGGCCAGGGCCACACCCGGGCGCAACTCGCGCAGCGACCAGCGGAAGATCGCCCAGCCGCACGCGAGGTTGAGCACCGCGATGCCCGCGAGCATCGCCGTCACGAGTGCGACCGTCGGCGCCGGCGGCAGCGTCGTCACACCCGGCCACACCGCGATCACCGAAGCCGCCGCGCCGATGGCGAGGCCCCACGCGATCAGCCGGCCGAATTCCGAAAACACCATCCGCGCCAGCACGCGGCCCGGAATGCCGATGGCCGCCATCACCGCAAACTCGCCCCGGCGCTCGCGCAGGTTGCGGGCCACCACGATCGCGAGCCCGAGGCTGCCGAGGATCACCCCGAGCGAGCCCAGCACGTTGAAGATGGCGATGTAGGTGTTTTCGATCTGGTGGAACGCCGCGAGCACGTCGCGCGTCAGCTCGACGCGGCCGCCCGCATCCGCCGCCGCCGCCGCCAGCCGGTCGCGCAGCGTCCTTACGCCCGCGGGATCTTTCGCCTCGGCGAGAAAGAGCGAATAGCCGGGATTCGACGGAAATCTTTCGAGAAACCGCGCCTCATCCACGATCAGGTGTCCCTGGAAAATCGAGTCCCGCAGCACCCCGGCGATCCTCACATCGAACGCGCGGCCGACTTCATCGACGTAGGGCAGCACGTCGCCGACCTTGCGCTTGAGCGCCCACATCAGCGTCGTCTCGTCGACGAGCGCCGGAATCGCCCCGCCGGTGGCGCCGCGCAACACCGACCAGTCCGCCCCGCCTCGCCCGGTCAGCTTCGCGGCGTCGACCGCGAGCAGCCGCGGCTGCAGCGTCGAGTTGAGATTGAAGCAGTTCGCATTGTCGCCCGCGCCCACGCGCAGCGGCACGATCTCGCCGAGGTCGGCGGCGGTGCGCTCGAAGATTTCGAAGCCGCCCGACTTGCCGTCGCGCGCGGGGTTCTGCGGCGCCGTCGTCTCGATCCAAAGCCCGAAACCGCCCGTGCCGCTGCCGCGCTCGAGCCAGTCGGCGCCGATATGTTTCCGAAACGATGCCACCGACAGCACCATGAACACCGCCGTCGCAATGAGACCGACCACCGTGAGGTTGCGCGTGCGCCGCGCCCGGAGATTCCGCCCGCCGAGGTAGGCCGCATCAAACGTCGCGCCGGCGCCACCTCCCGCCAGCCACGCGCGGCACAACGCGAGGCCCGCCCCCAGCAGCAAAAATCCCGCCAGATAAAACGCCCCCTGGGCCGGGAGGCCGCGCCCCGAAACCGCCATCGCCCCGATCCCGGCGGCCGCCGCGACACTCGCGACGACAAGGGAGTTGCGCCGAATTCCCGCCGCCGGCCCCGTTTCCTCAACGCCCGCCGCGAGCCGGATCGAGAGCGTGCGGCGTGTCTGCCGGCGAATCGCCAGCCACACCGCGAAGAGCGAGCACCCCAAAAAACCGGTCACGCCGCCCGCGACGCTCGCCGGCTGCGCCGCAAACACAAACGTCCCCGCCCCACCCTGCCCCGCCCAAATCGTCTCGAGAAATCGCAGAATCCCCCGCGTGTAGAGCGCCGCCAGCGGCAGCCCGAGCGCGCAGCCCGCGAGCAGGATCACCGCCGCCTCCGCCAGCCGCCAGCGCAACAGCGTGCGCGCCTCGATCCCGACCGCGCCGAGCAGCGCATCCTCGCGATTGCGCTGGAGCAGGCCCAGTTGAAACAACATGGCGACCAGCCCCAGCGCCGCGACGATCAGGAAAAAACTCATCCCAATGAACAGCCCGCCGAAATCCACCGTCGACTTCGCCGCGACCTGCGCGCCCGCCCGCAGGTCGCGCAGCAGCAGTTGATTCATCTCCGGCCGCAGCGCGCCGAGCAGCGTCGCCGTGAGTTCCGCCTCGCGCGCGCGCCCGGCCGCGATGCGCAGCGCCGTGACACTGCCCCAGCGCGTCGACCAAATTTCGCGGCCGCCCGCAGCGGACAGAAAGGCCTTTGGCGCGCCGCGAAAATCGTCCCAGTAACGCTCGTCGTTGTCGCGCACCCGCGCGAGGTCAAGCGGCAGCCCGGGGTCCCAGTCACTCTGGTTCTTCGCATCGCTGATGCCCGGAAAATCCGGCATCCACGCGCTGTCGGCCACGAGTCCCTCCAGCGGCACCACCGTGCGCACGCGGAATGCCGTGCTCTGTTCCACCAGCCGGTCGCCCGCGCCGATCTGAAAATACGTCACGCGCACCTCATCGCCCGCCGCCGCCTGCAAATCCTCCGCGAGCCAGCGGTTGATCACGATCTCGCGGGCGCCCAGGTCCGCCGGCAGAAATGGCGCCGCCTCGCGCGTCGTCGCCGTCGCAATCGAATAGGGAGTCGAACGGTCGCGCACGCGGAGTTCGTTGACGAGGTAGGATACGACCGGCTGCGCCGCCGGCACCGCCCGGGTGACTGCCGCGGCCAGCTCCGGATCGACGAAGATTCGATCCGAGGTGACTTCGAACGTCGCGGCCTTCTCCCGCCAGTGGAGCGCCAGCCCGAAGTCCGCGAGCCGCACCGAACTTGCCAGCGCGCTCTTGAGATCAGTGCCCGGACCCGTCGCCGCGATGAGCAGCAGGTTCGCCCGCGCCTTCCGGTCGAAGCTGGCCTGCAGCAACTCGATCGGCAGAAACACGGACGGCGGCGCGACCTGGGTGGCCTCCAGATTGAAGCGACCGAACGACGCGTCGCCCACGATGCGCGCGACCGTGCAGCGCAGGCTCTGCAACTTGCTCTCGGCCCCGGCCACCGGCGCGTTGCCGGCGAGAATTCCGGGCTTGTGCAGGCGGACGACCAGCGTGTCGCCGACCGCGATGTTCAGCCGGCGCGCGAGGGTGTCGTTCACCGCGATCTCCGAGGCGGCGGCCCGGAGCGCGACGGTGGCCGGGGCGGGCGCGAATCCCCAAAACGCGTCCGTGACGCCGACGAGTTGAACCTGGTTCGCCACCGCCTGGGTGCCGCCATGCGTGGCCGTGCCGCGGGCGAGCACGACGGGCGCCGCGCGAACATTGGCCGCCGTCGCGAATTCCTCCGCCAGTGCCTGCCGGAAAAAACGATCGCCGGCCGCCAGTACATGCGTGGCCCGCCCGATCCGATTCGCGCCGATCCGCCGCAGCGATTCCGCCACCGAGTCCCCGGCGAACAGCGCCCCGAGCAGCACCGTCGCCCCGAGCACCGCGCCCGCCAGCACGCCGAGGCAGGCGAAGCGATGGTGGAGCACGCTCCGGAAAATGTAACGGGCGGCAGTCATCGGCGATGACCGGCGTTTGCCCCAGAGGATACAGCGCCCGGACCCAGACGCAGCAGGAGGCCGCGGGGTTCACGAACACAGAGATTCCAAGTCGGGACCGATTGAAAATGCATGGTCTGGCTCTGTGCCCTCTGGGTCGGAGCTCCGTGTTCCCTGTGGCGAAAATCAGGCCTCCAACCGCCCGCCCTCGAGGCGGTAGGTCTTGTTCATCCTTTGCGCCAGGCCGGGATTGTGGGTCACCACCACCAGCGCGACTTTCGCGAGCGCGTTGGTTTGCAGGAGCAACTCCGCGATCCGCTCGCCGGTCGCCGGGTCGAGCGAGCCGGTCGGTTCGTCGGCGAGGATAATTTTCGGCTGGTTGATCAGCGCCCGTGCGATCGCGACGCGCAACTGCTCGCCGCCGGAGAGCTGCCACGGGAGGTGCGCCATCCGTTCCTGCAGGCCGACTTGCTCGAGGAGCGACGCGGCGCGCGCGCGGACGCTCGCGGCGTCCTCGGTCCAGCCGCCCGCGAGCCGCGGCACGAGCACGTTCTCCAAAATCGTGCACTGCGGCAGCAGGTAATGGAGCTGGAAGATGAAACCGATCGTCCGGTTGCGGAAGCGGGCGGCGGCCGGCGCGGCGAGCCCGCCGAGCGGCGTGCCGCCGATCGTGATGGTGCCGCTCGTGGGCTGGTCGAGGGCACCGAGGAGATTGAGCAGCGTGGTCTTGCCGCTGCCGGACGGGCCGACGATGGCCACGGCCTCGGCGGCGCCGACCGTGAGATCGAGTTCGCGCAGCACGGCCACCGGGCCGGCGGGGCTCTCGTAGGTTTTGGTGAGGCGCGAAACTTCGATCATCTTACTTCAGGATTTTCCAGCGGCGGGCCTTGAACTCGAAGACCGGGAGGACGCCGTTGGCGACTTTCTCGACCTCGATGCGCATCTGAAAAGCCACCCGGAGGTGTTTCGCCAGATCGGCGGAGGCCAGGCCAGCCTCGTCGATCGCCTCGAAGCGCACGCGCACTTCGGGAAGCGTCGAGCGCTGGTCGATCTCGACCTGGTATTCGCGCACGCCGCCGTGGGCCCGAATCGCGGCGTCCATCGCGGCCGGGTAGAGGTTCACGCCGCGCACAATCACCATGTCGTCCACGCGACCGAGGATGCCGCCGGCGAGGACGAAGCGCGCAGGGTCTTCGCCGGGCACCGCGACCGCGCGCACGAGATCGCCGGTGCGGTAGCGGAGGAGCGGGCACGCGGCGCGGCCGAGCGTGGTGAGCACGAACTCGCCGCTTTCGCCCGGGGCGACGGGATCGTTGGTGCCGGGTTGCAGGACCTCGGCAAAATAGCGGTCGTGCATGATGCGCAGCCGCGTGGGGTCGGCGGGATCGCCGAACGACACGGGGCCGACCTCGGTCATGCCGTGGTGGTCGACGACGCGGGCGCCGGGCCAGCTCTGCTCGATGCGGGCGCGGACTTCGGGGACGCTGCCGCCGGGTTCGCCGGCGACCATCACGCACTGGACCCCCGAATCGCGCAGGTCGAATCCCTCCTGGCGCGCGACGTCGGCGAGCCGCAGGGCATAGGTGGGCGTGCAACAGAGGATGCGCGGGCGGCGCGCGAGGAGGAAGCGCACGCGCTCGCTGCTGCTCATGCCGCCCGCGGGAATCGTGCGCAGGCCGAGTTGCTGGCCGGAATCGAAGGCCGTCCAGAAGCCGAGGAACGGACCGAACGAAAACGCGAAGAACGCCGCATCGCCCGGTTGCGCACCGGCGCTCTTCCAAATTTCGCGCCAGTTATCGAGCAGCCATTGCCAGCTCTCGTTGTTGTCGAGCCAGATGATGGGCCGGCCGCTCGTGCCGCTGGTCTGGTGGTAGCGCGTGTAGGTTTCCGGCGGGTAAGTGAGCGTCGAGCCGTAGGGTGGGTTTTCGATCTGGTCGCGCGCGAGCTCGTCCTTCGTGGTGAACGGCATGCGCGCGGAAAATTCGGCGAGCGAGCGAAAGCCGGCCAGGCCGTCGGCGGCGGCGAGCTTGCCCCGGTAAAAGCGGTTGGTCGGGCCGATCGCGGCGACGAGGCGGTTGAGCGCCGTGAGCTGGAGATGCGCGAGTTCGGACATGTCGCTCAGTGCGCGCCCGGCGCGGCGGGCGCCGCGGCGGTGGTGACGGCCCTGGCGGCCTTTGGGGCGGGCGCCGGCTTGTAGTAGCTCACGAGGAAGCCGCCGGCGATGGCGAACGCGGCGCCGAGCCAGAACTGCCACGCGACGCCGCCCCAGCCACCCTTCGGCGGATGCATGATGATCGATGCCATTGCGTTTACGATCGGGGCGCAGGCGAAGACGATCGCCATCACGACGATCGGCGTGCCCTTCGCGCCGAACGCGAGGAGGATGCCGAACGCGCCGACCGCGCCGAGCGCGCCGGCGAACAGGGAGAGCCAGATGCCTTTGGCGGGGAAGCTCATCCCGGCGCCGTTGATCTTGAGCACAAACAGCGGCGCGAGCACGGCGATGATGAAGTAGGCGATGCCGACGAAGAGGAAGGCCTTGTAGCGGCCGTTGATGGGATCGCCCATCGCGAGCTGGCCGCTGTGGAGATAGACGCCATAGAGGCCCCAGGTGGCGACGGTAAGGAGGGCGTAGAAGAGCCAGTTCATGGGGAAAAATTCAGAGCTAGGATTTGGGAGCGGAAAGCAGCGCCTCGAGTTTCGTGCGCAACGGGGCGGGAATCGGAGTCTTTTTGATTTCGTGCGAGGCGTCGTCGATCGTCACGTGGATGGTCGCGCAGGTGCCGTGGGCGAGCAACGGGCGGGCCGCACCTTCGCCAAAGATCCAGAACGAATAACTCAGGCTGCTCGAACGGAGATCCTCGAGGCGGAGGCAGATTTCCAGCGTCTCCTCGAAACGGGCGGGCTGCCGGTATTTGCAGCCGACCTCGATACGCGGCCAGCCGTGGCGGAGGCCCGCGGCAAGGGTGTGAACGCGAAAGCCGAGCG
The DNA here is from genome assembly GCA_947474935.1 of Opitutia bacterium. Lineage (GTDB taxonomy): Bacteria > Verrucomicrobiota > Verrucomicrobiia > Opitutales > Opitutaceae > ER46. The sequence continues at coordinate 39,107 of CANJKL010000017.1, forward strand.
ACCGGAACCAGGCGTGCTCGGCGCTTTCCGCGAACCGCAGGAAATTAGAGAAATGCATGAGGCCCGCCATGTCGGTGTCGGCAAACTCGACCATGCGGCGGTGGGTGAAGTGGAATTGTGGGGGGACGTCCATGGGGCGATCGATCACGCGGCGGGGCGCGCGAGGCGCGCGGTCACGCGAAGGAACGCGGCCGCCATCGTCGGGGAGCCGAAGCGTTTTTCAATGCTCAACCGCCCGGCCCGGCCGAGGGCCGCACGGCGCGCCGGATCGGCGAGGAGCGACTGCCAGGCGCGGGCGAGCGCGAGCGGGTCGCGTGGCGGCACACACAGGCCCCCGCCCGTGGCGGCGATGAGCTCGGGAAACGCGGCGGCCTCCGGTTGCACCACCGGAACGCCGCAGGCGAGCGCCTCGACGAGGTAGAGCCCGAACGCCTCCGGGTACTGTACCGGCACGGAGAAGAGCGTGAGGCCGCGAAGAAACGCGATTTTCGCGTCGCGCGACAGGTTGGGCGACCACGTGACGCGCCCGGCGAGGCCGGCCGCGGCGAGGCGTTGCTTTTGTTGCAGGATAAACGGCTCATCGCCCGCGGTGGCGGCGCCGCCGAGGTGGAGCTGCGTCGCCGTGTCGCCGAGATCGCGAGCGAGCGCGATAAACGCATCGACGAGCACGCCGAGTCCTTTTTCGCGGCTCAGCCGCGCGAGGTAGCCGATCGTGGGGACGGCGGGCGGCCCGGCGGGAGCATAGCCATCGAGCTGGATACCGTTGTAAAGCACCTCAATCGCGCCCGGCGCGAGACCGAGGCGGCCGCCGATTAAATCGGCGTAGTAGCGCGTGGGCGCGAGCAACAGATCGGAGTCGCGCACGCGGGCGCGCATCGCGGCCCAGCATTGCGCACGGAATGGCTCGGGCAGGCCGTCGAGAAAGGTATCCTCGCCCTGAAAGAAAGTGACGATGGGCGCGCCCACGCGGCGCTTGAGCTCGGGGATGAATCCGGTGAGCAGCGCATTGGAGAGGCAGAGCACGTCGGGTTTTTGGAGGACGGCGAGCCACGCCATGAGTTTGTCGAGTTCCTTGCGGAGCGGGCTCGAGTCGACCTGGAGCATCTGCAGCGCCATCTCGCCGTGGGTGCGGGCCGAAGTCATGTGGCTGTGGCGGGCGGACCACTTCAGCAGCGCGGTCGAATCCAGCAGGCGATCGAACCAGGCGGGCGTGTGGCGGAAGAACGCGAGCTTCTGCTGGAGGAAGACGTTGATGCCGCCGAAGAAGACGGGGACCTCCGGCGCGTTGCCGAGCGTCTCCTCGTCGAGGATGAGCGGCAGATACATCGGCGCGAGGGTGACGTCGTGGCCGGCGCGGTGGAGTTCGCGCGCGAGGGCGTTGTCCCTCATGCACGCTCCGCAGTAGTAGCTGCCGGTGCCGGCGGTGAGGAAGACGATCTTCACGCGGGCGGCAGGACTTCGAGAATCCACGCGAGGGGCTCGCCGGACTCGCGGGCGAGCCGGTTGAAGCGGCCGTGGCAGGTCGCCGGGGCGGGAGTCGCGAGCGGCGTGGCCGCCAGGTGCGCCCCCGTCAGGGTGAAGAATCCGATCGGTGTGCTCACGAACGGAATCTCGAAGCGGTGCAGCAGCGCGCCGAGCGGGGCCTGGCCGGCGCGGATGAGATCGCGCTGCCACGCGTTGAACTGCCCGAGATCGATCGCGACCACGCCGTATTCGACCATGGTTCCGGCGGCGAGCGTGCGGAGGAAGACCTCGCGCAAATAAAAGCCGGACGTTTCGCGGCACTGGAGAACTTCGATCCGGATAAGGCTTTCGTGATGCGTCGCGAGCGTCGTCGTCATGTCGCGCGTGTGCGCGAGCAGGCGCCGCGCGGGTTCGGGCAGCTCGGCGCCGGCCCGCAGGGTGAAAGCCGCCGGGGGCAGGTGGCAGTCGTCGCGCAGAAAGCTCCACAGCGGCCCGGGCACGTGCTGGGCGAGGACTGGATCGTCGATCTGCACGGCGGCGGCCAACGCGGGGCGCTAGACGATTTGCGTCGTGCGGTGCTGCTGCAGGAAGAACTCGTGCAGCAGCGTGTCGACGCACAGCAGGCCGTCGCGCGAGAGGCGGACCTCGGAATCGGAAACGCTCAGCAGGCCCTCCGCCTCGAGATGGCCGAGCTGCGCGGCGAAGCGCGGCACGATGTCGACGCCGAATTTCTCCCTGAAGTAGCCGAGCACCACCCGCCCGAGCTTCATCTGCAAAATGAACTCGCGAATCATCCGCTCCTCCGGCGAGGTGCGGAACGCCCGCTTGAGCGGGAGCCCGCCCGCGGCGACCGCCGCGAGATACGGCTCGATTTCGGTGATGTTCTGGTAGTGGACGCCGGCGGCGTGCGAAAACGACGCTACCCCGAGGCCGATGAGATCGGCGCCGCTCCAGAGTTCGTCGCGGTAGAGAAATTTCGTGCGCTGCGGATCAAGCACGGCCGTGTAGCCGCTCGCGATGGTGTAGCCCGCGCCCTCGAGGGCGGCGAAGGCCTCCTTCACCCAGCGGCGCTTCGTCTGCCAGTCCGCCACGGGGGCGACGAGTTTTCCGGCCGCCTTCATCTCCTTGTAGATGGTCGTGTTGTAGGGCACCTCCATCTGGTAAATGGTCACGCTGTCGGGGCGCAGCTTGATCGTCTCCTCGATGTTGCGCTGCCAGAGGGCCTCGGTCTCCTCGACCATGCCGGCGATGAGATCGATGTTGATCTGGGAGAAATTCTCCGCACGCGCGCGCTCGTAAGCCGCGTAGACTTCGCCGGAGCGGTGGGCGCGGCCGTTGATTTCGAGCACATGGTCGTCGAAATGCTCAATGCCGAGGCTGAGCCGCGTGACGCCGACCTGTTTGATCGCGGCGAGTTTCGCGGCGTTGAGCGTACCGGGCTCACCCTCGAAGGCGACTTCCTCGGCCTCGTCCCACGGCAGCACGGCCTTCAACCGGTCCGTGAGCTCGTGGAGCTGCCTGGCGGAGAGATACGAAGGCGTGCCGCCGCCGAAGTAGACGAAGTGCGGCTTGCGCCCACGGTAGAGCGGGCGCGCGGCAATCACCTGCAGTTCGGCGATCGTGGCGTCGAGGTAGGCCTGGATCTCCTGCGCGTTTTTGTCGGTGTAAACGCGGAAGTAGCAAAAATGGCAGCGCTTCCGGCAAAACGGGATGTGGTGATAAAGCCCGAGCTTCGTGCCCGGCGTGGGCGCGGAGTTGAGCGCGACCTCGAGTTCGACCTTCTGGTCGTCGGTCCAGAACGAGAACGGCGGGTAGTTCGAGATGAAGTAGTTTCCCGCGAGGGTGGAGCTCCGGACGGGCGCGACCGGGGCGAAAGGTTCGTTGTTCATGAGTGGGAAACAGGGGTCGACCTGACGCACGGCCGGGGTGATGGGCTCACGGTTTCGGGCCGGCGTGCCCGCGAATCGCAAAGACCGTGCCTTTCTCGCTGCCGACGACAATGAGCTGACCGCCAAACGCGGGCGAGGCAACCAGCGATTCGCCGAGGTCGAGCCGCCAGAGTTCCGCGCCGGCCGCGAGGCCCGCCGCGTAGAGCCGGCCGTCGGTCGAGCCGAACACGACGCCGTCGTCGAAGATGATCGGCGCCCCCTCGACCCGGCCGCCGGTGGCGAATTTCCACGCGCCCGCGCCCGTCTTGCGGTCGATGGCGTGGAGGTGCTTGTCGCGCGAGCCGATGAGGACGAGGCGGTCGTTGACCGCCGGGGCGCTCATGAAAGGCAGCGCGCGGTCCTCATAGGTCCACGCGACTTTGCCCCCGGTGACATCGAAGGCCACCGTCTGGTTCGCATAATTGCCGCAAAACGCCATCAGGCCGAACGTCGCGATCGAGGCGGGGATCTGGGCACTGGTCGGGATCTTGTGGAGGAGCGTGCCGTCCTTGAGATTCACGACGTGGAGCTGCGCGTCGCAGCCGCCAAACACGAGGTAGCGGCCGTCGACGACGCCGGGCGAGCCGTTGATGTAATCGTCGGTCTTGTAGGACCAGACGAGTTTGCCGTCGGCGGCATTGAGCACCCGCGTGGTGCCGTCGTAGCCATTGAGGAGTACCCAGTCGGCGGAGCCGTCCGGACTTTTGATCGCGATGGCGCCGGAGCTGATCTTGTCCTCGATCGTAAAGCGCCAGGCTTCGGTGCCGGTACCGGCGTGGAGGGCGTAGAGGCGGCCGTCGTTGGAGGAGAGGAAAACCTTGCCGCCGGCGACGGCGGGAGCGGCGGCGATGGCGTCCTTCGTGTCAAAGTGCCAGACCTCCCGGCCGGAGTCGGCGGCGAGGCAGTGCAGCACGCCTTTGCCCGTGCCGACGTAAACGCGGCCGCCGACGATGGACGCCTCGGCGGTGACGGGGCCCGAGGCGGTGAAGGTCCACGCGGTCGCGGGATGCTGCGGGACGGGCGCGGCCACGCTCCCGCTGAGCGCCGGGCCGCCGCGGGTCATGGGCCAGGACGTGGCGGGCGCGGCGGTGATTTCGGGCTTCGTGGCGGGCGCAGCGGCGCGCTTGCCGCAGCCCGCGAACCCGAGGCAGCAGACGGTGAGCAGCAAGCCGGCGCCGGACCGGGAGACAACTCGCCGCCCGCCCCGGGAGCGGCGGACGGGTGGCCGGATCGAACGCGCAATCGTCCCGGCTCTCACGAGCAGGGCGGCGAGCCAGCCGGATCGCGTATCCGTTTTACGAGGAAGCATGCAGGCCAAGCGCACTCCGGTAGAGTGAGAGAAAATCGGCCGGCTGCAAAGGTCGCGGATTGAATTTTCCCGTCCACTGCTGCGCGGCGTCCGCGGCGAGCGCCGCCAGATCGAGGGCGGCGCCGTTGAGCTCCGGCCGGGAGCCCTGGGCGCCCAACTCCCCCACCCACTCGATCAGCGGGGCGGTGGTGACGCCCGACGCCTGCAAAATGTCGGCGTAGCGCGCGTAGATCCCGGCGACGGCGGGCACAGCGGCGTTGAAGCGCATGACGTGCGGCAGCATGAGGGCGACGGCGCGGCCGTGGACCAAGCCGTGGCGCGCGGTGAGCGGGTTGGCGGTCGCGTGCGCGGCGCCGAGCATGGAGTTTTCGATCGCGAGGCCGGCGAGCGCCGCGCCCAGCTGCATCGCGCTGCGATCCTCGAGGGTGGCGCGGCCGGCAACCACGGCGCCGATCGCGCCGGCGAGGTGGCGAAACGCGCCCTCGGCGTAAAGCGAGGAAATGGAATTCCGCTGCGTGCACACGGCGGATTCGAGGGCGTGCGAGAGCGCGTCGAGGCCGGTGGCGATGGCGACGGAGCGCGGCTGCGTGGCGGTGAGCTCGGGGTCGAGGAGCGCGGTGTGGGCGCGGGCCCTGGGATCGCCGCAGGCCATTTTCTCGTGCGTGTCGTCGCGGCTCACGAGGGCGTAGGACTGGCATTCGCTACCGGTGCCCGACGTGGTGGGGATCGCGATGAGGGGAAGCATCGGCCGGGTGGCCTTGCCGTAGCCGTGGTAGTCGCGCATCGCGCCGCCGTTGGTGAGGAGAAAATTGGCGGCCTTCGCGGTGTCCATGCTGCTGCCGCCGCCGAGGGCGACAAAGCAGTCGAACTTCACCGCGCGCGCGGCCTCGCGGCACGCCGCGGCGTCGGCCTCGGTGGGGTTCTCGTGCGAGTGATCGTAGAGGGTGACGGGGAGGCCGGCGGCTTCGAGCAGGGCCGTGGCGCGCGCGGCGTGGCCGGCGCGCATCAAGCCGGTGTCGGTCACGAGAAAAACGGCGGAGCCGCCGGCCTCGCGCACGCACGCGGGCAGCTCGCGCAGCACGCCGGGGCCGAAGACGAGTTTCGGCGACGGCCGGGAGGCGAAAGGAGGCATCATCACGGTCTGATTAGCCACAGAGGGCACCGAGCTCAGACCCAGAGGTCACGGAGAAAGACAGTGGCATACTCTGTGCGCTCTGTGGCTGCGCGCTGTGTTCTCCGTGGCTCACTGTTTGGAAATTCAGACCGCGACCAGGTCGCCCTGGAGGGCGCGGCGGCGGTAGAGAAATTCGAAGAGGTTGCCCTCGTGCGGCTGCTCCCACTGCACGCGCATCGTCGTGTAGGGCCCGAGGTTCAGGCGCTCGATGTTCGTGCTGGTCATGAGGTCGGCGCTCCAGTCGCGGTCGCGCGTGAACGCGGACACCACGAGCGTCTCGCCGATCACGCCGAGCATCTTTGCCTGCGGGACCTGGAGAATGCTGGCGAAGGGGAACATGAATTCGGTGTTCGCCAGCGGATGGCCGGGATCGTCGCACCCGACGAGCGTGGGGCGGAGAAACGTCTGGCCGTACATTTCGACGAGGCGCGGGCCGGTGCGGTATCTGGCGGTGAGGTCGGTGGCGCCGGGCGTGCCGAGGAGTTCGGTGATGCGCTCGTCGATGCCCTTCGCCATGGCGGGATTCGCGAAGCCACTGAGGATGGCGTCGGGATGATCGCGCGGCAGCGGCTCGATGGCGGCGAGACGGCGCGCGAGGGCATCCGCGAGCGCGTCGCGGTTTTTGCCGATGAGGACGGAGGAGCAGTTGATGCAACTGCGGCCGCCATTGGCGGAGATGGCGTGGACGATCACGTCGAGATGCTTTTCCCAGTCGTCGGCGTAGTCGTCGCCGATGAGAATCTTGCTGCGGCCGGAGCCGTGGACCTGGATGTGACGGTAAGGGGCGTATTTCTTGAGCGTGGTGTCGTTGCCGAACGCGATCGCGCGGCCGGTGCCGAAGAGCACGGTGTCGCCGCCGTCGTGCGTGGTCGGGTAGAAGCCGAACGCGTCGCGCGGGAACCCCGCGGCGATCATCGCCTGGATGAGCCGGAAGGGCGTGAGCGGATCCTCGCGGCCGGGCTTGAGCACCACGGGAATTTTCATCGCGAGTGCGGGGAGCCAGAGCGAGTTGACCCCGGGGGAATTGCTCGGGAGGAGCACGCCCAGGCTGTCCGTCTGCGGGAAAAAATTCACGTGGAGGCCGGCCTGCGCGACGACGCCGGTGTCAAAGAGCCCGAGCGGGAGGCCGCGCGTGAGGCCGGCGAGGACGGCGCGGATGTTGGACATCGCGGCGTGGACCTTCGCCATGTTGCCGCGGCCGAGGCTGTGGGGGAGGCCGGTGAGCTGGGAAAGCGCGGCGGCGTAGTCGGCGGGCGACTGCAGGCGATCGCCGTCGCCCCACGGGAGACTGCCGTGGAGGTAGAGTTCGGCGGCCTTCTCCATGCTGGAGACAAGGGTCGCGGTGGGGATGGCGCGGAGCGCGGCGGCGGCCCGGGGGAGATCGCGGAGGTCGCGGCGGATGAGGCCGGAGTTGGCGACGCTGACCTCGAGTGTGCCGCCGCCGGGAAGCGGGTGCTTCTGGGTGTCGAGGCTGCGGTAGGTCCGGCCGAGGCGGAGGATGGGGATGTGAATCGGGGAGCTCATGGTGGGGCCGAGCCGGGTGGGTCAGAAAACCGCCCGGTTTTTCAATACACGCCTTCGATGATCGTTTTGGTGAGCGACTGGAACGGGCGGACGTCGCCGACGCCGTCCCACGGGAATTCGCTGCACGGGGGGCGGCGGATGGCTTCGTCGCGCTCGAGGAAACGGGGAACGAAGAACTCCTTCGTCATCGTCGTGAGCTCGACGCGGCCATACTCACCGTAATTGACGAGTTCCTCCGGCTTGTCGGGATTGACGATGCGGAGCGTCGCGCGCGGCTGCGGTGCGTAGTAGGTGAGGCTGTAGTTGTCCTCCGGCGTGAGCTTCTTGGAGATGGCGAGGCCCATGAGCGTGTTGCCGTAGGTGGGCGCGAAGTTGATTTTGCCCTCGAGCACTTCCTCGACGACGAAGCGGACGTATTGCGGTGTCATCGTGGTGCCGCCGACGAACACGCCCTTCAGTCCCGCCTGCACGAGCGACATGCGCTCGGCGAGATTCTCGAGCAGGCGCGGCGTGGTGAACATCGAGGTGATCTTGCGGTGGCGCATGATCGTGGCGGCCTGGTCGATCACGTGCTCCTGGTATTTGCGGGCCATCGCCATCTCGCCCATGCCGATGAGGCGCTTCACCCAGCGCGGATCGAGGTCGACGAAGTAGCAGGAACTGCCACGGAAATTCGCGAGATGCTCGACCGCGAGGCGGAGCCGGCGCGGGCCGGTCGGGCCGACCATGAGCCAGTTGCCCCCCTTCGGGAAAAAGTTCGGGCCGTAGTGGTCGCTGTACTCCTCGTAGTCGACCTTGTAGTCGTCCCAGCCGATGCGCTGCTTCGGCATGCCGGTGGTGCCGCCGGTCTCGAAGACATTGTAGGGCCGGCCGCGGTAAGTCTTCGGCACGAAGCGCTCGGGCTGCTCCTGGCGGAGCACCTCGTCGTCGAAGTGGGGGAATTTTTTCGCGATGTCGGCGAAGCACGTGATCTCCTTGCGCGGGTCCCAGCCGGCGGCCCGGGCCCACTTGAGCCAGTAATCGCAGCCCGTCGCGGGGGAGAAGTGCCACTTGATCATCTTGCGGGTCCACGCGTCGAGCGCGGCCCGGGCCTGGGGAACGGTGAGTTTGCTGCTCATGAGGATTTCAGGGGGAAGAATTTGGCGAGGGTGGCGGGTGGCGGCGGTTTAGTCAGCAACGACACCACCACAACCGAAATCACGCAGGCGGCAAACACGGTTGCCACAGGCAACATGCCGCCAACCAAAAATTTTCGATCCGCGCCGTAGTTCGCCGCGACGAACAACCCGAGCCAGGTGCCCGCCGTCACGACGACCGAGAAAATGGCCGCCGCCTTCGTCACGCGCTTCCAATAGAGCGCCGCGAGCAACAACGGAATCAGCCCGGCATAACCGCTGAAACACCACGTCCCGAGCGAAAAAATCTGCCGCGGCGGCGCAAACGTCATCGCATAGGTGACCACGACGACCATGACGATGAAGCCGCGTGCGATCCAGACGGTGGCGCGATCGGAGATCCGATCCTGGCCAAAGAAATGCACCACGATGTCCCGGGTGAACATCGTGCCGATCGAGATGAACTGGGCGTCGAGCGAGATCGCGGCGAGCACGCCGGCGGCGACGAGGCCGGAGACGATCGGCGAGGTGAGTTTGCCGACCATGAGGCCGAGCACGGCGTTGGCGTTGATGCCCGCGGGAATCACCGGCGTATCCAGGCCCGGCAGCTTCGCCCCGGTTGCCCAAAAACCGATCAGGATGCACGGCAGCCACGCGAGCAGGATCGAGATCGGCTGCGCGACGAGCAGGAGTTTGTAGGATTTCGCCGAGCGGGCCGTGAGGAAATTCTGGAAGACATGGGGGAAGACTCCGACCGAAAGCGGAATCATCCAGTAGGTGAAAAACTCCATTTCGCCCATGTTGCCGGTGCGCACGGCCTTCGCGGGATTCGCTTTCGCGGAGGCCGCGTCGACGCCGCCGAGCGAACTCGCGATGAGCCAGAACGCGAGCAGGCCCATCCCGACGAACACCACGGTCTGAAAGACATTCACCCACGCCGCGCTACGAGCTCCGCCGATGCAAATGTAGAAAAGGACCACCGCCGAAATCACTCCCATCGTCAGCCACGGCGGGATCGCGCCGCGCGTCGAGGCGAACGCCTCGGGAAACGCCCCGCCCGTCACGCCACCGACCACGGACCCGACGCCGAGCAAGCCGACGACCACATACGGAATCATGAGCCCCGCCAGGACGGGAAACAGCACGTAGCCGATCGCCGAGCTGTCGAAGCGGTCGCGGAAATATTCGATCTGCGTGACGTAGCCATGCTGCTTGCCGAGCGACCACAGCGGCAGCCCGATCAGGAAAAAGCACGCCGGGTGAACGAGCGCGGACCACGAGGCGAGTTTGCCAAACGTGCCGACGCCATACTCGAAAGTCTCCGCCGTGCTGCCGACCATCGCAAACGCCGTCATGGTCGTCCCGAACACCGTCATGAAGAGCACGAACGGCCCGAGCGACCGGCTCGCCACGAAATACTCCGCCGAGCCACCGCGAAAAAACCGCGCGCTGATCAGGCCGACGGTGATCAAGACGAGCAGATAGATTCCGATGATGATGACGGGGATCATCGGGTGGTGGGCGCTGGGGGTGGCGCGGGCGGCCCGGCCGTGGCCCGAAGAACTACGGGCAGGCGGCCCGGGCCACTCCAAACCATCGCCTGCCAGCCGGCTCCTGCAACTGCGCGGATCGGATCAGGAGCGTTTTTCATCCGTGGATTTGCCCGGTCCTGCCTCGGGCTCCGCATCCAGATGCTCCGGCCAGCAGTATTTCCCGACGAAGATCCAGCCGGCCGCCACGAGCAGGGTCCACCCCACGTGATACGCCAGGCTCACCGGCAGGAAGCCGAGCACGAGCCGCGGATCGTTTCTCCACCAAGAGTCCTGGTGGAGAAAAAAGAGGACGACAAAATAGCCGGTGATGAGCGTGCCCTTGGACATCGTGCGGCTATTTGCCGATGGCAAAGACGTGAGTGACCGTGGTGACGAAGAGGCTGTCGTTGGCGATGACCGGCGTCGAATAAATGGGGCTGTAGAACTCGACCTTGCCGAGCACCTGTTTCTCGCGGCCGGCCTTGAGCACGACGAGTTCGCCGTCCTCCGTGCCGCAGTAAATCTTGCCGTCGGCGACGAGCGTCGAGGACCAGATGCGGCTGTTGGTAGCGTGCGTCCAGATCGTCTGGCCGGTCTTGGCGTCGAGGCAGTGGATGTCGCCCTTGTATTCGGCGATGTAGATGAGGCCGCCGACGATGCTCGGCGTGCAGATCGTGCGGCCGATGCCCTTGTTGACCCAAAGGGGTTTGCCGGTGAGGTCGCCGCGCGCGGTGAGATCGATGCAACTGAACATGCCGACGCCGTCGCCGTGCTCGGGATCCTGGCCGATGGACATGTAGGCGCGGCCGTCTTGCGCGACGACGGTGCAGATGAGTTCGCTCGGGCCGCTGAAGGTCGCGTATTTCAGGGGCTGGCCATCCTTGCTGCGATACTCGGGAGGATTGGCATCGTAGCGGAGCAGCTCCTTGAGCACGGGGACGCCGTCCTTATCGGGCGCCGGCACGGGATCGAAGGCGTAACACCAGCCGTTGCCGCCGCCCCAGACGACCATCGGCTGGCCGCCGACCGTCGTGAAGGAAGGTGAACTCCAGCTGCAGTGTAGCACGTTCTTCGAGACGCCGGAGGCCTCCTCGCCGATGACCTTGCCGGTGTTTTTGTCGAGCACGGCGAGCGCGGGCGCGAAGGGCGCGGGGATGTTGAGGTGCGACCAATCGACGCCGTTGGAGGTCGCGATAAAAATGCTGTCGCCGACGATGAGCGGCGAGCAACTGGAGATGTTGTGCGGGAAAATGCCGAGCTCGGTGCGCACGTCGCTCACCCAGATGATATCGGCGCTCTTCGGGCCGACTTCGCCGGGCTTGCCGTCGGCGAGCGAGGAGAACTTCGCCTCGTCTATGAACGGACCCTGGTTGCCGTCGGCCAGGCCTTTCACGTCGAAGCATACGAGCTCGCCGCGGTTGGTGACGACGTAGCCGCGGTCGCCCTCGATGGCGGGGGCGGAGCAGATGCCGACGTATTCCCAGTCGCTGACCTTGCCGGAGCCGAGCTTCGGGACGACGAGCTGCCAGAGAAAGTCGCCGGTCTTTTCGTCGAAGCACATCAACACGCCGCGGTCACCGATCTGTTTCCGGTCGCGGGGCGACTCGTTGTTGGTGCCGACGAAGACGCGGCCGCCGGCGACGACGGGCGTGCCGTAGGCCTGCGATCCGAGCTTCGAGACCCAGCGGACGTGCTTGGTGGACTTCGGATCGATGGCCTCGCTCTTCGGGAGGAATTTACCGGAGGAGATCTCCCCGGGCAGCGGGAGGCCCTTGCCGGAGGAGACCATGTTGCGCGTCGGCGAGCCGCCCCACATGGGCCAGTCGGCGGCGCGGGCGAGCGGGGCGGCGAGCCAGGCGGCCGTGAAGAGGGCAAGAGTGGTCGTTTTATTCATTGGCGGTGATGGCAAGGTTGTCGATGAACACGCGCTTCTGGCTCTGCGGGGAGAACGCGTAGACGGCGGGCGCGCCGTGCTGGTGGATGTTTTCCTGGCGGACCTCGAGTGTCCATTTGGCGGGCTCGGGCTCGCCGCGCAGCCAGAGCTTGGCGCGGACGAATCCGCCCGGCCCCGTCTGGTCGCGATCGACGCGGGTCTTGAGGTGATACCAGGTGTTGGGTTTAGCCTCGAACGGCACCGAGGCGGCGAAGCGCTCGTGCGTGCTCGAGACCTCGAGGATGCGGTTGTTGGCCGCCATGTTGAAAAGGTAGCGCTGGTTCACGACGCCCACATTGGACATGATGCGGCGGGTGCCGTCGGTCATCACATCGGCCTCAAACGTATAGTTCTTCATGTCCGGGCCGCCGATGAAGTTCATCGTGCGCATGAAGAGCAGCGAATCGAGGCGGTTGCCGGCGAACTTGTCGCCGCCCTTTTCGAAGACGTGCCATTTCACACGGGCGCCCAGCCAGGCGAGCGGCGGGAAGCCGACGTCCGTGCCCTCGTTGTTTTTCTGGCCGAGCGGGAGCGCGGAGAAATCCTCCCTGTGGCCGTAGGTCGCGATCACGCGGCCACGGGCGGTGGCGGCCAGGTTGTTCCACTTGGCCTGGAACGAGCCGGCGGAGAGCTTGGCGGTCGGACGGGTCCTCACCACGGCACCCGTGAGCTCGCCATCGACCTCGGAGCGGACCTGCGCGGTGGGCGGGATAAACTTGGCGATCGTCGCCTCGCCGGTGACCTCGCGCACGCGGCGGCCGGTGGCATCGAGGCCCCAGACCTTGAAGGCCTGCGACTGACCCGGATAGAGCGCAAACTCCGCGGGCACGACTTGCAGCGCGGCGATGGGCGCGGTCGAAAGCGCGGCCGGCTTGGGCGCGGGCGTGGCGGGCGGGATGATGGGCGCGGAGTCCTTGGGGCCGAAGCAGTGCAGGCCGTCCTTCGTGAAATAGAAAACCGAATCGCCGTAGAATGCCGGCGAACCGAGGCAAACGGTGCCGGGTTCCATTTTGTTGTTCGAAACGATGACCGGCTTGCCGTCCTTCACCTCAATCACGAAGATGCGGCCCTCGTGCATCGGCACGTAAAAGCGCCCGTCCGCGTAGGCCGGGGAAGCATGCACCTGATCGGCGCCGAGCTTTTCCTGCCAGAGCGTCTGGCCGGTGGCGGCGTCTGCGCACTGGAAATTGCCGTTGCTGCTCGTGGAATACACCCGGCCGTCCACCAGCAGCGGGGAGCTGGTGAAGGCGCTGAACTCGTCGTTGCGCCAGAGCTCGGCCTCCTTGCCGAGGATCACCGGCTTCGGCCCGGTGGGATACTCGGTGGGAATCTTGAGCGCGACGAGGCGGCCCTGCGTCGAGGAGTCGATGTTCTCCTTGCCATGGATGGCGATGAGTTTGCCGGGGCCGGCGAGGAGCATGTCGGAGTTGAGGCCGCCGTTCGAGAGCTTGAAGCGCCACACCGGCTCGCCGGTGCGGGCATTGACGCAAACGACATTGCCGCAACCTGCGCCGGCGTAGAAAACGCGGTGACCGCCGAGATCGGCGAAGATCGGCGCGCCCATGGGGTTGTCCACGGGCGGCGTGACCCCGGGAGTGCTATACCAGACGAGTTCGCCCGTGCGCTTGTCGAACGCGTAGTAGCGGGTGCTCGCCGGGCCGTCCGTGCCCCAGTTGGCGGTGATCCCCTTGGCGACCAGCAGGTCGCCATCGGTGACGAGCGAGCCGGTGCGGCTGTTGGGAAACGTGAGGCGGCCGAACTCCTCCATCATCGATCGCTGCCAGATGATTTTCCCGTCACTCGTGATCGCCGTGATCACGCCGCAGGCCGACTCGCAATAGACATTGCCCGTCTCCGCATCCACGCAGGGCGCGCCGATGGCGTAGCGGTTGTAAACGGTGTCGCTGAGGAAGTCCTTGAAGCGGTGCTCCCAGAGTTTCGCCCCGTTTTTCAAGTCGAGGCACACGATGGCCTCGATCACGTCCTCGCCGGTCTCGCCGTAGTAGCACATCGCGTAGACCTTGCCGTCGGCGATCACCGGCGTGCCAGCGCCGTGCGCCTTGAAGGTCCAGCGGTGGCTGGGTCCGTCGAGCCGCAGGTTGGTGGGCAGCGGCTGCGCGGCGGTGGAGACGCCATCCTGGTTGGGGCCGCGCCAGTTGAGCCAGCCGGAGGCAGCGGACAGCGGGCCGGCGCCGAGGCCGGCGGCGAGGGTCAAAACGAGGGGAGCGAGGCGGGCGGCAAGTCTCATGGGAACGAAACGGGTTGGGAAACGGCGAAGTCTGCGGGTTTTGTGCGCGTCAGCAATGCGGGACTCAATATTCGAACGAAAGCCGCACGCCGACGCGCCGCGGGGCGCCCGGGCTGCCGGCGAAGATCTCGGGATTGATGAACTGCCAGTATTTTTCGTCGGCCAGGTTCTGCGCGTAGAGCGTGGCCGACCAGTGGGCGCGGCGATAGCGCAGTTGGGCGTGGACGAGGCCATACGAGGGCTGCGCGACCGCGGCCGTGTTGCGCTCGTCGAACGACGAGCGGCCGACCGCCGCGTAGCTGGCGTTGGCCGCGAAGCCGCCGCCCAAATCGACCGTGACACCCGTGCGCAGCGTGGAGCGCGGGATGAAGGGCACGCTCTTGCCGCTGACATCGGTGCCGGTCGCGTCGCGGTGCTCGGCAAACGTGGCGTCGGTGTAGCCGGCCTGGAAGTCCCACCAGAGCCGTTCGACGGGGTTCCACATGAACTTGGCCTCGACCCCGCGCGAGGTGACCTGGCGGGCGTTGACGACCACGAAGTCCGTCGAGCCCGGCACGGTGCGCTCGAACTGGTAGCCGTCGACGGCCGTCCAAAACGCGAGCAGGCTGCCGCCGAACCGGCCCTGCGGCGGGCCGAACGTAAGGCCGGCCTCGCTGGCCCACTGCCCCTCGCGCCCGAAGCGCGACAGCGCGGGATTGGCGGTGAACGCGCTGTAGCCGCCCGGCCGGTGCGCGAGCGACGTCTGCACGAGCAGCCGGAGCGACGGCGACACCGCCTGTACGATCGCGCCGGTGGCCGAAAGGTGGGCGCGGCCCTGCGAGTCGCGGAGGCGCGGCTCCGGCGGCACGGGGAAGCCGAAGTTGTTCGAACTCGCCTTTGTGCGATCGATGTCGGACTTCGCCTCCTCGGCGCGGACGCCGAACTTCAGCGTGGTCCCGGACGTCAGCGGGTGATCAACGTTGCCGTAGGCGGCGAGACTCGTCTGGCCGATGGCCGAGACCGTGCGCTCGGTCTGCATGAAGCCCGGCGGCACAAACGCGCTCGGCGGCACGATGAACGTCCGCACCGCGGCGCTGTCGGTGTTCGCCGCCATGAAGAACAGGCCGGCGCGCCACTGGGCCTTGTTCGCCGCGGGGGTGGACTCGAAGCGGACTTCCTGGGTCCACATTTCCTCACCCTGCACCACGCGCGAGGTTCCGCCCGGATACGGATTCAAATCGAGATCGGTCGACGCGGGATCGAGCTGCCAGTCTTGCCGCGAGGTCGTGGCGATCACGGTACCGCCGTCGACCTTGAGCCGGGCCTGCAACGAATACTGCGTGCGGTCGATCTTCGTCTCGCCGTTGAGATCGGAAGCCACCGTGAAGGGATCGGCGCTCGCGAGGGAGCTGAGGCGCGTGGCGTCGTCGGCGACTTTCTCGACGAGCACGCCGAAGCGCAGCGCGAGCCGGTCGGTCGCCTTCACGTGGAGCGCCCCGCGGCCGACGAACGCGCGGCGATCATCGGCGGAGCGTTTCAAAAACGTGTTCTCGATGTAGCCGTCGCGCGCAGTGGAGCCGAGGCTCAGGCTGTAGCCGCCACCGCCGCCGAGCGGGCCGTCGAACGCCGCCTGCACGCCGACCGCGTTGAAGGAGCCGTAGTCAACCTGGACTTTCCCCCGGTGCTTCGCGCCGGGGGCGCGCGTCTTGATGTCGATCACCCCGCCGGGGGCGTTGCGGCCGTAGTCGGTGCCCTGCGGCCCGGCACGCACGACGAGCCTCTCGATGTTGAGCAACGCGCTGGGATACGACGACACCGAGCCGCCCGGCACATCGTCGACGTAAAGCGCGACCGACGGTGCGCTGAAGAAAATGGAGTTGGCGAGCCCGCGCAACGAGAGCACGTCGCCGAAGCCGTGGGAGTCGCTGTTGCTCGAGTAGAGGTTCGGCGCAATGCCGGACACGTCCTGCAACTGGATGACGCCGTGCTCGTCGAGCAGGTGCTGGTTGAGCGTGGAGGCGGAATTGCCGAGCCGGAGCGCGTCGACGCCAAACTCGGCCTGGACGTTGAACGGCGACATCGTGGTGACGTTCGGCCCGGCGGCGCCCGAGCGACCCTCGAGGCACCCGATCGCGCCGATGGTGCTCACGGCAAGGCGAAGATTGCGGAGGAACAGGGGGGATGGCATCAATGGAAAGGGGATGTAATCAGGGAAAATGGTGCGGTCGGCGGGGACGGAGGCAAGCGGGCCGGCGACCCGAAGCTTCCTTTCTAATCTATGGTGCACTCAAGCGAGCATTTTCTTGCCGCCAACCATGTCCTAAGACCGGCTCGAACGCGTTTGGGCGGGCGGTGGGTCGATCGGCGGAGCCCGGCTACGGGGCCGGCGCGGGGCGGGCGATGCGGTAAAGGTTTTTTTCGGTGCGGACGAACAGGCTGCCGTCCGCCGCGGCGGCGGCGGCGATGGTGCGCTCGCCCAGATCGTTGACCGCGAGCTTCGCAAACACCGGCTTCGCCTCCACCACCGTGCCGAGGCCGGTCTCGTTCTGAAAATAGATCCGGCCGCCCGCGACCAGCGGCGCGGCGGAATAGTTGCCGTCGAGCCGCTCCTGCCAGTGCACCCGGCCAGTCTTCGCCTCCCAACATGTCGCCACGCCCGCGTCATTGACGCCGTAAAGTTCGTCGCCGACCGCCAGCAGCGCCGGCACGATCGGCGCGCCCTTGGTCAGGCGCCAGGCGACGTGCGTGTCGGTCACGTCGCCCGCGCCGTCGGGCCGGATCGCCAGCAGCTCCGCCCGCAGATAACCGGCCGCGACAAACACCAGCCCGTGCGCGAACACCGGCCGGGGCGCCGCCGCATTTTCACGGCTGTAGCGCACGCGCCAGAGCTCGCGCCCGTCGCGCGGGTCCAGCGCCGTGACCGCCCCAGCACCCGGGACCACGATTTGCAGCTGGCCACCGACCTCGATCGGCAGCGGCGAACCGAAGGAAAATTTCATCTTGGGCGGCAGCGTGCGTGGCACGCGCCACCGGATCTTCCCCGTGCCCTGGTCGAGGGCCACGACAAAGGCCGCGGTCGCGCAATCGGCGACGTAGATCAACCGGTCGCCCGCGAGGATCGCCGAACCGCCGCTGACCGGGACGGGATCGAAGCGGAGTGGAGGATTGCGCCAGACCGGCCGGCCCTTGCGGTCGAAACACGCCGCGCCGTGATGGCCGAAATACACATGGATGCGGTCGCCGTCGACCATCGGCGTCGGGCTGGCCGGCGAACCCGGATCGTGGGCCGGGCGCAGCGGAAACTCGCCGGCGCCGAACACTTCCGCCCGCCACTCCAGCCGCCCGGTCGCGCTCGCAAAGCAAAAAAGCGCCAGCGCCGGCCGGCCTCCGTCATCGACCACCGCCGCCGTGAGAAACAGTTGTCCGCCGGAGATCGCGGGCGAGGACCAGCCGGCGCCAGGCAGCGCCTGTTTCCACGCCACGTTCTTCGTCGGCGACCATTCGACGGGCAGAGCGACCGTCACCGCGTGTCCCTGCCCACCCGGCCCGCGAAACTGCGGCCACTCGTCGCCGGGCGCCGCCACGGCACGGAACGCAACGCAACCGACGAGGGCGAGAACGAGGGCTTTTGGCATGGCGGACTTCAGGGGATGTATCGGTTCGGGGATTCCAAACAGAACCCGTCACCCCGGCGCGCGCAAATCGTAACCCGGGGCGCAAGGCGGGCGGAGTCCACGATTCCGTCGCGGCGAACAACGAGATGCGCGCCAGCGGGACATGCGGATGGGGGATGCCGTCACTTCGCCAGCGCCACGGCGTAGAGTTTTTTCTGCCCGGTCAGGTAGAGCACGCCGTTCGCCACGACGGGGGTGCCATGCGCGAAGTCCGGCAGCGGCTCGTTGGTCGCGAGCAGTTGCTTCTCCCGGCTCGCCGCGAAGATCGCCACCAGGCCCTCGGCGGTCTGCACATGCACCTTGCCGTCGGCAACCAGCGGCGAGCCCCAGATGTTCGCCTTCAGGTCGTGCGCCCAAAGGCGCTTTCCCGTCGCCGCCTCGATGGCGTAAACGAAGCCGGGCGCATCGACGGCAAACACGATTCCGTCATGGACCGCGGGCATCGCGATGCTGTCGTTGAAGTCGGCGCCGCCGAGGCGCCAGATTTCGGCGGTCGCGGTGACATCGCCGCGCCGGCTCGCATCGAGGCACCGCAGCGCCCCCGGCCCCGTGCCCGCCTCGGGTTCGCCCACGGCGATGAACACGCGGTCGCCGACGAAGACCGGCGCCGCCACGAGATTGAACATCGTCGCCGGCTCGCCGTCCGCGGCGCGCGGCTCGTGCGCCTTGGCGTCGAATTTCCACAGCAGCCTGCCCGTCGCCGGCTCGAAACTGTAGAGCCAGCCGTCGCCTCCGGGAAACGCCACCTGCGGCACGCCGCCCGCGACGCCGTAGCCGGGCGAGCCCCACTGGCCGGTGAGAATGCGCGCGCCGGGCGACGCGTCCTGCCAGAGTATCTTTCCCGTCTTCGCGTCGACCGCGAGAAAGCTCGGTGCGCCCGGCTGCTTCACCTTCCCGGTCTTGGCCTCGGCGCCGTTGCCGGTGACGACAAAAACGCGTCCGTCG
The DNA here is from genome assembly GCA_947474935.1 of Opitutia bacterium. Classification (GTDB taxonomy): domain Bacteria; phylum Verrucomicrobiota; class Verrucomicrobiia; order Opitutales; family Opitutaceae; genus ER46. The sequence continues at coordinate 57,932 of CANJKL010000017.1, forward strand.
ACCACCAGCGGCGACGAGGCCGACGCCTGGTTCGGGGTCACCCCGAGGGTGGCACGCATGTCGAGCAACCACACTTCGCGCCCGTCCTGCACGTCGCGGCAAACGAGTTCCGCGCGGTTGCTCACGTAGTAAACGCGATCGCCGGCGACGCACGGGGTGGAGCAGACGCCGAGCGTACCATCGTCCTCGCCGGGATTCTTCAGTTTCTCGTGGGTCGCCGACCAGAGGAGCCGGCCGTCCTTTTCCGCGAAACATTTCAACACCCCGCGCTGCCCGGAGCTCCCGGCCGGATCGTTGTCGGTGCCGATGAACACGCGGCCGCCGCCGATCGCCGGCGAGCCAAACGTCGTCTTCCCGAGCGGCGCGGTCCACTTGATGTTTTTGGCGGGGCCTTTTTCGCCCGCGACCCACACCATGGGCACGCCGGTTTCGCGCGAGACCATGTTGCGATCGGGCCGGCCGCCGAGCATGGGCCAGTCGTCGGCGCGGAGCGCCGGGGAACCGAGCATGAGGAGACAGGCCAGCAGCCCGCCCCGGGAGAGGCGGAAAACCCCGGCGCGCCGCGTCGCAATCCTCCCTGCGCTCGCGAGCCGGGCGACCCCGCGGTGCGGACTTTTCATTTCCCTCCCACGCAGACGAGATGCGTGAACGTCTTCACGTAGATCCGCCCGCCGTCGACGCATGGCGTGCTATGCGTGCCCTCGCCGATCGGATTGCGCGCGAGCCGTTCGTAGGTGTCGCCCGTCGCGAGCACGATCATCTCGCCCTTTGTCGTGGGGCAATAAATCCGCCCTCCGATCAGCACCGGCGAGCCGAAAAACTCGGCGCCCAGCCGCTCCGACCAGATCTCGCGCCCCGTCGCCGCCTCGATCGCGCTCGCGATGCCGGCGTCGCTGACCAGATAAAGCCGGCCGTCGAGATAAAGCGGCGTCGGCACGTAGGGCGTCGCCCGGCGGAGCGTGTAGGCAACGTGGGTGCGGCTCACGTTGCCCTTCCCGCCGAGCTTGATGGCCGACAGATAATTCCCCGCGCCCCCGCCCTGCCCGCAACTGCCGATCACCAGGTCGCCGGCCACCACCGCCGTGACGATCACGCGTTTGTCGAAAACCGGCGCCTCCCAATTCATCCCGCCCGTCTTCGGATCGAGACTCGAGATGCCGTGCGACTGGCTGGTGAGCAGCAACTCCGGCGAACCGTCCGCCCGCACATGCACGATCGGGGTGGCGTAGGCGGTGAAGGTCGGCGCCGGCCGGCGCGGCGTTTTCCAGACCGGCGCGCCCGTTTTCAAGTCCAGCGCGACGACGAAGCTCTCCCCATCCTGATCGTTGGTCACGACGACGGTGTTCTCGTGGATCATCGGCGAGGCGCCGTGGCCGTGCTGCGATTCGAAGGGCCCGAGATCGCGGCTCCAGAGTTCCCTGCCCGCATGGTCGAACGCGCGCACCCAGAAATTGTCCGCCGACACGAAGCACGCGATCACGCGGTCGGCGTCGACGACGGCCGAGCCGTTCGCAAAACTCGCGTTGCGGTTCACCGGCCGGTGCGTGGGGAGCGTGTAGGATTTCGCCCACAACTCCACGCCGTCGCTCTTGCGCAAGCAGAGCAGCGTGCGCTCGCGGCTCTCGGTGGTCGCCGTCAGCAGAAAAAGCCGGTCACCCCAGATGACCGGTTGCGCGTGGCTCGCGCCGCGGATCGGCACGCGCCAGCGAAAATCCCGCTCGCTCCACTGCACCGGCACGCCCGTCGCGTGGCTGATGCCGGTGCCGTTGGGGCCGCGGAACCGCGTCCATTCCTGGGCCTGGGCGCCGGCGGCCAGGGCGAGCGCGCCCGCCAGCCACCGTCCGCGTGCGATTCGTTTCATGGGGGAGGAGAAAGCGGGCCGAGCACACGGGGCGCCGGCGCCGCGGTCAAAGCAATCCGCTTCCTATCCGCTTGCAGCGATGGATCAATGTGCCGGAATCGCCGCACTCCTCATGCGCCTCCCCCACCTGTTTGTCCCCATCGCCCTGCTCACCGGTTTGTACGCCTCCGCCACCAGCTCCGACTGGCCCGCGTGGCGCGGCCCCACGCGCGACGGCCACGCCGCGCCCGGCCAGAACGCTCCCGTCAAATGGAGCGAAACCGAAAACGTCCTCTGGCGTGCCCCCGTCCGCGGCAAGGGCCACGGATCGCCCACGATCGCCGGCGATCGCATCTACCTCGCCACCGCCGATGCCGCCGCGCAGGAGTTGCTCGTGCTCGCCTTCGATCGCGCGACCGGCCGGGCCGCGTGGTCCACCGTCGTGCATCGCGGCCCGATCGAGTCCGGCAATCACAAGAACTCCTCCGCCGCATCCGCCTCCGTGGTGAGCGACGGGGAGCGGCTGTACATCAATTTTCTCCACGCCAAGGCGATCTTCACCACCGCGCTCGACCCCGCCGGCAAGATGCTCTGGCAAACGCGCGTCGCCGACTACCAGGTGCACCAGGGCTTCGGCGCCTCGCCGCTCGTGCACGAAAACGTCGTGATCGTCGCCGCCGACACGCGCGCCGGCGGCCGCGTCGCCGGTCTCGACCGCCTCACCGGAAAAATCCTCTGGTCGCAGGAGCGCCCGAAAATCCCCAACTACGCCTCGCCCGCCCTCTTCACCCTCGGCGGCCGCCCGCAGGTCGTGCTCGCGGGCTGCAACCTGGTCACGAGCTTCGATCCGCTCACGGGCCGGAAAATTTGGGAGACCGCGGGCTCCACCGAGGAAACCGTCGTCACCGCCGCCAGCGACGGGCAGCGCGTGTTCATCAGCGGCGGCTATCCCCGCAACCACATCGCCGCCCTCGCGGCCGACGGCTCCGGCACCGTCATCTGGCAGTCGCCCACCCGCCTCTACGTGCCCACGCTGCTCGTGCGCGGCGGCCACCTGTTCGGCGTGCTCGATACCGGGGTCGCGTTTTGCTGGCGCGCCGACTCCGGCGAGGAAGTATGGCGCGAAAAGGTCGACAAGGACTTCTATGCCTCGCCGATCATGGCCGGCGACCGCATCTACGCGACGAGCCTGCGCGGCGTGACGTCGGTCTTCGAGGCGACCCCGGGGCATTTCAAGCTCCTCGCGCAAAACCAGCTCGGCGACGAAGCGTTCGCCTCGCCGGCCATCTGCGGCGGTCGCGTTTATCTGCGGCACGCGAGGAAAGGCGAACCGCGGCAGGAGTTTCTCTGGTGCATCGGGGAGCCATGATGACCACCGGGAACAGATCGTTCGCCCGGCCGATCGCGCTGGCGGGGGGCCGTGCTCCGTCGCCGCCGCGGGCCCCGCGCGCCGCTGACCGGGCGACACCCGCCAAGCGGGGGCGGCAGGCCGCCGTCGCGGTGTTCGTGCTCTTCGTGACGCTCGCCGGCAGTCTGTCCGCCGCCGCCGAACTCATCGCCGCCCCCGAATCCGGCTGGCCGCAATTCCGCGGACCGCGCCGCGACGGCATTTCCGACGAGCGCGGGCTCCTGCCGACCTGGCCCGAGGGTGGGCCAAAGCTCCTCTGGTCCGCCAAGGGTGCCGGACGTGGTTTCTCCTCCACGATCATTTCCGGCGATCGCCTCTACGTGACGGGAGATTTCGACGAGGAGACGCGCATCCTCGCGTTCGACCTCGCCGGCAAGCCCCTATGGTCCGTGCGCAACGGCGATGCCTGGCTCAACCAACATCCCGGCGCGCGCGCCTCCGTCACCTTCAGCGCCGGCCGGCTCTATCACCTCAACGCCCATGGCCGCCTCGTGTGTCTCGATGCCGCCACCGGACGCGAGCACTGGTCCGCCGAAATCCTCAAGCAGTTCCGGGGCGAGAACATCACGTGGGGCCTCAGCGAGTGCCTCGTCGTCGACGAGCGCCACGTTTACGCCACCGCGGGCGGACGCGACGCGCTGCTCACGGCCTTCGACAAGCTCACCGGCGAACTCCGCTGGCGCAGCGCGCCGCTCCCCGCGCTCGGTGGCGCCGCCGGGGCCGTCGACGGACCGAGTTATACCCCCCCGATTCTCGTGGGCTTCGCCGGCCGGCGGCTGTTCGTCGGCTGCACCACGACGCAGCTCTTCTGCGTCGATCTCGAAACGGGGCGGCTCCAGTGGACCCGCCCCCGGCCCACGAGCTACGGCGTGCTCGCGATGTCGCCCGCGCTCGTCGGTACCGGCATCTTTCATGCGGCGCCCTACGGCGCACCCGCGGCACTGCACCGGTTGGTCACCCCCGCGCAACCCGGCGCATCCGTTGGCGTCGCCGATGCGTGGACCGCGCCGGCCGACACCCTGCAGGGCAGTGTGGTCGCGGCCGACGGCCGGATCTATGGCAGCTATTATACGCGCCGCGCCGGCTGGTTCGCGCTCGACGCCGCCACCGGCGCCGAGCTTTACAAGCTCGAGGGCCACGCCAAGGGCGCCCCGCTCCACGCCGACGGCCGGCTCTATGCGTACTGCGAGGATGGGTGGATGCTCCTGCTGCGCCCGACGGAAAAGGAGTTCGAGGTGCGCGGCCGGTTCCGCCACGCCGCCGCCCGCGACCACGACGCCTGGGCCCACCCGGTCATCCACCAGGGCCGGCTCTACCTGCGGTATCACGACACGGTTTCCTGCTACGACATCCGGGGCGCGCGGTAAACTTGCCCGGCGCGGGTCGGAAACCCGGCGGGTCAAATTTTAACGGCCACGGCAGGAGTTTCTCGGGCGCGGCGCGGCGCCGTCTCACTCCCCGGCGCGAAAATCGTAGCAGATGAGCCGGGGCGGTTTGTCGCCACGCATGTCGCGCGAGTTGTGGACGACGTAGAGCAGGCCGCGATGCAGCGCGGGGAGGGTCCAGGTGGACTGCGCGAGAAAGAGCCGGGCGCGCTGCCGCGTGACGGCGCCCTTCGGCGTCAGCGCGAATTCCGCCAGCAATCCGTCCTCGCCAAGGCAGAACACGCGCCCGTCGGCCTGCAGCAGGCTCGCCCGGAAGAAACTGCTCAGGCGGCCGTTTTCGTCGAAGCGGGTGTCGTCGGCCCAGACGATTTTCCCGGTCGCGGCCTCGAGGCACTTGAATTCGGTGTCGGGCGGATTGCGCCCCGCGAACCCGTAGAGGTGCCCGTCGATCAGGAGCGGCATCATCCAGTGCAGGCCGAATTCGCGCTGCGTCCACGCCGGCTTCGATTTCAAGTTCTCGTCGAACTCCAGCAGTACTCCGCCCTTTTCGTAGCAGTCGGAGATGTAAACCCGCCGGTCGTCGAGCACGGCGGGCGTCCCGGCGATCACCGACTCGTAAACCCGCGCGCGCCACGGAAACCGGTCGAAGACCCGGCCCGTTTGCGGATCGATGGTGAGCAGGCCACCGACGCTCGGCCGGCTCTCGCCGGCGGCGACGACGAGCGCCACCTCGCGACCGCGGAGCTTTGCGACGATCGGCGAGGCGTAGCCCGCGCCCCAGCTGTCCTCGACTTCCCACAGCGTCCTGCCTGTGAGCTTGTCGAAGGCCGCGACGCACGTGCCCGTGACGCCATCGCGCGCCTTGCCGCCCACGTTCACGATGAGCCGGTCCCTCCAGGCGAAGGGCGTCGGGCCGTAGCCAAAAAAATACTGCGGCACCTTGTAGTCCGCCATCAGGTCGCGCCGCCAGAGCACGCGCCCCGTCTTGAGGTCGAGGCAGTGCATCACCGCCGTGACCCCGACGACATAGACCCGCCCATCGTCGATCAACGCGCTCGCCCGCGGCCCGGGGCTGAAACCGTAGCGGTCGCGATATTCGACCGGGTAATCGTAGCGCCAGAAGCGCCGGCCGGTCTCGGGCTCGAGGCAATCGACCGTCTCCTTGCCGTCGACGTGCTGGAAATACACCAGTCGCCCGCCGGCAAACACCGGGCACGCGTAGCCCTCGCCCCTCTCCATTTCCCAAACGATCTTCGGGCCGGCGGCGGGCCACTGGCCGAGGAGTTTGGTCTCACGGCTCGTCGCGTTGACATGCGGGCCGAGGAAATGCGGCCAGTCTTCGGTGACGGCGCCCGCTGCGAGCGGCTTGGGCGCAGCGTGAAACGTGAGCCCGGGATAGGCCCTGGCCTCCTGCGCGGGCGCGGGCGGCGCAACGCCGGACAGCCCGAGGGCAAGTCCGGCGATGCGGAAAAACGCGTGGGAGGGATTCATGCCGCGAACGGAAGCGCATCGTGCGCCGCCGCCCCGGCTGCGCAATCGAAAGGATTGCCGCCCGCCAGATTTCCCCCGCACCCTTCTGACCGACCCGCCGTCCCACTTTTCGCGTGACCCACCAAGCCACGATTCTCTCCCGCCGGCCCGGCCTGCCCGTCCACGCGCGTTTTTACTACGGTTGGGTGACGGTGGGCCTCGCCGCCGCGGCGATGGTCGGCACGCTGCCGGGCCGCACGCAGGGCCTCGGCCTCATCACCGAGTCGCTGCTGAAGGATCTCGCGATCGATCGGGTGGCGCTGGCGCGGATGAACCTGTGGGCGACGCTGCTCGGTTCGTTGTGCTGCATCGGCGTGGGGCGCCTGCAGGATCAACTGGGGAGCCGCGCCGTGCTCACGCTGGTGTCGGTGCTGCTCGGCGCGGTCGTGCTCGCGATGAGCGCGACGACGGGCGTCGCGACGATGTTCGTGCTGTTGGTGCTGTCGCGCGGGCTCGGGCAGAGCGCGCTGTCGGTCGTGAGCCTCACGATGGTCGGGCAATGGTTCCGCCGGCGGCTGAGTCTCGCGATGGGAATTTATTCGGTGGTGCTGAGCCTGGGCTTCATGATGGCGTTCCCGATCGTCGGGGCGATGGTGCAACGCGACGGGTGGCGCACGGCGTGGGCGGGGATCGGGTGGTGCCTCGTGCCGGGGCTCGCGGTCGCCGGGTGGTGGCTCGCGCGACGCGGGCCCGAGGAGTGCGGCCTCGCCTTCGAAAACGAGCCGGCGCCCGCCCTGGCCGAGCCGGTCACCGGATTCACGTGGGGCGAGGCCCTGCGCTCGCCGGCGTTCTGGGTTTTCACGCTGGCGAGTTCGCTCTACAATCTCGTCGCGTCGGGCATCGGGCTCTTCAACGAATCGATTCTCGCCGAGCGCGGGTTTGAGGCGGGCATCTATCACCGGAGCCTCGTGGTGTGCGCGCTGATGTCGCTGGTCGGAAATTTCCTCGGCGGCTGGCTGGCGTCGCGCTGGAGCATGAACCGGCTCATGGCGCTCACGATGGCGTTGCTAGCGGTCGCGCTGCTCGGACTGCCGTCGCTGCGGACGATCGCGCAAGTGGACGCGTTTGCCGTCGTGATGGGCCTCGCGGGCGGCTTCGTGATCGTGATCTTTTTCAGTTTTTGGGCGAAGGCGTTCGGCGCGCGGCAACTCGGGCGCATCGTGGGAACGGCGCAGATGATGACGGTGGTGGCCTCGGCCGTCGGGCCGTTGCTGCTGGCGCACTGCCACGTGATCACCGGCTCGTATGCGGCGGTATTTTACACGCTCGCGGCGGTCGTGACCACCCTCGCCCTCGCGGCGTGGTTCGTCGGGGTGCCCGGCACCGCCGGTCGGCGCTAACCGGGCCGCTGTCCCCATCTCCGCCTCCACCCTCAGTCCCGTGACCTGTAACCTATTCGGTTACAAAATGGAGAGGGGTCCACCCGGGTTGGCGGGCGTGGGGGGCCTTGGCGAGGCCCGCGATATTCGGGGCGGCTCAGCGCGCGGCGACCTCGGCGCCGAGAGGCTCGCCGTAGGGCAAGTCTTCGGGCAGCGGGACGAACTCGCGGATGCGGTTCCAGAGCTGCGTGAAGTCCTTGTTCACGTCGCCAGAGAGGCAATCGGTGATTTCGCCGCCCGCGTCCGGATAGCGGGCGATCACTTCGCGGAAGGAGAATTTCGGGTCGTAGAAGGCGTAGACGAGCTTGCGCATGTTTTCCACGCCCTGCCGGATCGTCGCGCCGTATTCGGTGAAGCGCGCCGGCGAGAGATCGCCCGCCACGAGGCCGGCGTGGACTGTCTCGCCCACCAGGTGGCCGCTCTTGAGCGCGAGCATCACGCCGCTGCTGAACACCGGATCGAGAAACGCGAAGGCATCGCCGACGAACACGAGCCCGGGGGCCGCGCAGTAGCGCGAGTGGCGGGAGTATTCACTCGTGATGTAATAGTCCCCGGTGGACTCGCCGACCGACAGGCGTTCCTTGATCCAGAGGTTCTGCTCGACCTCGCGATGGAAGATGTCCTTCGGCTCGCGCACGCCGTCGCGCGTGAGATACTTGCCCTCCGCGACGACGCCGACGCTCGTCATGCCGCGGTGCTGCGGGATGTGCCAGAACCAGCCCTTGTCGGGCACGTAGGCGACCGTGGTGTCGCCCTCGTCGATGCCGGCGCCACGTTTCGAGTCCTTGTAGTAGGTCCAGACCGCGATCTTGTTGAGATAAGGATCCTTCATGCGCCAGCCGTTGCGGTTGGAGAGGAAGGCCTCCTTGCCCGTGCAATCGAGCGTGATGGGCGCGCGCACCTCGTAGGTGCGGCCGGATTTGTCGGTGGCCTCGACGCCGACGACGCGGTCGCCCTCCATGAGCGGGCGGTTGACGCGCGTCTCCTCGCGCACCTCGGCGCCCTTCTCGCGGGCGTTGTTGAGCATCAGTTCGTCGAACTCGGAGCGGAGCACCTGCCACGTCTGCGCGACGGTCTCCTTGTCGTAGCGGTTGAAGAAATAAAACGGCTGCGAGCGTTGCCCGTCCGGCGAGACGAACGTGACGCTGTATTTTTTCTGAAAGGCCGACTGCCGCATCTTCGGGATCATCCCGATGCGCTCCAGCGGCTGAAAGGTGAACGGGATCAGCGATTCGCCGATGTGGAAGCGGGGAAACTTTTCGCGCTCGAGGATGAGCACGCGGTGGCCGTATTCGCCGAGGATGGCGCCCGCGCAGGAGCCCGCGGGCCCGCCACCGATGATGATGGCGTCGTAGGATTGGGAGTCAGTTTTCGTGGGCATGAAGAAAATGGGTTAGGTGCGCGTCCGCGCCTGCGAGTCAAAGAGGACATAGCCGAGCCCCGCGCCGAAGCCAAGCCCGTGCGCCGCACCCCACAGCAACCGGCCGGTGGAGCCGCGCACCGCGCCGTAGAGATCGCCGCCGAGGGAGTAGCCGAAGCTGTGCAACAGGAAGAGCACCGCAAACGCCGGCAGAAAATCCCCGCGCCGCCCGAACGCGCGCCGCACGATCCACGTCATCGCCGCGAGGCCGGCCGCCGCGCCCCAGAGGTCCGCGTGATATTTTCCCTTCAGCCCGAACCACCCCGCGCACCAACACACCGCGTAGGCGAGGAACGCCGCCGCCAGCAGCACGGGAAGCCGCTTCCGCGCGCCCGGGACCGCGACCAGCCGGCTCAGCGCGAGTCCGGAAAGCCCCAGATAAACCGCCGCCGTCGCCGAATACATGGCGGCGTAGCCCGGGATCAGGTTGTAGGCCCAGATCGAGTAGGCGAGCACGCTGACCCACGCCGAAACTCACGCTGCCGTAAATCAGCGAAAACGCCAAACCCGGCGCGCGGGGGGCGGCGGGGCTGTCCGACGGGGGGAGTTCGGGGATTTTCATGGGCGGGGCACGCGGTTCGGCCGGATGGCAACGGGGAAGCACGAACGAGCGCGGCGAACAGTTCACGCCAAAAATCGCGGCGCGACCGGATCCGGATTTTCTGCGGTAGGGGCTGCTTCGGTCTGCCACTCGGTACGTCTCAAACATGATTTCGGATGCCTCTGCGCCGCCCGCGGAACGTTTGCCCTCCCCCCGTGGTTTCCCGAGCCGGATTCTCTTCCCCCCTGAAACCACCGCCCGCGGCCCTCGCCGGCCGCCGAGCGCGAACTCGCCCGCGCCCGGGTCATCGCTGGCAAGGTCTGGGCGACGGGCGGCTCCTGCTCCGCTGCACCAAGCAGGGCGTGTGTCTGGAATTTTAGGTCAGCGGCTCCCGGGCCCGGTTTTCAACACCGCGTCCGCCTCGGGCACCGTCCCGTGCCGCCCCACGAGCAGTTCGAACAGCGGCGACGCCATCACCGTCGTCACCACCGCCATGATCACCAGCGTCGCAAACAGCGCCGGCGAGATGATCCCGCGCTGGAGGCCGATGTTGATGATGATGAGTTCCATCAGGCCGCGCACGTTCATCAGCGTGCCGATGCCGAGCGCCTCGCGGTTCGACACGCCCGTCGCCCGCGCCGCGAGCCAGCACGCCACGCCCTTGCCGGCGATCGCCACGACGAGCACGAGCGCCGCCATCAGCCAGAGGTAGCCGGAGTCGAGCAGGCCCATCTGAGTGTTGAGGCCGGAAAACGTGAAGAACAGCGGCAGCAGCAGCGCCACCGTGAGCGGCTGGATGCGCTCGATCAGCGCCTCCGTCAGCAGCCCGCGCGGCATCGCCACGCCCATCACGAACGCCCCGAACACCGCGTGCAGCCCAATCGCCTCCGTGAACCACGCGCCGAGCATCACCACGCCGAGGCACGCCGCGAACTCCCCCTCCGTGAGATGCCGCCGCAGCTCGATGCCCCGCCCCCAGTGCGCCAGCAGCGGCCGCAGCGCGAAATACACCGCCGCCACGTAGCCGGCGCCCCCGCCGATCGTCAGCGCCGCGTGGCTGAAATCCCCGTCGATCGCCGCCAGCACGAACGCCAGCAGGCACCACGCCGCCGCGTCGTTGATCGCGCCCGCGCCGAGCGCCACGGCACCCATCGTCGTGCCCGTGAGTTTCTTGAAATGAATGATCCGCGCCAGCATCGGAAACGCCGTGATGCACAGCGACGCGCCGAGGAAAATCATCGCAACCAGCAGCGCCGTGTTCGCCGGAAACAGCGCGGTGTGCCGGTGGAAATACCAGGCCAGCGCCGCCCCGCCCACAAACGGCGCCACCATCCCGACCACCGACACCGCCACCGCGCTCCGCAGCTTCCGCCTCACGATGTCGGTGCGAAACTCCAGCCCGACGACAAACATGTAGGCCGCGAGCCCGAGCTGCGCGACGGGGAACAGCACGCGCATCGTGTCCGGCGGAAATAGCTTCGCGAACACCCCCGGCCAGAACAAACCGAGCACCGACGGCCCGAGCAGCACGCCGGCGACCATCTCCGCGACGACCTGCGGCTGCCCCAGCCGCCGCCCGAGCACACCCACGAGCTGGCAGACCACCAGAATCACGGTAACCTGAAAAAAGAAATGCAGGGCCAGTTGGAGATTGGTCATGGGTGGCGAAAGGCCCGCCCCACCCCGGGCCTGCGCTCCTGAAAAACCGCCTCGCGGCCGGCAGCGGCCGTGGACATCGGAAGAAGGCGCGCGGCGGGCCGCGCAACGCTGGTCAAGATGAGACGGCGATTCACTTTGCGATACAATACAGGTGCGTCCCCGTCCGCAGGAAGATCTCGCCGTCCACGAACGCCGGCGTGCTGAGGGTATAGGAACCGTCGAGTGTGTTTTTCGCGAGCAACTTGTAGGTTGGGCCCGCCTGGATCACCGCCGTTTCCGTCGTCTGGCTCGTGATGTAAATTTTTCCGTCCGCGAGGATCGGCGAGCCCCAGACGCGGCCGATCCCGGTGTCCTCCGGCCCGTAGAGCACCTTGCCGGTCTTCGCATCGAGGCACGTGATCGTGCCCTGATCGCCGACCATGTAGAACCGGGGGCCGTCGCACACCGGCGTCGGCACGTCGGGGGCGATGCTGCGCTCGGTCCAGCTCCACACGAGGTGGCTCGTCGAAATGTCGCCCGTGCCGCCGGCCTTGAACGCCAGCAACGGCACCTGCCGCGTCGGCGCAAAGATCATCCCGTCGCGCACGACCGGCGAGGGCACGACGCGGTAGTCGCGGGCCTTGCGCGGATTGAGCCCGCCCGCGCGCCAGACTTCCGCGCCCGTGTCCGCATCGTGGCCGGTCAGGTAGTCCCCGCCGAGGATCACGATTTGCTTCCGGCCGTTGACCTCGAGCACGGCGGGGGTCGTGTAGGCGTCGGGCGATTCATGGACCGCGTCGGTCGGCCGTTCGACGCGCCAGAGCACTTTCCCATCCGTGGCGTTGAGCGCAAAAACGTAGGAGGGATCGTCGGTCTTCATTCCGTGCAGCACCTCGACAATGAGTTTGCCGTCGAGCAGCAGCGGCGAGGAGCCGTAGCCATGATTGTGGCCGAACTTCCCGAACTTGTCCGGGATGTCCAGTTTCCACTTTTCGTTTCCGGCGAAGTCGAAGCAGGCCATCACGCCGTTGCCGGAGAGGACCCACACGTGCCTCCCGTCGGTCACGGGCGAGGGACTCGACGAATTGTGCATCATCCGAATCTGGTTTCCGCGATCGATCTGCCGGCGCCAGAGCTCCCGGCCGGTTGCCCGGTCGAGACAGAGGAACAACAACTCCTGGCCACCGGGACCTGTCATCGCCGGACCGCGTGCGCCGCGTCGACCGCCACCGCCCGGAGCCGCCGCCGGTGCGGCCTCCTTCGAAGGTGTGCTGATGAAAATCCGATCGCCCCAGACGACCGGCGACGAGCCGCTCCACGACGGCAGTTCCTGTTTCCACTTGATGTTTTCGGTGGGGCTCCACGTCCCGGGGAGGTTTCTGGCGTCGGTGGTGGTGCCGTCGCCGTTGGGCCCGCGCCAGCCCGGCCAGTGGGCGGCGGCGGCGGCCACGGACGCCACCCACGCGACGAACCATGCGGCGCCGAGCGCCCGGCCGGGGAAACGGAACCTCAGTTTGCGTGCAATCGGGGAGATTTTCATGGGAACCGATTCTCTCTGTTTGCCGACGTCGTCGGTAATTCGCGGGCGAGACGCATCGAATCGAAGCGCGATGCGAGCCGTTGTCGAGAAATGACCACGGGGCGCGCCAGCCCATCACCGATCGCGCGTCCGCCCCTGTAACGGCGCTCGCTGCGCCAACCCTTGACGGCTGCCCCCGGGTTTTGGTTCAGGCCGGGCGCAGGATTTTTTCCAATGCGGCGAGCAGCGCGTCGCATTCCGCCGGCGAGTTGAAAACGTGCAGGGAGACGCGGGTCGCATTGAGCTTTTGCTCGGAAACCGGCCGCGCCCGCATCGCATGCTCCTTGAACAGGCGGTCGAAAAGCCGGTCGAACGGCACCGTCGCGCTGGTGAACGTGACCATCGCGGCGTGCAGCGCCGGCGACTCCGGGGTCAGCACCGTCACGCCCGGCAATTTCACCAGGCCGGCGCGCAGCCGGCCCGCCAGGAATCGGCCCCGCGCGGCAATGCGGTCGCGCCCGATCCGCTCCTGAAACCGCACCGCCTCGGCGAGCGCGAGCAGCGCGGCGGCATTGCGCGTGCCGTACTCGTAGCGCAGCGCGGTCGGGGCCAGCCGCAGTTCGCCGGGCAGAAATTCGAGTTCGCCCGAGTAGGCCCCCACCAGCGGAGGCGGCAACTCGTCCATCCGTTCGCGACGCACGAAGAAGACCCCCGTCTCGTGCGGGCCGCCCCACCATTTGTGCCCGCTGGTCGCGAACGAATCGCACCCGAGAGTGCGCAACGAAACCGGAATCATCCCGGCCGACTGAGCGCCATCGACGTGAAACCAAATGCCGCGTTCGCGGCAGAGTCGGGCCAATTCCGCAACCGGCATCACGATGCCGGTTGGAGCCGTGACGTGAGACACCTGGATGACGCGCGTGCGCGGCGTGATGAGCGCGGCGATGCGCGCGATATTGCCCGCCACCGACTGCGGATCGGGCTCGAAAAGTTTCACGACGACCCCGCGCCGCTTCGCCTGATGGAACCACGGGAACGATCCGCCCGGGTGCGCGTGCGTTTCGAAGATCACCTCGTCTCCCGGCGCGAGTGACAAACCGGCGGCGACAATGGCGTTGGCCTCCGTGGCGTTGCGCACGAAGGCGATTTCCTCCGGCGCGGCGTCGAGAAAACGCGCCACCACCGCCCGCGCCCCGGCCAGGAGTTCGTGCCCGTGCTCGGACTTTTCCTGCAACTGCCGGGTCGTCTCGGCGGCGAGCGCGAGCACCGGCCGCGGCGCGGGGCCGAGTCCGCCCGTGTTGAAGTACGTCCGCTCGCGTCCCAGCGGATACTGCGCGCGCACGGCCTGCCAGAACCGTTCCGGGTCCTTCTCGTCGAAAGCCGGCAGGGGTTCCGCCGCCTCCGCGCGCAGGCCCGTGGCGGCGAAAAATCCCGCGGTGCCGAGCGCGGCGCGGCGCAGAAACGATTTGCGGTCGAGATTCATGTGGGGGCGAACGTCAGCCGGTGGTCGAGCCGGAGCCGGCCGCCGGCCGACAGAAGCTGGGGGTGCTCACGGTGGAAGGCAAACGCGGCGATGGGGTGCTTCGCGCGCACAAACCACGGCAGGGGGCCGGCGGGATTTTCGAACCGGATCCGCGTGCGCCGCAACGAGCCGTCGTGCTGCGTCGCCCATTCCATCCAATGCGCCGCCGCGCCATGCACGGCCGCCTCCCCGGCCAGTCCGCCCTCGGCCATGATGCCGATGGCCGCATCGCCGTGGTCGTCGAGCAGGTCCCGGGCCCCGCGAAATTGCAGGCCAGTGTAGTGTGAACCCGCGAGCCTGCCGAGGGCATGGTAGTTGCCCAGCGTCAGGTCGTGCCCGGCCACGTTGAACAGTTCGCTGGTCCAGCCGAGAGCCCAGGCGTCGGCGGCGATCTCGGTTTGCAACACGCGGCGCTCGTGCAAGAGCACGCGGCCGGACTTCGGATCGCACCAGTCGAGCGCCTCCTCGAGCCGCGCCGCGGTAAGCACGTGCCAAGCCCGGTGCACCTGCGTTCCGTGATCGTCGCGCCAGGCATAGCCGTCCGCCGCGCGATGCGTGGGTCCGCCCCAGAAATTCACCCCGTCGACGCTGGTGAGCGTGAGACTGAGGCCATGGTGCCAGGGATGATCGTTGGGCCGAAAATTGGTCAGGACATCCCCCGCGAGCGAGCAAACGGGATGCGCATACGGCCGCGGGGCCTCGTTGCCCGGCGTGCGGGGGCCGTACACGTAGCGCCAGAGCAGCGCGCCGCCTTCGAGGCAGATGTCCACATGCCGGTGCGGCGCGTGCCGCAGTTCCAGCGCCGCGCTCATGGCAGCGAACCCTCGGCCTGAAATTTTCCGCCGGCAAAATCGAAACGCTCGCCCCCGGGCAGACACAGGTAAACCGGTGTCGCGACCGGCGCATCGATGTCGATCGTGAAACGGCCACCGTCCGCCCGCCACGCCACCGCCACGGGTCCGCGGGGCGTACAGACGCGACCGCGGGCGTGCGTCAGTCCGCACCGGCGTGGTGCGATGTCGATGGTCGTAAAACCCGGCTGGCGCGGCGTAATGCCCAAAATCCGCGTCAGAAACTCCAGCGCCGGATGGGCGCTCCACGCATGGCACAGGGAGCGCCAGTAGCTGTTTTCCTCGACGAAGGTCGAGAGCCCGTGGTCGATCATCTCGTGCCAGGGTCCGAGAAATTCCGGCATGCGGTCGTAGGCGCCCGCCAGCTCGAGGGCGCGAAACCCCGCGTGCCACCAGAAGAACGAACCGGGGGCGAGTTTCGGATCGCCGGGGAAACGCTGCAGCAGCCGCGCGTGTTCACGCTCGCCGGCCGCGCCGCAGACGATGGCCCAGGCGTTGCCGTACTGGCTGACCTCGGGGCCGCCGGGCCGGTCGAAATAGAGGCCCTCGCTTTCCGACCAGAACCGCCGGTGCAACACCGGACGCAATTCCGCCGCCTCGGCCGCAAGCGCATCAGCCTCGGTCGCGGCCCCGAGCCAGCGGCAGAGGTCGGCGGCTTCCTCGAGCGCCAGAATATACTGCGCGGCCATGATGCAGGTGGGCCCGGCGTCGGCGCCGGGCACCACGCCCCGCGGCCACCACGGGCACCAGTCCGTGATATTCCAATACGGCAGTCGCGCCGGGAGCCCCGTGGCATCCGCGTGCCGGCGAAACCAGTCCAGCACCGCCCGCACCCCCGGAAGCAATTCGCGCACCGTCGCGAAATCGCCCGAGCAGTACGTGTAGTCGCGCACATTGGTGATCCAATGCAACGACCACGACGGGATGATTTGCACGAGCCGCGAGGGAAACCGGCTTTGCGTCAACCCGTCGGAAAGTCGCGACCAGTCGAAATGATGCAGCGCCTGACGGCTCAACCGGCAGTCGCCAGTCGCAAGCATCGCGATCTTCGAGGTGATCATCGTGTCGCCCGCATACTGCATCTGCTCGTAGTACGGGCAGTCCTCGAAGGTCTCGTGCGCACAGAGCCGCATGGTGTGCAACGCCACCCGCCAGATCCGGTCGAGGCGCGGGTCCGAACAGGTGAAATCCTCCGCGACGCGGTAGGGATAGGCCGTGAACCGATGGCGCAGCGCGCGGACGTGCAGCGGCGCGGCCCCGGTCGCAATCCGGAGCCCGACGTAACGAAAAGCCCGCCAGTGCAACGGCTCGAAAACCTCACCGGCCGCAGTCGGCCGGCCCGCCGGCTCCCAGAGATCACTCCAACCAGAAATCTTTCCGCGCCGGTCGAAGGTCCACCCCGTGCTCTCGTCGGCAAAATGCGACGCGAGGTTGGCCAGCGATTGCCGCCGGCCCAGGAGTTTCGCTCCGGGAGTGTCCCACGGCAGCCGCAACGCCTCGGCATAGGTCAGCCGCACGACACTGCCCGCACCTCCCTCCACCAAGAGTTGCGGAAACGCGGTGGTGAGGCCGCCGACATCGAAAATCACTTCAACCGCCGTGTGGGCCGGGACCGTCACGAGCGCGCCGGACGCGATCAATCCGCCCCAGCCGGCCGGGGCGTCGTCGCCGCCCGGAGAAAAAACATCCCGAAAATCGGCCGGGGCTCCTTCCTCAAGTGCCGGAATCATCCGCGGCACGAGTCCATACGGGCTCGTGGGGTCGCGGCGGTTTTCGAATCGCTCGGCCTTGTAGAGCACCGTCGCCGCCGGCCATTCGCGATCGGAAAAATCCGGCGTGGTCCAGCCGGCGGGAATGTCCTGGGAAACCCGATGCTCGAAGTAACCCTGGTAGCCCTCGAACGTCGTGCTTTCGTTTTGGAAGCGATGGGCCGTGTCGACTGCGACTTTCCACCGCGCGCCGGTGGAAAGGTCCTCGATCGCGCCACCCGCGGAGTCGCCCAGGACGCCATCGAGCACGAACCCGCCCGCATAGGTCATCACCGAGCAGGGCGCGCCCAGGTGCGCGGGCCGATGGGCGACGCGCGACATGTCGAGTACGAGCGCGGCGAGGACGTTGGCGCCGGAGCGAAGATGAGGCGAAAGATCCAGACTTTCGTAAAAGTGATGGTTCACATCCCCCTTGGCGGGGCCGCGCGCGACGAGGGTGCCGTTGCAGAAAAACAAGTAGCGGCTGTCGGCCGAGAGGTGCACTTCGAGCCGCGCTCCCGTCGGGTCCGCCACCCCGAAGGCCCGCCGAAACAACCGCACCTGATAGTGGGAGGGCGACGCCGCGTCCGCGGCGGGAGCGGCATGGGTGCCTTCCGCCGACCAGATCCAGGCGGCGCGTTCGGTGAAAGGGGTGGAGGGCATGCGTCTCGGGGAAACGTCGTCGACGCTCGATTCCGGGACGACGCAAAAGGGGAATAAGCTCGCGCCGTTCTGAAATTCAACAACCGTTTTCAGGTTTTTTCATCCACTCTATGAAAACCAAATCACCCACCCCGCGGCTGGTCATGTGCGCGACCACCTGGTCCATGATCGGCTGGCCGACGGCGCAGCGCGAATGGTCCGTGCCCCGCAAACTGCAGGCGATCAAGGCCGCCGGCTTCGAAGGCGTGTGCGCCTACATCACCCCGGAAATCAAAAGTGGCGCCGACCGCCTGGGCTTGGAGCTGATGAGCGGCTTCGACTGCCGCACCGTGGCGGAGGCGCTCCCCCGGCTTCGGGCGCAGCGGGATCTTGGCGTCCACTTCATCAACATCCAGTTGCTGAATCACGACACCCCGCCCGCGCACGCCGCCCGGGTCGCCGTGCAACTCATCCGGGCCTCGCGCCGCCTCGGGCTGGGCGTACACGTCGAGACCCACCGCGACACCTCGACCGAGACTCCGGAGAAATTCGACGAGCTCGCACGCCTCTATCGCAAAGCCACCGGGGAGCTGCTGCCGGTGACCTGGGATCACTCGCACTTCGCCGTCTCGAAGCACCTGCTGCCGGCGGACTATTCGGCCCGCCTCCTGGTGTGGCCGGAGTTGGTCCAATGCTCGCAGATGTTTCACCTGCGGCCGTTCAACAGCCAGCACTGCCAGGTGCCCGTGACGAACGGACGCGGCGCGCTGACGCCCGAGTTCCGCGACTATCTCGCCTTCACCGAGGACCTGTTTGCCCTCTGGCTCGCGGGGCCGCGCCCCGGCAACGCCCTCTGGGTTTGCCCCGAACTGGGCATGAGCCACGGCTACCACGTGAGCCACGATCCGCACGCATGGCCGGACGCGATTCGCGCCCGCACCGAGCTCTTCGGGGCCTGGAGCCGCGCCCTGAAACGCCGCCGTCCGGTGGGCAAATCGCGAAAATTGCATGAAACGGCTTGACCATTCGCGGCAGTCTTTTCATTCGGTTTGCTGAAATTTTCATCCGCCCGCCCCACCACCCCACATGCTGATCACCGAAATTGCCCGGAAGGCGAAGGTGTCCCCCGCCACTGTTTCCCGGGCCATCAACCAGCCGCAGATCGTCGCGCCGGAAAGTTTGGCGCGGATCCGCGCGGTCATGCATCAGCACAATTACGTGCCAGCGCCGCTCAATCGCCGGCGGGGCCCGAAACCGCGCGGCTCGGAGCGCCGGCGGATCGGGGTTTGGTTCGTGGGAGCCGCGGCGCACAGCCCTAATCTCAACTGGTTTCAGGATCAATTGCTGCAGGTCCAATCGAACGAGACTCGCTACCGCGTCGATCTGCGCGTGCTCTTTTCGAATACGCCGGAAGAGCTGCCGGCCTCGCTCGCCGCCGAAAAACTCGACGGGCTGATTATTCAGGGGAAGGAGCCGTCGGCCGCCTGCCTCAGCAAACTGCGCGAACTGCCCCACGTCTGGTTCATGACGCGTCGCTCCACGACGTTTCCGGGCGACTACGTCGAGCCCAACAACGAAGAGAACGGCCGCATGGCCGCCGATTTCCTTCTGCAGCAAGGCCACAAGGCGGTCGCCGTCATCAGCACGGATCCCGATTACAGCGCCGTCACCCGGCGCGTGCGGGCGTTCGTCGAACGCGCGGGCGAGCTGCGCCTGCCGGTGCATACGATTCTCGGCCGATCGAATCCGGGCGTGAGTTATCTGGAGATCGCCCCGGTGCACGGCGAGAGCGACACGCTGGTGCGCACGCTCCTCGCCGCCACCCCGAAGGCGACGGGGCTTTATATTCCGGTGGACCATTTCTGCGGCTCGTTTTTTCGGGCGCTGCGCGAGGCCGGGAAGAAGCCGGGACGCGATTTCGAGGCGGTTCTCGGCAACTACAATCCGATGATTTACCACAACCTCGATCATCTGCCCGCCGCGATCGACATCAACCTTCCGACGCTTGTCCGCAAGGTGGTCGATCACCTGGTCTGGCGGATCGAAAACCCCGGTACTGTCGGCCGCATCGGCATTTGCATTTCGCCCTCGCTGCTTCAGCCCAAACCCCCTTCCGGCGCACCCACCAGTTAAACCGGCCGCTTCCGGCCGGTGGCATTGGTGACGTGGCCACCTCAAAACTCAACCCGCACCCATGAACATATCACGCTCCCGCTCGGGCCTGCCCGATCGAGTCAGTAGATACCTCAGCCTCGGTCTGGCGGCCTCGCTCGCCCTTCCGACAGGCTTTGCCCAGTCGACGGAGGAATTCCGTCGCCTCCAGGAAGAGAACGCCGCCTTGCGCCGCCGCGTCGCCGAAATGGAGGGACGTTCCGCACCGGCGCCTCAGGCCGCCAGCCCCCGTGCCATCGCCCCCGCCTCGAGCCCCGCTCTGCCCGCTCCGGGCACCACGGCCGAAGGCATCACCGTGCTCTCGCCCTTCCAGGTCAATTCCGAGAAGGACTACGGTTACCTGAAGACGAACTCCGCCACTGCCACGCGCATCGGCATGGAGATTCAGAAAATCCCGCTGAGCATTTCGGTGCTGAGCGAGGATTTCATCCGGGACACCGGCATGCGCGAGATTTCGGACGTGTTGCGCTACTCGGCCTCCGCGGCCGGCGACACCCGCCAGGGCGTCAAGGCCCCCGGCAACAGCGCGACGCCGTCGGGCACCTTCACGCTGCGCGGCTTCCCCATCAGCTCCCGCCTGCGGAACGGCCTCAACCGCTACTCCTACTACAACATGGATACGGTGGACCGGATCGAGATCATCAAGGGCCCGGCAGCCGTGTTTTTCGGCCAGGGTTTCCCCGGTGGCGTG
The DNA here is from genome assembly GCA_947474935.1 of Opitutia bacterium. Lineage (GTDB taxonomy): Bacteria > Verrucomicrobiota > Verrucomicrobiia > Opitutales > Opitutaceae > ER46. The sequence continues at coordinate 78,218 of CANJKL010000017.1, forward strand.
ATCAACTACGTGACCAAGCAGCCCCAGTTCACCCAGATGCCCGCCACGTTCAGCTACAGCTACGGCGGCAATGAGGAACGCATGGGCGCCGAACGCACCACCATGGACCAGAACACCGTGTTCTCCTCCTCCGCCGCCATGCGCATGGTGGCGGTCTGGGACGACAACATCGGCAGCCAGACCGGCGAGTTCAAGAAGGCCTTCACCTTCGCTCCCAGCGTGAAGTTCGTGCCGTTCGCGAGTGGCAAGGTGCGTATTCTTGCCGACTTCGAATACTCCAAGGCCCGTCAAAACAACGACGGCCAAGGCTGGATTTATCCCGAGCAATGGTTCTCCGACTACAAAAATCCGTCCGCCGCCCTGCTCGTCGCGGCTAGCACCAGCACCGCTGGGGTCTATACCGGGACGCCAATGACGGCCGCCCAATACCAAGCCCGCATCTTCAATAACGTGGGTGCGTGGATTCAGGACGTGCGGCGCGTTGCCCAAGGCAACAACCTCGCCTCCAACTTCACCGCCACCAACCAATACGTGGCGCCCCAAGCCCTCTGGACCTCGATCAAGCGCGGTGCGACGTACACGCAGCTCGACGGCTCCCGCCGCTACAACAGCAAGTTCAACAATCGCGGCGTCGGCTCCCAGACGGACAACACCGACAGCACCTTCGGCCTCACCATCGAGGCCGATCCCACCGAGTGGCTGAACGCCCGCTACACGTTCACGAAGAACAATTCCTACTACAACTTCCTGACGTCGCAGGCGGCGCCCTACGCCGATGGTTACCGCATGAACTTCAGCGGTCTGTCCTATCGCGGCGACAAGCGCGACTCCAACACCCACCAGTATGACTTTGTGTTGAAGAAGGACTTCCTCGGCGTGAAGAACAAGGTGCTCATCGGCGGCGTCTACGATCACAGCTTGTTCAACTATTACGGCAACAGCGGCTTCCTCTACGCCAATATTCCCGGCGCGGCGCTGACAGGTTCGGGCGCGCTCCCGGCCGTGATCAGCAATACCTCCACGCTGCCGTTCATCCCGGCCAACATCTCTTATCCGGGCACGACTTCGGCCCTGCCGACGGTCAACATGAACCTGGCGGCCGGCAACAACGGCGTCGGCTCATCGCTGCAGTTGCAGCAACTCTATGGCCGCGACGGCACGCCGCTCACCGCCACGCAGGTCTTTTCGGAATACGACCCGGGGATCCATCCCACACCCGACATCCGCCGCGTCACCGGCATCGATCGCGCCGTCGTCGACCGCTACAACCCGAAGAAGGAAGAGTACTACATCAACTATCTTGCGACGTTGATGGACGACAAACTCAACCTCTTCGCGGGCTATCGCACCGTCAACGAATACGACGGCGAACAGCGCGTCTCGCCGAATCCGCCGTGGTTCAATGGCTTCCCGGATGAGTTACTCACCCTCACGACTCCGGAGCAGATCAACCGCTACGGCATCAGCAATGCGGTCGGTAGCTATCACGTCGGAACCTACCTGGTGAAAAAAGGCGACTCCTCCATGTTCGGCGCCTCCTACGCCGTCACCAAGAGCCTGACGGCCTACGCTTCCTACAGCCGCACCTATCTGCCCAACACCGGCTTCCTCGGCCTGACCGACGAAAACCTCGTCCGCGTTCGGGCCGTTCAGATCGGGCTGAACCCCGACACGGAAATCTCCCGGATTCGGGCGGCGGGCAGCAACAACACGCTCAAGAACGAAGAGGGCAAAAACTACGAGTTCGGCGTGAAGACCTCGATGTGGGACAACAAGCTGGTCGGCACCTTCTCGGTGTTCCGGTTGCTCCGCAACAACGAGAAGCTCGACGACACCCAGCGCCAAATCGACGAACCGCTCAACTATGCCGGCCCCAACAAGAGCGGCGCCTACGGCACCGGCAACGGTGGCGTGCGCTGGTATTCGAACTCCTCGTCCCGCAAGGTCGAGGGCACGGAGGCCGAGATCATCTGGACGCCCAGGCGCAACTACCAGGTGCTCGCCAACGCCTCCTGGCAGTGGACCGCCAAGACGGTCGCCGATCCGCGCTTCTTCAACCCGGCGAATGCCCCCACCGGGGCCAGCGCGGCCCAAATCCAGGCGAACAACCAGAACTACTACTTCACGTATGAGTTCCGGATGCCCAACGTGCCGGAGTATCGCTTCAACATGTTCAACCGGTACACGTTCTCCGACGGCGCCCTGCGCGGTCTCACCGTAACCTTGGGCGCCCGCTACGCCTCCGTGATGAACATCTCGAACGACATCAACACCGACTCCAAGCGCGGCGGCGTCACCGCCGGCGACTACGTGGTGTTCGATGGCGGCGCCACCTATCCGTGGGAAGTGTTCGGCTACAAGATCGGCACCGCGATCCAGATCTCGAACCTGACCAACAAGGAATACAACGAGGGCAGCGGTGGCCTGAGCGGCGGCGGCTTCATGACTTCCATGCCCCGCACCTGGCTGCTCACGAACACCCTCCGGTTCTAAGCTTCCGAGGGGAATTCATTCCCCGATACCTTGCCCGGGCGGAGACGCGAGTCTCCGCCCGTTTTTTTTGCTAGGTTGCAGGGACCTCTCCCTTCCCGCAGATCGCACGATCCGACCCGCCGCGTATGAAACCATCTCTGCTTCTCCTCCGCGCTCTCCGCGTTTTCGTTTTTTGTAGCGTGATCGCCGCGGGCTCCGCCGCGACGCCCGTCACCACGGCCCTCGTCGGAAAATGGCACCTCGACCCCGCCCGCTCCACGGAGTTGAGCCCGTGGAAGACGTTCGACCTGACGATCACGCTCGCGGGCGACACCGTCACGCTCGACCGCCGGCTCGCGTGGGGCCGCCGCGATTTCACCGACCGGCTCGTGCTCGACACCACGCAACCCGAGACCGTCGCGACCATCAAATGGTGGGCCGACAACCGTCATCTCGGCGCCTACATCGGCGCCGACCATTCCCGCTGCGTCCACCCGCAATGGCTCGACGCGGGGCGCATCCTTCGTCTTAGCACCGATCTCGTGCTCGAAACCCAGCAGGGCGCGCGCGCCGTCAATATTCTCAGCGAATTCAAGGTGTCCGCCAGCGGCGCGCTGCTCACGCTCACCGAGCTCCGCAGCACCCGCAACCGCCCCGTGGTCTACGTCTTCACCCGCGCGAAATAATCTCCCCATGCACTCTCTCGCGCCCAATCGTTCTCGTTCTCTTTCTCTCGCCACCTTCGCCCTGCTTGCACTCGTCGCGCTCCCGGCCTCCGCCCAGCCCGCGCCCCGCAAAGTCACCCGCGCTCCGGCGACCGCCACGATCATCCCGCTCTCGGAAAACTGGCGCCTGGACGGCGACGTGCCGGTGCACGCCCTGCTTCTCTCGCTGCAGGGCCTCGCCAATCGCGATACCCCGCGCCTCTACCTCGAATATCCGAAAACCTGGCAGTGGGAAATCGTCCACCCGCTGGAGGGCTTCCTTGAAAAGCGCCATGGCGTGAAATTCGAGCGCCTCGCCACCGACGATGCCGATGCCGCGCTCACGCGTTTCGCCCGGCACGCCCGGGGCTACGTGGTCTGGGATCGCGCGGTGCGCTCCTCGCTCATCGTCGCCTTCACCATCAGCGGCGTCGAGGACGCGCTCGTCGTCAATGCGGAGCTCATCCCGCTCGCCGAAAAACACGGCCTCAAAAAAATCGCCGACCTGCGCGGCGTTTTCACCGGCCAGCCCGATCACCAAATCTACCAGTGGGCCTACGACCGTTACTTCGAGAAATGCTCCCGCGACTACTACGTCATCCTCGGCGGCGAAGCCGGTGCGGAAATGAAACCCGGCATCGCCGACTTCGGCGTGATGCAGCGCGCCTTCTTCACCGACCTCTCCGCCCACCCGAAGCACGCCGAGGAACTCGCCCTCGAGAAGAAAATCTTCGGCCGGCAAAATCCCGCCAGCATCGTCCTCGGCTGGCACTCCTACGGCAAGGACACCGAGGGCCAGCACACCACGCTCGTCGGCAATTTCGGTCTGAAGATGGAGGGGCTGCATAACCTCCCCAACGTCTCCTTCACCTGCCAGATTCCGCTCACCCCCGATTTCAAATTCGCCAACAATCACTCCGTCGCGCGCGATGCGAAACTCACCGCGGAAAAGAAAATCTACGTCGCCGCCGCCGCGACCGACTCGATGGGCATCGGCACGTGGACGAAGCCCGGCCGCGGCAAGATTCCCTACACCTGGCAGGTGCTCATGAACTGGTCATGGATGAATCCGCCCGCGCTCCAGTTTTTCTACGAGGACAAGACGCCCAACGACTACTTCATCGGCGGCCTCAGCGGTCCCGGTTACATGTACCCGAAGTCGATTCCCGCCGACAAATTTCCGGCCCTCATGAAAAGCGCGCGCGCAATGATGGCCGTGCTCGATCTCCGCGTCCTTGAGATCATGGACTACTCGGAGGGCAACCGGCACGTCGGCAACACCGAGCTCCCCAAGGTCGTCGTCGACCGCTACTACGAGCAGTTCCCCGACGTGCTCGGCTTCATCAACGGCTACGGCACCGCGCGCACCTTCGACCTGCGCGACACGCGGCCGCTCCTCAGCTACGACTACTATCTCGACGTCGCCCGCCCCGTGGAAGAAGCCACCGCCGACCTGGAGGAGCTGATCCAGCTCAATCCCACCCGCCCCTACTTCCTCCTGATGCACGTGCGCGAATCGAACACCATCGAGAAAGTCGCCTCCATCCTCGGCAGCCTCAGCGAGCCGGTCGAAGTCGTGCCGCTCGACAAGTTCCTGAAACTCGCCGCCGGCGCCAAGACCTACCGCACGCGCTACCAGCAACCCGGCGATCCCATCGACTTGAATCCCTGAGCTTCAGGCAGCCGCGGCCGGCCGTCACGAGCGTGGGCGACGGCGTCGCCCGACACGCCGCACACCTTTTTTCCGTTTTACACGTCAGAACACCGAATTCCCCCTGATCCATCATGAAACTATCCCGCAAATTCCTCACGGCGCTCGTCGCCTTTTGTTTTACCGCCGTCGCCGCATTCGCGGCTGATGCCTCGCCCGCCGGCACTTGGAAATGGACCCAAGCGGGCCGCCAGGGTGGTCAGGGCACCGAACGCTCGCTCGTCCTCGAATACAAGGGCGGCGCGCTCACCGGTACGCTCAAGGGCGCGACCATGGGCCAGTACGAGATTCCCGACACCGCCATCGCCGACGGTTCATTCAAGGATGGCGCGATCAGTTTCACGGTCACCACCGAGTTCAACGGCAACAAGCGCACCACGAAATACACGGGCAAACTCGCGGGCGAAAAGATCACCGGCGAGTCAGAAGGCCCGGGACGCGGCGGGGAAGTCATGAAGCGTGAATGGAACGCGGCGCGCTCGAAGTAATCGCCCGGCCGACTCTTTCCCTGCGATCCCGCTCCCGCTGGAGCGGGATTTTTTTCGCCCGGCTCCCGCCGGCCGCGCCCACGGCATTTTTAGAATTTGTCTCCCTTCCGGTACTGCTGAAAAGGTGGAGGGAGCATGACGGTTCACCCCAACCTCGATGAGGTCGCCTGCGAGGCGGCGGTCCGGCCTAGACCGGACCGGAAGACGCGGGCCGTGGTCACACGCGAGTTTCGCCCGAACTCATGAAACTTGCACTGTTCCTTTTGCTCGCCACGGGCCTGAGCCGAGGCGCCATCGGCCCGGAAATGGCACCGGACTCCGCCCTCGCGAGCGACGCCGAGCGCGCCAGGCTGCAATTTTTCGAAAGCGAGATCCGTCCCCTGCTGGCGAAGCGCTGCTACGAATGCCACGGCGACAAGAAGCAGAAATCCGGCCTCCGCCTTGACAACATCGCGCACATCCTCGCCGGCGGCGACACGGGGCCCGCGCTGGTCCCGGGCAAGCCGGACGATTCGCTGCTGATCGAAGCGGTTCGTTACCGGAACGAGGACTTCCAGATGCCGCCGAAGGAGGAACTGCCCGCCAAGGAAAAGGCGTTGCTGGAAAAATGGGTCGCCCTCGGGGCGCCGTGGCCGGCCGGCGAGGCGGCACGGGCGAAGCGCGACGCCCAGGGCTTCACTGCGGAAGACCGGGCCTACTGGTTTTTTCAACCACTCGCGCACTCCACCCCGCCCGCCCTGCCGGGCAATCGCTGGGTGATCAACGATGTCGACCGCTTCGTCGCCGCAAAACACGCGGGGCAGGGTCTCACCCCCGCGCCCGCCGCCGACCGCGCCGAACTCGCCCGGCGCATCTATTTCGACCTGCACGGCCTGCCGCCGACGCCCGCGCAGCTCGCGGCGTTCGTGAACGACCGCGATCCACGGGCCTACGAGCACCTCGTGGACGCACTCCTCGCCAGCCCGCGCTACGGCGAACGCTGGGCGCAGCACTGGCTTGACCTCGTGCGCTACGCGGAGAGCGACGGCTACCGCGCGGACGGCTATCGCCCCGGCGCCTGGCCGTACCGCGACTGGGTGATCCGCAGCCTCAACGCCGACAAGCCCTACGACCAGTTTGTGCGCGAGCAACTGGCCGGCGACGAGATCGCGCCCGACAACCCCGACGTGCTCATCGCGACCTCGTACCTGCGCAATCCCGTTTACGAGTGGAACCAGCGCGACGTGCGCGGGCAGGCGGAACTCATCCTCAACGATCTCACCGACAACGCGGGCGAGGTGTTCCTCGGCCTCAGCATGGGTTGCGCCCGCTGCCACGACCACAAGTTCGACCCGATCCTGCAGAAGGATTATTTTGCCCTCCGTGCGTTCTTCGAACCCGTGCTGTGGCGCAGCGATCTCAAGCTTGCCACGCCGGAGGAGCAGGCGCGCCACGCGGAAAAACTCGCGGCATGGGAAACCGCGACCGCCGGCATCCGCCGGCAAATGGAGGAACTCACCGCGCCGCTGCTCAACCGCGGGGTCACCCGGGCCCACGATCGCTTCACCGCCGACATCCAGGCCATGATGGACAAGCCGCCCGCCGACCGCGCGCCCTTGGAGCACATCCTCGCGACCATCGCGGAGCGGCAGGTGTGGTACGAGCACGAGAACTTCGACCCCGTGAAGTCGCTCAAGGCTCCGGCCGATAAGGCGCGCTATCAGGCGCTGGCCGCGGAGCTGAAGAAATTCGACGCGCTCAAGCCGAAGCCGCTGCCCGCCGCCTTCGTCGCCACCGATGCCGGACCCGTCGCGCCCGTCACCCGGATGAAAGGCCGCAAGGGCGGCGAGCGGGAGGTGACGCCGGGGTTCCTGACGCTGATCGACCCCGCGCCGCCGGTGATCACGCCGCTCCCCCGCTCGACCGGCCGCCGCACCGCGCTCGCGAACTGGATCACGCGGCCCGACAATCCGCTCGCCATACGCGTCATCGTGAATCGCGTCTGGCAGTATCACTTCGGCCACGGCATCGCGGGTACGCCCAACGATCTCGGTCATCTCGGGGAACGCCCCACGCACCCGGAACTGCTCGACTGGCTGGCCCAACGCTTCGTCGCCAGCGGCTGGAGCCTGAAACAGTTGCACCGCGAAATCCTGCTGTCCGCCACCTACCGCCAGACGGCGCGCCGTCCGATTTACGACCGCGCCGCGCTTGTCGATCCGACGAACAAGTATTTGTGGCGCTTCAGCCCGCGCCGGCTCGACGCCGAGCAGGCCCGCGACGCGATGCTCGTCGCCAGCGGCGAACTGGACCTGACGACCGGCGGGCCGGCCCAAGAAGCGAACAGCTCGGCACGCCGCTCCATCTACACGATGAAGAAGCGCAACAACCCGAATGAGCTGTTGCGCAGCCTGGATGCCCCGGCCGGTTTTTCGAGTATCGCCGACCGGCAGATCACCGCCACGTCCATCCAGGCCCTCCTGTTGATCAACGGCGACTGGCCGATCGCCCGCGCCCGCAAACTTGCCGCGCAGACGCCCTCGGTGGCCGCGGCTTGGACCGCCGTGCTCGGCCGCGCGCCCACGCCGGCCGAAGGAAAGCTCGCCGAGGCCTTCATCGAGAAACGGCTCGAGGGAGCGGAGCGACCGTTGCCCGCAGCGGGCGAACGGACGGCGGCAAACGCACCGGGGCGATTCCATGAAAACACCGCGCACGAACGCCTGCTGGTCCGTGGCGCGCCTAGGGAAGGCGACGACTTCACGGTGGAGGCCGTGATTGTGCTCGAAAGCATCGATCCCGGCACGGCGATGCGGACCATTGCCTCGCGGTGGACCGGCGAAAAGATCGCGCTCGAATCCCACGGTTGGAGCCTCGGTGTCACCGGCGGCAAGTCGGGCAGCAAGCCCCTCAACCTGGTCCTGCAGCTCGTCGGCGAGGACGACAACATGAACACCGCCTACGAGTTCATTGCCTCCGGGCTTATCCTCGCGTTGCACACGCCCTATCACGTGGTCGCGAAGGTGTCCTGTTCCGATGGCACGGTGACGTTTCAGGCGCAGGATCTCAGCCAACCCGGCGGCGGGCGGCGCACGGCGAGCGTGCATCACGGGATCGTCGGCAGACTCGGCACCGGTCAGGCGGAGCCCGTCATCGGCGGCATCGCCCGGCGCAGCCCGCATCAGTTCGACGGCCAGATCGACGCGCTGCGGATCGTATCGGGCCTACTGCCAGATGAGGCGCTGTCGGCCGAGCCGGCCCGCTGGTCGGGCAACAACGCGATCGTGTGGGACGCGAAGCGGCCCAACCCCACCGGCTTCGAATGGCAGGCGGGCACCGGGAACGCGGAGAGTTCCGATCCGTATACCCGCGCGATGGCCGACCTCTGCCACGTGCTGCTGAATTCCAACGAGTTTCTCTACCTGCACTGACCGCCATGCCCTGTCACCACTACGACTACCCCACGTCGCGCCGGCACTTCCTGCGCACCGCCGGCTGTGGTTTTGGCGCGGTCGCGCTCGCGGCGCTTACCCGGCAGCCGGTGCTGGCGGCGACCGGCGCGGTGACGCCGACCGCCGCGCAAATGGCGCACCGCGCGGGCCGGGCGAAGAATGTAATTTTTCTCTTCATGGAGGGCGGGCCGAGTCACTTGGACACCTTCGACTACAAGCCGCTGCTCAACGAACTCTCCGGCCAGAAACTGCCCGCGAGTTTCAAGCAGCCGATCCTCGCGATGGGCGAGTCGAACACGCCCATCATGGGCTCGAAGCGCGCGTGGAAACAACACGGGCAAAGCGGCCTCTGGGTGTCCGACTGGTTTCCCAATGTCGCCGCGCACGCCGACGATCTCGCGGTCATCAAGTCCTGCGTGTCGGACGGCATCAATCACGCCGGCGGCGTCTGCCAGATGAACACCGGCTCGGTTTTCGGCGGACGCCCCTCGCTCGGCGCGTGGGTGTCCTACGGCATCGGCACGGAAAACGAAAACCTGCCGGGTTTCGTAGTGATCAAGGACAGCGAGAAGGAAGTGATCAACGGCCCGCGCAACTGGGGCACGGGCTTCATGCCCGCGGTCTATCAGGGCGTGGAGTTCAGTCCCGATGGCATGCCGATCCGCCATCTCGACGCGCCGAAGGGCATGACCGCGGCGCGCCAGCGCGATAAACTCGACCTGCTCGCGCAGCTCAACCGCACTCACGCGGCCTCCCGCGCCGACAACACGGAACTGGAGGCGCGCATCCGCAGCTATGAACTCGCCTACCAGATGCAGGCGGAGGCGCCGGGCGCGGTCGATCTGGGACAGGAAACGACGGCGACCAAACAGCTCTACGGTCTCGAGGAAAAGGAAACCGCGGTCTTCGGCCGCAACTGCCTCCTCGCGCGCCGGCTCGTGGAGCACGGCGTGCGATTCGTGCAGCTCTACAGCGGCGCGGGCAGCGGTTGGGACAGTCACACCGCGCTGGAGGCGAACCACTCGAAGCTCTGCCGGTCGGTCGACAAGCCGATCGGAGCGTTGCTCAGCGATTTGAAAGCCCGGGGCCTGCTCGACGAGACGCTCGTGATCTGGGGCGGCGAATTCGGCCGCACGCCAATGAGCGAGCAAGACGGCGGGCGCGATCACAACCCGACCGGTTTTACCATGTGGATGGCCGGCGGCGGCGTGAAGGGCGGCCAGTCGGTTGGTCTGACGGACGACCTCGGCCTCTATGCCGTGAAAGACCGACTGCACGTCCACGATTTGCATGCGACGATTCTTTACCTGCTCGGCATGGACCACACGAAGGTGATCTACTCGCATCAGGGCCGGCCGGAGCGCATCGACCAAAACGAGGGCCACGCGCACACGAAGATCACGAAAAGCGCGGCATAAGGCGGGCCGCGCCCGACGCGTTCGATCACGACGCGCGGACTGCCGGCGAGCGTTTCATCACCGCCAGCGCAACGCCACCCAAGATCAAAACGCTTCCCGCGATCAACCGGATGGACACCCGCTCCCCGAGGAAGGTGACCCCGCCAAACGCCGCCAGGACCGGCACTATGAGTTGTACCACCGCTGCCTGGGCAGTGGTGAGATGCCGGAGCGTCCGATACCAAAGAATGTAGCCCAGCCCGGATGTCACCACCCCGGACACCAGGGCCAGCACCACGCCCATCGGCTCCGCACGAAGTGTCGTGCAGACCAGCGCCGCCGCCACGAGCGCCAGGGGGACCGAACGCGCGAAATTTCCCGCCGTCATCGCAACCGGCGTGGTCACGCCCCGGCCGCGAATAGAATAAAATCCCCACGCCACGCCCGCGACCGCCATCAGCAGGGCGCCGACCGGATCGGGCGCGCTGATCCCCGGCAGCACCAGGTAAACCAAGCCGGCCACGGCGGCGCCCGAGCCCAGCCATTGCGCGGGGCCCGGCCGTTCGCCCGCCGTCAACGCCGCAGCGAACATCGTCCCCTGAACCGAGCCGAAGAGGAGGAGCGCCCCCATGCCCGCGTTAAGGGTGACGTAGGCCAGGGAAAACGTGACCGCGTAGGCGAAGAGCGCAAAGCCCGATCGCCATGAACCGCCACCCGCAGGCGGCACCGGCCCCGGCACCAGCAGCCGCGAGAGCAGCAGCAAAGCCAGTGCGCCGCTCACCAGGCGAATCGATGTGAACGAGATCGGGTCAATCCGGTGACCGCCCAGGGCCATGCGACAGAGCAGCGAATTGGCCGCAAAGCAGACCAGGGTGAGGCAGGCAACAAGGACAGCGGTCATGGGGGCGCGCCGGAGGGGACGAACGATGCGACCGAATGTTTGGGCCCTTTCCCTCCCGCGCCAACCCTTTCCCGCCAGCCGGGAGAAACGATCGGCCGCAGGGAGGCGCCAAAGCCGAAAAATCTCTCCCGCAGGTTCGCAATCGTCGTCCCGCCCTGGTTGGTCTCCCGCCGGGTGCAGTTCGACCGGGAACGGCGACGGGCTGGTGACTCCATTGCGCAAGCACCGGCTGAATCGCCATAGTGCACGATGCCGCCGAACCCACGGGAAATCGTCAAAGTCTCGGGCACCTTCCAAACCCCTAGATATCAAGGGCTCGTTGAGAAACTTTGACGATTTGCGACAAAGTTCGGATTTCTGTCACACTGGCTGACCAAGCTGGCGGGAAATACGAACTTTTCTGACGCAAACGTGTGCCGAAGGATTTTGCTCGTTTAACAGTTAGCGTCGCGCTGCGGTTTCTGGGCCGCATCCCAGGACTGGCTGAGCACCCGCAGGTAATCTAAATCACCGCTAATCAGGGCCTCTTTTTTAGGACGCGACCAACGTTTCAGCTGAGTTTCACGGGCACGTGCCCCCGCAAACGTAGCGTGGATTTCAACTCGCAGAATGGCAACCGGACTATCCAGCTGAGTCGTTCGACACGCTTGCCCTGAAGCATGATCATCAAGCCGTTGCGGCAGATCTAACGAGGCGCCGATGTAAACAGTGCCGGATCGAAGTCGGAGAAAATAAACCACAGGCATGCCCCTCGACAGGCTCGGGGCCATTCGCCGCGCTTCGGCTACCAACGCGTTCATTTCGTTTGTGTATGCCGGCCGCAGGCCATGAGCAAGCGGCGCATCGCACCGCGCGTCGAATGGCTGCCCGGTTCAATTGGTGCCACGAACCAAAACGTGAAGCAAAACGCCCGCTACAGAGGTGAAATGGCATCTCGATTCGCCTCAGACGCGGGGCCGGCTGTTAACACGCTATCGTCCGCGGCAGGAACAGAGGCTTTCAATTTGATTCATTTGATTCACGCCTTGTTCAGCCACCACTAGTTGCTCCCGCCGGTGTAGTGCGGTGACAGGGCGCTTCGTTCTGAGTGCTGGTTAGCAGTCGAGCCGCTGGGCTCTGCAATGCCTTGACCTGCTATCGCAATAATGCGATGAATGGGTTTGTCATCCGATGCCATCCATAAACGTCGTCTTTTACCAAGCGCAGCCGGGGGACTCCCCGGTCCTTGATTGGCTGAAAGAAATCAATGCGACCAATCCCAAAGCCTACGACAAATGCCGCGCGGCCATCGCTCGCTTGGCGCTCCTTGGTCACGAACTTCGACGACCGGAGGCCGACTACCTGCGGGACGATATCTATGAGCTGCGAATTCGGTCGGGGTCGGTCAACTACCGGCTGCTTTACTTCTTTCACGGCCGGACTGTTTCGGTCGTCGCCCACGGCCTCACCAAGGAAGCTGCGGTGCCCGCCGCTGCCATCAACCACGCCATAGCCCGCAAAGCGGCGTTCACAGCCAATCCATCCGCTCACACGTTCAAAGGAGAAATCAACGATGCCTAAGAAGACCACCACCGACGCCACCAAGATTCTGGCGGATATCGCCGGCCATGACCCCAAACGCCAACAGGCCTTTGAGGAGGAAGTCGCCAACCGCGAAGTTGCCCAAAGTATCTACGAGTTGCGACAGCGCGCCGGCCTCTCGCAAGCGGAGTTGGCCAAACGCATCGGCACCACCCAGTCCGTAATTTCGCGGCTCGAGGATGCCGACTACGAAGGACATTCGCTGGCCATGCTCAATCGCATCGCCGCCGCCGTGGAACGTCGCGTTGAAATCCGCTTCGTCCCTCGCCGCCGTCGTCTGCAACCAGCGTAACCGTAAAGGCTGCCAACCTGCCGTAATCAACGAGCCTGCAGGATCGCAAGTCGTTGCGTCCGAAGTGGGCAGGGCGACTTCGCAAATTTGTCAACGGCGATCACACTGGCTGCCCGGCGTGTTCGACTCCACGAACTTTTCGCCTCAATTCCGCCACATTAGAGCAGATTCTACTCTACGGCAACTTTGGGCGTTAAAATGGTGAGCCGAACGATTGCAGTCATCATCGCCCGAATAGGGCTATGATTCGCCTCATCGACTCACACTGACGGCGCCTTCCTAGTCCTCGCCTCATTTGATTCGCTGGCTTCTCCTTACGGCCACACCTCGCTCAATCCCAACTCGGCCGAAACGAACTCAACCCGGCAGGGCGCCTGCACCCGAGTCTTGAAAATACACAGGCAAAACCCGCTGCGCCCTGCCGCCCGCGCGCGCACGCTCCAGTATTTGATCGCCGCAAACCGGCCGTCACGAAAAGTCGCCCCGCCGAGCAACTCCGAGGGCGACACCGGCCGCTCACGCCAATTCGGATCGTGGACCTCTGCGTCCGTCGTGCCGAGGGCCGTGAGCACGCTCGCGTCGGTCAAGTCCAGCACGGCGGACGGAAAATCCACGTGCGCCCAAAAAACTGCCGCCGGCTCGGCGCGCTTCTTGGCAAACGATCCCAGCAAAGCGACGCGCTTGGTCTCGGCCGAACCGATGTCCTCGTCCTCGCCCATGTAGAGACTGCGGGGGCCGCCGGCGGTCGAGAAGCGATTTCGCCGCCGGCCTGCGTAAAGAAATCGCAGGTCGGCCACCGGCGCTCCCGCGCGCACCGGAGTAAGCAGACCGGCCAGCGTCACCCGGCGGGCGACGTCGCCGCGATGGGAAGTCGGCACAATGCGCGCCAGCGCGCGGGCAAGTTTCGAGCCGGCGTGCATCAATCCGGCTGCCCGACCAACACGTCTTCCACGGCATCAACCAAACGCTGCGCCCGCACCGGCCCGCCCCACAGCAGATCGAGTGGCATCTCGCCCTTCAGGTCGCGGTTCGGGGTCCGCACCCAGCCGCCGAAGCTCGTCTTGTTTTCCAGCAAGGGCGTAATCCGGGCGACCTTCTCAAAATAACCGAGCAGACTTTGGTATTTCGGGGAGTCCGGCGTCTGGCTCACCGCCGGAGGCGTGACGCCCAGATGGTCGGCGAACTTTTTCAGCGGTTCGCCGTAAAACTCCGCGACCCGCCGGGCATCCAGCCGGCCCGAATCGGGATTGCGCAGGAATCCTGTGGCATCCGCGAGCAGCGGATGATCGTCGAGATCGGACGCCGCCGCCGGAGTTCGGCCAGCCGGCCGGACGCGCGGCGTTCCCGTCTGGCCGGCCCGTTGCCGCAATAAGTTCATGACCGGCCGCATTTCGTCATCCCGATACGCCACGCCGACCGTGGGCGCGGCGATCATCGCGCCCAGGGCCTTGAACGCGGCGTCGGACGACGCGGCGAGGAACAGCGCCGGCATCCGCCGCTCCACTGCCTCGCGCGCCATCCGCCGGATGTCCTGCGACCCGGTGGCGCCATCGCCCCGGACACGGGTGGCCAGCATCCCGACCGAACCCTGCGCGATCCACTCGCGCACCTGGCCGGCGAAGCGCGCGCCGACGACGGTGAAGCCCGGAAATGCCTGCCGCAGCTTGGTTTCAAGCGGCTTGTCAGCCAAGACGCCGATGGTGGTGATTTCGCTCATGACTTGAACCTGTAATAAACCATAAATTAAGCAAGAATTAAGGTGCGATGGCGGCGGGCACAAGAGCGGCTGAGTTCACCGGCCGGAACGGCCGTGGGCAGGCCAACTTGCCCGCGCTCCCTTGCCATCATGCAGGGGTGAAACCACACCTGAAAAAATCCGCTCCGAATCCCCACTGCGCCGCCTGCGGCGCGCTGTTCATCCCCGACTACCGCGCGGCCGGCCGCCAAAAATACTGCGTCCGGCCGGCGTGCCGCAAAGTCCGCCGCCGTGAAAGCCAGCGCCGCTGGCTCGCGAAAACCGGCAACGCCGCCTACCACTCCGGCGACGAACCCGCCCGGCGGGTCCGCGAGTGGCGTGCGGCCAACCCCGGCTACTGGCGCCGCCGCGCCGCCAAGGGCCACGGCCCCGCGACCGAACCCGCCGACCTGAAATCGTTGCTCGCGCCCTTTGCGTTACAAGACGCCTGCCCTGCGTTACAAGACGCCTGGTCTCCGCAAGTCATTGCGCTGGTTGGCCTGATCGCGTGGGTGCGGGGCACTGCGTTACAAAACGCCATCGCCGCCGACCTGCGCGAAATCATGTTCGCCGGCCATGCCCTTCTCGCCGAGCTGCGCCCGCCCCAGAAAAAGTAGCCAATCCCGGCGGAACGGGAGTCCGCCTCACGCGTTCCCGTTCTGCTAAACGATGAGCGGGCAGCCCCAACTCCCGCTCCAGCCCCACGACACCGCGACCACCCCGGCCGCGGCCTACGTCCGCATGTCCACCGAGCACCAGCAGTATTCCACGGAAAACCAACTCGACCGGATCAAGGAATACGCCGCGCGCCGGAACATGACGATCATGCGCGTCTTCGAAGACGCCGGCAAAAGCGGGCTGAACGTCCGCGGCCGGGACAGCCTGCGCAAGATGATCGAGGAAGTCGAACGCGGCACCGCCGATTTCAAGTGCATCGTCGCCTACGATGTCAGCCGCTGGGGCCGCTTTCAAGACGCCGACGAGAGCGGCTACTATGAATACATCTGCAAGCGCGCCGGCATCACCGTGCATTATTGCGCGGAGCAATTCGAGAACGACGGATCGCCGACGTCGAACATCATCAAGAGCGTCAAACGTTCGATGGCCGGCGAATACAGCCGGGAACTATCGACCAAGGTTTTTCAAGGGGCGTGCCGGTTGATCCAGCTCGGTTTCAAGCAGGGCGGCGCGGCGGGCTTCGGCCTCCGCCGGAAACTCATCGATCAGTCCGGCCAGCCGAAGGGCCTCCTCGCCCTGGGCGAGCACAAGAGCCTGCAGACCGACCGCGTCGTCCTCGCCCTCGGCCCGGACGAGGAAGTCGCTGCCGTCCGCTGGGTCTATCGCCTCTTCCTCGCCGACAGCCTCGCCGAGCGCGAAATCGCCGCGCGCCTCAATGCCCGCGCAATCCTCACCGACCTCGGCCGCCCGTGGACGCGCGGCACCGTCCACCAACTGCTCACCAACGAGAAATACGCCGGGCACAACGTCTATCACCGCACCTCCTTCAAACTGAAACGCAAACACGTCCAGAACCCGCCCGAGATGTGGATTAGGGTGAAGGACGCCTTCCCCGCAGTCGTGTCGGCCGAGGATTTTCTCCGCGTGCAGGAAATCATCCTCGCCCGCGCCAAGCGGTTCACCGACGACGAAATGCTCGACCGCCTCCGGCAAATCCTCGCGCAGCACGGCCGACTCTCGGGCCTCCTGATCGATGAAAACGAAAACCTGCCCTCCAGCGCCGCCTTCCGCCACCGCTTCGGCAGCCTCGTCCGCGCCTACCAGCTCATCGGCTACACGCCGGACACCGATTTCAGCTTCATCGAAACCAACCGGTTTCTCCGGCAAAAGCATCCCGCGATCGTGCAGGAAGTCGTTTCGCGCCTCGCCCATCTCGGCGTCCACGTCGAACGCGACCCCGCCACGGAACTGCTCGTGCTCGACCGTGAACTCGTCGTCTCGCTCGTGCTCTCCCGCTGCCTGCGCACGCCCGCCGGCGCCCCCCGCTGGCTCGTCCGCTTCGAGGAATCGCACCGCCCCGACATCACCATCGCCGCACGGATGGACGAGACCAACCAAGCGATCAAAGACTACTATCTTTTTCCCGCGCTCGATCAACTCTCGCTCCGGCTCCGCCTCGCGGAGTGCAACAACGTTCTCCTCGATACCTACCGGTTCGACGACCTCGACTTTTTCTACGCGCTGGCCGAGCGCGTCCCCCTTGAGGAGGTCGCATGACCGCGCCCGACGATCACGACACCCTGCTGATTCCGGTGCGGTCGATCCGCATCGCCAACCCGCGCGTGCGCGAGCGCCGCAAATTCGAGCAAATCGTCCGCAGTATTTCCGAGCAGGGACTCAAGCGCCCGATCACCGTCACCGCCGCGAAGCCCGGCGCCGACGGCCAGCCTACTTACGATCTCGTTTGCGGGCAGGGCCGCCTCGAAGCGTTCATCGCGCTCGGCCAGACTGAAATCCCCGCCTTCGTCCGCCGCCTCTCGAAGACCGACGGCCTCGTCGCCAGTCTCGTGGAAAATATCGCCCGGCGCCGCGTCCGCGCACTCGATCAGATCAAGCTCATCCAGTGGATGCACGGCCAGGGCAACACCGTCGCCGAGATCGCCCGCAAGACCGGCTTTTCCGAAAGCTACCTCGACGGCATCCTGAAACTGCTCGCCCAAGGCGAGGAACGCGTGCTCGACGCCGTGCTCCTCGGCCGCCTGCCAATCACCCTTGCCGTCGAGATCGCCGGCGTGGACGACGAAGGCGCGCAGCGGCTGCTCATCGAAGCCTACGAACGGAAGGCCTTAAAACAGGCGACGCTCTCGACCTTCCGCCGCCTCGTGGAGCAGCGCAAAAGTTTCGGCAAGGATTACACGAACGAGAGCCGGCAGCGCGCCCGCCGCCGCACCACTGCCGACGGCCTGATCCTCGCCTACAAGCAGGAGACCCAGCGCCAACGGCTCATGGTCCGCAAAGCCCACGTCTGCGACACCCGCCTGCTCTCGATCACCGCCGCATTTCGCGCGCTCATCGCCGACGAAAACTTCACGACGCTCCTGCGCGCCGAAGGGCTCGACACCCTGCCAAAATTCTTGGTCGAGCGCATCCGCCAAAACCCATGAGCAACCCGCCTCCGGTCCGCCTCGGCTTCGAGCGCCGCGGCCTCGATCTCCCGCTCGATGCGATTTTGCCCATCCGGCAGATCAAGCCCTCCGACCAGCACTTCGGCAAATACCGGACGGTGCTCGCCTCCATCAAGGCCATCGGCCTCGTCGAACCGCTCGTGGTCTACCCCAACCGAGGCGCCAAGGGCACCTTCCTGCTCCTCGACGGCCACCTCCGGCTCAAGGCGCTCCGCGAACTCGGCCAGGAGCGCGCCTCCTGCCTGCTCTCCCTCGATGACGACGCGTTCACCTACAACGACAAGGTCAGCGGCCTCTCCGTCATCCAGGAGCACAGGATGATCATGAAGGCGCTGGACGGCGGCGCCACCGAAACGCAAGTCGCACAGGCGCTCGATCTCGACGTCCAGAAAATCATCCTCGGCAAGAACCTACTCGAAGGCCTGCACGCCGAGGCCGTGCAGATCCTCAAGGACAAGCCGATCACCGAGCGCGCGCTCCGCCTGCTCAAGCAGGTGAAATCGCTCCGCCAAATCGAAATGGCCCAGCTCATGGTGAGTGGTCACAACTTCACCTACGCCTACGTCCGCGCGCTGCTCGTCGGCACCGCGCCCGCGCAGCTCGTCAAACCCGACGAGCCCAAAAAAGTGAAGGGCATGACGCCGCAGGAAATCGCCCGGATGGAGCGCGAGATGGAGAAACTCGAGAGCGACTTCCGCGCGGTGCAGGATCGGTTCGGTCAGGACACCCTGCACCTCGGCGCCGCCCAGCGCTACACCCGCCGGCTGCTCGATAACGCCAAGGTCAAACGGTTTCTCCTCCAGCGCCATCCCGAACTCCTCGAAGAACTGCAGGAACTCGCCGTGCTGGAGTCGCTGTAATCCCTTTCACCCGGACCACACCGCCGCACCCTAGTCCAACGGGCTGGCACCCATACGCCGCAACGTCCAAAGCCGCGAGGCGAATACGGGCACGAGGCCGCAAGGCCTGGTGGAATATTGTTCTTTCGTGATCCGGGTGATTTCTTTTCCGCCTCCTCGGGGAACACGCCAGAGTTCCACCTGCCCAGAACAGCCGCCCTCCGACTCGGCGGTCAAGGTGGAGGCGACGCAGGAGCACGACCTTGACGGCCGAAGTCACAATGGAGCGGCGGGCAGGTGAATCGCCTCCGAGCCAGCGACGGAAATTCGTTTCGCCACCGAGCATGTTGCGATGTGACTTCGGTGGTTCGAACGTGGCAGGCCGACCAGCGGTCGACGATTCCCCTCGTATCCACCAACGAAGCGCCGCCGAACCGGCGGCGAGGGCAATTGAACCCCAACCGTATAGCGCGCGAAAACTGCCAGGTGACGCGATTGAAAGCTAAACAACCTCCCGGGTCAGTCGCCGGGGCTCTCCAACAGAACTAGGGTGCGGACCGCGTCGAACGACTATTCCACGGTGACCAGTGCATGCACATGGTCACCCATCTTCCGCGCTTCCACAATTACGCCGACCTCTGGTAAAGCATCGCCTCCCGAGGTGGTCCAACTGCACAGATTTTCTTCCGCCGTCCCGCGGTTGAGAATCGTGTCGATGTCCTCCGCATGCACCCGTGCGATCACCGAAAGTTGGGGCACGCGCATATTCCAAGGGATATGCAGGCCAGCATCGCGTGCCGCTTGGTTCGGAAACGCTTTCATCACACGAAGCGTGGGCTGAATGTCAGTTGCGCCTGCGGCGATGCGCTCGCGCTCCGCTTTATTGAAACCCAGCCCGGCCTGGACAAGCAGAGTAGGCATGGGAGTCCCGGCCACGCACGCGTTGATGGTCGAAGCAACACTCGCCTCTGCGCAGAATTTCTGACGCACGCGCTCCGCAAGCGCAAAGGACATCCTACAATGTTCACCTCGCTCAAGGGCAGAGACGCTTTCGCTGCCCTGTCTGCAACGGGGCACTCGAACTTCAGTTGCCACCGGCCGCTATCGACGTGCCAGCTTTCACATAAGAGCGACTTTCGCGCGTCGCGCACCATGCTTAGTTGCCGCTGCGTCGGAGGCACGGTCGTTTTTAGCGGCGCTCGTTGATACTCGTCTCCAACTTTCGCAACCGCGCCACGATTTCCTCCCACGGCAACGGCTCGCCGAAAAACATTTCCCGCATGTCGCGGTAATCCTGTGCAAGCGCTGCCAGCCGCGCCTCGCCCGGCACGAGCCGGAAACTGCCCGGCACCGCCGTTTCGTAGCTCGCCCACGTCGACGCGAAAAACACCTGTTTGTGTGCGACCACCCGCTCCCGCAAATCGCTCCGATTCACCGCGGCCTTCGCCTCCGTATGGTCCGCCAGCGCCGCCAAGTCGGCGTAGTGCCGAGAAAATCTCTGCGGCGTGGCCTTCGTTTCCTCCCGATGTGCCTCGGCATGCAGAATCGTAGCCTTCTCCCAATACGTCCGCTCAATCGCCAGGACCTTCACCGCAACCTCAGCGTCGGCGACAACACCCGCCAATGCTTCGGCCACATACGGCCTGACGATCTTGTGCTCCGCCGGCCACGCATCGGACCGCGCGCCGCATTCGATCCGCACCTCGCGCCGGACATAGGCATTCGCGACCGCCGGTGCGACCGCGCTCGGATAATTGAAGAGCACGGTCTGCGGGTCCTCCGCATCCAGTTCGACCTGCCACCCGGTATTGCCCAAACGAGCGCGCACATCTTGACGTAACGCCGGCAGCAAGACCGCGCGGATTTTCTCCGCACACGCCGCGCTCAAATCATCCAGCCGCTTCCGCTGCTGCTTCCGGCTGCCGACATTTTCCGGGTCGTGCTCGCCCGTGAACCCGAGCCATTCCCGGCTCAAGGACACGTCAATATCTTCGGAGAAGCGTGAGATGGCTTTCCAGACTTTCGACAGCGACGTGCCGCCCTTGAAAATCAGATGGTCGCCCACGTCCGGCAGCGCGAACAGGCGCCGCAGCGTCCAGCACACCCAGAAATCCTTTTCGAGAATCACCGCGCTCATGCCCGACTGCTGGGCCGCAGCCTGAAAGACCTCCGCGCGTTGCGCCGCCGTCAGTGCGATGATTTTGTCCATCGGTTCAGGTCTCCGCAATCTGCCGGACGACCGGCTGCATCCATGCGGCCACGTCCGACCCTAAGGTCCGCAAATCGGCCTTGGTGTCCGCATCGAGCTGCTTTCGCAGGCGGTCAATCATCGCGGGCGACAGCCCGTCTTTCCTCAAATATCGGATCGCCTGAATGACCAAGCCAGCGGGCTTACCCGCACCCAATAAATTCCGCGGCGCGGCGCGGCGAAACACCAGCGTGAGTTTCCCTAACGGCACCCGCCGCGGCACACCGTCCGTCAAGATGACAATCTTCGCCGGCACCTGATCTGACAGCCCCAGCAGGTTGGCCGCATAGGCACCGGAAGCCTGCCATTGCGCGCCGCTCCCGTCCATCAACGCCCGGATCACCGCCATCGGGTCCGGGGCCGTCTGCCCCAGCAACGGATGCGTCCTCGGCAGATCATAGATTCCCTGCCTGACCCGTCGCAGTCGTCCCTGTTTGACCAGCCGGGCCAATCCTTGACCGATGGCCGGTCGGCTGCCCAAATGCCCAAAGTCCTTTGCTGAAAACGCCAAAGCACCCTTCCGGGCCTTAATCGACCGGATGATCTTGCCATCAATACTTTGTGTGATTCCAAGCATCGTTCCTTGTCAAAAAAACTGCCTAGTTTTTATACGCTGACAATCAAAATGAGAGGCGGCCTCGCACTCAGGCTCAGAGGAGGCCCGCCTCCCTGAAGGAAAAATATCCGCGGCCCAAGGGGTCGGCCTCGGGCCGTCCGACGACGACGTGATCCAGGAGTTCAATATCGACTGTCTTTGCTGCTTCCCGGAGTTGGCGGGTCACGTGATTATCCGCCGCGCTCGGCGCCGGGTCGCCGCTGGGATGGTTGTGCACGCACGCCACCGCCGAAGCCGATTCCCTGATCGCCGCCCGGAAGACCTCCCGCGGGTGCGCCAAGGTCGCCGTTGCCGTGCCCGAGGTGATTTCCACCCGCTTCAAGAGCCGGTTCTTCCGGTCGAGGCACAGCACCCAGAATTTCTCCACCGCCAGCCCGCTCACCACCGGCGCGAAATACGCCGCAATCTGCTCCGCTCGATTCAACAACGGTCGCATCTCGCCGCCCGTCATCATCCGTCGCGCGATCTCGGCCATGGCCGTCAACTGCGCACCCTTCATCCGCCCGATGCCCTTGATTCGCCGATAGTCCGTCGCCGCCCATGCGGCCAACCCCCGGATTGATCCCGCCTCGGCGAGCAGCCGTGACGCCGTCTCGACCGCCCATTCCGCCGCCGTGCCGCTGCCCTGCAGCAGCATCGCCACGAGTTCCGTATCGCTGAGGGCATTGGCCCCGAAGTCCTCCATCCGCCGCTGCGGCTGTTCGCCACACGCCATCGTAAACGTCGCTGCCGTTTCTCCGCCCAGATCCAACATGCCTTGTTTCATAGTGCCAAGGCGCAGGTGCGCTTCCCGGCCGGACACCCTGTCCGGTTGTCGGGTCGCTGCCCGCGCGTTGGCCCGTGAGGGCATGGCCAGTCACGCCGGCGGAGCGCAGCGCAGCGCGGCGGGAAGGTGGTGCGGCGGAGCGCGCACCGCCTTGACGGCCATGCGACCATGGGAAAACGCGCGCAAGAAGTTGCCCAAATCTCCCCGGTGGCGGATCACGCCGCCTGGCCTCGTCGGGATCAATCCACTCGAACATCACTTGTCCCGTCAGTCCCTACAACCGCATCCCCGCCGCCGGCCCTGGCGCGCGTGGCACGACACGTGGCAGCATCTCCGCCGACATTTGCTCCGCGGATAGACACTGCTTCACGATGAACAACCGCTCGGCTGCGACGCCGCCCTTCACCTGCGCGCCGTGCCCGAATGCCAGACTATGAGCGAGCGTGTCCTTCACTTCCCGTCTCGCCCAGGTCCGTTGGTTTCGCAACTGGTCGCGGTCGGCGACCAACTCGCCCACCCGTAAATCGACGCCGTAGATCGTCACCGCCCGCCGCGGAAACGCCATCCGCGCGAACACCTCCGCGTGTCCGGGGTAAATCGAGAACGACACGTAGCCCGTCCGCGATTGCAGCGAATTGCGCCGCGCTTCGCCGGTCGGCTTCAAACCCTCGCGGGCTACCGGCAGCGCGGCGTCGGTGCCGTGATACAACCGGACCCACGCGCCCGGATTCGCGCGCAACCAGCGATCGAGCGTGGCGACCCGCTCGACCGAAGGTTCGCGGTAGAGCAGCGAGCGCCACATCGGCGCCGCCTCCAGCCGGAGGCGGCCCGATTCGCGTGCTCCCGGCGACGATGCGATTGCGTCCGCCATTAGCGCCGACGCTGTTTTTTCCGCGTCTCAAAAAAGTCCTCCACGATCAATTGGCTCGCGCGATCGGAGAGTTCATGGGCGATCAACTGCTCGGTGGTCGGAGCTTCTCCGCCGAGGGCCTGGCGCAGCCGGCGCGAGGCGCGCGCGTAGCGTTGGCGCACGCGGTCGTCGAGTTGGATGGTGAGCGATGTGGTCATGATCGAAATTTTCTAGGGAAAGTTGAGATGACGGAAGGAGAGCCGCTCCCTGCGGGTGAGCGGCAATCCCTCCCTCATCGGTTTGGGCGAAGGCCCGGCGGCATGACTGACGGCGAGCCTGGTGCGCACCCACTCCCGCGCCCGCGTCACCTCGGCGAGCGCCGCCTCTACGGCGGCGCTCGCGGGCGTTCCCGCCAGACACTCGAAGTTCTTGGCGACCTTCAGCGAGAACTCCGCCTGCCCGAGATGATCGTAGAGCTGACGGCGCGTGGAGGGATGGACGCTCACGGCCTCGCGCCGGCCATCGCAGGCCGCGGGGTCTGCGCGAGGGGCAGCCGGTTCTGCCAATTGCGCTCTTTGACGACCGCCAGCACGAATGCCTGATCGCGGTTGTAGGGGTGAACCTCGGCGATCCGCTTATCGATGGCCTTTTTCACCTCCACCGTCTGCTTGTCATACCATTCCTTGGCCGCCGGCATTTGTTTTGCGACAAAGCGCATCTCAGCCTCGTGGGTATTCATGTCTTTCAACATGAGCGTGCGCACCGCGTGCACGGGATCATCTTTTACGAGGTTGGTGTAGCGCGCGAACGCTTCCTGGTTGGCGTCGATGTAGGGATTGAGGCGTCGTTCGACCTCCTCGTTGCTGCGACGCGGCCGCGCGCCGTTGGTTTCCGGTTTGGTGCCCGGCGTTTCAGTGGGTGGTTTGGGCAGTTCTGCGCCCTCGGTTTCTTTGTTTTTGAGTGCCATGGTGGCGGATGGATGAAGTTGCCCGGCACTGGTCGCGTGCGGCCGGGCATGAACACGGAGCGGAGAAGCCCGCCCAAAATTATTTCAACACCGGATTCGGCAGCAGCTTCGCCTCGGCGCTCGCGAGACGGAGCGCGAAGTCGAACTGCGCGCACACGTCGGCGCAGTCGTTGCGCGCCAGCGCGAACGCGATGAGGGTGTGCGGCTGGAGTGGCGGCTTCAGATTGCCGAACCGTTTGTTCAACTCGACGGCGGCATCGGAATACGCCGCGTAAACTGTCGTTGGGAGGGTGACGTTGATGGTGACCATGGTTGGATGGGTTGACTGACGTTGAGTCAGGCCGTGAGCGGCCCGCGCAAGAAGGGTCGCGCGTTTCCGCCGGAGCGGAGCCCGCGCGGGAGCCGCAGGCGGACGGCGGACGGAGCGGAGAAGGAAACGCGCGACCTTTCGCCGCCGGGTCGCCGTCGTGGCCCCCGAAACAGGGAGCGGGCGGACAGCGCAGCGGCCCGCTCCTTGTTTCCTGGGGTGCGCGCCCCCGGCCGGAGGAAGCGCAGCGTGAAGACGACCCGCACGAATGTGCGGGCCGCGCCCGTGCCTTCGGCCGCGAGGTCGATGCGTTCGACGACGACACCCGGCTGTCGTTCGATCAGTTCGACGGCCGCCAGATACGCGGGCCAGCGGGGCAACTCCAACGCCACCGCGCGCACAGTGGCGCGGCGGTCAGTCCCGGCCGTGCGCGGCTCGACCGTCCACGTCCACATCGGCCCGAGCTGCCGTTGCAACCCGACGATCCGGCTGTCGGTCCACTCGGGACTGGCGGCGATTTGCGTCTGCTGGCGCAGTTCATCTCGCACCGCGTCCGTGTTCGGACGAAGTCGGTCGCGTTCCGCCGTAAGGGCCGCGAACGTGGCCGCGTCCGCCTGCGGCGCCGGAAACCGGCGAACCGCCACCCAGCAGGCGAGGCATGCGACGGCACAGGTCGCGAGCAACGCCCAGCCGGGCCATGGAACGTGGCGGTGACGGCTCATATTTTTCCTTGGCCCCGCAGATAAAACGCGCTGTCGCGTTGCGGCAGACTTTGGACCTGCACTTGCGATCCCTCGCGGTCCCGTGCCAGCGCCTGCTGCCAGCGGTCGAGCACCCCGCCGGACGCCTGCGGCGCAAGGAAGCCTTTGGCCGAGAACGAACCGGCGTCGGCCCGCAACGTTGCCAACGTGGCTTCAGGCGGAACGGTTTTGGCCAACCGGCGCAGCAGCTCGCCGGCATAGGGCGCGGTGCGCCCCGCCGCCTCCTCGCGCAACGCAGCAATTTCCGCCGCGTTCGCGCGCAAGTGCGCAACTTCGGCGGACAGGGCGCGTTCGCGCTCGGTCTGGACGAGGGCCGCTTGGCGGGCGCTCATGTGCGCCAACGCCCACGGTCCGGCCAATCCGCCCGTCGCGAGCAGAAGGGCGAGACTGGCGACGAGCACGGCGCGGGACGCCGTCACCATCGGTTCTTCCGGGAGCAAACGCGCCGTGTGCCGTGGCGGAATCGTGCCGGAATGCGCGAGCGCCTCGGACAGGGTCAAGTGCCGCAATCCCGGGCGCTCCGGACCCTGTGACCGTGCGGCGTCCGAGCTCGCCGCGTCCGTCACGACCAGAACGGGTTCGGTGGGGTCTCGGTCGAGGAGATTGCCCAGCCAAAGCCCGGGCGTGGTGGGTCCGTTGGTCGGCCACGCGAGCACCTGCCGGGCACCCGATGCCGGATGATGGTAGGCGCACGCCCGATCTCCGGCGATAGCCAGCACCGTCGATGCTCCCGTGTCGCTCCACTCGTCGGGTAGTGCCTGCAACCAGGTCGGCAGCGGCCATACCTCCTCCACGTCGATTCCCGCGGAAGCGAGTTGTTCGAGCAAAGCGAACAGCCACGGCGCCGATTCATAGTGGAGCACCGTCGTGAAACTCCCGTCCAAGGGCAGGATGGGATCGTGACTCCACGCGATTTCGCCGGTGGCCAAGCCGGGAAACTGCTCCTGCAGCGCAAGCGCTAGCATGCGGCGTCCGGCTTTGGGACACGGAGTCACGACACTCGTGAAACCGTCCGGTTGGTAAATCAGGCGCAGCCGGCGGGGTCCGTCGCCGGCCAGCGCCGCGACCAATTCGCCCGCCGCCCGGTCACGGTGCGCGAACGGGATCGATTCCGTTCGCTCCGCGAGCCACCAGCGGTCGCCCCACAGCAGAACCGTGAAGGCCTCAGATCGCGGTGAGGTAAATATAGACATCGGTGACTCCGTTGGTGGGGGCGGCATAGGCGACGACACCGCTGTCGGACGCGGCACCTTCCACAGGCGCGAGCTGCGCTCCGTTCATGGCGACGGCCAGTTCGTAGGCGTCCTTCGCGGGACACGCCGGGATGACGAGATAAGCGACCACGTAGTTCGCGCTAAGGTTCGTGGTCCCATCGAGCCGGAAGTTGGCGCCAAGGGCGGCGGAAGGCGCGAGGGCCGGATTTGCCGTGCGGGCCTCCACGCGGGTGACAGTGGACCAGTTTCTTTGCGGAGCCGCGTCCGGTGTCATCACGAAGCCGAGCGCCGCTTGATTCCACGACACTTCATTGCCGGTGCCGGTTGAAGCGAACGCCTGCGTGCCCATCCGCAGCGCCAGCGGCTTTTCAATTTTGCCCGTCGCGAGCAAAACATTGTCGAGCCGGGCGGCATTGCCCTTGGCCACGTCGGTCGCGCCGGTGAGGGCCGCGCCCGAAGTGGGAATGCCGGTGCCTTCGGTGCGAGGGAGGCTCCCGTTGCCACCGGCCATCGACAGATAGTCGGTCAGCGCGGTCTTCAGGGTATCGACGGTTTTCTCGACCTGCTGGATGCGCGCATTGCGGAGCGCGTCGAAGCCCTTTGGCAAAAGCAGGCCGACGAGCACGCTGACAATCGCGAGCACCAGGACGAGTTCGAGCAGGGAGTAACCCTGCGAGCTGACGGATGATGTTTGGTTTTTCTTCATGTTTTTCTGGTTTGGTTTCTCCAACAAAAATCAGAGCACGCGGGCGACCTCCTCGACCGTCGTCTCGCCCGCAGCCGCGGCGGCGAGTCCGCGCTGCCAGAGGGTCGTGTGCGCCGCGCGATCGCGCAGCGCGATCAGCTCGGTGAGCGGGGCGTTCGCGGCGATGAGCGGCAGGAATTTTTCCGCCGGGATCACCTCGTGAATGGCGAGCCGGCCGCGATAACCGCGCCCGCGGCACGCCGCGCAGCCCACCGCGCGGAACAATTTCGTCTCGGGCAAAAGATAGTGCGCGGCGATCCGGGTTGATTCGGGATGCAGGGCCTTGCACTCGGGGCACAGCCGCCGCACGAGCCGCTGCGCGGCGACAAGGCGCAGGGCCGCCGCCAGCAGAAACGGCTCCACGCCGAGGTCGCGCAATCGCGGGATCGCCGCCAGCGCATCGTTCGTATGCAGCGTCGAGAGGACCAAGTGGCCGGTGAGCGCCGCGCGAATCGCGAGCTGTGCGGTCTCCGCGTCTCGCGTCTCGCCCACGAGCAGCACGTCGGGATTTTGCCGCAACAACGCCCGGAGGGCGGTGGCGAAGGTGAGCCCGATCTTCTCGCGAATCTCGGTCTGCCGGATGGCGCTGAACTCGTATTCCACCGGGTCTTCCAGGGTGTGAATCACCCGTCCGTGATGATCGAGCGCGTGGAGCGCCGAATGGAGCGTGGTCGTTTTTCCCGAGCCGGTCGGCCCGGTGAGATAGATCAATCCGGCGGGACCGTGCAGTGCGCGGTCGAGCGCGCCGGCCTGGTCCGGCAGGAAGCCGAGCTGGCCGAACGCCTGCGCCGGCATCGATTGATCGAGGAGCCGGATCACCAGGCTTTCGCCATGCACGGTGGGCAGCGTGCTCAAGCGCAGATGAAACCGCTTTCCTCCGTCGCGGAGCACGGCACGACCGTCCTGTGGCAACCGCTTTTCGGTGATGTCCATTCCGCCGAAAATCTTCCCTCGCGCGAGAAACGCATCGCGCTGCGCGAACGGCAGCCGCGTGTGGTCGCGCATTTCTCCGTCGAGCCGGAAGCGCACGAGCAGCGCGTCCTCCTTGGGCTCGAAGTGAATGTCGCTCGCGCCTTCGCCCGCCGCCGCGCGCAGGATCGCGTCAAAGGTGCGCGTCGGGTCGCCGCCGGGTTCGGCCGCGGCGGTCGCCGTAGGATTTCGGCCGCGTAGAGTCTGAAGAAAATCGAGCATGGTCAGCGGACGAGCCGGGGCGTGAGGAAGATCACGAGTTCGGTCCGGGCGCGCAGATTGGCGCGGCTGCGGAAAGCCGCGCCGACGACCGGAATTTTTCCGAGCACCGGGACACGGCGTTCGCTTTCACCCATCTCCTCCGAGATGAGGCCGCCGATAATCGCGGTTTCACCGTCACGCAGCCGCACGATGGTCGAGGCCTGTTTCACTTCGGTGACCGGTGCGGTCTGTCGTCCATCCGGACTCGTGACGATGGCCTGCAACCGCGTGATGGCCGGCAGCACGTCGAGCGTGATCATTTTGTCGCCGTCGATCTGCGGGGTGACGGCGAGGATCGTCCCGATGGTGATCGTCGAGACCGAGAAATTCTCCTGCGTTTGATTGAAAGCCGTCGTCGCTCCGGGCTGCTGGAGCGTGGTCGTCTGTTGCAGTCTGAAAAACGGGCGGTCTTCGCCGACCTTGATGAAGGCCGTCTGATTGTTGAGTGCGCGTAGACGCGGCTGTGCGACGGTCTTCACCTCGCCTTGCTGCTTGAGCGCCTGGATGACCGCGGAGGCGCGTCCGAATCCCAACGTCGCGGCAAAGGTATTGCTGCCCAGCACGGTGCCACCGACTCCGGCTACATCGAGCGGAGCACGCGCCACCACGCGCACGCCTTCGAGTGAGGTTGCCGCCTGATCCCAGTCGACGCCGAGCTTCTGCTCGTCGCGCAAGGTCACCTCGACGAGGCGTGCTTCGATCTCGACTTGCTGCGTGATGCGCCGATTCACCAGCTCGATAAACGCCCGAATAGATTCGTGCCGCCTTACCGGTGCCGTGATTTGCGCCACGCCGCTGAAGCGATTCAGCACGAGACTGTCGCCGTCTTTCACCATGCTGCGCAGCTCAGCTTCCAGAGTCGTCCAGAATGTATTCTGATTCTCCTGCGAGATGGAAACCTGGGTCGCGTCGGATGCGGTGTTGCCGCTCGCGAGCGTTTGGTGCGGTGCGAGAGCGGTGGCGCCGTTGAAGCCTCCACTGCTGCCGCCCGGAGCGCCGCCGAGCGTGATCGACGCACTGCCGGAACCGCTGCGCGTGAGCTGTGGATAGTCGATCGCGTAGAGCACCGTCTTCCGCTGCCGCACGAAGATGCCCGACGGCGTCTCTTCGAAATAGAGCCCGACCGGCTCCACGAGAGCGGTCAGCGCGCCGCGCACCGTCCCGCCGGAAAAGTCGACGGTGACCTCAGCGGCAATGCCGGGTTCGGTATGGATCGTGGTCTTGCCCGTGCGAGCCAGCGCTCTCAGCGCGGAGGGCAAGGGGGTCTTCTCGAACCGGAGCGGACCGACGGGCAGGTCGAGGGACTGCGGCTCGGCCGCCACCGCGAATGCGAACAAGAGAGCGAAGCAGAAGAGGATTTTCATGGATGGGATCGGTCAGGGTTTCTCGAGGACGAAAGGAGGAGCCTCGCGCGTGGTGGCATCGCGCAGGAGCGTGCGTGACTGGCCGCGATACTTGAGCGTGGCCGCGGCAATCACGTTGAAGCTCTGGTTGACGGGCGTGGCGGGGAGGAAGAAGGCGTCGCCCGGCTGGTTCGCTTGAATCGTGACGGGGCCGGCACCCGTGACCTGAACGGAGTTGCCGACCAAAATGGCGGGACCGCTGAGGAGGGAAAAACTGACCGGCAAACCGGAGGTTGCATTCGCCACCAGCGCGAACGGGGGAGCAGCCAGTCCGTAATCGCCCGGTGGTGCGAAAGTGATCGTCTGGGGCGCCTTCGCGGCAAAGTTGGCCTGCACCAGCTTCGCCCGGTCCAGCGTGACGGCGATGGAAGTCGCCAGGCCGCTCGCGTCGCCCGTCCAGCCGCTGAAACGGTGAAAGGCATCCGGTGTGGCGGCCACGGTGACGACTGTGCCGGCCGCGTAGGTGCCGCCAGGGGTAACGCTGCCGCCGCTGCCGGCGGACGTCGTCAGCACGAAGCTGGTCGGCGCGAAATTCGCGATCAAGTTCGTGGCGCTCGAAACCGCGAACGACAGCGGATTGGCTGCACTCGAAAGGTCTCCGCTCCAACCCGTGAACGTGTGCGTCGCGTCCGGCGTCGCGGTCAGGGTGGCGACGGTTCCGATGGGATAGCTTCCGCTGCCGGTGATCGTCCCGGCACCGACCGGAGATGCCGCCGCGGTGACGGCAAAGGTCCGGAGCGCAAAGTTTGCGACGACGTTGTAGTTCTGCGCTCCGACGGTGAAGACAATCGGATTGGCGACGCTGTTAAGGTCGCCAGTCCACCCTGCAAAAACGTGCGTGGCGTCCGGGACAGCGACCAAAGTCGCGGATGTCCCCTCCATATAGACGCCCCCTCCGGTGACGGATCCGGCTCCGACCGGTGCCGTCGACGTCACCACGGTGCGATTCACGCCCAGCACAGTCAGGTCCGCGAACGACATACGAGTCGTCGAAGAGCCGGGACCATATTCGATCACAAAGCGGTAGTTGCCGGGCGGCAGACCTGACACCGTTGACGAGCCAGTCACGGGCGCGGGATACACGTTCACACCGTTCAATCCCGGCTGATAGCCGTGAACCCAGCGAAAGCCCGCGCCCGTCGTGGTCCAACTCAGGGTCGCCGATTGATTGGAGTAGATGACGGTCGGGCTTGCCGTGAGAGAGCCATAGAGACCGTCGCTCGTCGTCACGTTGATCGTAGCAAGGCGAGTGATCGGCCCGCCCGGACCATCGGCAATGAGAGTCCAAGTGGTCTGGCCGGGATTCAGCCCGCCCACGTTTACGGTTAAGCTCGCCGAATTTTCATACGGCGTGCCAGTGATGCCGTAGCCGGCGACGCGGACGGACGTCGCATTGGCCGTGGTCCACGTCACCGCGGCCGTGCCGCCCCAAGCCATGCTCCCCGGCGACACACTGATGGAGCCCGAGACAGTCGCTCCGCCGGTTACCGTGACCGTTGCGGTCCGCGTCACGGGACCGCCAGGTCCCTGGGCCGTGAGCGTGTAGGTGTGAGAACCCGCCGCGAGACCGCTCACAGTCTGGCTTCCGCTGTTGGCCGTGCTGCTCAGGCCGCTGCCTGCCACGCTTACTGAGGTCGCATTCGCCGTGCTCCACGTGAGGGTCGCCGATCCCGGCGCCGTCGTGGTGGTGGGACTCGCGCTGATTGAACCGGAAACGGCCGGCGGTGCCGTCACCGTTACCGTCTGGGAAATCGTCGCCGACCGAAGTCCGGCGCCATCCATCGCCTCGGCCGTGTAGACGACGGTCAAAGGCCCCGAGTCGGTGCTGGAGTTGCCGGAGTCGTTGTCTGTGCCGTTTCCGCCACCTGCGAACGCATACGGCACGCCGTTCCGCCAGACATTCACGTTGGTTAGGTTGCCGTCCTGATCGTGGCCGTGCGCCGAGACGGTGTAGCTCTGTCCGCTCGCCACCGTCCCCGGCGTGGAAATCCAAGCGATCGTTGGAGCGGAATTGGGTGCGGCAGAGACCGTCACTGTGGCCGTGTCGCTCGCGGGGCCATTCGGTCCTTGGGCGGTGATGGTGAAACTGTGGACGCCCGCCGAGAGTCCGCTGACAGACTGGCTTCCAGCCGTGGCTGCACTGCTGAGTCCCGGCCCGGACACCGCGACCGCCGTGGCATTCGCACTCGACCAGGTGATCGTGGCCGCAGCGGGTGCCGCGGCACTGCTGGGACTGGCGCTAATCGAAGCGCTGACGGAGGCCGCAGCGGTCACCGTGATCGTCGCCGATTGCGTCACCGGTCCGCCGGGACCTTGGGCGGTGATCGTGTAGCTATGAACGCCGGCCGGAAGACCGGACACCGCTTGGCTGCCGTTCGCGGCGGAGCTGGCGAGGCCGTTGCCACTGACCGAAACCGCCGTGGCATTGACGCTGGACCACGTGATGGTGGCGGACCCCGGCGCGGTCGAAGCCGTCGGGGTTGCGCTGATCGAAGCCGCAACCGCCGCCGGTGCACTGATCGTCACCGTCTGGGAAATCGTGCCGGAGCGTGCGCCGTCGGAGTCCACGGCGTCAGCCGTGTAGGTGACGGTCAACGGCCCGGTGTCCGTGCTGGGGTTGCCGGAGTCGCCGTCCGTGCCATTGCCGCCACCGGCCAACGCAAAGGGCACGCCATTCCGCCAGACGTTCACTTCCGTGAGATTGCCGTCCGCATCGTGACCGTGGGCCGAAATGGTATAACTCTGGCCGCTTGCGACCGTGCCGGGAGTGGTATTCCACGAAATGGTCGGAGCCGTGTTGGCCGGTGGACCAACGGTGAACGTCGCCGTTTGCGTGGCCGGACCGCCGGCACCCTGCGCGGTTACGGTGTAGGTATGCGTGCCGGACGGCAGGCCGCTCACGGCCTGACTGCCACTCGCCGCCGAACTGGTGAGACCGTTGCCCGAAACCGAGACCGCCGTGGCGTTGACGCTGGACCAGGTGATTGTCGTTGCACCCGGCGCGGTTCCGGCGGCCGGGCTCGCCGTGATCGAGGCCGACACGGTCGCAGGTGCGTTGATCGTGACGGTCTGCGAAATGAGACTGGAGCGCGCGCCGTTCGCATCCACGGCTTCAGCCGTGAAAACGACGGTCAACGGACCCGTATCCATACTGGAGTTACCGGAGTCGCCATCGGTGCCATTGCCGCCACCCGCGAAGGCATAGGCGGAACCATTCCTCCAGATATTGACCTCGGTCAGATTGCCGTCGGCGTCATAGCCGTGGGCGGAAATCGTATAGCTCTGACCACTCGCGACCGTGCCGGGCGTCGAAGTCCACGCGATGGTGGGCGCCGTGTTGGCCGGTGGGTTGACCGTTACCGTGGCGGACTGCGTGACGGGACCACCGGGGCCTTGCGCGGTGATCGTATACGTGTGGGAACCGGCCGGCAGCCCGCCGACGGCCTGGCTGCCACTGGCAGAGGAACTCGCCACGCCCGTGCCGGCCACTGACACCGCGGTCGCGTTGGCACTCGACCATGACACTGTAACTGAACCCGGAGCTGTCGCAGTCGTGGGACTGACGCTGATCGAGGCGGACACCGACGGCGGCGCACCGATGGAGACTGTTTGTGAAATCGTGCCCGAGCTCACACCGTTGGAATCGACGGCGTTGGCGGTGAAAGTGATGGTGGCCGGTCCGTTGTCCGACGTGGAGTTTCCGGAGTCGCCATCGGTGCCGTTGCCGCCGCCAGCGAAGGCGAAGCCGACGCCGTTCTTCCAGATGTTCACTTGGGTGAGGTTGCCGTCGGCGTCGTGCCCGTGAGCACTCACCGTGTAGCTCTGCCCGCTCGCCACGGAACCCGGAGTCGCGGTCCATGCAATCGTGGGCGCCGAGTTCGCGGCGGTGATTGTTACCGTTTGAGAAATCGTCGTGGACGTCGCGCCGTTGGAGTCAACGGCGTTGGCCGTAAACGTGATCGTCGCGGGGCCACTGTCGGAGGTCGTGTTGCCCGAGTCACCGTCGGTCCCGTTCCCGCCTCCGGCGAAGGCAAAGCCAGCGCCGTTTTTCCAGATGTTCACCTGCGTCAGATTGCCGTCGGCATCGTGGCCATGCGCCGTGACCGAATAGTTTTGTCCGCTCCCCACGGTTCCCGGCGTCGCAGTCCAGGTAATCGTCGGCGCGACGTTGGTCGGGGGAGCGGGCTGGACGTCCAAATAGGCGGTGAGGCGCCGGCCCCAGCCGCCGTAGCCCACCCCATTGGGTGGATTGTGCGGCCCGATATACCAATCGTAAGGCCCGTCTCCGTAAACGAAGTTGTCGATCGATCCTCCGTCCGAAGCCCAATACGACCAACGTCCTGTTTCGTTGAGGGTAATGGTGGTCGCAGCATAGCCATCGGGGGCATTGAACCCCCAATGATCGGTATTGGCGTAGGTCTGGCCGGATGGACTGACGATCCAGGTCCGGTTCCAAAGCTCGATGCGCTCGTTCACGCCCGCATCGACCCGCTCGCGAACGGTGGTGTGACCGGACCAAACTGCGACGGTCGAGTTGAACGCGACTGTATTTACGGCTGGCGGAGGGAGATCAAGCGCGCGGCAGACGAGAGCCGTGATAAGAAAGAGATAAGAGGTGGAGAACTTCATTGGACGGTAACGGTCGCGTTCTCCCGCAGGTGGAAGCGCAATGCCTCCACGCCGGGCCACGCGGTGCCGCGGTTGATGGTGATGAGCCGGCCGCCGAGGATC
Source organism: Opitutia bacterium (assembly GCA_947474935.1). GTDB lineage: Bacteria > Verrucomicrobiota > Verrucomicrobiia > Opitutales > Opitutaceae > ER46. The sequence goes on from CANJKL010000017.1 coordinate 112,747, forward strand.
TCCGGCGTGCTCGTGGCTCCTGAATTGGCCGCCGCGGTGAACGCGTTCGGCGTGTTGTTGAACGACACGAACGCCTGTTCGGTCGGGTGGTTGCTGTTCACGGTGACCCGGTATTTCGGG
>CANJKL010000018.1:0-108868 GCA_947474935.1 Opitutia bacterium
AGTCACGACGTGGGCTTGCCCCGATTTCTCGGACACGTGGTTCGGGGTGATTTCTAGTTTAGTTTAGACTCGAACGTGATCGGGCTGACGTAACCGAGACTCGAGTGGAGTCTCGTGCGATTATAAAATGCTTCGATGTAGTCGAAGATGGCGGCCCGTGCCTCGGCGCGGGTGGCGTAGCGATGGCGATAGACGGTTTCGTATTTCAGGCTGCTCCAAAATGACTCGATGAAGGCGTTGTCGTAGCAGTTTCCTTTTCGGCTCATCGAGGCGATGAGTTGGTGGGAGGCGAGGGTTTGACGATAGGCGGCACTGGCGAACTGGGTGCCGCGGTCGGAGTGCACGATCAACGCGGGTTTGGGTCGGCGTTGGTTGATGGCCATCTGCAGAGCTCTGACGGCGAGTGGCGCGTCCAGGGTTTCGTGCATGGCCCAACCGACGATCCGCCGGGTATGGACATCCAGCACGGCCACCACATGGAGCCAGCCGTGGCCGGTCAGCACGCAGGTCGCGTCGGTCACCCATACCTGGTTGAGCTGCGTCGGTTTCAGGCCCAGCAACCGATTCGGCGCAATCGGATCGGCATGGCGACTGTCGGTCGTGGGCACACGATACTTCGAGCGCTGCCGGGCCCACAGCCGCTCCTGGCGCATCAACCGGGCAATGCGGTTGCGGCTCGTGCGGCAACCCAGAGCGCGGGCCAGGCGTGGACTACCATAGGTCTGGCGGCTCAGCAGGAACTCCTCCCGGATGCGTTGCCGCAGAACCGCGTTCTCCCGTTGCCGCGGGCCCGGTGCCTGCCGCCGTCGCAACCAATCATAATACCCGCTCCGCGAGACCAACAGGGCCTCGCATAGCCACTTCAACTTGTACCGGCCGCTCATTTGCTCGACTTGGGCATACCTCTCGGCGGCGCTTCGGAGAGGATGCCCAGCGATTTTTTTAGGACTTCACGCTGCTCCAAGAGCTTCGCGTTCTCCTCGGTTAAATGGCGGATCCGCGCCTCCAGCTCTTCCACTCGCGCCGGTGCCAGCTCCCGCTGGCCGCCCTGCTGGGCGGCCAGCCGGAGCTGCTTGGCCCACCGATACAGCAGGGGCGCTCGGATGCCGAGTTCCGCTGCCACCGTGGCCGCGCTGCGGCCACTGTCCTTCCAATGCTGCAATGCCTCTTGCTTGTACTCCGCAGTGAAATGGGACTTTCCTGCAGACGGTTTCCTCATCTGGGTCTTCATGGGGTTCTTTCGTTTTGAACCCAAATCCGTGTCCGTCAAATCAGGGCAACCCTAACGTGACCCCTTTTTCTGCACCCCGTGAGTTTTACTTGGAGTACTTTTCGATCAACGAAGTGCGCATTTTGGCATATTCCTCGTCACTGATCTTTTTGGTTTCATGCAGCTCATCGAGTTTCTTGAGTTCCTCGATGAAGATAGTGGCATTACTTTTGGCGGCAGGCTCCGGAGTAGCGCCCGCAGAGATTGCCTTCAGGGTAATGCTTATCATGGCTGGCGTCAGGTTGTATTGTGCGCCGCTGATCGCGTCTACGCCCCAGCCAATAACGCCACCCGCGAGAATATTGCCAAAGACGGCGCCGCCAATATTCCGGGTGATCCCGATGCTTTCCGGCTGATAGCCGGCCTTTTCGATAGTCATCAAGTGATCTGATTTGCGCTTAACTTCGACACTCATGGGCGTCTGGCCAACCCTGTTGCCGTCGAGTTTCACATCAGCACCGGTGGGATTAGATGAGACCGGGATAGCCTGTGTCGTGCCCTTCACGATGGAGGCGCAGCCGCCAGCGAAAAGGGAGAGTGTGGCGAGCGAGGCGATGGCGAGAAGTTGGGCGTAGGATTTCATTGAAAATATGTCTAACGAGTGTGGTGGGGTGAAGCGGGAAGAGAGCCGTGAGATGGGTGCGACACTTGGCCGTCATGCTCGGCGATGCGACTATTATTGCTCACCGAAGGCGACTGGCTCCGCGAGTTGCCCGCCCGCTTCGTCCCAACTAAGTTCCGTCTCAGCCGTGAGCGGGTGCGGATAGAAAAGATAGATCGCGGTCGCGGCTTTCACCAATCGACCCCACGCGCATGCGTTTTCGCCAAAACGGGCCGTGGTATTTTCCAAGGGAAGGAGCAAAGATGACATGGGGCGGACAAGCTGGGCGCGAGGCGCCAGGCTGTCCGTGCTATGTCATCTTTTTCTGCACCCCAAGTTCCGATCGAACGGCGTCGACAGGACGGTCTCCCGTCTGCCAACTCCTTTCGGGCCCCGCGCCGCAATCAGCATTTGTTCAATGAACCCCTTGTTCCGCTCGCCGACGTTTCCGTTTCCTTACCTCGCCATGACGGTCTTCGCCGTCCTGGCTTGCCTCCGGTCGGCCGCAATCGCGGCGAACACTCCCGCCGATCCATCCGCCGCGATTACACCGGACAAGCCGATCGCACTCTTCAACGGCAAGGATCTGTCGAATTTCTACACGTGGCTCGTCGACCACAAGTACTCCGATCCCAACCGCGTCTTCTCGGTCGTGGACCGCGTCGACGGTGCGCCCGCCATCCGCGTCAGCGGTGAGAACTGGGGCGGATTCGTCACGAAAGAGTCCTACACCAACTATCACCTCGTGGTGGAGTATCGGTGGGGCGATCTCACCTGGGGCGAGCGCAAGGACAAGGCGTTGGACAGCGGGATTCTGGTCCACGCGCGCGGACCGGACGGGAACTCCCGGGCAGACTTCAACGGTCCCTGGATGAACTCCGTCGAGTATCAACTGATCGAGGGTGCCACCGGTGACTTTATTCGCGTCCGGGGTTTCGCGAAGGACGGATCGCCTCTCCCCGCGCCCAACTTGACCGGCACCGTTCGGGTCCTGCGCAACGGCCAGATGAACTGGGACCCGAACGGCGCGGAAGTGAGATTCGACGAAAACGCCCGCGGGCGTCTCTGCTGTTCCTACAAGGATCCCGACTGGAGCGGCGGCTTGGGTTACCGCGGGGCCCGGGATGTGGAGCGCCCCGTCGGCCAGTGGAACAAAGCCGAGATTATCTGCAAAGCGGATACGGTGACGTTCATCCTCAACGGCGAAACGATTAACCGTGGCACGCGCTGCACCTTCACGTCAGGCAAGCTGCTGTTCCAGTCCGAAGGCGCCGAAGTCTTCTTCCGGCGGATTGAGCTATACCCCGTGCGGTAACCATCGCCCATGACCCCGTCCCATCGCTTGGATATCCCAACCACCCGTCGCACGTTTCTCGGGCTGGTTGGAAGGGGTCGGGCCGTTACTTGTTAACGCGACGCCAGCCCGGCTGACGCTGCTAACATGTAACGGCCCGACCCAGATGTCCCGACCCGACGGCCCATTCCTTCGTCTCTTTAGAGAATGCATGTCAAAAGTCACGACGTGACCCCTTTTTCTGCACCGTGGCCTTCGGTGGTGATGGCCAGCAGGTCAATGCGCCGGCGGCTGTCGTCCCAATCGCCGAACTCCTCCGTCAGCACGTAGAGATCGTCGCCCAGCACTTCGATTTGGGTCCGCAATAAACGTTGAAGGTCGTCGCGCTCACGCACCTTGAGGTCGGCAAACGACGCCTGGCTGAGTGGCCGGAAGGCGTCGGAAGTCATTTCGTAGAGCGGCATGGTGGGTGTCCTGATTTATGATTTCCGGGGTCGGCCGCGGCGGCCGGTGCTTGAGACGGGCGAAGGGGAAACTTTGCCGTTGCGAGGGGTGCCGGTGAGTTCGGCGACGAGGGCGGAGAGGAGTTGCGCGGCGGTGGCGCGGGAGGCGCGCGGAAACTCCTAACGCGCCGCCGCGTAACTGACCTTGTCTTGGGCATCGATGCTGACGATGCCGCCCTTTTCGAGGCTGGCGACGATCTCGGTGAGTTCGGCGTCGGAGACCTTGTTGCCATACGCCGCGGAAATCCGATGCCGCAGCCCGGCTCTTTTTTTCGGTCGACCGGCCGGGCCTCGCTTGAAGCTCTCGATCAACTTGGTCAGGCGATCCTCGGGCGCGGCCTTCTTGGGCGCGGGTGCAGCCTTGGCTGGAACGGAGGGCTTTACCGGTGCGGCTGGCTTGGGCCGCGGCAGAAAGGGCAGCAAATGAAACGCCTCGCACCGCGCCACCTTCACGGTTCGCCCGACGAGGTGTCCGATCATCGGGTCGAAATCCTGATCCTTGGACACGATGTGGAATTGCGCCGACGATCGCTGGTGGACGGACTGCCCGAGGTAAAACGCGAGCGTGAGATCGAGGGCGTTGCGTCCGGTGGCGCCGACCTCGACGAGTTCGACCTGGCTGGCCAGCCGGTGGATCTGCCGGACAAGGGTCAGATCGAGTTTCTTCTGGTTCTTCCCGATGAGCAGGGTGACGTGGACAGGTTTGCCCTCGACGAGCCCGAGATCGACGTCCGGGACATTTTCAAAGTCCACGAACACAAAGTGAGCGAAGGCGGGGTCAGGCATAAGGGGAAGAAAGCGATCCCTTCTTGCCCGCGAATCACGCGGATGTCGCGGAGAAACTCGCCGGTTCCCGGCCCTCAAGGGTCGCCGCGTGTTTCCGTCCGGCTCTTTCGGTAGGGCGCCGCCCGCCGCACGGATGCCTTGAAACCCGGGCCGGGTTGAGGCTGATTCTCCCGTCATGAACAAATCCATTTTGCTGGGCGGGCTGATGGCGGCGCTGGCGTGCGGGCCGGCGGGCGCGGCGGCGGGCGACAAGACGGCTCCGGCGGTTCCGGCCCAGGCGGGGGTTCTTTCCGGCAAAGTGGTCGAGACCATGAACGCCGCGAACTACACCTACGTGCTGGTCGACACCGGCACAACGAAAGCGTGGGCGGCCGCACCCGAGTTCGCCGTCAAGGTGGGGGACACGGTCGTGGTGGCCGACGCGATGCCGATGATGAATTACCGGAGCAAGACGCTGAACCGCACCTTCGACGCGGTGTACTTCAGCGGCAACGTGAAGGTGAACGGGAAGTCCGCGGGCCCGGTGGCCGCGGCCGCGGGACTGCCGGCGGGTCATCCCCCGACGGGCGGGTCCATGGGCCCGGTTGCGCCCGACCTCTCCGGCATCAAGCGCGCGGACAACGGCCAGACCGTGGCGGAGATTGTCACTGGCAAGGCGAAGTTTGCGGGCAAGCCCGTCGCCGTGCGCGCCCGGGTCGTGAAGTACAACACGAATATCCTGGGCAAAAACTGGCTGCACATCCGCGACGGCTCCGGCGGCGAGGGCACGAACGATCTCACGGTGACGACCGCGGGCACGGCGAAGGTGGGCGATCTCGTGCTGGTCACCGGCGTGCTGGCGACCAACCGCGATTTCGGCAGCGGCTACCAGTATCCCCTGATCGTCGAGGGCGCGACGGTGGTGGTGGAGTAGGGCGGGTCGAAAAGCCGTTGGCGCGGCAGCGCGGCATTTCCCCTCGCTGCCGCTGCGGGGCCTCGGACGGGGTTGGCGATGCGTGGCCCCAAAGCAGGTGTTGATCCGCGCCGGTGCGGCCCCTAAGCACCTTTCCGGTGTGGTTCGCATTTCGCGCCGCACCGCTCTCACCCCAGCCCCCCGCCCATTCCCCTCATGAATCCGTTCACGCACCCGCTCGACCGCCGCCAGTTTCTCGCCGCCGCCGGCGCCGCTTCGCTGGCGGCGTGGTCCGCTTCGCCCGCACGCGCGGCCGCTCCCGCCTTCAAGACCACGATCCGCAAGGCGAAGATCCTGGGCAACCCCGACGAGGCGATGCTGCGCCAGTTGAAGGAGGCGGGCTTCGACGGCATCGAGGTGAGCACGATCATGGTCGAGGACCGGGCGAAGCGGACGCGGGAACTCGTGGAGGCCGCCGGGCTCAAGGTGCATTCGGTGCTGCGCGGCTGGGCGGAGTTCAACAGCGACGATCCTGCCAAGGCCGATGCCTCGCGCGGGGTCACGGAGCTCGCGCTGCGCACCGCCCACTGGCTCGGCGCGGAGACGGTGCTGCTGGTGCCCTGCCGCGTCGGCGGGGGCCGGGCCGGCTCGCCCGGCGCCGACATCGCGATGCCGCAGCCGTGGGAATTCGACATCGAGTTCGACGAGAAGACCGGGCACGTGAGCCGCGTGGTGAAAGGCGACAACGCGCCGTTTGCCCGCTACATCGCGGCGCAGAACCGGGCGACCGACACCTCCAAGGAACACGTGCGGAAACTCATCCCGCTCGCCGAGGAGCTCAACGTCATCGTCGCGCTCGAGAACGTCTGGAACAACCTTTGGGTGCGCCCGGACCTCTACCGGAATTTCGTCGGGTCCTTCAATCATCCCTCCGTGAAGGCCTACTACGACGTGGGCAATCACGTGAAATACCTGGTGCCCGTGCACGACTGGATTCGCACGCTCGGGCCGCTCATCAAGAAAATCCACATCAAGGACTACGCGCTCGCGCCGGACAACCACAGCGGCAAGTTCGTGCATCCCCGCGACGGCAGCATCGACTGGCCGAAGATGCGGCAGGCGCTCGACGACGTCGGCTACAACGGCTGGATCACGGTCGAGGATAACGGACTGCCCCTGCCGGAGTTCGCCAGCCGCCTGGATAAAATTATCGCCGGCGTCTGAGCGGACGCGACCGCCGCGCGGATCGATGATGAAGCTGCAGCGGCCATCGTTCTTCCGCCCGCGCGGCCGGGCGCGGATGTGGCGCGGCGCGCTGACGTTCGCCGCGCTCGCCGGGCTGCTGCGCGCGGGTGCGGCTGCTCCCGCCGCCGGGAACGAATTCTTCGAGCAGAAGATCCGGCCCATCTTCGTCGAACACTGTTACACGTGCCACAGTCACGACGCGGAAAAGATCAAGGGCGGCCTCGTGCTCGATTCGCCGGCGGGAGTGCGCAATGGCGGCGACAGCGGTCCGATCATTGTTCCGGGCGATCCCGATCGCAGCCTGCTCATCACCGCGGTGCGCTACACGGATCCCGACCTGCAGATGCCGCCGAAGGACGAGAAGCTTTCCGCGGCGCAGGTGGCCGACCTCGAGGCATGGGTCAAGTTGGGCGCGCCGGATCCGCGGCCGGAACTGGCGGTGGCGCCCGGCCAGTCGGACGCCGCGCGCCGGCACTGGGCGTTTCAGCCGTTGCAGCAGGCGCCCGTGCCCGCGGTTAAAAACGCGGCGTGGGCGAAGACGCCCGTCGATCGTTTCATCCTCGCGAAGCTGGAGGCGAGCGGGCTGCGGTCGGCGCCGCCCGCCGACCGCCGCACGCTGTTGCGGCGTGCCACGTTCGATTTGACGGGATTGCCGCCCACCGCGGAGGAGGTGGCGGCGTTCGAGCGGGACGATTCGCCGGAGGCGTTTGCGCGGGTGGTCGACCGTTTGCTGGCGTCGCCACGCTACGGGGAGCGCTGGGGGCGCTACTGGCTCGATGTCGCCCGCTACGCCGACACCAAGGGTTACGTGTACCCGGCCCGGGAGGAGAAAAAATTCGTCCACGCCTATGCCTACCGCGACTGGGTGGTGCAGGCCTTGAATGCGGACCTGCCTTACGACCGCTTTTTGAAATTGCAGATCGCCGCCGACCAGACACCCGACGCCGAACGCGACGCGCTGGCGGCGATGGGATTTCTGACGCTGGGCCGGCGTTTTTTCGGCGTGGTGCACGACATCATCGACGACCGCATCGACACGCTCACCCGCGGCACGCTGGGGCTGACGGTCAGCTGCGCGCGCTGCCACGATCACAAGTTCGATCCGATACCGACGCGGGACTACTATTCGCTCTACGGCGTGTTTGCCGCCACGACCGAGCGGACCGTGGTGCTGGACGCGGGCCGGCAGAACGCCCGCGAATACCTCGACTACGAGGCGGAGCTGAAGCGCCGCGAGGATGCCTTCCGCCGGGCCTTCGACGAACGGCGGGCCGAGCAGTCGAAACGCCTGCGGGCGCGCGTGACGGATTACCTGAAGGAAGTGCTGCAGGTCAAAAAGCTGCACACCGAGGAATTTTATTCCTTCCTCGTCGCGGACGAAATCAACCCGGTGATCGTGCGCCGGTGGCATGCCCATCTGCTGGAGACCGCGAAGAAATTTCATCCCGTGTGGGCGCCGTGGCATGAGTTCGCCCGGATTCCCGCCGCCGAATTTCCGGTGCGCGCCGCCGGCGTCATCCCCGGGCTGACTAAACCCGGGCAGGAGCTGAATCCGCTGGTGGTGGCGGCCTTCACGGCCAAAACGCCCGCGTCGATGCGCGAGGTGGCGGAGATCTACGGCCGGCTGCTCACCGAGGCCGACCAGACACCGGCTCCGGCCGCGGACGGAAAAGCCGCCACCACCACGCCGGCCGACGCCCTGCGGCAGGTGCTCTACGCCGAGGACTCGCCCTCGGTCGTCCCCGTCGGGGCCCTGGTGGAAATGGAGTGGTACTTCGACGAACCGACCCGCGTGCAACTGGGCAAGCTCTCAAAGGCGATCGACCAGTGGATCGTGCAGTCGCCCGGGGCGCCGCCGCACGCCGTCATCCTGGCGGACCGGCCCGCGCCGGCCAATCCGCATGTCTTCCGGCGGGGCAATCCCGCCAATGTCGGCGAGGAAGTGCCGCGGCGTTTTCTGGAAATCCTGTCCGGGCCCGAGCGGAAACCCTTTGCGCACGGCAGCGGCCGGCGCGAACTGGCCGACGCCATCGCGCACCGGGACAATCCGCTCACGGCCCGCGTGATGGTCAACCGCGTCTGGCAGCATCATTTCGGGGCGGGCCTGGTCCGCACGCCGAGCGATTTCGGCACGCGGAGCGAGCCGCCATCCCATCCCGAGCTGCTCGACTGGCTCGCGCGCGAATTCATCGAGCAGGGCTGGTCGCTGAAGCAACTGCACCGGCGGCTGATGCTCTCGGCGGTGTACCAGCAGGCCGGCGAGGCGGCCGATCCGGGCGCGCGGGGGCCTGCGCCGGAACCGGTTGACCCCGAAAACCGACTGCTCGCGCATTTCAACCGGCAGCGGCTCGACTTCGAGGCGCTGCGCGACGCCCTGCTGGCTGTGGCCGGCGAGTTGGATTTGCTCATGGGCGGACCGGCGGCGGAGATGTTCGCGCCGCCGTTCACCAAACGCCGGACGATCTACGGCTACCTGGATCGCGAGTTCCTGCCCGGCCTCCTGCGCACGTTCGACTTTGCCAACCCGGATCTCCACTCGCCGCAACGTTCGGAGACCACCGTGCCGCAGCAGGCCCTGTTTTTTCTGAACAGCCCCTTTGTGGCGGAGCGGGCCAAGGCGCTGGCGGCGCGGCGCGAGCTGGCGACCCTCGCGGACCCGGCCGAAAAAATCCGGGCCCTGCACCGGCTCGCCTACCAGCACGAACCCGACGCGGCGCAGCTTCAGCGGGCGTTGCACTTCATCCGGCAGGCGGAGGCACCGCCCGCGGCCGAGGCCGAATCCGGCCCGCCGCCTCCGCTCCCGGCGTGGAGCTACGGCTTTGGCGAGTTCGACGAAGACCGGAAAGCGGTGAAGAGTTTCCAGCCGCTGCCCCATTTCACCGGCGAAGCCTGGCAGGGTGGCGCCAAGTGGCCCGATGCGAAATTGGGCTCCTTGCAACTGACGGCCTCGGGCGGTCAGGCGGGCAAGGATCGCCAGCACGCCGTGATCCGCCGCTGGACGTCGCCCGTGGCCGGGACGGTGTCCATCTCGGGCGTGATCAAGCACGAGCACGAGTCGGCCGACAGCATCCGCGCGTACCTTTATTCGAGCCGCCACGGCCTGCTGGAAAGTTCGGTGCTGCACCACACCACAACGGAAGCCCGGGTCGATGTGCTGGCCGTCGAGCCCGGCGACACGATCGATTTCATCGTGGCCATTCACGAAAAGCCGAAGAGCAGCGACTTCACGTGGGCGCCGGTGATCAGCCTGGCCGGGCCCAAGCCCGCGGGCGCCGCCGCCGGCCAGCCGGCGGAGTGGGAGGCCGAGCGGGATTTTGGCGGACCGCCGCCGCCCCGGGATCCGCCGCTCACGGCGTGGGAGCAGTACGCCCAGGTGCTGCTGTCGGCCAACGAGTTTCTGTTTGTGGATTGACCGGTCCGCCGGAAAAATTCCGCCTGACCCCACCGCGCCCGATGAACCGCCACCCCCCCGACCTGCGAGAGGCGTTCGTCACGCGGCGCGATTTCCTCACCCAGTGCGGCATGGGCATGGGCGCGCTCAGCCTTGCCGCCATCCTGGGCGAGACGGGGCTGCTGGTACCTTCGGCGCACGCGACGGCCAGCATCAATCCGCTGGCCCCCAAGCGGCCGCACTTCCCCGGCAAGGCGAAGCGCGTGGTGCATTTTTTCCTCAATGGCGGCCCGTCGCACGTGGACTCGTTCGATCCCAAGCCGGCCCTGTTGAAATATGCCGGTCAGCGCCTGCCCGGGGAGTACATCAAGACCGAGCGCAAAACCGGCGCGGCCTTTCCCTCGCCGTTTCAATTCCGGAGATACGGCCGGAGCGGGCTGGAGATCAGCGATCTTTTTCCCCGGCTCGGCGCGCTCGCCGACGACCTTTGCCTCGTTCGGTCGATGAAGGCCGAGGTGCCCAACCACGAGCCGTCGCTCATGCTGATGAACTGCGGCAGCTCGGTCCAGAGCCGGCCCAGCCTCGGCTCGTGGACGACCTACGGACTCGGTACTGAAAATCTGAACCTGCCCGGGTTCATCGTCATGTGCCCGCGCGGGTTTCCCACCAAGGGCGCCGACAACTGGCAGAGCGGATTCCTGCCCGGGGTCTACCAGGGCACGCCGGTCGACTCGCAGCACACCCGCATCGAGCAGCTCATCGAGAACATCCGCAACAACCGCAGTTCGCTGCCGGAGCAACGGCGGCAGCTCGACCTCATCCAGCAGCTCAACGCCGACCACGAGCGGGCGCGCCAGAGCGACGGCCGGCTGGAGGCGCGCATTCAATCCTTTGAACTGGCCTACCGGATGCAACTGGAGGCGACCGATGCCTTCGACGTCAGCAAGGAGCCGGCGTCCGTTCGCGAGAGTTATGGCTCCGGGATTCATGGCCGGCAGACCCTGATCGCGCGGCGGTTGCTCGAGCGGGGCGTGCGCTTCGTGCAGCTCTGGCATGGCGCGAGCCAGCCCTGGGACAGCCATGAGAAAATCGAGGAGGGTCACCGCAAGCTGGCGCAGGAAATCGACCAGCCCGCCGCGGCCTTCATCCGCGATTTGAAACAACGCGGCATGCTCGAGGACACGCTGATTATTTTCGGCGGCGAATTCGGCCGCACTCCCACCGTGGAACTCGGCGACAAGGGCGACGCCAAATACGGCCGCGATCACAATCCCTACGGTTTCACCGTCATGCTCGCCGGCGGCGGCGTGAAGGGCGGCCTGGCGTACGGCGCGACGGATGAATTCGGTTTCAAGGCCGTGGACAAGGTCGTGGAAGTCCACGATCTTCACGCCACGATTCTTCACCTGCTGGGCTTCGATCACGAGCGGTTGACCTACCGCTACGCCGGCCGGGACTTTCGCCTCACCGACGTTTACGGTAACGTGGTGAAGGACATTATCACTTAACCCGCCTCCCGCCATGCCCCCTCGCTTTCTCATTGCACTGCTGATCGCAACCGCCGGCCTCGGGTCGGCGGCGAACGCGGCGTCGAACCGTCCGCCCAACATCGTGTTCATCATGGCCGACGATCTCGGCGTCGGGCACGTGGGCGTCTACGGCCAGCGCAAGTTCAGTACGCCGCACATCGACGCGCTCGCCGCGGAGGGGATGAAGTTCACGCGTTTCTATTCCGGTGCCAATGTCTGCGCGCCCGCTCGCAGCACGCTCATGACCGGCCTGCACACTGGCCACACCGCGGTGCGCAACAACGGCCTCGACCGCCATCTCTACGCCGAGGACGTCACGGTGGCCGAGGTGCTGAAGAAAGCCGGCTATGCCACGGGCGGCTTCGGCAAGTGGGGCCTCGGCCGCGAGGACACGCCGGGCGTCGCGGTGAAGCAGGGGTTCGACGAGTGGTTCGGCCAGTACAGCCAGACGCACGCGCATTTTTACTATCCGTATTACCTGATGCGGAACCTGGAGAAATTCCCGCTGCCGATGAACGAGGGAAAAAAGCGGGGCCGCTATGCGCAGGACGAAATCCACGCGCAATCGCTGCAGTTCATCGAAAAGCAGGCGAGGGCGGGCCGGCCTTTCTTCGCGTATCTGCCGAACCTCCTCCCGCACGTGGAGCTGACGTGTCCGGAGGAATCGTGGGCGGCCTACAAGGGCCGGTGGCCGAAAATCGCGCGGGCCGATTCGCGGCCGGGTTACCTCGGCTCGGAGGATGCGAACGCCGAGTTCGCCGGCATGGTGACGCGGCTGGACCAGCAGGTCGGCCAGGTCATGGCGCTGCTCAAGCGGCTGGAAATCGACGACAACACCATCGTTTTCTTCACCTCGGACAACGGTCCGCAGCCGGGAGTGTGGAAGGATATCTTTGTCGAATTCTTTGACGGCGCCGCCGGCCTGCGCGGGGCCAAGACCAATTTCTACGAGGGCGGGATTCGCGAGCCCCTGCTCGTGCGCTGGCCCGGGCGGATCAAGCCCGGGAGCACCAGCGACCACCTCGGTTATTTCCCGGACGTGATGCCGACGCTCGCGGAGCTGGCGGGTGCGACGGCGCATCTGCCGAAGACGGACGGCGTTTCGTTCGTGCCCGTATTGCTGGGTCGAGCGGGGCAGAAGCAGCACGAGTATCTTTACTGGGAAGCGGCGGGTCCGGTGCAGAACACCGTGCAGCAGGCGGTGCGCTGGGGCGACTGGAAGGCGGTCAAGGACGGGCCGAAGGCGCGGTGGGAGTTGTTCAACCTGAGGACCGACGAGAAGGAGACGACGAACGTCGCCGACCGGCACCCCGAGGTGATGCAACGGGTGGCGGCGATCATCGCGGCCGAGCACACGCCGGAGCGAAAATATCCGCCGGCGCCGAAGGAAGGCGCGGCCGACTTCGTGCGGTGACGGGGGATTCGGTCTCTCACCTCCAAATCGAAGTGAATGTTTCGCTTTGGGTTGGGAGAATTCAGGAAGCGCCACTTGCCTTTACTACGGTTCCTGACCCATGCGGAATACGACAAAGACACCTGGAAAAATACGCTATGAAAACTGCCACGCTTAATTTCGCCCGTCTGCCCAAAACTTACTCTGGTCTCGTCGCCCTGCACATGCCGCGCCCGATTCACGACAAGGTGGCCTACGACAACGCGGTGGAGATGGTTCACGCGCTCGCGGGCCACAAGCTGAACCATGACCAGGATGACTACCTCGCGATTATGGCCAAGCTCGTGGAGGACTACGAAAGCGGAAATGTTCCGGAACCGAAGCCGGTCAAGGGCATTGAGGCCCTGAAATTCCTACTGGAGGAAAATAGCCTCACCGCCGACGACTTGAGCGAGATCATCGGGGTCGATCGTTCCATTGCTTACCGCATCCTCAAGGGCGTCCGCAACCTCACGGCCGACCACATCAAGACGCTCGCCGCCCGCTTCGCCGTAAGCGCCGATCTCTTTCTCGCCTGACCGGCCCTCAAGCCGGCAGGCTGAATGCTTGGGAGCCCTATACCATGAAAGCCGCCCCCTTTCACGAACTGCTCAAAAGCGTCCGCGCCGCCGGTGCCTAGCTCTGAGAAGGGGTCGATTTGGAGCTGCAATCGCACCGATCGCCGGCCGATTTCGTCGGCCGCTACAGCATTTAAAATAAAGTCGTAGCCATAAAACAAGCGGTGTTTTTCGGCTACGGAATTTTTGAAACCGCTCTCGCGCCCGCGCCACGACGCGGCTCCGTTCAGCCGTTTTTCTTTTTCCCCTTTTTTCCGCCGGGGGCCGGCCCGCTCGGAGTCCAGATGCCCGGCGGCCAGTTTCGGGCGAGGTGAGCTTTCATTTCGGCCACGACGGCGCGGTGACCGGGATCGTTCGCCAAATTGGTGATCTCACCCGGATCGGCGGTGAGATTGTACAACTGCACGCCGGCGGCACCGCTTTCCCACTCGGTGTAGCGGTAACGCATCGTTCGCACACTGTACCCGCTGAAGCCGGCGCGGCGCACCTGGGTGAAGGCGGCCGGTTTCACCGTGGCGGCGGGATCGTCGAGCATCGGCCGCAGGCTCACGCCCTGGAGCGAATGGGCGAGCGGTACTTGGGCGAGATCGGCCACGGTGGGATAGATGTCGAGCATCTCGACCACGCCGCCGGCGGACTGGCCGGCGTTTTTCATCCCCGGGGTCGCGATGATCAGGGGCACGCGCGCGGAGTTTTCCCAGAGCGTATTCTTCTGCCACAGCCCGTGCTGGCCCATGTGGTAGCCGTGATCGCTCGTGAGAACCACGATGGTCTTTTCCCGGAGCTGCAGGCGGTCGAGGGCCGCCAGCACGCGGCCGACCTGTGCATCCATCATCGAGATGGAGGCGTGGTAACCCTGGATGGCCTGGCGCCGCAACGTGTCCGTCATCGCCGCTTCCGTGGGTTTGAGGGAGGCGAAGGCTGCCACCGGTCCGGCTTCCTGATGGCCGGCCGGAATCTCGGGCAGCCGGATGCGCTCCGGCGGATAGAGGTCGTAGAATTCCTTCGTCGCGACGTAGGGCGTGTGCGGCCGGTAGAAACCCACGGCGAGGAAGAACGGCCGGTCGCGTTGCGCCTCCAGCAGCTTGATCGCCTCGGTCGCACCGATGCCGTCCGTCTGTTCCAGCGGCGAGCCGTCCATTTGCTTCCAGCTGACCGTGCCGCCAAAGCGGGTGGCCAGCGGGGCGTTGGGTTCCAGGGAAAAAATGGTCTCTTCCACGGCCTTGTCGCGGCCGATGGGATTGACGCGCTGGTCCCACGAAGCGGGGTCGTCGAGGCCGTTGGTCCCGATCTGGCCGGGCACGCCGTAGTGATAGATTTTTCCGACGCGGCCGGTCCACCAGCCGTGGCGGCGGAAGAGCTGCGGCATCGTGATCGTGTCGGGCAACACCTCGCGGAAATTCGGCGACGTGGCGTAGACGCCCAGCGCGTTGCCGGCGTTGCCGGCGGTGTTGGTCAGGATGTGCGTCGTGTTGGGCCGCATCGACGTCATGAACGACGCGCGGCTGGGACCGCACACGGGATACTGGCAGTAGGCGCGCTCGAACCGGACGCCGCGCTTCGCGAGCCCGTCGATGTTCGGGGATTTCACGGCCGGATCGCCGTAGCAGCCGAGATCGGTGTTCAGATCGTCGGCGATGATGAAGAGGATGTTGAATTTTGCCGCCTCCGCCGCGGCGCCGGTGGTGACGGCATGCAGCATGAACGCGAGGAAGGGCAGGAGGAAACGTGGCATGGCGGATCGGGGTTTAGTCGGGGCGGGAAGGGCCGCGGTTGAGACTGGGGCAGCGCGGCACGAACGGCATTGAATTTAACCTAGTGGACGAAGAGAGCGGAAGGAATTTCAAGCTCCTTCGGGTGGGGACGGGCCGACCGAATCAGCCGGCCCGACAAATGTTCTTGGGCGTGGCCGGCGGATCGCTAACGCTGACGGGACTTCTTGTTATGAAAGCCCATCCCGCTTGTCTTCTCGTTTTTCGTGTCCGGCCCTCTCGAAAAATCATCGGGAGGACGATGCCATGATGACGCGCCGTTGGCTGCGGGCGGCGCTATGGGCCTCGCTCCTCGCTGCCGGTTCCGCCGACGCGTCCGCGGCGGAGGTTTCGGTGGGCGGAGGGGTGGCTCATCCGGGCCGTTATACCACGAACGGCGGCAAGGGCCTGATCGCCCTGCTGCTCGAGGCCGGCGGCATCGCCAACGGCTGCAGCGAGGTGCGGGTGGTTGGCAGCACCGAGGGCAAGCCCCGCGTGTATCGCGTGAACCTTTGGGAACTCATGATCGACTTCCAACCGGACTGGACGCCCCAGCCGGGTGACACGATCTACGTGAACCAGCATGCCGAGGCCTGCCTCCGTGATCCGCAGCGCTTCAACGAGCTGATGCGCGAATATCTCGACGCCCGCGCGACGAAGCCCCAGCCGCCGGCCGGATGGAAAAAGAAAGTCCAGGGGATCGGCGGGGGTTGCGGCAAGCTGCACTATGAGGAAGCGTCCAAGGGGCGGGGCTGACCCGCCGAGCGCAACACCCCATGAAATCGTCCACCCCGAAAAACGCCGCCGCCGCGCCCGCTGAAAACGCTTTCACGGCCCTCAGCCACGCGCTTGCCGGCGAAGAGGCGAAGATCCGCGAGGGTGGCGGGCCCGACGGCCTCGCCCGCCAGCACAAGCTCGGCCGGCTGGCCGCGCGGGAGCGCATCGCGGCGCTCGTGGACGAGCCGGCGCAGTTTTTCGAATTGGGGTTGTGGGCGGCGCACGGCCTGTACCGGGAGTGGGGCGTGTTTCCCGCCGCGGGTGTCGTCACCGGCATCGGCCGCGTGGCGGGCCGCGCGGTGATGATCGTCGCCAACGACGCGACGGTGAAGGCGGGCGCGTTCGTCCCAATGACGTGCAAGAAGGTGCTCCGTGCGCAGCGCATCGCCTTCGAGTGCGGGCTGCCGCTCGTCTATCTGGTCGACTCGTCGGGCGTGTTCCTGCCGATGCAGGACGAGATTTTTCCCGACGAGGACGATTTCGGCCGGATCTTTCGCAACAACGCGGTGATCTCCGCCGCCGGTCTGCCGCAATACGCCGCGATCATGGGCAACTGCGTGGCGGGCGGGGCCTACCTGCCGGTGCTCTGCGACAAGATCCTCATGACCGAGGGCAGCGGACTTTATCTCGCCGGTCCGTCGCTGGTGAAGGCCGCCATCGGCCAGGAGGTCGACAGCGAGTCGCTCGGCGGCGCCGCGATGCACGCGGAGATCAGCGGCACGGTGGATTTCAAGGAGAAGGACGATGCGGCCTGCCTCAAGCGGCTCAAGTCGCTCGTCGGCCTGCTGGCGCCCGATGCTCCGGTGGCGGTCGCGACCGCGGCACCGGCGCGTCCGCCGACGGACGTTTACGACCTGGTCTCGGTCGACGGACGCAAGGACTACGATGCGCGCGACCTGCTGGCCTGCATCGTCGACGCCGGGTCGGTCGAGGAATACAAGGCCGACCACGGCAAATCCCTCGTGTGCGTGTATGCGCGGATCGGCGGTCGCGCGGTGGGCATCGTGGCGAACCAGCGCGTGCGCGTGCAGTCGAAGACGTCGGGCCTGCAGATGCCGGGCGTGATCTATGCCGACAGCGCGGACAAGGCGGCGCGGTTCATCCTCGACTGCAACCAGACGCGGCTGCCGCTGATCTTTTTTCAGGACGTGCAGGGCTTCATGGTCGGGAGGGACGCCGAGCAGAGCGGCATCATCCGCAGCGGCGCCAAGCTGGTGAACGCGGTGAGCAACTCCACCGTGCCGAAGCTCACCGTGGTCGTCGGCGGCAGCTATGGCGCGGGCAACTACGCGCTTTGCGGCAAGGCCTTCGATCCGCGCTTCATCTTCGCGTGGCCCAACGCCCGTTACGCGGTGATGGGCGCGGCGCAGGCGAGCGACGTGGTCTTCAGCATCCTCGCGCGCGGGGCGAAGGACCGGCCCGCTGCCGAGCTCGCGCAGCTGCGCGAGCAGGTGAAGCAAAACTACGTCGAACAGGCCGACATCCGCTACGGGGCCGCCCGCGGCTGGGTCGACGCAATCATCCCGCCGCACGAAACGCGCGCCGTCCTGCTGACAGCCCTCGCTTGCGCGACCCGATCCGCGCCGAAGGCGGGCTTCCACACCGGGGTGTTGCAGGTTTGAGCGGCGTGAAGAGAAATAAGAACTCCCGCCGATAATTTTCCGCCGCGTCTCGCCCCGGTCCGATGCCCACCCCGATCAAAATCGCCAATGCCTCCGGCTTCTGGGGCGACCAGCCCGAGGCCGCGGCGCGGCTCGTCGCGGAGCAGCCCGACCTGGATTTTTTGACGCTCGATTACCTGGCCGAGGTTTCGCTTTCGATCATGGCGAGCGTGCGGGCGAAGGATCCCCGTGCCGGCTATGCGCGCGATTTCGTGGAGGTGGTGCGTTCTCTCGCACCTTTCTGGCTTGCGGGCGGCGCAACCAAGGTCGTGACAAATGCCGGCGGCCTGGATCCCGAATCGTGCGGCCGGGCCTGCCGGGAGATTCTCGAAGCTGCCGGCCTCGGGCGGTTGCGCGTGGCGGTGGTGACCGGAGACGACGTCCTGCCAATTTTGGGATCTGCCCTTGGCCGGGAGCTGGACCGGTCACAGGATAAATCCGTTTTGCCGGCCGATACGTTTGCCAACCTTGAAACGGGCGCGGCGCTGTCGACGGTGGCGGACCGGCTCGTCACCGCCAACGTCTACATTGGCGCCGCACCGCTGGCCGATGCGCTCCGGGCGGGCGCGGACATCGTGATCACGGGGCGCACCGCCGATCCCTCGCTGACGGTGGCGCCCTGTCTTGCTCACTTCGGCTGGAGTCCGACCGACTACGACCGGCTCGCCGGAGCGACGATCGCGGGCCATCTGATCGAGTGCGGCACGCAGGCCAGCGGAGGATTTTCCACTGACTGGCTCGAACTCCCGGACGTCACCGACATCGGGTTTCCCGTCGTGGAGATTGCGGAGGACGGTTCGTTCGTGCTGACCAAGCCCGCCGGCACAGGTGGCGCCGTCACGCTCCAGACCGTGAAGGAACAACTGCTCTACGAGATCGGTGATCCGGCGAATTATCTTTCGCCGGACGTCACGGTTTCGTTCCTGACGCTGCGGCTGGAGCAGGCCGGTCCCGATCGCGTCCGGGTTGCCGGGGCGACGGGGCGGCCCCCGCCGCCGACCTACAAGGTTTCGGCGACCTATCGTGACGGCTTCAAGGCGCACGGGCTGCTCACGATATTCGGCCATGAAGCGGTGAAGAAGGCCCGCCACGCGGGCGCGTCGATTTTGCAACGGCTCACCGACCGGGGCTGCACGTTTCGCGAAACGCTTGTGGAATGTCTGGGCACGGGAGCGAGTGTGCGCGGGATCGTGAGCCGGATGAGCGACACGCACCTGGTCGAGACGGTCTTGCGGGTAAGCGTCGCCGCTGACGCGAAGGAACCGGTCGAGCGCTTCACGCGGGAAATCGCGCCGCTGGTCACGTGTGGGCCGCAGGGGGTGACGGGATACGCGACAGGCCGCCCCAAGGTCCTGCCGATCTTCGGCTACTGGCCGTGCCTGATCGATCGCAGTCTCGTGCACCCTGTCGTCAAATACCTCAACTGAACCGGCGACCATGCACACCAGTCGAAAATCTTTTCCCGGCGGGCCGGGTGGCGGAGGAAACCCCGCATGATTCCCCTGCGGGAAATCGCGTTTGCGCGCAGTGGCGACAAGGGCGCCTCGGCCAATGTCGCGATCTTTGGCCGAACGCCCGCGGCCTATGCCTGGCTGCGCGAGCATCTCACGGCGGCCCGAGTGGAGGAGTTTTTCCGCCCGCTCGGCGTGGGCGCGGTGACGCGCTACGACGTGCCGAATCTCGAGGCCCTGAATTTTGTGCTGCCGCACGTCCTCGCCGGCGGAGGCTCGCGCTCGCTGCGGATCGACGCGCAGGGCAAGACGCTCGGCATGGCGCTGCTTGAAATGCCGGTCGCGGCGCCGCCGGATTTGCGTCCGCCGGCCGGTGCCGCCGTTCCGCCCCGTTGATTTCCGACCATGCCCGATTCTCCATTCGTCCTCTCCTCCCGTGCCGGCCCAGTCACGACGCTCACGCTGAACCGGCCCGAGAAGCGCAACGCGCTCAACGTCGGGCTGCTCGAGCAGTTGGGCGTGGCGGTGGCGGCGGCCGAGGCCGATCCGACGCAGCGCATCCTCGTCATCCGGGGCGCGGGCCCGGTGTTTTGCTCGGGCCTTGATCTGGCGGAAGCGGCGGATCCGCGACTCGCCGAAACGTCGGCCGGGTTGGTGGGGCGGGGCTTGCAGGTGCTGGCGACTTCGCGGTTGGTGAGCATCGCGCTGGTGCAGGGCGCGGCGGTGGCGGGCGGGGCCGGATTGGCGAGCGCGTGCGATTTCGTCGTCGCGACGCGCGACGCGAAGTTCGGTTACCCGGAGTTGCGCCGCGGGCTCATGCCGGCGCTCATCATGACTTTTTTGCGCCGGCAGCTGCGCGAACGGGATGCCCGTGAGCTGCTCCTGCTCGGCAAACTGTGCGACGCGTCCCACGCGCAGGCCATCGGCCTGATCAACCGGGTGGTCGCCGACGACGCGGCGCTGGAGACCGAATTGAAATCGCTCGTCAGCTCGCTGCTGCAGGGCGCGCCGCAGGCGCTCGCCGACACGAAGAAGGTGCTCGCGGAGTTGTGGCCGGTGCCGCTCGCCGACGATCTGGAGCGCGCGCATGGGTTTCATCTGGCCGCGCGCGATTCCGCCGAGGCGAAGGAGGGCATCGCCGCCTTCAACGCCAAGCGTGCGCCGAACTGGGCGCCGCCGTCGGGTTGAACGCCGCTTCGTTAACCGGCGCGCCGTTCGGAAAGCGAGACCGTCAGACGGTCCCGATTTTGCCGCGACTCCGCGCGTAGCGCAGGAGGCCGCCGTGAAACGCCGGGAAACCCGCGCCGGTGAGCAGCGCGAAATCCACGTCGTCGGCCGTCTTCACCACGCCCTCGGCCAGGCAGCGGCTCGCCTCGTCGATCATCACGGCCATGAGGCGATCGGCGAGGTCGACCCGCGGGGAGTCGGCGGCGCGCGCCGCCGGGCTTGTAGCGTCGGTCAGCGGACGGGTCTCGGCGTCGTTCGGCGATTCTCGGCCGGTCTCGTAGCGGTAAAATCCCCGGCTGGCGCCGTTCTTCCGGCCCTTGAGTCCCGCGGCCAGCAGTTGGGCACACGCGGTCGTGCGAGCAAAGCGTTCCGGAAAGAAACGGTTCATCTCGGCGAGAATAAAATCCGTCACGTCGATGCCGATCTCGTCGATCAGGCGCAGCGGGCCCATCGGCCAGCCGAAGTCGCGCAGCGCCGCGTCGATTGCGGTGGTCGCATGGCCCTGTTCCCAGAGGCGCACGGCCTCGTTGAGATAGAAGAACAGCACGCGCGTGATCAAAAACCCCGGCGACGAGCGGCAAGGCACGGGCGATTTTCCGAGCGAGTTCACGAACGCGAGCATGCGTGCCGCGGTTTCGGCCGACGTGTCGCGCGCGAGGACAAGTTCCACGAGCGGCATGCGGCTGACGGGATTGAAGAAGTGCAGGCCGATCGCCCGGCCGGGGTTCGGGACGTGTCCGGCAACGTCTTCGATGGGCAGCGCCGAGGTGTTTGAGGCCAGCACGGTGTCGGGGCGGACGACCCCGGCGAGCTCGGTGAACAACCGCTGCTTCGCCGCCACGTCCTCGGTGATGGCCTCAATCACCAGATCGCAACGGTCGAAGCCTTCCCAGCCTGTCGTGGTGACGATGCGGGCGAGTCCCGCGGTCGCAGCGGCGGCGGAAATTTTGCCGCGCTTCCCGGCGTCGCCGAACAGACCGCGAATGATCTCGGTCCCGCGCGCCAGCAGCCCGGCATCGACGTCGCGCAGCACCACGTCGATCCCGTGGGCCGCGATCCAGTGCGCGATGCCGGAGCCCATCACGCCGGCGCCGACGACGCCGACGCGGGTAGGGGGCGGAAGGGTGGCGTCGGATAATTTCTCCCGGTCGAACCAGCCCTCGAGCGAGCGCTTTTTGGCGTCCGCCTTGAGGAAGAAAACGTGGACGAAATTCTTGCAGCTGTCTCCCGTGGTCACGGCGCCGAAAATGCGGGCCTCGACGCGGAGCGCCTCGTCGATGGGCAGGTGAATAGTTTGCTCGACCACGTCGATCGCCGCGAGGAGCGCCGGTTGATAACCGGGATTTTTGGCCAGCGCTGCCGCGCGCATGTCCGCGAAATACGCCGGCGGTGCCGCGGCGGGCGATGGCCGTGCAGGCGGACCTTCCGCCGCCAGGCGCAGGGCCGCCTGCTTCGCCCGGGCCTTGAGTTCGCCGGCGGGCACGAGCTCGTCGACCAGGCCGGCGCGGGCCGCTTCCGCGGCGCCGATCAATTGGGACCGGAGGATGTGGTCGAGCGCGGGTTGGGCGCCGATGAGCTTCGGCAGGCGCGCGCTGCCGCCCCAGCCAGGAATCGTACCGATGGCGGTCTCGGGCAGGCCGATCCGGGTGACGGGGGCGTCGCTGGCCAGCCGCCAGTCGCAGGCCAGGGCCAGTTCGAATCCGCCGCCAGCGCAGGCGCCGTGGATCGCGCATACGACGGGAATGCCCAGCTTCGTCACCCGGGCCAAGATGTCCTGACCGGTGCGCGCGAAGGCCGTGGCCGCGGCGGGATCGGAAAATGACGCCACCCAGCGCAGATCCGCGCCGGCGACGAAAATACGGTCCTTCGCGCTGCGGATGACCACGGCGCGGGCGCGTGATCCCGCCGCGGCGTCGACGGCCGCCGCAAACGCGGCCTGCACCGCGGGGTTGAAGACGTTCGCGCGCGCCGCGGGGTCGTCGAACACGATCCAGCCGACCCCGTCGTCATCCAGCGAGAAAAGGACGGGGGCGCGGGGAGTCATGGCGGTGACGGCAGCCGGGTGGACGGGTCGCGGTGAACCGGGTGGTTCACGCTTTCAACGCGACCTCGAACGGCGCGGCCGTCTTGGCGCGGATGTCGTCGAGCGTGACGCCGGGATGCAGCTCGGTGAGCACGAGGCCGCCGCCGGGTTTCACGTCGAACACGCCGAGATCGGTGATGATGAGGCTGACGACGCCCTTGCCGGTGATGGGCAGCGTACACTCTTTGAGAATCTTCGAGCTGCCGTCCTTCGCGCAGTGCTCCATGACGGCGACGACGCGCTTCACGCCGGCGACGAGGTCCATGGCGCCGCCGGGTCCCTTGACCATTTTGCCGGGGACCATCCAGTTCGCGATGTCGCCGTTGTCGGCCACTTCCAGGGCGCCGAGGATCGAGAGATCGATGTGGCCGCCGCGGATCATCGCGAACGAATCCGCGCTCGAGAAGAACGCCGAGCCCGCGATGGTGGTGACGGTCTGCTTGCCCGCGTTGATGAGGTCGGGGTCGACCTGGTCCTCGGCGGGAAAAGGCCCGATACCGAGCAGGCCGTTCTCGGACTGCAGGGTGACGTTCATGCCCGCGGGGATGAAATTGGCGACGAGCGTGGGAATGCCGATGCCGAGGTTGACGTGAAAGCCGTCGCGCAATTCCCGGGCCGCCCGGCGTGCCATGAGCTCGCGGATGGGGGAGTCCTTCTTAGAGGCCGCCGCGCCCGCGACGGTGCGAAACTCGATGCGCTTCTCGTAGTTCACGCCCTGCACGATGCGGTCCACGTAGATGCCGGGCGTGTGGATCTGGTCGGGATCGAGCGCGCCGACTTCGACCAGCTCCTCAACCTCGGCGACGCAGACCTTGCCGCAGGTGGCGATCATCGGGTTGAAATTCCGCGCCGTCTTGCGGAAGATGAGGTTGCCGGCCTTGTCGCCCTTCCAGGCCTTGACGATGGAGACGTCGGCGGTGATCGCGCGTTCGAGCACGTAGTCGCGGCCATCGAATACCTTCGTTTCCTTGCCGTCGGCGAGTTTCGTGCCGAAGGCCGTGCGGGTATAGAAACCGGGAATGCCGGCGCCGCCGGCGCGGAGCCGCTCGGCCAGCGTGCCCTGCGGGATGAGATTTAGCTCCAACTCGCCGGCCAGCACCTGGCGTTCGAACTCCTTGTTCTCCCCCACGTAGGAGGCCATGACCTTTTTGACCTGCCGCGTTTTTAGCAGCAGTCCCATGCCGAAATCATCCACGCCGGCGTTGTTGCCGATGATGGTCAGGCCCTTCACGCCGCTGTCGCGGAGCGCGCGAATGAGGTTTTCCGGGATGCCGCAGAGGCCGAAGCCACCGGCGGCGAGCGTCATGTGGTCGAAGAGGAGCCCGGCGAGGGCGGCTTCGGCGGAGGGGAATACTTTGGTCATGAGAGCGAAAAATTATTGGGGAGAAGAGATCGTGGACAGGAGTCCGGCGGAGCGGTTCGGACCACCAGCTCGTTCGGCAGCGGAAGTCTGCGAACGAGCCGGCGTGATCTGATGCCGGTTCACACCAACTCGACGCAGACGGCCAGCCCTTCGCCACCGCCGATGCAGATCGCCGCGACTCCGCGCTTGAGGCCGCGCTCCTTCAGGGCGGCGAGCAGCGTGACGATGATGCGCGCGCCCGAGCAGCCGATCGGGTGACCGAGGGCGATGGCGCCGCCGCGGACGTTGAGCTTTTCCGGCGCCACGTTGAGTTCCCGCATGAAGGCCATGGGGACGACGGCGAACGCCTCGTTGACCTCCCACAGGTCGACCTCGGCGACAGACCAGCCGGCGCGCGCGAGGGCGTTTTGCGCCGCTGTCACGGGGGCGGTGGTGAACCAGAGGGGCTCCTGCGCGTGGCTGCCGAAGGCGACGATGCGGGCGAGGGGTTTCAACCCGCGCCGGGCGGACTCGGCGGCGGTCGCCAGCACCAGGGCGGCGGCGCCATCGTTGATGCTCGAGGCATTCGCCGGGGTGATCGTGCCGTCCTTCTGGAACGCCGGCTTGAGCGTGGGAATTTTTTCGTAGTTCACCTTGCCCGGGCCCTCGTCGTGCTCGACCCGGGTGGTCTTGCCCCGGCCGTCGTCGATTTCGACGGGCGTGATCTCCGCGGCGAAGCCACCCGCCTGCTGCATGGCGTTGGCCCGGCGAAAACTCTCGCTGGCAAAGGCGTCCTGCTGCTCGCGGGTGAAGGTGTATTTCTGCGCACACTGCTCCGCGCAGTTGCCCATGTGAATATTGTTGTACGGATCCCACAGGCCGTCGTGGATCATCGAGTCGACGACCTGCTGGTGCCCGATGCGGAAACCCTCGCGCGCCTTGGGCAGGAGATACGGGGCGGAACTCATGTTCTCCATGCCGCCAGCCACGACCACGGTGGCGTCGCCGGCCCCCAGGGCGTGCGCGCCCTGCATCACGGCCTGCAGGCCGGAGCCGCAAACTTTATGAATCGTCACCGTGCGCACGCCGGGAGGGAGTCCGGCGGCGAGGGCGGCCTGCCGGGCGGGAGCCTGGCCGAGTCCGGCCTGCAGGACATTGCCCATCAGGACATCGGTGACGACACCGGCGTCGAGGCCGGCGTGGGCCAGCGCGCCCTTGATGGCGGTGGCGCCGAGCCGCGGCGCCGGCACGCGGGCGAGCGCGCCCTGAAAAGCGCCGAGAGGAGTGCGGGTGGCGGAGAGAATGACAATCGACATGGCGGGAGGAGAAAGGAGGGGCCGCCCGACGGGATCAAGCGATGAGGCGATCATCGGATTTGGGGCAGACCGTGAATCACCGAGTGTTTGTGAAACGAATCCGACGGCAAGTCTGGGGTGCGACGAATCGAAACCGTGGGGACGCGGCGGAAAGGGCATGCGGATGATACGAACCCGCCGGTGGGGTTCTTACGTGATTCCTGCACTCAATCCGGGTTGACCGATCTCGAACGGCTCCCGTATCCACTCCGCTTATGACTACGAGGAAAAGTTCATCCTATTGGGGTTCAATGCTGGCCCTCGCACTTATTCTTTGCGTCAAGCCGTCCTTCGCCGACGTCGTCGAGACCAAGAGCGGCGCGCGCATCGTTGGCAAAGTCGTCGCCATCGACGGCGGCACGGTTTCGGTCGACACCAACTTTGCCGGCACGATTGCCGTCAAGCAGTCGGAGGTCACCTCCATCACGACCGATGCGCCGGTGGCCGTCCGGCTGGCCAGCGGCACCCGCATCGATGGCAGGGTTTCGACCGCGAATGGCTCCGTGCAGGTCGCCGGCGCCGATGGCACGGTGACCACGACCGTCGACAAGGTGGCCGCCTCGTGGGCCGCCGGCGCCAAGGATCCGACGGTATCGGCGCTCGAAACGCACTGGGCCTACGAGGCCGCGGTCGATATCTCGGGCAAGACGGGCAACAAGGAGCAGCTCGCCACCTCGGCGTCCCTCCGCGCCGTGCACAAGACGGCGCGTGACGCCCTGCAATTCTACACCGCGTATGACCGCCAGGTGACGAGCGGGACCAAGTCGGCCGACCAGTTCAAGGCCGGCTCCGACTACCAGAACAACTTTTCCGGCAAGACGTCCTGGTATGTGCGCGAGGAAGGTGGCTTCGACCGGGTGAAGGACGTGGAACTCTACAATGTGGCGGCGGCCGGTTTCGGCTACGACATGATCAAGAAGCCGAAGCAAACGCTGACGACCCGCGCCGGTTTCTCGTTCCGCTATGAGGGTTACAAGAACCCGCTGACGACGGACGTGAAGGCCGCCGGTCTCGACTTCGGGCTCAGCCACGAGCTCACGCTGGCCAATTCGAAAATCGTGAACCGTCTCGCCTACGTCCCGTCCTTCGAGGATTTCGGCAACTACCGGATCTCGCACGAGTCGTTTTACGAACTCCCCATGGCCGCGCCCAGCTGGAAGCTGCGTCTTGGCGTGAGCAATGATTTCAACAGCACGCCGGGCTTGGGAGTCGAAAGACTCGACACCGCTTATTTCACCCGGCTTGTCTTGAGCTGGAAATAATCGGTCTGCCGGTTCGCCCCCGTGTCATGGCCGGCAAGCGAGACGCGGGGGGCCGGATGATCTGTTAGCGCTTAGGTGCCCCTTCCCAAAACCTGGATTTTGTCCTGCCGCGCCGGAGGCGGGATGAGATTCAGATCCTCACCCCGTCTTTCCCGATGACCTCCACCGCCCCTGCCCCTCATGTTTGGAAGTTTTTTCGCGCCGGCGGTCTCGATCAGGTTTCCCTCCTGACCGGCGCCGACCTGCTGCATCTCGACCAGCTCGACCAGGAGCTCTGGGTGGCGCTGGGTTGCCCGGTCAAGGGTCACGGCATCGACGAAAAAACGCTCGCCCTGATCGACACCGATAACGACGGCCGCATCGGGGTGCCGGATGTCATCGCCGCCGTCAAATGGGCGGCCGCGCGGCTGAGGGATGCGGGCGAACTGTTGCATGGCGCCGAGGCCCTGCCGCTGGCGGCGATCGACGACAGCACGGCGGAGGGCAGGATCCTGCTCGCCTCCGCCCGGCAGATTCTGGCCAGTCTCGGCAAGCGCGAGGCGACGGCCATCGCCGTGGGCGAGGTGAGCGATACGGCGAAAATCTTCGCGGCGAACCCCCTCAATGGCGACGGCATCATCCCCCCCGCCGCCACGGAGGATCCGGCGATCCAGGCGCTGCTCGCCGACATCATCACCTGCTGTGGCGGGGTCGCGCGCAGTTCGGGCGCCGTCGGAGTGACGACGGAGAAGATCGACACGTTCTTTGCGGAACTCGCCGCCTACGTCGCGTGGACCGAACAAAGCGCGGCGAAGGAAATCGCGGTGCTGGGGGATGCGACGGACGCCGCGTGCGGCGCGATCAAGGCCGTGCGCGCCAAGGTCGACGATTTTTTTGCCCGCAGCCGGCTCGCGGCGTTCGACAGTCGCGCGATCGCGGCGTTGAACCGGAGCGAGAGCGAGTACCTCGTGATTGCGGCGAAGGACATGAAGATTTCCGCGGAGGAAGTGAGCGGGTTCCCGCTGGCGCGCATCGAGGCGGGCAAGGCGCTGCCGCTCTTCGAGGGCGTCAATCCGGCGTGGGCCGGAGCGCTGGCCGCACTGCATAAAAGTGCGGTCGCCCCCGTGTTTGGCCCCGGCCAGACGACACTCACCGCCGAGGAGTGGGCCGCGCTCAACGCCCGCTTCGCCGCCTACGAAACGTGGCTCGGCGGCAAGGCCGGCAGTGCGGTGGAGAAGATCGGGCTGATCCGCATCCGGGAAATTCTCGGGAGTTCCGGCCGGGCGGCGCTCGCGGCGCTGGTCGCCCAGGACCAGGCGCTCGAACCCAAGTTCAAGGCGATCAGCGCGGTCGAGCGGCTCGTGCGCTGCCATCGGGATCTGCGCACCCTGCTGCATAACTTCGTTAATTTCGCCGATTTTTATTCCCGGGATCGCTGGGGCGCGTTCCAAGCGGGCACGCTCTTTCTCGACAGCCGTTCGACCGAGCTCTGCATCCGCGTGGACGGCGTCAATCCGCTGGCGGCGATGAGCAAGGCCTACATCGCGTACTGCACCTGCACGCCGGCGGGCGGGGGCGCCCCGATCACGATCGCCGCCTGCTTCACCCAGGGCGACAGCGACTACCTGTTCGTCGGGCGCAACGGCGTGTTCTACGACCGGCAGGGGCGTCTCTGGTATGCCGTCATCACGAGCATCGCGGACAACCCGATCAGCATCCGCCAGGCATTCTGGTCGCCCTACAAGAAATTGATCCGGTTGATCGAGGAGCAGATCGCCCGGCGCGCGGCGGCGGCGGATGCCGAGGCGAACGGCCGGCTGGCGGCGGTGGCGGAGAAGGTCGCCGCGGCGGACAAGGCGAAACCGGAACCGAAGAAATTCGACCTGGCGCTGATCACCGGCATGGGCGTGGCCTTTGGCGCGATCGGCACCTTCCTCGCCACGGTGTTTTCTAAATTCGTGGATATCCCCGGCTGGCAGCTCCCCTTGATTCTGGTCGGGCTGATGCTGGTGATTTCGCTGCCCTCGATGTTCATCGCGGCGCTCAAGCTGCGGCAGCGTACGCTGGGTCCGATTCTCGAGGGCAACGGCTGGGCCATCAACGGCCGCGTTAAGATCAACATCCCGTTCGGTGCGGCCCTGACCAAAATGGCCACGCTGCCGCCCGGGGCGAAACGGTCGCTCGAGGATCCCTACGAGGACAAAGAGGCCGCCCAACGGAAGCGGCGGGCGTTGCTCCTGCTGTTGCTGGGCCTCGCGGTCGGCGCGGCCCTCTGGATTCGCCGGGATCACAATCGCCGGGGGCACTACTTCTGGCAGCCCGCCCCGGCGGCCGCAGCCGCTTCTGCCCCGGCGAAATAAAGATAAACCGCCACCGGCCAGTGGGGGGTGCGCCACGATCGGGCTCGCCTGCCGCGTCCGACTGCACTGGGCTCGGGCGGACTAATCGAAATTACCATGCTCGTTCACACTGTCTACTTCTGGCTGAAACCTGAACTCACTCCGGCGCAGCGCGCGGATTTCCAACGCGGCGTCGAGTCGCTCGCCGCCATCCAATCGGTCGAGAAGGTTTACATCGGCAAGCCCGCGGCCACCGGCAAACGGCCGGTGATCGACGACTCGTATTCCTGCGCGGCCACGGTCCTCTTCCAGGACGTCACGGGCCACGATGCGTATCAGGTCGACGCGATCCATCTCGCGTTCGTCAACACGTTCAAGACGCACTGGGCGCGCGTGCTGATCTACGACGCGGAGTAAGCCGGCCGCACTCGGTTTTACTTCACCACGAACGGCGCGAAGAAGGCCGCCTGAGTTGGCGGGTAGCGGCCGCGCAGCCGCACGCTGCCGTCGAGCTGTTCCTCGCTCTGGATGTGCCCGACCTGGTGCAGGCGCGCGATCACGTCGTAGCGTTCGTGCGGCACGAGCAGCTCCGTCGATTCGAGCGCTTCCGCGATCAGTTCCAGGCACCGCGCCTCGAGCTGGTCGAGGCCCGCGCCCGTGCGCGCGCTGACGAAGACCGCGCCGGGCACGAGTTTGCGCGCCACCGCGACCATCGCCTCGTTGGCCGCGTCGACCTTGTTGAACACGGTGACGATGGTCTGGTCGCCCGCGCCCAGTTCGCCGAGCACCTCCAGCGTTGTCGCGTAGTGCTGGGCGACGTTGGGATTGGTGACATCGAGCACGTGGACGAGAAAGTCGGCGACGATCACTTCCTCCAGCGTCGCCTTGAACGCCTCGACGAGGCCGTGCGGCAGGCGGCGGATGAAGCCGACGGTATCGGTGACGAGCAGCTTCTGGTTGCCGCGCAGCACGAGCTGGCGCGTGGTCGGGTCGAGCGTGGCGAAGAGCTTGTCGGCGGCGAGGACCTGCGCGCCGGTGAGGGAGTTGAGAAGCGTGGATTTACCGGCGTTGGTGTAGCCGACGATCGCGCAGGTGGGAACGGGCACGCGCTGCCGCTTGCGGCGCTGCACGTCGCGCTGCTGGACGACCTGCTTCAACTCGTGCTTCAGGTGCGTGATGCGGTCGCGAACGAGGCGCCGGTCCTGTTCGAGCTGGGTCTCGCCCTCGCCGCCCATCTTGCCCTTGCCGCGCTGCCGCGAAAGGTGGGCCCACGCGCGCGTGAGGCGGGGCAGGGAATACTCCATCCGCGCAAGCGCGACCTGGAGGACGGCCTCGCGAGTTTGGGCGCGGTCGGCGAAAATTTCGAGGATGACCTCCTGGCGGTCGATGACGGCGAGGCCGGAGAGTTCCTCCCAGTTGCGCTGCTGCGCGGGCGAGAGGGCCTCGTCGAACACAATGACATCGGCGCCGTCGGCCTTGGCCAGATCGACGAGTTCCTGCGCCTTGCCGCTGCCGAGCAGGAGGGCGGGGGTGGGCCGGCGCAGGTTCACGAGGGTGCTGCGCGTCACGGTGAGCCGCAGGTTTTCGACGAGCTCCTTCAGTTCGAGCAGCAGCTCGGCGCCCTCGCCGTCGACCATCTTGTCGGTCTGCACGCCCACGAGAAAGGCGCGTTCGAGCTTGTTGGGACGGGTTTCGTCGAGGAAGTCGGCCATTGGATAAAGGAGGGCACCCAATCCCCGATCAGGCGAGAGTCAAACCGGCCCGGCCGGGTCCTCCTGCGCGGCCTCACGGGAGTCGGTCACCGCGGCAGCCGGACCGTGAAGCGCGCTCCGCCGCCGGGCGCGTCGTCCACGGCGACGGTGCCGCGGTGCGCCTCGACGATCGCCTTCACGAGACTGAGGCCGAGGCCGAGGCCGCGCTGCGAGCGGCTGGCGTCGCCGCGGTAGAGCCGGCGGAAAATCGCGTCGCGTTCGGCCGCCGGCACGCCGGGGCCGTTGTCGGCCAATGTGATCACGATGGCGCCCGGTTCGGCGCGGGTCCCGATCGCCACCTTCCCGCCGGCGGAAGTGTACTTCAGCGCGTTGTCGACAAGGTTGTTGATCGCCTGGCCGAGCCGGATGGCGTCCGCGTCGAGTTCGACGGGTGCCGGCTGATCGAGCGTGATCGTGATCTTCTTCTCCTCGGCGACTTCGCGATAAAGGTCGACCGCACGGTCGACGAGCGTGCGGGCGTCAAGTCGCGTGCGGTTGAGGGCGAGCGCGCCGGCCTCGGCCGCGGAGATATCGAGCAGCGCCTCGAGCAGGTGCCGGAGGCGGTCCGCCTCGTTGATGCAATCGGCGAGGGCGGCGCGGGCGTCGGCCGGGTCGCCGGAATCGTGCAAGGCAAGTTCGGCCGTGCCGCGAAGCCGGGTGAGGGGGGTGCGAAGATCGTGCGCGAGATTGTCGAGTGTTTCGCGCAGCACGCGGACGTGCGCGGCGTTTTTGTCGAGCAGGGTGTTGAGCTGGCGGACCAGCACGTCGAGTTCCCCGCTTCCGTTGGAGTCCGGCATGCGGGCGGCGAGATCCCCGGTTTCGATGATGCGGCGCGCGGTCTGCGAGACGGCGCGCAGGGGCCGCGTGGCGCGCCACGCGAGCAGCGTGCCGACGGCGACAGACAGCACCAGCACGGCGGCGCCGACGCCACCGAAAGCCCGCCGGAGCGGGGCGAGCAGCACCGCGCTGCTGTCGGTGCTGCGGCCGACCTGCATCAGCCGCCCGTCGAAGAGGGGGCGCGAGGCGATGGCGTAGTCGCGCAGGGCGTTCTGCGGCATGCGCACGGTGGGAATCTCCCGTTCCGCCGTCACGCCCCACGCCGGAATCGGGATCCGCTGGACGACGGTTTGCACCCAGTCCGGCGGGGCCTTGACCCAGATCGGGCCGCTGCGTTCGTCGATGATGCGGACGAAGTACTCGCTGGCCTCCGCCGCGGCCTCACCGTTGAGCTGGTCGACCACGCCGTTGAGCCCGGCCAGCTCGTACGCTTGGGCGAGCAGGGCGGCGCGGGTTTCGACCGCGGCTTGATCCCGCTCCTCGAGGGCGCTGGCGAGCACCCAGTAGAGCACGCCGAAGAGCGCCGCGGCGCTGAACGCGAAGACGAGTGCGTATTGCACCGCGAGTCGTAGCGCGAGGGACTGGCGCAGTCGTTCAAGCATGGGCCCGGAACGTGTAACCGACGCCGCGGACCGTCTCGATCCGCTGGTGGTCCGGGTCGATCTTGGCGCGCAGTCGCGACATCACGACGTCGACGACGTTGGTTTGCGGGTCGAAGCTGTAGTCCCAGACGTGTTCGAGGATCATGGTCTTGCTCACGGGCCGGCCGGCATGGCGCAGGAGGAAGGCGAGCAGCGAGAACTCCCGCGGCTGGAGTTCGGCGGGCTGGCTGCCGACCGTGACTTCGCGCGTGATCAGGTCGAGGGTGACGTCGCCGGCGGAGAGTCGCGTGGCCTCGGGCGAGGCCGTCGCGCGGCGGATCAGCGCCTGGACGCGGGCGAGGAGTTCCGAAAACGCGAACGGTTTCGTGAGGTAGTCGTCGCCGCCGGCCTGCAGGCCGCGCACGCGGTCGTCGACCGAATTCCTGGCGCTGAGAAAAACGACCGGAATGGGCCGGCGGGCGGCGCGCAACCGTCTGACGAGGCTGATGCCGTCGAGCTTCGGCAGCATCACGTCGACGATGGCGGCGTCGTAGTCGGTGGATTCGGCCAGGGCGAGGCCGGTCTCCCCGTCCGGGGCATGATCGACCGCATACCCGGCCTGCTTGAGGCCGCGCACGACGAACGAGGCGATTTTGGCATCATCTTCGACGACGAGGACGCGCATGGAGAAAACGTGGGGGAGGAGAGGGAAGGGGGCAAGGAGCAGGATGACGCCAACTGAAGAGCGACGGAGGTCGCAAATAAAACGGCCCCGGTTTCTGTCCCGGGGCCGGTTGGACTTTGTTTTTCGAACCTGCCGTTCGTGGTCGGTTAGGACGGGCTCTTGTCGGAGTCAGTTTCGTCGACGACCACGAAAATCGTGCTGCCACGGGACCACAGCTTGAGCAGCGACTTTTTGCTTTCGGCCTTGGCGCTCAAGTCGACGGCATCTTCCGCCGAGGTGACGGGCTGCTTGTTGATCTCGAGGATCACATCGCCCCGGCGGATGCCGGCACGGGCGGCGGCGGAGTCGGGTGCGACCTCGGTGATCACGGCGCCCTTGAGCCGGGCCGGGATGTTCAGCTGCTGGCGGGTGGCGTTGTCGAGGTCGTCGACGGCGACCCCGTTGAGGATGCCTTCGTCCTTGTCGTTGGCGGACAGCGATTCGATCGCCTTCGCGCCCTTCGCGCCCGGCCGCGTGCCGGCGGTGGCGGTCAGTTGCCTCCGGTCGCCGTCGCGGAGGACATCGAGGTTGAGCTTCGTGCCCGGAGAGAGCGCGCTGACCTGCAGCTTGAGATTATTGGCGTCGGTCACCGGCTGGCCGTTGACGGCGGTGATGACGTCGCCCTCCCTGAGGCCGGCTTTGGCGGCGGGGGCGTTGGGCACGACTTCGGAAACGAGCGCGCCCTTGTTGCTCGCGAGCTTGAACGATTCGGCGAGGGCGGGCGTGATGGTCTGGATGTTCACGCCGAGGTAGCCGCGGACGACCTTGCCGGTCTTGACGAGGCTGTCGGCCACCTGGCCGACCATGTTGGCGGGGACGGCGAGGCCGACGCCTTGGAAGCCGCCGCTGCGACTGAGAATCGCGGTGTTGATGCCGACGAGCCGACCGTCGATATCGACCAGCGCGCCACCGGAGTTGCCGGGATTGATCGCGGCGTCCGTCTGGATGAAGTCCTCGTAGCCCTCGACGTCGGCGAGGATGCCGACGTTGCGGCCCTTGGCGCTGACGATGCCGCTGGTGACGGTTTCACCGATGCCGAACGGATTGCCAATCGCGAGCACGCGGTCGCCGACCTCGATTGTCGAGGTGTCGGCGAACGTGACGGCGGGCAGGTCCTTCGCGTCGACCTTGATCACGGCGATGTCGGTCTGCGGATCGCGACCGACGACCTTGGCGGTGAACTCACGGCCGTCGCTCAGGGCGACGGTCACGGTGTCGGCGCCGTCGACCACGTGGTTGTTCGTGGCGATATAGCCGTCGGCGCTGATGATCACGCCGGAGCCGAGACCGCCTTGCGGGGCCTGGCGCATTTCGGGGGCACCGCGGCCGCCGAAGAAGTCGCGGAACATGGGATTGTCCTCCAGGCCGGGTACGCCGCCGGGGTTGCCCCGTCGGGCCACGCGTTTCTCCCGGACCTCGGTGGTGATCTTGACGACGCTGGGCGCGACGCGCTTCACGACATCGGAGAACGAGGCGCGTTCGAGCTGGCCGCGGTTGACGGGTTGGGCGTCGCGCTTGAGCGCGATCGGGGAGTTCGAATTTTGCGCGGCCTGGAGGCCGGCGAAGACGCCGGCGAGGGCCAGCACGGCGGCGACCCAGGCGGCGGGACGGCGAATGACGTCGGGAGTGAGCAGTTTCATGGGCATGGGATGGGTTGTGGGTATCCAAGATGCCACAGCCGGATGTCCGGCGGCTTGCGCGGGGATTACAGAATTGTAATGCGGCGGGAGCGGGCGGGCCCGAGACATGGATTTCGGGATGACAGCCGTCCGCCCACCGGCTAAAGAGGCGACAGTTGAAAACCGGCTTCAAGGGTTGGCTGATGCTATTGATGGTGGGTGCGGCGGCTCGGGCGGCCGAGGTGCCGCCGTTGAAATACGAGCCGATGGCCGTTGCGAACGGCTGCTTCGTCGAGAGCGTCGCATTGCTCGATGCCTGGCAGGAAAAGATGGGACCCGAGGCGTGGGCGCGGATGTTGCGCTGGGGCGCGCGAGAGGAGGACGAAGTGGTCGCCGGCCACGCGGTCGCGGTCTGCGAGGCGCAAGGCAGGTTGTGGGGCTACGATATCAATTTTGGCTGGACCGCACTGGCCGTCGGCACCGCACAGCGCGACGAGGTGGGGGCGGTCGTGACTCCCATCGTGGCGAAATACCCGCGCATCAAGTCCGAGTTTCCGAGTTATTTGTCCGACTTTGCGCAAGGGCCGGGCCGTCCGGCTCCGGTGGCGCAGGCGGCGAACCCGAATCCCGTGGTGCGCGACGCCACGATCGTCGCGGCGCGGCTCGCGCGGCACCGGCCGGTGAACGTCGTGACGTTCACCTGGGGCCCGGAGGAGGAAAAACGCGCGAGTGCGGCCGTGGTCTTTTTGTATTGCGGACGCTTTTGCGTCTATGTCCCGGAGAAGGGCACGGTGCCGTTTCGCGAACGCGCCGGCGTGGAGAATTTGCGGGTGCTGCGCCTTTTGTTGCTGCGGATGTTTCCCGGCGCGCGGGACATCGCGAAACTCTGAGCCGGGCGGATCGGGCTCAGTGCGCGTTGCCGGGAGGCGGCGCCGCCGGACGAATTACCGGAACGCACGCGGTGATCTCCGTAGCGCGCAGAAAGTCAAAATCGCAGCCTTGATCGGCTTGCGTGACGGTTTCCAGGAAAAGCTTGCGGTAGCCGCGTTCGGTCGGGGCGGGGTGCGCTGGTTTTGCCGCGGCGAGGCGGGTCGCGATCTCGGCGTCGCTCACGAGGAGTTCGATCGACCGGTGCGCGACGCTGAGCCGGATGCGGTCGCCGGTGCGCACCGTGGCCAGCGGCCCGCCGACGGCGGACTCGGGCGTGACGTGCAACACGATCGTGCCGGTGGCGGTGCCGCTCATGCGGCCGTCGGAGATGCGCACCATGTCCTTCACCCCCTGCCGCGCGAGTTTCTGGGGAATGGGCAGGTAGCCGGCCTCGGGCATGCCGGGCGCACCCACCGGCCCGATGGATTTTAGCACGAGAATGTCTTCGGCTGTGACGTCGAGGGCGGGATCGTCGATCCGGAGCGCGAGATCGGCGGCGTTTTCGAAGACGACCGCACGGCCCTCGTGTTCGAGCAGGTGCGGCGAGGCGGCGGACTGCTTGATGATGGCGCCGCCGGGCGCGAGGTTGCCGCGGAGGAACGCAATGCCGCCCTCGGCGTAAATCGGCTGGTCGCGGCGGCGCACGATTTCCTGGGCAAACGCCGGCGGCGCGAGATCGAGTTCCGCCCCCAAGGTCCGGCCCGTCACCGTCAGTGCGTCGAGGTGAAGCAGCGGCCGCAGCTCGCGCAGCACCGCCGTCATCCCGCCGGCGTGGTGAAAATCCTCCATGTAGTGCCGGCCGGACGGCTTCAGGTCGACGAGCACGGGCGTCTCGCGGCCCATGCGATCAAAGGCGTCGAGGTCGATGGCGATGCCCATGCGGCCGGCGATCGCCGTGAGGTGAATGAGCCCGTTGGTGGAGCCGCCGATGGCGAGGAGAACGCGCAGGGCGTTCTCGAAGGCGGCCGGCGTCAGGATTTTTTCCGGCGTGAGTTGACGGCCGATCATGGCGACGGCGACGGCGCCGGTGCGCTCCGCAATGCGCATGCGATCGGCCGCGACCGCGGGCGGCGAGGCGCAGCCGGGCACGGTGATGCCGAGGGCCTCGGCGAGGCACGCCATCGTGCTCGCGGTGCCCATGACCGAGCAGGTGCCAACGCTGGCCACGAGTTGGTCGTTGACGCGATTGACTTCGGTTTCGTCGATCTCGCCGGCGCGAAAAGCCCCCCAATAGCGGCGGCAATCCGTGCAGGCGCCGACGCGTGTGCCGCGATGTGTGCCGGTGAGCATCGAACCCGTGACGAGTTGCACGGCTGGCACGCCGGCCGAGGCCGCACCCATGAGTTGCGCGGGGACCGTCTTGTCGCAACCGCCGATGAGTACGACGGCGTCCATCGGCTGGGCGCGAATCATCTCCTCGGTGTCCATCGCCATGAGGTTGCGCAGATACATGCTGGTCGGGTGCGCGAAGCTTTCGTGGATGGAAATCGTCGGAAACTCGACCGGCAGTCCGCCCGCAAGCATCACGCCGCGCTTCACCGCGGTGATGAGGTCCGCGGCGTTGCCGTGACAGGGATTGTAACCGCTGCCGGTGTTGACGATGCCGACGACCGGGCGCGCCAGCGCGTCGGCGGAATAACCGGCGCCCTTGATGAAGGCGTTGCGGAGGAACAAGGAGAATGCCTTGTCGCCGTAGCTCGTCAGGCCCTTGCGAAATCCGGCGGCGGGAGAGTGGTCGGCCATGGGGTTCGGGCCGCCAGCAATGCGAACTTCGCGACCGGGGTCGAGGCTGTTCGCGGTACTCGCGGCGGCGGAGGGGAGACGCAAAAAAGCCCGGGCGCATGGCCCGGGCTGAAGATAATCGCGGCGCGGCCGACGCACCGGCTGCGGTTAACGCAACCGGGCAAACGTGGCATGCAGCAGCGCGAGGTCGGACGCGTTCTTCGTGCGTTCGCGGGCCTTGGTGACGAGATCGGCCTCGAGGGCGTTCTTCGTCGGGCGGCCCTTGACCTCGTAGAATACTCCGAACGCCCCGGGCCAGGCCTGATTGGCGAGCTTGAACGCGGCGATCTGATCGGACGAGTCGTGACGATTCGCGTCCTCGGGCGTGCCGTCATTTTTCTTTTCGTCGACGAGCGTCCAGGAGCCGCCCTTGCGGGGAATGGACGAGTCGAAGGCGCCTTCGTAAAACTCGACGCACTCCGAGAGGATTTCGACCACCGAGAAGCCATCGTGCTTCGCGGCGCGGAGCATCATCTCGACCATGTGGTTGACCTGCGTGGCATGGCTGCGCGCGACGAACGTGGCGCCGCTGTTCACGAGGGTGCGCATGGGGTTGATCGGCTGGTCGATCGCGCCGGTGGGATCAGTCTTGGTTTTGAAGCCGATCGGCGAGGTCGGCGAGGTCTGCTTTTTCGTCAGGCCGTAAACCGAGTTGTCCATGATCACGTAGGTGAGGCGGACGTTCTTGCGGGCGGTGTGCACCAGGTGGTTGCCGCCGATGGAGAAGCCATCGCCGTCGCCACCGAACACGAAGACATGGAGGTCGTCGTTGCCGAGGCTGATGCCGGCGGCAAACGGCAGGGCGCGGCCGTGGATGTAGTGCCCGCCGTGGGTGTTGACGAAATACGGGAAGCGCGAGGAGCAGCCGATCCCGGCGAAGGTGACGATCTTTTCGTGCGGATATTGGAGCTTCTCGAGCACGCGGTAGAACGAGGCGAGCACGGCGAAGTCGCCGCAGCCGGGGCACCACGTGGGGTGGTCGGCGGTGAGGATCTTCTTCGTGAGGGGCGCGCCCGCGGGAGGGGGAGGAGTGGCGACAGCGGTGGACATGGCTTTAAAAGGGTTGAAGGGAAACGGGGCTTCAGGACTTCAGGGCGAGCGCGCTGGGGCGCGCGGTGCTGACGGTGGCGGCGAGAGCCTGGTTTTCGATGTGGCGGGCGACGCCGGCGACGATTTCGCTCACCTTGAAAGTGAGACCGTCGGTTTTCGTGACGCTGACGATGGCGGGATTGGCGTAGCGGGCGCGGAGCATCATGGCGAACTGGCCGAAGCCGTAGAGGCCCTCGTCATTCAGCTCGGCGACGACGATCTTGCGGTAACGGTTGAACGTTTCCTCAAGCCCGTTCGGGAGCGGATGGATGTGGCGCAGGTGCATGTGACCGGCCTTGACGCCGGCGTTGCGGATGTGGACGAGCGCTTCGCGGCCCGGACCCCAGTTCGAGCCCCACGTGACGAGGAGAACCTCGCCCGCGGTGTCGCCGGTGTGTTCGGGCGGGGGGAGCGAGGCGCCGAGCTGTTTGATTTTCTCGCGGCGCTTGGCGGTCATCTGCATGTGCAGCTTCGGGCTGCCGGTGGGATGACCCATTTCATCATGCTCCAAGCCGGTGACCGTTGGATATTTGCCGGAGCCGATCTTGGAGCCCGGAGGGGCATGGCGGGTGATCTTGTCGAGCGGGAAGGGTTTGAAGTCGGCCGGCCGGTCGGAGAGGTCCGCCTGGCCGTTGACCATCAGCTTGGTCAGGTCGGGCTCGTCGAAGGCCTCGATGCGGCTGGAGAGTCCCATGTCCGTGAGGATCAAAACGGGGGTCGAGTACTCGCGGGCGATCCGGGCCGCCTCCATGGCGATGTAGAAGCAGTCCTCGACGTTCTTGGGCGCCAGCACGACGCGCGGCGTGTCGCCATGGCTGCCATAGATCGCCTGCATCAGATCGCTCTGCTCGACGTTGGTCGGCATGCCGGTCGAAGGACCGCCGCGCTGCACGTTGACAACGATGATCGGCATCTCGGACATGACGGCCCAGCCGAGCGCTTCCATCTTCAAGGAGAGGCCGGGGCCGGCGCTGCCAGTGACGGCGAGGTGGCCGGCGTAGGAGAAGCCGAGGGCGGTCGAGACCGCCGCGATCTCATCCTCGCACTGCACGAAAAGCCCGCCGTATTTCGGGAGTTCGGCGCGGAGGGTTTCCATGATCGAAGACCACGGGGTGATCGGGTAACCGGCGCCGTGGCGGACACCGGCGGCGAGCAGGCCGTAGGCGAGGGCGATGTTGCCATCGAGCGTGACTTGGGGCCGGCCGGAGGTCGCGGCGGCTTGGTCGACGGCCTCGAAGCGATAGAAGAGATCGCGCAGGTTGTTCTGCGGCCAGGCGTAGCCCGCGTCGAACGCAAGCATGGCGTTGCGGACGATGTCTTCGTTTTTCCCGCCGAAGCGCTCCTTGATGAGCGTGGCGAGCTTTTGCACGTCGAGATCGAAGATCCGCGCGATCATGCCGAGGACGTAGATGTTCTTCCCCTTGTCCTTCGACGTGCCCCCGACCGCCTCGACGGTGCCGGTCGTGATGGGCACGGCGACGTTGGTGAAGCGGTTGTCGTCCGGCGCGGGTTTGACGTGGTCGCTGTCGTAGACGAGCACGCCGCCGGGCCGGAGCGAGCCGATATGGGCGTCGTAGCTGTGTTGATAAAACACCACCAGCATGTCGGCGCGGTCGCCGGCGGAAAGGATATCGCCCGTTCCCATGCGCACTTGAAAGATCGACGGCCCGCCCGAGATCGTGGACGGGATCGTCATGTAGGTCATGATGTCCTGGTCACTGCGACCGGCGAGCCGGGCGAGGAAACCTCCGATGGACTGAATGCCATCCTGGGAGTTACCCGCGAGGCGGATGACAACGTCGTGAATTGAGCGAGGGGCGGCGGCTTTTCCAGCTCCACCGGGGATTTCGGGAGTGTTTGCGCTAACCATAGGTAACCGGAAGGGTGTTGCGCTTGTCGGATCGAGTCAACGGGGTGCCCCCGATGGCTTCGGTTGATTAGCGTGTGGCAACGGGCGTGGGAATGGCAGAAGCAGGGGTTATATTCGGAATCCCTTGATGCCGATCGAGGATGACGCGTCCGTCGCGAACCCGGTCCGTGGAGCTCACTGCAGACTGCGCAGCACAAATTGGTTGCAGAGGCAGCCAGTAAAGCCACCTGAACTCCCGGTCGCTCAGTCGTAGAAGAGAACGCAAACGGTCATCGGCACGTCCGCCGTGTTTCCGGTCGGAGTGAGGCGGCCCGTCGCGGGGTCGACCCGAAAAACCGTGAGATTACCGGAGTCTTGGTGGGCGCAAACGAGCCATTTTCCGTTCGGGGAGAGGGCGAAGTTGCGCGGCACCTTGCCGCCGGTGGGTGCGATTTCGACCGGAGTCAGCGAGCCCTCGCCGGGATTGACCGAGAAAACGGCGATACTGTCGTGGCCGCGATTCGACCCGTAGACGAAACGGCCATTGGGATGCACCCGGATTTCGGCGGTGGAGTTCGAGCCGGTGAAGCCCGCGGGGAGGGTGCCCAGGCTCTGGCGTTCGGTCAGCGTGCCGCGGGTGGCGTCGTAGTCGTAGACATTGACCGTGTTGTTGAGTTCGTTGATCGCGTAGGCGTGCCGCCCGTCCGCCCCAAATTTGAAGTGGCGGGGGCCGGCCCCCGCAGCGGTAGCGACGAACGAAGGCTGGGCCGGCGTGAGGCTCGCCGCGGCGGGATCGAGGGCGTAGCTGAAGATCTTGTCCAACCCCAGGTCGCAGACGATGACGTGGCGGTTGTCCGGAGCGAGCGTCACGGAATGGACATGCGGCTTGTCCTGGCGCGTCGGGTGCGGCCCCTTGCCGGAGTGAGGCGTGAGGGTGGGTGTTCCCAAGGTGCCGTCCGCCCGGATGGGCATCGCGGCGACGTAGCCGTCGGCATAGTTCGCCGCGAGGAGTGTCCGCCCGCTGGCGTCGACGGCGAGATGACTGGGGGCCGCGGTTTCGGCTGCGGCGGCAGCCGGCAGAGGCGAAAGGATGCCCTGCGTACCATCGACGGCAAAACCGATGGCCTGGGCTTTCGACGGGTGGATGGCGTAGAGATATTTCCGGTCGGGCGTCAGCGTGATCCAGGCGGGGTTGGTCGCCGCGGCCGCGAGCACCGGAGAACTGAGCCGGCCGGTTTCGTCGTCGAGCCGGACGGCATAGATGCCGCGGCTGGTGGTCCGGGTGTAGGTCCCGAGAAAAATCAGGTGGGAGGAGGCCATGGCGAGGGTTCCGACTTGGAGGAGTAAAAGGCCGAGACAGAGCGCGGTGGGGGGCCGGCGGAGGCGGGCGTGGAAGAAAGTCACGACGGAAGAAAAAATGGCCTGTCGCGGGGGGCGCGACGCAAATGGTGATCGGCAAGAGCCGCCGCAGGGGATCGCGCGGTGCTCAGGGGCGAGTGCTGTCCGGCGTGTCCGTCCGCGGAAACGGCGAGGCGGAGTGGGTGGCGTTCGCGGCACCGAGAGCTTCCTTATAATGCCGGCGGCAGACCGCGACGTAGCGATTGTTGCCGCCGATCTCGATTTGGGCGCCGCGGTTGACCGCGCGATCTTCCGAATCGAGCCGCAGGTTCATCGTCGCCTTCCGGCCGCAGTGGCAGATTGTTTTCAGCTCGGTGAGATCGTCCGCGAGGCCGAGCAGCGCACCGCTGCCGGGGAAAAGTTTGCCCTGAAAATCCGTGCGCAGGCCGTAGCACAGCACCGGGATGTCGAGGGTGTCGGCCACTTCAGTCGCCTGCCAGACATGTTCCGGGGACAGGAACTGCGCCTCATCGATCAGAACGCAGGCGACCGGTTGGGTGGCGTGTTCGGTCCGCACGCGGCCGAGAAGATTGTCGGACGGAGCGAGCGAAATGGCGCCGGAACGCAAACCGATGCGCGATTCGATCCGACCGGGCCCCCAGCGCGTATCGACGGAGGGGGTGAAAAGGAGAGTGCGCATCCCGCGTTCACGGTAGTTGTAGCTCGACTGGAGGAGCACCGTGCTTTTGCCCGCGTTCATCGCGGCGTAATAAAAATAGAGCTTGGCCATGGCGGAATCCGACCGTGTTAAGGGCGTGAATGGAAAAGGCCAGACTCCGCTGCCGGGAAGTGAGGCATTCGCACTTGCCTCGCCGGCCGGTGCGGAGAGCGTTGGGGGCGTGAAGACCTGCCGCTTTGCCGTCGCTTTGCTGGGATTGACGCTGGCCGGATCGATTCTGGCGGCCGCCCCACCGTCCCAACCGTCGTTGCCCCCGGAGCCCGCGGTAAAGGTTTCGGAATGGCATGGTTACCGCCGGCTGGACTTTGAAGTCGCCGGCCGTCCCTGCCTGCTGATCGTGCCGAAATCGCCCGCGCCGCGAACTCCCTGGATCTGGCGCACGGAGTTTTTCGGGCATGAGCCGCAGGCGGACCTAGCGCTGCTCGCGCTGGGCTGGCACGTCGCCTACATGGACGCCCGCGACATGTATGGGGCGCCGAAAGCCATGGTCTTGTTCGGGCAATTTTACGCGCATCTGGTGTCGCGGTATGAGCTGGCGAAGCGCGTGGTGCTCGAAGGGCTCAGCCGGGGCGGGCTGTACGCGTTCAACTTCGCCGCGTCCCATCCGACCCGCGTGGCGGCGCTTTACCTCGATGGCGCCGTCCTGGACATCAAGAGCTGGCCGGGGCGGAGGCGCGATTCGAAGGAATGGAAAGAGTGCCTTGAGGCGTATGGACTCACGGAGGAGACGCTGGTGGGATTCAAGCGCAACCCGATCGATCGCGTGCCGCAGGTGGCGGGGGG
The DNA here is from genome assembly GCA_947474935.1 of Opitutia bacterium. Taxonomy (GTDB): domain Bacteria; phylum Verrucomicrobiota; class Verrucomicrobiia; order Opitutales; family Opitutaceae; genus ER46. The sequence goes on from CANJKL010000018.1 coordinate 42,771, forward strand.
CAAGATCCCGATTCTCGCGATCTCCGGCGATGCCGACGAGTCGGTGCCCTTCGAGGAAAACACGGCGCTGCTCGAAAAACGCTACAAGGCGCAGGGCGGCTTGATCGAGGTCATCGTGAAGCCGGGCGGGAAACATCATCCCCACAGTCTCAAGGATCCCGCGCCGATCGTGGATTTTATCATCAAGCACGCACGGTATTGAGCGCGCGGGCATGCCCGACGGGCCCGGCGAGGCGGGAGCGGAGCCACGACGGGTGGTGAACGAATGCGCCCGAGGCGCCGCGCTACGTGGCCTCGTTCTCGTGCGTGCGCTCGGGCAGCCACCAGGAGGCAAGCGCGGCGGCGGCGGCGATGAGGCTCACGCTGAGGAGTGCCACGCGAAACTCGCCAACCGGCGCGAACAGCCCGAACACGATCGAGGCGACGGCCGCGGCGATACGGCCGATATTGTAGCAGAAGCCGGCGCCGGTCGTACGCAGCAGCGTCGGGAAAAGCGGCGGCAGATACATGGTGAACAGCCCGAACACCCCGCCGAAGAATCCGCCCAGCGGCAGCCAGAACCACGCGAGCTCGCCAAAGCCCCGCGGCACGCAGAACGCGCCAAAGATGCTCGCCGCGAGCCCGACAAACATCGCGGCGATGGCGCGGCGGTTCCCGAACCGCAGCGCGAGCCAGCCCGCGCCGAAGTTGCCGAGCACCGAGGCGAAGTTGAAGGCGAAGAACGCCGCCGACACGAGCTGGGTGGTCTCGGCGCCGGGAGTGTCCGCGTTGGCGAGGAGCTTGCGCAGATGCTGCGTCTGCCAGAAGAGAAACAGCCACCATGCCGAGAGACCGAGGGCGCAGACGAGGGTCGTGCGGAGCGTCGTGGACCGCACGCTGCCACGGAACAGGGCGAGCGCGCCCGGCTTCTTCTCCACGGCGGAGCCGGCCCGCTGCCAGGTGTCGGGTTCGGGGACGTGGCGGCGGATCCAGAACACGAGAAATGCCGGCAGCACGCCGACGAGAAACACCCAGCGCTCCGAGCCGGCCGGCATGTAGCTCACCAGCAGGCCCACGAAGACCGCGCCGCCGAGCACCCCGATGTTCACGCCGGTTTGGAGCACCGCGGCCATCCACGGGCGCCAGGCTTTCGGCCACGTCTCGGCCAGCAGCGACGCGCCGACCGCCCACTCACCACCGATGCCGAGCGCGGCCACGAAACGGAAGATCATGAGCTGCCACCAGGTCTGCGACAGCGAGCACAAGCCGGTGCAGATCGCATACGTGAGCACCGTCAGCGCAAGCGTGCGGCTGCGCCCGAGCACGTCCCCCAGTCGCCCGAAAAATGCGCCACCCAGCGCCCAGCCGACGAGAAACGCCGCCTGGATGTAGGCGCTCTTTTCCTTGATGGCAGGATTCGCCGCGTCGGTCGTATGCAGGAGCTGCATCACGAATGGCGCGGCAACCAGCGTGTAGAGATGCAGTTCGAGGCCGTCGAACAACCAGCCAAGCCACGCGGCGATGCCGGACTTCCATTGCCGGGGGGAGATTTCGCGGAGGTGTTTGGCCTCGGGCGGGGCGGCTGCGACAGGAGCGGGGTCACTCATGGGGGCCCTTTGGCTACACGCGAGTGGGGCGTGCTCAAGCTAAATGGCGGAATCGGCAGCGGTCGGAGCCACCGATCCCGCCGGCATCATTTCAACCGCGTGCAGGCGCGGTGGCGGGGGCAGCTGACCAGGTGGTCGTTGACCATGCCGGTGGCCTGCATGAAGGCGTAGCAGATGGTGGTGCCGACGAATTTGAAGCCGCGGTCGAGGAGATCCATTGACAGCGCGTCGCTCTCAGGGGTGCGGGCGGGGACGTCCTTCAACGTGCGACGCCGGTTGACGATCGGGCGGCCGCCGACGAATGGCCAAAGGTAGCGGTCGAAACTTCCGGACTCCTTTCGCACGGCGAGGAAGGCCTTCGCATTTTGCACGGTGGCGGCGATTTTCAGGCGGTTGCGGACGATCCCGGCGTCGGCCAGCAGCGCCGCCACTTTGCGGGCGCCGTAGCGGGCGATTTTCTCCGCATCGAACTGGTCGAAGGCGCGGCGGTAGTTTTCCCGCTTGGCCAGGATCGTGTTCCAACTGAGGCCCGCCTGCGCACCCTCGAGGATGAGCAACTCAAACAGCGCGCGATCGTCGTGCAGCGGTGCGCCCCACTCGGCGTCGTGATAGGCAATGGCCAGGGGCGTGGCCGCCCAGGGGCAGCGGATAGACGTGGGTGCGCTCATGGTGGGGAAACTACGGGTGGAATTCTGGCGGTTGGCTCATTCGCGCCGCAAGCCGCATCCCGCGGCAATGCCGGCCCGGTGCTTGCGTGGGGCGCACCCTCAGTTGCATGGTCCGTCCCATCATGACCCCCTCCCGTGCCTGGCTGCTCACCTGTTTTTTCGCCTTAGGCTCCGTGGCCGCCGCCGCGGAACCGAAATGGATTTCGCTGTTCGACGGCAAATCCCTGAAGGGCTGGAAACCGCTCGACGGCCGGGCGAAGTTTGAAGTGCGCGACGGCACGATCGTCGGGATCATCACCGAGGGCGTGCGGCTGAATTCGTTCATTGTGACGGAGGACGACTCGTTCACGGATTTCATTTTCGAGGCCGAGTTCCGTTGCGACGCCGGCATCAACTCCGGGGTTCAGTTTCGCAGCAGTCCGCCGGACGAGAAGGTCAAGCGGGTTTACGGTTACCAGTATGAGATCGACCCGACGTCGCGCGCGCTCACGGGTGGCGTGCAGGAGGAGGGCGGCTATGGCCGCCGCGGGCCCGACAACTGGCTCGCGCCCGACAAGAGCAGCGGACCGGATCTCGAGGCCTGGCAGAAAAAGCACGGCGACCAACTGAAGGTCGGGCCGTGGAACACGATGCGGATCGAGGTGCGAGGCACACGCATCAAGACTTGGCTCAACGGTCACCTGCTCGCCGATTTCGACGACAACGACGATGTGCGCATCCGGCGGGGCTTCTTCGGGCTGCAGGTGCATGCGACCCGCGACGCCAAGCTGTTTGGCCGGGAAGTCGCCTTCCGCAATTTGCGGGTGCAGCGGCTGGACTGAAACCGCGTCGCTCGGTGACGGGGTGCCGCCGGCTGCCGGGGCGCTTCGATTCAGACTGGTCAGTGCCGGTGCCGCCGGCTAGACGATGGCCCTTTCCAATCCCCCTACTCTTATGCCGCTCCCTACCCGCATGGTTTCCCCCCGCCTTTGGTTACTCGCGCTGGCCCTCGCCGGCGCTTCGCTGGCTCCGGCCGCCGACAACGGAAAATGGATCTCACTTTTCGACGGCAAGACCCTCAAGGGCTGGAAAAAGATCGATGGCACGGCGAAGGTCGAGGTGCGCGACGGCGCGATCGTCGGCATCGTGACCCAGGGCGCCGACAACACCTATATCGCCACCGAGGACGCGACGTTCGGGGATTTTATCTTCGAGTGCGAATTCCGCTGCGATGCGGGCAACAACTCCGGCGTGATGTACCGGAGCCGGTTCGCCGACGACAAGATCAAGCATGGCTACGGCTACCAATTTGAAATCGACCCGACGCCGCGGGCACTGACCGGCGGCTTATATGACGAGGGCGGAAAGCCGCGGCGCGGTTGGGTGATGCCCGCCAAGAGCAGCGGCGAACCGCGCGATGAGTGGGCGAAAAAACACGGTGACCGTTTCAAGCCGGGCGCCTGGAACCTGATGCGGATCGAATGCCGTGGGAACCACATCCGCACGTGGCTGAACGGGCATCTGCTGACCGACTTCGTGGAAACCAATCAGGAACTCGCCATCCCGCGCGGCTTTATCGGCATGCAGGTCCATCCGCAGACGAACCCGCAGCTGTTCGGGAAGGAAGTCGCGTTTCGCAATATCCGCGTGCAGCGCCTCGATTGAGGTGGCGTCGCGCGTGAGCGCAAAAATCTATTCTTAATCCCATGTCCACTCTGCCCCGTTTCGTCGTTTTCGCTCTGGCTCTGGCCGGTGCTGCCCTAGCCGTTGCCGCCGACAAGGGGAAATGGATCTCACTGTTTGACGGCAAAACCCTCAAGGGCTGGAAACAAGTCGACGGCACCGCGAAGATCGAGGTGCGCGACGGCGCGATCATCGGGATCGTGACCGAAGGGGCCTTGAATACCTACATCGCGACGGAAGACACTTCGTTCGGCGACTTCATCTTCGAGTGCGAATTCAAATGCGATCCGGGCATCAACTCCGGCATCCAGTTTCGCAGTCGCTTTGCCCACGGCGACATCAAGCGCGCCTACGGCTACCAGTATGAGATCGACCCGACGCCGCGGGCCTTGTCCGCCGGCCTCCAGGAGGCGGGCCGGCGGGCGTGGCTCACGCCCACGGCGAACAAGGGCGAACCGCGGGATTCCTGGGTCAAGGCGCACGGCGACATCTTCAAACCCGGTGAGTGGAACACCGCCCGGATCGAAGCCCGCGGCCGGCACCTGCGCACCTGGCTGAACGGCCAGCTGATGGCGGACATCGAAGACAAGGCGGACGTCGCGATCCCGCGCGGCTTCATCGGCATGCAGATCCACCAGACGAAGGATGCGAAGTTATTCGGGCGCGAAGCGGCTTTCCGCAACCTGCGCATCCAGCGGTTGGATTGATTGACGATCGCGCCTCCAGCCAGGGAGGCGGTTGATGGGCCGGCCATCTGGTCCGCGGAAAAACCCAGCCGTGCGAAGACAGAGAGCCGGGCGGACGGATGATCAATCCGCCCGCCCGCTCCTTTTATTGAGTCTTCAGGTAGGCGAGGACGTCCGCGACATCCTGGGCCGACAGCCCGAGCTGCTCGGCGCTGAGCATGAGCGAGCGGCCGAGCGGGGCCCGGCTGCGGATGCGTGCGGCGGGAACCATTTGGGTGAGCCCACCCATGGACTGCACGATCACGGGGTCGCCGTTGCTATAAACGATACCGTCGATGACCGAGCCGTCGTTGAGCTTCAGCTCCGTGCCGTCGTAGCCCTGCGAGATATCGGCGGAGGGATTGATGATGGAGTTGATCACGACATCGGCCGTCTGGCTGCGGGCGAACCCGGTCAGCGTGGGGGCGTAGTCGACGCCTTTGTCCCCGATCCGGTGACAGAGCAGGCAGGATTGCGCGAGGCCGCCACCGCGCGCGGCGTCGCCCGGTAGCCGGGCGATGTCGGCGGCCGGCGGCAGCGTGGTTGCGGCCGGGGCGGGCACGACACTGGGGGTGACCGTGACTTTCTCGGCGTCATAGAGGCCCCGGGTCTTGAGGGCCGCATCCAGGCCGTTGCCGGCCCAGCGGCTGTCCTTGTAATTGAGAATCCACCACAGGGCGTGGGTTTTGACGGCACCGGAACCCTTTTCCGCGAGATTGAGCAGGGCGTCGGAAGCTTCGCGCGTGGGAATAAATCCGAGGGCGGTGACGGCTCCAAGCCGGTCGGACTCGGAAAGCGTCGACGAGCCGGCGCGGGCGGCGAGAGCCGGTTCGGCGCCGGCGGGAGTCAGCCGCCAGACCAGATTGGCAAACGAGGCGGGCCATTTTTGTGCATCGGCACCCGGGGCTGACGCGGCGAGGGCGGCGTAGATTTCCTGCTCCTTGCCGGTGCAGCCGGTGCCCCACGCTTCGAGGTAGGCGCGATCGACGCCATCGTAACCGCGGGCGAGCGTGAGCAGCAGGGCGCGCGATTCGGCGAGCGGCACATCGCGCAGGGCGAGGGCGACTTCGCGGCGAACGGCGGGCGCGGCATCGGTGGCCAGCGACTTGGCGTGATCGAGCACGCGGTGGCCGGCACGCCGCAGCGCGCGGAAGGCGGCGATCCGCAGCATCGGGTCGGCGGCGCGCAGCTGTGCCTCGGTACGCGCCACGCCCTCGGGCCCGAGTTGGGCCAGCAGGAAGACGGCCCGCGCGCGGACGTAGGGGTTGGAGTCGTTGAGCAACGCGGCGACGGCGGCGGTGGCCTTGCCGCCCTGGGCGCGCAGCTTGGTAAAGCCCAGGGCGCGCACGTTGACCGCGGGGCTTTTCAGCGCGGCGATCTGGCCCGCCGTGGTGGCTAGGTCAAACTTCGGCGTCGTGAGCTTCCGGCCTTTCGGCGCGATGCGGTAGATGGCGCCCGTCGCGGTGCTGTCGCGATCCTGGTGGCCGCCGACGCGGGGATCGAACCAGTCCGCCACGTAGATGGCTCCGTCGGGGCCGACGGCGACGTCGGAGGGACGGAACCAGGTTTTCAACTCGGGCGAAAGCACGCCGCGCTGGGAATCCATGCCGCCGAATTCCCGTTCCTTGTTGCTCGTGAGAAAATCGAAACGTTCCAGCTTGTAGCCGGCGCCCTCGGCCTTCGGGAAATACCCGAAAATCGTATTGCGGGCGGATTCGCAGGTGAGGAGGACCCCGCGCCATTTTTCGCCGAGGGCGTCACCCTCGTAGTTTACGATGCCGGTGGGAGCGCCGTTGCCGTAGACATCGCCGACGGGAATCGTGCCGGGGTCCTGCTGGCGCCACTCCGCGATCGCCGCGACCTGCCCGGGACGCTTGTCGGCCTGCCAGGTGCGGCGGCCGTCGCGGGAGAAGAAACCCGCGTTGCCGTATTCCATCAGGAAGGAGGTGCGCGCGGCCGGCGGATCGTCGTTGTCGTTCTGGAAGACGTCGCCGAACGAACTGACGGTCTGTTCGTAGCTGTTGCGGAAATTATAGCCGATCACCTCGGCCTGGGTGCCGTCGGGATTCATGCGCACCGCAAACCCGCCGACGTAGACGTGGCCGTCGTCGCTCTTCGAGCCGGAGATATCGAGCGGCTTCCAGTTGTAGAGCGGCACGGCGCCGCTGCTGCGGCCGTCGTAAATGCTGCCGACGCGAAACGCCCGACCGGAGCGGTCGGTGAAAAACGCGCCCGTGTTACCTTGGTTGAAATACCATTTTCCGTCGGGGCCATAGGTGACCGAGTGCAGCGAGTGGTCGTGGTTGCGGCCCTGAAACCCGGTGAGGAGGACTTCGCGCTTGTCGAAGCGCGCGTCGAATTTTCCGTCGCGATCGACGTCGGTGTAGACGATGAGGTCGGGGGCGTTGGAGACCACGATCTGGTTGTCGATGACGGCGATGCCGAGCGGGGCGAGGAGGCTGGGTTCCTGGATGAAGACGCTGCTCTTGTCGGCGACGCCGTCCCCGTCGGTGTCCTCGAGGATCACCACGCGGTCGCCGTCGGGATCGCGGCCGGCGTGGCGGCGGTAGTTGACGCCCTCGGTGACCCAGACCCGGCCCTGGGCGTCGACGTCGAGATTGGTGGGATTGCGGAGTTGCGGCGAACGGGCCCAGACGGTGATTTCGAGATCGTCGGGCAGGGTAAACAGACTCACGGGCACGATGGGTGCGGGCGGATCGATCCCGGGAGGGATGGGGGCTTGCGCGTGAGCGGCGGAAGCGAGCACGACGAGGCCAAAGGCAATCCGGGCGCGCAGAACGAGACGGGGGAGGGGAATCATTGGCTTGAAAAAGGAGATTCCCCGCGGGTGTGGCAATCGCGTGTTTTGGGAAGAACGCCGCGGCGATAGGGCTCGCGCCCGACCGGTCCCCAACCGTGTTGGCCTGACGGTGCCGAAACAACAATCGCAGCAACCTACCCCACGAACGAAGGTTCGACCCCGAGCGTGCCAGTCAGCCCGGCGATGTAATCAGGATGCCGCGCGGCCGCTGCCGCGGCATGGGTGAAGGCGAGCCGGTCCCGGAGCCCGAGTTGTTCCGTCACATCGGCATAGTTGTCGCGGGCGAGCAGCTTTTCGAGGTAGCGCGTCTGGTTGGCCCAGTGGCGGGCGTCGCGCCGCTGTTGCGCCTCGAGTCGGGCGCGATACCAGTCGCTCGCCAGCAGGTGTTCGCGGGTAAAGAGCGCGCGGAATGCCGGGGCATCGGCCGCGTGGCCCTGCCACGTGCCGTCCCGCATCAGATGGAGCAACGCCTGGAGCGGCGGCAGGGCGTGTTCGATCGAGCCGTCGGCGAAGTAGCAACCGGCCGCCGTCCGCATCGCCTCGACGATGTTCGCCATGCCTTCGGCGAAGACGGCGGTGTCCTGCGTCTCGGGGCGCAGGTGCTGCTCGTCGAAGACCGTGCTCGGGTTGCTCAATACGCGCCCGCAGTAGGTTTGGACGAAACGGGCGGTGATGCGCCAGCCGAGCCGGCTGGCCAGCACCGGTTCGCCGGTGTGTTGCCAGTCGGCGCAGCGTTCGAGATAACCGTGATCGATGAGATAGCGCGGCGTGCGCTCCTCCCGCGTCATGCGGGCCCAGATTTCGGGGACAAGCAGGCTGATGTCGTGGTCGACGCGGTAACGCGGGCCGAGCCAGCCCGCGGCCGACGAGAAAACCGCGAGGTCGGTGAGCACATACGACACGAAGGCCGCGTTCAGGTCGTAAATGGGAGGCAGGGCATTGAACGGCCCCTTGGTGAGCGCGCCCTCGGACCCCGCGCCGGTGGTCGACGGCGACTTGCCCGTCAGGCTCGCGATGAAATCCATGAAGGCTTCCGGCAACTCCTGATAGTGGATCGGCCCGTAGACGCAGAGCGGACGCACGCCGGCATCGGGTGGATTGAGGCGCCGGCCGGCGAGCACCGCGCCCACGGGAAAGAGCACGGGCGAGGCGGCCGGCAGGCGGCGGTACAGCCGCGCGCCGACGCGGGCGAGATAGGTGGAGCGGGGATCCTCGAGATCGGGCCGCTTTTGCAGGTAGCGCGGATTTTTCGAGGGCTTGCCGTCGACGAGCCGCGGGTGGGCCGGTGACGCGAGATAATCCGGCCGGGCGGCGGCGGCGAATTCCTGGAACATCGCCCGCACGGGCTCGGTGAAGGTGTCGAAGCCGATCGCATCCTCCACGATGGTTTGCGCCGCCGCCCGGTTCAGCGGCTCGTAGTTGGAGAAGAAATTTCCCCCCTGCGAAAAATCCCGCTCGGTGCGCTTGTCGTAGCCGCGAATGATCGCGTCGTCCGGTCGCTGGAAGAGCGATTGCTCGCAGTTGTGGACGAATTTCAGGGCCGTGCTGTCGGCGTTGCCGGCGGGCAGGCCGGCCACCAGGCGGCGGGGCGCGACGACGGACGCGGTGATGTCGTCCTCGACCTGGATCTTGACCGCGGGGAAGAAATCCTTGCGGAGGCTGAAGGTCCGCCAGCCGCCGTCCGGGGTGAAACCGACGCGCAGGTAATGGGTGAGGACCTTTTGCCGGTGGTATTTCACCTCGTTGCCGGGGCGCCCGTTGATGGTATCGACCGAAAAATGCCGGCGCCAGTCGTCGCCCCACTCGGGTTTGTAGTAGCGCTTGATCAGCAGCACGAGATCCCGGACGTAGTGGGGGATGGTATCGAGCCACGCGTTGTAGGCGTCGGTGTAGTCGGAGCTGCGGCTGAGCAACTTGACCACCGAGCCGAGCGAGCGCTCGGGGCTGAGCAGGGGCCGGCCGCGCGGGCGGTTGCGGGCGGGATCGCGGAAACGCTCGCCGTATTCGCGGCGCAGGATCGAGTCGACGAAATCGAAATCGGCCGGCAGATCGCTGACGAAGTTGGGCCCGATGAAGATGGCATCGGCGATCGACTTCGAGATTTCGGATTTGCCGCCGCCGGAAACGGTGCACGGCTTGTGGCAGAGCAGACCCTCGGCCGTCGTGCCGCGGAGTCGCCAGCGGCGGCCTTCGTCCGGCTTGACCATTTCGATCTTGTAGCCGGACGGCAGCACGTAGGTCTGGCCCGGCAGCAGTTTGATGGCGTGCAACGGGGCGGTGCGGTCACGTCCCTTGCCGCCATCGGTCCTCTCGCCGGCCGGCCAGGAGACCGTTTGCGCGCGGAGATCGAAATAGGCATCCTGCGGCACGTAGCAGATGTCGGGGTGGCGGCGGTCGCGGGCCCAGCGCTCCGGCTGGATTTCCGCGCGGTCGCCGAGCACCGCCAGCGCTTCCTCGAAGGTGTGGTCGACGGTGGCGACGTGCTGGCTCAGCTGGAAATCCTCGCCGAGATCGTAGCTCGGAAAAACGATGGCCCCCCCCGCGTGCTCCTCCTCGCACTGGCCGAGGAGATTCGCGGCAAAGCTGATCTGGGCCTTCACCTCTTTTTTGCAGTAGCCGAAATAATTGTCGGCGATGAGCGTGACGATCGCGCCGCCGGGGTCGCGGGCGGTGAGCTTGAAGGCGGCGCCGTCGTTGTAGAGTTCGTCGGGCTGCTTCCAGCACATGCCGTCGCGGCGCTCGCGGGGCGTGGCCTCCGCCCAGCGCGGCAGCCCGAGTTCCCATTTGGTCAGCCGGGTCAGATGGGTCGCGAGAATGACGCAACCGGTGTGGCCGGTCCAGTGCTCGGGATCGAGGGCCGCGTCGTTTTCCGGCAAGTGCGGATCGCCGGCATTGCCGAAGATGCGTTCGACGAAATCGAGGTTGGCGACAAGGGCGCCGGGGACGAAGAAGCGGGTCTCCATCGCGCGCTGCGCGGTGAAACCCGGCACGGCGGGGCACACGACGGGCCGCAGGTGGAGCGAGACGAAACACCCGGCGGGCGCGGCGGCCGTGGCGGTGAACGGCAGCCGGAGCAGGTCGGCGGGCGGATGGAAGGCGTGGTGCAGCAACCGCCCGAAGACGGCGGGTGGCACGGCCTTCTTGTCGTCGGGCACGGGCAGGCCGAGCGTCGCGACATGAAAGATGCCCTGCGTGGTGCGGCGGTCGCTGCGCGGGTTGTGCAACACGCCCTGGCGCACGCGATAGGACGAAAGGATGTCGCTCCGGTGGCAGTCGGCATCGGGTGGGAGCGAGAGCAATCGCGCGAGGCCGGCGCGGTCGAGCACGAGCGTGGTGGCGGGCACGCGGGGGATATCGGCCTGACCGTCGAACTGTTGATCGATGAAATTCTGGATCCGCTGGTCGACCGGGCAGAGATGGCGCGCCAGGGCGCGGTCTTTTTCGCGGCTGAGGGCGAGGAAGTGATCGACCAGCGGCGCGAGTCCGTCCGCCTGGGGCGCGGCGACCCCGGGCTGGCGGATTTCACGCAGCTTGAGGTTGAGGTAGGCGATGAGCTGTCCGTCGGAATCGCCGGGTAAATCCGCGAGGGAGGAATTGGCCATGGAGGAAAGGAGGGCGTGCCCAACCGGGCGCACCCTCCCAGCAAGGCAGGGCCGCGGCGGGGGGCAAACGTCTTGAGCGGATTTTTCGTGGGGACCGGTGGACTCGGTAAACGGGGTGGCGGCCCGCCGGCCGCGAGGTCCGGACGCTAATACACTTGCAGGTGTGGCAGCGGAAAATTACCGGATGGGGGATGAGCCCCTGCAACAGCCCCGGCCGCGGTTCGACGACGGCGCCTTCCCGCTTGGCCAAAGTGAATGCCGTGGACCGCCGCTGGCCGGGCATCAGCCGAGCCGCGCTGGGGATCGTGCTCCTGCTTGCGCTGCTGCCGGCCGTGGTCGAGGGCGCCGGGTCGCCGGCCTCCTCGTGGCGGGCGGGTGTGGCCCGCGTGAAGATCACGCCCGAGAAGACGATGTGGATGACCGGCTACGGGTCCCGCACGCATCCTGCGGAAGGCACGATGCTGGACCTCTGGGTGAAAGCGCTCGCGCTGGAGGATCCGTCCGGGCGCAAGGGGGTTTTGCTCACCGCCGACGTGTGCGGGGTGACCCGCGACATCACCAATCGCGTGGCCGCCGAATTGAGCCGGCGGCACCAGCTGCCGCGCGAATCAGTGATGGTGAATGTTTCCCACACGCATTGCTCGCCCTTCGTGGAGGGATTTGCCGATGGCTTGCGCGTGTTCAACGACGAGGACCGGAAGAGTTTCGCCGCCTATCGGCAGCAACTGGAAGCGTGGATGGTGCAGGCGGCGGAGACGGCCCTGGCGAACCTGGTGCCGGCGGCGCTGGGCTGGAGCGTCGATTCCGCGGATTTTGCCGTGAACCGGCGGAAAAATCCCGAGAACGACGTGCCCGCCCTGCGGGCGGCCGGCAAATTGCTTGGCCCGGTGGATCACGACGTGCCCGTGCTCGCGGTGCGCTCGGCCCAGGGCGAACTTTTTGGCGTGGTCTTCGCGTATGCCTGCCACAACACGACCCTTTCGATTTACCAATGGCACGGCGACTACGCCGGTTCGGCGCAGCAGGAAATTCAACGCCGGCATCCGGGCGTGACGGCGCTTTTCGTCCTCGGTTGCGGCGGCAACATCAATCCGCTGCCGCGCCGCGAACTTCCGCTCGTGGAAAAATACGGGCGGGAACTGGCCGATGCCGTGGACCGTGCGGTGGGCCGGCCGATGCAGCCGATCAGCGGACCGTTCCGCTCCGCTTTCGAGGAAATCACGCTCGCTTTCTCCGAGCTTCCGGCGCGGGAGCAGCTGCTCGCGGCGACCAAGGCCAGGACCGAGGGCGAACGCGCGTGGGGCACCCATCTTCTTTCCCAGCTGGATCACGGCGGGATTCCCATGTCGTATCCCTTTCCGATCCAGGCCTGGCGTCTCGGCGGGCTTTCGTGGGTCGCGTTAGGCGGCGAGACGGTCGTGGACTACGCGCTGCGGCTGAAAAAGGAGGCTGGTCCAAACCTCTGGGTCTTCGGGTATTCGAACGACGTCATGGCCTACATCCCGTCCGAGAGCATTCTCGCCGAGGGTGGCTATGAAGGAAAGACCTCGATGATTCCCCACGCCAAACCGAGCGCCTGGCAGCCGGGATTGGAAGGCAAGATCGTGAGCAAGGCGGAAGACTTGTTGCGCCAGGTCCGCGCGGGCCGCTGAGGCGGAGGCGGTGCGCCGGGTGGCGGCCCTTGCCTTTTTCGAGCGAAACTAAATCACTCAAGGGGCAATGCGGCCGGAACCGTGGGTCGCGCTGCAATCTCCCGTTAAACGCGGTTTTCGGCGTAACAAATCCCCTATGAAACCCCTGACCCTGCTTCTTACCTGTACCGCCCTGCTCGGGCTGCCGGGCTCCACGCGCGCCGCCGATGTGCCGCAGTATCGCGATCTGTTCAACGGCAAGGATCTGACCGGCTGGGTGAACGTGAACACGGGTCCGGATACCTGGAAAGTGCGCGACGGCCTGCTGGTTTGCAGCGGAAAACCGATCGGGGTGATGCGTTCCGAAAAGCAATACGAGAATTTCATGCTGCACATCGAGTGGATGCATCTGGAGCCCGGCGGGAATTCCGGCGTGTTCGTCTGGAGCGAAGGCACGGTGCCGGTGGGCAAGCAGCTGCCGAAAGGCTGCGAGGTGCAGATGCTCGAGCTGGATTGGCCGAACATAAACCGCGACAAGGATGGCAAGCCCCGCCATCCGGGTTATGTGAGCGGCGAATTGTTTGGCGCGAACGGACTGAAAACGACGCCCGACAACCCACGTGGTGACCGAAGCATGTCTTTCGAGAGTCGCTGCAAGGGCCGCGGCGAATGGAACACCTACGATGTCGTTTGCGTCGACGGCGTCATCAAGCTGGCGGTCAACGGCAAGTTTGTGAACGGCGTCAGCAAGTCGACGGTGCGAAAAGGCTACCTGTGCCTCGAATCCGAGGGCGCCGAGATTCACTTCCGGAACATCCGCATTCTGGAGCTGCCGCCGGGCATGGTGACGCCCGAACAGACTGCGCCCGTCGTGCAATAAAAACAGGGTGCCCGCCGGCTGGCGGGCACTGCGGAGGCCGGCCGGGTTAACGCCCCGGACCGATGCCGACGAGCGGCTGGGAACTGCGCAGGTAGGCGAAAAGGTCGCGCACCTGCTGTTCGCTCTGGGCCTCGAGCAGACCCTCGGGCATGAGCGAAGCCCCGGCGCCGGCGAGCTTGACGATCGCCTTGCGGTCGAGCGCGAGGTTCTGGCCGTCGAGGCCGCGCAGCACGACAAACTGGTCGTTCTTCTCGACGAGGAATCCGCTCAACGAGCGCGCGTCCTTCGTTTCGACGAGCGTGTATTCGTAGCCTTCGCGGATTTCCGCGCTGGGGTTGACGATGTTCAGGAGCATCCGCTCGACGTCGTCGCGTTTGTAGGGTGTCAGGTCCGGCCCCAGTTGTCCGCCTTTGCCAAAGAATGTGTGGCAGGCGCCACAAGTGTTTTGAAAAACCGTGCGGCCGGCATACGGATCGCCGACGCCGGTGTGGACGATGCCGGCGAGGCGCTTGATCTGCTTGTCCATCTCGGCGGTCGTGGGCCGGCCGTGACGGCCCCAGATTTTTTCTGTCAGGGCCACGACCGCCGGATCCTTGTGCAGTTTGATCGCGCTGACGATGTTGGGCGCCACCGTGTCGGCTTTGATCTGACCCGCCGCGATGGATTGCAGCCACTGCCGCGACCACGCGGCGCGGCTGGCGAGCAGCGCTTGCGCGGCGTTTTGCGTGTCGCGGTTCATCTTCGGGTAGAGTGCCACGATGCGTTCGCCCACTTGCGGGTCGTCGTAGGCCTGCAGCGCGTTCAACGCGGCCTTTTGCAGGGCGGCGTTGCGCGAGCGATCCATCAGCTGCAACAGCACGGGAACCGAGGCGGGGATTTTCACCTCGCCGACAATGCCGATGTATTGGATCCGGGTGGCGGCCCGGGCATTTTCGTCGGCGATGGTTTGCAGGGCGGTCGCGATGGATTCCGGCTTGGCCTGCCGGAGGCCGAGCGCCACCGAGCCGGTGTCGAAGCGGGCCATGCCGGCGAGCAGTTCGTCGGGCAGGCCGCTGAGCGAGCGGCCTTGAAAGGCGGCCTCGAAGCCGGCGAGCAACGCCGCACTGTGCTCTTTTGACGGCGACAGCTGGAACAGCCGGGCGCAGGTGAGCAAATCCTGGCGCGTGCCGGCTTGGGCGTAGCGGCGCATCACGCGCTCGAGGAGATGCTGGCGGACGACGGGGCGGGCCCAAACCGAAAGATCCTCGAAGAGCGCGAGCACTGCGGGGCGATCGGATTCGGCCTTCGTCTCGATGGCCCACCAGAGCAGCAGTGGCAGCCGGTTGTCGCCGGCATCTTCATCATGGGCCAGCAGCTGGCGCACGATGGCGAGATCGTCATGGGCCGGCAGCCGGCGGGCGGAACAGGCGAGCTGGCCGCGTACCTCAAGATTGGTTTCGGTTTGCGCGAGGCTCGCGAGTTTCGCGGCGACGGCGGGCGAGACCTGGTTTTCATCGCACAGCAGACGGGCGGTCCACAAGCGGACGAACGGATCGGTGTGCCCGAGGGTTTGCAGGGCGGTCGCTTCGGTGAGTCCGCCGCTGAGATTCAGCGCCCACAGGGCCTCGAGGGCGAGTTGGCCGTTCGATTCGGCCACGAGTTTCGTGAGCGCGGGAATCGCCGACCGATCCTTGCGGTCGCCGAAAATGCGCAGCGCAGTCTGGCGATACCATTTGTTCGGATCGCCCAGGCGTTTGATCAATTCGGCGGTCGACAGCCGGCCGAGGTCGAACGCGGGCGCGGGTGCCGCGCCCCTGGCATTGAGACTGTAGATACGCCCGTTGCCGCGATCGATGCGGTTGTTCTGGTTGTAGAGATGGCCCACCTCACGGTCGTACCAGTCGCAGATGTAGATGCCGCCATCCGGTCCCGCCTTGATGTCGACCGGGCGGAACCACCGGTCCGGGCTGGTGACGATGCGCGTGAGATCGACGGTCTTGAACGCGGATTGATCCCGGGTGATCTCGCTCTCGACGATCTGCCCTTGCAGCGGCTCAGCGCCGAATAGTTTGCCGGCGTAGCGGGCGGGCAGGCTGCCGCCGTCGTAGATGAGAAAATTGTGAGTGAAACGCGCGACGGAGCCGTGCTTCATCGGCGGGAAATAACCGAACGCGTAGGGATTCGAGAGCGGGCCGTGTTTGTCGAAACCCTTCTGGAGATAGGCGCCCTGCATGTAGTAGAAGCCGCGGGTGTCGGCGCCGTTGTGCCCCGAGAAGATCCGGCCCTTGGCGTCGATCTCGACTCCGAACGCGTTGCCGCCCCCTTCGGAAAATATCTCGAAACGCCTTGTCTCGGGATGATAACGCCAGATGTGCTGGCCGAGGGAATTTGAGATGGGCTCCTTGTCGATGCCGGGTCGGGCGATGTGGGCCGTGACCGTGCTCCCCTGCGCGCCGTAGAGCCAGCCGTCGGGTCCCCAGCGCAGGCTGTTGGTGACGGAGTGAGTGTCCTCAAGGCCGAAGCCGGCGAGATGCACGACGGGATCGCCGTCGGCGATGTCGTCGTTGTTCGCTTCGGGGTAGAACAGGAGGTAGGGCGGGTTCAGCACCCACACGCCGCCGCGGCCGCGCTCGACCGAGGTGGCGATGTTCAGGCCGTCCATAAAGGTGGTCTGCCGGTCGAACACACCATCGTGGCGGGTGCTCTCGTGGATGGTGATTTTGTCCCGCCCCCGGACATGATGGGGCGGTGGCAGCGGTACCTTGTCGTAGACGGCGCGCCAATAATCGTCGTGGCTGACGACCTTGAGTCCGGCGGGTTCGGGGTATTGGAGGTATTGCACGACCCACATGCGGCCGCGTTCGTCGAAATTAAGAAACAGCGGCTGTGCCACGGCGGGTTCGGCCAGCAGCGGTTTCAGCTCCAACTCGGCCGGAATGCGGAAAGCCTTCAGGGCCTCGGCCGGGCTCAGCGGTTGGGAATCGGTCGGCGCCACGCTGCTGATGCCGGGGGCTCCACCGCGGGGTCGCGTTTTACCCTTCCTGGCATTCGGCGCGGCGTCGGGCGCTTGCGCGAAGGCCTGGGTGACGGCGAGGAGCAGCAGGAGCGGAAGCTGCCATCGGGCGCGTTGGATGTCACAATTCGACCGGACGCTGCGGGAGCACGGGGTGGGGTCGTACATGCTTGGAACCTGCCCGGCGCCCAAAAATTATGCAAGAAGGCCATCCAGCTCCGGCCGCGGCAGCCCTTGCGTTTTTTTTCGGAGCCGCGTTTCTCTTCGGGGCAAGGCCGGTTCGGCTGAAGGCCGCCGACCGCGATCGAAAATGGCAGCGCCGCCAAAATTCAAAACTCCGGAAACGATGAAGACCAAAACCACCCGCCGCGATTTTCTTGGAACCGCCACCGCCATGGCTGGCGCCGGCTTGAGCCTCGGTTTGGGCAAAACGTTCGCCGCGGCTCCGGCGAAGGGCCCGGCGGGCCGGAGCAAGGTTCCCAACTGGCCGGTCTTCGACGAGCGGGAAGACAAGGCCCTGCTGGAGGTGCTGCACAGCGGCATTTGGGGGCGTACGGGCCGCGGACAAAAGGTCGTGGCCTTCGAGAAGGCCTACGCGGAACTGACCAACACCAAGTATTGCGTGGCGACGGCCTCTGGCACGGGTTCCCTGCTCACCGCCCTCGGGGCTTATGGGGTCGGACCGGGCGACGAGGTGATCCTGCCGGTTTATACGTTCGTCGCCACCTTCAACGCCGTCACCGCCAGCTACGCGCTGCCGATTTTCGCGGATACGAATTTGGACTCCTTCCAGGTCGATGCTGGCAAGATGGCCGCCGCCATCACCCCGAACACCCGGTTGTTGCTGCCCGTGCACATCGGCGGTTCGCCGGCGGACATGGACGCAATCGGCAGCCTGAGCAAGGCCCGCAACGTCCCCATCATCGAGGACGCCTGCCAGGCGTGGGTCGCGCAGTGGCGGGGCAAGGGCGTGGGCAACACCGGGCTCGCGGGCTGTTTTAGTTTTCAGGCGAGCAAGAACCTCACCGCCGGCGAGGGCGGAGCCATCGTCACCAACGACGGGGAGTTCGCCGACAAGTGCTTCAATTTCCACAATCAGGGCGGTGGCCGGCCGCGGACCAGCGGCGGCGGTCGCGGGGCGAACTTCCGGCTCACGGAATTTCAAGGCGGATTGTTGCTGGCCCAGATGACCCGGCTCGAGGCCCAGTCGAAGATTCGCGATCAGAACGCAGCCTATCTGACGAGCCTGCTCGGCGAGATCCCCGGCATCAAACCGGCGCGGTTGCACGACGGCTGCACCCGCAGCGCGTATCACCTCTACATGTTCCGCTATCAGAAGGAACGTTTTGGCAATCTGCCCCGCGCGAAGTTCATGGAGGCGCTGGGGAAGGAGGGGATTTCCGCTTCCGGCGGTTACACGCCCCTCAATGCCGCCGCCCACGTTCGGGCGCTGGCCGCGAATCCCTACTACCAGAAGATCTACGGCAGGGCCACGATGGCGAAGTGGGAGGAGCGCAATCAGTGCCCGGTGAACGATCAGCTCTGTTCCGAGGGGGTGTGGTTCACGCAACCGACGCTGCTGACGGACCGCGTGGAAATGGAGCGAATCGCCGAGGCGATTCGAAAAATCCAGAAGCGCGCGCCCGACATCGCGCGGAGTTAACGGCCCGTTGCCCCGGCCGGTTTTTGGGCCGGCGGGGCACCGCCCCGATCCCGCTACGGTGTGGTCGTGATTTGTTTGGCGACGCCGTCTTCTTGAAACGTGGCCTTGTTGGTCTGCGGGTCCAGGAGCGGACGGCCGCTGTGGGAACTTCCGCCGGCCGTTAAGCGCATCGTCGTGATACCCTTCACCTGCACCGGTCTGCCGTTGGGCTGCAGCAGATCGCCGCCGGTGATGCGAATGTCGGTGCCGCTGCCGATTGTGAGCGTGGGCGTCGCGTCGTCCGACGCGCTGACGTCGCTGACGAAAAGGGGCCCGGTGAATTGGACGCCCGGAGCGTAGATGCCGGTGTAGCCCTTGGTGGCAAAGAAACTCGCATTCGCGGCGCGCAGTCCGCCGAATTTCCCGTCGGTGCTGGAGATCGCGATGAAGGCCAGGTCGGCGAAACCGTCGTAGGTGACGTCGCTCCTGTAGAGCGCGGGGTTCCCGTTGACCGCGGTGCCGACGCTGAAGACCGACAGATTGGTGGTCACGTCCGCCCCGGTGAGAAGGATCGAGGCATGGCCCTTCACGTAGTTCACGGTCTGATTGTATTTCAGCGGAGTCGCGGGCCCCGTGGGGTTGTCCAGCACCAGCGTGAGCGTGCCGGCGCCGGAAAACTCCACCTGCACGATATCGTCATTCAGATCGATGTAGGAGATCCGCAGGATCTGGCCGGGATCGGCTTTTATGGAAGCGGCCGTGTCACTCAGCAGGATTTGATCGTAGACGTTTCCGTTGGAAGCGACGATGTCGGGAAACTCGGTGCCATTGCCGACCAGTTTGACCGTGGAATTCACGCCCAGAATCGCCGGCGTGCTCGTGGCCGTGCCGCTGCTGTTGGTCACCCGCGCGTAGTAGATGCCGGCGGTGGTGGGCTGGACATTGCTCACGGTGAGCGCGGCGCTTGTGCCGCCGGTGACCGCCGTGCCGTTGCGCCGCCATTCGAAGGTCGGGCTGCCGCTCGCCGCCGCCGTAAAGGTGGCGGAGGCACCCACCCCCGCGGTTTGGCCGGAAGGCTGGGTGCTGAAGGTCGGCGGCGTCGGCTGGGCGGAACCGGCGACGACGATCGTGTAGTTGTATGTCTTGGACGCGAGGCCCCCCTTTGCGCCCGATTGAAAGGCCTGTAAGGTCATCGTGTACGTCCCCGGTTGGGTGGGAGAACCGGTCAACAGCGGAGTGGTGGCCGTGTTGCCGCCCGAGGTGCCGCCGTAGCCGTCGTCCATTCCGCCCGACGTGGCGTCGAGCACTCCCGGGGCGGTCAGCGGCGCGCCCCCCTGGGTCGCGGTCATCGACAGGCCGGGCGGAAACGAGCCACCAATCTGCCACGATCCGATGTTGATCGTGTCGGTGACCGTGAAGCCGACGGTCAGGGTGGCGCCGACGTTGACCGTGACGGGGCCGGCCACGGAAGGTACGAACGTCGTGGCGCCGGCCAGCGAATGCATCGCCCCGAGGGAGGCGGCCGAGGCGAGCGCCGAGCGCAACACGGCGCCGAGCGGAGTGGCGACAATTTGGGCGGCGGGGTTGAGGAGGCGTTCGGCGGGCGTGCGCTGCAGCAGAGTGAGCAGCATCGCAGCCGGAAGTTGGACGCGCAGTAGCGCGTTGGCGCGGTAGAATTGAATGGGCGAGTTCATGGTGGGAGGAGTGGCGGTTTCGGGAAAATGCAATGGGGACGTTCGGAGCGCCTATTTGGCGTGGCGCGGCAGGGACCAGAGAAAGTCGACCTGCAACGTGCCGGTGAACTCGGCCGCCCCGAGGTCGACGTAGCGGGACCCGGCGAAGCGGGGGGCGGTCGGCAACTGGCGCGGATTATAGGTCGCCTGCATGTGGCAGCTCATGCAGTTCGTCTGGACGCCGACGTTGTTGGCGGCGGGTTTCCCCGTGGAATCGAAGCCGGGCCGGGAATCGGGCAGGTCGGCGGCGGCAAAGCGCGCCTCAATGTACGGATTGTAGGCGTAGACGGCGGTGCCGATGTTCTCCCCGCCGACGTAGGGCTGATCCGGTGACAGCATGGTGTGCGCCATGGCCATCGCGTAGTGGCGGGGCGCACCGCGCAACTGTGGCGGACGCCGGCTCGCGATCGCGGCCGAACTCGGTTCCCGGGGATCGTCCGGCGTTGGCGTCCACCAGAAGGTCTGCCACGTCCAGCGGGCGGTTTCGCGTCCCGCGACGTGCATCGCGACCAGGATCGCGTAGTCTCCGGCGCTGGCCCCCGTGCCCGGCTTGGCTTGGTTCAGCAGCTGCGCGTCCGCGGCGGAGAGCTGGTAGTGGATGAAATTTCCGAGGGCGTACGTTGTTTCCTCGGTGCGCGTGCTACCATCGGCGGCGGGGTCGGGATCAACGTCGCCGTCGCCCCGGCCTTCACCCCACGTGTCGATCCAGACTCCCTCCGGCCATTGGGACGGGCCCCACGGCTGCGGCACGTCGGGTGGACCGGACCACGTCTTGAGCAGGAAGTAACGATCGTCGACCAGCGCGCGGGACGTCGCGATCTGGAACACGGGCTTCACCACGAGGGCACTCGTGGGAAATTGAGGGATTTGTTGCGCACCGGCTTGGAGCAGCGTGTCGAGGGTGGAGCGCTTCAACAGGTCCTGCCGCGCGATGTGGTCCGCGGCGGTCGGGTCGTATTTGGTGAAGCCCATCACGCGATCGATCTGGGATTCCGCCGCGGCCGGCGGAACGGAGGCCGCGGCCTCGATGGGGCGGCGCAGTTCGTTGAGCGGAGTGAGCCGCGCGCGGCGGCGCGGCGACGGGCGCCACGCGAGGTTGCGCACCGCGGGGTTGCTCGTGAGTTCGTCGGCCGTGAGCCAGGTTTCGAAGACTCGCAGGCGCTGGCCGGCGGAGAACTGGCGGGAGTTCGCGGTGAGGGCCGTCCACAGGCCCCAGCCGTGCAGGTGGATTTTTTCGGTGGCGGCGTTGACGGTTTCCGCGCTGGCGCCGCGACTCATTTCCATGATCCAGCGGGTGAGGGTTACTTCGCTTTCGGGAAACTGGAAGCCCGGGATTCTCGCCTCCGGCAACGGCTCCGGCGTGATCGTCTGGGCCGGGAGTCGGGGCAGGGAGCACCAAGTCCCGAGCAGGCCGCACAGGAATCGGAAGGCGGGGATGGACGCGTGGTGAGGCCGCATGTCGGATGATCGGATCGAGCTACACGTTGCACCCCATGGCGGGCGCGCAAAGCCGGGGACCGTAACGGCGTTGTTACGCCAGACCGTGCCACCGGTTCATTGTCCCGACGTATCGGAGGACTGCCCACCTGGAGGCTGTCATGACCCTGCGTTGAGGAAACGGCGGACCATGAAGCAGGCGGAAACGAGCCACCCGGCCGAAGGATCGTTCGACGACCCAGCGTCTGGGTAAGAGAACGAAGCCGCGTTTGGACGGGGAGAGTTTGATGACCCGAGCTTGAGCCCCCGCCCCGCCGCCGGGTGTCGATTGCGCCGTGCGACTATCCATGATCATTGCGGTCGGTTGCGCCGCCCGGCCGCCCGGAGCACCTCCCGCTATTCGTGCGCCAGCCACAACCCGCCTTCGCCAGATACCGCACCGCATTGAACCCCACCCAAAAACTACAGACCCGTTGCCGCGCATCCTCCCGCAGCAAGACCGGATACGGCACGCACAGCGCCCATTCCTCATCGCTCACGTCAGTCGGATAGCCCGCTTTTTTTGTCCCGTCCCAAGTTTTCATCACGCCCGCCGCCTCATGTACACCCCGTTCACGCCCCGATCCTCAGCCCGAAGGTTCATGACGGCCTCTGGCGGTTGATTTTTCGACATTTGGGCGACAGCAACCGCGCCGTCCTCACCGCTCTTCCGGCGTCGATATTCCATGCTCTGTTTCTCCAACCGCGATGCTCGGCGCCATTCCAGAAAATCATGCTCCACTTTTTCCATATAGGGCTGTTCGGCTCTATTTTGGATAGGGCCGAAAGATTTCCCGTTCAGCCCTAACGCAAGGTCCAGGATATATGTAACTTTATCCCGTGAATCTTTCCCCATCGATCAACTTCGCCGGTCGCCGCCCCCGCCGTTGCGCACTCGCGGGCTTTACCATTCTGGAAGTTGCCCTTGCGGCCGCGATCATGGCGATGGGGATTTCCACATCGATCACGGTCTTGCAGCGCGCCTTCGCCATGCTCGATTCCGCCCGAAATCTTACGACCGCCGGCCAGATCTTAGTCAGCCAGATGGAGCAGGTGCGCATGTACGACTGGACCGTCGTGTCGGCCTATCCCACCGCCGAGACGACACTGGTGATCGACACGGTTTTCACCTCCAGCTCATCCGTGGGTAGCCGCTATACGCTCAAACGCACTGTCTCCACCGCAGCGGCCGACATTCTGGAGATCACATACACCATCTCGTGGTCCAACTTCGCCGGTCGAACCCTCTCCCGCAGCATGTCCACCTACTACGCCCGTTATGGCATCCATGACTACTTCTACAACCACACGTAGGGCGACCCCGACCGGATTTACGCTCGCCGAGGTGATGATCGGAGCGACTATCGGGTCGTTCGTTCTCGTTGGCGTGCTCTCAGCCTTCCTGATGCTGGGACGAAGCGGCGCGAATATCGTGAACTATACCACGATGGACTCGCAAACCCGTCGCGGTCTGGAGGAATTTGCACAAGACGTCCGGATGGCAAGCAACCTCACGTGGAACAGCGATTCCTCCATCACCCTCACGGTCCCGGACAACTACGCGTCAAGCACGCCTTTGCCCAATCTGGTGACTTACGCCTGGGATGACACCGCTGGCAGCGATACCTACCACTGCTTCTACCGGAAGCCGGGCGACGATGCTGTGAGGAGCGACAAGACCAGGTACATCGCCAACGTGACAGCCTTCACCTTCTACCGTTATGACCGGCTCAACGCGCCTACCGCCACCGACGCTTCGACCAAGCGGGTTCAGGTGAGCATGACGATCACCACGACCAACCGCACCGTGGTCTCGGCGACTGACGCCACCCTTTCGGCCTCGTTTATTCTGCGTAACAAAACCACGAACTAAGATGAATTACCAAAGGCTGCCTACCCGCCAGAGCGAACGCGGCTCCGTCCTGATCGTCGCGCTCATTTTTTGCGCCATCATCGGGGTCTCACTCGTCAGCTACTACAAACTCGCCACGACCGCCCTCAAAGGCGCCAACCGATCCCTCCTTTCGTTTTCCAGCATCAACGTGGCGGAAATGGGGATCGAGCAGGCCATGGCGTGTTTCTATAAAATTTCCACCGGCATCGCGCCCGAAACGGCATGGAGTGGATGGACCCTCAACTCCGGGACCTACGAGGCGACCATTACGTTGCCCATTTCAGGTTACTACAGTGTCGGCCCGAATACCAACGCACAGGTCAAGATCTACGTTCTCTACTATGCCGGAACCGGTGGCACGCCCTTGATCGTGGCCAAGTCGACCATCTTTCCTGCCACCGGCGACGGCCCGGCCATCAACAAATTTATCGAGGTCTCGCTCGCCAACCGCTCGCTTTGGGGCTTTGGCATGGTTGGACGCACCTCGGTGCGGATGAACAGCAACGCGCGGGCCGACAGCTGGATCTCCGACTCGGACAGCAATCCCGCCACCACCGGCGTCGTGTACTCAGCCGGAGCACGCCGGGATAACGGATCCATCGGCACCGTGGCCACCGGGAACGGTGCGGTCGCGATGTCCTCGAATGCAGAGATTTACGGCACCGCCAACACGGGCGGCGGCACCGTTAGTACCAGCAGCAATACCCGAATTTACGGGGCCTCGAGCCCGTCCTCACCCAAGGTCGATACCAGCCGAATTCATCGCGACTTCACCTTCACGTTTCCGGCCATCACGGTGCCAACTGGCAGTGTGATCAACGCGGTGAGCGCCAACATCGTCGGCGGCAGTTCCAGTTCACCCCAAGTCCTGCCCCGTTCCACCGACTTTATGTCCACCGATGGCAAATACTACCTCAAGTTTGACTCCGGAAAGGTCATTAACATGGACAGCAACAAATACATTTCGATCACCCAACCCGTCGTGCTGATTTTCAACGACCACCTCACTTCGACCACGATTCACACCAGCTCGAACGCCAACATCAACGTGACCGCCGGCAAGACGTTGGAAATCTACACCAACGGCCACATCTCGCTCGACAGTAACAACAACCTCAACGTGGGCAACGATGCCAGCAAGCTCACGATCTATGGCACGAATCCGACGAGCCAGAATTTCATCCTCTCCAGCAACGTCTCGATCTACGGCACCATCTATGCCCCGAATGCCGCGTATACGATCGACTCAAACTGCAACCTCTACGGCGCCGTCATTGCGAACACGATCCAGATGGATTCCAATGCAGCGTTTCACTACGACGAATCGCTTGCCAACCAAGGCACCGGCTCCGGGTTTCGCGTGTCGAAATGGCGAGAGCTGCAAAGCGCGGAAGATCGCGCGCTATACGCGAGTAAGTTTTGATCGCCGCGCGAAAGGCGTACCGATCCCACGAAGCCTTGCCTCACCCGCAAGACCAGGAGCGAACCCGCTCAGCCGCAAAGGAGAGCCGGCTAGTTTTGGGAGCGAGCCACGGAGCGGCCCGGTCGGCCCAGGCCACGCAAGGCGGGGCGGCTGGAATCGGCTGATTTCCGGGAGTCCGACGTCATGCCGTCACCGGCCATGAGCAATGAGATTCCAGACGAGTGGGCGAGAGTCGCTAACGGCCGGAACCCGTCGCGGGCGCGGGTATGGCCAAGGCGTCGGGATTGACGGCGGGAAGTTTGGTCTCCGGCACGGCCGCCGCATCCGGATCGAACGTCATCAGACTTTGTGGGATGGTTGCTGGCGTTGTCGCCGGCGCGGAGGCTTCGGCCACGGCTTGGACGTTGCCGTGTTTCTGCACTTCCTTCGCAACCGCAACGATGTAGGTCCGCGCCGCTTTCATTCGCGCGCGGATATCAGCCATCGCCCCGTCCGGCCCGAAAATCAGGTGCGGGGTGCCTTCGTAACGATCGAGGCTCATGCCGGTGAGGGTCCGTTCGACGGAGCGGTTGGCCAGTTGCGCCGGACGGAGCCGCCAGCTCCACCCAAAACGGGTGGCTTCGAATGGTACCCGGACGACGAGCGATTCGCCGGCCCGGTGCGTGAGCTGCAGCAACTGCGGCAGCGTCGGCACCTGCGGACCTTCGTTGGCGGGGAAGATTTCGTATTTCAGATCCTGGGTGCGGGCGTTCAGCAGGCTTTCCTGCAGTTGCCGGTAGGCGACGGTACCATTCGTCGCCGCGGGCCCGTAGAGCGATTTTCGCAGTCGCAACGTCACCTCGGCGTAGTAGCGGATGGTCCGCAAGTCAGGCCGGTCCCGCAATACGGCGACGGCCTCCTCCGCCCGCAACGGCACGTCGGTGCTCGAGTAGAGCGGCAGCGCGGCGGCGGCGATCACATGGGCGTGCGCTTGCAGGGCTTCGTCGGTCGGGGCGCGATAAAGGATCAGCGTCACGACGAAGTGCAGCACCACGAGGGCGGCGGCGGCGGCGGCGACGATTTTAGCCCGGCGGAGCCGCTTGCCCTTCCGGTGTTTCTGGGCGATGGCCTCGCGCTGTGCCGCCGAGACGAACGGGGCCGAGGTAACGGCCGGGGCCGCATTTTCGGCGGCGATGAGGGCGAGCGCGCGCGCGAGTT
The DNA here is from genome assembly GCA_947474935.1 of Opitutia bacterium. Lineage (GTDB taxonomy): Bacteria > Verrucomicrobiota > Verrucomicrobiia > Opitutales > Opitutaceae > ER46. The sequence goes on from CANJKL010000018.1 coordinate 68,703, forward strand.
CGTCCGAGACACCTGATCTCGCGGCATTGCCCGACGATGATTTTTCCCCGGCGTCGGCCGGCGTCCGGGATACGGCGGTAACGGACGAAGCGGGACGGGCAGCTGGTGCCGGCGGTCGCGGCGCAGGAGCCGCCGGCCGCGGGGCCGGGGCGGCGGGAGCCGGACGGGTGGCCGGGCGGCTGGGCGCCGCCTTGGCGACGGGCGGCTGGGGCGGAGGAGCGGCCGGGGCTGTCGGGGCGGGCCGTGGCGGAGGCATGGCCGCGGGTCGGACCACGGACTTCGAGAACGGCATCGCGGCCGCCCGGGCCGGAGCGGTGGGCAACGGTGCCGCCGGGCCGGCGGCACCGGGTTTGGCGCCAAACTTGGCCCAGGCATGTTTCTTTTCCGGCGTCTCGCTCACGGCGAGTTCATCACCACGCCTAACGCCCCGGGCATTCAAACAAATTCTCGACGGGTCTCGGGCTGGCGGACCCGGGTCCACCCCGGGATGGATTCTAGAAGAGGGTGTTGAACGGCGTTCGATTGTCGCGGGCAAAGGCGGTGCCGGATCCGGCACTGCCGGTAAGTTCGGCCCAGGTCGAAACGGCGATTGTGCCGGTTCCGGAGCTGCCGGCACCGGGAGTTGGACCACCGGTAGTGCTGGCGTTGGCGAGTTGCACGTCGTAGTGGACCACGCTGGAGCCAGCGACCTCCACGGTTTTGCCGATGATGGCGCCGGAAATCCCAGCGGATCCGTTCAACTTGACGGCGCCGTTGGGCGCATAGACGGTGCCGACGAACGCGGCGCTGCCGTTGAGGTCAATCGTTTGGGTGCCGCCGGAGGCCTTGGTGCCCCAGATGGTAGCCTTCGCGGCGTTGCCGGTGTTGTTCACCATGCCGGCGCCATTCAGCGTGATGGTGGACGCGCAATAGAGGTTTAAGGCAGGAGTGGTGCCGGTGTTGATGAGGATTTTCGCGGAGCCGTTCACCGAGATTACGTCGGTGGAAATGAAGTCCACGGGGCCGTTGATGGTGAGGGTGGTAGAGCTATTGAGATCCAATTTCGACGCCGTGTAGAGGTAGTGGCCGTTGGCGCCGGGGGTATCGCCGACGCGTGGCAATGTCACACTGGCGGTGACTTCGCCGAGAGAGATGGCCGTGCCGGTGGGCGCGGTGGCGTCGGTAAGGTTGGTGTTGAAATCCGTGCGCACCCGTGTCGGGTCGACCTTTGGGGTGCCGGGAGAGGTCGCCCCGTAGATGCGTCCGGACGGGCCCACGCTCGGGGCGGTACCGCCGGTGGCAACGGAGCCGTAAATGTAGGCGGAGCCGGTAACCTGTACGGTGGCGTTGGTGGCGACGGTGGCACGATCGCTGCGATTGGTCGCTGAGTTCCAGGGGCCGACGGTGGAGTCGTAGCTGTCGATATCGGCGGCCCCGGAAAAAGTCACGGTGCCCTTGGCGACGATCCCGTTGGAAAAGAGCCGGCGCGGGCCGGTTCCGGAAACGCGGAGCTGCTTTACGATGCTGCGCTGGTTGGGAATCGCGACCACGCCGGCCGCCGTGATGGCCGGAGTGCTGCCGGTGGCGCCGTCGGCGCGGATGTAAATCGCGCCGCTGCCCTGGCCGAGGGCGAAGCCGGTGGTGATGGTCTTAACGTAGTCCGTCGTGCTGCCGCTCACCAAGGTCCAGCCATTGTCGGACGTGAGGGAGGAGGTGTTGGCGGCGTAGAGCCCCTCCTCCAAGCCGGCTTCCGCGAGATTGAGCGCCACCGTTTGAAAATAAGAGCGGGTGGCGAGCCTGGCCTCCTGCGACGAGCGAAACAGGAATCCGGCCGCAATGACGGCCGTGACGGCGGCGAGGATGAGCACCGTGATGACGGCGCTGCCGCGACTAGTGGGCGGTGGATTTCGCCCGCATGGTGAATTGCGACGAGATGACATATTCTGATGTGATCGTGCCTGCGACGAGCCGGAGCAGGCGCAGCTTGAGCTGCACCTGCTTCACCTCGACGAGGCTGGTGGTTTCGGCGGACGGATTTCCGCTGTTAAAAAAATAGAATGAAAACGTTTCGACGTTGCGGGCGTAGGTGGCGGTGCCGGTGGAGTCCTGCCGCGTGACCGAACCGCCGACGCTGTCGTAGCTCCAGGTCACGTCCTGCGTCGTGGTGGAGGCGGTGTTGGTCGGCACGAGGAGCGTGAGATGGGTGGCGGTAAAGTCGGTGACGTCGGTGGCTGAGCGAAGATCCTGCCCCAGTTGCTCGAGGAGTTTGCGGGCCTGCGCGTTCATTTCGCCGTAGTTCTGGAGCGAGCGATCGCCGCGCGCGATGAACGTGAACGAGGTGAGCAGGGCGAGCGTGAGCAGCATGATCAGGCTCAGCGAGATCATCAGCTCGACCAGCGAGAAGCCGGCGCGCCGGCCGCGGTGCCTATGGGGACCAGCCGACATAGTAGTAATCGCTCAGGCCCTTTTCGCCGAAATAGGTGATCATCGTCCGGGAATACGTTGAGTCCCGTTCGGTCCAGTTGACCGTGAGCGTGACGGAAATGCGGTCATAGACCGCTCCCGACGGACGGGTCAGGGTGGTGAAGTTGCCCGTGAGCGTGAAGCCCTGCGTGAAATTCGAGGTGAAGCGTTCGCTGGCCAGCATCGATGAGAAATCCACCGGCTGGGTCTGGGCGGCATAGACTTTGAGGTCGGCGAAGTTTCTCAGACGCAAATCCTCCATCACCGATTGCACGATCTGCCCCGCCAGCGTGATCATGCGAGCGTGCCGGGTGAATCCGTAGGCTTGGGCGAGCGCCGTCAGGCTGGTCATGATGACGAAACCGAGCAGGACTGCGGCGATCAACACCTCGGCCATTGTCATGCCCCGACGCCGACACCGCCGTCGCACAGGTGAGACTGGAGGCGAGACTGGGGTGAAATGTACTGGGCAGCGCATGAAGGGCCTGAGGATGTTCATGGCGCTTTCAATTCCTGTCGACCGTGGGTTCCACCCATGTTTCTGCGTAGTTATCCTGCGCCACGGCCGGAGCTTGATGCGGGCGCGGCTGGGGTAGGGCCAACGGAAGGATCTGCCAACTACCCCGGGCCACCGCTGTTGGAGGATGGAGCAGCCACCCGGACCTGGGTGTCGACCACCAGGGTCGTCACCATGTCGGAGCCGACGTTCGTCATCGTCCGGGTCATGTCGAGAATGCGATCCACCCCGAGGATGATGCCGATGCCCTCCGGCGGAATGCCAAACGTCGCGAGCAGACCCGCAATCAAGGGGAGTGAGCCGCCCGGAATACCCGCGACGGCGACGGCGCTCAGCACGGAAAGGAGCAGTAGGGTGATCTGCTGCATGGCGGAGAGGTCGACGCCGAAGACCTGGGCGACGAAGAGCACGACACAGCCTTCGTAAAGGGCCGTGCCGCTCATGTTCATCGTGGTGCCGAGGGGCAGGACAAAACCGGCCACGCTGGGTTGGAGCTTGAGCGTGTCTTTCGCGCAGGCGAGCGCGGCGGGGAGACTCGCATTGCTCGAGCTCGTGGAAAACGCCGTGATGAGCACACCGCGGATATCCCGGAAAAACTGCGCGGGGCTCCGTTTCGCCCAGAACTTGATCCAGAGCGACATCGTGCCGAAGAGGTGCAGCAGCAGCACGGTCACGCACCCGACGACGAACACCCCGAGCGCGATCAGGATGTCGACGCCGATCTTCACGATCACGCTGTAGATCATCGCTGGCACCGCGTAGGGCGCGAGCCGGAGCGCGAAATTGACGATGCCCGTCATCAACTCGGTCACCAACTCGAGCGATTCCTGCAGCTTGCGGCGTTTTTCCTCGCCGAGTTGCGTGCCGACGGCGCCGACGAGGATCGCGAAGAGAATCAGCGGCAGCATGTCGCCGATCGTCGTGTTGGTATGGCCGGCGACGGCGCCCATCAGATTCTTGGGCATGAACATCTCGACGATCGCCGCAAAGTTCATGTCCGGGGAGGCGGCACCGGTGGCGATGTGCTTTTGCGCCGCGCCGCCGAATTCCTGCAACAGCCGGGTCTTGGCGGCGGCGTCGAGCCGGTTGCCGGGCTGCACGACGTTCATCATCAGCAGGCCAAGGCCGACACCGATCGCCATGTTCAGGAAGAAAAGGACGAAGGTCCGGCTGGCGAGGGGGCCGAGCCGGTCGAGCCGGCCGAGCTGCACGACGCCCCCGGCCAGCGATGCAAACACTAGCGGGACAACGACGAAGAAAAGCATCCGCAGGAAGATCTGCCCGAATGGGTCCAACACCGCGGTGCTGAACGCCCGGGCATGCTCGACGAGGGAGTGCGGTGCCCGGCCGAAGGGCAGCGCAAAGACCGGCAGCGCAGGGTTGAGGGCGATGGTCGCGATCCCGGCGATGACGCCGACAACGAGCCCAAGCAGGATGCGGTTGGCGAGGGGGCGGTTTGACTCTGCCATGTTGGGGCCGCAACCTGCCGGCCCGCGGAAAGGTTGTCCAATGGGAAGTGCATCCCGTCGCTTCGTGACGATTGACAGGCCGCGCGAGTCACCTCCATCTGGCGGGCCAACCCCACCATGAATTTCCGCTGGATGATGCGTCGTCTGAACCGCTGGGGAATGTCCCGGCACAAGTTACGCGGTGGTTTTCTGCACAATCGGCTGGGCGATCGCATTCTCCATCGCGAGTTGTGGGTGCCGACCCGCATGAGCCTCGCGCTGGCGTTTCTGGTCGGCATGCCGGTGTCTACGATCCCCTTCCTGCCGTTGCAGAGTGTGATCGCGTGCGGCATCGGCTTTCTGGTGGGCGCCAATCTGCCGGTGTGCCTGCTCCTCCAGTATCTTTCGAACCCGGCTACCGCGGTGGTGCAACTGCCCGCGTGTTACCTGATCGGGGAACTCGTGCTCGGCGGCGATTTCGCCGAAATCTACGCCCACCTGCGGGCCAATCCGGTGACGGCGTTTTCCGGGCACAACTTTTTCGCGTTGTATCTCGGCTCGTTTGTCCTCGGCCCGTTGCTGGGTGTGTTGGGTTATTTGCTCACGAAATTCTTCTGGCGCGAGCAACCGCCGAAGGCGAATAAACACGGGCGGCATCACGGGGCGCCGTTGCCCCACCACCCGCACAAGAAGCCGGCGTGAGCGGTCGGTCCGGTCGTGGCCGGGGCTGACCGCATCCTGCAATGGAGAGTTTCAGTGCCGTCCTCCTCGCGGCCGGGCGTTCGACCCGCATGGGTATCGACAAGGCGTTGATCGAGGTCTCGGGCCGCCCGCTCTGGTCACGGCAGCGCGACGTGCTGGCGGATGCCGGGGCGGCGGAAATCTTCCTGTCGGCGCGCCCGGAACAGCGTTGGGCGCACGCGGCGCCGGGTTTCGCGGCGGTGGTGGCGGATGCCGGTCCCGATGGCGGCCCGATCATGGGGATTATCGCGGCGCTCGAGCGTGCGGCCCACGCCCGCCTGGCGGTGCTGGCGGTCGATCTTCCGCGGATCGAAGCCGATTGGTTCCGGCGGCGCGGGGCGCAGGTCTCTCCGGGTGTCGGGCTCGTCGGCCGCCGCGGTGACGCTTTCGAGCCGCTCGCGGGATTTTATCCGCGTGCGATCCTGCCGCTGGCGCGCGCGGCGGTGGCGCGGGGCGAGCGTTCTCTGCAGCGGTTGCTGGAGGCGGCCGAGGCCGGGGGGCTGATGCGGGTTTGCCCGATCGGGGAGCACGAGGCCGCTTGGTTCGAAAATTGGAACGAACCGGCGGACACCGGGCCGCGGCCGGCGTAGCGTCGTCCGCTCACGCGTAGCGGTCCTCGGTCCAGGGATCCGCGGTGTTCGAGTAGCCGCGGACTTCCCAGAACCCGAGTTTGTCCTCGGCGAGAAACGTGATGCCGCTCACGAATTTCGTGCCCTTCCAGGCATAGAGTTTGGGAATAATCACGCGCGCCGGTCCGCCATGCTCGCGCGGCAGCGGGGCGCCGTCGAAACGCGTGGCCACGAGCACGTCGTCGTCGAGGCAGCGGTCGAGCGCGACATTGGTCGAGTAACCGTCGAAGCCGGTGAAATAGACGAAGCGTGCCTCCGGCTTGGGTTGGACGAGCTCGTAGAGCGTGGTCAGGGCCACGCCCCCCCAGCGGCAGTCGTATTTGCTCCAGGTCGTCACGCAGTGAAAGTCGCTCACATCGTCGACCTGGGGGAGAGCGTTGAACGCCGGCCAGTTCAAAACCGCCGGGTGCTCCACCAGCCCGTCGATTTTCAACCGCCACTCCGCGGGTGGGATTTCCGGTTGGGTGCCCAGGTCGAGCACGGGAAATGCGGTGGTGAGCTTTTGCCCCGGGGGCAGCCGGTCCGCCGCCGCCACGGGCCGGGCGGTGTGCCCGAGCGCTTTCTGCTTTTCGGCCCAACGCTGCTTCGCTGCGATATAGCGATCTCTCGACATGGTTGGAAGCTAGGTGGCGGGTGATGCGGCGCAAGTGTCCGCACTCCTCGCGCGTTAGCCCGGTTCCACGGTTTCCGCCAGGGCGCGGGCCACGGCGGCGCGCCGGCGCAGGTAGTAGATGACCATGCCGCCCTGGTAGAGCAGCGAAAGAAACGCGACCAGCCACAGCCCGACCCGATAAACGGTCGCCAGATACTGCTCCGTCGTCATCCCCAGCTCCGCGGCGCTCAGGTCGATCAGCGAGCGCATTTCTTCGGGGATGGGCGGCGCCTCGTGGTGGAGCAAGCGCAGCGCGCAATAGCCCAGAATGGTGGCGAGCAGGAAAATCTGGCTGCCGACGAGCCAGTTCATGCCGCGCGCCCGGCCATCGTTCAACAGGGCCGCGCCATGCAGTTCGAGGGCGCCGGCCCCGGCGACCAGCAATCCGGTGATCGCGCCGACGAAATCGCCGGCCAGCGCGGCCAGCAGCGCGAAGAGGCCGGCGATCACCAGCATGCTCAAGCCGTCCCGACGCGCGAGCCGTTGGACGCGGAAAAGGGCTTCATCGGGCAGGAGCGGAGGTTGCGGCATGGGCCGCTTGTCATCCTTGTGCGGGCACCGAACCTCAAGCCTGTTCGTGTGAACCTTGCATTGCGGGCCGCGGGGGCTTGCGGCAATCCCTTCGCGTTCCTGCGGCAACGCGATGGTGCTTTGCGTTGCGCTGCCGCCGGACCGATCATTCTTCGCTTCTGTGTCGAAATCCCATCCGCCGTTTCCCTTTCGTCTCGAGTTCCCTCCCGAGCTGCCCATCAGCAGCCGGGCGGAGGAGATCACCGCGGCCATTCACGCGAATCAGGTGGTGATTCTCGCCGGCGAAACGGGTTCGGGCAAGACCACGCAGATTCCCAAGATGTGCCTCGCGGCGGGGCGGGGGACGCGCGGCCGGATCGCGTGCACGCAGCCACGGCGCGTGGCGGCGCTGTCCGTCTCGCGGCGCGTCGCCGAGGAGCTCGGCGTCGAGTGGGGCGGCCTCGTCGGTGCCAAGATCCGCTTCAACGACCAGACGACGGCGCAAACGGTCATCAAATTCCTCACCGACGGCATGCTGCTCGCCGAGGTGCAGGGTGATCCGCTGCTGCGCGACTACGACACGATCATCATCGACGAGGCCCACGAGCGCTCGCTCAACATCGATTTCTTGCTCGGGCACCTGCGCACGCTGCGCTACAAACGCCCCGAGCTGAAGATCGTCGTCACCTCCGCGACGATCGACACGGCGATGTTCAGCGCGGCGTTCGACGACGCGCCGGTGATTCAGGTCGAGGGCCGCACGTTTCCGGTCGAGGTCATCTATGCGCCGCTCGATGCGCTGGGGAGCGACTACGCCCCCGACGATGAAAACGAAGAAAAGGACGACGCGGCCGCCGTCGCCTCGGCGAAGGCCGAGGCCCTGCACTACATCGACGGGGCCGTCGCGGCGGTCGAGCGCATCGTGCGCGAAAGCACGGGCGGCGACATCCTCGTGTTTCTCCCGAGCGAGCGCGACATCCGGGAGGTCGGCGAACTGTTGGAGGGCCGGCTGCGTTCGGCCGGCCGGCAGCACGAACTGGTGCCGCTCTTTGGCCGGCTCTCGAACGCGGAGCAGCAACGGGTCTTCGCGCCGACGCCACGCCGCAAGATCGTCCTCGCGACCAACATCGCCGAGACCTCGCTCACGATTCCCGGCATCCGCTTCGTCGTCGACACCGGCCTTGCGCGCCTGAGCCGCTATTCGCCGCAGGCGCGCACGCGCCGTCTGCCGATCGAGCCGATCGCGCAGTCCAGCGCCGATCAGCGCAAGGGCCGGAGCGGCCGCGTCGCCGACGGCGTGTGCATCCGGCTCTATTCGGAAAAGGATTATCTCGAACGGCCGCGTTTCACCCAGCCGGAAATCCAGCGCGCCAACCTCGCCGATGTCATCCTCCGCCTGAAGGCGTTTGGCCTTGGCGACATCGAGCGCTTTCCGTTCATCAACATGCCCGCCGCGAAATCCATTCGCGCCGGCTACGCGCTGCTCGACGAGCTCGGCGCGCTGGAGGAGGCGCAGCCCGGCGCCGAGTCGCGCCAGCTTACGCCGCTCGGCCGTGAACTCGCCCGCCTCCCCGTCGACCCGACCGTCGGCCGGATGATTTTGCAGGCGCGGTCCGAGAAAGCCGTGCGCGAAGTGCTGGTGATCGCGGCGGGCCTTTCGATTCAGGATCCCCGCGAGCGGCCGATGGACAAGCAGCAGCAGGCCGACGCCGCCCACCGGCGGTTCGCGCATCCCGACTCCGATTTCCTCACGCTGCTCAACGTCTGGGACGCGTGGCACGACCAGTTTGAAAACCTCTCCCAGGCCAAACTGCGCCGCTTCTGCCGCGATCATTTTCTCAGCTACACGCGCATGCGGGAGTGGCGCGACGTCCATGCGCAGTTGTTCGACGTCCTGCGCGAGCGGGATGACTTCAAGCTGACCTCGGCCTTCAAGGCTGTTGGAGCGGCTTCGCGCCGCGATCCGCCGGCGGCCAAGAGCGAATCGCGGCCTAAAGCCGCGCCGGCAGATTCCGATCCCACGCTCTTCGGCACGCCGAGCTACCGGGCGATCCACCGCAGCATTCTCGCCGGCCTGCTCGGTAATATCGCGATGTTCGACGAGGAAAACGGCGGCTACAAGGCGACGCATGACCGGCGGGTGGGGCTGTTTCCCGGCTCGGTGCTGTTCAAGCGTGACGAGGCGAAGCGCAAGTCGAAGGACGCGGGGCAACGCGACGCGCCGCAAAGCCCGCCGAAGGCTGCGCGCTGGATCATGGCCTCCGAAATCATGGAGACCTCGAAGCTCTACGCGCGCACCTGCGCGCGGCTCGATCCACTCTGGGCGCTCGACCTCGGCGCCCACATCGCGCGCGTGGCGCACAGCGAGCCGTTTTGGAACGAGAAGGCGGGCCGCGTCATGGTGAAGCAGCGCACGCGGCTCTACGGCCTTGAGCTCGAGAGCCGCGCGGTCGGCTACGGCGGGATCGATCCGGCGCATGCCACCGAGATCTTCGTGCGCGAAGGGCTGGTGAACGACACGATTACGTTTCCGCTGGATTTCATTACGCACAACCGGGCCGTTCGCGAAAAAGTCGAGGACGCCCTGACGCGCGCGCGCGACCGCGGCTATCTCAACGTGGACGAAGCCGCGTATCGTTTCTACGCCGCACGGCTGGAGCATATCTCGGCGGTCGCCGAGCTCGTGGACCTGGTGCGCGAACGCCGCGGCGCGGAGCCGCGCTTTCTGATGATGACGCCGGACGACCTGCGGGACCCGGCGACCGTGGCGCACGATGCGGCGTCGTTTCCTGCCGCGCTGCCGATCGACAATCGCGCGCTGCCGCTCAACTACGCCTACAAGCCGGGCCAGGCGGACGACGGTGTGACACTCAACGTCAGCGTGCGGGAGGCCGAGGCGCTCACCCCCGCGGCGCTCGACTGGGCCGTGCCCGGGCACCTCGCTGAAAAGGTGGAACACTACCTTCGCGCCACACCGAAAGAGGTGCGCCGCCTGTTTGTGCCGCTCGCCGAGACGGCGAAGGGTCTGGCCGAGCAGGTGGTGGCCCGCGGCCGGTTAACCGGGCGGCGCGAGTCGCTGACCGAGGCGCTGGCCGGGCAAATTGCGGAACGGTTTCGCGTGTCGCTCGATCCGGCCGTGTGGAACGACAAGCCGTTGCCGGAGCACCTGCGCGTGCGCGTGCGCGTGGTCGACGACAAGGGCCGCGAGCTGGCCGCCAGCCGGGAACTCGCCGAGATCGACGCGGCGCTGCACCTGCAGAAACGGACGGCGAGCGCGGATGTCGCCCGCGTCGAGCCCGACGCGTGGCGCCGCGCCCGCGCGAAGTGGGAGACGCCGGCGCAGACGGCGTGGAGTTTCGGGGAATTTCCGGAACGCGTGCTCGTGACCGAGCAGGCCGGCGTGCCGGTATTCGCGTTTCCGGGCCTGCAGGCCGCGAAGGCCAGTCCCGACTCCGCCAAGGCTTCGGCGGGCGGGGCCGCCCTCCTGCTGTTCAAGACGCCGGAAGAGGCGGCGGCGGCGTCGCGCGCCGGGCTGGCCGCGCTGTTCGAGCGTCAGCTTTCCCACGATCTCGGCTGGCTCGAACGCGACTTGCGCGCCGTGCGGCTGCTTGGCCCGCTGATATCGACGCTCGTGCCGGCGGACGAGTTGCAGGCGCAGGCGTTCGCGTCGATCCGCCGCTGGCTGTGCGGCCGGCCGGTTGAGCCGCTGACCGCCGCGGCCTTTGCCGCCGTGCTCGATCGGGCCAAGTCCGACCTCCGGGGGCTCGTGCCGCGGTTCTGCGACGTGCTGAAGGAGATTCTAACCGCGCGGCAGGACTTGCTCGTCCATCCGAAACCGTACGCCGGGCTCGACGGGGAGCTCGCCGCGTTGATCCCGCCGGATTTCCTGCGCACGACGCCCTATGCCCAGCTCGCGCATCTTCCGCGCTACCTGAAGGCGATGAAGCTGCGCGCCGACCGCTGGCGGCAGAATCCGGCGAAGGACGCCGAGCGCGCGGCCCAGCTCGCGCCCTACGTCGCCGCCGTGCGGAAGCTGGTTGGAGGCGCGGTGCCCTCACCGCGTTCCGACGCGCTCCGCTGGCTCGTGGAGGAATTTCGCGTGAGCCTCTTCGCGCAGGAACTCGGCACGGCCGAGCCGGTGTCCGCCGTGAAACTCGACCGGGCGCTCGCTGCGCTCAAGGCGGACGTCGTTACCCCGCAGGCCGAAATCGCCCCGGCGCCAAGGCCGATCGTCAGCGCGCCCGTTGCCGCGAAGAAATCCACACCGCTGAAAAATCTCGGCGCACTCGACAAGCTGTTCCCGCGCTGAGGGGATGCGGAACGTTGTTTCGTGACGGGCCTTTTCTCACCAGGTGCCTGGAACCGCTGATCTTCGCTCATTTTCAAAAACAAGGGCGGGTGATGACGTGCGTGGTTCGCCTGATCGGCGAACCGCAGAGGCAACGGGTGGTTGCGGAAGTTTGATGAGCGGAGATGAGCGGTTAAGAATCCTGTCTTCCTTCGTGCGCCGACACTCGGCATGCCTCGCCCGTCCAACCGGGTGTGGCACCGCTTCATGCACTGAGGCACAGAGCCTCAGTCGGATTCCTCGACCGAGTTCGGCAGCTCGTTGCGGTCGTCGGTTTGCCGCGGGAAGTTCTCGGCGAGCAGCGCACCGGCGCGTGCGATGCCGAGCACGAGACCGGCGGTGAAATCGCCGCGCTTGAAATGCTCCGCCATCGCGGCGGCCAGTTCGGTCCAAAACGCCTCGCCGCATTTCTCGTGCACGCCCGTGTCGCCGATCACGGCAAAGCTCCGCGAGCACGGGGCGAGAAAAATCAAAACGCCGTTACGGGCGGCCGTCCCAGTCATGCCCAGGCGCTCGAACTGGATTTTCGCCGCCGCCACCGCGTCGGCGGTTGTCCGGCGCGAGACGATCACGCGGATCTCGCCAGAGGTGCGGCCCTCGGCGTCGCCGATCGCGGCGACGATCCGGGCGTGATCGATCTTGGGCTGAAGGGGCAGCAGGTTCATCACCATTTTCCTCCCGCGCCCCCGCCGCCAAAGCTCCCGCCGCCACCGGAAAATGTGCCGCCGCCGCCCGAGGAGGATCCACCTCCGCCCCAGCCCCCGCCACCCCACGGACCGCTGCCCAGCCACATCGATTGCCGGCCCCGGCGGCCGTAAACCGCCGCGCGGCGCGACCGCGCCTGGAGCACCGCCATGATGATGATGAACACGATCACGGGGATGATGCCGTTGCCGGAACCGATCCGGTGGGAGCGATCGGCGACGGTGCGGCCCGTGCCGCGGTATTCGCCGCGAGCGGCCGCCATCAACGCGTGCACGCCGGCGGTCAGGCCGGCGTCGAAATTCCCGGCGCGAAACGCCGGGATTAGCTCGTTTTCGATGATCTGCTTGCACAGGGCGTCGGGCAGGGCGCCTTCGAGCCCGTAGCCGGTCACGATGCGGATGTCGTGACTCTCCTGAAACAGGAAAAGCACGGCGCCATTTTTCCGCTCCTTCTGGCCAACCCGCCACTGCTGGGCGACGCGCACGGCGTAGTCCTCGACCGAGGAGTTGGATTGCATCCGCGGATAGATCGCGACCACCAGCTGGTTGGAGGTGTCGCGCTCGAACTGCGCGAGTTCGGCGTTGAGCTTTTGCGCGGTGTCGCGGCGCACCACACCGGCGTAGTCGTTGAAGTGATTCGGGGGTACGGGCGGAATCACCTCGGCGGCGTGGGCGCAGGTCGCGAAAAGGCCGAGCAGCAGGCCAAGCAGGCCGAGGGAGGGGACGGTTAGCCTTAACCCGCCGGATGGGGAGCGTACGTTCGTCCGCGTCTCAAGCGGCGCGTGAGGGATTACGTGCCCTGCCACAAATCCGTTCACGGCGTTTTCTTCGCGCCGAAGTCGAATTTCACCTCGGGCGGCCGGTCCGCGCCGGCGGTAGCGGCGAAATAGGGCCGGGCGGTGTGGCCGAACATGCCGGCGATCAGGACGGCGGGGAAGCGCTTGATCGCCGTGTTGTAGGCCTGGACCGCCTCGTTGAAGCGACTGCGTTCGACCGTGATCCGGTTCTCGGAGCCCTCGAGTTGAGCCTGCAGGTCGCGAAACGCCGCGGTCGCCTTCAAGTCGGGATAGCGCTCGGCCACCACCAACAGTCGTGAGAGGGCGGAGCCGAGGCGGCCCTGCGCCTGCTCGAACTGCGCAAGCTGCGTGGGATTGCCCGGGGCCCCGGCCGCGGGCAGTTGCACGCGACCGACCGAGGCGCGGGCTTCGACGACCTCGGCCAGCGTGGACTTTTCGAAGTTGGCCGCGCCGGAAACCGTGTTGACGAGATTCGGAATGAGATCGGCGCGGCGTTGATAGACATTCTGTACCTGCGCCCAGGCGGCGTCCGTGCCCTGCTGCAAGGTGACGAGGCGGTTGTAGATGCCACTGACGCCGAGGGCGACGACGACGGCCAGCAGCACGATGAAGCCGATGACGGCGAGAACGATTTTGCCTGTGCTCATGGTGGTGCTCAAGAAGCACGGGCGTCGGCGGCGCACAAGTCGCATCGCCGTCGAAGCCCGGCCGCCGGTTGTAATGGACGGCCCAGCCGAAGCGGAAACGCGCGGGTACGGGACCGGGATTCGAGTTGCGCGGCGGCGGAGTGGGCGCACACTCCGCCTCACCCCAAGTTCCCCATGAATGCCCCCATATCCGCTTTGCTGGATCGCAAGGGATCCTTCGTTCATGCCATCGCGCCAACCCTGAGTGTCAGTGACGCCGTGGCGGAAATGAACCGTTTGCGCATCGGGGCCATCGTGATCCTCGACGGAGGGAAACTCGCCGGGATCTTCACGGAGCGCGACGTGCTGCGGCGCGTCGTCGGCGACGGGGTCGATCCGCGGACGACCTGCGTCATGGACGTGGCGACGAAGAATGTGCTGACGGTTGGCCCCACTGCGACCGTCGAGGAGGTCGCGTCGCTTTTCACGGAGAAGCGCTGCCGCCATCTGCCCGTGGTGAACGAGGGCCGGCTGGTCGGGCTGATCTCGATCGGCGACATTTCCCGCTGGGTGGCCGACGCGAATCGCGCGGAAGCCGAGCATTTAAAGAACTACATCACGGGTGGTTTTCCGACGTAATCGTCGCGGCGGCTGGGTGCCCTTGCGGGCGGATTTAACGCCGGTGTTTGACGGTGGTCCGGGCTTCCTTACCGTCCGCCGATCATGAAAGCCTCGCTTGTTTTATTTCTATCGATGGCCGCTGCTCTGCCGGTTTCGGCGAAAATCGTCACGCGGGCCGTGCCCTATGAACAGGGTGGCGTGAAACTCGAAGGCTGGCTCGCCTACGACGACGCCAAGGCCACGACGGCGCACCCGGCGCCAGGCGTCCTCGTGATTCCGGAGTGGTGGGGCCTCAATGACTATCCGAAAGGCCGGGCCGAGCAGCTCGCGGCGCTCGGCTACGTGGCCTTTGCGGCCGACATGTACGGCGCGGGCGTGGTCACGACCGATCCCAAGCAAGCCGGCGAGCTGGCGGGACAGTTTTACAGCAAGCCGCTGATGGCGGACCGCGCACGGGCGGGACTCGACCAATTGCTGAAAAGCGGACGGGTGGATGCCTCGCGCGTCGCGGCGATCGGCTACTGCTTTGGCGGCGCGACCGTCCAGGCGCTGGCGTTCAGTGGCGCGCCCCTCGCGGGCATCGTGAGTTTTCATGGCAGCCTGATTGCGCCCTCCGCGGAGGCCGCGGCCGGAACCAGGGCAAAGCTGCTGATCTGCCACGGCGCCGTGGATCCCTTTATCCCGAAGGAACAAGTCGATGCTTTTTTGAAGGCGCTCAACGACGGAAAGCTCGACTACCAATTCGTCAGTTATGCGGGGGCGATTCACGCGTTCACGAACCTGAAGGCCGACGCCATGGCACGCAGCGCCGGGCTCAACGGCATCGGCTACAATGCCGCCGCCGACCGGCGTTCGTGGGAACACATGCGTACGTTCTTTGCGGAAATTTTTGCGGTGAAACCGTGAACCTGTCCTCCGTTTGGACCCGTTGGGTGGCGCCGCTTGCGGCGGCGGGCGGATGCCTGTTGGTCCTCGACGGGTGTCTGGTTTACCGCGCGGTGACGGCGCCGGTGAAGCTCGTGGCCACGACGGTGGTGGTCGCGGGGGAAGCGGCGGGCGCGGTGGTGACGGCGACGGGCCGGGTGGCGGTGAGCGCGGTGAAAGCGGTGGGTTCGGTCGGCGGTGGCGGGATCGACGCCGCGGGGAAACTGGCGCAGGCAGGCATGGTGACATTTGTCGATGCGACGACGGGCACCCTGGTGCGGGTGCCGTGGCAGGAAGGGCTGACTTTGGCCCGGGCGGGAGACGCGGCGCGGATTTCGCTGGTGCAGCGGGCGATCGACGTCGTGCGCGCCGGGCGGGTGATCTTTTCCGCGTCGCGCGGAACCGGCGAGGGTGCGCCGCTCGCCGCCGGGGACGTGGTGCGGCTGGGTGGCTAGGCCAGCGAATTCACGAGCGGACGAAACCGAGGCGCCAGCGGTCGCCGGTGCGACCCAGCCGCAACCGCGCGCCAAACGTCGTCGACAGGTTGCCCGACGTCAGGACGGCGTCGCGCGGGCCGGCCTGCACCACGCGGCCTTGGCGCAGCAGGAGCGCGTGGGTGAAGGCGGGCATGATTTCCTCGACGTGATGGGTGACAAGCACGAGGGCCGGGGCGTCGCGCCGGCGGGCCAGGCGGTTCACGAAGCGGAGGAATTTGTCGCGGGCCACGGGATCGAGGCCCGCGCAGGGCTCATCGAGAATGAGCAGCCGCGGCCGGGCCATCAGGGCGCGCGCGATCAGCACGCGCTGCCGCTCCCCTTGCGAGAGGTACATCCATTCGCGGGCGGCCAGATAGCCGAGGCCGACGGAGCGCAGCAGCCGCGTGGCGGCCACGCGGTCCGCACGGGTGCCGGCGTGCCACAGGTCGAGCTGGGCGAATTTGCCGCTGACCACGGTGTCGAGCGCGACCTCCGCGGGGGGGATCGCGGCGGCGAACGCGCTGGTGACGACGCCGATCTCCAGCCGCAGCTCCCGCCAGTCGGATTCGCCGTAGCGGCGGCCCAGCACGTTGATCTCGCCGGACGTGGGCGGGAGATAACCGGTCAGCGCCTTGAGCAGGGAGGTCTTGCCGGAGCCGTTCGCGCCGAGAATGACCCAGTGTTCACGGGGTGCCACGCGCCAGGTTACGCCCCGCAGGATCGCAGTCCGGCCGCGTTCCACCCGGAGATCGGAGACTTCAAGAAGCGACGTCATTTTGCTCCCAGCATGTTGGAGGGATTTGCGCGGCGTCAATGAGGTGCGGCCCGACGGGAAGCGCCCGGCGTGATGAAACCGAGCCCCCCGCCAACACCCACCCATCTACCCGGATGGCGGACCCCCGCGGGCCAATCCGTAATAGTCAACCAATAGTTGACAACAATGGATTGGGCGCGTTGCTCCACGCGACGCCAGAAAGGAGGTGTGCGGAGCGACAAGGCGGAGAAGGATGGGCGGCGGATGGCGATGGGATGGGCGGACGGGCCGGGTTGAGGGCCGCGGCGGCTGTTGCACGTCCCGCGTCGGGGTCGCAAGCTGGAGCGATGAGAAATGTCCGTCTGTTTGCCTGTTTCCTCGGGTGCGTGGCGTCGGTCGTGGCGCGACCGTTCATGGTCGTCGCCTATAACGTCGAGAATCTGGTCGATCTCGATGGGATCACGCTGTTCGAAGACTATCAGCCGGCGCGCTATTCGCGGGCGCATGCGTTGACCAAGCTGCAGAATATCGCGCACGTCATCGCGCAATTCGAGGGCGGGCGCGGACCCGACGTGCTGCTGCTGGCCGAGCTCGAGGGGGATTTCACGCCGGCGAAGTCGCCGGTGGATTACGATGCGCTGCTTGCGCCCTATGGCGCAATGAAGCTGGAGGAGATGCTCGGGGCAAAATTCGACCGCCGGATCGCCGACCTGCCGTCGGAAGCGCTGTTGTTGAAGGCGTTGGCGGATCGCGGCATCACCGGCTACCGCGTCGTGGTGGCGGACAATGTCACGGCGGCAGGCACGGCGCGGAAGCTGGAGCAAACGTGCGCCGTCTTCACCCGCTTCCCGGTCCGGAGCACGCGCTCCCACCCGACACTCGACGCGCGGGCGATCCTCGAGGTGCAGATCGAGGTCGATGGCGCCCTCCTTTATCTTTTTGCCAACCACTGGAAGTCCGGCGCGAGCGACCCCGCGACGGAAAAAATCCGGATCGCCAACGCGCAAACGCTGCGCACCCGGCTCGACGAAATCTTGGGCGCCGACCCGAATGCCGACGTCATCGTCGGAGGCGATTTGAATTCCCAATACAACCAGAAGCAGCGCTACCCGGCGATGAAGCAGACCGCGATCAACGACGTGCTGGGCTCCCAGGGCAACGAGCTCGCGGTGCGCGGGCCGCGTCAGCTCTACAATCTCTGGTATGAGCTGCCCGCCGAGCAGCGCGGCAGCGACACCTACCGCGGGGAGTGGGGCACCCTGATGCACTTGATCGTTTCCCGCGGGCTCTACGATTTCCGCGGTGTGCAGTACGTCGACAACTCGTTCGTGGTGGCGAAATTTCCCGGGCTCAACGCCGATGCCAAAGGTCTGCCGGTGCGCTGGTCTTTCGACGGGCCGGCCGGCAGCGGGTTCTCCGACCACTTTCCGGTTGGGGCAAAATTTGGCACGGTCAGCGAAGGGCGTACGGACCGCTACCTGCCGCTGCGCAATGCCTCGGTCGAGCGGGCGGGTCCGGCCGCATCGACCAAGATCGACTACGCCCGCCTGGACCTCGAAAAGCTGGCGGTCACCGCCGCCCAACTGCCGGAGGGAGCGAGGATCCGCGCGGATGCCTTCAAGGGAAAAATCTTTCGAGTGGAGGGCCGCGTCGCGCCGGGCGCCCGATTGGCGGTGGAGTTTCTGGGCGACACGTACGACGTGTGGAGTTTTGACGAAGCATTGCGGACCAAGTTGCGGGCCGGATTGAAATCCGGCGCTCCGGTGAAGTTTTACGGGGAGCTCGGGGTGTACCGCGAGCGATGGCAGTTTGTGATTCAGGATCCCACGTGGGTTCGTTAGCCGCCGGCAACGCGAGCCCGGTTGGAAACGATGGTTCAAGATGGATTGCCTCGGCGGCTCGGTCCTTCCAATGACAGCGGGAGAATGGACGTGCCCAGACTCTACGCGCTTGCGAACTGCGATACCTGCCGGCGGGCGGTGCAGTGGTTGCGCGCGCAGGGAATCCCGTTTGAGGAGCGCGCGATCCGCGAGACGCCGCCTTCGGTGGCCGAACTCCGGCGGGGGCTGGCGGCGGTTGACGGCCAAGTCAGCCGGATCTGCAACACCTCGGGCCGCGAATATCGGGCGGAGAAACTGGGCGAACGGTTGCCGGGCATGACCACCGCCGCCGCCCTCGAGTTGCTGGCGGGCAACGGCAGTCTCGTGAAACGGCCGTTCTTGGTTGGCAATGGCGTCGTGCTAGTGGGATTCAACGAGACCGCTTGGACGGCGGCACTGGCCAAACGATGACCGCTCGTTCCAAAGGCACCGGGCGAATTCAGATGCGGCTGCGCGAGCTCCCGCAGCTTTTCAATTCGATGGATCCATCGCCCTTTCTTGACCGGGACCTCGACCGCGATGCCGAGGAATTCATCGTCAGCTGGGCCCGCGAGCATCCGCGTGACCATGAGTTGGAGTTGACGTTGCACCTCGCCACGCCGCCGCCGCCGGATCGGGCCAAAGGCACGGAGGAGGCCGTGCGGCACTATTTCCTGGCGCGGGCCCAGATGAAGCAACATGAGCTGCAACAGTTGATGCGCCGCGGCCGGGTGAGTTTGCTGATCGGGCTTTTATTTCTCGGCGGCTGCCTTTTTCTCGCGGGCTTTGCGGCCCAGCTCGGCACGGGGACGATGGCCGGCATTGTGCGGGAAGGACTTACCATCATCGGATGGGTGGCAATGTGGCGGCCGCTGGAGATCTATCTCTACGACTGGTGGCCGGTCCGCGACGAACAACGCCTGCTTGCGCGATTGACGCGGATGCGGGTGCACCTCGTGCTACCGGCTCCGTCCCAACCATGAACGCGCCCGTCACAGATCCCTTTCGCTCGACCGTCGGCTGGCTGGCCGTGCACACGCGTTTTCCCGCGAGCCGGCTGGAACCGCGCGCCGAGACCATGCTTTGCGTCGCCGCGCTCGCGGCGGCGGAGGAGGCCGATGAACGACGGCGCTTCCTGATCCAGAGCCGGGACCCGGCCCAGACCTCGGCGTTGAGGGCCCACGGATTGCGCCGCTCGCAGGTTCATTTCAAGTGCGACAATAGCGCGAAGGTGTAGGCGCAAGGTCGTGGCGTCGCCCGGCAGGGGCGGGCGATGGATGTCAACGATTAGTTGACAAAGGAGCCTGGCTGGTCCGTCGCCTTGCACGGCGCCGGGCTCCTCCACTGCTCCTGGGCGGGGAGGTCCGACGGCTGGCTGGCCTGGGAGAGCGCGGTCTGGCGGTGGAATAACCCGACGGTCACCGCGGGCGGGCGGTCTCCGCTGCGGGCTTGCGCTGGAACAGCGAGTATTGGGATTCGAACTCGCACCACCGCCGGCCCGGCAGGAACCGGATCGCGTCGAGTTGGGGCCGGGCCGACCACGATTTCACCAGCTGATAGTCGCGCAGCACCGGCCGGTCGACGAATTCGTCGCGGATCATTTCGTAAGGGCGCAACACGATCCATTGGGGTTGGAGGCGGGCGATGACCTCCGTGTAGCTGCGCGCCCCTTCCCGCACCGTGCGCACGACGTCGGGCGAACTCAGGCCGGGAAAATCGTACATCCGCAGCCCGGAGAAGTAACCGATGTAGCCGAGTGGTTCGAGAAACACGGTGTCGCCGGGGGCGGCGTGCGCCCGCAGCCATTCGCCGATGTCGCGGCGCACACCGGTTTCCACCACGCGCTGCTGCACCCGCATTTGCCAGGCGGTGGCGGCGAAGGTGGCCGCGGCCATCAGCACGGTCAGGGCGCCGGCGATCCGGGCCGCGGCGCGAATCGCGGGCCGGCGTACGGCGGACGCGCTGGCGTAAGCCGCGTCGAAGACGAAGGCGACCGCGATCGAGGCCAGGACGGTCCAGGGCGGGATATACCAGGGAAAGGCGGTGATCGCGCAGAGATAGAACGCGCCGAGCAACACGGCCAGGGAGGCGCGCCTTCCGGCGGCGGGAAGCTGCGGCACCAGCCAGGCAAAGGCTGCGATCACGGTCAGGATGCGGGCGAAGCCGTACAGCTGCACCGGCCAGCCGCCGAACACCGCGTAGGCGGGCATGAACAAATCGCCGCCGAGGCGCTGGCCCGCGAGCACGCGCCACGGCACCAGCAGCATGTCCGTCAGATGAATCACCGGGGCGAAGGCCGACTTGGCGATGATGGTGTTGGGAATGGGCGACCCGTAGTACCACCAAGCCCACGCGATCCACGGCAGGTAGATCATGCCGCCGAGCAGCGCGCCCCGCCAGAGCTGTCGCCACGGGAAGGCGGAGGCACCCTCCGCCGGCCGGCGAAAGAGCAGGTGGGGCGCGATGAGGGCACCCGCGAGCACGAAGGCATCGGGTCGCGTCCACATGAGTCCGCCGAGCGCGACGCCCAGCCAGCGGATGCGCGGGCCGGCGGGGGCCTCGAGTTCCGTCCAGAGCAAAAGCATGAAGAAGACGAGAATCGCGGTCTCCATGCCGTTGGTCGCGAAGTCGGTGAGCTTGGCGTCGGCGAGGAGCAGGCCGAAGAGCACGGTGCGGCCGAGGGCTCCGAGCCGCAGGGTGTCAGCGCGGCGCCAGATCAGCCGCGCGGAGGCGGCGAGGAGTGCGGCGCTGAAAATTCGAAAAAACCAGAGCGCGCGGACTTCCTCGCCCGGTCCGGCGAGGGCGGTGCAGAGCGCGGGGATGAGGACGCCGAGCGGCGAGGTGAAGGTGTGGACCCGCTCGCCGGGTTGGAAAACGAGGCCGTGGCCCTCCACGAGATTGCGACTGGCGCGCAGGGTGATGAAGTAGTCCTCCCAAGCATGACCGGTGAAAGCGGCGAATCCGAGGGGCAGGAGGAAGGCCAGCGCCACGACGAGCCAGCGGATGCGAGCGGGGGTCACGACGAGCCAGCGTGGGCAGGGCAATTCCCTGCTCAATGCAAATTCGGCATTGCGCCGGCCGGGCCGCGGGTTGTCCGGTGCGGTCGGCTCTTGCGGACGCCGTCAAACTCACCGCACAGTGGCGGCTATGCTGATGAAGGCGTTTCTCCCAATCTTAGCTTTGCTCTGGGGGCTGTCGGGCGCCGGGCTGCTGCGTGCCGCCGAACGCGACATCCGGCATGCGTTTCCGGTCCAGCCGGGCTGCCAGTTGAAAATCGACAGTTACCGCGGTCGGATCGAGGTGACGGAAAGCGACGAACCGGAAGTGAAGATTCTCATCCATCTCGAGATTGGCGGGGAAACCGAGGCGGACGCGCGGCGGGTGCTCGACGGGTTGCAACTTGACGTGCAGGCCCGGGACAACGCGGTTTCGATCGTGGCGCGCAATCCCCGCGAGACACGGGTCCGCTGGTTCTGGCAGGAGGACGAACAGATCGAGCTGATGTACTACATTTCCGTTCCGCGGCAGTGCAGCGTGGATGTGAAGACCGGCACCGGCAGCATCACGGTCGGGCGCCTGGCAGGGCAAATGGCGGCGCGGATCGAGAAGGGGAACATCTTCTTTCGGTCGGTCGAGGGCAGCCTCGATGCGAGCGCCGAATTCGGCGATATTGTCGTGTCCCGTTGCCTGGGGCCGCTGACGGCCCGGGTGTTGAAAGGGAAGATCCGCGCCGGCACGCTGGGCGGATCGGCGGACCTCAAGATTTCGAGTGGCGACGTCGAGGTGATGATGGCCCGGGGTGCCATCACGGCCCGGGCCGTGGCCGGCGATCTGACGGTGGGGTTTCCACGCACGATCGGGGGCGAGGCCCGGCTGGCGACGTCGGGCGGAAGCATTTTCGCGTCAATCGATCCGCTTGCGAATTGCCGGATCGAGGCTTCGGCGGTTTGGGGCCGGGTCGAATGCCGAGTGCCCGGAGTCGCCGGATCGCTTTCGTCCGGGAACAAGCTGGCCGCGCAATTGAATACCGGGGGGCCGCTGCTGACGATGCGCGCAAGCGGCGGTGGCGTTACGATTGAGTCGGGCGAGACACTGTTTGAATAGCGGGGGCCGGCGGTGCGAACGCCGCGATGCGCGGGCGATAGAAAACGCGTTCGATCCCGTAGTGGATCGCGAGCGTGGCGGCCAGAGATGTGATCAAGGTCGCGGTGAGTTGCAGCGAATATCCCGTCTGACCGAGCCGGAGCAGGGCCCACGTCGCCAGCATCATGGCCGGCGCGTGCACGGCGTAGAGCGGATAGCTGATCTGGCCGGCGTAACGGAGGGCGGCGAGCGCGGGCGACTGGCGCAGCGCGGGCCGTTTTTCCTCAAGGTGCAGGCATTGCAGCAAGCCGATCGTGCAGACGAGTCCCCACGCATTTTGTTTGAGGAGATTGAGCCCGTAAAAATAGGGCAGGGTCTTGAGCGCCAGAAAAGCAAGCCAGGCCAGCAACAATTCCCGGGAGTAATTTTTCGGACCGCGGGTCACGAACCAGCGCGCCGCCCACGCCCCGGACCACCAGAAAATTCCCAGCATGAAGACGCTGTTGAAGACCCAGAACGGCGTCACCCAGCGGAGCAGGACGATCCCGGCGAATTGTAATCCGAGAAAAGCGGCGGCAAGGCCGCCCCAGCGGCCGCGGATCGCGTGAAAATAAAACCACGGATAGGCGGCGTAGATCACCATTTCGACGGCGACGGTGTTGAGCGGATAGTTGCCGGCCAGAATCTCATGGGGATAGACGCCGTAGAGTCCGAGCAGCCGCACGACGATGTTGTCGATTGGCGCCACGGTATGCAGGGCGAGCATGACGCTACCCGAGGGACGCCACGCTTCGGCGGCGACGAGGGCCAGGCCCAGCAGCGCCGCGGCCCAATAAACCGGCATGATGCGCCAGAAGCGCCGGCGATAGTGGTCGCGCCAGTCGAGTGGCGCGGCGGAATTACGGGCGCGGCGTTCGAATGGATAGTGGATGCAAAATCCGCTGAGGACGAAAAAGCAGATGACGGCGGGGTGGTTGCCGCCGGTCGGCCAGGCAAGCAGGCCGAAGCCATCGTGGAGCCAGGCGAATGCGGCGCGGACCGCGTGTTCGGGGGCGTTGGCCGGTGGAAAGCCGGACCAGAGATGCCAGTGGCTCAGGAACACCACCAGCGCGCACGCTCCGCGCAGGGCGTCGAGCGACCAGAAGCGGGGGGCCGGGCTGGCGGCGGGCGCAGAGGCGTGGTCCACGCGGGAGATGTCGTGGCCGGGCCCCGCGTGGGCAAGCGCTTTTTCCTGCGGGACAACGCGCTCGCCTCGCGGACCGCGCCCGCTGCAAGCTGGGGCGCATGACGATTCACGACGCGTTTACCGAGCTGACCGGCCTGCTCAAGCGCGCCCACGTGCTCGGGACGGTGGGCGATCTGCTCGGCTGGGATGAGCAGGTGAATCTGCCGGCCGGGGCGGCGGACCAACGCGGCGTACAGCAGGCATTGCTGGCGGAGTTGCAGCACGCGGCGGTCAGCACGCCGCGCGTGGGCGAACTGCTGGAATTCCTCGAAGGGGAAATGAGCCGACCTGCGACGCCGGGACGCGCAGGTGAGGCGGCGTTCCGGCCCGGCGACGACGAGCGCGTCGTGATCGCGCAGGCGCGGCGCGACTACGATCGGGCGACGAAACTGCCGGCGGCCTTTGTCCGCGAACTCGCGACGGAGGGCAGCCGCGGCTATCACGTCTGGGCCCGCGCCCGGCCGGCGAATGATTTCGCCAGCTACGTTCCGGTGTTGGAAAAACACCTTGAGCTGGCGCGACGCGAGGCGGAGTTTCTCGGGAAGGGCGCCGCGCCGTACGACTACGCGCTGGATAAATATGACCCCGGGCTCACGACGGCGCAGGTGGAGCGCCTGTTCGGCGAGTTGAAACGCGAGCTGGTGCCGCTCGGGCGGGAAATCGTCGCCTCGCCCGTGGCGAAACGCGCCGCGGCGACCGCTGGGCGGCTGCGGGGATTTCCGATCGAGACGCAACGAGTGTTTCTGCGCGAGGTGACGGAAAAGATCGGCTTCGATTATGCGCGCGGGCGAATCGATGTGTCGCTCCACCCCTTTTGCTCCGGAACGGGCACCGATGTGCGGATGACGACGCGGTTCAATTCCGACCAGCCACTCGACGCGTTGTTCGGCTCGATCCACGAAACGGGCCACGGCCTCTACGAACAAGGGTTGCCCGGGGCGCAACTCGGGACGGCGCTCGGCCTCAACGCCGGGATGGCGGTGCACGAATCGCAGAGCCGCCTCTGGGAAAACCAGGTGGCGCGCAGCCGCGGTTTCTGGCGGCATTTCGAACCGCGCTGGCGCGAGTTGTTTCCGGTGCAGACGGCGGGCGTCAGCGCGGAGGACTTGTACCTCGCGGTGAATGCGGTCGAGCCCACGTTGATCCGCGTCGATGCCGATGAAGTCACTTACAACCTGCACATTGTGCTGCGCTTCGAGTTGGAGAAGAAACTATTCTCGGGCGAGCTGGCGGTGCGGGATTTGCCGGCGGCGTGGCGGAGCGCGTCGCGTGAACTCGTGGGACTGGAGCCGGCGAACGACCGGGAAGGCGTGTTGCAGGATGTGCACTGGAGCGGCGGGGCGTTCGGTTATTTTCCGAGCTATTGCCTCGGCAACATGATCGCCGCGCAGCTCTGGTATCACGTGTTGGGCCTGCGGCCGGAGCTGGAGGAGGATTTTGCGCGCGGAGATTTTTCGTGGCTGCTGCGCTGGCTGCGGGAAAACGTGCATGCGCATGGCCGGCGTTACAGCGCGCTGGAGTTGGTGCGGCGGGTGACGGGCGGGGAACTTTCGCCGCGACCGTTGGTGCGTTATCTACGGGAGAGGTATGGGGCGTTGTATTTGTAACCGCTATTCGTGGCAGGCCCATTTTCACGTTTGATCACGATCAAAATTGCGAGCACGAGCACGTCCGCTGACCTGCCATGGCCCTGATCGACACCCACACGCATTTGGAATCCTTTGCCCGCAAGGGCCTGCTGCCGGACGCGCTGACCCGGGCGCGGGCCGCCGGCTTGGAGGCGATGATCGCGATCGGCACCTCGCCGGACGACTGGGCGATGTACCGGGAGATGGCGCGCGAGCACGTCGGGTTCGTCCATTACACCGTCGGATTGCACCCGTGTTCGGTCGACGGGCAATGGGAACAGGCATTGGCCCAAGTGGAGGGCTTTTGGGGCGGAACGGATCGCCCGATTGGGTTGGGCGAAATCGGACTCGACCGGTTTCACCTGCCCAAGGACGCGGCGGAAGCGGAGAAGATCTTCGCGTGGCAAAAAGCGGCGTTTGCCGGGGGCCTGGGCATCGCGAAGCGACTCGGTTGTCCCGTCGTGGTGCATTCCCGCGGGGCGTTTCCCGAGTGCGTCGAGATGATCGATGCGAGCGGCGTCGACTGGACCCGCGTCGTGTTTCACTGCTTCACGGAAGGTGTCGCGGAGATCGGCGAACTGAACCGGCGGGGTGGGGTGGGATCGTTCACGGGCATCCTGACCTACAAGACCGCGGAGACGATCCGGGCGGCCGCCAGGGTGCAGGGGCTCCCGCGGTTCATGCTCGAAACCGACGCGCCCTACCTCACGCCGATGCCCCATCGCGGCAAGCCCAACGAACCGGCTTTCCTGCGGCACACGGCGGAGTTCGCCGCCGCGGCAGTGTTTGGCGTGAGCTTCGACGAACTGGCGCGGACCAGCACGGCCAACGCGCGGGCGTTCTTCAGGTTCTGATCCATCGCGGAAACGCGAAAGAGCGAAGGCGCGGAACCGGATCAGGCCGACTTTTTGGGCGCCGCCCGGGCGTCCCGGTGGCGCTTACGCCTCGTCGAACTTGCGCACAAACAGCGCTTCGATCTCGGCGAGCATGGCGAGCGCGTCGTCGCCGCTGGCGATAAACTTGACCTTCGAGCCATTGCCCGCGGCCAGCATCATCAAGCCCATGATGCTCTTGCCGTTCACCTGCTCCTCCTCCTTTTCGACGAACACCTCCGCTTTGAACTTGTTGGTGATGCGGACGATCATCGCCGCCGGGCGCGCATGGATGCCCATCTTGTTCTGCACGACCAACTCCTTGACGGCGGGTTGGACTGCAGGTGTGGCGTCGCTTTTGTTCATGACTTCGGAGAGACCGGCGAAAATCCGGGCCGTGGCGGTGGCTTGCAACTTAAAAACCGACTCTCAGGCTGCGCACAATGGCCCAAACTGCGATCATTGTTCCTTGTCGCCTGGAATCCACCCGATTCCCCCGCAAGCTGTTACATCAGATCAAAGGGCGTCCGTTGCTGCTGTGGGTGGCGGAGCGAATCGCCCGGGAAGCCCCTGAATTTCCCCTCGTTTTTGCGGTCGATCACGAACTTCTGCACGAGTGCGTGGTGGGGGCGGGGTTTAAGGCGATCTTCACCGACCCGGCGCACCAAAGCGGCACGGACCGCATCGCGGAGGCCAACCGCACGGTGGGCGCCAGCCATGTCATCAACGTACAGGCCGACGAACCGCTGGTGACGGGCCGTCAGATTCGCGCGCTGGCCGAGTTGCTGGCGGGTGGGGCGCCGATGGCGACGCTGGTGACGCCGTTCAAACGGGTCGTCGATTTCTACAACGCAAATCAAGTGAAGGTCGTAATGCGGCGGGACGGGCGGGCGCTGTATTTCTCCCGCTCGCGGATGCCGTATTCCCGCGACCTCGGGCTGACCATCGACGATGCCTGGGTGCAGGCCAACCCCTGCTACAAGCACCTCGGCCTCTACGGCTATCAGGCGGATCTGTTGGAGAAATTTGCGCAGCTGCCGCCGGGCCGCTACGAAACGGTGGAAAAACTCGAGCAACTGCGCGTGCTCGAAAACGGTTACGACATCGCCTGCGCCGTCACGGAAGACCCCGGCATCGGTGTCGATACGCCCGCGGATGCGGTGAAGTTCGAGCAGACGCTGGGATAGGAGCTGAGTTGGAATTCAGGGAAACGGGCTTCGGAGCCTTCTATTCCTGATTTCGCCAGCTCCACATTTCTTCAGATCTTCCCGGCCTTGCGGGCTTCCACCATCCGGTAGAAATCGAGAAACAGCGGGTCCGCGTCGTTGGGCCCGGGCGCCGCTTCGGGGTGATACTGCACGCTGAATACGGGCAGAGAAGTGTGGCGCAGGCCCTCGACGGTGTTGTCGTTGAGATTGATCTCGGTGATCTTGGCGCCCCGCTGCTCGATCGATTTCGGATCGGTCGCGAACCCGTGGTTTTGCGCGGTGATCGAAACCTTGCCGGTTTCGAGGTTCTTCACCGGCTGATTTCCGCCCCGATGGCCGAATTTCAACTTGAAGGTCGTGCCGCCCAGCGCGTGGGTCAGCATCTGATGGCCGAGACAGATGCCAAAAATGGGAAATTCGGGCAGCAGGCCCGTCACGGTCTTGTGAATGTAGGGCAGCGCCGCGGGATCGCCGGGGCCGTTCGAGAGAAACACGGCGTCGGGCTTGTGCTCGCGGATCTGTTCCGCGGTGGCCTGGGCAGGAAACACCTGCACCTCGAAGCCGTGGTTCACGAGCTTGCGGAAAATACTGTGCTTGGCGCCGTAGTCGAAGGCGGCGACGCGGAATTTTTTCGCGGGTGAGCCGGGCAGGTGCATCGTCGTGCCGACCGGCAGGTAGGGGGTGTTGTGGCGCGAGGCGTCGTCCGCCGCCCACAGGTAGGGCTCCGTGCAGGTCACATCCTTCACGTAGTCGGCCCCTGCCATGTCCTGCCAGGTCCGGGCCCGCCGCGTCGCTTCCTCGTCGGTGATGGGCAGCGTGCTGAGGCAGCACTTCATCGCGCCGTCGACTCGGAGTTTTTTCGTGAGGGCTCGGGTGTCGACCTCGCTGATGCCGGGAATGCCGTACTGCCGGAGGTAGTCGCCGAGGGAGAGCTTGCTCCGCCAGTTGCTGACCACGGGCGAAAGCTCGCGGACGACGAAGCCGGAGCACTTCGGCGCCGCGGCCTCGGTGTCCTCTTCGTTCACCCCATAGTTGCCGATTTGCACGGCCGTCATGGTGACGATCTGGCCGAAGTAGGAAGGGTCGGTGACGATCTCCTGGTATCCCGTCATCGACGTGTTGAAGACGCACTCGCCAGAAACGGTCGCATCGGCGCCGAAGGCGCGGCCGCGGAAAACCGAACCATCTTCGAGCGCTAGGATTGCGGGCTTAAACGACATTAAAGCCGAAAGAAAGAGCGTCACCCGGGGCCTGCCAAGAGGTTTTGTGAAAATCTTCAAGATCCGGCGACCGGCCCCTGCGCACCGCGCCCGGCATGACGGGCGGGTTTCCGGCCCTTCCGACTTTTGGGGTCGCCCGTTTGACACGAGGGGAGCGGCGGCTAAGCCTTTCGCGAACTAATGTCTTACACCGAAGATCGCGCCACGTGGTTTGAGGGCCAGGGCCTTTGGCAACACATCCCGGAAAGCGACTGGCAGGACTGGACGTGGCAGCTGAAGAACCGGATCACGACGACGGCCCAGTTGGAACAGCTCATGACGCTGACGGCCGAGGAGAAGGCCGGGTGTGAATTTGCCAACCAGAAGCTGGCGCTGGCGATCACCCCCTACTTTTTCAACCTGATCGACCGGAACGACCCCAACTGCCCGATCCGGAAACAGGTGATTCCGCGCGCGGGCGAGATGGTTCTTTCCGAGGGCGAGATGCTGGATTCGTTGGGCGAGGATGAGCATTCGCCGGTCGCGGGACTGGTGCACCGGTATCCCGATCGCGTCCTGTTTCTGGTGACGGATCGGTGCGCGGCGTATTGCCGCTATTGCACGCGCAGCCGGCTGGTCTCGAACGCACAGGACTATAATTTTCACCCGGAATACGAGCAGGGCCTGCGCTACATCGAGGCGCACCCGGAAATTCGCGACGTGCTGCTATCGGGCGGCGATCCGCTGCTGCTGTCGGATCGGAAGCTCGAGCATCTGCTGGCGCGGCTGCGGGCGATCAAGCACGTCGAATTCATCCGGATCGGCTCGCGCATCCCGGTTTTTCTGCCGCAGCGCATCACCCCGGAACTCTGCGAAATTTTCAAGAAGTACGGCCCGGTTTGGATGAGCATTCACACCAATCATCCGAAGGAATGCACCGCCGAGCTGAAGGCGGCCTGCGAGCGACTGTCGTTTGCCGGCGTCCCGCTCGGCAACCAGAGCGTCCTGCTGGCCGGCGTGAACGACGATGCCAGCGTGATGACCGCGCTCGTGCACCGCTTGCTGCGGATGCGGGTCCGGCCCTATTACATTTACCAGATGGACCTGATCACCGGCGGCAGCCACTTCAAGGTGGAGGTGCGGAAGGGGATCGAGATCATCCGGGCGCTCCGCGGACACACCACCGGCTACGCCGTGCCCCAGTACGTGATCGATGCCCCCGGCGGCGGGGGCAAGGTGCCGATCAACCCGGACTACGTCGAAAAGATCACCGATGACGAAATTGTTTTCCGCAACTACGAGGGCCAGCGCTTCACCTATCCGCTCAAGTCCGCGCCGTTGAAGACGGCCGATGAGTCCGCCCTGCCGGTCGCCGGGGGCGTCGGGTCGGGCGTGGCATCCTGAGGCGGCGGTGCCGTGGGTGGCAGTGACGGGCCGGAGATTTTTCGGGTCGACGCAACCGGTCCTGACTGCACGCATTTTTTTCGGAATTTTTGAGCGTTTTGCCAACCGCCCCGTCTATCCCCGCGTAGTCAACACTGTCTCTGGTAAAGACGGTGCTAGTTTGTGGTTCATGGGTTTGCTTGGTGTTAGGTCACAAAGGCCGTCCCTCAAAAAGGGGCGGCCTCTGTGTTTTTAGCCCCGGCCGGCAGCGAATTTTCCGCCAATCCCGTCGGGGTTGGCCGGAGCAAGCGCGGTCCGTCTAGAATCGTTCCTTCTTCGCCCTGGAAGGGCCTTGCATACGATGACCCTCGGTTTGAATTCGAGCCCGGCTGCTTGCTTGGTGAGTGGCGCTTGACCCACGGTGGGTCCTTCGTTGCCTGACGTCTCCGTCGTGCCCCTGTGGCCGAACTCACAACCCCTCATTCCTGACTGTGAAACGAATCCTCCTTTGTGTTCTTGCTGGTCTCACTGGCCGGGTCTTCGCCGCCGACAACATTCAATTTCGCAACACCTACCGGGAGGCCTACGGCGAGACGAAAACCGCCGTGGCCCTCGATCCCGCGAAGGAGCTGCCGCACTACCCGGCGGTCGAGCCGAAAGACGCGATTGCGACGTGGAAGGTCAAGGCCGGCTTCAAGCTGAAACTCGCCGCCAACGAGCCCCAGGTGCGCGATCCCATCGCAATTTCCTTCGACGAAAACGGCCGGATGTTCGTGTGCGAAATGATCGACTATTCCGAGATGCGGGACGTCCAGCCGCACCTCGGCCGGATCTCGATGCTCGAGGACAAGGACGGCGACGGCGTCTACGAGACCAGCACCGTCTTTGCCGACGACATCGCGTGGCCGACCGGCGTGATCTGGGCGAACGGCGGCATCTTTGTCTGCGCGACGCCCGACATCTGGCGGTTCGAGGACCGCGATGGCGACGGTCGCGCGGAAATTCGTGAAAAGGTATTCACCGGTTTCGGCTCCGGCTTGGAAAGGCTCAATGTGCAGGCGCTGATGAACAGCCCCCAGTGGGGTCAGGACAATCGCATCCACGTCCAGACCGGCGGTGGCAACCGGGGCAAAATCAAGAATCTGAAACGCCCGGAACTGCCCGAAGTCGAACTCGGCGCCCGCGATTTCTGGTTTGATCCGCGCACCTACGAATTCGGCTTCGAAGGCGGCGGCGCGCAGTATGGCATGAGCTTTGACAACTACGGCCGGAAGTTTGCCTGCTCGAATTCCGACCACCTGCAGTATTGGGTCTACGCTGACCGCTATTCGGGGCAAAATCCCTTCCTGCCCCTGCCGCCGGCGCGGCAAAGCATCGCGGCGGATGGCGGCGCCGCCGAGGTCTACCGGATCAGTCCCGACGAGCCCTGGCGGATCATCCGCACCCGGTGGCGCATTGGCGGCGTGGTCAAGGGAGTCGTCGAGGGCGGCGGCCGCGTCAGCGGCTATTTCACCGGCGCCACGGGTACGACGATCTTTCGCGGCGACGCCTATGGCGACGATTTCGTGAACAACTCGTTTACCGGCGACGCCGGCGGCCAGTTGATCCACCGCAAGAAAATCTTCGCCGACGGGGCGAGCCTCATCGGCCGCCGGCCCGACGATGAGCAAAGCTACGAGTTTGCGGCGAGCAAGGACACCTGGGTGCGCGTGGTGAACTTCGCGAACGCCCCGGATGGCTGTCTCTACGTTTGCGACATGTACCGCGAGGTCATCGAGCACCCGTGGAGCATTCCGGATGAGATCAAGCAATACCTCGACCTCAACAACGGCAATAACCGCGGTCGCGTGTACCGCGTCGAGCCCACCGATGCCGCGTGGCGGCGCCGCGGCCGGGTGCAACTCGGTCGGGCGACCACGGCGGAACTGGTGCAGACGCTCGAGCATCCCAACGGCTGGCATCGCGACACGGCCGCGCGGCTCCTCTATGAGCGGCAGGACAAGGCCGTCGTTCCGCTCCTCGCGAAACTCGTCAGCGAATCCAAGTCGCCGCTGGCCCGGCATCATGCCCTGGGGGCACTCGATGGCTTGGCTGGGCTGGCGGAGGATGCGGTGGTGCGCGCCCTCGGCGATGCCGACGAGCATGTGCGCGAACGCGCCGTCGTCATGGCGGAGAAACTCAGCACCGCGCAAGGCCTGGGCGCCCGCGTGGCGGAAAAGCTCGTGGCGTTGGTCGACGACCCGAGCGTGCGCGTCCGCTTCCAACTCGCGTTTACCCTGCAAACGATCCTTGGCGCCGCCTGGCCGCTCGACCCGGGAGAAAAGGCCGCCGCCAAAATGCTCGCTCCGGCGTATGCACGGCTGGCGGCGAAGGATTCGGCCGACACGTGGGTTGCCGCCGCGTTGCTCAGTGGACGCCCCGAAGTGGTCGCGGAGATTCTCTTCCCGGCCCTTGCCCGCGATCTGGCATCGGCGAAGCAGGCGGCGCCATTCGTCGCCAAGGTGCTCGGCATTCGCGCCGCGTCCAAACCGGCGGGCGGCTACGCCAGCATGATCGATTTCATGACGCAGGGTGATCCGAGCCCGCTCTGGCTGCGCGCGTTCGGCGACGGCCTGCGCCGCGCCGGCACGACGATCGAGCGGGCCGACCCCGGCCGCAAACTCGCCGCGGTCTTCGCCCGCGCTTCGTCCACCGCGGCCAGTCCGGAGGCCGCGGCTCCCGCCCGGCTCGAGGCCATCGACCTGCTCGGGGTGACTTCGCTGGCGGAGTCCGGGGCCGCGCTGACGGCCTGCCTCGCGTCCGGGCAACCCGATGCGATTCAAACCGCCGCGATCAAGACGCTGGCGCAATACCCCTCCGCCGACGTCACAGCGACGTTCGTACGTTCCTGGTCGAACTACGGTCCCGGTGCGAAGGCGTCCGCCCTCGCGGCGTTCGTCGCCCGCGAAGACCGCACGATGGCGCTGCTCGAAGCGATCCAGTCGGGCGCGATCAAGCCCGACGAACTGCCCGCCTCGCAGGTGCAGCGCTTGGTTGAAAACAAAAATGCCCGGGTCGCCGCGCTGGCGCGGACGGCCCTCGCGGCGGTCATCCCGCCGTCGCGGGCCGAGGTGGCGGCGAAATTTCAACCGGCCGTGGCGGGTTCGGGCGATGCCGCCCGCGGGCTGCTCCAATATCAGGGCCGGTGTCTGGTTTGCCATCGCGCCGGCGGCCAGGGCTTGGAGGTCGGCCCCGATTTGATCACGGTGAAGACGAAGGGGCGCGAGGCGTTGCTCACCGCGATTCTGGAACCGCACAAGGAAGTGGCGCCCCAGTACATCGCCTACGAGGTCAACACGCGTGACGGCCAAGCCTACACCGGCATCATTGCGCAGGACGAGGCGAGCAGCCTCTCGCTCAAGATCATGGGCGGGTCGGTGATCAACTTGCCGCGGGCGAACGTCAAGGGGAGCAGCTCCTCCGGCCGCAGCCTGATGCCCGAGGGACTCGAGTCCGGCATGAGCGTGCAGGACATGGCGGATCTGCTCACGTTCATCGAGAAGTTGAAGTAAGCGGTCCGGCGGGGCGCCGCCGGGAATCTTTCGCTTGCTTCCCCGCGCGGCACCGCTTTGGTGCGCCTTGCCTGTAGGGGTGTCCTCCGCGGAGGACTGAGATTGCGGCACGTCCGGCCGCTCGACCCTTCGAACCTGAACGGATCATGCCGACGAAGGAAACAGCAGGCGCCGCGAGCAGCGCCATGGGGCCGGCGGCGCCCCTTTGTTTGGGAGTCCGGGCGGGGTCGGGCATCATCGACCATGAAATTCCCGATCCGAATCATCCTCTCCGCCGCGGCGACCGCACTTTCCCTGCGCCTCGCCCCGGCCCAACCGCCTGCCGCCAACCCGGCGGCTTCCGCCGGGGTCGTGACCCTCGAGCGCTTCGAAGTCACCGGGCTGCCGGTCGAAGATTCGGTCAACCCGCTGGTGCGGCCGGTGGAAGGCGTCTTCGGCGACGCGCGCAGCCTGCTCGAAACGCCCCGCTCGGTTTCGACCATCACGCAGGCTTTGCTGCGCGAGCGCGGCATCAACGGCGTGGCCGAATTGGTCGCTTACGCTCCCGGCAGCTCCACGGTCGCGAGCTATGGCAAGGCCACGATTCCCAACATCCGCGGCGACTTGTCGGAGACCTTTCTCAACGGCCAGCGGCGCAGCTATAACAACTTCGGATTTTTTCCGTCGTTCAACGGCATCGCGGCCGTCGACGTCGTGCGCGGCCCCGGCTCCGCGATTTACGGCAGCGGTTTTTTCACCGGCGGTTACGTGAACTACGTGACGAAGCAGCCCAAGTTCACGCGCGAAACCACGCTTACCACGCGCCTGGGCACCTGGGTGCCGGGCGGCGGCTCGTGGCTCAATGGCTCGTGGCAATTCGACGCGACGGCACCGTTCGCCGACGGCAAGTCGGCCTGGCGGGTCAGCTACGAGGGGAAGAAGGACGACACGTTTTTCCGTCGCAACGGCGCGCGGGACGACCGGCAGGACATTTTTGCCTCCTGGGTGCGCCGCGCCTCCCCCACGCTGACATTGGAGGCCAACGCGCAATTCATGTGGCAGGCCTCGCCGCAGTTGCTCGGCGTCAACCGGCCCAATCAGGATCTGATCGACCGCGGCACCTACTACACGGGCGATCTGCCCGACGCCTATTCGTCGGCCAACGGCGCCATCGGCGGCACGATCAGCGGGCTGGCCTCCGTCACGATCCCGCGCGACGCGACACTGTTTTCCCAGGGGGATTTTTCGAACGCCAACATCGCGCACCTGCAATTCATCGCGACGGCGCAGCCCGCCCCGGACACCCGGCTGGTCAACCGCACGCTGCTGGAGCACGTCGACCGCCGGCGCTATCACGCTTTCGAATACGCCGAATATGCGAGCCAGTGGACGGCGGAGAACCGCACCGAGTGGCATGCGCGTTACCGGACCGACGGCACGGTCCATGCGGTGACCGCGGGCGCGACGGTGCGGTTTGAAAAGCGCGAAAGCTACACGAACTATTTCAACGAGTACTTCTTTCAATACGACATCACCCGGCTGAATCGCACGTTCAGTCACGCGGCGGAATATGCGAATTCCTATTATCCGGGCTTCGTCGGCCCGGGCGGGCGGGAGTTTTTTCCGGCCGCCTACGGCAGCCCGGAGACGACCCGTTCGACGCTGTGGAATCCGGCGCTCTTCCTGCAGGATGATGTTAAATTAAGTGAGAAACTCTCGCTGCTCGCCGGCGCCCGCCTCGACGGATTTTACGCGCGCGCGGAGGATCCGTTGCCGGGCGACACGCCGCAGTGGCGCGACCGCCACCACGACACCGCCCTGTCGTGGAATGCCAGCCTCACGTATGCGTTCACGCCGAAGACCTCCATTTACGCCACCTACCAGCGGGCCTACGCCGTCCACGGCAACGTGACGGGCGGCGGCATCATGCTGAAGTCGGATGGCAATGGCGGCGGGCGGATCGACCCCGATGACTTCACGAACCTGAGCCGGCTGGCCGAGGTGGGGGCGAAGTTTTCCCTGCGCGACAACACGCTTTTCGCGGGATTTGCACTCTACGATCAACGTCGCGCCGAGACCGAACTTGGCGGCGACGTGAAGAACTTGAAAATGCGCGGTGCCGAGGCGGAACTCGTCTACCAGCCGAACCTGCGGACCAACGCCACCTTCAACGTGGCGCTCAACGATGGCCGGTTCGATCACTCCAGCGCGTCGCAGGCGGGCGGCATGTCGTTGTATAATCTCTATGCGCTCGGTCGCGGACCGGGCGGGCGTGGCACGGGGGGCGGCTTCACCTGGGACAAGCTTCCCCCGGCCGACTACCGCCTGCCGGGGCTCTCGCGTTGGGTGGTGAACGGCAGCCTTTCGCACCGGCTGGTCGGCGGTTTCGGCGGCGGCTTCGGGGCGAGCTGGCAGAGCGGGCAGCCCGGCAATCTCCTCAACGAATACCACCTCAACGCGCAGTTTTTCCTGAACGCGTTTGTCTTTTATCGCACCCCGCGGTGGGAGGTGAATGTTGACGTGCTCAACGTGCTCGACGCCCGCAACTGGATTCACAACGGCGACAACTACTCGAACAACGTGCTCATCTTTCAGGATCTTCCGCGCCGCGTGGAGGCCAGCGTGAAATTCAAATTTTGAGTCGCGGCCGTTGTCGTGGCGTGGCCGCCGGGTGGGTTCGCGGCCGCTGCCCCGCGCTCGTTGAGTCGCGGTCCGAAGCGCGTGGGGCCGGCCCGGCTGGCGTGTGATCGAATAAACGGTGCGGCCGCTTTGTTGCCGGATGACGATGGTAACACTTGCCGGCGCCGGGCTGGCCCGTTACCGGAATGAGGCGATGAAGTACCCCCTCCACTCCGCTCCGGTTCTTGCGTTCGCTCTCGTCTGCAGCTGGCTGCCGTCGACTGGCGGCGCCGCCGAAAATGTCATCCCCGGAACAAAACCGCTCACGATCGTCCAACCGCTGGATGAAGTCATGGTGGCGGGCATCGACCGGTACGCCTTGCGTGAACTGGCCGCGTCGCCGGCGCGACGTGACCAAGCCTCGCAGCGCGACTTTTCCAGCGCGGCGGCCTACGCCAAAAGCGTCGCCGCGCCGCGGGAGCGATTGCGCGGCTACATCGGTGCGGTCGACGCGCGGGCCGCGGCCACCGATTTCGAACCTCTGACGACGGTCGGCCGCGATGCGCGGGTCGGCGAGTCCGATCGTTTCACCGTACTGGCGGTGCGCTGGGCGGTGATCGAGGGCCTGACCGGCGAGGGTCTCTTGTTGCAGCCGAAGGGTGCGGTCAAAGGGCGGATGGTGGTGATTCCCGATGCCGATTGGACTCCCGAGCAGTTCACCGGCCTGGCCGGGGGTGTGGCGGCGCCAACCCAGCTGCCGCGCCGTCTGGCGGCGCAGGGCTGGCAGGTGCTCGTGCCGATGATCATCAGCCGCGGCACCGAACTTTCCGGCAGTCAATATGTGCGCTTCACGAACCAGCCTCACCGGGAATTTATTTATCGCCAGGCGTTCGAGGTGGGCCGGCACGTGATCGGCTACGAGGTGCAAAAGGTGCTCGCGGCCATCGATCTTTTCACGGCTGCAAACGAACGGGAGCGAACGAAACTTCCGCTCGGCGTCGCCGGGGTCGGGGAGGGTGGTTTGCTCGCGCTCTACGCCTCGGCCCTCGATGACCGCATCGACCGGACGCTCGTCTCCGGCTATTTTCAGGTGCGCGAGAAACTCTGGGAGGAGCCCATTTATCGCAACGTCTGGGCGCTGTTGACGGAATTTGGCGACGCGGAGCTGGCGGGCATGATCGCGCCGCGGGCGCTGACCATCGAGGCCTGCGCCGTGCCGGAAGGCGGCGCGCCCATGCTGTCGGGAAGCGGTCAAAACCGCGGCCCGACCCCGGGCCGGTTCGGGACGGCTCCGCTGGCCTCGGTGCGCCAGGAGTTCGATCGCGCAAAGGGAATTTTCGACCGGCTCAAGGCGGGCGACCGGCTCAAGCTGGTGGCCGCCGGCAACGGCACCGGTGCCGCCGGTGCGGGCGAGGCCCTCGCGGCGCTAGCCGGAGCAGCCTTGGAAGCGGGCCCCGATGCCGCGGCGGTGAAGCCGGTGGCGCCGCCCGCGGGTCAGGCGATCCCGAACGACCCGCGCGCGCGGGAGAGCCGGCAGTTTAACGAAATGCAGGTGCACGCGCAGAATCTGGCGCGGCTCAGCAACAAGGTGCGCGACGCCAAGTGGGCGAAGGCTGATCGCACGTCGCCCGAAAAGTGGGCGGCCACGGTCGAACCGCTGCGCGACTGGGCCTACGATGAGTTCATCGGGCGGCTGCCGAAATCGACGATGCCGCTGAATCCCCGCACGCGCCTGATCAAGGACGCACCGTGGCTGAAGATCCACAACGACGCGTTCGACACCTATGAAGTGGTGCTCGATGTCTACGACGACGTGATCGCGTCGGGGCTGCTGCTGTTGCCGAAGGATCTGAAGCCCGGGGAACGCCGCCCGGTCGTCGTGACGCAGCACGGTCTCGAGGGCGTGCCGGCCGACACGGTGGGCGGGCCGGAGCTCTCGGGCTACCGGGCCTACCGGTCGTTCAGCGCGGAGCTTTGCAAACGCGGCTTCATCGTCTACTCGCCGCAGAACCCCTACCGCGGCGGCGATGCGTTCCGCACCCTGCAGCGGAAATCGAACATCCTGAAGCGCTCGCTCTACAGTTACATCATTCCGCAACACGAGCGCTCGCTCGAATGGCTGTCCACGCTGCCTTACGTGGATCCGCAACGGATTGCCTTCTACGGTCTGTCGTATGGCGGCAAGACGGCGGTGCGCGTCCCCCCGTTCGTGAAGCAGTATTGTCTCTCGATCTGCTCGGGTGACTTCAACGAATGGATCAGGAAAATCACGACCCTCGAGGACCGGCCGAGCTATATCTTCACGGGCGAGTACGAGATTTTCGAATGGAACATGGCGCACGTCGCCAACTACGCCGAGCTGTCGAATCTGATGACGCCGCGGCCCTTCATGGTGGAGCGCGGGCACGACGACGGCGTGGCGATCGACGAATGGGTCGCGTGGGAATTCGCGAAGGTTTTCCGCCACTACAACAAGATGGGTCTGGGGCATTCTGCGGAGATCGAATACTTCTACGGTCCGCACATGATCAACGGTCAGGCGACCTACCGCTTCCTGCACCGGCATCTGAACTGGCCGGAGAAGCGATGACCGGCCAGCCACTCACCCCGTTTCTGCCGACCCGCATCAACACGGGTCCGTGGCTGACCGGCTATTCACACCACGAGCTGAAGCGGCGCGTGGGTCGCGATCGCATCGTGCTGCCCATTTGTTCGCTGGGCACGCCGCCGGAACAACTCGCGGACCTGGCTCCCCTCGTCCTGCCGCCGCTTTACCACGAGGCGCTCGATGCGGAGCTGAAGGCCGCGGTGATCGAAAAAGTACGCCGCTGCTTTCCGTTTTTCGAAGGCACGCGGGACCGGGCAAATTTCGCCGGCAACTTTGAAATCGTCGAGTTGCCGGCGAGGCGGCCGCCGCCGCCCGTGCGCCGGCCGAAGGTTTTCGCCTTCAGCGTCGACACCGCGGTCGAGGAACACGGCCCGCATCTGCCGCTCGCCACCGACACGATCCAGAGTTATGGCGTGCTGCATCGGTTGGCATCGGAGATCGAAGGCTTCGTCGTCGGTCCGCCCGTCGATTACGGGCACCTGACGTGGGGCCTGCCGTTCGGGTTGAGCATCGACCTCACGCCGCCGCTGGTGGCGCGTTACGTGACCGGTTTCGTCAATGCGGTCGTCGAATGGATGGCGCCGGAATTTCTCTACGTGGTCGACGTGCACGGATCCCCCGTGCATCGCGGCGCGATTGAGGAGGGCCTGCGCCGCAGCCGCTGCGCGCGCTGGGCATTCCGCTGGCTTTACGAGCCATTGGGCGCATTTACGGCGGAGCGCGGCGATCAACACGCGGGCGGGGTGGAGACAGCCCTCGTGGAGCATATCAGTCGCGATCTCGTCGATCCCCAGTGGTGGCCCGGCCGGATCGACGACCTCGCCGCCGGCCAGATGGAGATGGCCCGGGCGGCGGAACTCAGCCGCGACCTGAGCGATTTTATTGCCGAGGTCGAATCGCAACCGCTGAACGGCATCGTCGGCAACATTCGCAACTACTCTGCGGTCGACGCGGGCGACCTGATGAACCGCATGGTCCACCTCGCCCGTGGGGACGTGCAGGCGTTGATCCGCTGATTTTTCGTCGCGCCGAACCGATCGGCGCGACGAAACCGACCGATTGATCGCGAAAGCGCGGAAACACGGAATCGAACCGATTTTGTTTCAGAGCTGGAAAAATTTGGTCTCCCGCGGATAACGCGAATAAACGCGGATCGAATCCCGCGGAAATTCCCCATCGGGGATTGGTGAAACTGACCCGGCAAAGCGATATCCCCCGTTTTCATTTCTGGAATCCGCGTGAATCAGTGAAATCCGTGGGAGGCTTTCTTCAGGGATCGGAAATAGCCGCAGGGTGTTTGACCGGCACCCGCTACTTTTTGCCCGTCCCCGCCCGGCGCGGGCTCACTCCGTCCGCCAGCCGAGCGTGCCTTGCAGGTCGATCGGACCCAGAAAACGCGGCCGCGGCGTGATGCGCCCGATCGAGATCGCCGCGATGCCGCCGATCCGGTGGCACTGGTGCGTGAAAGCGCCGTCGCCCCGGTCGCCCCAGCCGAGCGCGACATCGATCAGGTACTCGCCCGCGCCCAACTGCCCCGGAATCTCCAGTTCGAGAACCGCGCTGTGGTGGGTGGCGAGAGGCAGCCCGGCCGATTCACGGTGAATCGTCGACAGGCCGTACAGCGCCCGGTTGTGCCGGTCGACGATCTGAAATGCCCCGTGCAGCAGTGGCACCGGCGACCGACCGGCCACGTGTAGTCGTAATCGGATGGTTTCACCTTCGGCGAAATGGCGCCGGGCTTGGTCTTGGTCATCGAGCACCTC
>CANJKL010000019.1:0-97874 GCA_947474935.1 Opitutia bacterium
ATCTTCGACTACATCGAAGCATTTTATAATCGCACGAGACTCCACTCGAGTCTCGGTTACGTCAGCCCGATCACGTTCGAGTCTAAACTAAACTAGAAATCACCCCGAACCACGTGTCCGAGAAATCGGGGCAAGCCCACGTCGTGACTCGTGACAGAGGGAAAATCCCCTTCTCCTGGACGCGGGTGACGAGCGATCCTCTTTTGTTGCCTCCAACGCTCAGGCCACGGCGGGTTCGCGGGGGGTTACCTCCCGCGCGATGCGGGCGCTGAGTTCACGTTTCGCCTTGCGCAGATCGCACTCGGTCTGGAGGCGCAGCCACCAGCCTTCGGTGAGCCCAAAATAACGATCCAGGCGCAGACCGGTGTCAGCCGTGATGGCGCGCTCACCAGCCAGAATCGCCGTGATGCGGGTCAGGGGCACGCCAATCTCCTTGGCCAGCCGGTAGGCGGAGAGCTCCATGGGGGCAATAAACTCCTCCTGGAGCATTTCGCCGGGAGTGAGGAGCGGCAGGGATTTGGTTTTCATGGGTTCAGTGATAATCGACGATTTCCACCTCTTCGGCTCCATTGGTGGTCCAGCGAAAACAGATGCGCCATTGGTCGTTGATCCGGATGGAATGCCGGCCATCACGGTCCCCGCGCAAGACCTCCAGGCGGTTGCCGGGCGGAACGCGCAGGTCGGACAGATTCATGGCAAGGTCGATTTGGACGAGTTTGCGGCGGGCAGTACGCTGGACGGTGGGAGGAAAATCCGGGACCTGCCGGTCATTGAAAATCGCGGCAGTAGCGGGACAGGCGAACGACCGGATCATCGCGCCATACGGTGCTTAGCGCTGATGGTTACGTCAAGCGTTACTAGAGCAACGACAAGCCAGAATCGGGAGATGAGCCAGCTGAAATCAGGCTTTGTCGTTTGCCGCGCGCCAGCTTCTCGCGCTGGAGCAGCCCGATCGATCGCGGAAGAGCGGAAGCACGGAATCAGTGAACCGGCCAATCCCGTCAGCGTGCTCAGAAAACTCCGCCTCGCTGGTGCCATGCGCCAGCGGAGTCGTTCCGAATCTTCGTCCTTTGGCGCTTTCGCGATCCAAAGGTTTTCGCCGAACCAGCACGAAACCGGCAAACGCCTACGGCCGGCCGACTTTTTTCGCGAGTTCGGCGACCTTGCCCACCAAGGCGTCCTGGGTCTGCGGCGCGAACCAGCCGTCGGCACCGATCAGGCCGCGCGTCTCGTAACCGCCCTCGCGGAGCACCCGCGCCGACGGCACGTAGCCAAAGCCCTCGTTGCAATAGGCCGCCACCCAGAGGTTCAGCGGCCCGATGGCAGCCTCGACGAGTTGCACGTAGTCGACCACCACCTCGCTCGGCAGGGCCACGAAGGTGAGGTCGCGGCCGAACTGCCAGACCGCCACCGGCGCGTTGTAATGCGTCAGGGGCTTCTCCCCGCGCTCCAGCATCCCCAGCAGCTTGCGCGCGGTGTCGCTCTGCCAGCCGGGTGAACTTGCCGCCAGCGGCTTGAGCGCCTCGATCGTGGGCGACTGCAGCGGCAGATCGACCCGGCCCAGCGAAACGGTCAGCGGGCCGGTGATCGGCCGGAGCTTCGCCTCGAGCACGCGGGCGACCTCGGCGGCGAGCTCCGCGCCGTGCTTGCGCGTGTTGTCCAGGCCTTCCCGCGGAAACGGATTCGCGTCGCCGCCGCACCCCATCATGAACATCGCCTGGGTGCCGGGATATTTTTTCTCAAGATCGTGCTCGGCATACCCGGCATAGTCGCCGCACAGCTCGTAGTTTTGCGAGCCGAGCGTGGTGTTGTGGCACGCGGCGCCAAAGAGCACGGCGCGCGGCCTCCCGTCGGCCCCGTCGATCCGCAAGACGGGCACGCTGCGATCGACCGGCCCCCGTGGATTCACCCCGAGGATGACGCCGCGCGGCGTGAACTCGCGCCGGTTCATGACGAAATTGATGATCCCCTGCCCGTGCGACAGCCGCGCCGGTTCGAGCCGCGTATTGGCCTGCACCACCAGATCGACGATGCGGTTGATGAGCCACTGGGTGTAGGCGACGCGGTTCTCCGCGTCGGCCACCGAGATCCCGGCTCCCGGGGTGACCTTCATGCTCAGGTTCGGACCTGCGTGATTGTGCGCCCAGCTCAGCAGGATCTGCTCCCGCTGCAGTCCCGTTTTGGCGGTGATGCGCTCCGTCAACGGATCGACAAACGCCGCCGGCATCGCGCCCAGATCGGTGGTCACCATCACAGCCCGCCGCCCCTGCGCGTCCTCCAGCACCAGCGCCTTGGCGTAGATGTCCTGCGCGACGCGCTCGAACGGCTTCACCCGGTTGGCGTAACCGTACATCAGCACCGGCTTTTCGGGCGTGATCTTGACCGCGGCGAGGCCCGCCTTCCAATCATCCGCCCCCAACGCGGAGGAGAGAAAAATCAGAGCGGTGAGGAGGAAGGAGAGCGGGGTTTTCATAAGGGAAAAGACTGCCGGGATCCGCTCCGCCGCAATCCCGTCGCGGCCCGTCACGGGCGCGCGGCGGTTTCCTCCGGCCAGTGCTGCCGGAGCTTGGCCCGCACAAAGCGCACGCTCTCGGCCAGCTGGTCCATGCCGTCGACGCCATCCTCGATGCTCACCCAGCCGCCGAAGCCCACGCCGCGCAACGTGCTGAAGATCGCATCGTAGTCGTTGAGCCCGCGGCCGATCGTGCCGTGGCGCAGCCGCTTCGCATAGCCCTCGGCGCCCGTCTCGTCGCGCCGTAGATCCTCGATGGTGCCCTCGGCGAGAAAGCGGTCGCTCGCGTGCATCGTCACGACGCGGTGCTTCACGCGCTGCAGCAACTCCAGCGGGTCATCGCCGGCAAGGAACGCGTTACTCGGGTCGTAGTTCACGCCGAAGTGCGGATCGTGGATCCGCCCGACCAAATCGCAGAAGACGTCCATCTTCTGCGCAAACTCGGGGAAATTCCAAAAGTCGTCCTTGTAGTGGTTCTCGATGATCAGCGTGACGCCGCAGGCCCGCGCCTCGGGCAGGCACGCCTCGATGCTCTCGACCACGAGCGAAAGTCCCTGCTCGCGGGTCAGCTCGGGCCGGCGCTGGCCCGACAGCACGCGGCAGAATTTCCCGCCCAGCGCCGCGGTCATGCGAATCCAGTTCTGCTCCTTCTCCACCTCGCGCCGGCGGAACTCCGGATCGGGGTGCGAAAAGTCCGGGGAGCAGCACAGCATCGGGATGACCAGGCCGCGTTCCTCGACCTCGCGCCGGGCCTGCGCCCAATTCGCGGGATCGGCGAGCTCGTGAAAGCCGCTGTAGTATTCCAGGCCGTCGACGCCAAGCGGCGCCGCCAGGTCGACCCATTCGCGGAGCGTCATCGAACCTTCGCGGCACAGCGGGCGGATATACGCCTTGGGGAAAACAGCCAGTCGGGGCATCATGGTTGGAGGATGTTTCGCGGCCACTCGCGGCCGCGGGCGCAAGGAATCGTCAGACCTTCGGCGGATTGCGCCCGTGGATGCAGAACTGCTCCATGTCCACCACCGCACCGGTGATGGGTCGCGATTCGTCGCCGAGCCAGTAGACCGCCGCCGCCGCGATTTCCTCCGGCCGGATGAGCCGGCCCGACGGCACGAGGCTCCGGGAGAGTCGCTCGGGCCAGTCAGGCGACTGGCCATCGGCAACCTGCATCGCGTATTCGCGCTCCGTCAGCACCCAGCCGACGTTGAAATGGTTGAACCGCACGCCCTCGGTCGAGTGGGCGTTGGCCAGGTTGCGCGAGAGCGTCTGGAGGGCGCCCTTGGAAATACTGTAGTCGAGCAGCGTCCCCTCGCCGCTGAGCGCGTTGATCGACCCGATGTTGAGCACGCAACCGCCGTGCTGCTTGAGCTGCGAGTAGGCCGCCTGGATGAGCAACAGCGGGGCGCGCACGTTAATCGCCATCATGCGATCAAAAAAGGCCGCCTCCGTGGTCGCCAACGTGCTCCGGGCGACGAGGGCGGCGTTGTTGACGATGGCGTCGACGCGGCCGAAGGCCTGGATCGCGGCGGCCACGATTCGCGGCGCGCACTCGGGATCGACGAGATCGTCGAGGTGCAGCGCCGCACTGGCCCCGAGTTTGGCCACCACTTTTTTGCCGCCGACGCCATCGATGCCGTGGATCAGCACGCGCGCACCCTCGTGCACCGCGCGCTC
The DNA here is from genome assembly GCA_947474935.1 of Opitutia bacterium. Classification (GTDB taxonomy): domain Bacteria; phylum Verrucomicrobiota; class Verrucomicrobiia; order Opitutales; family Opitutaceae; genus ER46. The sequence goes on from CANJKL010000019.1 coordinate 4,187, forward strand.
CGCGATCGCCTGGCCGATGCCGCTCGTGCTGCCCGTGACGATGATGACTTTGTCGCGTAGTCGCATAAAGGGAATTTCCTTAAACCGGTTTCAGCACCGCTTTCACGATCTCGCCCGAGTGCATCTTTTCAAAGGCCTCGTGCCAGCTTTCCAGTCCCCACACGCCGCCGAGCACCGGCCGCACGTCGAGCTGGCCCGACGCCAGCAGCGCGAGCACGCGTTCCCAGATCGGCCAGTTGTGGCTGAAGCTGCCCTGCAGCGTGATGTTCTTCTGCACCAGGGGATCGAGGGAGAAATTCAACGGCTGCGGGCCCCAGCCCACCTTGCTGATCCAGCCCGCCGGCCGCACTAGCTCCAGCGCAGCTTTCAGCGCCGCCGATGCGCCCGCCGCATCGATCACTCCGTCCACGCCGAGCCCGTCGCGCGCCTGCGCCCACGCCGTCGCGTCGCCGATGATCGTCTGGCAACCGTAGGCTTTCGCCACGTCGAGCCGCGCCCGGTCGCGCTCGAGGCCCACGAGCGCCACTTCCGCCCCGGCGAGTCGCGCCATGGCCGCGCACAAAATCCCGATCGGTCCCGGCCCCAAGACGATCACGCGATCGCCGGGCTTGATCTTCGCGTTGTTGACCACGGCGTTGTAGGCCACGCAGCAGGGCTCGGTGAGGGCCGCGTGCTCGATCGCCAGTCCCGCCGGCACCCGGTGCAGGCAGCGCGACGGCACCCGCACGAAACGCGTCATCGCCCCGTCGACCCCGTAGCCGAAACCCTTGCGCGTCGGGTCGAGGTTGTAGAGGCCCGCGCGGCTCATCGGGTTGTTCGCGTCGATCACCGCCGCGGTTTCGCTCACGACCAGATCGCCCTCCTGCCACGCCTTGACCGCGGAGCCCAGCGCCGCGATGCGCCCGCCAAATTCATGGCCGAGCACCACAGGATAATTAACTTTCCAGCTGTGGGAAGCCGTCCACTGGTGCAGGTCGCTCCCGCACACGCCGACCGCCTCCACCGCGAGGATCACATCGTCGGGTCCCGGTTCGGGACGCACGAATTCACGCAACTCCACGCTGTGGGGCGCGGAGGAAAAATTAACGACAGCGGGATTTTTCATCGGGCGGGAGAATTGCGCGAGCGGCCCACCGGCACGTCGCCATGGCCGTGCACGCGGTCGCAGATGATCCGCAGCGTGCCCTCGAGGTTGCCGTCGGCGGTCTTGAACGCGTCCGCATCCACCGCGAGCGGCGCCCCGATCACCACGAGCGGCGCGCCGTACTCCGGCGTGCGCACGGCCTGTTCGAGCGTGAGGCCGCCCACCGCCTGCACCGGGAGGCTCACCGCGGCCACGATTTCGCGCAGCTGGTCGAGCGGGCTCGGCATCCGCCGCCCCGCCGCCGCGATCCCGCGCCGCTCGTCGTAGCCGATGTGGTGGATCACGTAGTCGCAGCCAAAGTCCTCGATCATCCGCGCGCCCGCCACCATGTCGGGGCAGCCGAGATTGTCGCCCATCACCTTCACCCCGTGATCGCGCCCGGCCTTCACGACGCATTTCAGGGTCTCCTCGTGGGCCCGGGCCATGACGACGACGTGCGTCGCCCCCGCCTTGGCCATCATCTCGGCCTCGAGATAACCGCCGTCCATCGTCTTCAGGTCGGCCACGATCGGCACGCCGGGAAACCGCTCGCGCAACGCCCGCACGCCGCGCAGGCCCTCGGCGAGGATCAGGGGCGTCCCCGCCTCCAGCCAGTCGACGCCCGCCCGTCGCGCGAGCATGGCCGTGGCCAGCGCTTCATCGAGATTGGTGAGGTCGAGCGAGATTTGGACGATGGGGAGCATGTGGGGGGGACGGTCGCCCGAGAGTTGGCCGTGCGAGACCGCGCCGTCAACGCCGGACCGTCCGCGCCGCACCGCACTCGCACTTCGCGATTGCCGCTCCCAACGCCCGGTCCTTGGCTATGCGCTCCGCCATGTATTTCACGCACCTCGCCTGCACGCTCTGCGGCCAGACCCACGACGCCACCGTCCCGCAAAACGTCTCCGCCTGCTGCAGCAAGCCGCTCTTCGCCAACTACGACCTCGCGGCCGCCGCGCGCACCCTGACGAAGGAGTCGCTCCGCTCACGCGTGAAATCGCTCTGGCGCTACCGCGAGGTCCTGCCGGTGAAAAACGAGTCCGACATCGTCACGCTGGGCGAGGGCTGGACGCCGCTGCTGCCCGCCCCGCGGCTCGGCGCGAAACACGGGCTCACCAAGCTCTTCATCAAGGACGAGGCGCAGAACCCGACCGCGAGCTTCAAGGCGCGCGGCATGACCACCGCCGTCTCGATGGCCAAGCAGTTCGGCCTCAAAAAACTCGCCGTCCCCTCCGCCGGCAACGCCGCCGGCGCCCTCGCCGCCTACGCCGCGCGCGCCGGCATGGAGGCCCACATCTTCATGCCGCGCGACACGCCCCGCGCCAACATCATCGAGTGCGAACAGATGGGCGCACACGTCACGCTCATCAACGGCCTGATCACCGACTGCGGCGCCGAGGTCGCGAAGCGCAAGACCGCCGAGGGCTGGTTCGACGTTTCCACCCTGAAGGAGCCCTACCGGGCCGAAGGCAAGAAGACACTCGGTTACGAACTGGCCGAACAACTCAACTGGACGCTCCCCGACGTCATTCTGTACCCCACGGGCGGCGGCACCGGCCTCATCGGCATGTGGAAGGCCTTCGACGAAATGGAAAAACTCGGTTGGATCGGCTCGAAACGCCCGCGGATGTTCACGGTGCAGGCGAGCGGCTGCCAGCCCATCGTCCGGGCGTTCGAGGCGGGCGAAAAATTCGCCGCCGAGCATCTTGGCGCCACGACCCGCGCCTCCGGCCTGCGGGTCCCGAAAGCCATCGGCGACTTCATCATGCTCGATGCCCTGCGCAAATCCCACGGCGGGGCCATCGCCATCACCGACGAGGAAATGATCGCCTGTACCCGGGAGGTGGGCGCCGCCGAGGGCGTGTTCCCCGCGCCGGAAGGCGCCGCGTGTTACGCTGCCCTCAAGCACCTGCTCGCCGCGAAGAAGATCACGCCCGACGACACCGTCGTTCTCTTCAACACGAGCACCGGCCTGAAGTATCTGGAGTGCTACGGCAGCAGCTGAGGATCGGGCGCGGCCGGCAATTCCCAACCCGGCAAAGCCGGAACCAGGACTTTCCGCAGATAACGCGGATCGTCGCGGATAAATGCTTGGTTCAATCCGCGACCATTCGCGACATCCGCGGGGAAAGCATGGGAGCGCTCCACGAAAGATCGTCGCAAACCTCGCGCGTCGTTCGCGAGTGACGGCCTACACACCACGCCGATTCGGCGAGGCCATCAAACCCTCCAGACGCCGTCTTCCGAAAATCAGCGAAGATCAGCGATTCAAGATTTTGGCTTCCGTAGTCAAACTCTGCCCCGCCGACGCCTCTTGCATCCAACCGGAAGGCGCCCGCTTACCGCACTTGCAGCGTATCGCCCTCGAACGTCAGGCCGAGCGACGGCACGACGACCGCCTTGCGTGCGCCCGCTTTTTTCACCCGCCCGGCGAGCCAGGCGTCGTAACCGGTCGCCTTTGCCACCGCGAGCGCGGCGTCGACGTGTTGCGGCGCCACGTAGGCCGCGAAGCCCACGCCCTGGTTGAAAGTCGCATACATCTCGCGCCGCTCGATCGGACCGGCTTTTTCCAAAAACTGAAACAGGGCCGGCGCCGGACGCGGATGCGTGATCTCGTAAACAAACGGCTCCTCCAGCCGCATGAGTTTCCGCCAGCCGTGGCCGGTCACGTGCGCGACATAGTTGAGCTTCAGCCCCCGCTTTTGGCATTCGCGCACAAAGGCCACGTAGATGACCGACGGCGCCAGCAACGCTTCGCCGAAACTGCGCGGATCGCCAAAGCCGATCGGCGTGCGATAGCCGTCGGGTAATTGCGCGGCCACCCGGCGGCACAGCGACAGACCATTCGTCTGCACGCCGGAGGAAGCGAAAAAGATAATGCCGTCGCCGTCCTGCACGTCGCCCGTGATGCGGAGCGACTTGGGCGCAATCTTCCCGATGGCGGAACCGGCAAGCACGATCGCCTCCGGCTCGACGATCCCGCCGAGCGTCGGCGTCTCGCCGCCGCCCCACACCGCACCGGCCGTCCGGCAGCCCTCGGCGAAACCGTCGACGAGCGCCTGCGCCCGCGCCGCATCGCCGAACCAGCCGGAGTCCCCCACCGCCGCGTGCATCGCCACCGAAATTGGGAGCGCGCCGCAGGTGATGAGGTCGTTGACGATGGTGGCGACAGTATCGATCGCAATCTCGCGGTAGTAGCACTTGCCCGTCACCGCGTGCACCGCATCGGCCACGAGATTCTTCGTGCCCAGCCCTTCCTCCACGTGCGCCAGAAAGTGGTCCGCCGCCTCGATCAAATACGCACTTTCGCCCCGCGTCGTCGCCGGCTCGGCATAACCGTGATCCCGCAATGCCGCCGCCGTCGGCCGGGCCGCCTTCTGGCAGGCGCGCTTGAACGCGTCGAGCTGGTCGTAGCGGACGCCGGAGGATTCGTAGGAAAGGGACATGCGGTGTGACTTAGGGCGGGGGACGTTGGAAACGTTGCGGTCAGATGAGCGCGGCATCCACGACGACTACAGCGGTCGCGCTCAATAACTTCTTCCGTCCTGCTTTTCGTAATAATTCACGTAAGCTTGATTGACCACGCGGTAGCCCCCCGGCGTGGGATAATTGCCGGTGAAATACCAGTCGCCGCGATGCTGAGGTACGGCCACATGGAGGTTTTCGATCGTTTGGAAAATCACCTCGAACTCGCCCTTCCACTCGAGCTGCCGCGGGCGGACCAGTTCCATGACCTTGTGCGAAATCTCCTCGGGGGTGAAAGGAGCGTAGATCCGGCGCACATGATTTTCCGTGCCGCCCTTGGCCACTTCCGCGCGGCAAAGCGCGTAGACTTCGTCGAGCAGCACGGTCTGGCCGCGCTCCTTGATCAGCGCGATCGCGGCCTCGAATGCCACAAATTTGCCGAGCTCCGACATGTCGATGCCGTAGCAGTCGGGGAAGCGGATTTGTGGCGCGGTGGAAACGATCACGATCTTCTTCGGATTCAGCCGCGCAAGGATGCGCAGGATCGATCGGCGCAGCGTGGTGCCGCGCACGATCGAATCGTCGACCACGACGAGGTTGTCCAACCCGGCGCGCACCGAGCCGTACGTGATGTCGTAGACGTGGCTGGCAAGCTGGTTGCGCAGGTTTTCCTGGCCGATGAAGGTGCGAATCTTGATGTCCTTGCTCACCACCTTCTCGCCGCGGGGCCAGTTGCGGAGGATCAGGTCGTCGAGCATCGCCTCGGTGAGCTTGCCCGCCGCGCTCGCCTCGAGGATGGCCGCCTTGACCTCGTCACGCCGCCGCGTGCGCAGGGCCGACATCAAGCCATAGAAGGCGGTCTCCGCCGTGTTGGGAATGAAACTGAACACCGTGTTGCCCCACTCGTGGTTGATCGCCGTGAGCACCTGCGGGGCCAACTGGCCGCCCAGCGCCTGGCGTTCGCGGTAGATGTCGAGGTCGTTGCCCCGGGAAAAATAGATCCGCTCGAAGGAACACGACGCCCGCGGGAGCGGCGGGGTGAACGGCGCCTCCTCGACGGTACCGCGCTTCTTCATCACGACCACGTGTCCGGGGGTGACTTCCCTCACCTGCTCGGCCGCGAGGTCGAACACCGTCATCAGCGGGGCCCGCTCGGATGCAAATGCCACCACCTCGTCGTCCTGATAATAAAAACAAGGCCGGATGCCGGACGGATCGCGGGCGACAAAGGCGTCGCCATTGCCGATCAGGCCGCCGAGCACGTAGCCCCCGTCCCATTTCTCCGCCGCGCGGGTCAGGACGCGCGTCACATCGAGGTCCTCGCTGATCCGGTGCGACATTTCCGCGCCGCTCAGCGCACTCTTCCGCAGGACGCGGTAGATGTCCTCGTGTTCCTCATCGAGGAAGAAGCCGATTTTCTCGAGGATCGCCTGGGTGTCGGTCGCGAAAATCGGGTGCTGCCCCATCCCGATCAGGGACTGGTTCAACTCGTCGGTGTTGGTGAGGTTGAAATTGCCGCACAGCGCGAGGTTGCGCGTCGCCCACGGGCTGCGCCGGAAATACGGATGGCACGACGACATGCTGTAGCCGCCGCTGGTCCCGTAGCGGAGGTGGCCCATGAGCAACTCGCCCCCGAATTTGAAATTGCGCTTCACCGTGTCGGTGAATTCCGGGTGGATCACCCCGCTGTCGACGTGCGCATTGTACTGGCCGAGCAGGGAACGGAAGATCTTGTCGAGCGGGTTCGACTTGATGTTGCGCTCGCGAAACATGAACGGCTCGCCCGCGGCCATGTCGAGTTTCACGCACGCCACGCCCGCCCCGTCCTGCCCGCGGTTATGCTGCTTTTCCATCAGCAGGAAGAGCTTGGTGAAGCCCCAGAGCGGCGAACCGTATTTCTCCTGGTAGTAGGAGAGCGGCTTGAGCAGTCGCACCAAGGCGACGCCGCATTCATGGTTGACGCGATCGCTCATGGCCGGGTCCGGGTGGCGAACCGCCCGCCGCGAAGGTCGAGCCGGCCCAAGGCCTGACTCGAAAGCTCACTGCGTGGAACTCGATGCGGGCGACCGGACTTCATGCAAAGCTGTTGATCTCGATGAGACGCTCGGAATGGTCAACGGCTTTCTCCGCGGATCGCGTCTTAGCGGCGACATTTTACCGCGAGGCCGGGTTCACGCCGGCCTTCGCCCGGGCGCCGCACCGCTTCCTGACCGCGTGATCGCCGGATTCACAGGCAAGTGAGATAGCCCGTTTCGCCCGAATCACAAACCGCCGGCGCGCATGCCTCCCAACTGCCTCCACCCGGAGCCCTTTGCTCCTGGGACGCGTCGAAGTTGTTTCCGCCCCTTGACCGCGTGAGAGATGTATCGAAGCATTTCCACTTTCCAGACCATGTTGATCCTCCGCGGCTCGCCTGCCCTGTCCCCATTCCGCCTCCAGAAGCTCCTGCAGGACTTCACGGCTGCGGGCCTGCCCGTGCGGGCGGTCAGCGCCGAGTTTGCCCACGTGGTCGAATTGAGCGGCGAGCTGGACGCCGCCGGCCGCGGCGTGCTCGAAAAACTCCTGACTTACGGGCCGAGCCGCACCGCCGTGCCGGTCACCGGTTTGCTGCAAGTGATCGCCCCGCGCCCCGGGACGATCTCCCCGTGGTCCTCGAAGGCGACCGACATCGCGCACATTTGCGGGCTGGCCGCCGTCAGCCGTATCGAGCGGGTCACCGCCTACACGCTCGAACTGGCCGTCGCCACGCTCACCCCGGAGCAACAAAAAGCCCTCGCCGCCCGGCTGCACGACCGGATGACCCAGGTGGTGTTCGACGATGTGGCGGCCTGCGACGTCCTTTTTCGGCAGGAGACGCCGCGTCCGCTGGCCAGCGTGCCCGTGCTGGCCCAGGGCCGGGCCGCACTCGTCTCGGCCAACCAGACGCTCGGGCTCGCGCTGGCGGAGGACGAGATCGATTACCTCCTCAAGGCCTTCCAAACGCTCGGCCGCGATCCGCACGACGTGGAACTCATGATGTTCGCCCAGGCGAACTCGGAACACTGCCGGCACAAGATCTTCAACGCCACCTGGGACATCGACGGCCAGAAGCGCGACCGCTCGCTGTTCCAGATGATCAAGAACACCTACACGCTCCACAGCGAAGGCATCCTCTCCGCCTACAAGGACAACGCCGCCGTTCTCGCCGGCACGCGCGGCGGCCGGTTCTACGTCGACCCGCGCACGAACGAATACGCCGCCCACGACGAGGACATCCATCTCCTCTGCAAGGTCGAGACGCACAACCATCCGACCGCGATCTCGCCGTTTCCCGGCGCCGCCACCGGCTCGGGAGGTGAGATTCGTGACGAAGGCGCCACCGGCCGCGGGGCGAAGCCCAAGGCCGGCCTCGTCGGCTTCACGGTTTCCAACCTGAAACTGCCCGGCGCGATCCAGCCGTGGGAAAAAGAGCACGGCAAACCCGGTCGCATCGTTTCCGCCCTCGACATCATGATCGAGGGGCCGCTCGGCGGCGCCGCGTTCAACAACGAGTTCGGCCGCCCCGCGATCAACGGCTACTTTCGCACCTTCGAGCAGAAGGTGCCCGCCGCCGCCGGTGCGAGCGAACTCCGCGGCTACCACAAGCCCATCATGCTCGCGGGCGGCCTCGGCAACATCAAGGCCGAGCACGTGCAGAAGGGCGCAATCCACCCCGGCGACAAGCTCATCGTCCTCGGCGGGCCCGCCATGCTCATCGGCCTCGGCGGCGGCGCCGCCAGCTCCATGAACAGCGGCCACGGCAACGAGGATCTCGATTTCGCCAGCGTCCAGCGCGACAACGCCGAGATGGAGCGTCGCTGCCAGGAAGTGATCGACCGCTGCTGGGCCCTCGGCGCGGACAACCCCATTTCCTTCATCCACGATGTCGGCGCCGGTGGCGTGTCCAACGCGCTCCCCGAGCTCGTCAACGACGGCGGCCGGGGCGGAAAATTCAATCTTCGCGCCCTGCCCAACGACGAGCCCGGCATGTCCCCGCTCGAGATCTGGTGCAACGAGTCGCAGGAGCGTTATGTCCTCGCCGTCCCCGCGGCGCAGCTCGCCACGTTCGCACAGCTCTGCGAACGCGAGCGCTGCCCGTTTGCCGTGGTCGGCGAGGCCACCGCGGAGAAACAGCTCGTCCTCGACGACGCGCATTTTCAAAACCGCCCGATCGACCTGCCGCTCGAGGTGCTCCTCGGCAAGCCGCCGCGCATGCACCGCACCGACACCACGCAGCCGCGACCGCAGTTTCCGCTCGATCTCACCACGCTCACGCCCGCACCCACCGGCCCGAAGAAACCGTTCTCCGCCGAGACGGCCGTCGCCACGGAACGCGCCGCCCTCACCGAGGCGATCCGGCGCGTGCTCGCCCACCCGACGGTCGCCGACAAAACTTTTCTCATCTCCATCGGCGATCGCACCCTCGGCGGCCTGATCGCCCGCGACCAGATGGTCGGCCCGTGGCAGGTGCCCGTCGCCGACTGCGCCGTGACCGCCGCCGCCTTCGACGTTTACACCGGTGAAGCGATGGCCATGGGCGAACGCACGCCCGTCGCCGTCAACCACGCCGCCGCCTCCGCCCGCCTCGCCGTCGGCGAGGCGCTCACCAATCTCGCCGCCGCGCAGATCGGCGACCTCGGCAAGGTCAACCTCTCCGCCAACTGGATGGCCGCGCCTGCCATCCCCGGCGACGGCGCCGACCTCTACGCCGCCGTGCAGGCTGTCGGCCTGGAGCTCTGTCCCGCGCTCGGCATCACCATTCCCGTCGGGAAGGACTCGATGAGCATGAGCACCGTCTGGCAGGACGGCGGCCCGGGCGAAAAAAATCAGAAGCGCATCACAGCGCCCGTCTCGCTCATCATCTCCGCCTTCGCCCCCGTCGCGGACATCCGTCTCTCGCTCACGCCGCAGCTCCAGCAACAGGAGGACACGGTGCTGTTGCTCATCGACCTGGGCCGCGGCAAAAACCGCCTCGGCGGTTCCATCCTCGCGCAGACGGTTTCGCAAATGGGCGAGGCCACGCCCGACGTCGACCGGCCGGCCGATCTCAAAAACTTCTGGAACGCGATCCAGCTCCTCGGTCGCCAGCAGAAGCTCCTCGCCTACCATGACCGCTCCGATGGTGGCCTCCTCGCGACCGTGGTCGAAATGGCGTTCGCCGGTCACACCGGAGTCGATCTCGATTTGCCCAAGGGCCACGAGGTCTTCTCCGCGCTCTTCAACGAGGAACTGGGCGCCGTGATCCAAGTCCGCGCCGCCGATCTCGACGACGTCTACCTGACGCTGCGCGAGCACGGCTTCAAGGCCTGCACGACGCGCGTCGGCACGCTCAACCGCACCCACACCTTCCGGATCACCCGGGGCGGCAAAAGCATCTTCGAGGAAACCCTGTTCGGCCTCCGCGCGATCTGGTCCGACGTCACGCGCCGCATCGCCGCGCTCCGCGACAATCCCGCCTGTGCCGATCAGGAGCACCAGATTCGTCTCGACGCCACCAACCCCGGCCTCACGCCGAAGGTCACGTTCGATCTCGGGACGATGGCCGCACGGGCCGCGGCCAAATCACGTCCGCCTATCGCGATCCTCCGCGAGCAGGGCGTGAACGGCGAGGTCGAGATGGCGGCCGCCTTCACCCGCGCGGGCTTCAAGGCGATTGACGTCCACATGACCGACATCCTCAGCGGCCGCGTCTCACTCAAAGACTTTCGCGGCCTCGCGGCATGCGGCGGCTTCAGCTTTGGCGACGTCCTCGGCGCCGGTGAAGGCTGGGCCAAGAGCATCCTTTTCAACGACCGCGCCCGCGCGGAGTTCGCCGCGTTCTTCGCCCGGGAAGACGCCTTCGCCCTCGGCGTGTGCAACGGCTGCCAGATGATGAGCAACCTGCACGCGATCATCCCCGGCGCCGATCTCTGGCCGCGCTTCGTGCAAAACCAGAGCGAGCGCTACGAGGGCCGCCTCGTCTCGGTGCAGATCGAGAAAAGCCCGAGTGTCCTCTTCGCCGGCATGGAAGGCAGCGTGCTGCCCATCGCCGTCGCCCACGGCGAAGGCTTCACCGAGTTCAAGGACGCGGCCGCCGCGCAGCGCTGCAGCGCCTCCGGCCTCGTCGCCGGCCGCTTCGTGGACAACCATCACCAGATCACGGAGCACTATCCCCTCAACCCGAACGGCTCGCCCTTCGGCATGACGGCGCTGACGACGACCACCGGCCGCGTGACGATCATGATGCCGCATCCCGAGCGCGTCTTCCGCAGCGCCTGCATGAGCTGGGCGCCGCGCACGTGGGGCGAAGATTCGCCGTGGATGAAGCTGTTCTACAACGCGCGGGCTTGGGTCGGCTGAGCCAGCAGCCGCGAACGCCATCCGGCCTTACTCTTTCTTCGTCAACCGGCCGATGAGCCCATCGACCAGGGCGTCGGCTTGCAGCCCCAGCTTTCGGGATCGGATCAGCGGCTGACTGGCCGGCGCGGATTTTTGCCGCGCCGCCAACGCCGCGTCCGCTTGCGCGAATGTTGCCTTCAAAAAGGCCTCCTTCGCCTCGTGCATCACGCCGCTCTCGGTAAACTCTTTCGCCGTGCCCGGCCGCCCCACGAAGACCGGCGTCAGTTCGTCGCCGATCCACACGCGCCAGTCGTCTTCGTCGGCAAAGTAAACCGCCAGCACGCCACGCGCCGCAACGTCCAGCCGGCCGGCCATCGCCCGCATGTAGGCCCCGGCCACCTTGTCTTCCTCCGCCGAGGGCGACTTCGCCTGCAGCCGGACGATAATCTTCATGCCACTCGTGCGTTCGAAGCGCGCGAGCTTTTCCTCCAGCGCCGTTCGCACCGGTGGATCAAGCGGCAGCAAGTTGCCCGGGTCGCCGAGATGCGGCGCCGTTCCCGCGGCCCGCAGCAACGGAAGAGCCAACCCGCACACCAGAATCAGCCGAAGGACGAAAAATTTCATCGGTGCCACGCTGCACGAATCGCCGACCCCGCACAACGAAAGTCCCCGTCCCGGCCTCCGGCGTGAAAGGGTTCAACCCCTCCTTGCGCCCCTGCTCGCTCATCTGGCTTCACGGCATGCGAGCCTCTGCCGAACAAGATCCCGAGCGCGCCGCCCACGCGCGGCAGGTGGCGATCTACCGTGCCATGGCACCTCAGCAGCGCCTGCACCAAGCTTTGCGCATGAACCACCCCATGCGCACCCTGCTGGCCACGGGCTTTCGCATGCGCCAGCCCGGATGGACCGAGGCGCGTGCAAAGCGCCGTCGCCGATCGCATCCTCCATGCTCGCACCGGATGAGGTAACCCTGTTCGTTGCCCGCCTGACCGCCACGGGTTCCCCCTGCATGGTCACCGGCGCAACGGCCGCGATCCTCTACGGTCAGCCCTGTGTCGCCAACGATCTCAATGGGGTACTGAGTCTTGACGATGCCGGTCGCACCGCATTGCTCCGGGCATTTCCAGCGAGTGAATTTTATGTGCCGCCGGAATCGGTGATCCGCGCTGCGAGCAGGCCCGCTCGCAGCGCGGCCATTTCAATCTCATCCATCACGCCTCCGGCTACAAAGCCGACATCTACCTCGCCGGGACGGATCCCCTGCACGCGTGGGCACGGCCGCAACGTCGCCGCGTACCCTGGACCGATGGCCTCACCCTCGACGTGGCGCCGCCAAAATACGTCGTCCTGCGTAAACTCGAATTCTATCGGGAAGGCCGCTCGGCAAAGCACCCCGCCGATATTCGCGCAATCTGCGAAATCACGGGAGTCGACGAGGCCGCCCTTACCCCGTGGCTCGATCGCCTCGGGCTGGCCTCCCGCTGGCGGGAAATAAAACCGAACCCTAGCCCGAGGCCAAGTCAGCCGCCTTCAGAAACTCCCCGGCGGCGCGGCGGGCGTCAACAGGCTGTAGAGGTGATGATCCACCCAGCGGCCGTGCAGCCATTCCGCTTTTTTTCGCGTGCTGACCTGCTTGAATCCGAGGCGCAGCGGCAGCGCCTGGCCGCGGAGATTGCCCGTCGCGACCGCGACGACGATGCGGTTCACCTTCAGCTGCTCGAACGCATGCGCATAAAACGCCTGACAACAGAGCGTCATGAGGCCCCGCCCCTGCTCGGACGACGCGAGCCAGTAGGTGGGAAACGAAACGCGGCTGGCCCAGTCGATGCGGTTGTGCCGGATCACGCCCGCCAGCCGGCCCGCCGACCAGATGCCGGACGTAAAACCGCGCGTTTCCGCCCGCTCCTGCAACGCCTTCCCGATGAACTTCGCGCTGTCGGCAACTTTCTTCGTGTCGTCCACCCACGGCAGCCACTCGCGCAGGCGAACGCGATCCGCATCGATCAACGCGAACAACGCCGGAGCATCCTCCGGCTGCAGGAGTCGCAGTTCCAGGCTCGGGTTGATTTTGTGACGCAGCATCGGGACCACCCGCCACGCTTGTTCACCAACGGCGGGACGGCGGAGAATCAGTTGACCGCGGTGTTTTCCTCCGGGCGAGAACTTTCATTCCTCCCGTTGCTCACCCCGCGTCGGCGCTGCGGACAAACCCGGCCGTGGCGTTTTTCTCGCGGTTCACCGGTGCAGCAAACGACGAACCGGCCCCGGCGAGAACTAACCCGTCGTCTGGTTCTGCGTCCGGAGACCAGCTCCCATCGACGGAGCCCAGCGTTTCAAAATCCGGGCCAGCTCCACCTTGGTCACCGGCTTGCCGACGAAATCGCACATGCCGACGGCAAAACAATGGTCGCGATCCCGCTCCGCCGTGTTGGCGGTCACCGCCACGATCGGCGGCACTTTGTTGCCCGCCGCCGCCCGGATCCGCTCCGTCGTCGTGAAACCGTCCATGCCCGGCATCTGGCAGTCCATGAAAATCAGCTCGAACGCGGTGGCCCCCGCCTGCGCGATTGCCTCGGGACCGTTCAGCGCCACGTCCACCACGCAGCCGAGGCGCTCCAGCAATTGGGAGGTGACGGAACGGCTGATGGCGTCGTCGTCCACGACGAGCACGCGCGGACCCGGACGGGGGGCCGGCGGTGCTCCCCGCACCGCCTCGAAGGGCGGACGTGAACCGGTAGTTCGGACACCCTCCGTCACCTGCTCCGCTTTCAAAGCCTCCGCCAGGACATCGGCGCGCAGCAGCGGTTTGCGCACCACCACGACCACGCCCACGCCGTGGCCGGTCGCCACGTCGGGATCGCGAGCGAGCAGCACGACACGGGTGGAACGAAGTTTGGCATCCGCCGCGAACAAACGCGCCAGCTCGGCGCCACCCGTCTTCGCCACGGTTTCGTCCAGCAAAAGCACCGGATCGCACGCTTCGTCCTCAAGCGCGTCGCGCAAGAGCATCACCGCACCCGCCACGGTGTCGGCCGCATCCTGATCGACCCCCAAACGGGCGAGCATTGCGGACGCCGCGACCCGCGAGGCCGTTTGTTCATCAAGCACGACCACGTGCAGTCCGTCGGAGGCGGGCAGGGTCGGGGTGGTCTGCGTCTGGTCGGCCACCAGCGGCAGCATCACCCAGAATTCCGACCCGCTTTCGGGCAGACGGCGGGTCCCGATCTGTCCGCCCATCAGCTCCACCAATCGCTTGCTGATGGCGAGTTCGAGACCGGAACCACCGAACTTGCGCGGCGACGGCGGGTCGGCCTCCACCGAACGTTCGAAGAGCGTCGCCTGCATTTCATCCGGGACGCCCTCGCCCGTGTCGCTGACGCTGAAACGCAGCCAGGTCGCCCCCTGTTGCGAGGGCGCCACCGAGCCGCCCGGCAATTCGACTCGCAACACCACGCGGCCACCCGGCGAAAATTTGACCGCGTTCGCCATCAGGTTGAAGACGATCTGCCGGAGCCGGGGCGCGTCGCCCGAAACCAGCACCGGCACGTCCGGCGCGACGATCAGCACCAACTCCAGCCCCTTGAGCAAAGCGGGCGGCAAAAGCGATTCCACGACTTCGATGAGCGGCTGACGCAGGTCGAACGAAGCCCGGCCGATCTGAATTTTCCCGGTCTCGATGCTGGCGTAGTCCAGCACGTCGTTGAGCGACTGGTGCAGCGCCTCGGCGGACGACCGCAATGTGGTCAGGTGCTCGCGCTGGTGCGGCTTGAGCGTGTGGTCGAGCAAAAGGTCGGCGGAGCCGATGACCCCGTTGAGATGCGCCCGGATCTCCCGGCTCAGGGTCGCCAGCATCTCGCTCTTGGCCTGGCTCTCACGCGTCACCGCTTCCCGGGCTTTTTCCGCCAGGGCCGCCCGCTCCTGTTCTTCCGCCACCTGGCGGGCCTGCTCCGCCAGATCCAGGGCATACTCGCGCCGGGCCCGTCCGAGCTGCCAGGCCAGCAATCCGATGCCGCCGGCTCCCACCACAATCGCCAGTGAACCGATCCAACCGACGTCGCCCAAAAAAGCCAGCAGGGGTGGGCACGTCAAAATCACGGGCATCGGCGCAATTCTCGTCACCACTCGCCGATCACCTCAAACTCATAATGCGTCAACGGCCCCGGGACGTCGGTAGCGCCGGACCCACCGAGGCCGGGTTCCGGGGCGATCCGCCGTGATCGACCGGAGAGGTTGAGGGGCGGTTGAAGCTGGTAGCCGGGATCCGGTTGGCTAGCGTTCCCCGCCATCTTGTCTCTTTCCGCCGTGCCTCTGCCCGTCCTGTTCCCTCTTCTGGCCGCCACCTTGTATGCCGCGGGCGCGATGCTTGTGAAGCGCTCGGCCGACCTCGGGGTCGGCGTCTGGCGAACGGCGTTCGTGGCCAACATCGCCTGCGGCCTCCTCTTTCAGTCTCTCCTGCCGCTCGGCGGCACCTTACACCCCGAGCTTTGGTGGCAGCCCGCGATCGTCGCAGTGTGTTTCGTGGCCGGCCAATGGCTGACGTTCATCTCGCTGGATCGGGGCGACGTTTCGGTGGCGACACCCGTCCTGGGGCTCAAGATCATCCTCGTCGCGACGCTGGCCACGCTGCTCGGCGGCCAGGTGTTGCGCTGGCAGCTGTGGGTGGCGGCCGTCCTCGCCACGGGCGGCATCGCGCTGCTGAACCGCCGCGGTGGGCTATCGGCCCACCACAACGTCGGCCGCACGATCGTCACCGCGGGGCTGGCCGCGGCCGCCTATGCCATCTTCGACGTGCTCGTGCAAAAGTGGTCGCCCGCCTGGGGGCCCGGCCGCTTTCTGCCCCTCGCGCTGGGGCTCTCGGGCGTGTTCTCACTGGTCTTCGCCTTCCGCTTCCGCGCGCCCCTGAGCGCCATCCCACGGGCGGCCTGGCCGTGGTTGATCGGCGGCACGCTGACCATGGGCATCCAATCTGTGATCTTCGTTTTCACTGTCGCGAACTGGGGCAACGCGGCCCAGTCCAACGTCGTCTACAGCTCCCGCGGACTCTGGACCGTGGTGCTCATCTGGGTTTTCGGCCACTGGGTGAAAAGCCGCGAACAACAACTCGGCGGAAACGTCCTCGCCTGGCGACTCGCCGGAGCGGTGTTGATGATGGCGGCGATTGTCCTCGTGCTGCGGTGAACGGGCGGCCGCAGGGGAACGAGCTTCCGCCATACCCCGACTTGACGGCGTTGGCCCCGCGGACCGAGATTCGACCCATGATGCCCCACCCAAACCGGCCGGCTGTCTCACCGCCCGAAGCCGCGGGATTTTCCCGCCGGTCGTTTCTGCGCACCACCCTGGGCGGAAGCCTGCTGGTGGCGGGAACCGGGAAGTTCGGTTCCGTCCTCGCCGCCGACAAAAAGCCCGACACGCCGCTGCGCCAGTTTCCCTGTTACCGGGCCGAAGGCACGCACCGCGAACTCGGACGCCAGCATGGCGAACAGGCGGCGCGCCAAATCGCCGCGCATCTGGCCTTCATGGGCGAATCGATGAAACTCGGGAGCCGCGAACTGCAGGCGCGGGCGCAGCGTTTCCGCCCGCTGTTCGAAAAGCACTGCCCCCACCTCTTGGAGGAAATCGCCGGGCTGGCCGAAGGTGCCCGCATCACCGAGGCCGAGGCGCTGGCGGTCAACATCCGCGGCGCGTTGGGCCAGGCGCGCGAGGAGGGCTGCACGGCGTTCGCCATTGGGGCGCGAGGAACCGCGGACGGCGGGCTCCTCATTGGCCAGAACAGCGACACCCTGCCGGCCGTCGTCCCTCTCTCGTATGTCCTGCACCTCAAGCCGCGGAACAAGCCCGAACTCCTGATGTGGACTTACGGCGGCATGATCGGCTACCACGGGGTCAACCGCCACGGCGTGGCCCATTTTGCGAACGATCTCGGGGGCGGCCCGAAGTCACGCTTCGGTCTGCCGCACTACCCGCTCAAGCGGTTGATTCTCGAATGCCGCACGCTCGACGAGGTCGTGCCGCTGTTTCGGCGCACGCCGCTTTGGGCCAATGGCAACTACGTGCTCGCCGACGGCACCGGCCGGATTCTCGACATCGAAGCGACGCCCGACGGCCCGGAAGTGATCACCGACCAGGGTGCCGGTTTCCTCGTGCACACGAACCATTTCATCAGTTCCCGCTACGCCACGCGCGAAAACCACGCAAAGTCCGTGCCCGACTCCTTTACCCGCCAGAAGTTGATGACCGAACTGATCGCGAGCCGCCTGGGCAAGGCGACGCTCGCCGACGTGCAATCCTACCTGCGTTCGAAGGATCGTCATGCGACGGGCATCTGCCGCGTGGCGCAGACCGCCAGCCCGTCGGCCGGCTGGGAGACCGCGGGCATCAGTGTCGCCTCGATCATCGCAGAGCCCACCAAGGGCAAACTCCACGTGGCCGCCTCGAATGACCCGGGCAACCCGTTCGTGGAATACGCGATGTCGTAGAGGACCCCGGAGATGATTTGAGATGTGGAAATCAGGAAACAAACCGGAATCGCGGAGACGGCGTCATGACCCTGATTTTTCTACGGGAGAATCCCTAGCCGGATCCTACCAAAGGGTGTAGCCGCCATCGATGACGAGGGCGGCTCCGGTCATGTAGCGCGAAGCGTCGCTCGCGAGGTAAACCGCCAGCGGGCCGAGGTCCTCGGGCCGGCCGAAATCGCCCTGTGGGATCTGCTCGCGGAATTTTGCGATGACTTCCGGGTGCTCGCTGGCCCAGCGGACATTGGGGGCGGTCATGAATCCTCCCGGGCAAATCGCGTTCACGGTCACGCCCTTCGGCGCCCAATCCGCGGCGGCGGCCCGGGTGAGCTGGATCACCGCCGCCTTGGCCGTCTCGTAACTGCGGCCGCCAATCCCGCGGTTGGCGATCATCCCGGAAATCGAAGCGACGTTGATGATTCTTCCGCCCGTGCCGCGGCGCACCATCGCACCGCCGAGGTGTTTCATGCAGAGAAAGGTGCTGCTCAGGTTCAAGTCGACGATCCGCTGCCAGTCCTCAAGCGCTTGGTCTTCGAGGGGAATATTGATCAGCCGGCCGCCGACATTGTTGATCAGAATGTCGATGGGCCCGTGCTCCTCGAGGACGCGGCGGCAGATCGTTTCGCACTCGTCGGGGCGGCCGACGTCGCCGATCAACGCGACCGCCACGCGGCCCAGTACGCGGATATCGCGAGCCGTCGCTTCCAGGCTGGCCGGGTCGCGCCCGACCAGTACGACATCCGCGCCGGCCCCGGCGAGGGCGAGCGCCATTTCCCGGCCGAGACCGCGACTGCCGCCGGTGATGAACAGGCGCTTACCATCCAGGCGAAATCGATCGAGAATGTTCATAGGGGGCCCGGCGCGGAAAACGGGACGAGCGGCAGCAGGCTACGGCCCGCGGCGCGCCGGGTGCGAACTTTTGTACCGCGCGAGGCCCGCCCGCGCTTGAAGCGCGCCATCACTTCCAGCACCGGCACAAGCACGATGGGGCAGATCGGCAGGTGAACGACCAGCGAGTGAAAGCGTCCGATGAATCGCAGCCACGCGGCGTGCCCCCTGCCGTCGGGCGGATGGAAGTAGACGATAACTTCCAGCGGACCCAGCACGAGCAGGGCTGCCCCGACCAGAACGAGATAAAACCGTATGATTTTGCGCCGCGCGCCGGACTCAGGCCAGCAGCCCCGTGATCACCTTCGCTGGCCTGGTGCCGGTCAACCGCTGATCCAGGCCCTCGAACTTGAACGACAGGCGTTCGTGATCGAGGCCGAGCTGGTGCAGGATCGTCGCGTTGAGATCGGAAACGTGCACCGGATCGCGGACGATGTTGTAGCTAAAATCGTCGGTTTCGCCGTACACCAGCCCGGGTTTGATGCCGCCGCCGGACATCCACATCGTAAAACACTTGCCGTGGTGGTCGCGGCCGAAGTCATCGCGCTTCAACACGCCCTCGCTGTAGACAGTGCGGCCGAACTCGCCGCCCCAGACCACGAGCGTGTCGTCGAGCATGCCACGGCGTTTCAAGTCGGTGATCAGCGCATAACACGGCCGGTCGATGTCCTCGCACAGGATCGGGAGATCCTTCGGGAGGCTGCGGTGCGAGTCCCAGCCGCGGCTGAAGATCTGGGTGAAGCGCACGCCGCGCTCCGCCATGCGGCGCGCCATCAGGCACTGGTTGGCGAAGGTGCCGGGGACGCGCGAATTCGGCCCGTAGCGCTCGAACGTTTCCGCCGGCTCGCCGCTGAGATCGGTGAGTTCCGGCACGGTGGTCTGCATCCGGAACGCCATTTCGTATTCCTCGATCCGGGCGTGGATTTCGGGATCGCCGATTTCCTCGTAGGTCGCCTCGTTCATTTCCCGCACTCCGTCCACCATCGCGCGGCGCGCGGCGCGCTTGGCAAAGGTGTAGACACTCCGGCGATAGACGGCGTCCCCCTTGTCCTGCACGTATTCCCGCGTGTCGCCCTGCCCCACCACGGCCACTGCTTCCCAGACGCCGGGCGCCTGATACGGCCGCACGCTCGGACCGCCCACCTTTTCGACCAGCAGGCCGGTGGTGGCCTCGAACGCCTGCCGATACTCTTCGAACAACGGGGATTGTTGCAGACTCCGCACGATGTCCGCACCCGCCCGCGCAGGGGCAAAAATCGAGTGCGGGAACAGTCGGTCGGGTTGAGCCACGGAGAAATTTGGAGGGGATGGCGGTGCGAGTCCGAACCGGCGTCGCAGACACCGGCCGAGGGAAGGATAGACCATGGCTCGAAACGGGGAGATGGGGTGTTACCCGGCCGGAACACGGAGCCGCCGCGGACGGCCGCCCGCGGCACTTCGTGACTGTTTGGATCGCCAGGTCCTCGAAGCCGGGAGGAAGCGGGACGCCGCGCTTGCGCTTGCCGCCTGGCGCAAAGCCGGGTGAGGGTCCGCGATGCTTGTTCAGCCGGGACGTGAGGTTCATTGCGCGGAGGCGGTCGCCTGGATGAAGGCGCGTGGCCGGATTCCGGGCGCGTGCGCCGTGACGTCGCTGCCCGACGTCTCCGAGGTGGGCCTCGCGCTGGAGCCGTGGCGCGCGTGGTTCATCGACGCCGTGCGCCTCGTCGTCGAGGCGGTGCCCGACGAGAGCGCCGCGCTCTTCTTCCAATCCGACATCAAGCGCGACGGCCGCTGGATCGACAAGGGCGCGATGGTGATCCGGGCCGCGGAGGACGCGGGCGCCCACGTGCTGTTTCACAAGGTGGTCTGCCGCCGCCCGCCGGGCATGCTGACCCACGGCCGGCCCGGCTACACGCACTTGATCGCGGTCTCGCGCGCGCTGCGGTGCCCCGACGTGCTGCCGATCCCCGACGTGATCGCCGACGCCGGCCGCCAGCCGTGGGTGCGCGCGATGGGCGTCCGGGCCGCAGCGCACGCGGTGCGCTTCGCCCGCGACCAGGCGGCGGCCCGGATCGTCTTCGATCCGTTCTGCGGGGTCGGCACCGTGCTCGCCGTCGCGAATGCGCTCGGGCTGGACGCGCTGGGCGTGGAGAAGGCGAAAAAGCGCGCCGAACAATCCCGCCTCCTCACCGTGCGACCGGACGAACTCTGAGCCAAACGGGTTGTGGATCGAGGCCTGGGTCGTGACGAGCTACCTTAAGGCCCTTCGTCGAAGCAGACCCAAGCGCGACAGCCGGGGCAACGTCATGGGGCTTCCTTCTACAAATCCTGCGCTTCCCTCCTCCGTGCGGAGGTCAAAGGGACGTCGATTATCCCGACCCTCCCTCCCTCAAGCCCCGCGAAGAGCCCGGGCAAATCCAAGAGTTGAAACGGCCCCCATCGTGTCTATGTTACCGCCATGAGCCTGAGCGAAATTCTCGACGAGCTACCGCGCCTCACGCACGAGGAGCGGCGCCTGCTGTGCCGCCGCGCGCTCGCCGTCGACGAGGCCGACGATGTTGCCGGCCTCGAACATACTGCGGCGGAGGGTTTCGCCCTTCTTGACCGGATGGAAGCAGAGGACGCTGCTCGTGGCAAAAGCACGTGAGGTCTGGAGCATCGACCTCGGCATGGTCGCCAAAGTGCGGCCGTGCCTCCTGCTCACGGACTATCCGGCCGACGACGAACTCGCACTCATCACGGTGTTGCCTCACACGACAGCGTTGCGTGGCAATCGCTGGGAACTCGCGATCCCAAAACCCTTCCTCAAGCCGGGCGCGTTCCATTTGCAGCAGGTGCAATCCGTATCGGTCTCCCGGCTGGAACGCCGCCTCGGTGTTCTAACCGCCGAGGAATGGACGAAGGTGCAAGACCGGTTCGCCGAATATCTTGGCCTGTAGCGGATTTCTTTTTTCAGCGCCGGCAAACAGTCCTGATGCTCGTAGGCGGCCTCACGTGCGGCCGGACGAACTCTGACCCGGCCCCGGTCGCGCGGGGGCCCCCGAACCGCTCAGCGTCCCGCCGGTTTCAGCGCGAGCCAGCGGTCGAGATGCTCGTAGGCGGCCTGGCGGGCCGCGGGCGCGAAGCCGTGGCCGCCTTCCGGATACTGCGCGACGAGGTTGTCCGCGGCCTGGAAGATTTTTTCGTAGACCGGCCGGGCCGAGGTGACGCAGTCCTTCACGCCGGAGACCTCGAAATTGTCGTCGCTCCGCGGGGCGTTCACGAAGACCGGCCGCGGCGCGAGGACGCCGAGAATTTCCGTGAAATCGAACGGCACGCGCGCGGGATCGTTGCCATACTCGCTGGCGATCCGCGGCATGTAGCGGTCGCTCGTCCAGCCCTTGAGCTTGCCGCCGTAATACTTGAAGAACGTGTTGAACCCGGCGCTCGAAACCATCGCCCGGATCCGCGGCTCGAACACGCCGAGGAACAGGGCGTTGTGGCCGCCCAGCGACAGGCCGATGGCGCCGATGCGACCGGCATCCACCTCCGGCAGCGAGGCCAACACGTCCACGGCGCGGATGTGATTGACGATGCCCTTCATGGTGCCGCTGGCGTAACCGAGCTGGTAGGGATCGGTCTTGTAGTCGGGACCGCGCAGGACGTAGTCGGGCGCGATCACCACGTAGCCGCGCTCGGCGAGTTCCTGCGCATACTCCGTGTCGCCGGTGGCCGGCCGCTTGTCCGGGGACGATTCGCCACGCGGAACGTAATACGGGTAGGTAGTACCGTGGAGGCTCACGATGGCGGGCGCGCGCCGGCCGTTGAGTCCATCCGGAATGTAGAGATAGGCGTAGGCGCGATCGCCGGCCTCGACGACGTAGGTGATCCGCCGCCAGCTGGCTTTGGCGAGGCGCCCCTCCTTGAGCACCTCCACGGCGAGCGGCAGCCGGTGATCGATCACGGGCAGCGGCCCCATCACCAACTGCATGTTGGCGATCGCGTCGTTGCGCCGGCGGTTCCACTCCTGCGGGGTCGCAACCGGATGGCGCGCGCCCGTTTGATCCAAGTAATAAAGCAGGTCGTTCTTGTCGGTGTAGAACGGAGCCGCCGCGGCTGACGTCGCGAGCGAAACGGCACCTAATGCAAGGAGGGCGGAAACCGCGCGTCGAAATGACATGGGGGAAGGATTGGGTGGATGAGGGACACAAACGGTATCGACCGGTGGGGTGCGGAGCACCGCCGGCCCGGAGCCAATTCCACCCCAAATGAGTGCACAAGGCCAAACCCGAAGGTTGGCGGCGCCACCGCTTCCCGCCCGACATCATCGGCCACGGCCCGGCTCATTGAATTTGCCTCCGCTCGCGGCCGACGCACGCTGGCCGGGTCGCTTTCCTTCTCCCCGTGCGTTTCCCGAGCCCTCACCGAAATCCAAATCTCCGGCCCGTCGCATCAGGAAGATTCGCGAGCGCGATGGCCGCGGCGTGGCTCGTTGTCCTTGGCGGGTGTGTGCAATCGAAGCCCTTCGTCGGCACACCCGTGCGCATCAACGCCACCGCGCAGGGCCCGGTCGAAAAGGGCACGGCGTATCACATCGTCGCCGCCCAGGGCCCGGCCGCCGAGTCCTCTCTGCTTTACGCGGAGGCCGCCCGTGTCGTGAACGCCGCCCTCGGGGCCCGCGGCCTCTACGCCGCACCCAGCCTCGAACGCGCCAGGATCATTGTGGAAATCGACTACGGCATGGCGCCTCCGCGCGCCGGAGATCGGGCCGCCGTCGATCCCGCGAGCACGTCGCCCCGCCGGGATCTGCCCGGCGACGACGAGATCGCCAAACTGCGCTCGGCCGCGCGCGGGCCCTTGGTGAAACATCTCGTGCTGACGGCGCGCGAAACCAAACGCCCCGAGGATGACACCCCTCCGCGCATCCTTTGGCGCGTCGAGTTGACCGTGACGGATCTCAGCAACGACCTGCGCAAATACCTGCCGTTACTCGCGGCCGTCGGCATCGACCAGATCGGGATCGATTCCGGCGGCGCCGTAACCGTCTACATGAAGGAGACGGACAAAACGGTGATCCTGTTGAAGCAGCAGTCGCAGTGATTTTCCCCCGGACTCCGGCCGCTTGAGCGATCGCCGGCGCGGGATCGAACCCGGCCCGGCGTCACACCCCGCCCTTCGGGCTCTCGACGATGAGCCGCAGCGAATCGAGCCGCAGGCGGGCCTGCTCGATCGCGGCGTCGGTGTGCTGGAGTTGCTCGCGGGCGAGCGCGATTTCCCCGGGGCGAACGTGGTCGTTGATCTTCTGGAGATCGATCAGGCGTTGCAGGTCCGCCGTCAGCGCCGCCGCGGCTTTCGCCCGGGCGGCGCTTTTCAAGCCGAGGCTCCGCTCGTCCGCCCGCGCGGTCGCAAAATCGAGCAAGGTTTTCAGCAACGCCGGATTGAATCCCGGACGTTCGAGGAAACGCTGGATCGTGGCGTCCGTGAAATCGTCCGCGATCGCGGCGGGAGCGCGTGCCGCAGTGAGATCACTGCCGCGGAAATCGACGAGCACCCGCACCGGCGTCGGCGCGAGAAACTGGTCCACGTGCCAGCGCGAATCGGCCACCGTTTCCAGGACGAAGACCGCCTCCAGCAGGAGGTTCGGCGTCTTCGATTCGATGACCCCGAAGGCCGTCGTGCCCGCCTTGGAATCGACCAGGAGGTCGATGGCATCCTGCACGAGCGAATGATCGGGCGAGATGAAGCGGATGTCCTCGCGCACGATCGCGCGCGACCGCTGAAACGTCGCCAGCATCCCGTCGGCCGGGATCGACGGGAAACCCTCGATGTAGGCGTGGCTGGGGTCGAGGAACACATCGCCCTCCTCGTGCTCCTTGATGCGCACGCCGAAGTGATCGAGCAGTCCGACCAGAAAATTGCGCAGGAAGGGATCCCCATCCTCCGTCCGGATGCGCTCGATCACCCGGGCCGCCACCGCGGGATCGAAGGAATTGAGTTCCAACAGCCGGTCGCGGCCCTGCTTCATCTTCGCGGTGAGTTTTTCCCGAAAGGCGGTCGTCTCGGCGATGAACGCCTCCAATTCGGCCCGGCCCGCCGCGCCCTTCGCCCCGCTTTCACTGTAGGCCAGCGCCAGGGCGAGCAGGCGGACCTTAAATTTTTCCTCGTAGTCGCTGCCGCCGTGCAACGGCGTCTCGAACGCCCCGAGCCCACGGTGATACCACTCGACCACGACCTCCTCGCTGCTGCCGGCGACGTAGGGCACGTGAATCCGGATCGTCTCGGTCTGGCCGATGCGATCCAGCCGGCCGATGCGCTGCTCGAGCAGGCCCGGGTTCAGCGGCAGATCGAACAGCACGAGGTGGTGGGCGAACTGGAAATTACGGCCCTCGCTGCCGATTTCCGAGCAGATGAGGAGCTGCGCGCCGTCCGGCTCCGCGAACCACGCCGCGTTCCGGTCGCGCTGGACCAGTGGCAATCCCTCGTGAAAGAGGCCCACCTTTGCGCTCATCTTCTCCTGCAGCGCCGCCTCGATCGCCGCGACTTTGCGCTGGGATTTGCAGATCAGCAGGACCTTCGCCGTGCGATGCTGCTTCAGGAACGCGACGAGCCAGTCGATGCGCGGATCCTCCTTGCACGAATAGCGCAGGGTGGCGTCGGCGCCGGTTTCCTCGGCGTGCAGCTCGCGGTTCAGGCGCGCGAGTTGCGTGAGATTGTTTTCCGTGAGCGGTGCGGGACAAAACTCGCGCTTGGGAAAGCCGGTCATGGCCGCCCGGGTGTTGCGAAACACCACCCGGCCCGTGCCGTGCTGGTCGAGCAGGGTCCTGAGCAACGCGTCGCGCGCCCCCGGCTCACTCTTCGCCAGGGCGTCGAGGTGCTGGGCCAGCCGCGCCGGATCCTTGTCGAAGATCTTCTTCAGCGTCGTGCGGTCCCGCGGTTTCAACGGCTGATGCTCGACGATTTTTTCGGCGATGCCGGCGACGGGGCCGAAGGTCTCGCTCTCCGCGACGAAACTTTCGAAATCCGCATAACGGTGCGGGTCGAGCAACCGAAGCCGCGCAAAGTGTCCCGCCTGGCCGAGCTGGGTCGGCGTCGCGGTCAGGAGCAGCAGGCCCGGGGAAATCTGCGCGAGTTGCTCGACCAGCGCGTATTCCGGGCTCGCCGCCCCGGGGGTCCATGCAAGGTGGTGCGCTTCGTCGACCACCACGATGTCCCAGCCCGCGGCGACCGCCTGGTCGCGCCGGTTGGCGTCGCCCGCCAGGAAGCCGACAGCGGCCAGGACGAGCTGGCTGGCCGCGAAGGGATTCTGCCCGGGGTCGCTTTGCTCCAGCGCGAGGCAGCGGCCCTCATCGTAGATGCTGAACCAGAGGTTGAACCGCCGCAGCAGTTCCACGAACCACTGGTGCGTCAGCGACTCGGGCACGAGGACGAGCACGCGGCGGGCGCGGCCAACGGCGAGCAAGCGTTGCAGGATCAGGCAGGCCTCGATGGTTTTGCCCAGACCGACCTCATCGGCGAGCAGGACACGCGGGATCTGGCGCGAGGCGACCTCCTGCAAAATATAGATTTGATGCGGAATAAGTTCGAGGCGGCCGCCAAGGAAGCCGCGAACGTCGGATGATCGGAAGCGCGCCTGCGCCTCCAGCGCCCGGAAGCGCAGGTCGAACACCTCGCCGGGATCGACCTGTCCCGCCATCAGCCGCTCCTGCGGCAGGCTGACACTGGTGACATCGGAGATCGCGTCCTCGCGCACCCGCCGGCCCTGTCCGGTATAGATCGAGACACCCACCTCCTCCTCGACGGACTCGATGACGAGGGTGCGGCCGTCGCGGGTCGCGATGGTTTCACCGGCACGAAACAGCACGCGCTTGAGGACGGGCGTGCCGAGCGCGTACAGGCGCGTCTCGGCGGTGGCGGGAAACTCGATGCCAATCCGCCGCCCCGCCCGATCGACGCTCGCGACAAGCCCGAGCCCGAGCTCGGGCTCCCGCTCACTCATGCAACGCTGGCCGACAAACTCAGGAGACATGCGGACATGAGGTCCGCGATTGGCGCCGTTTCAAGTGCCGTGTGCGTCGTGCACCGCGGATTTTTCGGGATCACGCTGCCGTCAATTGCTGCCGGGAACCTTGCCGGCGTAATGCGGCAGGAGCTGCTTGAGATGGCCTTGCACGATCGCGGCGATGGTCTCGGCCGGCAGCGTGCCCTTGTGCAGCTCGAAGAGCGCAACGAGCAGGGCGAGTTCGATGTCCACCTTCTTCGGCGTGGCGGCCTTCATGGCCGCGAGGAGCTCGAGGGCCTTTTTCTCGGCCTGCTTGTAGTCGATGAAATTTTGTTCGGTCGGCGTCGCCATCGCCAAGAGACGTTGCGCGATCCCCGGCCCGGTCAAGCGTCCAATGGGCCGCGGAAAATTTCTCGCGGCCACGCCCGCCGCCCCTGAGCATCCCGCCCCACCCCGATGAATGCCATGCTTCGCCCTCTCCTGCTCCTGTCGCTGCTGCTCCTGCTCGCCCCCACGCTGACCCGGGCCGCCGCCCCCGTGACTTTCTCCGCCGGCGCCGCCAGCGCCGACATCACGCCCGATCCCAAGATGCTGAACTGGGTGCCGCTCAAGCCCTACGGCGCGCTGAACGACCCGATTTTTGCCCGCGTGATCGTGCTCTCGGACGGCACCGCCAAGATCGCGCTCATCGCGTGGGACCTGCTCGACGCGCGGGAATACGCCGTGGCGCGCATCCGCACGGCCATCACCAAGGCAACCGGCATTCCCGGGACTCATGTGATCATCAACGCGTCGCACAATCATTCCGGCCCGAAGTCCGAAATGGGATCCGAGCCGAACACGCAGCGGGAGGCGAAGACCTCGCGTCCGGCGCAACTGGATCCCCTCTATCGCGTTTGGGCGGACCGCCTCGTGCAAACGTGCGTCGACCTCGTGGCCAAGGCGGACGCCGCCCGGCAGCCCGCCACCCTGGCGATCGGCCGCGCCACCATCGGCGAATGGATGTTCAACCGCCGCCCGATCAAGCCCGACAGCACGGTGCTCAGCATGCTGAGCCCGGCCGATCCGTACGTGCTCGGCCAGGGACTGCGCTTCGGCACGGTTGACCCGACAATGACCGTTCTCAGCCTGCGCACGGCCGACGGGAAAGGCATTGCGACGCTCTTCCACGCGCCGATCCACGCGGTCGCGATCTACGGCAAATTCCCCGGGATTTCGGCCGACTGGCCGGGGGCGGTCGTGCAGCGTCTGCGTGCCGCGGCGGTCGGCGAACCCGTTTTCCTGCAGGGCTGCGCCGGCGACATCGTGCCGGCCCGGCGCGGATTCGAGGCCGTCAAGGTCATGGCCGATGGAATCGCGGAGCGCATTCTCGCCGCGCAGAAAGTCGCGGTGCGCCTGGAACCTGGTCCACTGCGCACCTCCCGCGCGATCGTCGGCGCGCCGGCCACCGTGGCCGCCGGCCGCGGCCTGAGCCGCAGCAACCTCGACTGCGAGGTGCAGGTGGTGACGATGGGGACGCTGGCCATCGTCACGCTCCCCGGCGAACCGCTGTCGGGCCTCAGCACGGCGATCCAAGAACGGTCGCCGTTTCCCCATACGATCGTGCTGGGCTATTCGAATGGGCGCGGCATCGGCTACGTCGGGCTGCCCGGCAACAAGATCAAGGGTGGTTACGAGATGAGCGACGTCGGTCACGGCGCCGATGAGGCGGGCGGATTTCTGGTGGATTCGGCGGTGCGACTCCTGAAGGAACACGCGGGCGCGCCGAAGCCCTGAGTGTCGACCGCCATGTTTCGCCGCCTGCCGAGAGCGCTCCCAGCGCTCGGAAATTTTCTGTCGCGCATCCTGCTCGCCGGCGTCGCGACCGCCGTGGCGCAGGTGGAGAAGAAACTCCCGCTGCCGGGCGAGGTATTTCAAATCGAAGGGCACACCGCGTTCGTTATCGCCCCGGATCGCAGGACGCCCGGCGAGCCGACACCGTGGGTTTGGTATGCGCCCACGCTGCCAAATCTTCCCGCGCAGCCGGAGAAGTGGATGTTCGAACGTTTTCTCAAGGCGGGCATCGCCATCGCTGGAATCGACGCCGGCGAATCCTACGGCAGCCCGGACGGATGCGCGCTGTATTCCGCGCTCTACCGGGAGCTGACGCTACGGCGGGACTTTTCGGGAAAACCCGTGCTGCTCGGCCGGAGCCGGGGTGGGCTCATGACGTTGAACTGGGCCGTGGAAAATCCGACGAAGGTCGCCGGCTTCGCGGGCATCTACCCGGTGTGCAGCCTGGCGAGCTATCCCGGCCTGCCGAAAGCGGCCGGAGCTTTTCACCTTACGGCGGCACAACTCGAGACGGAGCTGACGCGGCACAGTCCGATCGACCGCCTCGCCCCGCTGGCCCGCGCCCGCGTGCCGCTGTTCGCGATCCACGGCGACGTGGACAAACTCGTTCCCCTCGAGACGAATTCCGGTGAAATGGAGAAACGCTATCGCGCGCTGGGCGGGACCATGACGCTCATCGTCCCCCGCGACCAAGGCCACAACATGTGGCCCGGCTTTTTCGAGAGCGAGGAGCTGGTGCAGTTCGTCGTCCGCCACGCGCGACCGTAAATGCCCCCGCCCGTCATTTCGCCGTCGGGGTCTGTTTCTCCCGGTTGCGCGGGTGAAATTTCGCGTGGTGGCTGAGGAGCCGCTGGGGTTCCACGGCGGTGTAGATTTGCGTGGTGGAGACGCTCGCGTGCCCGAGCATTTCCTGAATCGCCCGGAGATCGGCGCCGCCGGTGAGCAGGTGCGTCGCAAAGGAATGCCGCAGCCCGTGGGGCTTGACGTTCTTCGTGATGCCGGCGCGCTTCGCCTGCTGCTTCACGATCATCCAGAGCGCCACGCGGGAGAGGGCGCCGCCACGGTTGTTGAGGAAAAATTCGCTCCCGGTCTTGGCCTTCACGAGATGTGGCCGGCCGGAGAGGAGATAAGTCTTGAGGGCGTCGCAGGCCCGGCCGCCGACGGGCACGACCCGCTCCTTCGAACCCTTGCCGAAGACGCGGATAAAGCCGTGATCGAGATCGATCTGTTGCAAGCGCAGTGCCGCGAGCTCCGAAACGCGGAGGCCGCTGGAATAAAACAATTCGAGCAGCGCACGATCCCGCAACGCCCGCGGGCCACCGTCCCCCGGGGCATCGAGCAGGCGCGTGACCTCCTCCTCGGAAAGGACGGCCGGCATCTTGCGCGCCAGCTTCGGCCCGGTGAGCAGCGCGGTGAAATCGTCCTCGCGGAATTTTTCGCGCACGAGGAAGCGCGCGAGCATCCGCAGCGCGGTCAGTTTGCGGGCCAGACTCGCCACGGTGTAGCGGGCGCTGCTCAGCGCATGGATCCAGGCGGCCGCGTTTGCTCCGGTCACACTCCGCCAGTTTTTCGCGCCATGCTGCGCGAGAAACCTCCCCGCTTGGTCGAGATCGCTCCGGTAGCCCGCGATCGTGTTCTTCGCCAGGCCGCGCTCGAGGCTGATGAACCCCAGAAACGCCTCGATGTCCTCGGCGAAAGCCCCGGGCGCCTGACTGTGATCGACCCGCATGGCGCTCATCGTGGTTCGCTTGGTCCAGACGGGGCGCAAATCCCAACGCGCTCAAAAGCAGCCCGGCTCCGAGAACTCACCGGATCCGCGCGATTGGCCAGCCCGTTCCACGAAACATTCGACCACCGGACCGGCCGGAATGCAGCCCGTCGCTTAATACGAACGGCGCCGCGGCGGCGGCACGTAGTTCGAATTGGTTTCCTTCATCCGGAAGGTGATGCGCGCCTTCTCCAGATCGTAGGGACTCATCTCCATTTTCACCATGTCGCCCGCGGCGATCTTAATGAAATTCTTGCGCAGCTTGCCCGAAATATGGGCCAACACCACGTGGCCGTTGGAGAGTTGCACCTTGAACATCGTGCCGGGCAAAACCGACACGACCCGGCCCTCGACTTCGATCGCGTTGTTATCAGCGGACATGGTTAACGCGGGTTAGGCAGAGGCAGCGGAGCATCATAGGTTCGTTCGTCAAAAGCCTTTGTTAGGCAGAAACGAGCCCGCCGAGTCAAGGTTTCCCGTCGTAAGTGCCGGCCGGATCACCGGCCGCGATGCCGCAGGATTGCCATGTCACGACGCTCCTCGCAATCAGACAGGGGCAAACGCCCCGCCATGGCCAATCTTCCGCCACCTCCCTGTCCGTTCGAAAAGCAATTTCCGTCGCAACTGGTGCGCGACGACGTGTTCTTCATGAGCCTCGCCTACAACCAGGCGATCGACGCGTGGCGGCAGGACGAAGTGCCCATCGGCGCGGTGATCGAGGTCGGCGGAGAAGTGATCGCCGCCGCCCACAACACCGTGGAAGGTGCGGGCGACCCGACCGCCCACGCCGAGATCCTCGCGATCACGCAGGCCGCCGCGAAGCTCGGCAACTGGCGACTGGAAGGTGCGACGGTCTATGTCACCAAGGAGCCTTGCCCGATGTGTTCGGGGGCGATGCTGATGTCGCGCGTGCGACGGGTCTGCTACGCGGTGCCCGACCCCAAGATGGGCTGCCTCGGCGGCGCGACGAACCTCAACGATCTGCCGCGCGTGAACCACCACGTCGAACTCACCGCGGGTGGCGTGCTGGAGACTGAGTGTCGCGATCTGCTGCAGGCGTTTTTCAAAATGAAGCGCCTCGCGCCGGAGGAGTAATCGGCTCGGGCCACCGCAGCGCGGCCCGAATTCCGGGCGCACGAGTAGCCGTTGCCGGAACGAAACCGCGGCGACAAAGACACAGGGGAAAGTTGACGCATGCCGCTGCCGGTGCATTTGTTGCCCCTCTCGTTTAGAACCGTCCCAACTCAAATCCACATTCCCATGGCCTTCGAACTTCCGAAACTACCCTATGCCTTGAACGCGCTCGAGCCGCACATCGACGCCCGGACGATGGAGATCCACCACGGCAAGCACCACAATGCCTACGTGACGAACGCAAACAACGCGCTGAAGGACCATCCGGCGCTGGCGAATCTCGACGTCAACGCGCTCATCGCCGATCTCAGCAAGGTTCCGGATGCCATCCGCGGCGCCCTCCGCAACAATGCCGGCGGGCACAGCAACCATTCGTTTTTCTGGACCATCATGGGCCCGGGCAAGGGCGGCGCCCCCAAGGGCAAGCTCGCCGATGCGATCAACGCCACGTGGCAGTCCTTCGACACCTTCAAGGCCGAGTTCGCCAAAGCCGGCGCGGGCCGTTTCGGCTCCGGCTGGGCGTGGCTCGTGGTCGGCGCGGACAAGAAGCTCGCGATCGTTTCCACCGCCAACCAGGACAGCCCGCTGATGGGCAAGGCAGTCGCCGGCGCGGAAGGCAAACCGGTCATCGGCCTCGATGTGTGGGAACACGCCTACTATCTCAACTACCAGAACCGCCGCCCCGACTACATCACGGCGTGGTGGAACGTGGTGGACTGGGACGCGGCGGAAGCAAACTACCAGGCCGCCGTCGCCTGATTCCCGCCGGGAGCGTGCACCGCGCCTCCGCAAAAAAACCGCACCGCTGAGGTGCGGTTTTTTTATGGCGCGCGTGCGCCACCGGGTTCACGGCGTCCAGACGTTCGCCTGCATCGCGCCGGTGAAATTCCGGCTGATCGGCGTGCTCTTGCCGGTCTGGGTGTCGAGGATGCACAGCACGCTCGTGCTGCGATCGCGGGCGGTATAAACGACATGCCGGCCATCCCCCAGCCAGCAGGGCTCGATACCATCGAAGCCCGCCTTCGAAACAACCTCCGCTCTGCGCGCCGAAAAATCGTAAACCGCGATCTGGTACTTGCCGCCCGGCACCCGCACCGTGCAGGCGATCTTGTTCGGATCCCTCCGGCTCCAATCCGGCTCCGCCGAGTACGTGAAACCCGTCGGCAGCCGTTGCGGGGTTCCTCCGCTGGCGGGTATCGCGTAAAGTTGGGGGCCCGGCTCCATCGCAAAAACGATCTGGGCGCCATCGGGCCGCCATACCGGAGAAGCCTTGGCCTGCTCGGAGCGCGTCCGCCGCGCGACCTGGCGGCCCTGCGCGTTGCTCACATAGATCTCCGGCGTGCCCTCGCCGCTCAGGATCATCGCCACCTGCTGCCCGTTGGGGCTGTAGCGCCCCCCACTGTTGGTGCCGCGGAAACTCACAAAAGTCGTGCGCTCGTAGGTCCGGAGGTCGTACTGAAAAATATCCGGAAACCCCGACTTGAAGTAGCTCGTGAACAGCAGGCGGTTGCCGTCCGGCGACCACCGCGGCATCATCACCAGCGAGCGGTCGTTGGTCACGCGCTTGAGTTCGCCCAGAAACAGGTCCGCAACGTAAACTTCCTTCTTGCCCGTGTTCTCGCCGACGAACGCCAGCCGCGCGGCGAAGAATCCGTGCAGGCCGAGCCCGTTGGTCTGGGCCACCGCCACATCCGCCGCGCGGAGCAAGGCGACGCGCGGCGTGGTGCCGGTGACGGTTTGGGAAACCACGGGCGTGCCGCCGGCACCCTTGGTGACATCCACCCGCACCTGCGTGCCCGTGACGGCCGAGAAGCGGATGTCGTAGACGAACCCGCTCGCGACGAGCTTGTAGCGGCCGTGTGCGTTGAAGGCCTGCAACGCCAGGCTGTTGAACTCGGGGGTGTTGGCGGACACGCGCACGGGAATCGTGTTCTTGTCGACATCGACCCGGACCTCGCCAATGCGAACCTGGCCGGAGATGGAAGCGGTACCGATTCCAATCAGCAGGAGGAGGCGCAGAATTTTTTGCATGAGAAAAAGACGGGCTGAAGAATTACCGGGAAGATGCCTTTCTATTTGCAGGCTATCGCGGCATAACAACTCTTATTTGCTCACAATCGCACACCTCGCACCGTGACTTCCGACGAAATCAAAGAGCAGCTTAAACAAGTAAAATATCCCGGCTTCAGCCGGGATATCGTGTCTTTCGGACTCGTGCGTTCGGCGGGCTTCGTCGACGGCACGGCCAAAGTGGCGGT
Organism: Opitutia bacterium; assembly: GCA_947474935.1. GTDB lineage: Bacteria > Verrucomicrobiota > Verrucomicrobiia > Opitutales > Opitutaceae > ER46. The sequence continues at coordinate 37,464 of CANJKL010000019.1, forward strand.
CGCCCTCACGACGAACGATCCGAAGGTGCCGCTCCAGCTAAAGAACGAAATCGAGGCCTGTCTGCGAGTGTTGCCCGGCGTCCGGGACATCATCGTCGAGATCTCGGTCGCCGCCGTGAAAGCGCCGGCCGCCGCCGGCCGCCCCACCGGGGGGGCGACGGCCAACCTCGCGGGCAACAGTTCCGCCGCGAAATCGATCCGCCGCGCCGTTGCTATCGCTTCCGGCAAAGGCGGCGTGGGGAAAAGCACGTTTTCCGTGAACCTCGCCTGCGCGCTCGCGCAGGTGCTCACGCTGCAGGGCCGGCCGGGACGCGTGGGCTTGATGGATTGCGACATTTACGGCCCCAGCGTACCGCTGATGATGGGCCTCAAGGGCCGGCCCGAGGTCGAAGGCGACGGCCCGGATGCGGTGCTCGTGCCGATGGAGCGCCACGGTGTGAAGGTCATGAGCATGGGTTTCCTCGTCGACGACAACACGCCGGTGGTGTGGCGCGGGCCGATGATCATGAAGACGGTGCAGCAGTTCGTCCAAAATGTTCGCTGGGGCGAACTCGACATCCTGCTCGTCGACCTGCCCCCGGGCACGGGCGACGCTCAACTCTCCCTCGTGCAGACCCTGCCGCTCGACGGAGCAGTGATCGTGACGACGCCCCAGCCGGCGGCCACCAACGTCGCGCGCAAAGGCGGCCTGATGTTTCAAAAGGTCAATGTCCCCCTGCTGGGCGTGGCCGAAAACATGAGTTACTTCACCGATCCCGCCGGCAACAAACACACCCTGTTTGGCTCGGGTGGCGGCATTCTAACCGCCGAAAAGCTTGGCACCACCCTGCTCGGTCAGGTGCCGCTAATCGCCGCCATCCGCGAGGGCGGCGACAGCGGCGAACCCATCGTGGTCAGCGCACCGCAAAGCGAAGCCGCGAACGTGTTTCGCACCATCGCCGAAACGTTGCTCAACCGCCTGGCGCGGCCGAGCACATTAGGAATGTGACATTTAGGAAACATTGCAGGCATTGACAGTCCCCGGCCCGTCGCTCTCATCTTAACTCGCGCTGCATGACTTCTCCCGCTCAAGAGCCTTCGACGTCCCGCGAGTTCGTGAAACAGTCCACCCTCTACCAAGAGTTTCTGGCGGAACGTGAGGAAATCCTGAAGCACAAGTGGTTGGAGTCGGAGCGACTTGGATACGATATCGGTTTCGAATGGGCTCTGCTGGACTGGATCCGCAAACACCGGGAAAGCTGGCGCGCCGCCCGCCGGCAGCATCATCAGCATCTCCAGCCGCAATCGATCGAATCCACGAGCCCCTTCACGGCGTCCGCCAGCGACAAAAAGGCGATGTGAGCGCTCCGCGGGACGATTGCCCGGGCGGATAAAAAGAAAAAGCCGGGCGCGAGGCCCGGCTAAAATTTCCGACCGCGAAACGCGGTGACCGCGGATTACTTGATCTCCTTGTGGAGCGTGTGGCGCTTGAGGAAGGGGTTGTACTTCTTCTTCTCGATGCGCTCGGTCACGGTCTTCTTGTTGCGCTTGGTGAGGTAGCGAGAGACCGGCTTGCCCTCTTTCTTGGCTTCGGTGCACTCCAGGATGACTTGTTCTTGCATGGTTTAAATGGGTTGAAGGGTCAGAGAAAAGGGCGCTACCCGGCCGGTGCAACCCCAAAGTAGCAGCCGGGGCCGCCTTCCGGCGCCGGGCCATCCGGCCTCAGCGCCGTTTTTCCGTCAGCGGCAGCATCACGCCGCGGCGGAACAGCGTCACTTGGCCCGTGCTCGATGAAACGACGATCGAGATGCAATTGGCCGCGACACTGATCGCACCGGCCGCCGCATGCCGGCTGCCCAGCCCGCTGGGCAGCTCATGGGTGCTGTCGGTGGCCTGGATCAGGCTGCCGGCCGACTCCACCACCCCGTCGCCGCGGATGATGAACGCCCCGTCGATCGAGGAAAACTCCTTCACGGTTTCATCCATGAACGGGTTCAGGATGTTCCGGTCCTCCTCCTTGTAGCCGAAAAAGGGATTGAGCACGAGGGGCTTGGAAAGCGACTTCACCTTCTCGACGTCGCCCACCACGAACAGGGAGCCCACCGGACGGCCTTCGCGACCCTCCACGGCGAGTTCCGTCGCGACCGCAATCACCCGTTCCAGCACCTCGGGCTTCACATCCTCCGGCAGCAAATCGGCCGTGGAACCCGTCAGCAGGGTCTGAAATTCGCGCTCGATATCGACCACCACCAGGGTGTCGAACTGGTTGCTGCCCGTGATGCCGCCCACGCAGCAAATGCGATCGGTGAATGTCACGATGCCGCGGGTGAGCGCGACGAGCATCGCGCTGCGCAATTGCGCCAGCCGCTGGTTCGAAAAGGAACGCACCTGGATCGTCTCGCTGAATTGCTGCGCGTCGTCGCGGGTTTCGAGCGCCGTCCGGGTAACCAGGATGGACTTCAACCGGGAACGCAAAACGCCGGGCTGGATGCCGCCGACGAAGGTGTCGCCGAACACCACGATGGCGCTGCAATCCGCCCCTTTCGCGATCCGTTCCGCTTCGCGAAACATCAGGCGGTTGACGCGATTCTGCTGCGCATCGACGCCCCGAATGCCGCTGAACCCGCCGATCAAGCGTTCATACAGCGCGTCGAGGTCGGGCGCGTTGACGAGATTCTGGACGAGTTCCTGATCCTTGACCTGGCGGGCGATCGACGCGAGCACCTGCAGGTAGTCGCGGGCGTTCTCGCCGGCGATGAGCATCACGATGAGATGCACCCGCTCGTCGGCCAGCGCCCCATCGTGCCGGATCCCAACCCGGCTGCGCCCGATGGCGAGGACGTAGCGCCGGCTCATTTTCACCCGCACGTGGGGCAGCGCGACGCCGAAACCCAGATAGGTCGTCATCGTGCTCTCGCGGGCGAGCAGGCCCTTCAGCAGCGACTCCGGCTTGAGATCGGGGAATTTCCCGACGCAGACCTCCAGCAGTTCCTGCAAGGCCGTCTCAAGGTCGAGACTGACCAGGTCCACGATCCGGCCCCGGGCGATGATCCGATCGAGCCGCATGAAAGGTTAGGACTGGAAAACGACTGCCGACCCGGTCGTCACTTCTCCCACTGCAAGGCGCCCTTCTTGATTTCGTAGATCAAGCCCAGCACGAGCACGCCGATAAAAAACAGGATCGGACCGAGGATCGAAATGCCGTTGGCGAGAAACTCGCGGTAAATGAAGGTCCACGGCACGAGGATCACGATTTCCAAATCGAAGAGCATGAACAACAGCGCGGTGAGATAGAATTTCACCGAAAAGCGCGTGTGGATGATGCCCTCGCCCGCGACCCCGCACTCGTAGGCCGAATCCTTGATCTTCGTGTGCCGGGCGCGCTGGCCGAAGAAATGGCTCGCGCCAATAATGACGGCCGTGATCGCCGCGGCGAGCAGGGCCTGGATGAGAAAAGGCAGATAGGCGGCAGCGGTCATGTCAGCGTGTAACGAACAATTGGGTGGAGCGCGTTGCGGCCCGCAAGCGGGAATTTAACCCCACCGGGGGAAAGGCCCCCGGAGCGGTGAGACGGCTCAATACACCCGCAGAATTTTCACGTTCTTCGTACGGGTCGATCCGACCCCAAGCGCCTCAGCGAATTCGAGCGTTCGGATCTCCTCGTCGACCGGGTTGAAGCCCGACTGCTTGCGGTGCGCATTGATCCGGTCACGCACCAGGGCGTCGAGCATGACCGGATCGGTGCTGAGCCAGATCAGGGGCTCGGAAACCGTGTACAGGGAGTTGAAAAACGGGCCGCCGATGTACTGGTAATGCTGGAGGCTGGTCATGCTGAACGCCCAGGTTTCCCGCAGTTCGGGAATGGCGCTCATCTCGGCGACGGCGGCAGGGGCATTGGCCGGCGAGCGAAAGAACCGGGCGGTGTTCGACGCGTTCCACAGCGTCGCGTTGACTAGGGCCCCGTTGATGCCGAGCGTCGGGTGATCGCTGTAAACCGGCAGGTTGATCCAAAAATCGGCGTCGAGAAAAAGCGGGGTGGCGAGGAAGCTCTTGCGATCCTCATCCTTCGTCGAAGTGTTGGGCACCCCCTTAGTCTGCTGCTCGGCGAAGATCGGATCGAAGCGCTGCGGAAGCGGCGAGTCGTAAAACCAGACCGAATCGTAGTAACGACCCGACTCGAGCACGTACACGGGATTGCCGTTGAACGGAGTCAGGCCCGATACGAGCGACGGCAGATACCCGGTCATCCGCAGCCGGAGCGCGTTCAGCCCGACGAGAAAGATATTTTGATGTTCGAAGCCCCGCCGCTCCAGCGCCGCGATCACCGCCTTGACCATGGGAACCGGCGTGGCGAGGCCCGGACCGGAGTCGGTGTAAATCTTGAGCCCGACCCTTTTCTTCTTCCCGGGCACGAGCTTGCGCCCGGCGGCCGCCTCGAATTTTTCAATCAGCATCTCCACCTGCCGGGCATAGGTCGCCTCGCTGAAATTGACCAGCGGAGCCTCCCACACCGGATCCGCGGGGCCGGTCTTGGCGGCACCGGTCGCGTGACCGGTCGCCGGGGCAGCGGCGCGACCGGAGACGGAAGCGAACGCCAGGCAAAGAAGTAGGGGAGTAAACAAGCGCATGAGTGGAGAGGTTTGTCGCTTGGCGCCGCACGAAGTTTCCCGAGAAGCACCGAAACTTCAGCCGCCTGAACCGCGACAGGCGGGCGAACTTGACAGCCTGATCTGCCGGTTGAAAGTGCATTCTTTCACCGGCCGACCGCCACCGACCCGCGGCCGGCCGTTTCGTTCCTCCATGCCCGTCATCAAGCCCACCTGCATTCGCGACCTGAAGCTGCGCGTGAACCTCGCGGAGGTTGTCTCGAGAATGGTGACGCTGCGCAAAGCCGGCGGCACGCGGCTCAAAGGCCTGTGTCCGTTTCACAACGAAAAGACCCCGTCCTTCCACGTCGATACCGACAAGGGCTTCTACAAGTGCTTTGGCTGCGGCAAAGCGGGCGACGCCATCACTTTTGTCCGCGAAACGGAGCAGCTCAACTTTTCGGAGGCGGTCGAGGCGTTGGGCAAGCGCTTTGGCATCGTCATCGAATACGAGGACGGGTCCGGCGGCCCCAGCACGGCGGAGCGTTCCCTGCGGCAGGAAATTTTCGACCTGCACGACGCCGCCGCCGAACACTACCACCAGGCCTTCAAGGCGCGGGATGCGACCGGGGAGTTCATGCGCGCCCTCTGGACGGAAAAGCGGCGTTTTTCGCTCGAGCTCGCGGACGAATTCAAAATCGGGGCGGCCGACGAACACGGCAGCGGACTGGGCGGGGTCTTGCTACGGCGGAAATTCTCCGAGGAAGCGCTGCGCCGGTGCGGATTATTTTTCATCTACGACGATGCGCAGATCACCCTCGGGGCGCTCCGGCCGCGGTTTCGGGGCCGCCTGATGATTCCGATTCGCGATCATCAGGGCCGCGTCGTCGCGTTCACCGCCCGCCAGACCGACCGGACTCCGGCGGACGATCCGGCGCGCGAGGCAAAATACGTCAACTCGCCGGAAACGCCGATTTTCACGAAGGGCAACCTCCTGTTCAACCTGGACCGTGCGCGCACCGCCGTCGGCGAGGGCAAGCCCTTCGTGCTGGTCGAGGGGCAGCTCGACGCCCTGCGCTGCTGGAGCGTCGGCCTGAAGACGGCCATCGCCCCCCAGGGCACGTCGATCACCGAGGGCCAGCTCGTGCTGCTGCGGCGCTACCACGCCCAGGTCGAATGCTTCTTCGACAGCGACACTGCGGGGCAGAAAGCCGCGTTGCGCTTTCTGCCAATGGCGGTGAAAGCGGGCCTCGAGGTGCGCTTCCTCACGCTGGCCGGCGCCGAAAAACTCGATCCCGACCTGCTTTTTCTTGAGCGCGGACTGGCCGCCTACGAAGAAGTCCGCCGCCAGGCGCAAAGCGCCATGGCGTTCGCCTGCCAGGCCGCCCTGCCCGAGCCCGGCACAGCGTCGCCCGAACTCAAATCCCGGGCGGCCCAAATTCTTTACGAGATCATCGCCGCGGCCGAGAGCGAAGTTGCCCGCGCGGAGTTCGTGAGCGAGGCGGCCGGTCATCTTCGGTTGCCGCAATCGGCCGCTCAAAAGGATTTCCAGACCTTTCTCCAGCGGCAGAACCGGCCGGCTGGCGCCCGGCCCGTCGCGGAAACACCGCCCGCCCCCACTCCGACCGCCAACGCCCAAACCCCGGAGCGCCACCTCCTCATGCTCTGCCTCCATTTCGAGGCGCTCGGCCGGCCACTCAGTTCGGTGCTCCCGCACGACTGGATCGACGTCGGCCACACCGCCGGCGTCCTGCTGAACCGGTTCCTGGGGGAATTCGAGCAGGACGCCTGGCCGGGCCGTGACCACCTCGAAGAGCTGCTGGAAACGGAGGACGAGCGCTCCCTGGTGGCCAATCTGTTGTTCGAGAACCCCGCCATCGACGACCCGGTCAAGGTCGTGCAGGAGGGTCTCCGCCAGCTCCGCACCCGCTCCCTCGAGCCCCGCCTCCGGCAAATAGAACTTGCATTGGCCAACCCCCGTGCGGACAGTGAGTGTGACCCAATTTCACTCTTGAAAGAACGTTCTGAATTGCAACGCCAGCTCCGCTCGCCGCTCGTTTTCAGCGCGGCGGTTTGACGCGTTCTTGAGTCGTTATTCGCCCGGTCGTTTCTCTTCTTTTCCATGCCTCGCAAAGCCAAGTCCGCCTCCGCCGATTCCGCCCACTCCGACGCCGTCGAGACGGCGATCGAGAAAACCCGCCCTGCCACCGCCGACGGCGCCGTCGCGGGTGGCCCCGAAATCCCGGCGGGCGGTATCAACGACAAGATCCGTCACTTGATCCGGCTTTCGAAGGAGCAGGGTTACCTGACGTTCGACGACATCAACGAGGCCCTGCCGGAGTCGGTCGAAAACCAGGAGGAGATCGATAACGTCCTTTCCATTCTCCAAAACCTGGAGATCGAGATCCTGGAGCCCGACCAGGTCGAGGACTACAAGCAACGGATGGAGGAGGCCGAGGAGGAAGAGTCGCGCTCCTCGCAGAACGACATTCTCGACGATCCGGTCCGGATGTACCTCAAGCAGATGGGTCAGGTCCCACTGCTGACCCGGGAGCAGGAAGTCGAAATTTCCAAGCGCATCGAGACCGCCGAACTCAAGGCGCAGGAGGCGCTTTTCGAGGCGGCCGCGATCGGTGGCTACATCGGCACCCTCGGCGCCAAGCTACTCAACCGCGAGGAGCGCTTCGACCGCGTCGTGATCGACAAGAAAATCGATTCCCGGGAAGCCTACTTCAAGGGACTGCCGAAGCTCGTCGAAAACACCCAGAAGTCCGAGTCCGGCGTCGGCGACGCCTGGGAAGAATACCTGAAGGCGAAAGGCGAGGCGGAAAAGAAGAAGGTCCACTCCAAATTTCGGAAGCGCGAGAACGTCCTCCGCGCCTTCTTCTCCAAGTTCTATTTCAAGCTGAAGGTCTACGAGGAATACCTCGAGCAGCTGCGTCCGGTCCTCGAGGAGGTCGATTCGCTCAACAACCAGCTGGAGCGCGCCAAGCATCCCAAGACCAAGAAGGACGCTTCGATCGACACCCGCGCGGTGCACCACCGCCTCAAACAGATCGAGGCCCAGCAACGCATCGCCCCCGCCGAATTGCACCGGGTCGTGGCGCAGACGATGGTCCACGTGCGCGAGGCCCACAAGGCCAAGACCGAGATGGTCGAGGCCAACCTGCGCCTCGTGATTTCGATCGCGAAGAAATACACGAACCGCGGACTCTCCTTCCTCGACCTCATTCAGGAGGGCAACATGGGCCTCATGAAGGCCGTGGAAAAGTTCGAGTACCGGCGCGGTTACAAGTTCTCGACCTACGCCACCTGGTGGATCCGCCAGGCCATCACCCGCTCGATCGCCGATCAGGCCCGCACCATCCGCATCCCGGTGCACATGATCGAGACCCTGAACAAGGTCATGCAGGTGCAGAAGCAATTGCTGCAGGAGTACGGCCACGAGCCCACGCCGGACGAAGTCGCCGACGAGATGAATCTCCCGGTGGAGCGCGTGCAGCAGATCATGAAGATGGCGCAACAGCCCATCTCGCTGCAGTCACCCGTCGGCGACGGTGACGACACCTCCTTCGGCGATTTCATCGAGGACAAGTCGGCCGAGAACCCGTACGACATGACGGCGTACTCGCTACTGCGCGAAAAGATCATCGACGTGCTGGACACGCTCACCGAGCGCGAACGCCGCGTCCTTTCGCTGCGCTTCGGCCTGATCGACGGCTACAGCCGCACACTCGAGGAAGTCGGCAAGCAATTCAAGGTCACCCGCGAACGCATCCGCCAGATCGAGGCGAAGGCGCTGCGCAAGATGCGCCATCCGACGCGTATCCGGCAACTGCACGGGTTTTTCGACGCTGAGCAAATCGACAACGCGCAGAACCTGCTCAAGGTCGCCGCCACCGCCCGCCCGCCGGGGCTGCCGGGAATGGGCGCCCAGGGCAGCCTGCCCGGCGGCCTTGGTTTTCCGATGCCGAAGATGTGAGCGGGCGGCGAGGCCCCGCCGCCCGCCTTTGAATTCAACCGCGGATCCGAACCGGTCAGATCCGGCGCGTAAGGACCCCGCCCCGTCGAACGTGAACCTCGCCGTCAGTCTGCCAACGCTGCTGGCGGCGGTTTTGCTTTGGGGTGGCTGCACGGCAATCCGCCGGGACGATTCCGCCATCTCCACCCCCGCCTCGTCTCAGGCGGTACCGGTCGAACCGCTGACCCCCAGCCCGCGGCTCATCGTTGGGCGAGTCCTCGCCACCAACCCGGCGGAGGCCTTCGCCTGGGTGGATCTCGCCTTCGACGCGCCGGCCGGAGCGATCCGCGAAGGCACTGAACTGGTCACGCGCACCCTCGACCTTCAGCCCACCGGCACCTTGCACGCCTCCCGCTACGTGCGCGGCCGCACCCTCGGAACTCAAATCGTTAGCGGTCAACCGGCGCCGGGCGACGAGGTTGTGTGGCTCGCGCCCTGACGCGACCGCTTTCCCTCTTTACAGGACTGGCAGCCGGCCTACGTTAACCGACCATGAGCCTTTCTTTCGCTGTCCTCGCCGCGCTGGGCCTCGGCATGCCCGAGCTGCTGATGATCCTCGCGATCCTGCTGCTGCTTTTCGGCGGCTCCAAGCTTCCCTCGCTCGCCAAAGGTCTCGGTCAATCCGTGAAGGAATTCAAGAAGGCGACCAAGGACGACGACGAGCAGCCCGCCAAGCCCGCCGCGGTCGTGGAAGCCAAGAAGCCGGAAGCGGCGAAGACGACCGTTACGACGCCCGGCGCGAACTGAGTTCGCCCGGCAGTTCCCCGCCATCGAGCGCGCCCGCTGCGGCGCGCTTTTTATTTTTCTCCGCGGCGGAACGCCGTCACCGGAGGACGTTTATTCGCAGCATGCGCCTTCAGTCCGCCGTTGGATCCAAGTCCACTTCTTCCGGCTTTTCCCGCAGCCATTCCTTAAATTTTTCGATGTGGACCGGCGCGCCCAGGACCAGGATCTCGTCGCCCGTCCGCAGCAGCTCATGCGCGCTGGGGTTGAGCACCCTTATCCCGTCCCGACGCACCCCGGCGATCTGGACATTATGATGCCGGGCCGGCGACAGCTCGCCCAAGGTTTTTCCGGCCGCCCGGCTCCAGCCCGGCACGAACACGGCCTCCATCCGCACCTCTTCGAAAACGGACTCGGCCACCGGCCCGCCGGACACTCCGCTGAGAATCTTCTTTCCGGCGCGAACCTGCTCGGTCGTGCCCATCAACAAGACCTTGTCCCGCGGGAAGAGCACAGCGTCGGGCGGCGGCAGCGGGATCATGAAGCCCTGTCGCTCGATCCCGACGACCGAACAGCCGACGCGCGCCCGCAGGTCGAGCTCCGCGATCTGTTTGCCTTGGCAATCCGCCAGGTCGGGCAGTGTGCAATCGATCATGTGCAGGTTCCATTCGCCGTGCTGCTGCAACCAGGGGGCGGTCGTCGCGGTCATCCGGTTGTCCGCCGTCTCCATCACGCTCAACAACTCGACCTCCATCTCGCTGTGCCAGTAGATCAACTTGCGTCGCAGCACGAGCAGGGCGGCCACCGCGACCACCCCCGTGAAAATCAGCAGCCACCGCGCCGTGCCTTCCGCGGGCAGGATCGACGCCAGCCAGACAAACAACGCCCCGCCGAAGCCGATCTTCAGTCCCGCTTCGATCAACGGCCGCAGCCGCTTCGCATGCACGTGGCCCCGGGTTGAAATTTCGGCGTAGAGCATGGACATGGCGGAGAGGTTGCGCCAGATCGCGACCAGCGGCGCGAGCGTCGCCAGCACGAGCGCCGTCCAGAAAACCAGTTCCAGCCCGTGGGGAAAAATCCAGTCGCGCCCGAGCCACGCCTCCGTCAGCGCAAAAAGCTGTCCGGAAAACACCACGAGGCCGGTCACGAACAGCATGCCGACACTCACCTGGGCCACGCGCCGGCGGCTCAACTGCCAGAGCAAATTGCGCCGGCCGCGCTGGGCCAGCCGTTCCTGCCAGCCATGATAGGCCTGGAGCCAGTCTTTCAACCAGCGCGGTTGCCGGGCGAGGATCGCGTCGGCGATTTTCTCCGAGCGGCGGATCAGCACCGGCGCCACGAGCGTAGTCGCGAGCGAAACCCCGACGGCCAGAGGATAAAATCTCGGCGGCACCACCGCCGCCCCCACGCCGAGCTGCGCGATGATGAACGAAAATTCCCCGATCGGCGTCGCCGTCAGGCCCGTCCGCAAGGCGTCCTTGAGCGGCGTGCCGACGATCACCAGTCCCGTGCCCACCGCCAGCGGCCGTGCCAGCAGGGTGAAGGCCGCGACTCCCAGGATCAGGCCGATCTCCCGCCCGAGGTCCCGCGCATCGATCTGCATTCCGATCGCGACGAAAAAAACCGCGCTGAACACGTCCCGCATCCCCGCGAAGGTCCGTTCGACCTGATGACGGTGCGGAGTTTCCGCCACGATCGTGCCGAGGAGAAACGCGCCGAGCGCGAGCGAATAGCCGGCGCTTTGGGCCACGACGGCCAGGCCGAATAGCAGGCCGGCCATCCCCAGCGTCTGCAATTCCTCGTCCGCCGAAATGCTCATGCGTTTCAGCAGCCATGGCACGAGCAGGAGCCCGGCGATCCCGGCCAGCACGACGAAGGCCCCGAGCAGGAGCAGGGTCTCGCCGACCCGCGTCCCCCCGCCCTTCCCTAACTGCACCATCGAATTCAAAATGGTCAGCATCACGACCGCGACCACGTCCTCGAGCACCGCCACCCCCATCGCCAGCTGGCCGGCGCGTTCGTGATTCGAACCGGTCTCGTGCAGGATCTTGCTGATGATCGCCGACGACGAAACCATGAGCATGCCCGCGAGAAAAAGCCCCTCGGAGCTGGACCAACCGAGCGTCACGGCCAGCAACCGCGACAGATAATACATGACGATGGCCCCGCAGAACGTCGCCAGCATGAGCGACAAGCCCAGCCGGCGCATCTTGCGTACGCTCAGTCCGAGCCCGATGGAGAACATGAGGAACACCAGCCCGACCTGGGACAGCGTTTCGATCCGCTCGGCCTCCGTCACGAGTGCGAACGGCGGGGCGAACGGCCCGACCACCATGCCAGCCACGAGAAAGCCCACCACCACCGACAGGCCGATGCGCTGACAGCACCAGCCCACGATCCCCGCCACCGCCAGCACCACCGCCAGATCCTGGATGAAATTTATTCCGTGCATGGGCAAGCCGCGCCCACGAAAACGTGGTGAACCGCGCGGCGCGTCAAGCGCGCATCCCGCCGCGGCCCGGCGCGGGCGCATCGAACCCGCCCTCTTCCGCCGGTTCCGCGGCGGGCTACACCAGACCCAGCGGCAGCGACCGCACCCGCTTGCCGGTCGCCGCAAGCACCGCATTCGACAACGCCGGCCCCGCGCCCAATTTCACCCCACCGGCCGCAATTTCCGCCGCGCAATGCAGGCCGGACCGAATCCGTTCATAGGGCCCGCAACGGCAGATGTTGCCCGCCATCGCCGCGTCGATCTGGGCATCGCTGGGCCGTGGCGTCGTTTTCAACAAGGCCGCCGCCGCCATCACCTGGCCCGACTGGCAGTAGCCGCATTGCACGACATCCTGCTCGATCCAGGCCTTTTGCACCTCGTGCAATTGTCCCGCCGGAGCAAGGCCCTCGATCGTTGTGATTGCATGATCCGCGGCGGCACCAACCCGAGTCTGGCACGAACGGATCGCGTTGGCATCGAGATGGACGGTGCAGGCGCCGCAAAGCCCGAGCCCGCAGCCGTACTTCGTTCCCATCATTCCAGGCTCGTCGCGCAACACCCACAGCAGGGGCGCGTCAGCCGCGGCGCGTACGTCGACGGATTTACCGTTGAGGGTGAGCTCCATAAAGTGGGGTGAACCCCTGCGAGACCGCGTGCGGCCGCCGCGCTTGCAAATCCCGGACGAATTTTTCGCTCCGCCGCGCCCCCGGGGGCCGAGGCGTATTTCCCTCGTTGACACTCCGGGGGGCCGCCGATTCGTTTCCGTCGGCGGCAACGCCGCTCCCCTTTCGCACACGCATCATGGCCAATATTCTCGGCTACTTCTCGAACGACATCGGCATCGACCTTGGCACGGCCAATACGCTCGTCTACGTGAAGGACAAAGGCATCGTGTTGCGCGAGCCTTCGGTCGTCGCCCTCGATACCACGACGCGCAAGGTCCGCGCGGTCGGCGACGAAGCCAAGCGCATGCTGGGGCGCACGCCGGGCAATATCACGGCGATCCGGCCGATGAAGGACGGCGTGATCGCGGATTTCGACGTCACCGAGGCAATGTTGCGCTACTTCATCCGCAAGGTCTCGGCCAGTTCCTTCCGGGCCCCGCCCCGCGTGGTCATCGCCATCCCGTCCGGCATCACCGAGGTGGAGAAACGCGCCGTCAAGGAGTCCGCCATGCACGCCGGGGCGCGTGATGTGATCACGATTCCCGAGCCGATGGCGGCGGCCATCGGCGTCGGTCTGCCCATCGACGAACCCGCCGCCAACATGATCGTGGACATCGGCGGCGGCACGACCGAGATCGCGATCATTTCACTCAACGGCATCGTCTTTTCCAAGTCCATCCGGGTCGCCGGCGACGAACTGGATAGCGCCATCATCAACTACATGAAGCGCGCCTACAACCTCCTCATCGGTGAGCGCACCGCGGAGGAGATCAAGATGCGTGTCGGTTCCGCCTATCCGCTCGATGAAGAACTGACCATGGAGGTCAAGGGTCGCGACTCGGTGGCCGGTCTGCCCAAGACGATTCACATCACCTCCCAGGAAATCCGCGAGGCGCTGGCGGACACCATCGCCTCGATCGTGGATGCCGTGCGCGTGACCCTCGAGCGCTGCCCGCCCGAACTTTCGGCCGACCTCGTCGACCGCGGTTTCATCATGGCCGGTGGCGGAGCTTTGATCCGCGGTATCGACAAGTTGCTCAGCGAAAAGACCGGGCTGCCTGTTATCGTCAGCGACGATCCGCTTTCCGCCGTGGCCAATGGCACCGGGGCGGTGCTGAACGACCTCTCGTGGTTGATGCAGAACGTGTGAGGAATTTACGATCGACGATTTACGATTTACGAATTCGACGGCGCCAGCCGCAGCAATCGTGATTCGTAAATCAGAATTCGTAAATCAGCCGTGCCCTTCAAGCGCTTCGATCAGAGCAGACCTTTTCTCACGCTCGGCCTTGTCGTCGCCGCCTGGCTGGTGCTGCCCGTCGCCGTCAAGACCTTCACCCGGGCGACGTTTTTCGAGCTTACGGCGCCGATGGCCGTCGCGGCTTCCTACGCGCGCGATCTGCAGGAATATTGGAGCCTCCGGCTCCATTCCAACCGCGAACTGATCGAGGCCGGCCGCGATCTCGCCCGGCTCAATTCCTCCTACGCATTTGCCGTGCAGCAAAACGCGGAACTCCAGGCGGAGATCTCCCGCCTGGAAAGCGTTCTCCGGCTGCCCTCGTTCACCGAATACCGCTACGAACACGCGCGGGTCGTGCGACGCGATTTCAACGGCTGGTGGCAGCGCATCGTCATCCGCAAGGGCCGGAATTTCGGCATCGCCGTCGGCGCCCCCGTCGTGTTCACCGGCGGCGTCGTGGGCCGCGTCACCGAGACGAGATTGACCACCGCCGTCGTCGAATTGATCAGCAGCCCCAACGTCCGGCTGGCCGGCGTCGTCGAAGGCGACTCCCGCCCCATCGCCTTCCAGGGCGGCATCAATTCCACCTTCGGCCCGCCCATGGGTATCGTTGAAAACGTACCGCTCGACATTCTGCTGCGCTCGGAATCGCCGAAACGGTTGGTTACCTCCGGCCTGGGCGGCGTTTTCCCCCCGGGACTCACCCTCGGCGTCGTCACCCGCCTCGAACTCGGTTCCGACGGTCTTTTCCAATCCGGCCAGGTGAAGCTCGACGAGCGCCTCGGCTCGCTCACCGAGGTCACCGTCCTCGTGCCGCTGAACCCGGAATAAGTCGTAAGAAATGCGCCGCACGCTCATTTTATTTCTGGCGCTCCTCGTGCTCTGGGGCGTGGTCACGCAGGTGAACCATGCGGTGACCGGCTGGCGCGTATACGTTTTCGTCGGGGGACTCTTCGTCGTCTATGCCGCCCTCACGCAACCGCTGCGGCCGGGCCTGGCGACATCGCTCCTCGCCGGGCTCGTCTTCGATGCGAACGCCCCGGCTGAAATCGCCGGCACGCACACGCTGCTTTTCGCCGCGGCGCATCTCGCCGTGTTCAAGCTCCGCGATCGGGTGCCGCGCGACGATACGATCGGCCGCGTGGTCATCGCCCTGCTGACCAACCTCGCATTGTTTCTCGCCTTTTCGTTCACGCAAATTGGTCGCGCCCCGGTCCCCGCCGCCGCGTGGCCCCGCCTGCTGGCCGATCTCGTCGTCTCGCAGGTGTTTCTCGCCCTGGTCGCTCCGTGGTACTTTGCGCTGCAAACCCGCGCCCTCGTGCTTGCCCGCGTGGAACGCGACAATTCCGCCTGACCGCCACCCGCTTTCCGTCCGACTCCCGCACCAGCATGGCCACGTCCGACCGCAATCTCGCCGATCGCTCCGGCGGCATGGTCGAATCGCACAAGGGCTACGATCCGCGCCTGATTTCGTTTTACTTCATCGTGTTTACCCTGCTCGCCACGCTGGTGGGCGGCCTGGCCTACCAGCAGCTCTCCCTCGTGGGCCACTACCACGAGCGCGAACGCATGCAGAACCAGCGCCGGATTCTCGTGCCCGGCCCGCGCGGTAATATCTACGACCGGAACGGCACGGCCCTGGTGACCAACAAATCCCGCTGGGTGGTCGTCCTCCATCTCGACGAACTGCAAAGCGAGTTTATCCGCGAGGCCCGCATTATCCGCAAAAATTACAATGACGCCGGCGACAAGGATCTGCCGACGCGCGATCAGTTCAACCAGCTCGCCCGCGTCACCGTCGCCCAGCGTTATCTCGATCAAGTCAACGCCATCCTTGGCCGCGACTTCAAGGTCGACCGCGCCGGCCTCCAGCATCATTTCCGGCGCAAACTGCTGCTGCCCTTCACCCTCGTCGACCGGCTGGAGGACGCCGACTACGCCCGGCTCATCGAACGCCTGCCGGTCAAGTCGCCCCTCGATGTCTACGCCATCGCCGTGCGGCACTACCCTTACGGCTCGGCCGCCGCCCACACCCTCGGCTACGTCCGGGCCAACGACGAAGTCGAGGCCGAGGATTTCCCCGGCGACGATCTCACGACCTTCAAAATCAAGAGCACCATCGGGCGCGACGGGTTGGAGAAACAGTTCGACGCCCAGCTCCAGGGCGAGGCCGGCGGGAGCATCTATCGCGTCGACCCCGCGGGCTACAAAATCAACCCGCCCCTGCAGCAGAAAAAGCCGAAGCAGGGGAAAAACATCGTCACCTCGCTCGACATCGACCTGCAAATCGAGGCCGAGACGGCGCTGGGCGACCAAACAGGCGCCGCGGTCGCACTCGACGTCGCCACCGGCGAGGTGCTCGTGCTCGCCAGCAAACCGGATTTCGATCTCAACAAATTCTCGCCGCGCGCCAGCGCCGAGATCGTGGCCGAGATGAACGAAAAGGGATCGTGGACGAATCTGGCCCTGAATGGATTTTACCCCCCGGGTTCGACCTTCAAGATCCTGACGACGATCGCGGGCCTCCGCCACGGCACCCTCAGGCCCGACCAACCCATCGTTTTTTGCGACGGCCACTACATGGTCGGCAACCGCTCCTACCCCTGCGATGTCGGCCATGGTCACCATGGCGACGTCCTGCTGCGTGATGCGATCGCGATGAGCTGCGACATCTACTACTATAAAGCCGGAGAACTCATGACCCCCAGCGTCCTGGCCGCCGAGGGCCGGCGCTTCCGGCTCGACCGGCCGACCGGGATCGAGCTGCCCAATGAACAGCGCCGCATGATCATTCCCGACCCGGCGTGGAAACAACGAGAGCGGGATGGCAAATGGGTGCCCGGCGATACGGCCAACACCGCGATCGGGCAGGGCTACGTCCTGGTCACCCCACTGCAAATGGCATGCTTCACCGCCGCCGTGGCCCGCGGCGAAGTATTCACCCAACCCACACTGATTCACGATCCGCAGGCGAAACCCCAGCACACGGAACCGATCGGCCTGACGCCGGAACAGCGCGCTGCACTGGTCCAAGGCATGGTCGGAACCGTGGCCTTTCCCAAAGGCAGCGGACGCACGCTGAATCTGGCCGCCTACAAAGTTCCCGGCGTTTCCGTCGCAGGGAAAACGGGCACCGCGCAATTGCGGATCACCAAGGAGGGCAAGACCGGCAATATCAACCTTGCTTGGTTCATCTGCTTCGCCCCCGCGGAAAAGCCGGAAATTGCGATGGCGGTAGTCGTCGTCGGCGACACGATCGGCGAAGATTTCTACGGCGGCACCAATGCCGGCCCGATCGCCAGCGCCATCTTGAAAAAATATTTCGAGAAAAAGAACGCGCCGACGCGTCCGCTGCTCCTGCCCCGCAAGGCACCGTAGCCGCCAGCGCGAAGTTTCCCGCCCGGCGGTGGCTACTGGTAACCGAGCGCCTTCGCGACCGCTTCGTTCGTGATCCGGCCGCCGTCCGTGTTCACGCCGCGCGCCAGCCCTTCGTGCTCCAGCAGGGCCCGCTTCACGCCGTTGCGCACCAGCAGCGCCACATAAGGCTCCGTCGCCTGCGTGAGCCCCAACGTCGAAGTCCGCCCCACCAGCGCCGGCATGTTCGGCACCGCGTAGTGAATCACCCCGTGCTCGGTATAGACCGGGCGTTCGTGCGACGTCGACCGGATGCTCTCGATACAGCCGCCCTGGTCGATCGCGATATCCACGATCACGCTGCCGGGCCGCATCCGTGCGACCATCTTCCTCGTCACCACCGTCGGCGCCTTCGCCGCCGGGATCAGCACCGCCCCGATCAGCAAATCCGCGTCGGCGACCTCCGCTTCAACATTGGCCGGGTTCGACATCAACGTCACCACGCGCCCCCGATACTCACCATCGAGCGCCTCGAGTTTGCGCGTATCGAGGTCGAGCACCGTCACCCGGGCGCCCATGCCGGCCGCCATCTGCACTGCCTGCGCCCCGGAATTGCCCGCGCCCACCACCACGACATGGCCCGGCATCGTCCCGGGAATCCCGCCGAGCAGCACGCCTGATCCGCCGTGTTGCGACTGCAGGAAATAGGCGCCGATCTGGATCGAGAGCCGGCCGGCGATCTGCGACATGGGTTTCAACAACGGGAAACTGCGGTCCGCGCCCTCGACGGTTTCATAGGCGATGCCGAGAATGCGCTTTTTCATCAGCACCTTCGTCAGCTCCGGGCCAGCCGCCAAGTGCAGGTAGGTAAAGAGCGTTTGCCCTTCCTGCAGCAGACCGTACTCCGCCGGGAGCGGCTCCTTGACCTTGAGGACCAGATCCGCCGCACGCCACACCCGCCCCGCCTCCGTCACAAGGGTCGCCCCGGCCGCGCGATACTCCGCATCCGTGAAGCCCGCCGTGTGCCCCGCCGATTTCTGCACCAACACCTTCGCGCCCATCGACACGCAGCGCCGGCAAAGGCTGGGCGTCATCGAAACTCTCGTTTCACCGATTTTGATTTCGCGGGGCACGCCGATGATCATGACCCCGAGCACAAGACGCCGCCGCCGCGTTGGCAACGCCACACGCGGTGGACCGCGCCGTTGCCGGCGCTTTCGCTCGCTTCCGTCCATCGCGCCGCCCACAACCGCGCGTGATGGGCAAGACGCTCAACCTCATCGCCGCCTGTTCCGAAAACCGTGTGATCGGCCGGAACGGCCGGCTGCCTTGGCGGATTCCGGAAGACATGGCGTTTTTCCACCGGGCAACCGCCGGCCACATCTGCGTGCTCGGCCGGATTTGCTATGAGACCTGGCCGGGGGCCCGGGCCGCGGGCCGCCGCCCAGTCGTCGTCACCCGCCGGCGGGAGCTCGAACAGCCGGGCGTGCAGGTGGCCGCGACGTTGCCGGATGCGCTCGCCCGCGCCGAGGCGCTGCCAGGCGAAATCTACCTCTGCGGCGGCCAGCGCATTTTCGAGGAAACGTTCGCGTTAACCCGCCCGCTGCGGCTTCACCTCACGCTCATTCACGCCGAGATCGCCGGCGACCGGTTTTTCCCGGAGTGGCGGCAACCCGCCTGGCGCGAGACTGCCCGCCGCGAAAGTGCGGACGCCAATTTTCGCTATACTTTCCTGACCCTGGAACGCTAGGCGGATTCAGCAGCGAGGCGCACCCCGTCCGGGTCTCACTTCCGTGCCGCGTGAGCCCGTCCCGTTTCGATATACTTCTCCGCCCAAGGCCGCAGGCTTGCGAGCTCCGCTGCCGTCAGCGCCCGCACCACTTTACCCGGCGACCCGAGAATCATCGATCCGGGCGGCGCGATGAAACGCTGCGTCACCAGCGTGTTCGCGCCGACGATGCAGTGGTCGCCGATCTGGGCCCCGTCGAGCACCGTCGCGCCCATGCCGATCAGGCACTCGTTGCCCACGTCACAGGCGTGGATGATCGCGGCGTGGCCGATGGTGGTGTAGTTGCCCACGCGCACGCCCAAGTTGTCGGCCAGGTGCACGATGGCCCCATCCTGCACGTTGGTGCCCTCGCCGATGACGATCGAATTGATGTCGCCGCGCAGCACCGCGCCATACCACACGCTGCTCAGGACCCCGAGCGTCACATCGCCGATGACCGTCGCGTTCCGCGCGACGAAAACCGCGCGGGCCGTGTCGGGGGTTTTTCCAAGGTATTTCGCCAGGCGGTCTTGCAAGGTCATCGCGGACCACCCAGCGCAAATCCCCGGCCCGTTTCAAGCCAATCCCACCCGCATCGCGCTCCCCAACCCTCCCGCCCGACTCCTCTCCATCCCGCTTTGTCATCTCTTCGTTTACATCTTTAGCTTCCGGATGAACTGCCCCTCCACCCCTGTGAACCGGCCCGCCGCTGGGGAGAAAGTCCGCTACTTCTCCTTTTCGTAGGGCACGCCGATCGCGCACGGCGCGACGGCCTTGCCGACGAAGCCCGCGAGCAGCAGCACGGTCAGCGCGTAGGGCAGCGCGAGGATGAATTGCACTGGAATCACTCCGACCAGCGGCAACGCCACGCCCTGCAGACGCACGGCCAGCGCATCGGTGAACGCAAACAGCAGGCAGGCGCCCAGCGTCGGATAGGGTTTCCATTTCCCGAAAATCAACGCCGCCAGCGCCAGGTAGCCCTTGCCGGCTGTCATGTCGCGCGTGAATCCGGCGCTCGCCGCCGTCGAGAGATACGCGCCCGCGACGCCGCACAGCACCCCAGAGAGGATGACCGCCTGGTAGCGGAGCCCGTTGACGGAAATGCCGGCGGTTTCGACCGCGTGCGGGTTCTCTCCCACCGCGCGCAGCCGCAGACCAAATCGCGTCCGGTAAAGCAACCAGGCGCTGAATGGCACCAGGGCCGCCGCGAAATACACGAGGAGATTATGTCCGCTCAGCAGCTCCGCGTAGAGCAACCCGGGCAACGGCTGCTCGCGCGCGGGTTGGGCCCACGGCCACACCAGGCCGGTGAAGCGCTGCGCCGGCCCGTCGAGCTGCGGGGTCTGCCCGCCGAGGTTAAACCAGGCCAGCGCCAGCGTCGGCCCGAGGCCGGCCACCATGATCGTGATGGCCATGCCGGCCACGACCTGGTTGCCGCGATGGGTGATGCAGGCGAAGCCGATCAGAAGGGCGAGCAACACCGCCGTCGCAATGCCCGCACCCAAGCCGAGCCACGCCGAGCCGGAGACGGCCGAAACCGCGGCCGAGGCAAATGCCGCACCGAGCATTTTTCCCTCAAGCCCGAGATCGATGACGCCCGCCCGCTCCGAAAACATGCCGGCCAGCGCGGCGAGGAGCAGCGGCGTTGCCACCCGGATCGTCGCGGCGACCAACAGGACGAGGAGCGTGTAGGTCTCCACGTTAGTTCGCCTCTCCTTTCCGGCTGAAACGCGCCCATGCCGCCGTCAGCGGGGCACGGAAAACATTTCCCATCGCCCCGCACAGGAGAATCACGAGCCCCTGAATCACAACGACCATGTCGCGGTTGATCCGCGGCATGTCGAAGGAGAGCTGGGAGCCGCCCTGATAGAGCGCACCGAACAACACTGCCGCAAGCAGGATGCCGGCCGGATGGTTGCGGCCCATGAGTGCGACGGCGATGCCGACGAACCCCGCCCCGCCCGGAAAATCGATCAGGATCCGGTGCTGCGAACCGAGCAGCTCGTTGAGCCCGAGACAACCGGCGAGCGCGCCGGAAAGCAGCATTGCACCGAGGATGACGCGCGGCGGCGCGATACCGGCGTAGACCGCGGCCGCGGCGTTCCCGCCCGCCACGCGCAGCGCGTAGCCCCACCGCGTGCGCCAGATGAAAACCCACACCCAAACCAACGCCACGAGCGCCAGCCCGAAGGCGGCATTGAACGGGGTCGACGCGAAATTGATCCCGACTTTCGCCAGCAACTCGTGGATCGGGGGCATGAAGGCGTTGGCGCCGAACTCGCGCGTCTCCGGCGATTGCTGGCCGGGTTTGATCAGCACGTTGACGAGCAGGTAGGTCATCAACGCCGACGCGATGAAGTTGGCCATGATCGTCGTGATGACGATGTGACTGCCACGCCTCGCCTGCAGCCAGGCCGGCAACAAGGCCCAGCCCGCTCCGAAAACCGCCCCCGCCAGCACGGCCGCCGGCAGCACGACCCACGCCGGCGCGTTACCGAGCCAAAGCGCGACCAGCCCCACCCCGAGTCCTCCGATGTAGGCCTGGCCTTCGGCCCCGATGTTGAAAAGCCCGGCATGATACGCGACCGCCACCGCCAGACCCGTGAAAATGAAGTTTGTCGCGTAGTAGAGCGTGTAGCCGATGCCGTCCTGCGAACCGAGCGAACCGGCGACCATGAGTTTGAGCGCCGTCCAGGGACTCTCGCCCAGCAGCCGCACGAGCGCGCCGGACAGCACGAGCGCAACGATGAGGTTGAGCACCGGTAGCAGCCCGACCTCCGCCCAACGCGGGAGCTTCGCCGGCGCGCTCACGCGGGCTCCTCCCCTTTCACACCCGCCATCATCAGCCCGATCTTTTCATCGGTCGCCTCGGCGCGGGCCAGCTCGCCGACCATCTCTCCGCCGGCCATCACCAGGATCCGGTCGGCGAGCGCGAGGATTTCCTCGAGGTCGACCGACACCAGGAGCAACGCCTTCCCCGCGTCGCGCAGTGCCACGAGGCGCTGGTGAATGAACTCGATCGCGCCGATATCCACGCCGCGCGTCGGTTGGCCGATCAGCAACACGCGCGGGTCGCAGTCGATTTCGCGCGCAAGCACGAGCTTTTGCTGGTTGCCGCCCGAGAACGCCGTGATGCGCAACCCGGGCAATGCCGGGCGCACATCGTACGCCGCCATCTTCTTTTCGCACTCGGCCCGGATCGCCGCCGCACGCAGCCATCCGCCGCGACTGCGGTAGGCCGGGCGATCATGATAGCCGAGGATCGCGTTGGCCTCCGCCGAAAAATCCGCCACCACGCCCATCCGCAGCCGGTCTTCGGGCACATGGGCGAGCCCGAGCCGGCGGCGCGCCCGCGGATCGAGTTGTTCCGCCACGAGGTCGTGGCCCGCCAGCAAAATGGAGCCGCGCGACGGCGCGCGAATGCCGGCCAGCGCCTCAAGCAACTCGGACTGGCCGTTGCCGGATACCCCGGCGATGCCCACGATCTCACCCGCGCGCAGGTCGAAGCTGGCCTGCTTCACCCGCGCGACGCCGAGCCGGTCCCGCACCTCGAGATCGCGCACCGCCAACAGGGTTTCACCCGGCCGCGCCGGCGCCTTGTCGACCCGTAACAGCACCGCCCGGCCGACCATCTTTTCCGCCAGCTCGCGGGGCGAGGTCGCGGCCGTCGCGACTTCGCCGACCACGGCGCCCTGCCGCATCACGGTGACACGGTCGGTGATGGCCATGATCTCGCGGAGCTTGTGCGTGACGAGCACGACCGATTTTCCTTCGGCGCGCAGCCGGCGGAGCATTTGGAAAAGCGCATCCGCCTCCTGCGGCGTGAGCACGGCGGTCGGTTCGTCGAGGATGAGCACCGCCGCGCGGCGGTACAAAGCCTTCAAAATTTCAACCCGTTGTTGCAATCCGACGGACAGTTCCCCGACCACGGCATCGAGCGGCACCTCCAGCCCGTAGTCGCGCGCCAGCTTTTCCAGCTCGCCGCGCGCCCGGGCCAGTCCGCCGGCCAGCCGGGCGCCGCCCTCCACGCCGAGGATCACGTTCTCCAGCACGGTGAAATTCTCCACCAGCATGAAGTGCTGGTGCACCATCCCGATCCCGGCGGCGATCGCGTCCTGCGGCGAATGCACCTCGATCCGCCGGCCACCCACGAAAATCTCCCCCGCATCCGCGCGGTGGAACCCGTAGACGATGTTCATCAGCGTGGACTTGCCCGCGCCATTTTCCCCGACGAGCCCGTGGACGCTGCCCCGCCCGACAACGAGCGAGATCGCCCGGTTCGCGTGCACCGCACCGAAGCGCTTGTCGATGCCGCGCAACTCGAGTGCGGGCGGAGGGACTTTGGGTGGTTCAGCCACGAACGGGTGCGACTCGACACGATCGCCGTCCGCTCTGCAATCCGTCTCCACACCCGCCGCACAGATCCGCGGCGCGTTGTCCGTCAAGCCGCCACGACCCGCCGGGTCACGGCGACTTGTATTCCGAGACCTTCAGCTTGCCGCTGATGATGTCCGCCTTCGCCGCGTTGAGCTTCGCCTCCATCTCCGGCGTGATCAGCCCGCGGTTGTGTGCGTCGAGCGAGTAATCGACGCCCTCCTCCTTAAGTCCGAGCACCATCTGGCCGGCCCGCCAGTTGCCTTCCTTCGCCGCCATGAAGGCGTTGTAGACGGCCACGTCCACGCGTTTCACCGCCGAGGTGAGCACGCTGCCCGGATGGAGGTAGTTCTGGTTGCTGTCGCAACCGATGCTGAGTTTACCCCCGTCCTTCGCCGCTTGCATCACGCCGATGCCCGTCGCACCGGCGGCGTGGAAAATCACCTCGGCGCCGCGGCCAAACTGGCTCTTGGCCAGTTCCGCGCCCTTGGTCGGATCGCCCCACGCGGCGGGTGTCGTGCCCGTCATGTTTTGAAACACCTCGGCCGCCGGGTTCACGAAATGCACGCCCTCGATATACCCCAGGGCGAACTTGCGGATCAGTGGAATGTCCATGCCGCCAACGAAACCGACCTTGCCGGCCTTCGAAGCCATCGCCGCCGCCATGCCGCACAAAAACGAAGATTCCTGTTCCCGAAAAATCACCGATTGCACGTTCGGCAGATCGACCACCGCATCGACGAGGGTGAACTTCACGTTGGGAAACTGCTTCGCCGCCTTCTCGACCGCGGAGGCCTGGGTAAAGCCGATCGCGACGATGATGCTCGCGCCGCGCCGGGCGAACTGGGCCATCGCCTGGTCGCGCTGGGCGGCATTCGTGATCTCGAACTCCCGGTAGGCGATGCCCGTGTCTTTTTTGAATTTTTCCGCTCCCTCGCTGGCCGACTGGTTGAACGACCGGTCAAACTTTCCGCCGAAATCGAAAACGATGGCCGGCGAAAAATTGATGGCGGCGGCCGCCCGGCCAGCCGCCGCGGCGAGCAAACCGGCGGCGAGCGCGAGAAGGAGTCGGGGAAGATTCATTTCAGTGCACGAAGTTCAGGGCAAAACGCGGCCGACGCTGCGAAAAAGCCGGCGCTTAATCAATATCCTAACCGGCGCCGTGCCGCTCTCGCCGCCGAGCGGCGGCAGCGGCCACTCCGCGGCGGAGAGCGCGCACGTTTGCAGCGCCAGCCCCAGCACAGCCGGCCAAAGCAGCTTCCGTGTCACGGCCGGTTTGAGTCGCGCCCCTTGCTCCGGCCGCTTCAAGCCACGGACACGGGAGTAAGATTCCAAATGTCGCGGGCGTATTCCCGAATCGTCCGGTCGCTGGAAAACTTGCCCATGCGCGCCGCGTTGAGAATCGCCATTTCCGCCCATCTGGCGGGATCGCGATAAGCGGCGTCGATCCGCGCCTGGCAGTCGCTGTAGGCGCGGAAGTCCGCGAGGACCATGTAGGGATCGCCGCCATGCAGCAGGCTGTCGTGCACGGCGCGAAAGGAACCGTGCTCGCCGGGCGTGAAGTAGTCGCTGCCCAGCCAGTCGATGACCGCCCGGAGTTCCTCGTCCCGCTGATAATAGTCCCGTGGATCGTAACCCCGGGACCGCAGGGCATCGACTTCGTCGACCGTCATGCCGAAGATGAAAATGTTCTCCGGCCCGACCTCCTCCTGAATCTCGACATTGGCGCCGTCGAGCGTGCCGATGGTCAGCGCACCATTGAGCGCCAGCTTCATGTTGCCGGTGCCGGAAGCCTCCTTGCCCGCGGTCGAGATCTGTTCGGAAAGGTCCGCGGCGGGAATGATCTTCTCCGCCAGCGACACCCGGTAGTTGGGCAGGAATGCGACCTTGAGTTTGCCGTTGATGCGCGTGTCCGCATTGATCCGGGCGCCGATGACATTGATCGCGCGGATGATGTTTTTCGCGAGATCGTAGCCGGGCGCGGCTTTCGCCGCGAAAATGAAAACGCGCGGCACCATGTCGAGTTCCGGCTGCTGCAGCAGCCGCCGGTAGAGCGCGATGATGTGCAGCAGGTTCAGGTGCTGCCGCTTGTATTCGTGGAGCCGCTTCACCTGCACGTCGAACAGGGCGTCAGGCGAAACCTCGAAGCCGCATTCCGTCCGGATGGTCGCGGCGAGGTCGACCTTGTTGGCGCGCTTGATGGCCATGAATTCGCGCTGGAAAGCGGCGTTGCCGGCGAACTTCTCGAGCCCGCGCAACAGGTCCAGATCCCGGGCCCAGGCGGCGGAGCCGAGCTTCTGGATGATGAGCGCCGACAATCGCGGGTTGCTCTTGAGCAGCCAGCGCCGGGGGGTGATGCCGTTCGTCTTGTTCTGGAATTTTCCCGGATAGAGGGCGTCGAACTCGGGAAAGAGCTGTTTCCTCAGCAGGGCCGTGTGCAGCGCGGCGACCCCGTTCACCGCATGGGAGCCGACGACCGCAAGGTTGGCCATGCGCACCATCTTGTGCCCGTTCTCCTCAATGAGGGAACAGGCGCGCTTTTTGGCATCGTCGCCCGGCCACTTCGCCTCGACGGTCTGCATGAGCCGCGAGTTCATGTCGTAGATGATCTGGAGATGGCGCGGCAGCACGCGTTCGAACAGCCGCACGCCCCACTTCTCCAAGGCCTCGGGCATGAGCGTGTGATTCGTGTAGCCGAAGGTCCGGGTGACGATGGCCCACGCCGCATCCCAGGTGAGATCGTGCTCGTCGAGCAGGATGCGCATGAGTTCCACGATCGCAATGGCCGGATGCGTGTCGTTGAGCTGCACCACCACCTTGTCCGCGAAGTTCCCCCACGTGTTGCCCGGGGTACGCACATGGCGGCGGATGATGTCCCGCAGCGAGCAGGACACGAAAAAGTACTGCTGCACGAGGCGCAGTTCCTTGCCGTTCTCGGTCTTGTCGTTCGGATACAGGACCTTTGACACGGTCTCGCCCACGGCCTTTTCCCGCACGGCGTCGACGTAGCCCCCGCTGTTGAACGCCGCGAGGTCGAAGTCTTCGTTGGCCTTCGAGGCCCAGAGGCGGAGCAGGTTGACCGTCGTCGTGCCAAATCCGGCCACCGGGATGTCGTGCGGCACGCCGAGCAGCGTCTTCGTCTCCACCCAGCACGGCCGGTAGTTGCCCCGGTCGTCGAAGACGTTTTCCACCCGTCCGTAGAGTTGCACCGGCTGGGTGTATTCGGGCCGCACCACCTCCCAGGGATCGCCGAACACGTTCCAGTTGTCCGGATGCTCGACCTGGTTGCCGTTGACGAACGCCTGCTTGAAGAGACCGAACTCGTAATAGATCCCGTAGCCCAGCGCCGGGTAGTCGAGCGTCGCGAGCGAATCGAGGAAGCAGGCCGCCAGCCGGCCGAGGCCGCCATTCCCGAGACCCATGTCGACCTCGGCGTCCCGGATCGTTTCGAAGTTCTGCCCAAGCGACTCGAGTGCACTCTTGGCCGGGGCGAACAGATCGGTCGCGAGCAGGTTGTTCCCAAACAGCCCGCCCATCAGATATTCCAGCGAGAAATAGTAGAGCCGCCGGACGTTCTCGCGGTTGTGCACCACCTGCGTCGCGATCATCCGCTCGTGAATCGTATCGCGCACCGCGAGCGCCGTCGCCACCCACCAGTCGCGGGGCGTGGCCGATCCCATGTGGCGGGCCAGCGTCGAGACGAGGTGCCGCTGAATGAGCGACCGCAAGACGTCCACCGGCTGGTCATTCGACGGGTTGGTATGGTGGATCGCAAACGGTTGAAACGGGGCCGTGCTCCCGCCCGAAGCCGGACTGTCTGCCACGGCGGGAATCGAAGGTGAGGAGAGACGGGATGGGCGCGCGCTCGGCATTTGAATAGGTGGATGGATTAAAGCCCGCCGCCCTCGCCAGAGCGAGCGCAGGATATGCCAATCTTATCGGCACATTCGACCGGCGGAACAGCCCGGACCAGAGGGGCTGGCCGCTATTTCTGAAACCGTCGCGCCAACTCGCCGTGGTTCAACTCGATGTAGGTCGGGCGGCCCGCCGGACTGGTCAGCGGCGTCCGCGTCGCAAAAAGTTGTCCCACCAGCGTCCGCAACTCGCCCTCGGTGGCCGTCGCGGGCAACCGCACCGCCTTCGCCGCCGCGAGCCGGGCCAGTTCCTCGCGCGCAAGTTCGACGTCGCCGTCCGGCATCCGTCCGTCGCGAAAGGCGCCGAGCAGGTCCCGCAGAAACGGCTCGGCATCGGCGGGCTCCATCCAAGCCGGCACCGCCTCGATCCGAAAAAAATTCCGGCCGAATTCCGCCACTTCGAAACCGTGGGCGTGGAGAAATTTCCGCCGGTCGAGCAACAGCGCCGTCGCGATCGCATCCAGTTCCAGGGGCAGCGGCAACAAGAGGCGCTGGCTCGGCACCGCGCCGGCGGCAAACTGCTCGCGCAACCGCTCGAACCAGATGCGCTCGTGCGCCGCCCGGCGGTCGAGCAGGACCAGCCCGGCGGCGGTTTCGAAAAGCACATAGTTCCCGTGGGCGAGCCCCACATAACGCCACGACGGCGCCAGTGGCACGACGCCCGCCGGCGGCGGGCGGCCGGAAGCGGAGGGGATCGGCGCCGGCGCGGACAGCGGCACCGATGCCGGGGACGGCCGTTCCGGCCCCCTCGGCGTGGCGGGCGTCGCAGACAGCGTGCCAAGGTCGGCGCGCGAAAGTGCGGGGAGGGCCGCCCATCCGGCAGCGGCAGCCGGCGCCCGAAAATCGACCGGCGGTGGGCGGGTTTCCGTCAGCCCCGCCGCGGGACCACTCAGCTCCCGCAACCGCTGCAACACTGCGCGAATCACAAAGCCTCTCACCTGCGGCTCACTGCGAAAGCGCACTTCGCGCTTGGCGGGATGCACGTTGACGTCGACCGCCGCCGGATCGCACTCGAAGAAAACGAACGCCAGCGGGTAACGCCCCTTCGGCAGCGATTCGTGGTAACTCTCGATCAGCGCATAGTTGAGCGTGCGGCTGTCGACCGGCCGCGCATTGACGAAGACGATCATCTCGTGCCGCGTCGCCCGCCCCACCCCCGGCCGGCCAATCAGCCCGCTGAGCCGCAGCCCGGGCTCCACCGCTTCCAGCGGCACCAGAGCCTCGGCGATCTGCCGGCCAAAAATTTCCCCGATGCGGTCCGCGAGTGTCGAGCACTCCGGCGAGCGGAAAATGACCCGCCCGTCCTCGACCAGGGTGAAGGCCGTGTGCGGACACGCCAGCGCGTAAAGCCGCACGCACTGCACGATGTGCGCCGCCTCCGTCTGGTCCGTCTTGAGGAATTTGCGCCGCGCCGGCAACGAATTGAACAGGTGCGTGACCTCCATCCGCGTGCCGACCGGCCGGCCGCATTCGCGCACGTGCACGAACTTTCCACCATTCACGAGGATCTCCGTTCCCGTGTCGCTGCCCGCCTCCCGCGTCTGCAGCAGGAAGCGCGACACGCTGGCAATCGACGGCATCGCCTCGCCGCGGAAGCCGTAACTCGCGAGCCGGTCGAGATCGTCCGCCTCCCGGATCTTGCTCGTGGCGTGGCGCTCGAGCGCAAGCAGCGCATCGTCGCGCGCCATGCCGTGGCCGTTGTCCTCCACGCTCATCAACGAGCGCCCGCCATGACGAAACTCGACCTCGATGCGCGTCGCCCCGGCATCGAGCGCGTTCTCGACCAGTTCCTTCACGACCGCCGCCGGCCGCTCGATCACCTCGCCCGCGGCGATCTGATTGGCAACGCGGTCGGAGAGGATGCGGACCTTGGGCATGGGTGGATGGCGAAGGGCGAAATTATCGGGAACGCGTCCACTGCAGTACTAGCCGTCGAACCGCAGTCACGTTCGTTTCCACTATCCGCCTCGTTTCGCGTGTCCGCGACCGCTCACTTGAGCGCTTTCTGCCACCGCGCGAACTGCTTCGCCACCTGCTTCGGCCCGGGCATGCCGGTGCCGGTGCGGTTCGCCAGGGCCCGCTTGAGATCGAAGACGTCCGCC
The DNA here is from genome assembly GCA_947474935.1 of Opitutia bacterium. Lineage (GTDB taxonomy): Bacteria > Verrucomicrobiota > Verrucomicrobiia > Opitutales > Opitutaceae > ER46. The sequence goes on from CANJKL010000019.1 coordinate 66,681, forward strand.
CAGTCCGCCCCAAAGGCGGCGTGCACGCCGCACACGTCGTCGGTCGAGAGCCGGTTGAGTGGCACCTGCTTTTTCTCCGCCAGCCGCACCACCGCGCCCACGGCGTGATGCGCGTCGCGAAACGCGACGCCCTGCAGGACGAGATAGTCGGCCAGATCCGTCGCCAGCAGCGCGGGATCGGCCACGGCCGCCGCACACCGGTCGCGATGCACACTCAGGCCGCCGAGGGTGCCGGCCAGCACATCGGCGCACAGCGCGGCCTGGTCGAAGCTGTCGAACACCGGCGGCTTGTCCTCCTGCAGGTCGCGATTGTAGGTCAGCGGCAACCCCTTCGTCAGCGTCAGCAGCGTGTGCAGGTTGCCCTGCAACCGCGCCGATTTGCCGCGCAGCAATTCGCACGAGTCGGGGTTCTTCTTCTGCGGCATCAGCGACGATCCGGTGCAGAACGCATCGGGCAGCTCCACGAATTTGAACTCGGCGCTGCTCCAGAGAATCAGGTCCTCCGCGATGCGCGAAAGATGGACGCCGAACAGCGCGCACGCCCCGGCGAATTCGATGAACACGTCGCGGTCCGCCACGGTGTCCATCGAGTTTTGCGTGACCTGCGGCCGGCCCTTCGCGTCGACAAACCCGAGCGCCCGCGCCGTGAACTCGCGGTCGATGGGCAGCGTCGTCCCCGCGATCGCGCCCGCGCCGAGCGGACACCAGTTGGCGTGCGTCGCGACGTCCGCAAACCGCGCCCGGTCGCGCTCCAGCATTTCCAGCCACGCGAACAAGTGATGGGCGAAATACACCGGTTGCGCCCGCTGCAGGTGCGTATAGCCCGGGATCAGCACGTCGCGATTCGCCGCGGCCACCGCCAGCAGCGCGCGCTCCGCCCCGAGCACCTTTTCCTGCAGCACGCCGCAGGCGTGTTTGAAGAACAGCCGCATGTCGGTCGCGATCTGGTCGTTGCGGCTCCGTGCCGTGTGCAGCTTCGCGGCCGCCGGCACCCGCTTGGTCAGCGCCTGCTCGATGTTCATGTGCACATCCTCGAGCTTGGTGTCCCAAGTGAACTTGCCGGCCTCGATCTCGACCAGGATCGCATCGAGCCCCGCGTGAATCGCACCGCGCTCCTTCGCGGTGATGAGCCCGACATGGGCCAGCATCGCCGAGTGGGCCTTGCTTCCCGCCACGTCAAAGGGCGCGAGGCGGCGGTCGAACGAGACGGACTCGCTGAACTGCAGCATCAACTCCGCGGGGCCGGTGGTGAACCGTCCGCCCCAGGTCGCATGGGAAGGCTTGGCCATAGCGGCAAGAGATGACGGCGCGGTCCCGCGGCGCGCAATGGGAAAAACGGCGGGGGGTGAGGCTGCGGCGGGCGGGCTCCGTTCTTGCGGCGTCGCGGCGGGGTCGCACAGTCGCGCCATGTTGCGCCCCTGGCTCGCCGTCCTGCTCTCCGTTGTCGCCCCGGCCGCCGGCCGGGCCGCCACGGAGAACCCACCGCTCGCGGCCTTCTCCCGGGTGGAGGTGGCGCCCTCGAAAACCTCCATCTACGTTGGCCGCGTCTCACTGACGATGCCCGCGTTTGTCCGCCACGGCGGCACCTACGAGTCGAGCTACGCCGCGAACGTCTTCCCCTACTTTTTTTTCAACGAGGCCGGCCGCCTGCACATCGAGGTTTCCGACGACCAGCTCCGCACGCTCGCCCGCGGCGAGGCGATCGACTTCAAGGGCCGCGGCGTGCGCAGCGACGGCACCGAGCGCCCGATCGAGGGCAAGGCCACCCCGACCGATGCGCAGGGCGGCCGCCTGAAGGTGCGCGTCTTCGTCTCCACGCGCACCCAGCTGATCTTCAACACGACCTACCGCTGGGCCGGAAAGTAGCGCCCCGCGCGCCGGTCATTTTTCCGGCCAGTGGAAGACGACCGGTTTGTCGACCGAGGGATGCAGGCTGTGGTGGACCGGACAGTTTTGCGCGATGTCGGCGAGCAGGCGGGCCTGCGGGTGGGACTCCGGAATCGGCATCCAGAGTTGCGTAGCGAGGCGCACGATCCGGCGCGGCGCGTCTGTGGACATTTCCTTGGTCACCTCGAAGCGCAGCCCGCGGAGTTCGACGCCGTGCTTCCGCGCGACGATGGCCATCGTGGTGGCGATGCAGGAGCCGAACGACGTGGCGACGAGGTCCGTGGGCGAAAACGCCTCGCCGCGGCCCTGATTGTCCTTGGGGGCATCGGTGGCAAGCGTGGTGCCCGAGGGTTCGTGGCGCGCGCTGCAATGCAGGTCGCCCTGGTATTCGCCGGTGATTTTAACCATAAAAGTAGTTCAACCTCAGAAATGACGCCGCGCAAAGGCATGGCCGGAACCGACCTTCAAGTAACGCTCAAACGACAGCGCCTTTTCGCGCTCACGAAGGGCGACATAGGGCACAAGACGCCAGGGTCTGCCGGCAGCCGTGTGCTTTGATTTACCGGCGTTGTGGTCGGATAACCGTTTCTTCAAGTCATCCGAAACCCCGACGTAGCGCCTGGACGGATCATCTTCGCCCTCGAGCAGGTAAACGGTGTGCAGCGCGGTCGGCGATTCCGCCTTCCTCCGCTAAAGCACAGGGCATACTTCGCGAGAGAAATCCCCGTCCGAAGCTCCCAGTAGTCTGGCGTGCCATACGAAGCTCGACCGGCAACGCCGGTCGAGCGAAGTATGGCGCGGTGGAGGTGACTCGAACACCCGACCGGCGGTTTAGAAAACCGCTGCTCTATCCAGCTGAGCTACCACCGCAAACCCACGCTGCACGGCTACCCACGCCGGCCGCGACGGACAAGGGAAATTCGCGAAGACGCGATCCAAGCTCTTCCAATCGTAAGCCCTACCGACGACAGTTTGAAGATCAGGTCAGGCCTGCAGGAAGACGAAGTGCCGCTGCGGAAGATCACGAATCGAGTTTGCCGTGGCTCCCGCGCCCACCTAGAAACCGTCACCCCGTCCCCTTTTTCCCATGTCGACTTCGTTCTCCTTCACTCGCCTGCCCCGACTCGCACCGCTCGTCCTTGGCCTCACGCTGCTGGCGTGGATAGCGCATCCCGCGGCCGCCGCCAATAGCCCAACCGAATCGCGCCTATTCCGGGCGGGCGCGGCCGTCAGCGACATCACGCCCGAGATCGGCCAGTTGATCATCGGCGGCTTCAGCCCGACCGGCATCAAGCACATCCACGACAACCTGCACGTGCGGGCGCTCGTGCTCGACGACGGCGCGCAACGCCTCGCGCTCGTCGTGTGCGACAGCATCGGGCTGCCCAAGGAAGTTTGCGACGAGGCCAAGCGCCTGACGCAGCAGCTCACCGGTCTCGACCGCGCCCACGTGCTCATCGCGGCCACGCACACGCATTCCGCCGGCTCGGCCGGCACCGAGATTTCGATGGGGCCCAACGGCGGCGCGGTGGAGCCCAAACAAGTCATGGATCCCGTCACCGGCCGCCCGACCGTCGGCCGCGTGGCCGACTACCAGCATTTCATCGCCAAGCGCATCGCCGACGCCGTGCAGCGGGCGGTCACGCAACTCGAGCCCGCGCGCATCGGCTGGGGTCGCGGGCAGGAACCCGGCCAGGTGTTCAACCGCCGCTGGTTCGTCGGCGAGGAGGCCAACCGCCACAACCCGTTCGGCGGCGTGGACCAGGTCCGGATGAATCCGCCGGCGGGTTCGCCCGATCTGATCAAGCCGGCGGGCCCGACGGATCCGCAAATCTCGATCCTCTCGGTGCAGGCGAAGGACGGACGCCCGCTGGCGCTGCTCGCCTCTTACTCGTTGCACTACGTCGGGGGCGTGCCCGCCGGCGTCGTCTCGGCCGACTACTTCGGCGTGTTCTGCCAGCGAATCGGGGAACTGCTGGGCGTGGATCGCCAGGACGCCCCGCCCTTCGTCGGCATGTTGGCCAACGGTACGAGCGGTGACGTCAACAACGTCGATTTTCGCCGCAAGGCCAGCCGCCAGCCACCTTTCGAGAAAATGCACCAGGTGGCGAACGCCGTCGCCGCGGAAGTCTATCGGGCGTATCAAACGATCGAACATCAGGACTGGGTTTCGCTCGATGCCCGCTACGAGGAGCTCAGCCTGGCCTCGCGCCGGCCGACGCCGGAGATGGTGACACGCGCGAAAGAGGTGCTGGCCCGGCCGGCGGGCACGAAAGGCTGGCATCCGCAGGAGCGAAGCTATGCGAACCGGGTGATGCAGAAGGCCGCCGGGCCGGCCTTCGTCGATTTTCCGCTGCAAGCGGTCCGGATCGGCGACCTGGCGATCCTGACGATCCCGGCCGAACCTTTCGCCGCCATCGGGCTGGAGTTGAAGGCGAAAGCGCCCTTCAAGCAGGCGTTCACGATCGGGCTGGCCAACGCCTACTACGGCTACCTGCCCACCGATGACCAACACCCCCTCGGCGGCTACGAAACCTGGGTGGGGACGAACCGGGTGGAAATTGGCGCGGCGACGAAGATCGTCGACGCCCTCCTGCGCCTCGCCGGAGAAATCCAGCCGAAGTAAACGGCCACCGCATGCCGCGGTTCGTTCACCGGCCAGCGCCGCCGCAAAAGCCCCGGCAGAGCAGGATTTTGCAAGTGCGGGAGAGATTTTCCCGGCACTTTGCATCGCCATCGCTTTTCGCTCTTGACCGTGGCGATTTTCGCTCTGTGATCCGCTCCCTTTCCCGTTTCACGGGGTGGTAGCTCAGTTGGTTAGAGCGTCTGCCTGTCACGCAGAAGGTCGCGGGTTCGAGTCCCGTCCATCCCGCCAGTTTTAGAACCCGCTTTTCTGAAAAGAGAAGCGGGTTTTTCGTTTCCAAAAGTGGCGTTAGTGGCGACGAGAGTGGCAACACGTCCACCTTTGTTGATGGATGTTTTTGGATAGCTCCCAAACCTTGGCGAGATCGCGGTCGTTGAGGTGATCCCACAGTTCGCGAAGGTTCAACCCGTCGAGCACGACCTCGTGACGGGGAAACCTAAGCAGGAGCGAAACGAAGTTTGCCGTGAGCCGGTTTCAAACCGAAACGGCGTCACGTCCTGGAGAGGCTCCGGCTGGCTCCACGGCGTGCGCATCCGAAAGAATTTCCTCACGAAGGAAGAAACCGCGGCCGAGAAGGCCTCGTTGGCAATCAAAGCCGTTCAAGTTAGCGCCGGTTCCCGCCCGTTCCACTCCTGCAAGGAACTTGGGCGCGGGCTGCGCAAACAGGTCGTATCTACCGCAGGTCGCCGAACCCGACCCGCCGCCGTTTCGATCCCCGGAAGCTGAAATCTCCACCCGAGCCGATGAGGCTGGTTTCCACCCCGCAGAGTCGCACTCCGAGCTCGGACATCGAGTTCCCCATGGCAGCCTCGCGGCGAACAATCCCGCCAGCCCGGGAAGAATGCGCCGTGGGCCGCAACAGCGTGTTTTTGAGCGTGGGGGCACCTTTCATACCCGCGTTGTCCTCCGACGGAGCCACCCCGCCCAGCCCGAAAATGAAACCGGCGGCTTTTTACCCACCCTTCACAGTCCCATGGGAGTCCCGGGCCGAGGGCAGGGCGAAAGGTCAGCTCGTTTTTGCACCGTCAACGGCCCGGAACACCAGCGGCCGGATCGCAACCAGGCCGAGGGGCAGCACTGCGGAAATAAAAAGCGCGCCGGCACAGACGCTAAACACCAGATTCTGCCCCGCCTCACTGGTCTTGCCCGCGGCGACCAACAGCGGCACGAGCAGGGAAATCGCGGCCGCACCAAAGTTGCTCCACATGTTGAGCCAGCCGAAAACGATGCCGGTGACGCGTCCGCCCGTTTCCTGCGCCACCGCCCAAAGCGCCGGATTGCCCATGTCCGCGGCGAAGGCCACGAGGCTGCAGCAGGCGATGATGCCGGTGGCGGAGTTGACGAACAGGCACCCGATGTAGCCCGAGCCCGCGAGCACGCCAGGAACGCTCAGGGCAAAAATGCGGCCCCATTTCAGCCCGAATCGGAGCGCGGCAAAATCCGCCAGCCATCCTCCGGTCAACTGGCCGAGCATGCCGCACGCGAGAACGAGCGTGACCATGCGTCCGCCGGCCAGGTCTTCCACGTGTCGCTGCTCCTTGAGATACGTCGGCAACCAAGTAATTAGGAAGGCGGAGCCGACCGCGACGAGGCAGGTCATCAGCGAGCAGAGCCACAGGTTGCGGTTAACCATCAGTGCCCGGAAAATACCGCCCAGTTCACGGGCCGCCGGAGGCGTCCCGGCCGGGGGCTCGCCGATCAACGCCCGCTCGGCGGCATTGCACCCCGGATGGTCCGCCGGACGGTTCCGCACCACCGACCAATACGCGGCGGCGACGATCAAGCCGACCGCGCCGTCCACCCACAGCGTGAGCCGCCAACTGCCGAGCGACGCGACCATCCACGCAGTGAGAAAGGGTGCCAGCGTTCCGCCCAGCCGGCCGCCGACGAGCACGAGCGAATTGGCCCGGGCTCGATTCTTGAGCGGGATCCAACAGCGGATCACCGCATTGCTGGCCGGATACGCGCCGGCTTCGCTCGCCGCACACAACAGACGCATCGCCAGCAGGGCCGGAAACGAGGTCACCATGCCGGTGAACGCCGTGAACAGCGACCACATGACGATGTAACCGGTGAGCATCTGCCGCGGGCCCAGCCGGTCGCTGATCCAGCCGGTCGGCAGCTGGCAGATCGCATAGGAAAAGAAAAAGATCCCCAGCAGCGTGCCGGTTTGACTCGGCGTGAGGTGGGTATCGTTTCGAAACGAAGCCGATTTCACGATCTCGGCCAGGCAGATGCGGTCGAGATACAGAATGAACGCCATCGCCATCGTGACGGCGATGATGCGACGGCGGACGTTGGTCGGCCGTTCGTCCGGAGAGTCAGGAAGCACGTCCGGCGGTGCTGCCATCGGAGCCCCGGTTGAAAGGGAAAATCGTCTTCGGCCCATTCTTGTAGGGCAGTTGGTTGAAATCGAGCATGACGGGCCCCCGGATATCCGAATCGATCATCGTGCGGAAAGTTTCCGTGAAAGCCGCCCGGAACTGGTTCTTGGCCTTGATGGCCAGCACGCCCAGCGAAGGCAGGTCGATGCCGTGCAGCGCAAAAAACGACGGGTCGATCGCCATCAGGCAGTTGGTCGCCACCACGATCCGGATATTGTTCGTGCGCAGCACCACCGTCCGCCCGAAGTTGAACTCCATGCCGTGATAAACGGGTCCGACGTGCACAATCCGGCCGTCGGTGAACCGCTCGATGGTGACCTTCACCTTGACGGGCGGGCCGTAGGCGTCGGTCAACCTCCCACCGAGCGCCACCTCGACGGTCGCACCAACCCCGGCGTCCGCGAGCTTCGCCACGAGCGCCGGGTCCCAGAAATAAACGAAGGCCGCCGGCACGTCCGGGTTGGCCTCGACGAGCGTGCGCAGTAATTCCGGCGTGTCGGCGTTGGCTCCGGCGCCGGGATAGTCCGCGAAATCGATCACGGCGACGGGACCCCGGCCCTGGCGGGCCAGCGCGATCGCCTCCGCTACACTTTCTTTCGCAGAGGGCAGCCGCACCAGCAAGCGGTCGAGGACGCGGTTCATCTCCGCGACGAGGGCTTGCGCCGCACGCTCGGCCGCCGGCCGGTCGCCGTCGGAGTACACGATCGCCGACGCGGTGATATAGGGGCGGTCGACATAGGCGTAGCCCTGGTAGGGGCTCACGTCCAGGAGCCGGCCGCCGAGCTCCAATCCCCGCGCATACGCCCCCACCTCGGCCATCGGACCGTCGGTCGTGCGCGCGTTAATCGTATTGAAAACCGCATTCATGCGCACGAGGACGCCGACCGGCCGGATGCGGCGGTCGACCACATCCAGCAACAGGCGAAGGCACTTTTGCGCCGTCACCGCCATGTCGGTGTGCGGGTGGCATTTGTAACCCACCGAGATGTCGATGAGGTCGAGCAGCTCCTGCGTCATGTTCGCATGCAGGTCGAACGAAACGCCCAACGGCGTCCGGCCGATCACGCCGCGCACCCGCCGGATGATCTCAGCGTCGGCATGCTCGATTCCGACCACTTGCATAGCCCCGTGCTGGCCAAGAAAAACCGCGTCCCACGAGCGTCCCGCCAGCCCCTGCAGCAAATCGGCCATGATGATCTCGAACGTCTCCCGCTCGATTTCGCCCGACGGCGTCGCCCACGCGCAGCGCAAATAGTGCGCGGCCCAGTCCGGCTGACCGTCGATGAATTCGATGGCGCCGCCGATCTCGGTGTTGGTGCCACCGTAGCGCGCCTTCACCTCCGCCGCCCCCGTCGCCCATTCACAGATTTGGAAATCGTCCAGCTTGGCGAGGACCGAGCCGAAGCTGTTTCCTTCGTGCCCGAATCGGGCAATCGCGATGTGGCGCATGACTGGGGAGATGATTTTTTCCGATCGCGATGAACGCGATCGCCCGAAAACGGGAAGATGAAAACGGAGTGAAATCAGGGGAAAAAACGCAGCCGGGCCACCGTGAGGCGACCGGCCGGGGACAACTTTCGCTAGGGCGCCCATTAAGCGGTGCCATGTCAAATCCCGTCTCGGGCGCTCGCCGCCGGCCGCGCCCTCCGGCGCCTCCCAATCATCCGCCTACCGGGAGCTTGAAACTGAAAACGCCTCTGCCGACTGTGGACTGGCGAGAACGAAGTCCCGCCATCACGGCCTTCGTTCCGCGCCCTCACTCATCCCCTTTAGCCCGCAACTTTTTCCGCCGAAGATTTCCAGGCCGATCCCACCGCCGCCATGAACGCTTTCGATCTCGATACTCCCTCCGTTTACATCGATCTCGATATTCTCGAGGCCAACATGCGGCGCATGCAGGAACGGTGCCGCGGCTGGAAGGTGGGACTGCGACCCCACGCGAAAACCCACAAGATTCCGGAAATCGCCCGCCTGCAGCTAGCGATGGGCGCCATCGGAATCACCGTGGCCAAGATCGGTGAAGCGGAAGTGATGCCGGGGGCTGACCTGCTGATCGCCTACAACATTCTCCCGGACAAAATCCCCCGGCTTCGGCCTTTGCTGAAGAACCGACGTATCACGGTGCTGGTGGACTCGGTCGAAGTGGCGCGGAAGCTCGATGGCATCGAGACCCTCGTGGACGTCGACGTGGGCTTTCGGCGCACCGGGGTACAGTCCCCGGAAGACTATGAAAAAGTGGCCGACGCCTGTACGCATTTTCGCGGGTTGTTTTATTATCCGGCCAATCTTGATGAGCCGACGATGCGCCGCGCCGCGGAAACCGTACAAGCGTGCCTCGCCCGTCGAAAAGGCGAAGTGGTCAGCGGTGGATCCACGCCGAGCGCCGCCCGCACGCCGTTCATTCCGGAAACGACGGAGGTGCGACCGGGCAGCTATGTCTTCAACGACACCGGCATGATGACACTCGGCCTGGCCAGGCCGGAAGACTGTGCGCTGCGCGTGTTGGTCAGTGTGGTCAGCACCGCGGTGCCGGGGCAGTGCGTGATCGACGGCGGCATGAAAACGTTTTCGGCCTATCCGACCCGCGAGGTCGGCGGCTACGGTCACGTCGTGGACCGCCCCTGGAGCTTCGTGAAGATGAACGAGGAGCACGGCATCCTGAAGGTTGCCGACCGCCAACCGCGCATGGGGGAGAAGCTTTGGATCATTCCGGCCAGCGCGAGCAAGACCATCGATCTGCACGACGAGGTCGCCTTCGGCCGGAACGGGCGCGTCGAGGGAACGTGGAAAGTCGCGGCCCGCGGGAAAATTCGCTGAACGCGCCGGCCGGCGGGTGGACCGCGCCGCGACCCTCGATCTCACCGCGTCGCTCCGCTCAGCCCAGCGCGCGGCGCAGCACGTTGTGCGTGATGCGTTGCACGCGCCCGTCAGGACCGTGCGGGCGCGACCAGTGCGACCACGGCACCATGAGGCCCGGCGGCGAGGCCAGGCCCATCGCCCACCAGATCGTCGCCGCGTTGAATACGAAATTCCTCTTCGGCCCCGGATAGATCGTCGCGGCCCACGGATTCGGCCGCGTGCCGCCGCTCAGCGCGATGCCCTCGGCCAGCACTTCCAGCCCCGGCAAATCCGGCGGATCGCCATGAAATTCCCAGCCGACAAGCCCGCGGATGACGTCCCCCTTTTTCATGCCCGTGCCCTCGAACACCCAGTGCTCCGGCTTGGTGACGATCCAATCGCCCCCGCCGTTGCCCGGCACCATGCTCCGCCCACCGACCAGCAGGTTCTGCTCCGGTCCCTCGGTCTGAAACGGACCGTAGCCTTCCTCCCCCGGCCGCAACTTTCCGTAACGGCCCGCGCGCGTGATGATCCGATTGGGGCGCCCGTCGCTTGCAGGCCGGAAGGGCGCCACGAAACACACCGAGTCGCCGCAGAGGTACAGGTGAGTGGTGCCGGCGGCGAGCGCAGCCCGGGCGTTTTCATATTGCCGCAGGTCCCAATACTCGTCGTGGCCGTTGCTGAGAAAAACCTTCACCCGGGACGCGCGCGCCGGATCCACCATGTCAAGGTTCGAGCAGTAGGTGACGTCGTAACCGTGTTCCTCCAGCCAGTAGCAGAGCGGATGCTCCCAGCACAGAAATTCGCCGGAGCCGACCGACTGCGGATTCTCGTAGATCTGGCAGTATTTCCCATAGGGCCGGTCGAAGCTCACATCCACGTCGCCGGTGAGCGACCCACGCGGATGAAGGTACAGCGAATAGTTGTCGGGCCAGCGGTTGTAGGCCTGCCAGGTGTTGTCGCTGCACTGGAAAAGAATGTCCGCCGGCCGGTTGTCCCGCACGATGAAGATCACGTAGCTTTGCCAGCCCGCCACCGCGGCGCTGTCCGGCAGCAGAGTCAAGCGGCCGAGGTAAACGCCGCTGACCCAGTCTCCGGGAATCTTCAAAGTCGCCGACGGCTCCCACTGGCATTCGCGCAGCCGCCGCGGACCGATTTCCGGATCCGGCTGCACCCGCCCCGGAAACGGACCCAGCGTCTGCACGAGCCGTGCGCCGCAGCCGCCGTAATAGCCCATGCGGAAGATCTCGATCTGGAAGCGACCGGGCGGATTGGTGCTCACCATGATATCGAGCGATTCGCCGGCCTCGACGCTCTGGCGCGAGCAATAGCCCTCGATAAACGGCGAGCGGAACCCGCCCGCCTTGTCCAGCCGCACGCGTGTCAGCTGCCAGTCCTTCGCGCCCGGCTTGGCATTCTCGGCCCGGATGACATCCGCTCGCGGCGTTGCCGCGCCGAGCGGGCGGGCGAACGCACCCATTGAAGCGGCCACCGCGCCTTTCAACAAATCTCGCCGACCAATGGGAAATTGCATTTTCAGGGGAAGTTTTTCGGGGAACGCAACGGACGGAAATTCAAACCAGGCCCGAAACGCCGGGAAAAATTCGGCGATCGATCGCGACGTTCAGGGGACGACGAGGCAAAGCCCGGCCCGATTCGCCGTCAACGGGCGAGTGCCCGAAATTTCCCGGCGGGCCAGCGGTCCTGCCTCGAGCGCTTGAACGCCTTGAAGTCCATCGCGCCGGAAACTCGCGCTCGATCAGGTGGAGGCCCGACCGGCATCGGTCATGGCCACCAGCCACAAATCCACTTCTCCGGGGTGACCCTGTTTCCGAAGGGCGTCCGCGATTTGCTCCAAAGTCGGCTCGATCACGCGGTGTTTCGGATCACCGGGCAGCCCGGGCCGGACCGCGCGGGCAATGGCCCAGCACGCCCAAGCGCGGGCGCTCCGTTGCTCGCGCCGTGGCTCGTTCATCCGGTCGGCATAGTGCTGAAAATGCACGCGGGGATTGCCGACGAAAACCTCCGGCGGCGTCTGCGCGATCGACCAGCCCATCGCCGCGTAGGGCAGCGGCCACTCCCGCAAGACCGGTTCGGTGCCGGCCAGATCGGCGCCCAACGCCCGGTCGAGACAGAGCAGCGAACGCGCCGCGAAGCCCCGCTGCCAGAGGGCGTGGCCGTATTCGAGGCACGCGAAATAAAATTCCGGACCGCGATCCGCCTCCCGGAACGCGTGCAGGGCCCGCCAGTCGAGCCCGGGGCGGGGCAGCGGGAGATACGGGCAAGCGTGCAGGACCATCGACATGCGCGCTTCGTGGCCCGGAATACCGGCCACGTCAACCGCGCGCGCCAGCGTGGTTTCGCTTGGCGGAGCCGGGGGTTTCGGTGACAACGGACCGCCTGAATTCCACGTCCGCCCAACCGCCCTCTCGATCCGCGCCGCCCGTCCAGGAAATTTCCGGCTGGCGGCGCGCCCTGCTGTGGCCGTTCGGCCTGATCGTGCGCCTCTGGGGCAGGAGCCTGCGTTTCGAAATTTCCCCGGAGGATTTACGCAATTACACGAAAAAGGATGAACCGGTCGCCATCGTGCTCTGGCACAACCGCCTGTTTCTCTCGGCTGAGATCGTCCGGCGGTTTCGCGGCGGCCGGCCCACCTATGCGCTAGTGAGCGCGAGCCAGGACGGCGCCTGGCTCACGGCGTTTTTCTCCCTCGCCGGGCTTAGAACCGTGCGCGGGTCGAGCAGCCGTTTGGGCCGCGAAGCCGCCACGGCCCTCGTGGAGGTCCTCCGGGCCGGACACGATATCGGCATCACGCCCGACGGCCCGCGTGGCCCATGCTACGAGCTGAAACCCGGCGCCATCGTCGTGCCGCGGCGCACCGGCGTGCCCCTCCTACTGATCGGGGGCGAGTTCACCGCCGCATGGCGGCTGCGCAGCTGGGACGGTTTCTACGTGCCGCGACCATTTTCGCGTGTGCGCATGCGATGCGAGCTGGTCACGAACGAACAACTCGCCGACCGGGATGCCGCGGCGGGCCGACTGCGCGAACGCCTGCTCGCCCTTAACCCCGACCATCTCCCCCACCCGCGTCGCACGGATTAGAACTCAGGCGTCACCGTGACGCTCCCGCCCGCCGAAATCGTGAAATCCGGACCGACGCTCCACGTCAGATCGTTGACCAGGAATTTGAGGATAAAGGGCCGGGCCGATTTGCCGAGGGTGATTTGCCACCGGTCGTCGGCCACGCAGGTCATGAGCAGACCTTGATCCCAGCTCAGACCGGGGCCTTCGCCGCGGACGTGAAGCGTGTTGCCAAAATCGACATCGATGATCGCCGTGATGGTGGTTTCCACTGGCTTGGCGGCCGCAGCCTTCACCTTCGGGACCAGTGCGGACCTTTTCCGGGCACCGGCCGAGGCGCGGACGGGAACGGCTTTCGCCGTCTGCTTTTTCGGGGCAGGTTTGGCGGGTTTCGTCGCTGGGGCGGGCGACTTGATGGACTTCTTGTTCGTTTTCTTTATCGTGGTCATGGTGATTTTAAGCTGTGGCACTAACCCCGGATTCAGGGATCACCGTAGCAAATGGAGGGCCAACGCGCAAACCGAGTCTGCGTCAAATTCGCGTTACGACGAAACGCTAGCGCAACTAGCTACGCGTCATAGCGGTTAAATCACGACCCTCGTCGCCATCTCCAAGTAGAACACCGATCGCGTGCGGCTCAATTTCGGGAAATTGCGGGAGACCCACCACCAGCCACGGGCGCCAACCGCCCGGCGCGAAGGCTTCATAAAGTGGTGGACCCGATCGGGATCAAACCGACGACCTCTTCGTTGCGAACGAAGCGCTCTATCAACTGAGCTACGGGCCCATGAGGGGGGTGAGGTATTGGAAAATCACCGGGCGCAAGTAAACATCAATTTTCAAGCGCGCATCCGACCCCGCTCAACCGCCCGCGAGCCGCGCCCGGAAACCACGGGGCACCTCGCCCGTGCGGCCGCTTTAAACCGGATCCCCTACGTGCCGCGCAAAAATCATTTTTCCGCCAGCGGTGGGCAGGACGCTGATGATCTCGGCGTGCACCCGCCGGCCAATCAGCGGCCGCCCGCCGTTGACCACGACCATGGAGCCGTCCTCGATAAAACCGATCGCCTGCCCGTCTTCCTTCCCGGGCTTCACCAAATCCACCTCCAACTGCTCGCCGAGCATCAGTTCCGGGCGCAGCGATTTGGCGAGGGCGTTGAGGTTGAGCCAGGGCACGCCGTGGAACTCGGCCATTTTGGCGAGATTGTAGTCCGTCGTGAGCAGTTTGGCGCGCATGGACTGGGCGAGAAAGACCAGCTTCGCGTCCACGTCCTCCCGCTTGGCGACTTCGCTCTCCGTGATACGGATGTCGATGTTCTTGATCTTGCGCAACTCGTTCAGCACCTCGAGCCCGCGCCGACCGCGGGCCTGTTTGTTGGGATCCGCCGAATCCGCGACCCCCCGCAGCTCATTGAGCACGAAACGCGGAATCACGAGTGCCGTGCCGAGAAAGCCGGCCTCGCAGACGCGGGCAATGCGGCCGTCGATCAGCACACTCGTGTCCACCACGACCAGGGGCGTATCCACCTCGCGCGGCACAAAACGCACGTAGGGAATGACCAGGTTGAACTCATCCTTGCCCCGCAGGGCGATAACGGTCGCAAGATAACTGCAAACGAGAAAAAGGGTCAGCCGAACCAGATAAACGATCTGTTCGTCGCCCTTGTCGAGCAGCGGCGAGGTGCCGACAAGGTGCGCCACCAAAAGCCCGACAGCGATGCCGAAGGTCAAAGCCGACAGCCCGCGCAACGAAAAGCCCTTCAGCATCACGTCGACGAGCACCACGAGCAGCCCGATGCACAGGCCGATGACGAGGGCGCGCCCGTGATAGTGATCCCATTCGGTGATCGTATAGCATATGAGCCAGCCGGCCGCCGCGCAGAGCAGCACGAAAACGAGCCGGATCGGAAACAACGTCTTGTTCATGCGTTTTCAGTCCCGCGGAACTCAGCGCAGGCGCGCAAAAAACAAGATGGACGGAAGGGCAATCATGACCGCCATCAGTACGTAAAGAAACAGCTGGGCGCGCCGGGCGGTGCGCTTTTCAGCCTCGGTGGGTTCCATCTGCACCAGCGCACCAAACCCACCGCCTCAAGACAACGTTATACGCTCCAAGTGATCCCATTCACCACCGCACCGGGAAGTCGAAGTCCCGCCGGCCGCGCCATTTCGCTGGCGATGAATCCGGGTGCCTGCCAATTGAGTTTCCGTGAAAAAAACCACCCCCGCCTGCTGGCTCGTGAAATCGGAACCCGAGGCCTACTCGTGGGCGGATTTCGCGCGTGACGGACGCACCGCCTGGACCGGCGTGCGCAACTTTGCCGCCCGCCTGCACCTCAACGCCATGCAACCGGGCGACAAGGTGCTGTTCTACGAGAGCATGACCACGAAGGCCGTGGTGGGCGTCGCTGAAGTCACGCGCCGGGCGTTCCCCGACGACACCGCGGACGAACCCGGCTGGGTCGCCGTCGAACTCAAGGCCGTCCGGCCCTTCGCCCACCCCGTCACGCTGGCGCAGATCAAGGTGGAGCCGGCACTGGCCAAAATGGTTTTGCTGCGTATTTCCCGTCTGTCGGTGCAGCCGGTGAGCACCGTCGAATTCGCGCACCTCGTGAAAATGGGGTGCTGATCGCCCCGGCCCGCCGCGATCCCCGCTCGACACCGCGCGCGGTTTTTGCGTGTGTGCGCGCCATGCCAGCCCACGTCCAACTCACGATCCTTGCTCCCGGCCTGCTCGGGGGATCAGTGGCACGTGCAGCGCGCGCCCGCGGCGTGGCGCAGCGGATCGTGTTGTGGGCCCGCCGGCCCGAGGCGCGGCTCAAGTTGCGCGAACAACCCTGGTGCGATGCCGTCGCCGACTCGCCTGAGGAGGCGGTCCGCGGCGCCAGCGTCGTCGTCATCGCGGCCCCGGTGGACAAAATCATTCCCCTGGCGCAACAGATCGCGCCCTCACTGTCCCCCGGCACCCTGGTCACGGACGTCGGCAGTGTGAAAAGCGAGATCGCGCGCCTCGGCGAGGCGGCCCTCGGCGCGCAGGGACACTTTGTCGGGGCCCACCCGATGGCCGGCTCCGAAAAAACCGGTTGGGAGCACAGCACCGCGGGCCTTTTCGAAAATCGCACCTGCTTCGTGACGCCGCTGGCCTCGACCGACCCGCAGGCGGTGCAGACCGCGGTGGGCTTCTGGCACGACCTCGGTGCCGAGGTCGTGACGATCGATCCCGACCGGCACGACGAGATCGTCGCGCACATCAGCCACCTGCCGCAGGTCTTGGCGACGACCCTGTGCTCGTTTCTCACGAAGAAAAACCCCGCCTGGCGCAACTACGCCGGCGGCGGCCTGCGCGACACCACGCGGATCGCGGGGAGCGACCCGCAATTGTGGCGCACGATTCTGGAGCAGAATCGCGACGAGGTGCTGCACGCGCTGCGCGCCTTCGAAGACGAACTGCACGGCTTCAAGGTCGCGCTGGCCAACCGCGACTACGTCGAAGTCGTCGCCCGATTGGAGCGCGGCAAGGCGTATCGCGACCCGTTTCGCCCGCAGCCCTAGATCCATCTGGCGCGCCGCCTCTCCGCCCGGCCGCGCCCTCATTTTTCGCCGCAATGCCGCTGCCCGACCTGCTCCCGATCCCGCCGTTCACCCACCCGGTGCGCGGAGAAATCACGCTGCCGGGTTCCAAAAGTCTGACCAACCGCGCCCTCTTGCTCGCCGCGCTCTGCGAAGAGCCAGTGACGCTGACTGGTGCGCTCTTCAGCGAGGACACGCACCTGATGACCGAGGCGCTCCGGCGTCTGGGTTGCGTCGTGGAAGCCGATGCCGCGGCCGAAACCGTCCGGGTTTCACAGCAGGGGCGTGCCTTCGCGGGCGGCGACGCTGAACTTTTCGTCGGCCTCGCCGGAACTGCGGCGCGTTTTCTCACGGCGCTGTGCGCCGCCGCACCGCGGGGTGTCTACCGCATCGACGGCGTGCCGCAGATGCGCAAACGGCCGATGAAGCCGCTGATCGACGCGTTGCGCACCTTGGGAGCCGATATCCGCTGTCCGGGCGTCGAGGGGTTTTTCCCACTCGAAATCCACGCGCGCGGGCTAAAGGGCGGCGCCGTGCAGATCGATGCCCGGGAGAGCAGCCAGCTGCTCTCCGCGCTGTTGATGGTTGCCCCGCTCGCCCAGACACCGGTCGAGGTGACCCTCGTCGGCGGCGTCCGCTGGCCCTTCGTGCTCATGACCACGCGGCTCATGGAGCATTTCGGTCAGCCCGCGATCGAGCGCCGCGGCGGCGATGCGTTTCGCGTCAGCCGGGGCACGCCGTATCAGCTCCCGGAATCGACTTACGCCATCGAACCGGACGCGACCGCCGCCAGTTACTTTCTCGCCCTGCCCCTCGTCACGGGCGGGGAACTGAGCCTGCCGCATCTGCGCGGGCCGGGTGAAGGCTTGCAGGGCGACACCGGTTTCATCGACGTGCTGCAACGCGTCGGACTGACCGCCACGCCGCTCCTCCAACGGACGGGCCTCACGGCGCGCGCCGTAACCGGAGCGATCCGTCATGGAGTCACCCGGGATTTCAGCGGATTTTCCGACACGTTCCTCACGCTCGCCGCACTCGCGCCGCTGCTACAAGGACCAACGAAGATCAGCGGGATCGCACATACTCGAAAACAGGAGACGGATCGGGTCGCGGGCATGGCCCGGGAACTGACGCGACTGGGCCAGCGGGTCATCGAAACCGAGGATGCATTGGAGATTCACCCGCAGCCGCTGCGGGCGGGCCAGACGATCGAAACCTACGGCGATCACCGGTTCGCGATGAGTTTTGGCATCCTCGGCTGCCACGACCTCGGCGGAGACGGCAAGCCGTGGCTGTCGATCAAGGATCCCGCGTGCTGCGCCAAAACCTTTCCGCACTTTTTTGAGTTGCTGGAGGCGGTACGCCAAAAAACGTTAGCACCCTGAATGCCGGCTTCATCCTTCATCATCGTGGCCATCGACGGCGGGGCAGCATCGGGGAAGTCGTCCTCGTCACGCGCCCTGAGCGAGCAGTTCAATCTGCTGCACGTCGACACCGGCTCGTTTTACCGCGCCATCACCGCCGAGCTGATCCGGCAAGGGGTGGCGGCCGCGGACCACGTTGCGGTCAAGGCGGCGCTGGCCGGCCTGCCGCTGGGCACGCGCGTGGAAGGCCGCTCGGCCCGAATGGAGATCGCGGGCCGGGTGGCGGGCGACGAGATCCGGAGCCGCGAGGTCAACGAACAGGTTTCCCATTTCGCCGCGATTCCCGAAGTGCGTACGGCACTGCTCGCCTACCAGCGGGGGCAGGCCGGCGTGGCCCGCACCCGTGGTTTCAAGGGATTGGTGATGGAGGGACGTGACATCGGCTCGGTGATTTTCCCCCACGCCGATTTCCGATTTTTCCTGCAGGCGGATCCCACGGAACGCGCCCGCCGCCGGGCCAACGAGGGCCAGCAGGATTCGATCGCCGAGCGTGACCGGCTGGACTCCTCGCGCAAAACCGCGCCCCTCGCTGTCCCGGCCGGGGCCCTCTCGATCGACACCACCCACCTCTCGCTCGCCGAGGTGGTCAAAACCATGGCGGTCTCCATCGCCGCCCGGCTCGGACAATGAGCGACGCTTTTCCGCAGGCGCGCATGTCTCCCATCTACGGGGTTTGCCACTATGGCATCGCCGTCACCTTCGACATGTTTTTCCGCGGCGAAGTGGCCGGTCTGGAGCATTTGCCGAAATCAGGTGCGTTCCTGATCGCGGGCAATCACGCCAGCCACCTCGATCCGCCGATGATCGGTTCGCAGGTGCCGCGGCAGATGTGCTTCTTCGCACGGAAAACCCTGTGGCAGGGCCCGGCCTCCTCGTGGTGGCTCGATGCCGTGGGCACGATCCCGGTCGATCGCGACGGCGGCCAGGATGTCGGCGCCTTGAAGCGAGTGTTGCGCGCGCTGGCCGATGGCAAGGTGATGATCCTGTTTCCCGAGGGCACACGCTCGCCCGATGGCCACCTGCAACCGCCCAAGCCCGGCGTCGGCTTCATCGTGTGCAAGACGCAGGTGCCCGTCGTGCCCGCCCGGATTTTTGGTTCGTTCGAAGCCTTCGGCAAAGGCGCCAAACTGCCGAAACTCGGCACCCCGCTGTCGGTGGTTTTCGGCCGGCCGATCTCACCCGCGCAGTACGACGATCCGCGCGCCGGCAAGGAACGCTACCAGATCGCGAGCGAACGGATCATGGCGGAGATTGCCCGATTGGAGAAGCCGTCCGACCGGGTGATCTGAAATCGCCGCCGGAGTGGCGTCAGCCCAAACCGCTCGCCTGGCGCGCCCGCTGCAGCACCGCGCTGGCCACCGCCCGGGCCCGGCCCGCGCCCTCGCGCAACACCGCGTTGACGTGGTCGGGATTCGCCGCGAGTTCGGCCCGCCGCGCGCGGGCGGCGGAGAAAAAATTCCAATAATGCTCGAAGAGCCCCTTCTTCAAGTCGCCGTAACCGAGGCCGCCGGCGCGCAGGCGGTTTTCGTAGTCGAGCGCGACCGCCGCCGGCGCCACGAGCCGCAGGAGTTGGATCGCGAGATTCCTGTCCGCATCGGGCTTGGGCTCCGCCGGCGTGCGCGAGTCCATGACGATCCCCATGATTTTTTTCCGGAGCGCCTTCTCGTCGCCAAAGAGGTCGATCGTGTTGCCGTAGCTCTTGCTCATCTTCTGGCCGTCGAGCCCGGGGACCACGGCGATTTCATCGCGGATCTCCGGTTCTGGCACCACGAAGGTTGCGCCATAGGTCTGGTTGAACTTGATCGCGATATCGCGCGTCATCTCCACGTGCTGCTTCTGGTCCCGGCCAACCGGTACGCGATTCGCGTCGAAGAGCAGGATGTCGGCGGCCATGAGGACCGGATAGGAGAAGAGCCCGAAATTCGGGGACAGCCCCTTCGCGGTCTTGTCCTTGTAGCTGTGGGCGCGCTCGAGCAGTCCCATCGGCGTAAGGGTGCCGATGATCCACATCAACTCGGCGACTTCCGGCACGTCGCTCTGGCGCCAGAAGACGCTGTGCTTTGGGTCCAGTCCGCAGGCCAGCCAATCGAGCGCGACGCTGAACGTATTCCGGCGGCGCTCCGCGGGATCGAGCAACGAGGTCATCGAGTGATAGTCCGCGATGAAGAAAAAGCATTCTCCGCGCGCCTGAGACTCGATGGCCGGACGCATCGCGCCGAAGTAATTGCCGATGTGAAGCAGGCCGGAGGGCTGGATGCCGGTCAAAGTGCGCATGCGTGATAGTTCGTGCTCGTCCTCGACTTCGTTCGTTTTTTCGAACCGGTGAGAGAGAACGAGAAGGATGACGAGAACGAGAAAGATTTTTACCGCGACGCCTCAGTCGCGACGCGGGATGAACTTGGTCGCCGCCCGGGCATGCGCGATCGTCGCGGCCGGCAGATGACCGCCGAAGGCCATCGCGGGCATGACCAGCGCCCGGCGGCCGAGCAGCGTGCCGGGGTTGAGGACGGCATTGCAGCCGACTTCGGCCTCATCGCCGATGATCGCGCCGAACTTGCGCAGGCCGGTCTCGTAGGTCGCGTCGCCGGTGCGCACCACCACGGGCTGGCGGTCCAGCCGGAGGTTGGAACAGATGGCTCCCGCCGCCAGATGCGCGCGATTGCCGAGCACGGAGTCCCCGACGTAGCTGAAATGCGGCACCTCCACCCGGTCCATCAACAGGCTGTTCTTGAATTCGCACGCGTTGCCGAGGACGCACTGTTCACCGACGATGACGTTGCCGCGAATGAACGCCCCCGGCCGGATTTCCGTGTTCGCGCCGATCCATATCGGCCCGATCAACGTCGCGTAAGCCGGCAGCTTGACCGTGGGGTGCAGCCACACCGCCCCTTCGACGTGCACACCCGGCGGCATCGTCCGCACGGCCGGCGGCTCGGACACCTCGCCAAGTGCGTCCGCGATTCGCTTCAGCCACTCCCACGGCGCGGCTTCCGCCGGGAAATGCCGGGCGAAGATCGCCAGCGAGGGAGGCAGGGTGAAAAAATCCGAGGCTTTCATGCGAGAGGCGGGCCGATTTGGCCCGGCGACATGGGTGCGCATCCCGGCAGCGAAGGCAATCCTCGGACCACGCGGCCGGGACCGCCCGGCAGCCGCAAAAGGGCCACCGGAGCAGGTTCCGACCAAAACGAAAGTCGTCTGGAAGAGCGGGCCGGACTCAGGCGGCGGCGATCGCCTTCTCGAGAAACTCGCGATTGGCCCGGGCGTTCGCGGTCGTTTCCGCGGCCGTGCCCTTGATCGCACAGCATTCCACCATGAGGGGGCCGTTGAAGTTCGCCTTCTTGAGGCGACGGAAGATTGCCGGAAAATCCACCTTGCCGTCGCCGAACTGGATCATCACGTCGGAGCCCTTGGCCGCGCAGTCCTTCCCGGTGAACGCCGACACGTGCGAGACGATGGGCTCGAGTTCGGCCAGCGGATCCTTGCCCGTATAGAAGATGATGTTTCCGGCGTCATACCACAGGGCCAGGTTGCGATTATTGACCTTCTCGAGGCAGACCAAGAGTTCGGCCGCCGCCGCGGTGACCCCGCCGTGCGGCTTGATGACGATCTGAACGCCGTGATCGGCCCCGTAAGCGGCGGCAAACGCCATCAATTTATACCACGATTCGTAGTGTTCGGGCTTGCCCGTTCCCGTGTTGATGAGCGCCTTGAGGCCGAGGACTTGCGCGTTGTCCACCTGGCGGCGGATTTCAGCCGTTGCCTCCGCATAGGGAGCGGCCTCGCGGGTCGCCACCCGGCCCATGATGGCATGGAGCCCACGGGCGGCGATCTTCTCCTTCAGGGCCGCAAGATACGCGGGCGTCGCCTTGATCCCGACAAACGGATCGGCAGGCGTCGGCGTCTGCAGGCCGAGCGTCCGATAGCCGGCCGCTTTCACCCCATCCAGCGCCTCTTCGATGCTCCATTTCGTCCAGGGACGATTCAGGCAGCCGAGCGTCCAGGCGGGAGGCGTCGTTCGGGTGGCGGCCTGCGCGTAGCGGGCCACGGAAAGTGCCGCGGCGCCAACCGCCGCACTTTGTAGAAACTGACGCCGGGTCGTTGGGGAATAATTCATGGGAAGTAAGCGAGCAGACTGTTTTTGTTTTTTGCGCCACGCAGCGAAAATCACTTTTCAACCATCGGAGCCACGGAGCGCAGCCGCCGACTTCACCAATTTCCAGGGAAACATCAACTCCCGGGATTGCAGGAAAATTGAACGGCAAAATCCGCCCGGTGTCCCGGGCATCCCTGCCCCGAGCGCCGATCTAACGGGCGGGAGCAGCCGCCGCTTTGCGGCGCTGCCCGGCGAGCCAGCCGAGCGCGGGCGCGGCGTCGCCGTTGCGGCCTTCATCCCAAACGTGTCCGCCGTCAAATACGGTCACGCGCACCGCACCGGCCGTCCGGTGAAAGAGTGTCGGATAGCGGCGGTCCGGCAGCGCCGCCCCCCGCCAAACCAGCGCAGCCGGGACCCGCGCGGTCGCCGTCATCTCCTCGATCTGGTCCGCCGGGAGGGCCTGGTCCGCGTGGCCATTGGCCTGCGCCAGCACGTTGAAGGCGCGCAGGCTGTGATCGATGGGCACCGCCCGTCCGTTGTGCCCATCCTGAATCCCGGTGTTGATGTCGATCGGCAGCGCCGCGGCGGCGGCGAGATAATGCACCGGCGAGCGCTGGTGGTATTCGGCGTCGGTGGCAGGTGTGCCGGGTGGACCACCACAACAAAGCTCCACCATCTTCCAGTAATTGGTCTTGTCCGTCACGCTCGTGCGACGAAACGCCGCCACGTCCGTCACCGGCACCCAGACGGAAACCCCCGCCCAAAGCTGCGGTGCGCGCTGCGCCATCACGAGCGCCATGTGTCCGCCGCCCGAAGCACCGCTCAGGTAAACGCGGGTCGCATCCACGCGGGCGTGCTTCCGGGCGTAGGCCACGGCGTCCAGGACATCCTGCACCGCCAGCTCCGACGCGCAGGCCTCGGGACGCTGGTTGGGCCCGCGAAAATCGGGCGAAATGAAAACCCAGCCGCGATCCTGGCAGCCTTTCAGCGTGCTGGCGAAGGAATCGTATCTGGCGTAGTTCGCCGACCAGCTGTGCAGGCTGACGACCAGGGGCACCGGCGCTCCGCCGGCGGTGGATTCCGCGCCGGACGGCACGTGGAAGATCGCGGCCTGCAACACGCCATCCCGCGAACTCGGTATCGTGATCTCCGTGACGCCGGCCCCGCTCAAAACGAGCGCGGAAAACGCCCCTCCCAGGATCCCGCCAATCCGGCGCGCGCACGACCCGAAGGTCATCGGCCCAGTTCCTGAATCTCGGCCGGGGACAGCGCGCGACCGTAAATTCTCAGGTCGGCCATCCGGCCGTTGAAGAAGGCGTTTTCCCCGATGCCAATCCGCAGCGGATGCCCATTGGTAAGATCGTAGTCGGCGGGATTGAACGACGCGGACTCCGCGGCCTTCTTCCCGTCGACAAAGATCTCAAGCTTTCCGCCCCGGCGCACCGCCGTCAGATGCCGCCAGCCAGGCGCGAGCGAGCGGTCAACGGTCGCAACCCGCCCGGCCGCGATCGAGTGCACCCTGCCCTCCGGCAGCGTGCCGAAGAAGAGCCGGCCGTTGAAAACCGCCGCGGACCAGACGCGGCGATATTTCACGTCGGGCGTGTGATCGAGCTGCCCGAGATCGGTCCACGTCGTACCGTCCTCGTAGCGAAACACCTTGGCGAGCGGCAGTGTGCCCGCGTACACCTTCCCGTTGTAATGGGCCGTGCCCATAACCTCGGCCTCCTCGCCGAGCCGGCCGGCATCGATCCAGCGCTGACCGCCACCCCAGCGATACATCTTCCCCTTTGGCCACGTGGCCACCATCAGCCCGCCGCCGTGGTTGATGAAGCCATAGGTCTGGGTCGAGCCATCGACCCTGCCGAGGTCGGAGAATTTCTCGCCGTCGAACTCAAAGACACTTCCGCCGTCCCATACCGAGGTGTAGACGCGGCCGTCGTGGATCCCGAGCGCATGGGACCGCCGGCCCTCGAAACTGCCGAGGGCCGTCCACCGGGTGCCCCCTTCGTAACGAAACAAGCCGGCCGGCCGGTAGGCGGAAGTCGCATACAGCTTGCCCCGGAAAGCGAGGAGCCCGCCGATGGTCTCGGTGGCTTCGGAAACGCGGCCGCAGTGCTCCCACTGGCCGTCGCCCTTGTACCGATAGACGTTGCCGCCCACCTGCGTATTCTTGGTTTCAGAAAGGAGCGAGCCGCTGAAGCGATATTTTCCCGAGCCAGCATAGAGCTGGCCGTCAAGCACCGCCAGTGAGGTGATCGCGTTCGCCTTGTCCGGCGTGCCGCAATCGATCCACTTCTGATCGCGATCAAAACGATAGACGTGGCCGACCTCCTCGCTGGTGGCCGCGTAGAGATTTCCGTCGAAGACGGTCATCGCCATCACGTAGTTGGAGGCCCCGAGCCGCCCGTGATCGACCCACGGTTCAAGCCGCGCGTTGTCGATGCCGAAATGAACATTGCGATCGTTGGATTGGCTGCTGGTCGAACCGGGGAGACTGAGGACGCCGAAGTTCACCCCGCGGCGTGTCACCGGATCGTACTGCGCGAGGATGTCGCCGGGCACGTCATCGAGGTCCTTTGCCAGATGCACTCGCACCGCGATCGTGAAGTCGCCCGCGGCGAACGGCAGCCCGGCACCCGGCACGTCGATCCACGCACCCCGCCCGTCGAAGCCGGCCGCCGAACCCGCCTTGCCATCGGGCCCGCCGACGCTCAGATCGGCGCCGTGATTCATGCCGTGGCGATTCTGGCCGGAGATATCGCGCACGTCCCCGGCCAGAGGCCAATGGCCGATCAGGCCATCGCCCGCAGGTGCGGCCCCGATGGTGCCGACGAAAATCAAACCGAGGAAGACACGGACTTTGGACACGATCATAGAACGGAGGAGTTGAGGGTAGCGAGGGTAACGGAGACCGCGGGCGAAGCCTCCTTGCAAACACGTGAGAGGGAATTTGCAAGCAGGGCTGAGATCATGGCCAGCGTTTCGGGCCCTCGCGTCGCCTTCAAAACGTTTTGCCGCCGGTGCGGGTGGCGTGCGCCATACGGCGGCGTCACCGGCTGAGCGTCCGGATTTCCGTGGGCGAAAGCGCCCGATCGTAAACCCTCAGGTCAGCCATCCGGCCGTTAAACGTGGCGTTTTCGCCGGTGCCGATCCGCAGTGGCCGGCCATTCGTGAGATCGAAGTCGGCGGGATCGAACGACGCGGACTCCGCGGCTTTCACGCCATCCACGAAAATTTCCAGTTTTCCCCCGCGGCGGGCAGCCGAGAGATGGCGCCAGCCGGGGGCAAGCGACCGATCCACCGTCGCAACGCGACCGGCGGCCATCGAATGCACCCGGCCCTCGGGCAGCGTACCGCAGAAGAGTCGGCCGCGGTAAACCGCCGCGGACCAGACCCGCCGATAGATCACGTCGGGGGTGTGATCGAGGCGGCCGAGATCCGTCCACGTCGTGCCGTCCTCGTAGCGGAAGACTTTCGCAAGCGGCAGGGTGCCGGCGTAAACTTTACCGTTATAGTGGGCCGTCGCCATGACTTCGGTTTCCTCACCGAGCCGGCCGGCATCGGGCCACTGCTGGCCACCCGCCCAACGATACATCTTACCCAGCGGCCAGGTGGCGACCATCAGTCCACCCGCATGATTGACCAGCGCGTAGGCCTGCGTGGCACCCTCGCCCTTGCCGAGATCGGTAAATTTTTCTCCGTCGAACTCGAAAACATTGCCGCCATCCCAAACCGACGTGTAGATGCGACCGTTGTGGACACCGAGCGCCTCGGAACGCCGGCCCCCCAGGCTGCCGAGCGCGGTCCACGCCGTGCCGCCGTCGTAGCGGAACAGCCCAGCCGGGCGATACGCCGACGACGCATAGAGCTTGCCCCGGAATGCGACCAAACCACCGATCGTCTCGGTCTCCGTGGAGACGCGGCCGCAGTGTTCCCATTGGGTCCCGCCCTTGTAGCGATAGACGCTCCCACCGAGCTGCTGATTTTTCGTTTCGGGCAGGCGCGAGCCGAGGAAATGATATCTTCCCGAACCGGCATAAAGCTGGCCGTCGAGCACCGCCAGCGAGGTGATCGCGTTCGCCTTGTCCGGCGCACCGCAATCGATCCACTTCTGGTCGCGATCAAAGCGGTAAACGTGACCGATCTCCTCGCTGGTGCCGGCGTAGAGATTCCCGTCGAAGACAGCCATCGCCATTACGTAGTTGGAGGCCCCGAGCTGGCCGTGATCCACCCATGGCTCGAGCCGGGCGTTGTCGATGCCGAAGTGGACGTTGCGATCGTTGGGCTGGCTGCCGGTCGAACCGGGCAGACTGAGAATGCCGAAATTCAAACCACGACGTGCCGCCGGATCGAACTGGCTGAGAATATCGCCCGGGACGTCGTCGAGATCCTTCGCCGTGTGCACCCGCACTGCGATCGTGAAGTCGCCTGTGGCCAGTGGCAGCCCGCCACCCGGCACCTCGATCCACGCGGTGCGACCATCGAAGCCGGCCGCGGTGCCCACCTTGCCATCGGGCCCGGCGGCACCGAGATCGACGCCGTGATTCACGCCGTGACGATTCTGCCCGGAATGATCACGCACGTCGCCGGCGAGCGGCCAGTGACCGATCAAGCCGTCGCTCGCGGATGCCGCGGGACCAGCGCCGGCAAAAATCATTCCGAGGACGACACCTACTTCGGGGAGTTTCATGGGGAATCTGCGGCGGGTTTGCTGGAGCAGCTGGGGAGTGGCCCATTGCGCACCCCGGGGGATGCCCTGCGCGCGATCGCTCCCGGACTCGAGCACTGCTATCGCGCCGGTTCAAGCCTCAGTCGTTCGTTCGACTGTTGCTCCACGGCCGAGCGGCTGAAGACCAGGGGAAAATAGTCGCCTCGCGCCCAAACCGGAGCGAGGTCGCGATAGTGGGGACTGGCCGGATCGCCCGATTGACCCGGCGTATTCACGACGCGAGACGCATCCCAATTGCCGACGTCCAGCACCATGCGAAACGACGCCCCGGAGGTGAGTCCGAAATCGGTGGGCCGGTAGCTGGTGGCCATGGGGGTGGCGCCGGAACCGCCAATGGGCCACTCGCCGACATCCAGTTTTTGACGCGTGGCTTCGTCGAC
This sequence comes from Opitutia bacterium, assembly GCA_947474935.1. Classification (GTDB taxonomy): domain Bacteria; phylum Verrucomicrobiota; class Verrucomicrobiia; order Opitutales; family Opitutaceae; genus ER46. Next base: position 93,711 of record CANJKL010000019.1, read on the forward strand.
CACGGCGCGCAGCGGGTGACGAAAATCGGCGCGGTGCAGGCTGCCCCACTGCCACTTTGACGGGTCGTTTGTGCCGAGACGCTGCGTCACGTCCGCGACCGCGAGCGCGAGACTAGAGAGGAGCAGCGCATCGCGTTGCTGCGCCGACATCACTCCCTCGGGGTTTTCCAACAGAGAGCGGATGCGGGAGGGATCCCCCGGTGCCGCTTTTGCCGATTGCTCGCCGGCGAGCGCGGCCTTGAGCACCGCGACACGCAAGGGACCGCTGGTCCAGACTTCATAGAGGGCGGCGGCGGCGCTCCCGGTAGCCATTTCGCCATTCCAGCCGCGCAGGAGCTGCAGACCGACGGCGGTCGCGGCATCGGTGCTTTGCAGGGGAGCCAGCAGCTTGAGGATTCGGCGGGCAGGCCAGGCCACGATATCCGTCTGCATGCGCTCGGAATCCTTGACCGCGAAGCGTCCGCCCACGGAAATTTTTTCCTCGAACAACTGTTTGAGGCGGTTGGATCGCGCGGTGTCGGCCCATTCATAGCCGACACCCTTTTTGGCGGCGGGGTGATCGGGCGGAATGTTGTTCTCGTTGGCCGTGATCACGTAGCCGCGGGACGGATTGAATTCCATCGGCAGCTCGTCGCCGTGGCGGAAGCCGGCCCACTCGTAGCGTCCGTCCCCGGGCACCGGCGTCAGGCCATCCCAGTTGGGCCGAATCGGAGTCAACCCGGCCGGAATCCAGCCCACGTTGCCGCCACGGTCGGCATAAACCTGGTTTTCACCCGGCGCCCCCCAGCGATTGAGGGCGGCGCGAAACTGGTCCCAGTTCTGGGCGCGCATATACTCCATCGATCCAAAATACGGCGCCATCCCAAGGTCCAGCCACGCCGCCCGCAACGCATAGGCCCGCTGCCGGGACGCTTCGCCCACCAACACCGGACCATGACGCGTGAATCGATTCACCACCTGACGCGGAGCGGCCTCGCCCTTGACCACGATGGTTTCCGTCACCCGCTCCATCGGCTCCCAGCGGCCGCGGTAGCGGTACTCGTCCTCGTTTTGCGGATTCGTTTCGTAGATGTACAGATCCTCCTGATCCATGTAGAAACGCGTCAGGCCAAAAGCGATCGAGTCGTTGTGGCCGATCGAGATGCCCGGCAGAAACGGTTCGCCCGCACCGATCACATCCAGCCCCGGCGCGCTCAGGTGGGAAATATACCGCAAGCTCGGCGCCCCATGGGCGCGGTGCGGATCGTTGGCCAGGATCGGTCGACCGGTGCTGGTGAGCTTGGGGGCAATGACCCAGTTGTTGCTCCCGTAACTGGCCAGCGTGTCGGCGTCCGGTGCGTTCTCCGACGAAGCCGGGATCAGTGGGGCCGGAATTCCGGCCAGCGACGCGTTCTTGCGGTCGAAGCGCGCGATCTCCGTGGCAAGCTGGTATGCGCGCTTCAGTTCGGCCGTCGGCAGTCCACCGAGATCGACGCCCTCGGCGACCTTCGGCGTCACCGGCGGATCAAGTTCGCGGCGCAGCCAGTCGGCCCGCATCCCCGTCGCACCGCTCGACAGGGCGGCGGCGCGATCGATTTCCGACGTGAAATTGAGCGTCAGGCCGTGATGGCGGATGCGCACAACGTCCTCGGGTGACCAGAATGCCGGTTGATAGCCGAGAAGTTTAAATTCCAAGGGCAGGTGCTCCGGTTGCGCCTTCACCAACGCCACGTAGGCGTTGACCCCGGCGACAAACGACTCGGCCACCCGTTTCGCGTCGGAACCGTAGGCCAGCCATTCGCGGTACATATCGCCGCGAAACAGCACGGACCGTGCGGCGCGGTCATGCTCGACCCAAGCCGCTCCGAAATCTTTCGCCATCTCGCCCAAGCCGCGCTTGCGCCACAGGTCCATCTGCCAGAGCCGGTCCCGGGCCGCCACGAATCCCTGGACGACAAAGGCGTCGTAAGTTGTCCCGGCATAAATGTGCGGCACTCCCCAGCGGTCGATCAGAACGTCGGCGGGCTTTTCGAGCCCAGCAATGGCGATCGCAGTCGGCGCGGCTGCGCGCATCGGCGCCGCCATCATGCCCCAAAACAGCATGAGGGCCAAAAACGAGTTCAGGGGGCACAACTCTTCTCGAAGCGCTCGCAAGGAAACGGACATGATAATTCTCATGATGGAAGGGGACAAAAGCTCTTCTGGGGTGAACGGGAATCGGTTCCGACAGGAGACGACAACCTCCCAGTCGTAATTCAGCGCATCTCGCAGGCGAGTCTATTGCTCGCGATCAAGCTGCCCGAGCCGGTCGACTTGATTTTCCTAAATATGAAGGGAGCACACAGGCAATGCGGACCGACACGTTGGCGCATAATGAATTGGAGAAGATCGTAACCGTCTGGCCTAAAATCCGTGAAGGGGTGCAACAGGGTGTGATGACTGTGGTTCGCTCCCATTGCAGCGGATCGATCCGGATCTGAGTGCTCCCCCTCGCGGGTGTCACGCACTTCGTGCATCGGCATGCGCGCGCACACAGCCGTGGCTACACCCTGGAACTGGTCAACTGCCTCCGGGTGTTCTTTCGTTTTCTGCACTATCGCGGGCACACGGCGGGGACCTCTCCGGGGCCGTCCCGTCTGTCGCTCGCTGGCGAATGTCGCACTTGCCGAATACCCTTGCGGCCGACGCAGTGAAGCAAGTGCTCGCGGCCTGCGACCGCGGCTCCACGATCGGCGCCGCAAACTGCCATTCGTGGAGCAGCGTTCCGCCCATCTCGGCCTGGGTAAATCCCAGCGCCACCCGATCGGCTTCGGCCGCCTCGCGCGGAAACGACTCGAGCGGCAGTTTCAGGCCGCGCCGGCAGCGCAGCGCCCACTCATTGATGGCCACCATGCCGATGCTGTGCAGGAGCCCAATCGTGTAGGCGATACTGCGGTCCTGGCCGGTCCGCTCGGCGAGCAAGTCCGCCGCCATGGCGCACGCGACGGACATCCTCCACAAATCGTCGGGCTCGATGCCGTAGACTTCGAGCGGCCGCACGAGCACTTGGGAAGCCGCGGCAAACGACACGAGTTCATAGACCTGATCATAGCCCACGCGGTTGACCGCTTCTTCCACCGTCAGGCAGCGCACGCCTTTGCTGAAATACGCACTGTTCGAGACCTGCAGCACCCGCGCCGCCATGCTCGGGTCCAGCCGGATCAGCCCGACAATGTCATCCATCGCCGAATTGCCGTCGCCCAGCAGGTCCTTGAGCCGGGGCAGGACCCGCGGGGCCGACGGCAGATGCTTCACTTCACGCAGAACGTCCGCCGGAGTCAGGACGTGGGGCACGGGCATGGCGAGGTCCGCGATCATTGCGAATAGCCTTCCAATCGACCCATTTACCGGGGGTTTTAGCCCCAACGGGCAGAACCACATGAGACATTCCGAGGCCTCAAGCCTTTTGCGCAGGAGGACAATCCGAGACCACGGCCGAGTTCGAGCCATTCCGTTTTCCTCCGCCCATCCTCGGTTTGGTTTCCTGTGAAATTCCGGCGGTTTGGGGCTCAGAGAATCCCCGGCAGGCAACGCCAGAAGAACCGCGCCAAAACAATGTTCGCAATTCTCACGACCATCAGCACAAGTTCCGGGAGCGAAGGGCCGAGTTCCGCTCTTTCCTGCCTTGGGCGACCATGGCGAATGGCGGCCACAATCCACGGCCATCGACGATGAAGGCCGGAAAAAAACCTGCGCCGCCAGAGCGCCACCAAAAAAACGCTGCTGCCGCGATCCCGCTGAATCCGGCTACCGCGTCTCCGGACGAGCCGCATCCCACGGACGCCTCCCCCGGTTTTCCCATCGTCGGCCTCGGTGCGTCCGCCGTCGGCCTCGCCGCCTTCGAGGCATTTTTCTCCGGCATGCCCGCCGCCACCGATCCCGGCATGGCCTTCGTGCTGGTGCAACACCTCGACCCGAATCACAAGAGCATCCTCACCGACCTCATTCGCCGCTACACGCGCATGCCAGTGTCTGAAGTCGAGGATGGCATGGTCGTGCGGGCCAACTGCGTCTACATCATACCGCCGGGGCATGACATGGCGCTCCTCAACGGCGCGTTGCAACTGCTCGAGCCCACCGAGCCGCGCGGCCTGCGTCTGCCCATCGATTTTTTCTTCCGCTCCCTCGCCCGGGAGCAGCGCGAGC
>CANJKL010000020.1:0-81704 GCA_947474935.1 Opitutia bacterium
CCAGTCGAGCTTCAACCGGCCCAAGTCGTGCTCGCCGCCGATGCCGCCGTTGCGCAGGGCCTGATACCAGCCCGTGTACATGGAGTTCGTCAGGTCGATCGTCGAACCGGGCGCGGCGCGGACCTGGGTGATGCGGTTGGTGTAGCCCGGCAGGATGCCGGCCGTGCCCGTGGTGCCGACCGTCTGCGTCGTGTAGGCGCGGGTCTCGAAGTGGCGCTCGAAGGCCTCGTTGTTGTCGCCGATGACTCCGTTCAGCGTCAGCTTGGTGGTTGGCGAAAGCCGGTATTCCACTTTGAGATTTCCGCTCATCTGGCGGCGCGCATTGAAATTGTCCTGGGTCCGATAATCCCAGACATACGCCGGCTGGTTGACGGTGTTCTCAAAATCGCGCGTGCCCTGGTAGTAGCCGGAAACGTTTTCGCTATAGAAGGTATTCACCACCACGCCGAGATTCCGCTGGCCGCCCGCCACGCTGAAAATCTCGTGGTAGCCCGCGTTGATCAGCGGATGGTAACGATGGGCCTCGCGCAACGGAACCTGTTCGGTAAACGCAGGCGCAAACCGCGTGGCGAAGCTGTAGTTGATCCGCCGGTTTTCCGCCATGTTGAGGGCCGAGCGGCTCTTGAGATTGAGCGTGCCCCCCAGCGATTCCGCGCCCTTGTCGGGGGTTTGACCCTTGATCAGTTCGACGTCCTCGAAGAGGGCGCCGCTGAGAATACTCATGGGAAAATTGCGCCCGCCGCCACCTTCGCTTGCCATCACCGTGTTGTCCATGGTGACGGCGTTCAACCCAGGGCCGATGCCGCGGATCACGAGGCTCGTGATGTTGCCCTCGGAGTCGAGGTTGCCGGCCACGCCCGGCAGCCGGATGGCGATTTCACCGGTGCTCTTGTTCGGCAGATTGCCGAACGAGTCCATCGCGGCCACGTTTTTCAAGTTGGGGGCGTTGCGCTGCGCGGTGATCGCGGCGGCGGCACCCTCGCGCTCGCCGGCGACCTTGAACGCCTGCATTTTGTAGATGCCCGACGTCAGGTCGAAATTCCGGACCGCCCGCTGCCCGGCGGCGATCACCACCGAACCCGTGGAGGGATCCATCCCGATGTAGGAGACGGTCACGTCGTAGGTTCCCGCCGGAACGGCCGGCAGCACGAAACGGCCGGTGCTGTCGGTGAGCGCCGTGAGGCCGAGCTGCGTCACCGTGACCTTGGCTCCTTCGAGCAGGTTGCCGGTGGTCGTGTTGCTGACGGTGCCTTCGAGGGTGCCGGAGGCATCCGCGGCCTGAACTGCCTGGGTGGGCGCGAAGGCGAGCACTAACCAGGCACTTAAGAGCCCGAGGGTATTTCTTGGTTTCATCGATTTGGGCGGTTCCACTGTGGTTTGGGTTTGGTTCGGAAAAGAGGATGTAACGTTTTGTGGGGGGAGAGGAAGCGCGATGCGGGTCACGGTCAATGCGCCGGTTTTATTATCCGTGACGATTTGGAGCGCGGTGCCGGCCACCATCAGGTCGAGCGCCTGCCGTGGGGTGAATGCGCCCTGCACCCGATGCGTGACCACGCCCCGCACGGTGTCGGCCGGGTACATGATCTCGAGGCCCGCCTGCTGCGCCGCGCGCTTGAGGGTGTCGATGGCCTCGCCCGCTGGGATATCGAAGAGCTTCCGTTCGTTGACCGCTGCGGGCAACACGGCCGCCACCAGCAACCAGATGGCTCCGCTCGCGAGACGCGGAATCCAAGCTTGGAAACGCCGTGGGAGGACCGACATCAAGGCGCGCAAAATCAACCATGGGGAGGGACTGGCATCCCCTCCAAGACGATTCAGGGTAGGTTTCACACTAAAGAGATTTTATGGCCCTTCCGTGAGGTAAGCCGCGGTTCATGGTGCCCGGGCAAAAAGCGTTTCCCCATTCCTGGCCCGCCGCCCGAACCTTGCGGCCCATCCGCCGGCGCAGACCATGCCCGGCCGCTCACCGGGTCTTCCGGATTACGATCCGGTCCGCGCCCTGCCGCTCCACCCGGACATCCGCCGTCACTTCGAGCAACCGCACGAATCCATCGAGATTGTCCGAGCGGAACGACGCCACGATCGGCAGACTGCGCAATTCATCGTCGGCCACGGTCAGCTGAGTGGGGTTGCGCCGGTTGAACTCCGCGACCACCTCGCTCAAGGGGGTCGAATTGAAATCGAGCAACTGCGGCTGCCACGCCAGCAGGCGGCTCATGTCCTCGGCGGAGGCCGCCACAACGCGTGCCTCCGGGGCATTCGCCGCAAACGAAACGACCGTGCGCTGGCCCGCGATCAAGGCCGGTAACGGGGGCGGCGTTGCAGCCGAAATCACCGCGGGCGCGGCGCCATTCGCCACGGTGTTGCCCGTCGGCGAAAGCTTGGTGGATCGGTCCAGTTGCACTTTTCCCTCGGTGACCAAAACCTCGACCGCACCGGCGTCCAGACGCACGCTGAAAGCGGTCCCGACGGCCCGCACATCGACCCCGCCCGCCCGCACGATGAACGGGCGGCCCGGATTCTTGGCGACGGTGAACTGGGCCTCACCGCGCAGCAAGGCGACCCGGCGCTCCCCCGGGGTAAACTGCACGATCAATCGCGCCCCACGGTTCAAATCGACCGCCGAACCGTCCTCCAAAACGCGGTGCTCGTAAGCGACCGCCACAATTTCAACGGGAAAAATTCCCCTGGGCTCCACCACCCGCGAGGGTCGCACGACCCACGCCAAAACCAGGGCCGCCGCCGCGGCCAAAGCTCCTGACCACACCCAGACCAGCGGGTGTCTCCGTCGTGGGCGCGCCAGCAGGTCGGGATTGGGATCCGCGCTGTGCTCGGGCCGCCATTGGGCGAGCAGATTGAAATCCTTCCACGTCTGGCGATGACGGGCGTACCATTCCTGATGTTTCGGATCGGCCGCCAGCCATTGCAGAAACTCGTCCTGCCGCGCCGCCGTCAGCCCGCGGTCGTGCTCGATGAGCCAGGCGGCCGCCTCGAGGTCCGCCCGCTCGCGCCCCTTGGGCAGTTTCGACTCGTCACTCACGGCTCCGCCCTTCCCGGTCCCGCCGGAATCGCGCCATGAAAACCGTGCATTTCTGCACGCCGATCGTGAGCTGGGCCGAAACCGTGCATTCGGAAATGGCCATCTTCGCGGCGATCTCGCTTTGCGACAGACCATAGACCTTCCGCAGCGTGAAGATCTGGCGGCAGCGGTCGGGTAAAGACTGGATGGCTTCGGTTAACATTTCCAATTCCTGGTTGCGGGCGACGGTCTCGGGAATGCCGTCGGCTTCCTCCAAGACGGCCAAGGCCTCGTTTTCCACTAAAGATTCCGCTCGGGCCACATGCCGGTGGCGAAACCGGTCGCGCGCCAGATTGCGGGCCGTCGCAAAAAGAAACGCCTTGGGCGAAGCCATTTCACCCGCCGCGTGCGCCCGCAGGATCCGGATATACGCATCCTGCACGATATCGTCGATGTCGCCCTCGGTGGGGAACAGGCTGCGTAACCAGGCGCGCAGCATGGGCTCATGAGGCAGCACCTGCTCGGCGAACCAACGGGATTGCTCGGAGTTCTGGGGTGGCACGGAAACGAGGGCCCGCGATGAGCCGACGCTGCTTCGTTTATGCGGAGTCGCGCGGGAATCGAGTGAAATATTGTTTTCCGTCGTTCGGCCCGGTGCGACCGCGCCGCGCCGAGGTCGCACAACTGCGACCGCGCGAAAAAATGCCAAACCTCTCCCGGGCCGCGCACCGGCGACGTCCCATTTTTCCACCCGTGACCGCCGCCCGAGCCAAAGGCGATTTTTTCTCGCGCCCCGGCGCACGCATCACTCTTCAGTAGGCATGCGCTTGCTCGCGACTGAACTTTACCGGGTCGATTTGAAGAGCCGCATGACCGTCAAATACGGCATCGCCACCATGACTTCGCTGCCGCACGTCTTCCTGCGGGTGACCGGCGAATTCGACGGCGTGATCCAGACGGGCGTGGCGGCGGATAACCTGTCGCCGAAGTGGTATACCAAGGATCCACTCCGGGATACGCGGCTGGAAATCGACGACATGCTCGACGCGATCCGGCAGGCGCGCAGGCATGCGCTCGGGCTGGATCCGGCGGCGAACCCGTTCGCCTTCTGGCGGGGCCTGTGGGACCGGCAGGACGCGTGGGCGAAGACAAACCGCATCGCTCCGTTGCTGGCGCATCTCGGCACCTCCCTCGTGGAACGCGCGATCATCGACGCCTTCTGCCGCGCCCGGAAACTGACGTTCGGGACGGCGCTGCGCCAAAACGAATTCGGCATTCAACTCGGATCCCTCCACGCCGGGCTCGCCGGAACCGCGCCGAGCGACTGGCTGCCGGCCGCGCCGCCGCCCTGGCTCCCCGCCCGCCACACGGTCGGCATGACGGATCCATTGACCGACCAGGATATTTCTCCTTCGGAACGGATCGACGACGGGCTGCCCCATTCCCTCGAGGCCTGCATCGCTACGTATGGCGTGCGCTACTTCAAGGTGAAGGTTGGCGGGCCCAAGGACCTGCCGCGCTTGCGGGCGGTCGCCGGGCTGCTCGCCCGGGCCGCGCCCGCCGATTACGCCTGCAGCATGGATGGCAACGAAACTTTCCGCGACATCGCCTCGTTCCAGGAATTTTGGCGGGAAATCTGCGGCGATCCGGCCCTGGCCGATTTCCGGCAGCGGGTGCTCTTCGTCGAGCAGCCCTTTCACCGGGAAATTGCCCTCAGCGAGGCGATGCATGCGCTGAAGGACGAAGGAACGGCGCTGCCACCGATTGCGATCGACGAATCCGATGCCGAACTGACCAGCGCGGCCCGGGCACTGGCGCTGGGTTACGCGGGCACCACGCACAAGAACTGCCGTGGCATCTTCAAGGGTGTAGCCAACGCCTGCCTCATGGCGGAGCGCCGCCGGCAAGATCCGGGCGGACGCTGGTCGTTCACGGGGGAGGACATGGGCAACGTCGGCCCGGTGGCCATGCCGCAGGATCTGGCCGTGCAGGCGGCGATCGGGGTGTCGAATGTCGAGCGCAACGGACATCACTATTTCGCCGGCCTTTCGTTCTGGCCGCCGGCCCTGCAGCAGCAGATGCGGGACCATCACCCCGATCTGTATCGGGACAGCCGCGACGGATGGCCGACCGTGAGAATCGAAAACGGGCGGATCAGCACCGTATCGGTCAGCGCCGCCCCGTTTGGCGTCGGTTTTGAGTTCCACCCGGAGGACGTCGCCGCGAAAGTCGACTGACCGCCGGTCAGATTCCGACTCGGATTGGAAAACGGCAACGGGAGTGCCGCCGGCACGCGCCGGTGGGCGAGCCGGCTGCCCCAGCCCCCTTCTGCGAATGTCGGTCGACAACAGCGCGGCGGCGTGACCATGATTTTCCATCCCCACCCCGCCCGGTCGATTTTCGAATCTCCCCATGAATACCTCACGCCGTCGTTTCCTCACCAACGCCTCCCTCGGTTGCGGCACGCTCGCCGCCCTCGGTTCCCGACTCTTCGCCGCCGCCGCGCCCAAGGCCGCGCCATCATTCGTGACGGGCAAGTCCCGGATGAAACTGGGCACCGTCACCTACAATATCGCGCAGGACTGGGATATCCCGACGATCATCAAGAACTGCACCGAGACGAAATTCGAGGGCGTCGAATTGCGCACCACCCACAAGCATGGCGTCGAGGTCTCGCTCAACGCCGCGCAGCGGGCCGAGGTGAAGAAACGGTTTGCGGACTCGCCCGTGGCGCTGGCGAGCCTGGGCAGCGCCTTCGACTACCACACGCCCGACCAGGCCAAGTTGCGCCAGGATATCGCCGCGACCAAGGAATACATCGTGCTCGCCCAGGACGTGGGCGCCACCGGCGTCAAGGTGCGGCCGAATGGCTTCCCCAAGGGCGTGTCGCAGGAAAAAACTTTGGAGCAGATCGGCCGTTCGCTGCGCGAACTGGGCGAATTCGCGCAAGGCCACGGCCAGCAGATCCGACTTGAAATCCACGGCCCGGAGACCTCGCGGGTGCCGCATTGTGCGCGCATCATGCAGGTGGCGGATCATCCCTCGGTCGGCGTCTGCTGGAACTCGAACCAAACCGACATCGAGGGCGCCGGCTTCGATGCCAATTTCGATATGGTGAAATCGAAGATTTTCACCGTGCACATGCGCGATCTCTATCTGGACGAATATCCGTTCCGCCGGCTCCTCACGCGCCTGAACGAAATCAATTTCACCGGCTTCTGCTTTGCCGAGATTCCGGCGAGCACCGACCCGCTGCGCGTGATGAAATATTTCCGCGCGCAGTGGCTCGCCTATCAGGGCCTGCTGTAAGCCAGGCCTGAAGCGCGAAAATTATTTCGCGCCCGTTTCGGCAAACTGCCACGCGAGCGCGCCGTTCTGCACCGACGCGACGACCAGCCGGCCGTCGATGCGCCGCGGCCCCGCATTCGTGTCGAATGCGAGCGTGCCGGAACCGGGTCGCGACATCACGTAGTCGGTGCCGAGCGCGGTCTCGATGGCGAGGGTGCCGGCCGGATCGATCCGCCGCACGCTGCGCACGAAGGGTTCGCTCCCTTCCTGGCCCTCGAACACCGACATGAAGACCTTGGCCCCGGCACCCTCGGCGCGGCGCACGATGTAAGGAACGGTCGCGCCGATGTCGGAGTTCTTCCAGTCGCGCTGTCCCCAGCCGTCGGCGATCAAAACCCGCTCCCCCGGTTGTCCGACGTTCCAAGCCACCCCGGTGAGATGAGCGCCGGCCCGCCAGCGGGCCCGCCACACGCCGGAACCGTCGCCGGTCCGGACACCGGAGAAATCGTAAAGTTTAGCCGCCGGAGCCGCCGTCGTCTGCAGATCGAGGACTTCACAATTCGGCGCCGTCCCGTGGTAGACATAGTCCTGCGTCCGGCCGCCTTGCACCCGAAAGAAATCGACGACGTAACTGCGGCCGCCGCCATGGTCGATCAGCGCTGAGGTGCGGCGGTAAAGCTGCGCGCCCGGATAGGCTTTCGACTCGGCCTCCATCGCCTTCACCTGCGGCGACGTCCGGAAAAACAACACGTCGCCGCCCCGCTCCCTGGTGACCTGACTCTTCTCATCGATCACCACCGTGTTGTGAGCCACGGTGCGCCCCGCCTGGTGTTTCAGCGGATGGTCCCACAGGTAACCGAGATCGGACAGCACCTCGCCGCCTTTCTTCCAGTAATAAAGACTGAGGCTGTCTTCATGGTGATGGCTGCCCCAGCGGCTCGCGCTGAGCAGCAGCAAACTCTCGCGCCCGTCGGCGCCGGAGCGCATATGCCCGATGCGCAATTCCGGCGGGCACCCGTCGGGGAGGACCAGCGGCGGTACCACCTTTGCTTCGAGTCCCGGTTCGCGCTGGTACAGCGCCAGCGGCGCATGCCCGCCGGCCAGATCCGGTCCGCAGATCTCCTTCAGCAACGCCAGATACTCCGGCCGCTCCGGATAGTTGGCGACCATCAGCTCGACGAAATTCCCACCGAGTGCCGAGGTCCGGTAGGAATCCGCATATGGCGGGTACAACAGATCGCCCTGCTGGCTGTTGAACATTTCCGCCCAGACCCTTTCGTAACCCGTGCCGTGATACGGATCGAGCGCGTCCATCCGCGTGTCGTCGCGTGCACGATAGCCCAGCGGATCGGAATAACCGCGCAGGGCCTGCGCAAGGTCCCAGATTCCGCCGAGCGTCATCAACGCATAAGCCGGCGATTCCGAGGTCGTGCCATCGGGCAGGAACCAGCCGTTCACCGTCTGCTGAAATCCCTCCCAGCCGAAACGCACCAACCCCGGATGCCCGACGCACAACCCGACCAGCGCCGCGGCGGTGCGGTTGCCGACGGACTTGTTGTTGATCTGCTTGTCGCCCACCAGCAGCACCGTGCCCTCCAGCAACAGATCGTTTTCGATTTTGCGCCGTTCCGCGGCCGTGTAGACGAGCTGGCCCGCGTCATCCCGCGCGCTGCACGTGAAGTCGTAGGCCTCGACCATCTTGCGTACGAAGCCCGCCTCCATACCGGTCGCATTCGCCCGGCCCGCCGTCCAATAACCCGTGTGGAGCCTGCCGTCGGGGCGATTGGGCGGCGCGAGCAGTTCCGGGGCCGGCAGCGCGTTGATCGTCTGCGCCGCGACATGCGGATCGATGTCGGCAAATTCCCCGTAGCCGGAATGCACCAGCCAGCCGGGATAAACTTCCGCAAAGCGCAGCAGGATCGCGCGCACGCCACGGGCGTATTCGATTTTCCCGGTCAGCAGAAAGGCCTCGGCCATCGTGCGCACCACGCCGGCCATATGATTCACCTTCCGGGCGCGGATGTTGGCCGCGAAGCTCGGCCGGCCCGTCTTGTAGCCGAAGATCACGAAGGGTTCGGCGGCGCAGAACGTCAGCGTCTGCGGTTTTCCCCACGTCGTTTTGAGCACGATACTCTCCGGATATTTCTCGTGCGGGAAAATCGTGCGACAGACATCGCACTGCAACCGGTCCGGCGCGGCGGGAGTCCAGCTCCACAGCCCGTGCGGATGCACCGGCTTGCCCTGGTCGCGACACGCGGGACACGGCGTGAACTTCGGATCGCCGGGCGTCGTCTCCGGGATCATCGTCGTGAGATACTCCGGCGTCAGCCCCGGCAACGCCACCCCCGCGCTTCGCTCCAGGTCCGCCGCGTAGCGCTGCGCCCACGGGTAGCGCCGCAGGTTTTCCTTCGCCCGCGCCAGGTCGGCCGTCTTGAACGTCACCGCCGGATGCGTCACGCCGGCGCGATAACGGTCCGCGGCCGACCAATCCAGCAACGGATCCGCCGCCAGCGCCCCGCCAACAACCGCGTTCACCAGCAGAAAGCCACCCAGGAGGAAGCGAAAATTCATCGGCGGTTTTTTTGCGGAGCACTAGTCGGGAACCTTGAAGAGAGGGAAGCGCCATTGACTCGGACCGCGAACAAACTGCGGTCCACGGATCGACCGCGCATCGTCGCCGCATTCCCCGGAATGTCAGCGGCAAAATCCGCTCGCCGCATCGCCCCCACTTCCACCCGCGCCGTATCTCCATCCCGCCGCATCATGCAAACCACCGTCGTCAACCAGTCGTTGCCACGCCTGCCCTCCCTTGAGGAGGGACGCTCTCCGCCGAGACGCGGGAGCAGGTTTGTTTTCCTGCGGGAGCTTCCCCGGCCGGCGCACCTCCCGAAAAGCCAATAAGCTTTTCTCCGGGCCAACCGCCGCGCACGCTGCGCCGGCCTCGCGACCGTCCATTCCCCTGCCATGCGCCCCGCTCTTCTTTTTGGCATACCCCTGGTTTTCCTCGCGTGCGCGATCACCGGCGGCGGCGTCGAAATCCGTACGATCGCCGGCAATGGTCAACCCGCGCACACCGGCGACGGTGGACCCGCCGTCACCGCGGGCCTCGGGCAACCTTTCGGGCTGACGCTTGGACCCGACGACGCGCTCTATGTCTGCGAAGTCGAGAATCACACGGTCCGGCGGATCAATCGGAAAACGGGCACGATCACGACCGTCGTCGGTACGGGAAAAAAGGGATACACTGGCGACGGCGGGCCCGCCACCACCGCGCTTTGCAACGAGCCGTACGAAATCCGTTTCGACGCCGCGGGAAACCTTTACGAAGTTGAGCGCCTGAATCACGTCGTCCGCCGCGTCGACGCCCGCTCGGGCACCATCACGACGGTCGCCGGGACGGGTCAACCCGGTTACGCCGGCGACGGCGGGCCCGCGACGCACGCCCAGTTGAGCCAACCCCATTCGATCGCGCTGGACGACGCCGGACATCTCTACATCGCGGACATCGGCAATCACCGCGTGCGCCGCGTCGATCTGGCGACCGGGATCATCACGACGCTCATCGGCACCGGCGGGCGAGGGTCCACGCCCGACGGCGCGAAGTTCGCCGGCACACCGGTCAACGGCCCCCGCGCGCTCGACTTCGAACCGTCGTCCCGCTCACTGATCCTCGCCCTGCGCGAAGGCAACGCCGTCTACCGCCTCAACCTGCGGGACGAAACGCTGCAACATCTGGCAGGCACCGGGCAAACCGGCTACGCGGGCGACGGCGGGCCCGCCCGGGCCGCGCTCCTCTCCGGCCCCAAGGGCGTCGCCGTTGCACCCAGCGGCGACATCTTTCTCGCCGACACGGAAAGCCACACGATCCGTGTCATTCGCCACGGTTCCGGCCTCATCGAAACCGTCGTGGGCACCGGTCGCCGGGGCGACGGCCCGGAGGGAGCGCCGCGCGACTGCGAGCTGAACCGGCCGCACGGCATTTATGTCAGCCGCACCGGGGAGGTTTTCATCGGGGATAGCTCGAACCACCGCGTGCGGCAGCTACCGCCCCGTTGAAGTTACGGCGGCCGGGCGGCGGCGAGACGGAAACTGGCGGGCCCGACCAAACGGATTGCACGGCCCGGCCGTAAGCCGCACATAGACCGTGATGCCCCGTTCATCCGCCGAACTCACCGCGCCTGCTTCCGTCGACCAAACCGTCGTGAAGATCCTCGTGGCGTTGAGCGTTTCCCATCTGATCAACGACACGCTGCAGTCGCTGATTCCCGCCATGTATCCGCTGCTCAAAGATTCGTTTCACCTGAGCTTCGCGCAAATCGGGATGATCACCTTCACGAACCAGCTGACGGCCTCGCTGCTGCAACCGATCATCGGCAGCTACACGGATCGCCGCCCGCACCCCTACTCGCTGGTCTGGGGCATGGGCCTGACGCTGATCGGCCTCGTCCTGTTGGCGATCGCGGGCAGCTTTCACACCATTCTGGTGGCCGTGGCGCTCGTGGGCATCGGATCGTCGATTTTCCATCCCGAGGCCTCGCGCCTCGCGCGGCTCGCCTCGGGGGGCAAGCACGGCCTCGCCCAATCGCTGTTTCAAGTCGGCGGCAACCTCGGCAGCTCGCTCGGTCCGCTGCTGGCCGCACTCGTCGTGGTTCCGCGCGGCCAGCGCCACGTGCTGTGGTTCTCGCTGCTCGCGGTCAGTGGCATCGTGCTCCTCGCCAAGATCGGCGGCTGGTATCACCGCCGCCTGAGCCGGCGCGTGGGAACAAGCCAGACCGCACCCGCCCACCGGGCGGCGCGTTTCGGACGCGGCCGGATCATGCTCGCGCTGGCCGTGCTCGGGGCCCTCGTGTTTTCAAAATCCTTCTACCTCACCAGCCTGACGAGCTACTACACGTTCTACCTCATCGGAAAATTCGGCGTGTCGGTTTCCCACGCCCAAATCTATCTCTTCATCTTTCTGTTTGCCGTCGCCGCGGGCACGATCATCGGCGGCCCCATCGGCGATCGGATCGGGCGGAAACTCGTGATCTGGGTTTCGATTCTCGGGGTCGCGCCCTTCTCGCTCGCGCTGCCCTACGTCGGCCTGGGCTGGACCGTGACACTGTCCGTGATCATCGGCGCCATCCTCGCGTCGGCGTTCTCCGCAATCCTCGTCTACGCGCAGGAACTAGTCCCCGGGCGAGTCGGCCTGATCGCGGGACTGTTCTTCGGCTTCGCGTTTGGGATCGCCGGCATCGGCTCCGCGCTACTCGGCACCCTCGCTGACCATACGAGCATCGAGCACGTTTTCCGGATCTGCAGCTTTCTGCCCCTGATCGGACTGCTGACCGCTTTCCTGCCGAACTTGGAGCACCCGGGCCGGGGATAAAAACCCGGCAGGGCGCTTCCCCGACAAAGGGAACGGCGCAGCGTGCCACACTTACAACACGGCCACGGCCTCGATCTCGATTTTCAAATCGGGATGCGCCAGCTCCGTGACGCCGAGGGCAGTCGAAGCGGGATAGGGCTTGGAAAGATACTCTTTGCGGACCTTGCGATACGCCGGCAGATCGCGCGCGAGGTGCACAAAATAAACGCGCAGCATCACGACGTTCTTCAGCGAAGCGCCGGCCGCCGCCAACACTTTACTGACGCAGTCGAACGTCTGACGCGCCTGCGTCTCCATGTCCGCATGGAAATCGCGCGGGCCCTGGCCGGATACGACGATCAACTTGCGCCCTTCAGCGAGAATCCCCGGCGTGTAGCCGACATCGGCCGTCGGAACATCTGCGGGATGCAGGCCGGTGATTTTCACCTTCGACCCGGTTTTGGCGCGGTTGGTGGGACGCGCGGACGTCTTCGACTTGGAGCGGAGCGGAATTTTGCGCTTGGATTTCATCGGGATAAAATCGTCCGCCAAAGGCCCGGAGGGGGTCAACTCTGCAGATCATCCGATCTTCCCGGCAGGGTCGCCCCCGATTGAAAAAATCGCTCAGGCAATCTGATAACGTGCCATCATCTCCTTGAGCACTTTCAGGTCCTTGCGGAGTGCCGCAGGGAGTTGCCGGCGCTTCTCGGCGTTCGACAACGGCGGGCGCACGCCTTCAAACGGCGGATATTCGAGATGCATCGAAATCGGGCCGCCGAGCTTCAACTCGCGGACCAGTTTGAAATACTCCGCGAAATTCACCACGCCCTCGCCGAGCGGCACGATCTCCGCCGTCTCCTTCCCAACCACTTGACGCCATTTGAAATCTTTGAGGATGGAGCAACGGATCCACGGGCTCAGCAGCCGCAGCGCGACCGGCCACGATTGGCCGCCTTCGACGGTGGCGTGCCGGATGTCGTACTGGTTGCCGATCCAGCGGGGATCGTGCTCCCGCAGCAGCTCGAACATGTCCCAGAGAGCGGCGCCCATCCGGGGGCCCGTCTGGTTCTGAAACACCCCCTGGATGCCGTGCGCCCGGTTCAGGTCCACCAGATCCTTAACCGCGGGTTTCAGCTGCTGCAGCGAGTCCCACCCGCTCCGCTTTTCGTCATAAGTGATCACCCCGAACCGATAGTGTTTAACGCCGAGTTTCGCCGCGGTCCGGACAAGGGCCTCCGCCTGCTTGTCGGCCGACGTGATGCCCGTGACGATCATCTCCACCTTCAGGCCGGCCTGGCGCGCCGCCTCCACCGCGCGCGGCAGATCGTCCTCGACCCGTTCCGGCGACACATGGCCGCCCGTCCGCACGGCATAATCGATGCCGCCGTAACCCGACTCCGCCAGAATCTCCGCACTCTCCGTGTAGGAAAATGACTGCGTGAATTTCGCGTAAACGTGGATGCACGTCGGGCCGCTGTTCGCCGGCAACGGCGCGGCAGCGCCGCCGCTCTGGGCCGCATCAGCGTGGGGCGCGAATCCGGAGAAAGGCGCCGCGGCGCCCGCGAGGGCCATGAGCCCGACGAAGTCGCGCCGCGTGCACGGCGCCGGGTTTGGGGAGGAGGTCTTCATGTCATGGTTTTCGCGAGGGACGCTCTCGGCTAGTATTCGCTGCGGTGACGCATAGCCGAGGAGAAAACGGGCCGCCAACCTCCGCCTCGATCAAGATATCCTGTTTTTCCAAGCCTCGTGCTGTGGACAAACGCCCTGCATCCCAGACCGATCGCGGAAGCGCGAAAAGGTGAAATTACGGAACTCAATCGGCTCTTTTCGCGTTTCATTCGGCAGATTGGAATCCAGCCAACGGGCCCGAACTCGTTGTCCCGTTTCGCGAGCCGGCGCTTAACGCTTAGCCGGTTTCCAGCCCGCTTCCTTCAGGATCTCCGAGATCTTCACCGGCTTACCCCCGAGCTCCTTGCTGCGGGCATCGGCTTCCATGAACGCGAGAATCTCGATCGTCTCCTGCTCCGGAATGGGCGAAACGCCCGTGCGCGCAAAGGTGACGATCTGCGCCACGAGCGGCGCATAGCCGTCGAGCGTGCCGACCTCCGCTTCCCCTTTTTCGCCGATCGCCTTGCCACCGTATTTGCCCTGGCGGTAGACGCCCGTGCGCCCGTCGGCCCACTGGCCCTCGGTGACAATGGCGCCCGCCGCGCTGCTTTTTCGCGTCACGGTTTCCAACCCGGTGCCCATGACGGTGAAGAGGGACTCGACGCCGTGAATCCCATACCAGAACAAATCCGGATGGTGGGGCTCGAAGCTCGCCGGGCTGCCGGTCTGCGCCTCCCGCACTTTGCCGATCGAACCGCCGCGCACGGCCTGCGTCGCCCGGGCGAAGCGCAGCGACGACGCACTGAAGACCGGCACCTTGTGCTGCCGCGCGAGGGCGAAGATCTGCGCGGCATCTTTCACCGACGCGGCCATCGGCTTGTCGACGAAGACCGGTTTGCCCGTGAGAATCGCCCGGCGCGCCTGGTCGAGGTGCGCGTTGCCATCGGCGCTCTCGATGAGGATGACATCCACGTCCTTCGCGAGCGCCTCGATGGAAGGATACATCTTGATCCCAAAATCCTTCTCCAGCTTTTCACGACCCTCCTCGGCCCGCTTGGCGCTGACCTCGACCAACGCGCTGGCCTCCTTGTAGGCCCCGACGACCCGTCCGCCGGCCACGTGGTCCTTCGCGGTGGGATCGTGAAGGATCTTCGTAAACGCCGCGGAGTGCGACGTATCGAGTCCGACCAGTCCCAGCCGGACATCCGCGGCCGGAGCGAGAGCGACAATGACCAATGAAAGCAGCAGGGAAAAGACACGGGGGTAACTCATGGTAGGCCCAAAGGGTCCAAGCCGAGGGCAGGAAGGCAAGGTCTGATGCCCCCAAGTTGACTCGATTTACCAAACGGAATCTTCTTTCAGCCGTTCGAGCTGCCCCTTCCACCCCCGCGTTGCCGCCATGTCCCCCCACCCGATCGACCGACGCAACGCCCTGTGCTTGATCGGGACCGGCGCCGCCCTCCTTGCCTCGGCCCGGCCGGGCGCCGCGGCTGCCCCAACCGTTCTCCCCGCCGCCATGCTCACCCGCCGCATTTCCGCCTCGAGCGATGAAGCGCTTCCCATCATCGGCCTCGGCACGTGGCAGGTGTTCGATGTGGGTTCCGGCGCAGCCGAACGCGCGCCGCTCGAAGACGTGCTCCGGGAATTCGTGGCGCTCGGCGGCACCATGGTCGATTCGTCACCCATGTATGGCCGCTCCGAGGACGTCACCGGCGAGATTGCCGCCAAGCTCGGCCTGCGCCCGAAACTGTTTGTCGCGACCAAGGTCTGGACGACGGGCCGGGCCGAGGGAATTGCGCAGATGGAGGATTCGATGCGGAAACTGCGCACCAGCCCCATCGACCTGATGCAGGTCCACAATCTCGTCGATGTGACCACGCACCTCGCCACGCTGCGCGAGTGGAAGCGTGCCGGCCGGGTGCGGCTCATCGGCGTGACGCATTACAACACCAGCGGACAGGCTGCACTCGAATCAGTGATCGCGAAGGAGCCCGTCGATTTCATCCAGATCAACTACTCGGTCGGCGAACGCGAAGCCGAGCGCCGGCTGCTGCCCATGGCCCGCGAACGCGGCATCGCGGTGATCGCCAACCGGCCCTTCGCCAGCGGCAATCTGTTCAGCCGCCTGCGCAGCCGTCCCGTGCCCGCATGGGCCGCCGAAATCGGCTGCGAGAGCTGGGCGCAGCTTCTCCTGAAATTCGTCGTGTCCCACCCCGCCATCACCTGCGCGATTCCGGCGACCTCGAAGGTCGCGCATCTGCGCGACAACATGAAGGCCGGCACCGGGCCGATGCCCGATGAAAGCCTCCGCGCGCGCATCGCCGCGGAAGTGGCCTAGTCACAGCCCGCCATTCTTTTCCCTCCCCTCACTCCCATGCACTCCGCTCCAATTCGTCTGTTGTTCTCCCTCGCCCTGCTCACCGTTCTGATCGCCGGCGGATCGACGCTGCGGGCCCAAAACGCGACCAAACCCGCGAGCGGCAACAAGGCTGCTCCGCCGGTGCCCGCGGAATTCTGGAACGGCCTCGAGCGCCACGAAATCCAGCTCAAACAAAAGCTTCTCGTCGTCAAAGGTTCGCGCGGAGTCGTCGCCTGTCCCTATCTCAAACTGGAAACGTTCGCCCGCATGGATGAAGCCTGTGCCATCGTGCCGGCCGCCAACATCGACGGCATGCTGAAGTCGAAGGTCACCGCCGTGACCCCGGCCGCCCAGAAACTCGGCATCGAGGTCGGCATGTCCGGCCGCGAGGCGCTGGAACGGATTCGCTGACGCGTTTCCGCCCCGGTCCGCCCGGCGGCTAGGCCGCGGGCGGAATCTTCATCTCGCTGATGACCTTGCCGGCGCGGATGCAGTGCACCGGCTCGATGTCGCGGGTGCCGTTTTCGCTGTTCTTCAAGCTGTCGGTGAACACGACCTTCTTGTCCACCACACGGAACAGCGTGAGGTCGGCCACGGTGCCGGGAGAAAGCGAACCCAGTTCCTTCTCCTCGTCGATCAAACGGGCCGGGCCGAGCGTCGAGACCTTGACGATTTCGGGCAGCGCATAACCGAGGTGGAGCAGCTTGGCCATCGTGCGGCCGTAGGTCCACACGGGGCCATGCAGGCTGCCGAGATGGATGTCGGTGGAAAGCGAATGCAGCGGGAAGGCGTGCTTCCGGGCATGGCGCGCCGCCTCCCACGCGAAGCTGCCCTGCCCGTGCCCCAGGTCGAAGCTGACGCCACGCTCCAGTGCCTTCCATGCCTCCGCCACGGGACGGCCGTCGCGGTGAAAGATTCCCATCGGGAAGCCCTTGAAGCAGTGGGTCACGAAGTCGCCGGGCCCGAGCAGGTTCAACACGTCCTGGATCAACGGTGGCGCCATCCCGATGTGCGCCACCACCCGCGTGCCGCTTTCCCGCGCAGCCTGCACCGCCAGTTGCGTCGGCGTCAGGGTCAGATTGCCGGCATGATAAATGGACGACAGGACCTTGACCCCTTTGATCACGTCGCGGTTTTCCTCGATCGTCTTGATGGTGAGCTCCTGGTCAAACAGCGCGAAATCACCCTGCATCGGGGTGTTCGGCTTGTTGCGGTGCGCGGCCACGTTGACGAAGCCAACGACGCGCGTGACGGATTTTTCCACGATTTCTCGCCGGTAAATTTGAATCTCGTCCGAACAAAATCCGCCGGGATCGGCCACCGTGGTGACTCCCACGTTCACCCCCGCGTCGCGATCGGGATGCACCCCGAGGGGATTGATCTTCAGAAAAATGTGCGCGTGCAGATCGATCCAACCCGGCGAAACAAAAAGGCCGGTCGCATCCACCACGCGGGTGGCGCGGGCCCGGTCGAGCCGGTCGGCGACCTGGACGATCTTGCCCGCCTTGATGCCGACGTCGGTGACCCGGTTGATCTGGTTGTAGGGATCGATGACCGTCCCGCCGGCGACGATCAGATCGAACGTCTCACCGGCCGGCTGCGCGGAAAGCAGGTGGCGGGTCCCGGCGGCGAGGGCCAGCGCCGCGGCCCCTTGTTGCAAAAAGGACCGGCGGGAAAGCATCGCCGCCGATGGCTCGGCGCCGGTTTCGGATTTCGATTTTTTCATGGGGTAAACAGGGGTTGAAAAAGTGCAGCGTTCCTCGCCCGCCGCCCGAGCGCGACGGAGAAAACCGTTAGCGACGGCTTCCCGTAAGTCGAGTTCTGGTCGCGCCGGCTCAGCGGGAGCGCACCCCGGAAACCGCCCAAAACGCATCGATCTCCGCGGGCGAAAGCGCCCGATCGAACACGGCGATCTCGTCGAGCTTGCCCTCAAGTCCTTCGCCAAAGCGCAGTGACGCGACCTTGCCCGAAGGGACCATCGCCCGCTCGATCGCGCCGGTCGCGGCACCATCGAGGTGGACACGCAGACGATCGCCGTCGCGCACCACGACGGCAAAATGCCAGTCATCCGCGCGCACCGCCGCCGGCCCGGATCCCGGTGCGGCTTCCCGCCCACCCTGCACGTAAAGCTGCATCCGATGATCGGCCGACTGGCGGTAGCGCAGCGATTCGCCGGTCGGCCACGTGACGAGACTGCCGCTCCGTTCACTCGCCCCACTGGTTTCGCCGAGCCAGAACCAGAACGCGATGCTGTGGGCGGGACCGAGATTCAATCGGTCCGCTTCCACGCTCCCGTCGACGAGGTGCACGGCGCGATTGGCCTGCGACGGACCCGAAAAGGCGGACGGCGTAAGCGCCTCCTGCGCACCGCTGCCCGAGCCGGTAGCGGCGCCCGGGAGGTACAACGCGCCGCGCACAATCGCGGCAGCGGGCGCACTGGCGACGGCGTTGTGCGCCATGGTTCCGGCGATCTCGTTCAGGCGCCAGTAGGACACCGGCTTGCCCGCCAGAATCGCCTGCGCGTAGGGCCCGTGCTCATCGCGGATCGCACGGATCTTTCGCCCTGACACTTCTTCCAGGGCCGCGAGCAGCGCCACCATGATTTTCGGCTCAGCCTGCACCTCAAGTCCCGCCGTACGGGCCGGCCATGTGGTGTAGCCGCCAAAACCAAACTGCTCCGGCGGCGGGATGTAGCCCTCGGCACCATTGGCGAGCTCGATGTTGAAATGCGCGCCCAGCGGGGCCTGCGCCTTGAGCTTCAAGCCCGTGATCGCGAACACCTCGTTCGGCAGCGTTGCGATGCTCAGGTCGCCGATCCGGATCGCCTGCAACAGCAGTTCGGTCTTCTGGCGCTCGTGCAGGTAAACGGCCTCGTGTGCATAGATGTCCGGCCGGGCCTTCGGCAATTCGTCCTTGAGCGCCTCCACGCGGGCCCGCGCCCAGGCGAGCCGGGCGGCGTCCGGTACGCGATAGGCCAGCGGCAGGCTCCTTTGCACCATGCCGAGCGGCACGTGATCGCGCCACACGATCGCCCGATAGGCGCGCAACGCCTCCTGCGCGACTTCGGCGGCGTAGGCCTCGAGCGTCGGGGATTTCTTGGGCGCGCCGTAGTCCATCCACATCAGGTCGCCGCTGGTCCCCTGCGACATCATAGCCACGAACGGGCCCTCGCTCGACACCTGGCCGAGCAGCTGCGCCATGTGCCGGGCGAACGCACCATAGTAGTCTGCGGAAATCGGCGTCGCGCCGAAGTAATGCTGCGAATAGTTCGCCAGCACCGCGAGCGGCCGGCCGTCCCGGGTCTGCACCGCGAGCACGCTCAGGCCCGGATCCA
This sequence comes from Opitutia bacterium, assembly GCA_947474935.1. GTDB lineage: Bacteria > Verrucomicrobiota > Verrucomicrobiia > Opitutales > Opitutaceae > ER46. The sequence goes on from CANJKL010000020.1 coordinate 18,956, forward strand.
CCGGACCCGACGGCCCGATAACGTCCGGGCTTTCGTAACCCGGATGCATGTTCGCGCGCACGGTCACGTTCCCGAACGGATCTTCGATGGATCTGTCCGCCCGGCGAATCCAACGACGATTGTGCGTGTGCGCCCAGTCGTCCACCGCCCCCCAGCCGATCCGGGCCGGCTGGAGATTTTCGACCGCCGCGCGGATCGCCGCCGCTAGCCGGGGCGGGAGCCACGCGACATAGTCAGGATCGGCCCGGCTCCCCAGGCAGCCCATCGACGAAGCCGCCGTGTGCGTGTGCGTGGCGGAAATCATCATGCGCTCCGCAGGCAGTCCCGTCTCCCGGGCCGCCATCGCCTTGGCCCGATCGATCAGGTCCCGCGGCAGCATGCAGGTGTCCACGATGCAGAAGACGATTTTCGTGGCGCCATCGTCCAGCACGAGGCTCCGCGCGTGCAGCGGATCCATCGCCTTTTGCGCGAGCCGCTCCGTCATGCTGCCATTCACCCGTACCGGAAATTTCGGCGGCGTGATGTCGACGGCCGCCGCGCCCGCGCGAAACCCCGCGCCCGCCGCATACGTCTGGCCGGACAAGCCCATGCCGCACATGCCAACGATGAGTCCGACCAATAACCGGAGGATAAAATTCATGGGGATGGCTGCGGGCTCATTCGTCCGTGAATCACCCGCCGCGGAAACAGTCAAAGCGTCTGGCCGGAACGAGGCAATCAACCGCTTCCACCGTGCCCGATTCGCTCCGGCTCGAACGAGCGAATGCTCACCTTTGCTCGACCCCCGGGCCCCAAAACGTAGGGTTCAAGTTCTCGACTCGTCCAAACCCACCCGCGAAAACGCATGCCTGAGAATCTCATCCTCGTAAATCGCCGGAACCGGGCGATCGGCGTCGCCGAAAAACAGGCCGTCCACGAGGCGGGGCTTCTGCACCGGGCTTTTTCCATTTTTCTCGTCGACGAGCGCGGCCGGATCCTGCTCCAGCGTCGCCACCCGAAAAAATATCATTCCGGCGGCCTCTGGTCGAACGCCTGTTGCGGGCATCCCCGTCCGGGCGAATCCACGCGGACCGCGGCCCGCCGGCGGCTGGGCGAGGAACTGGGCGCGACCTCCGATCTCACCTTTGGATTCCGCACCCACTACTCGACCGCCTTCGGGAGCGGGCTCCGGGAAAACGAAATCGTCTACCTCTACTTCGGGGCCGCACCGGAACGAATGAGGCCTCACCCTCAGGAGATCTCCGGCACAGCGTTCGTCAGCCTGCCGGAACTCCGCCAGGCCATCCTCGCCCATCCGGAAAAATATTCCTTTTGGCTCAGCTTCTACGTGCTCCGCCACTCTCGCGCGTTGCGGCGCGGCCTAAAAGCGGCGGCGCGCCACGCGGCCTAACGGTCCAACGGATGCAGTTCGATGCGCCGGAAAAAAATCTCGGCGCCTTCCGATTGGAAAAGCAGGCGGCCGTGCGTCAGCGAACCGTTGGCCGCCTCCAGGATTTTGGTCCCGTTCAGGAAGTAAACCAGATCGCCGCCCTTGGCGACGATCTCCGCCCGGTTCCATTGGCCCACCGGCCGCTCGACATCCTGCGGCCCGCGAAACCCGAGTTCGTCCTTCCACGCGCGGTCCCGGCCGTACCAATGCAGGTGGCCCTTGCCGGAAACGAATTCGCGGGGCGTCCCCTTGGGATCCCAATAAAAGTCCCCCGGTTGGGCCCGCATGGTCAGCGTCGGCAGGATCTTATCCTTGCTGCCGCGCTTGGCGCCACCCACTAGGATTATGTCTCCGGTGCGGCCCTCAAGAATCTCGTATTCTACCGAAAGGAGCCACGGCCCTTTGAAGTCCGGCCGGTAGCTGCCGTCCTCGCCCTGACAGTGGAGCAGGATGCCGCTGTTGCGGGCACGGCTCTTGCGGTCACCCCACGTCGCCGCGCCCCAGCGATATTCCAGCACCATCCGGTAATCGCGATAGTTCTGGCGGGTGACGATCCCGCCGTAGTCCTGCCCGCTCACCCGGATGGCCGGCGCACCGTCGAGCTCATCCACCACCGTGAAGACCCGGTTGGGATCCGTGTAACCCAGCGGACCCAGCCAGGTGTAGAACTGCGAAAGGTCGGCGACCGTCTTGCCATCGTAAAGGATGATGGGCTTCGTCGGCGCGATTGCGGGGGTGCTGTAGTCGGCACCGCGGACGCTGCCAACGGCCACGAGCGCCAGCGCAAAAAAAATTCCCCGGCCAGAACCGGAGCGAGAGGCGAAAGCAATAGGGGAACAAGAGGTCATGGGATGTCCGGGGTTTCGAAGGGCTACGAAGGTACGGGTTGAAGCGATAACTCAAAAATCACAATCCACTTCTCGTGACGCGGCGGATATCATGGCGGACTCGGCGCCAGCGAAGGACCTCACTTCCAAAGCTCGGCGATGAATTCGGAGGTCTTTTTCCGCAACATCCCGCCCCCTTCGGCGCCGACGGGGTTCGACTGGGGCTGCGAGCCATACCCGCCGCCCGCAATCGCACGTGGACTCGACACGTAGGAGCCCGATCCGGCGAGTTGCACCAGAAACGTCTGCGTGGCGGGGCTCTTCGCTTTGATCTGAATCCCGTAGTCGAGATAGTACTCGAACGGATTGGTCGCAAACGCGACGTCCCCCAGACGCACCACATGGATTTCCTCGGCGCGGGTGGGCTGGGTTTTTTGCCGCTCGAAGCGCTCCCGCACCTGTTCGTTCCAGCGCATCCGGCCATAGGCGCCGCTGATCGCCACATACCACCGGCCGGCGGTCGGCAGCGGCGGCGCGGCGAGTTTCGCCTTCTCCGTTTCATACCGGTTGCCCCAGATCTGCCGTTCCTTCTCCGCCTCGGCGACGTCGCTCTCGGTCAGACGGTTCAATGGCAGCGCGAGGGTCTCGACGCGATGCCGGAGGACCGGGTTCGTCTCGATCGTCGGCGCGATCAGCGGCAGGACCTCCTCGGTGGCATTCGCCAGCCGGTGTGCGATCTCCTGGCGCACGGTCCGTTGCTTGAGCTTGAGCATGCGCAGGGCCGGCTTCGCATTGTAACTGCTCTTGGTGTCGAAGTGCGGCGCGATGTCTCCCGCGGTGCTGCATTGCGCCGCCACAAACAGCTTCGCACCCAGCCGGCGCCGCAGCTCCACCCGCGTGTCGTGCCAGAAGTCGGCGCTCACGGAGAAAAGCGATTCGGTGACCTGCGCTGGACACGCAAGGTTGGCGACGAGGCCGGTGAGCGCCCCCTGCTGGTCGTAGGTCGCGAGCAGATTCAGATCATGATCCTCAAAGCCCTCGATGTGACTGAAACCCTCCCGACCCACGTCTGCATACATCGTGCTGGTGCCCTTGTCGTCGACCGAGCGCCGGTTGCGACCGACCACGGCGTGGCCCAGTCCAAAACTGATACCACCCGGGGCCCGCGAATCCCAGGCCCGAATCACCGCCTGTGCAATCAAGTCGGCGGTGAACGTCACCAGCTCCGCGGTCGGCATCACCTTGAGCGGCAGTCCGGGAATCTCCGCGTCCGGACGCAGGTCGGGGCCGGTGTGCGAATGGGTGGCGTGGAGAATGACCTTGTTGGGATTCAACCCGGGATGCCCCGCCAGCCGGGCCCGCACTCCGTCCCGGAGGGCATTGGCGATGCCGACCAGGTCGCAACTCACCCACGTGACCTGCTCCCCGCCGGACTCGAGCACGAGTACCGTGGCCGTGATGGGATCCAGGATGCCCTCGGAGACCCGCGCGTGAAACTGCCCGGCGATCAGGACGGGCTGCTTCGGCGTGATATCCTGCTCGGCCCAACCGATATTGATCGCCGCCGAAAGGCGCGGCGTCGTCAGTGACACGAGGAGCAACCCACCGAGGCCGTACCACGACCGGAGCCGGGCAACGAGCCTGCGGGACGAAACGGCATCAGGAGTCCTGAAATCCGGGCACAATCGAAGCCGGACACTTTCACGGGGTAATTTCACCCCGGATTTTTCGTCGATCGAATTTTCGAAGGCAAGCCGGTCGGAAACGCCCAGCGCGCGCCTTCCGGGTCTTTAGATCCGCGGCAGCTCGAAGACTTTGCCGGTGGCGCCGCCTTCGACGCTGTGAGCATACAACTCGGCCACGGCGCTCGCCGGCTTGCCGGGCGCCGGATCCATTTTGAATTTTATCAGCGTCTCGGTCACCCACGGGGGGCTGACCACGTTCACGCGAATGCCACGCGGCGCCTCGATCGCGGCCGCCCGCGCAAAACCCTCCAGCCCCGCATTGACCAGGCTGATCGCCGCGCTCCCCGGCATCGGCGAGTGGGCCAGGACGCCGCTGGTGAGCGTGATCGAACCGCGCTCTCGGACATGCGCGAGCCCGAGGCGGACCAGATTCACCTGCCCCATCAGTTTGTTTTCCAGACAGAATTGGAAGTCCGCATCGCTTAGATTCGCGAGCGGCGCAAATTTCGCGGCACCGGCCACGCTCACGATGGCATCGACCTGGCCCACCGTATGAAACAGGGCCCGGATCGAATCCGGCTGCGCCATATCGACCTTGATGGCGGCCGCCTGCCGGCTCGCGGCGACGACATCGTGCCGTTGGCCCAGCAGTTGCACGACGGCCTGACCGATGGTGCCGGTGGCACCGACGACGAGAATGCGCATGATCGTAAGCTCCTCTGCGGATGTTTGGGATTGAAACGACGGCAGCGTTACTTCGCGGCGACAAACACCGCGGAGACGGGCGAAGGGACCGCCAGGGGTTTGCCGATCGCGGTCAGGTGACCGGTCCGACCGTCGATGCGAAACACGGCCACCGTGTCGGAGTCCTGATTCTCGGCCAGCAACCACGTGCCGGTCGGATCCACGCCGAAGTGCCTCGGCGTCTTGCCGAGCGTCGGCTGGTTTTCCACCAGCGAGAGTTTGCCGGTACCGGCATCCACGGCAAACACCGCGATCGTGTTGTGCCCGCGGTTGGACCCGAAAAGGAATTTTCCGTTGGGGTGCGGGATCACCTCGGCCGTGCTGTACTCGCGCTCCACCGCCACGCCCGGGGGCAGCGTCGATACCGTCTCGACGCCGCTCAATTCACCGCGTGCCGCATCGTAGCGGAAGACCGACATGGTGCAGAGCATCTCGTTGATCACGTAAACAAACTTGCCCGACGGGTGAAACGCGAGATGCCGCGGACCGGAGCCCGGGGGCACGGTCGCGAAGGGAACCGGCGCCGGGGTGAGCGTGGCGGTGGCCGCGTCGAGCCGGTAGGCCATCACCTTGTCGATGCCCAGGTCGGCGGCAAAAGCGAAGCGGTCATCCGGCGCGAGTACGAACCCGTGGGCGTGCGGCGCCTTCTGGCGCGCCGGATTCACGCTCGAACCGGTGTGCGGCAGAAAGGAACGCGGCGGCCCGACGCGCCCGTCGGCCAGCAGGGGGAACGAAGCCACGCTGCCGCCCGTGTAGTTGGCGACCACCACGCTGCGGCCGCCGGTATCGATGGCGAGGTGGCAGGGCCCCGCGCCACCCGACGTCTCGTGGTTGAGGAGTTTCAGATTACCCGTGGCCGGATCGAGGCTGTACGCGCTGATGCCGCGGCCGGGCTTGCGCACCGGATCGGCGCTCTCGTCGATCGCGTAGAGAAATTTTCCGTTGGGATGCACCGCGAGAAAGGCCGGGGTGTCCGCCTCGACCGCGACCTCGGCGGGCGAAAGCCGGCCGGAGGCAACATCGAGGCGGGCGCGATAGATGCCCTTGCTCTTCGGGCCGGTATAGGTGCCGAAGTAAACGAAGTATTCCTTGGGGGCCGCAGCCTTGGTTTCCATGGCGAAAAAGGGAGAAAGAAGGGCAATACCTAGGGCGAACACGCGCGCAACGGCGAGGGGATTGTTCATCCGCGCATGCAACCCCGGGAGTGCGACAACCTCAAGCAGGCACTGCCGTCGCCGCCGAATCCCCAATTCCTCCCGGTCCGGCCGCGGCGCGAACGAAAGCACTACCAGCTCAATTCCAAGATCCGCCCGGGATTCATCGGACGGCCGGATGTCTTGTCCGTCGGCCGGGTGTATTCCAGAACGCCATGGGCCGCGGAAAAAACGAAGGCCGCGAGGGGTAACGCCAGCGAGCGGAAGGGCATTCGGCGGAACCTAGGAATGCCGCCGGCCGCGTCAAACCGGGACAACCACGGACCCCGCGCCGCGCATCCCGCCGCGGCGGAAACCCGGCCGGCGGATTCCGCCGGGGTTCACCGCTCCTCGAGCCACTGCACCGCATCGACCACCACGTAGCCCTCCGTGCCCGCATTGGAAATTTCGACGTATCCGCTCCGGCCCTTTTCAAAACGAAAGGCGCCGACCGGCTCGAGCAGTTCGTCCACCGCGGGGACTTTCGTCTGGTTCAGCGTCACCTGCGTCTCGCCGTCGGCGTGGCGGATCGTGACAGGCACGCGGAGCGCGCGGTTCGCATTCCACGGGTAGGCGACGAGCACGCGGTAACGGCCGGCCCGCGGCAGGTCGGGCACGAAGCGTGCCTTTTGCTGACCTTTGCCGGAGTTACCATCGTGGCGGTAGCCCTGCTCCACATACGTCGTGTGCGCCCCGCTGATCGCGTCGAACCCGGTCAGCTTCGCGTCGAGATCGTCGACCACGATGCCGCCGGGCTTCGCCTTGGGGACGACGACGCGGGGCGCCACGGGCAGGCTCTCGAAATCGAGCACCTGGCCGTCCCGCAGCAGCCGCTCGCGCAGCCGCGCGTCGCTGATGCGCTGGACGTCCACGTCCTCCTCCAACGCGAGGACCGCGGCGGTCGCGGCGCTCTGGCCCAGCACCATGAACACGGGCTCCATCCGGATGCTGCCAAAGGCAATGTGCGAGGAACTCAGGCAGACCGGCACGAGCAGGTTGGTGCATTCCTGCGCCTTCGGGCGGATGCTGCGGTAGCTCACCGGGTAGGGCCGCGTGCGAACCTGCACGTCGCCCTCGTTGCGCACGTAGCCCTCGGGCGTGACGTAGCGCTGGATGTTGTGCGAATCCATGTTGTAGGCGCCCATGCCGACACTGTCGGGCACGATCTCGGTGCGCGTACAGTTCTTCTCCGTCATCACGTAATCACCAATCATCCGGCGCGACTCGCGGATATAAAGCTGGCGCGGCCAGTTGTCGTTGTCGGTGAATTCGTCGCGCGCGAGACCGAGCCGTTGAAACTCGGCCCGCACGCGTTCGGGGACGCGGGGGTGATTGGCCAGTGTCCACATCAGGCCCTTCTGCCAGTCCTCATGCGCCCGCCAGATCCGCGCGCGGGTGGCGTAGTCCGCCTCCGGATAGTCCCAATTCATGCCGATGAAATCCGTGCTGATCGCGAAATTGTTGTTCGTGTCCGTCTTGCGGTTCGGCATCCACACGGGATTCCACGGCACGCGGTGATCGCCCGCCTCGAAATTGCGCAGGAGCAATTCGAACCATTGCGGATCGTAGTTGGCAGGCTTTTCCCACGCGCGCCGGTTCGCCGGCACGTCGGTGGTGCACATGCGGAAATTATACGCCTGCACCTTGCGGTCGCCGCTGAACTCCTCGCCCGGCCCGTTGGAATTGATGCCGGGAAGCAACCCGCTGGCGCGGTCCCCGGGTTTGATGTAGGGGTCCACCGGCTTGGTGAACTGGTGGTAAACGGTATGCGCCGCCTGCACGCCGTTGATGGTCTCGCCGTAGACCCGGTTGGCCTCCCGGCCGACATGGTAGCTGACGCCGGCCTTCGCCATCAGGTCGCCCTCGTAGGTGGCGTCGATGAACATCCGACCCTCGAAGGCGCGGCCGCTTTCCATGACGATCCGCCTGATTCGGGCACCCTCTTTCACGACTCCACGCGCCAGATTGAGCCGCTCGCCCTTGATGACCGTGACCTTGTCCGCGACCTCGCGCAGCATGTCATCGTAAATCTTCGAAGCCACGTGGGGCTCGAACGTCCACATGGTTTTTTCCTGCGGGTCGTTCCGGCCGGCCCGCGCCTTCAGGTAGTCGGCGCGCGCTTCCTGCCGCCAGCTTCCCGGCTGGTTGTAGTGCTGCCAGACGCGGCCATAGAACTCGCGCGAGATGCCGCCGATGGCCGCCTTGTTGCCAATGTCCGTCGCGCCCAGTCCCCCTGTGGTCAGTCCGCCGAGAAAATGCGTGGGCTCGATCAACACGCAGGTCCGGCCCAGGCGGGCCGCCTGGATCGCGGCGATGACGCCCCCGGACGTCCCGCCATAAACCACCAGATCATACGGGGCGGCCGCGCGCCCGGAAACGAGGAAAACCGCCAGCAACAGGGGAAGTGAAAGCATGCGCATGACCTGCCCACGCTGACAGCTTCACGGGGACCGACCAGCTTCTTTGCGAACGCCGGCGAACACCCCGCTGTGCTCGCCACGGGTTCGCCGCCATCCGGTGGTTGCCACCCATTGGCCGCCGGCGTAAACATCCGCTTCCCGATGAAGCACGTGGTTCCGAGTTCCATTCGCCCGGCAATCGTCGTCCTCAGCCGCAGTCTCCTGCTGGCGCTAGCGATTGCCCTCCGGCCTCTCCCGGTTGCCGCGCAGACGGCGGCGGCGGAGCCGCCGGTGCAACTGCCTGAATTCCTCGTCGAATCGCAACGTGATCTGCCGCCGCCGGAGTCGTGGCGTTATGCGAAAATTCCCGGCTTCGAGATTCTCACCAATTCACCGGACGGCGAAACCCGGCGGTTGATCCGGAATTTTCAGATTTTTCAACGGGCGCTCAGCATCGTCTGGCCGGGCACCGAGCAGAAGACCACCGTCCCGGTCGCGCTCGTCCTGTGCGGTGCCAAGGACCAGTTTAAGCTCTTCCGTCCTGCCGGCAAAGCCGGGGAGGCCCGAAGCGATGTCGCCCTCGCGAGCCTGTTTTTCAAGGACCGGGAACACGGCGCGATCGTGCTCGATCTCCAATCCTCGGGCGCGGCCCTCGTGAGTCATGAATCGCTCGCGATGCTGGCCGACGTCGAGCTGCCCGACGATGCCCCGACGTTCGCCAACTCCGCCTCCGATTATCGCATCGAACACGCCAAACAACTTTACCGCGAGTACGTCCGCTTCCTGTTGAGCAACGACCGGCAGCGCGCCCCGGCGTGGTTCGAGGAGGGCCTCGCGCAATTGTTCATGGGCATGCGCATCGGAAAAAAGGAGATCGTGATCGGCCAGCTCAGCGACGAACCCTACCAGACGCCGCTGACCGCCTCGTCGATGGCCCTGGCCGGCCTCAATCCGCGGGGTGCGGCCCTTGCCCCCGACCAGCAGATGGCGCGCGATTTCCGGCGGGCCCAGCAGCAGTTGGACGGCTACACCGAAAAGGATTTCAACCACGCGCTCGCCCACCGGGATCTGATCCCCTGGCAGGAATTCTTCACCGTCGAACACGGCTCGGCGACCGCCCTCAACCCCCTCGGCAGCCGCTGGGCAAAGCAGGCCCAGGCCTTCGTTCACCTCTGTCTCTACGGGCGGGACAAACGTTATCAAAAGGCGTTTCTCACCTTTCTGTCCCGGGTGCATCGCGAGCCCATCACCGAGGCGCTCTTTCAGGACTGCTTCAAAATGAGCTATGCGAAGATGTCGGACGAGCTGTACGGCTACATCCGCACGACCGCCCACAAATATTACACGCTGAAGCTGATCGCCGGCACGCTGGAGGATCCGCGACCGGTCGAGTTGCGGGACGCCACCGAAACCGAGGTCGGACGGATCAAGGGCACCGCGCTGGGCCTCGCGGATAACAAGACCGCGGCGCGGCTGACGCTGCTCGCAGCCTACAGCCGCGGCTCGCGCGATCCGGAACTGCTGGCCGCCCTCGGGCTCGCGGAACTCGCCACGAACGACCAGACCCGGGCCGAGAAATTCCTCGAGGCCGCCGCCGCCGCCCAGACCGGGTCACCCCGGGCCTACCTCGAACTGGCGCGCCTGCGCTTCGACCGCGCAACCAAGGTCACCACCGGGGGAAAACTCAACGCCAGCCAAGTCGGCGGCATCCTCCAGCCGCTTTTCGTCGGCCGGGAAAAATCGCCGCTGCTGCCCGAGATCTATCGGTTGATTGCGGATACGTGGAGTGCGTCGCAGGACGCACCCCGGCGCGAGAACCTCGGCGTCCTGATCGAGGGCGTGACGCGGTTTCCCGCGGACGCTCCGCTGATCGCCAAGGCCGCCGCGCTTTACCGGCAAAACGGCTTCACAGCCGAGGCGGACGAACTGGATAAATTCGGCCGGGTCCGCGGGAAATAATTTTCCCGCATCCCGGCCACAACCCCTGCCGGCGCACGGCCGGCGTTACAGCTTTACGGTCTGGCCCTCGCGCATCGAGCGGTCGGCCGCCAGCACGATGCGGAGGCTGTCGATCGCGCTCTGCCAGTGCTCTTCGAGGTCGACGTTCTCCCGCACCGTGCGGAGGAAGAAATCCTGCTCCCGCCGGCAGAGTTCATCGTGATCGGGCTCGTCGGTTACATCGATGATCTCGTCCGTGCGTGCGAGGGTGCCGTCCGGCCGGAGTTCCGCATGATGCAGGAGCAGCGACTCAGTCTTGGAGTGCGAATCGACGTCGGCGGACTTGCCGGCCGCGCCCGCGCTCTTCGCCACGATGCTGACACAGCCTTTCGGCCCGATCACATCCTTCACGAAAAAGGCCGTCTCGCTCATCATCGGGCCCCAGCCCGCCTCATACCAGCCGACCGAGCCATCGGAGAATTTCACCTGGAGATGGCCGTAGTTCACCTGGGTGGGGGCGATCTCGTCACTCAGGCGCGCGCCCATGCCATTCACGCTCACGGGGCGGGCGCCGGTCATCCGGCACATCACGTCCACGTAATGCACGCCGCAATCCACGATCGGGGACATCGAGCGCAGCAGGTTCTTGTGCGTGGCCCAGTTGGCCCCCGAGCTCTGCTGGTTGAGGTTCATCCGCATCACGAGCGGCTTGCCCAGCGTGCGGACGATCGAGATGAAGCGCGTCCACGACGGATGCACGTGCAGGATGTAACCCACCACGAGCTTGCGCCCGCTGCGCCGGGCGAGGTCGACCAGCCGGGTGCATTCCTCGACGGACTCCGCCAGCGGTTTCTCCAAGAACACATGGGCGCCGGCCTCCAGCGCCGCCGCCGCATACGCCGCATGGGTGTCGGGATAGGTGCTGATGCACACGGCATCCGGCTGCGTGGCCTTGAGCGCGGCGGCGTAGTCCGCGAACTCCGCGTAGCGGCCGCCGAACTCGGCGTTGAGCTTTTGCCGGGAGGCCGCGCCCCGGCTCACCAAGCCCACGATCTCGAAGTCCGCGGACATCCGATGATAGGCGCGCGCGTGCGACGTGCCCATATGCCCGCAACCGACCACGAGAATTCGAAGTTTTGAAGCCATGATAATTTAAAGAGTGAACAACGGAAACCGCGCCCTGGGCGGCGAGACAAAAATCGCCGCCGGCGCGATCAGGGTAACTCGACGGCGCGCAGGTTCCGAAATTCCACCTTCATGTCCAACCGTTGATGGATCTGGACGGCCAGCGGACCGGGGCCGGCATACTTGGCATCGGTGTACCGCGAAACCTGGTGGCCGTTGAGCCACACGGTAAATGTGTTGCCGCGCCCCTCGATGCGCAGCGTGTTCCAGTCGCCGAGTTTCAAATACTTGCCGGCCTCCTTGGCCAGCCCCGCCTCCACGTAGCCGCCGGGCGTGATGTAGAACGAGCCGGTCAGGTCTTTCTTCAAGCTGATCGAGGTTCCGACCTGCACCTGCAGCGCCGGCGTGCGCATGAACACGCCGCTGTCGATCGGACCGTTCCAGCGCACCTCGGTTTCGAAGGCAAAGTTGACGTACTTCTTTTCGGTCTGGAGGAGACTGCCGGATTTCTTGGCGTCGCTCTCGCCGATCAAGACGCCGTTCTCGGCCCGCCAGAGATTGGGCGTGGGCACGACCCAGCCGCTGAGGTCCTTGCCGTTGAAGATCGGCTGGAGGGCCGGTTGCTTTTCGGCCGAACGTGCACTCGGGCCGGCCAACGCGGCCAAAAGGAAGGCCAGGCTCAACGCGGCAGTTCGTGATTCTAGTTTCAAGATCTTGATCGGGTTCATGGGAAAAGGTGCGAGGCGGGAGATTCGTCTTGTTTTAGGTCGTGCCGGTCAAATCCGGAACGACAAAAGGCGCGCGATAGTCCCGCGAAAGCAGCGGATTCGCCTGGGCCCCGGTCGGACCGGTGAATCTTTCGGTGCCGGGTGCCACGGTCAACGCGAGGCCGTAGGTCAGCGGGGTCTTGTTCAAGTCGACTCCGTTGAGCTCCAGGTGCCGCGCCATTCGCTCATAGGCCTCGGCGAGGTGGGAGTTTTTCCGCACTTTTTCGAGCAGGGGCCGGGCCGCCACGGGTGCGCCAAGTTGGTGGGAAATATTACCAAGATGGCAGAGGGCGCTCGAAACGTGGCCTTCCTCGATCGGACCGCGCAGGTCGGCGACCTTCCGGCTGCGCACCACGGCGATGAAATTAGCCATGTGGCCATCCTCGCCCTTAAATTCCTTCACGACCTTGCCGGCGCGGTCGTAGGCGCGGGCCGAAAAATAATTCGGCACCTCGACGTGACCGCCCGCGCAATCGATGATGTTGCCGATCGACACCCCGCGGTACTTGTCCATCCCCGCGGTTTCCGCTCCCGGAGCGCCCTTGGCCGGCGCCGTTTTGCGGCCTTTTTCCAGTCCGGCCGGCAATCCCCGCACTTCGAAAATAAGCGGCGCCGTGGCGTAATCGTGCATCACGACCTGCGTGTTGGGGGTATCGCCATCGTCGAGGTACCCCACGCGCGCCCCGACGCTCAGGGTGCTGCGCGGCAAGCCCGGCTCGCCGAGGAACCAGCGCGCCACGTCCATCTGGTGGATGCCCTGATTGCCGACGTCGCCATTGCCGGTGACGTACTGCCAGTGCCAGTCGTAGTGCAGTTTCTTGCGAAAGAGCCGGTCTTTCGGCGCGGGGCCGCACCACAAATCGTAATCGACCGTTTCGGGGATCGTCTGGGGCCCGGCCGTCCGGCCGATGCTGTCGCGCCGCTTGTAACAGAAGCCGCGTGACGCGGTGATCTTGCCGAGATTGCCGGCCCGCACCCATTCGACCGCCTCGCGCAGTCCGTCGCCCGAGCGGATCTGCGTGCCGGCCTGAACGACGCGGTTGTATTTTTTCGCCGCCGCCACGAGCTGCCGGCCTTCCCACACGTTGTGCGAAACGGGTTTTTCGACGTAGACGTCCTTCCCCGCCTGACACGCCCAGATCGCCAGGATCGCATGCAGGTGATTCGGCGTCGCAATCGTGACCGCGTCGAGGTCGGGCATCGCGACGAGGTCGCGGAAATCGATGAACGTCTTCACGTCCTTGCCCGCCGCACCAAGCCCGGCTTTCGCCTTCTCCAGGACCGCCCGGTCGACATCGCACAGCGCCACGACGCGCACGCCGGGAATTTTCGCGAGGCTACCCAGATGGTTCTTCCCGCGCCCGTTGAGGCCGGCCACCGCCACGCGGATGTCGCCATTGGCGCCCAGCACCTGGGCCCACGAGCGGGGAGAAAGCGCCATCGCGCCAGCCGCGAGGGCGGACGTCCGGAGAAACGTGCGACGGGTAGGAACATTCATGGGGTCTGATCGATGAGGTTAAGGAAACTGCGCCTTGAGTCTGCCCAAAGCGAACGCCGGAACAGGGCGACGGGCGTCATCGTTGGAAACGACATACGAACCCAAAACAGGCGCAAACGGAAAACCGCCCCGCCACGGGCCGAAAATCGCGGGGGCTGCTCACCGAAACAAGCTTATCGCCCGAATCTCTACCCGAAACCGCTGCTCGACAGCCCGGGGCCCGCACCGTTGCCTCGCGTCCATGGCCGTGTCCGTTCAACGCCCCGCCCTTATTCTCGCCGATCGCTGGCGGGACTACCAGCTGATCGACTGCGGCGACGGCATGAAGCAGGAACGCTGGGGCGAGTTCACCCTCGTGCGGCCGGATCCGCAGATCATCTGGCCCCGCCACGGCACCGTCGGCCAAGCGGCCACATCGTGGGAAAAATGGGACGGCTTCTATCACCGGAGCGAGACCGGCGGGGGCAAATGGGAATACCGCCGGCCTCTGCCAGACTCGTGGAAAATCCGCTACGACGCGCTCGACCTCACGTTCAAGATCCACCCCACCTCGTTCAAGCACACCGGCCTGTTTCCAGAACAGGCCGTCAACTGGGAGTGGTTCAGCGAGAAGATTGTCGCCAGCCGGCGACAATCGGACCGCGAGGTCAACGTCCTCAACCTCTTCGGCTACACCGGGGCCGCGACCATCGCTGCGGCGAAGGCCGGCGCGACCGTCTGTCACGTCGACGCCGCCGAGGGCATGGTGAAATGGTGTCGCGAGAACGCCGCGTTGAGCGGCCTCGCCAGTGCGCCTGTGCGCTACATCGTCGACGACTGCCTCAAGTTTGTCCGGCGTGAGTTGAAGCGCGGCCGGACCTACGACGCCATCATCATGGATCCGCCGACCTACGGCCGCGGCAGCACTGGCGAGATGTGGAAGCTCGAGGACCATCTCTGGGAGTTGTTGAGCGAATGCCGCGCCCTGCTGACCGAGCGGCCGCTCTTTTTCCTGATCAACGCCTACACCGCGCGGCTCTCGCCGACGGTGGTGGCGAATCTGCTCGCCGAACTCATGCACAAACGCGGCGGCCGGATCACGGCGGGTGAAGTGGGCCTGCCGGTGCAGCGCGACGGCAAGGTGCTGCCGTGCGGCATCTACGGGCGCTGGGAAAGTTGAGATCCGGCAAAAGCGGACCGCCGAGGCGCGGGGAGTTCCCGCCGCTGGCGTGGCGGGCGGCTTTACGTTCCCTCAATCCATGCTTCATGGCGCCGAACCCGGCCGCGGCCGCTTCGCGCCAGAAGCATCCCGGCTCGGCGAAGCCCGCCTCGGCCAGCAATCGCAGCTCGGTGATCAGCGGAGGATAGAAGTCCTCGTGCGCCCAGCTCGCAAAGTGCGCAAACGCCTGTGGCTCGTCGATCCCGTGCGCCGCCATCGATTTTGCCCACCCCTGAAACGCATGGTGTCTCAGTTTTGGCGCCGTCCCCACCGTGGTGTCGGCGTTCACGAAAATTCCCCCAGGCCGTAGCGCCGCGAATATATTCCGGTAAATCCCGCCCTTGGTGGCCATGTCCTTCACGTGGTGCAGCGCGATGCACGCCGCCACCGCATCGCAATCCGGCAGGGGTTCCGTGCAGGACCGCTGCACATAGCGCACCCCTTTCCTGCGCCACCGCCAGCATGTCGCGGTCGGTGTCCCAGATTTCAACTTCCGCCGTCGGAAACCGTTCCGCGAGCGCCGCCGCCAGCGCGCCCGTGCCACCACCGAGGTCGAGCCCGCGTCCACCCGACGCGGGCAGGCCGAGCGCCAGCAAATCGAGCTGCACCGGTCGCATCGCGGGATACGGGGGGACGAGTTTGCGGATCAAGTCGTCGTATTCGGCCACGCGGAGCTTGAGGTGACCGGAAACAGCGTGCGCCATGGCGGACCAAATTTGCCCGGCCCCCGCCGCGCCGCGAGCCCAGCGTTACGCGATTACCGCCCGAAACGACCGCCGCTTTTTCCGTTCGCCAACGGTCTGCAGTGCGACTTACTCACGCCTCCTCCCGTGAACGAGTTGTCCTCCACCGCTGCCGCGCCCATTCCCAACGTCCTTGCCGAGCGCTATGCCTCGGGGGCCATGAAAGCCATCTGGTCGCAACACGGCCGCGTGGCCTTGGAGCGCGATTTCTGGATCGCCGTCATGAAGGGCCAGCGCGATCTCGGGGTGCCGATCCCGGCGGAGGCGATCAAGGACTACGAGAAGGTCAAGGGGCAGATCGACCTCGCGGCCATCGCGAAGCGCGAACGGGTCACGCTCCATGACGTCAAGGCGCGGATCGAGGAATTCTCCGATCTCGCCAAGCGCCAGTTCATCCATCTCGGGCTCACCAGCCGCGATCTCACGGAAAACGTCGAGCAGCTGCAGGTATTTCGGGCGTTGAAACTCGTACATTTCAAGGCGGCCGCTGCGCTTCTGGCGCTGGCCACCCAGGCCGAGGCGCATCGCGACCTGATGATCACCGGCCGGACGCACAACGTGCCGGCGCAGCCGACCACCTTCGGGAAGCGGCTCGCCATGTTCGGACAGGAATTGCTCGTGGCATTCGCCCGCATCGAGGAGTTGCTGGAGCGCTATCCGGTGCGCGGCCTCAAGGGCGCCGTCGGCACGCAACTCGACCAGCTCACGCTGCTCGGCGGGGATTCCAACAAGGTGGACCAGCTCGAAACGCGCGTGCTCCGACATCTGGGCTTCCGCGCCTCGTTGGGTGCCGTCGGGCAGGTTTACCCGCGCGGTCTCGATTTCGAGGTCGTCACGGCGCTGCATCAGCTCGGCGCCGCCGGCGCGAGCTGCGCGACCACGCTGCGGCTCATGGCGGGCGCCGGCCTCCTGACGGAAGGCTTTCAGGAGGGCCAGGTCGGCTCCTCGGCGATGCCCCACAAGGTCAACGCCCGCAATTGCGAGCGGATCTGCGGCTTTTCGACGATTCTCAGCGGTTATGTCACCATGACCGGCGCACTGGCCGGGCATCAATGGAACGAGGGCGACGTGTCGTGCTCCGTCGTCCGGCGCGTGGCGTTGCCGGATGCGTTTTTTGCGATCGATGGTTTGATCGAGACCTATCTCACCGTGCTGCGGCAGATGGAGGTCTTCCCGGCCGCCGTGGCCGCGGAGAACGAACGCAACCTCCCTTTCCTCGCGACCACGACGATCTTGATGGAAGCCGTGAAACATGGCGCCGGTCGCGAGACCGCCCACGAAGCGATCAAGGAACATGCGCTCGCCGCCGCAAAAGCCCTGCGGTCGGGTGGCGGCGATCCCGATCTGCTCCTGCGGCTGGCGGGCGACAAGCGCGTCGGGCTCGGCAAGAAGGCGCTGCAATCCATTCTGTCCGAAAACGCCCGCTTCGTCGGCGCCGCCCCCCACCAGGTGGATGCGTTCATCGCCGAGGTGAAGCCGCTCGCGAAAAAGCACCGCGGGGCGGCGGACTACCAACCCAGCCGGTTGTTGTAAGACGGCTACGACGGCATCGAGCCGGACGGGGAAATGATCCGGCCGAACGCCGGACGCCGGGTGATTTTCGCCTTCGCCTCCGCTAGGGCGGTCCCCGGTGTTCCCCGCCCGGAGGAAATTTGAGTTTGCCACCGTTCGGCGCGATGCGCTTCTTTGAACACTCACGTTCGCACGTTCATTCAAACCCTCTATTCCATCCCTCTGTCATGGCTGAACTCGTAGGAAATGTCTTGGTGGGCCAGTCCGGTGGCCCCACGTCCGTCATCAACGCCAGCGTCGCGGGTATCATCGCCGAAGCGCTGAACCATGAGTGTATTGAGGAGATCTATGGCACCTTGAACGGGGTGCTGGGCATTCTGCAGGAAGACCTGATCGACCTCGCCTCGGAATCGCAGCAGCAGATTCGCGCCCTCCGCCATACGCCGGGCGCGGCGTTGGGCACCTGCCGCTACAAACTGAAGAAACAGCAGGACTTCGAGCGCGTGCTGGAGGTTTTCAAGGCCCACAACATCCGTTACTTTTTCTACATCGGCGGCAACGACTCCCAGGACACCGCGGACAAAATCTCGAAGGTCGCCCAGCAACAGGGTTACGATCTGCGGGTCATCGGCGTGCCGAAGACGATCGACAACGATCTGCCGTTGACGGACCACTGCCCCGGCTATGCCAGCGCGATCAAATACATCGCGACCACCGTGCGCGAAATCGCGTGCGACAACGAGGCGATGGGCCAGGGCGACTTGGTCTCGATCGTCGAAGTGATGGGCCGTAGTGCCGGCTGGATCGCCGCCGGCGCCGCCCTCGCCAAGCGTCGCGATCATCCGAACGACGCGCCGCACCTCATCCTCCTACCCGAGATTCCCTTCAACCAGGAAAAGGTCATCGAGGACATCAAGCGCATTCTGAAACGCGAAAAGTACTGCCTGATCGTCGTGGCCGAGGGGCTCGTCGATGCCGACGGCAACTACGTCGCGGCTGAATCCGCCACTGACTCCTTCGGCCACGCCCAGCTCGGCGGCGCCGGCGATGCCCTGGGTGAAATCATCGGGCAGAACATTCCCGGAATTAAAGTCCGTGTCGCGAAACCCGGCCTCGCCCAGCGTTGCGCGGCCCACATCGCCTCCAAGACCGACATCGATGAATCGTATCTCGCCGGTCAGGCAGCCGTGAAAGCCGCGATCAACGGCGAAACCGACGTGATGGTCACAATCGTCCGGGGCGAAACCGAGCACTATACGAGCGAAACCGGCCTGGCGCCGCTCAGCGAAGTGGCCAACTCGGTGAAGAAGTTGCCGCGCGAATGGATCAACGAAGACGGGGTGAGCATGAATTTTCAGTTCCTGCGCTACGCCCAGCCGCTCGTGCAGGGCGAAATCGTGGTGCCCTACGACAACGGTGCGCCCGTGTTCGCCCGGCTGGAAAAAGTCCGCGTGGACAAGCAGCTCGGCGGCTACGAAGTGTAAGCCGCCTCGCGGTTCGAAAATCTTACCGAAGGCCGGTCGCAAGACCGGCCTTTTTTGCGCCCATTTTGACGCAGAGCGCCCGCCCAACGCCGCCGCCAACCCGACGTCAGCCCACGCACGCGGCCAGCAAACGGTCGTGCACGGCGGTGGCGGCGATCGGATCCGCGGCGTTCCCCGCGCCGATCAACACCGGCCACTCGCTCGAATCCGCGGGACAGGTTCCGTGCGAACCTTTCACGAGCGCCGGATCCAGCGGGATGACATCCATCAGCATGCGAAACCCGAGCTTCTTGCGCAGCAGTTTTCCCACGACGCGCAGCTTGGGGAGGCTGAGCGCAGGATCGACGAACAGCTCCACGGGATCGTAGCCGTATTTGCGGTGGATATCGACGCACCGCGCGAAGTCCGGCGCCTTGCGCTCGTCCTCCCAGTAATAATACGTGAACCAGGCGTCCTCCGCGGAAAACGCCACCAGATCGCCGGACCGTTCGTGGTCGAGGCCGGCCGTCCGCTTGCCGGCGGCATCCAAAACCTGCGCAACGCCCTCGACGCCTTCCACCAACGCGCGGACGGCAGCCAGCAGCGACGGATCGTTGACGTAGATGTGCGCGATCTGGTGGTCCGCGATCGCGAAGACCCTGCTCGCACCGCAATCGAGCAATTCGAGCCCCAGCTCGTCCTTGACCGTGATCCAGCCCTGGGCCCGAAAAATGCGATTCAACGCGACCGACCGGCGCACCGCGGTGATGCCATATTCCGAAAGCACGAGCGTGCGCACGTTGCGCCGCGCGTAAAAATCGAGCAGGTCGCCCGCGACGCGATCGATCGCCCGACAATCGCTGGCCAGCGCCGGAGCGTCGGGGCCAAGCCGCTGCAGATTGTAGTCGAGATGCGGCAGGTACACCAAAGACAGGTCCGGCCGGTGTTTCTCCTCGATCCACTGCGCGGAGCGCGCGATCCACTCGGAGGAACCGATCCCTGCCGTCGGACCCCAAAACGCCGGAAAAGGAAACGGCCCCAGGTCGCGCTTGATCTCGTCGCGCAGCGGCATCGGGTGAGTGTATACGTCGAAGACCTTGCGGCCGTCGGCCGGATACATCGGGCGCGGCGTGATCGACCAGTCGGCCGTCGAATACATGTTGTACCACCAGAAGAGCTTCGCGCAGGTAAAGCCGGGGCGCGCCGCCCGGCATTTCTCCCACAGCTTTTCGCCCTGCACGAGATGGTTCGACTGCTTCCAGAAATGATGCTCGGCCAAATCACGGTCATACCAGCCGTTCGCGACGCAGCCGTGGCCGGCCGGCGCCCGGCCCGTCAAATACGTGCTCTGGGCCGTGCACGTGACCGCCGGCAACACCGGTTTTACCCGGATCAATCCGCCCGCCTTCGCCGCCTGCTGGAGCCGCGGCATGTCGGGCCCGAGCAAACGCGGAGTCAGACCGACCACATTGAGAATCGCCGTGCGCTCAGCCATAGCGGGCTCTCAACTCGTCGAGCGCCGCCTTCACGACGGGCCCGTCCATGTCGTGCACGTCGAGCCGATCGCCCGGGGCGCGGATCATCGGGATGGTCAACCGGCCGCCGAGGTGCTCTCGAAACTCCTCGAGTCCGTCCAGCATGTCCTTGCGGCCCTGATCCGCCCGCACCTGCTCGATCGGCGCGTAAAGCTCGAATCCCAGTTGCTGGATGATGCCGAGGATGCGCTCCGCCACCGGCTCCGGCAAAAGGCCGATGCGCTTGGCATAAATCAGGTCGAGGGCCATGCCCACCGCCACCGCCTCGCCATGGCTGACGCGAAATTCCGACAACTGCTCCAGCTTGTGCGCCGCCCAGTGCCCAAAATCGAGCGGCCGGGCCGAGCCGCGCTCGAACGGATCGCCCGCGGTGGCGATGTGCTCGAGGTGTTGGCGCGCGCTTTCGCGAATGACCGCCTCGTAGGGCTCCGGGGTGAACTTCGCCAACGCATCGACGCGCGCGGCGATGAATTCGAAGAACGCCCCGTCCCGGATCAACGCCACCTTGACCGCCTCGATCAACCCGGCGCGGCGATCCCGCGGCGGCAGGCCGTGCAGGAAGGCGAGGTCGTTCACCACGGCATGCGGCACGACGAAGCTGCCGAGCCAGTTCTTTTTCCCGAAGAAATTGATCCCGTTTTTTACCCCCACTCCGCCATCGCCCTGGCTCAGGCTCGTGGTGGGCAATCGCACCAGTGGCAAGCCGCGGTGGGCCGTCGCCGCGCCAAAACCCACGAGATCGAGCAAAGCCCCGCCCCCGACCGCGATAACATAGGAATGACGGCACATGCCCGCGGCCTCGATACCCGACCAGACGCGTTCGAGTTGGTGGAAGTCGTTCTTGATCGGCTCGCCACCCGGGATCGAGATCGGCGCGGCCGCCAGTCGCACACGTTCACTCTGCGCGGCAAACCAATGCGAAATTTTCTCGCCGATGCCCGGGAAGGCCCGCTCCAGTCCGCCATCCCAAAACACCAGGGCGCGCACGCTCTCGCCCGGTTCGCGCGGAGTCAGTACGTCGGCCAGCGTGGAATTTTCCGCGGCGAAAACGTCGCGCGTGAAAATCAGGCGGTGGTCGTGCCGCAGCGTGATGGGAAAGGAAAGGGAGTCGGGTCGATCGGGCATACGCTGAATTAAGTGGAGGCGGCGAGCCGTTGGGCCCAGCGCCCAAGCGGAACCGCCGCCGCACACACCATGGCGGGAATCCACGCGCCCACGAGCAGCAACGCAAGCGCATCGATCAGCGGGATGAACGCGAGCAACCCGCCGACCATCCGGCCGAGTTTCGCCGCCGGCGCGCCCGGCTTGTATTCCCAACGCGCCACCAGGCTCAGGCCGGCGATGTAGACGAACAGGGCACCCACCCACCAAAGAAATTGCGGCCGCGCCACGTGATCCGGAAGCGACGCGATCGTCACCGCGAGCAGCACCCGACATCCGGCCATCAACACCACCGAGCCCACCCAGCGTTTGTGCATCCAATCGTAGGCAAGAATCGTCGCCGTGAGCGCTCCACTCCAAACCATCGAAGCACCCAGCACGGCCAGCAATCCCAGCCCAGCCGCCATCTCAAGAGTCGCGCCCCATGCGGCCCCGGAACGCGTCACGGCCCCGCGTGGAATCACGCGGCTGGGCCGGTGCCGGGCGTCGAACGCCGCGTCGGCCACGTCATTGAACGTCGCGCCACCCGCATAGATCAGGCACCCGGCGAGGATCGCCACCGCGAGGAGACCACCCGCCGGCCAATGCGCGCCCGCGGCCGAGGACAACACGAGCGCCGCCAGCACATTGCTTGCGACCGAGGGAAAATTTCCCGCCCGGGCGAGGTCGAACCACGCCCGCACGGGAAAGCGGGCGGGGGCCGGCGGCGCCATCAGACCCCCGCCTCCTGCGCGCATTGTCCGGCCAGCGCCGGATCCGCCAGGCCGCGCTGCGCGAGCGCGTCGAGCGTCCACGCATATTCCCGCACCAGCTGGTCCTCGATGGGCAGGCGCATCGCCGGCGGCAGCACCTCCCATGTGTAGGTCTCCATCTCGAGGTGCGTGCACGCGCCCCGGTGCGCGCCCAGCCAGTCGAGCGCGCCCATCAGATGATCCCGCGTATCGGAAAACGGCGCGCCCGGCGCCGCATGCAGCGGCACGTGAAAATGAATCCGCCACTCGTCATCCGGTCGTGAAACCTCGGGATCGGCCAGGGCATCCGGCAGGTCGGTGAACCGACGCCTCACGTCATGGCCGCGCCCCACCACCACCTGGTGCAGGTAGGTGGGCTCGACAAAGGCGGCCAGCGCCCGCCGGCCTTCGGCATCGGGGCGCACACGCAGCGCGGAGCTGAGGTGCAGCTTGCTCAGCCGCAATCCGGCGGAGGCAATACGATCGAGCGCGGCCTCCGCCCGCTCGAACTCGACGGCGAGATGGCAGCAGTCGTAGTTTACGCCAACCGTGCGCAGCAGGGAGTCGACCGCGCGATCGCTCGCCCGCCAGTCGTTGAAGAAATCAACCGTTTCCTCGCTCGTCTCGAACAGGCAGCACGGCTCGGGCTCGAGTCCCAGGTGCAGATCGCGTCCCGTTTTTTCGGCGAGCGCGGCAATGGAGCGCGCACACGCGGTCAGGTTGGTGAAGATGGCGGCCCGCCGGCCGGGATCGGCGGCGACAAAGGCTTTGAACGAACCCGGCACGGTGCTGACGCTGCCCGCGACACCCGCCGGCAGGAGCTGCACGAGCAGCTCGAAGAGGCGTTCGGTGTAGGTGACTCGCTCCGACGTGGACCAATCGGGCGCATAAACCTGCTCCTTCACCCGCGTGCCGTGGAAGCTGCCGTAAGGAAATCCGTTGATCGTGAAAACATAGCAGTCGTGCCGGTCCAGCCATTGGCGGAAGGCGAGGAGCGCGGCCGGTTGCGCCAGCTCCTCCGCCGCGCGCTGGCCCAAGCGGAGCCCGATGGCGTAGGCGCGCCCGCGCGCGACCCGCTGGCGCACCATCAACGTGTGGCGTTCGAGCGCCGCAAAGGTCTCCGCCCAAGTCTCACCCCGGTGGACGTTCGTGCAGTAGGCGAGATGGATGCCGTCGTTGAGCTTCATCGGCCGGACGGCTCGCTGAGGCGAAACTTCGGGCACTGCGAAAGGAATCGATGCGGATTCTGAAAAAGGACTTGGTCGACAAACTCGGCGCTGTAGCCGCGCCGCCGCATTTCCAGCGCTGTCTTCGGCACGGCCAGCGGATCGCTCACGCCCCAGTCGCAGGCCGAGTTCATCCAAATCCGTTCCCGCCCGCAAATTTCGAGCATGTCGACCGCGCGCGGCGGCGAAGACTTGGAATCGGGATACAGCGTGATGCCCGCCCAGAAACCCCGGTCGAGCACGCGCTGAATCGTGTGCTCTTCGACGTGATCGATGATGACGCGCTCCGGTTTGATTCCCCGATGCCCCCCCAACACATCGAGAATCAGATTGGTCCCCTTCAGTTTGTCTTCGAGATGCGGGGTGTGCACCAGGATCAACTGGTCGTGCCGGACCGCGAGCTCGATGTGTTGCTCAAGTACCGTGAGTTCGTTGCGCGTGTTCCGATTGAGCCCGATTTCACCGATGCCGAGCACATTCGGCCGGGACAAAAATTCGGGGATCAGCGCGAGGACATCGCGGGCCAGCGCCAGGTCTTCCGACTCCTTCGGGTTGAGACACAACCAGCAGAAATGCGGGAGGAGGAATTTGGCCGCGCGGGCCGGCTCATATTCCGTCAGCTGGCGGTAATAGTCGCGAAAGCCGTCGACCGAGCCGCGGTCGAAGCCCGCCCAAAAAGCCGGTTCGCATACCGCCATGCAGCCGGCGGCGACCATCGCTTGATAGTCATCCGTCGTGCGGCTGACCATGTGCCCGTGTGGTTCGATGTAGCGCATGGTCGTTTACTTGGCCGGAGCGCGCCAGGCGCCGAGCGCCGCCTTGCCCGAGGATTTAGTTTCGGGTTCGGTGGTCGGATCGCTGAACTTCTCCAAAATCCGTCGCGCCCTCTCCGGTTGACCGTCGACAAGCAGCAACGCCGCTTCGCGCAGCGCGGCGCACCGAAAATCGTCCGCGACGCCGTGGCGCTCCACGCGATCCAGAAATGCGGCGACTTCGAGCAACTTCGCCCGTACCGGAATAAAACCATACTCGATCACCGCCTGCTGAGCACCCGGCGAAGCAGGCAGACTGCCCTGAGCGGTTGAGGGACGACGCGACGACATGAGAGGGAATGATGAAAAGCAAAATCCGCAGATCGAGGTCAAATCAAACCAACACCAGGCCCGGCCCCGAAATCAACGAGGCGCCCCATTCTTCGGCCAAAAAAGCTCCCCTGATGGGCCTTATGCCCGGAAGGCCGGCGGTGCGCGCCGGCCGCCGGAGGCCGATTTCGACCTATGCCTTCGCGGTGCCGGCAACCGGCACGTAGGGCTCCTCCCGCAACGGCGACGGCCGCTTGCCCGCCAGCAGCTGCCACCAAACCCGGGCGTTCGCCGCGACGACGATCGCCACCAACACCAGGAAAACGGCCGTCACCCCCGCATCCACGCGGTTGTTGAGCAACTGCGCCTGCCACATCTTGAGCTCGGCCGCCGTGCCACCCGCGGTAATCCTGGCCTCCAGGCCGCGGGCGATCGCGAGGAATCCCAAGGGCGCCGGGCTGAAAATTTTCATCCAACCGGCGGTCATCGTGACCGACAGCAACCAACCTAGCGGCAGCAGCGTCGCCCAGATGTGCCGGGTGCGCCCCATCTTGATCAGGATCGTCGTGCCCAGGGCGAGGGCGACCACCGCCAGCAGCTGGTTGGCGATGCCGAAAATGGGCCAGAGCGAATTGATGCCACCGAGCGGATCGACCACGCCTTGATAGAGAAACCAGCCCCACGCGGCAACAAAGAGCAGGGTGGCGAGGCTGCCACCCAAACTGGAGCGCGTGTCGCCCAGCGGCTTCCACACGGCCCCGAGAAGATCCTGCACCAGGAAACGCCCCACCCGGGTTCCCGCATCGATCGTGGTCAGGATGAACAACGCCTCAAACATGATCGCAAAGTGATACCAGAGGGCCAGCGCGGCCTTGCTCCCGATCACCCCGGCAAACATGTGCGCCATCCCGACCGCAAACGTGGGCGCCCCACCCGTCCGTCCCACCATGGTCTTCTCGCCCACGCTCGCCGCCAGCGCATCCATCTCGGCGGTCGTCACCGGATAGCCCAGCTGCGTGACTTTGGCCGTCACCGCCTCCGCCGTGCCCGCCATGTTGATCGCGAAATACTGGCCCGGCTCCATCGCACAGGCGGCGATCAACGCCATGATGCCCACGCACATTTCCGTGACCATCGCCCCGTAGGCAACGGCGCGGATGTCCGATTCGCGGGCGATCATCTTGGGCGTTGTACCCGACGAGACCAGCGAGTGAAACCCGGAGATCGCGGCGCAGGCGATCGTGATGAAGCAAAAAGGAAACACCGGCCCCGCGAACACCGGCCCACTGCCGTCGATGAACTTGGTCACGGCGGGCATTTTCAGCGCCGGCGCGAGCGCGACCACCGCCAGCCCGAGCGCCATGACCGTGCCGATCTTCATGAACGTGCTTAGGTAGTCACGCGGCGCGAGCAGCAGCCAGACCGGGAGCACCGAGGCGAGAAACCCGTAACCCATGATCCACCACGCCAGCGTGGTGCCGTGCAGCGTCAGCGTCGCTTCCAGCCGCGTGCCGGCGAGGAATTGACCGCCCCAGACCGCGCCCAACAAAGCGATCACGCCGAAAGCGCTGATCCAACCGAGCGCGCGCCCACTGTGGCCCGCACTCCGCATCGCCAGGCCCATGACCACGGCGATGGGCATTGTCATCGCGATGGTGAAGAGGCCCCACGGGCTCTCCGCGAGCGCCTTCACCACGACCAGTGCCAGCACCGCCAGCAAGATGATCATGATCGCGACGATGCTCACGAGCGCCACGCCGCCGGCAAACGGCCCGACCTCCTCGCGGACCATCTGGCCGAGCGATTTTCCCCGGCGGCGGGTCGAGCAAAACAAAATGACGGAATCGTGCACGGCCCCGCCGAGCGTCGCGCCGACCAGCATCCACAACATGCCGGGCAGGTAGCCGAATTGCGCCGCGAGCACCGGCCCGACGAGCGGGCCCGGTCCCGCGATGGCCGCGAAGTGGTGGCCGAACACAACCCACTTGTTGGTCTTCACGTAGTCGTGCCCGTCGCCATGCACCTCCGCGGGCGTGGCCCGCAGGTCGTCGAGCGTGAGCACCTTCGCCATCAGCCACGCGGAATGAAAGCGATAGCTGATCGCGAAGACGCACAGGGCTGCCACCACCATCCAGAGCGCATTGACGGATTCGCCGCGCGACCACGCCAGGATGGCCGTGGCCAGGGCGCCGGTCAGAGCGACGGCACTCCAGCCGACGATCCGAAGGGTTTGGTTTGAGGAAGACTGAGCCGGGGTGGCTATGCTCATTGGGAAAAAAGAAACGTGGCGCGAAAGATGACGGGCGGAGGAGAGCGGCGCAAGCGCCGGTACGGTCAACACGCCCGACGCAGTTCCGTCCATGCGCGAATCCACGTTTGCGCGTCGCCGAAGCCGCCCGGCTTCACCGCCAGTAGCATCGCACCCAACGCCGCCTGTCCGCGCGAAACGCTCAGACCCGGCTCGATCTCGCTCAGGAACCGCAAGGCCGATATCCCCAGGAGCCCGCACAGCGCAAACGCCGTCTCCCCACCGGTGACAAATACCCGCCGCACGCCGCCTTCGGCTATCACCCGGGTCGCAGCCGCGGCGATCGCGGCCAGCGCCACCGTGCTGTCGGTACGCGGTGTCGCAAAAAGGAGCGCGGCGGCGCCCCGCGCCCGCACACTGGCAATCGCCGCCTGAATCGCCGGACCACCGTCGGCCGGTCGAACTTCGTGAACCGGCACGCCGTGCTCACGGGCGAGGCGACTGCTCTGTTCGCGGTTCAAGCCATGAGCGCTGCCACAAACGAAGAGCATGGGTCCCGGCGTAATCTTCGGCATCGCGGCCTCGGCTGGCAGCTTAACCTCTTCGGGCTGACTCGCCGCCACGGGTCGGGCCAGCGCTCCGGAGCCCACGGCCACCCAATCCGCTCCGCCAGCATTCATCCGGGCGACGGCGTCGGCCAGATCCTCTTCGGACGCTGCATCCGCCAGCACAACCCGCGGCGTAAGAGCGACACCCAGCAATCGGGCGATGGAGCTCTCGGTCACCGGGCTCAACGGATCGCGTGCGAAATCGGTTTCGGCGACCGGCATGCCATTCACGAGCAATATTCCGTCACGCACAGTCCGACCCACCTTGGGGTTGGCCGGCACAAAGAGAATGCGGGTCCCCGGCAGCGCCGCCTCCAGCGCCGCCAGTTCCGCCGCGACCGGGCCGCGCAGTGTCGAATCGATCTTCTTGTACAGCAACCGGCCGCCCGACGCCCGCCCGCGCGCCACGGCCTGCTGCACCGCCGCCGCCGCGACCTCCGGCGCCGCATTGCGCGTCTCCGTCGTAATACCGATCACCTGCCCCGGCGTGGCCGCCGGCCACACGTGGGGCGAGACTGCGACGACCACCCGCCGGCCCGCGTGGTGAAAGGCGGCCGCGGCGTCCAAGGCGCCGCTCAAATCGTCCGCGAGAAAGTAGTCACTCATGATGCTTCGGCCTCCGCCCGTCGCAAGCCACGCCCAAAGCATGCCTGGGACAGGCCGGGACGATCCCCCTCCCCGAAGCACTCAAGGCGAAGCAGGCTAATAAAGCGCGGGTGTTCATGCCGGACCGATTGGGGCCACGGCCGGGACAGGCCGCAAGCGCGAGGTGGGAAAAATGCCCGCGGGGAACCGGGGCCCCTTACCCTTTCTCCGTTCTCCGAAACATCTCCGTGAAGGCCTAACGCCCGCCGCCACTGAAGGCGTCCGTCTGCCGCGCCAGCTCCTTCTCGATGCTGCCACACACCAGTTCGCACAGGCGATAGATCGAAGGGTCGGCAATCGCGTAAAACACCTGCAGGCCCTCCTTCCGCCGCGAGAGGATGTGCGCGTGCATGAGGGTCTGCAGGTGACGCGAGACGTTCGCCTGGGTGCCGCCGACCTCCCCGACCAAGGCATTGACATGCCTCTCCCCGGCAAAAAGCGCATGCACCAGCCGCAGCCGCATGGGTTCGGCCAGCACCGCAAAACGGCGGGCGATCAAGCCGAGGGCGGCGTCGGACATCGGGCGTGGATTTTTCCGCGTCATGGTGGCGGGGACTGAACAGATCCTTGACCTGACTTCAAGTATATGCGTATATGCTCATATTAGTCCCGCCCAAACCATGAAAACCGATTCCCTCGTCCGTCTCCTCGCCGGTGTCTTCGTTCTCCTTGGCACCGTTCTCGCCTGGCGCGTCAGCCCGTGGTGGCTGCTCCTGCCGGGCTTCGTCGGCGCCAACCTGATCCAGTCCGTCTTCACCGGCTTCTGCCCGCCGACCCTCGTGCTGACCAAGCTCGGCTGGGTCGATGAAACCGGCGTCATTCACTGGGGCGGCCGCAAGAACCGCACCTGAAACGTGCACCCGGTCATGACTTCACCCGCCGTACGCTTCACGCTCACCGTGCTCGCGGGCGCCGCCATCGGCGCCGCGCTGGGCACGTTCGGCCAATGTTCCTCCGGCACGTGCCCGCTCACCTCCACCTGGTGGCGCGGGGCGCTCTACGGCGGTTTCATCGGCGTCCTCGCGTCGCTCAGCGGACGCTCAGCCTAACCCCCTTCATGCATCGCCCCCTCCCTCTCACCACCGGCATCCTGGCCTTTGCCACCCTCGCCGCCGCCCTGCGGGCCGAGCCTTGGACGCTCGACCGCGCCGTCGCCACCGCCCTGGAGCGGAGCCCCGATGCCCGCGTCGCCCGGGCTCGGATCGAAGGCGCGCAGGGATTGGTCGATCAGGCGCAGAGCGCCTGGCGCCCCCAAGTCTCCTTCTCCGGCCGCTACACGGGGACCAACAGCCCGATGATGGCCTTCGGCTCCATCCTCAACCAGCGCGCCTTCAACTTCGGCCTCGATTTCAACCGCCCCGGGGCGATCGACAACCTCAACGCCACCGGGACGGTCGCCTACAACCTCTACAGCGGCGGCCGCACCACGGCCGGCCGCAGCGCCGCTCACGCCGGCGCGCTAGCCGCCGACTTCGACTTCCGCGCCGCCCGGCAGCAGCTCACCGCCGAGGTCGTCAAGGCCGCCCTCAATCTCCACAAGGCCCGCGAAGCCATCGGGGTTGTCGAAGGTGGCGTCAAAGCCCACACCGCCGCCGTCGCGGTCGCCCGGGCCCGCTTCGAGGCGGGCAAGCTGCTGAAGGCCGACCTCCTGAACCTCGAGGTGCAACTCGCGCTGACTCGCGAGTCGCTGGCGGTCGCGCGCCATGCCGCCGCGTTGGCCGCCCGCGCCTTTGTTTTCGTTCTCGGAATCGATCCGACCGACGAACCGGTCGAACTCGCGGTCGATGACGTCGCGCTCACCCGCCTGACGCCGCCCGACACGCGCGACTTTTCCCAACGCCCCGAGCTACTCGGGCTGCAGGAGCGGCTCCGCGCCGCCACCGCCATGGTCGAGGCCGCCCGCGGCGGCCGCCGGCCGACCGTCAACGCTTTCGCCAGTTACCAATACGATCAGGGCTGGAAGACAGATCGCCATGGCGACAGCTGGCTCGCCGGGCTTTCCGTGGACGTCAACGTCTTCGACGGCGGCCAGACCGCCGGCAAGGTCCGCCAAAGCAGCGCCGAGCTCACACAGGCGAAGGAAATGCTGCGCAAGACCACCCTCGGCATCGGCCTGGAAGTCGAACAGGCACGCCTCGCCCACGCCGATGCGATCGAGCGCCTCGCCGTCACCGCTCGCGTGGTCGAACAGGCCGAGGAAGGCGCGTCGCTCAGCCGCGCCCGCTTCGAGAAGGAAGCCCTGCTCGCCGCCGACCTGATCGGCGCGGAAATCCGGCTCCTCGAAGCCCGGCTCCGCCGCCTGATGGCCACCGCCGACGAGCGCATGGCGCTGGTCGAACTCCGCCGCGCCCTCGGCCTCAACCCGCTGCCGCAACCTTGAATTCTCCTCTCATGCAATCCCGTCGACTCCTCATTTCCGGCCTCGCACTGGCGCTCCTCGCGGGGTGCGGCAAGCACGCGACATCCGAGTCCGCCGCCGTCCCCACGCTTCCGGCCGTGAAAGTGCGCCTTGCCACTGTCCGCGCGGAAAACCTCGCCACCACCACCGAAGTGGCCGGCACGGTGCGGCCAACGCAGCGCGCCCAAGTTGCGGCCAAGCTCATGGGCGCGATCGAAGAGCTGCCTATCACGCTCGGCCAGCGGGTCCGCGCCGGGGAACTCCTCGCAAAGATTGCCGGCGGCGAAATTTCCGCCCGCGTGGCCCAAGCGCAGTCCCAACTGAGCTCCGTCCGGCGCGACCTTGAGCGGGAACGCGAACTCCTCGGCAAAAACGCCAGCACCGCCGACATGGTCAAGGGACTCGAAGACCGCTTCGCCATGACGCAGGCGATGGTGCGCGAAGCCGAGGTCATGCTCGGCTACACCAGCGTCCGCGCCCCCTTCGACGGCGTCATCGCCCGCAAACTGGCCAACGCCGGCGACCTCGCCTCGCCCGGCCAGCCGCTGCTCGAACTGGAGGGGACCGCGGGCTTCCAGGTGGAAGCCGGCCTGCCCGACTCGCTCGCGGCGCGCCTCGCTCCCGGCGCTGCGCTCACCCTCGAGATTCCCGCGAGCGGCGTGACATTTTCCGGCAAGCTGGCCGAGATCTCGTCCGCCACCGACGCCAGCGCCCGCACCGTCTTCGTCAAGATCGCGGTGCCCGCCGGCACCGCCGTCCGCTCCGGTGAGTTCGCCCGGATCCAGCTGCCCGGGACTCCGGCCCGCACGCTCCTCGTGCCGGCCGCCGCCGTCAGCACCTCCGGCCAGATGGAGCGCGTGTTTGTGGCCAACGACGGCAACCGCGCCGTCCTCCGCCTGGTGAAAACCGGCGCGACCCGCGGTTCTGCTGGCCAGCAGAACGTCGAAATTCTTTCGGGGCTCGATGAGGGCGAGCGCGTGATCGTTGCCCCCACCGCGGGCCTGCGTGACGGCCAGCCGCTGGAGGTTCAACCGTGAGCGACCCGATCGAAGTTCCCGCCCCTCCTGTCCGCCCGCCCGGCATCGCCGGCCGGCTGGCCGGCACCTTCGTGCAATCGAAGCTCACCCCGATTGCGGTGATCGCCTCGATTCTCCTTGGGCTCTTCGCCGTGTACATGCTGCCGCGCGAAGAAGAGCCCCAGATCCAGGTGCCGATGATCGACGTGCTCGTCGGCATGCCCGGGGCGACCGCCCGCGAGGTCGAGAACCGCGTCACACGCCCGATGGAAAAGCTCCTCTGGGAAATCCCCGGGGTGGAATACCTCTACTCGACGTCCAGCCCGGCCGCCTCGCTCGTGATCGTGCGTTTCAAGGTCGGCACCGAGATCGAGCGTGCGCTCGTCCGTCTCAATCAGAAGCTCCAGGGCAACTTCGACCGCATCCCCGCCGGCGTCAGTCAGCCGCTGGTCAAGCCGCGCACCATCGACGACGTGCCCGTGCTCGCCCTCACGTTGCACAGCGCCAAGCACGACCATCTCACGCTCCGCCGGCTCGCCGCGCAGCTCGACGACGCGGTCAAATCCATCCCGCAGGTCGCCGAGACGACGCTGATCGGTGGCACGCGCCGCGTCGTCCGGGTCGCGCTCGACCCCGCGGCCCTCGCCGCCCGCCAGCTCAGCGCCACCCAGCTCATTCCCGTTCTCCAGCAGGCCAACCGCCCCTTGCACGGCGGCTCCCGCCCGTTCGGCAACACCGAGGTGCTCCTTGAGACCGGCACCTTCCTGCGCGACGCCGCCGATATCGGGGCCGTCGTCGTCGGCGTGTTTGCCGATCATCCGGTCTACTTGCGCGATGTCGCCGCCATCACGGATACCGCCGAGGAACCCGCAAATTTCGTCCTCCACGGCGACCGACGCTCCACCGAGCTGGAGGCCGCCGTCACCCTGAGCCTGGCCAAACGTCCCGGCGCCAACGCCACCGACGTCGTCAACACCGTGCTCGCCCGGGTCGATGCGCTCCGCGGCACGCTGCTCCCCGCCGACGTCAGTCTCACGATCTCGCGCGACTACGGCCATACCGCGGCCGAGAAGAGCAATGAACTGCTCCTGCACATGGGCATCGCGGTCTTCGGCGTCGCCCTGCTGATCCTGGTTTTTCTCGGCTGGCGCGAGTCGCTCGTCGTGCTCCTCGCGATCCCCACGACGCTCGCGCTCACGCTGCTGGTTTTCTATCTCTATGGCTACACGCTGAACCGCATCACGCTCTTCGCGTTGATCTTCTCCATCGGCATCCTCGTGGATGATGCGATCGTGGTCGTGGAAAACATCGTCCGCCACATCCGGCTCCCGGGCGCCGCCACGAAATCGCTGAACCAGATCGCCCTCGAAGCCGTCGAGGAAGTGGGCAACCCCACCATCCTCGCCACGTGGGCCGTCATCGCGGCGATTCTGCCGATGGCCTTCGTTGGCGGGCTCATGGGCCCCTACATGCGGCCGATCCCCATCGGCTCGACGGCTGCGATGCTCTTCTCGATCGCGATCGCCTTCACCATCACGCCCTGGGCCGCGATCCGGGTGCTGCGCCGCCGCGCGCAGTGCGAGGAAACGCTGCCCGAGGCCGAGCGATCGGCGCTGACGTTCGAGCACGACCACCCGCCCGGCGACTGGTTCACCCGGCTCTATCACCGCATCATGGAGCCGCTGCTCGACCGCGCCCGCTGGCGCTGGGTGTTCCTCGGCGGCATCGTCGCGCTGTTGCTCGTCGCCATCGGCTTCGTGCTCGTCGGCGCGGTGCAGGTCAAGATGCTGCCGTTCGACAACAAGTCGGAGTTTCAAATCGTCCTCAATACGCCGGAAGGCACCACGCTGGAACAGACCACCCGCATCGCCCGTGAAATGGCCGACACGATCCGCGGGGCGCCCGAGGTCCGCGATTTCCAGATCTATGCCGGCACCGCCGCCCCGTTCAATTTCAACGGCCTCGTCCGTCACTCCTACCTCCGCCGCGGACCCAACGTCGCCGACATCCAGGTCAATCTGGTCGGCAAGGCCGACCGCCACGACCAAAGCCACGCCATCGCCAAACGCCTCCGGCCCGCGGTCGCCGCCGTCGCGAAAAAATATGGCGCGGTGGTGGCCGTCGCCGAAGTGCCGCCCGGACCGCCCGTGCTTCAATCGATCGTCGCCGAAATCTACGGCCCCGACGAGCACCAGCGCCTCGCGCTCGCCCGCGAAGTCCGCGGCATCATGGAGCGCACCACCGGCGTCGTGGACATCGACTGGTATGTCGAGGACGAGCAGCCGAAACTCCGTTACGTGATCGATCGCACCAAGGCGGCGCTCGCCGGCGTGAGTGAGGGGGCCATTGCCCGCACCCTGGCGCTCGCAGCGCAGGGTCAGGCGATCGACCTCCTCCACGTGCCCACAGAACGCGAGGACGTGCCGATCATCCTCGAACTCTCCGCCGCGAAACGCTCGCACGCCCAGGCGTTGCTCGCCCTCCAGGTCCGTGCCGAGGGCAATCCCGCCGCGCCGCTCGTGCCGCTCTCCGAGCTGGTGCGCATCGAGTCCGCCGCCGGCGAACGCAGCCTCTATCGCAAGAATCTGATGCCGGTCACGTACGTGACGGCCGATGTCGCGGGCGCCGTCGAGAGTCCGGCCTACGCGATGTTCGGCATCGACCGCGCCATCCGCGCGCTCGACGCACGCAAGTTCGGTGCGACCGAGGCGGCGCTGCCGATCTATCATCTCAACGTTCCGCTCGATGGTCAGGCGCCAGCCCTCAAATGGGACGGCGAGTGGCACATCACGCTCGAGGTGTTTCGCGACCTCGGCCTAGCGTTCGCGGCCGTGCTCGTACTCATCGCGATGCTCATGGTCGGGTGGTTTCGCAGCTACGTGACCCCGCTCGTCGTGATGGCCGCGATTCCGTTTTCCCTCATCGGCATCCTGCCGGCGCACTGGGCGCTCGGAGCGTTTTTCACTGCGACGTCGATGATCGGCTTCATGGCCGGCGCGGGCATCGTGGTGCGCAATTCCATCATCCTTGTCGACTTCATCGAACTGCGCCGCGCCCACGGGCTGCCGTTGCGCGACGCCGTGATCGAAGCCGGCGCGGTGCGCTTCCGCCCCATGCTGCTCACCGCGCTCGCGGTGGTCGTCGGCGCCAGCGTCATTCTCGCGGATCCGATTTTCCAGGGCCTCGCGATCAGCCTGATGTTCGGCGAAATCGCCTCCTTGCTCATCAGTCGCATGGCGGTGCCCGTGCTCTATTTCATGACCAACCGCGACCCAAAGCCCGTCGCCCCAACATGAGTTTTCTTCAAATGCTCAAGGCCTTGTTCCAATCCGCTCCCCGCCATCTGCCCGCCGACTGTGCGGCGCGCGTCCGCGCCGGCCACGCGCTCCTGGTCGACGTCCGGGAACCGAAGGAATGGGCCGGCGGTGTCGCCAAAGCCGCCGTTCTGCTCCCGCTCAGCGATCTCACCGGCTCGCGGGCACTCTGGACAGAATTTCTCGCCACGACCAAAGGACGCGAAGTCCTGCTCTACTGCGTCTCCGGCGGCCGGTCCGGGATCGCCGCCCGCATCCTCGTTGCCGAGGGCGTGTCCGCCGCCAACACCGGCGGACTGGTCGACTGGGCTGATGCCGGTTGGATCGTGACCCAACCGCCCTCTTCACGGCCGAGGAAGTGTTAGCGCACCTTTCACCCTGCAATCAAAACCAACCGGAAGTCTCCCCTACGAACGCCAACGTCGGAAATCTCGATCGCATCATCCGCATCATTGCCGGCCTCGCCATCCTCGTCGCGGGTTACTATTTCAAAATCTGGTGGGGCCTCGTCGGCCTCGTTCTGATTCTCACGGCCATCGTTCGCTTCTGTCCCGCTTATTTGCCGTTCGGACTCAACAGCTGTCCGCGCGAGAAAAAGTAACAACCGACCGTTACGCCGGCTGACTCGTTTGTTTCTTAAGGGCGAATCAAGCCGGCCGAACGTCAGGCCCCCGCAAGTCTTCATCGTGCGGGGCGGCCGCAGCGGCTCGGTGGGGGAATGAGATCCCAGTTGCCACGAGGACAACCATTCCTTGGCAACGGGGCAGGAACCCGATGCATGAGAGGCTTTTCTGGCGGATTCAGCCGCCGCCTCAGCAGTACTACGCCCTTCCAGCCGTAGTTCTCCCGCTTGATACAAAATAGGTATAACACCCTAGTTTAAGGCCATCAAGTCCGCTTCCGCACGCAAGCAGCTCGCGCCATGGCCGCCACCGACATTCCTGAAGAAGTTCCCGCACCGGAAACGAGTGCATCTGCATTTCCGTGGGACGCGCCGGCTGCGCCGGCACTCAATACCGACGCCACGCAGCGTTTGATCGGGGCACTTCCCGAGGACACCTTTGAACTCATTGTGCGGGAGGCCTATCTGTTTCGCGCAGGGCAAATCATTCTGCAGGCGATGAGCGAGGCGAAGGCCCGCCGGGATCTCGTAGACTCAAGCCGCCCACCGTTCCTCGTGTTTCGCCGGCCCGAAACCAAGGATGCGTTCAATGCGAGCCTGGCCGGAGCCGCCGAGGATCTTTCCCTCTACGAACGGGCCGTGAAGCGCAATGCCGAGGCGATGAAGGGCCTGCGCAAATCCGCTGAACTGCACATCGAGGGATGGCTGCGTGAGAACGACGCGACCTATTACGCCGGGCTCGTCTCGGAAGCACTCGTGGCCGACTGGCATCGTTGTCTCGCCCGGCTGGAATCGGAACTGAACGATTTCATCGCCGCGGTCGGCTGCGCGCGCAATTCCCTCGTGGCCTCGCAAGCGGATGCCAAGGGGGTGCGCTTTGCCTCCAAACTAAGCCGCAAGGGAATGGTGCGCGCGGCCGAATTGGGCGCACTACTCGCAAATGACGTGACGGCCGCCAACGCACTGGCCGATGAACGCAGCAGGCATCTGCAGGGCACCGCGTTCGAAGCGACTTTCCCGCGACTGCCGACATTCGATTTCGCCGCCTCTTTGGAAGAGGCCGTGGTCTTGCCGGTGTCGTTTCTCCAACAGCAGTTCGGTTTGATCGTGGAGCGCTGCCAAGAGCTCCGCGCGACGGGGTTGCCCGCCTTGCTGCAGCAGGTGCGGCAGGCCGAACAGCAACACACGGCCGTAAAAGAAAGTTATCTGGTCGGCGTCTGGCAGGCTCTCCGCGATTTTTCCCTAGCCCACTATGTCGAGGACCATGACTTGAACGACGTGGCCCGCGCCACCGAGCAGATGTTCGAACGAGGTGGGCTCGCGTAAGACGCAGACCGGAGAGGTTGAAGTACCCCTTCGCGTGGAATCGGGCCCGGGGATTTTATCGCTCGCACTGCATCGTGGGGTGATTCCTTGTTGGGTCCGCAGCGCCCCGTTACCCTCGAACGTCATATCTCTGATGAAAATAGCCTACGTCGTCTCCCACCGACCCGCCCTGACCCGCGGTCTCTTTCTCTTCCTAGCCGCGATGCTCGCGACGACCGTGGCACCACTGCAGGCCGCCGAGCCAAAATCGAAGGTAATCGTTCCCGACAAACCGATCATCCTGTTCAACGGGAAGGATCTCACCGGCTTCTACAGTTGGACGACCGAGTACGGCCGGCTCGATCCGAATCACGTCTTCACCGTGGTGGATCAAGTCGACGGGGCCCCCGCGATCCGCTCCAGCGGACAAAACTACGGCGGCATCATCACCAACGAGCGCTACGCCAACTACCGGCTTCTCGTCGAATTTCGCTGGGGCACCCTCACATGGGGCAAGCGGGCGAACAAGACCCGCGACAGCGGCATCCTGCTGCACTGCCAAGGCGAGGACGGCAACGCCAGCGCCCTGTTCCGCTCGCCGTGGACAAGCTCGGTCGAGTTTCAGATCATCGAGGGGGGAACGGGCGATGTCATCCTGGTCAACGGATTCGTGCCGGGCAAAAGCGAGAAGCTGACGCCGAAACTCACGTTCACCGCACAACCGGGAAAGCGAGTCTGGGACCCGAAGGGCACCCCCACGGAGTTCTCGAACGGCCGCATCGACTGGTGGGGGCGCGATCCGGGCTGGAAGGACGAGCTTGGTTTTCGGGGCAAGCAGGACGTGGAGAAACCCGTTGGAGAATGGAACGCGCTCGAGGCGATCTGCGACGGGGGCAACATCACTTATTTCGTCAACGGCGTTAAGGTGATGGAAGGGACGAACGGTTCCTACAAAGACGGCCGGCTCCTCTTTCAATCCGAAGGCGCCGAGATCTTCTTTCGCAAGATCGAGCTGCATCCCCTGAAGCGGTAACGGAGCCACGCCGGCAAAGGCCGGCACCGGCATCGCACC
The DNA here is from genome assembly GCA_947474935.1 of Opitutia bacterium. Classification (GTDB taxonomy): domain Bacteria; phylum Verrucomicrobiota; class Verrucomicrobiia; order Opitutales; family Opitutaceae; genus ER46. The sequence continues at coordinate 56,440 of CANJKL010000020.1, forward strand.
TGCACCTCCCGAAGGCACCCGCCGCGGTGCGCGGCCGGTCGAGATTCCGACCGCGCCACGACGCCAAATCTCCATTCACGAGGAGAACGGCTGGACCGTGACCCGATTCAATTGAGTAGCGTGTGACCGGAGGTGCCCCGATGCCAGCGGGTGGGTTGTCCGGCGCGACCTCTTCGGAAAGTTGGGCCACGGTGGGTGCGCTGCATTCTTGTTTTACAACTTGCTAAATTCGAAGATCCGCCAATTTGCCCCCTGGTTGGGCTCATTCCAGCCCACGGCCATCACCACTCCAGCGCCAACATCTCTTCGATTTATCTCCTCTCATGACCCTGCCGCTCTCCCTTTCCCGATGCTCGTGCGCCACCCTTTTCGCCGGCTGGCTGCTGGCGCTGCCGGCCACGGCCCAGCCTCCGGCCGGCGTCGGCGGTCCCTCCGCGAACGAAACGCTTTCGGCCACCACTTCCTATTCGGATACCAACCGACTGGAGAGTGGCGGCCTGCGGGTCGGTGAAGTATCGGTCACTTCACTCCAAGCCAGCTTCGGTTCGGGGACCACGACCGGGCCGGGCTATCGTTTTTCATATGGCTTGGACTACGGACATTTTCGCCTCGATCGGAGTCCGGGTGTTCCGTTGCCCGGCAAACTGCAGGAAATTTCGCTGCCCTTGGGTCTGGCTGGAAAGCTGGCCCAGGACTGGACCGGCCGGCTCATGCTCCGGCCCGGGCTCTATGCCACGTCGCTGGCTTTCTCCAGCGGCAGCGTGAACGTCCCCGTGCTGGCCCTGGCGTCATTCCGCCAGAGTGCGGACCTTTCCTGGACGATGGGATTGCGTTACGATGCCTGGTCGCGCCACACCCTGCTGCCTTTCGCCGGAGTAAACTGGAAATTCGCCCCCGGATGGGAACTCTCCGTCGGCATGCCCCGCACCGGAGTGTCATGGCAATTCCACGACGCGGCCACCCTGCGGGCCGGCGCTTCGCTTCAAGGCGGCAGCTTCCAAGTCGGGGTCGATCCCCGGCCGACCGGGAGCAGCGCGCCCGCCCTCGGCGCCACAAAGCTCGACTACCGCGAAATCCGGCTCGGGGTCGGGCTCGACCTCTTCGGAAAAAATCCCGTGTCCCTGTTGGTCGATGCCGGCGCCATCGTAAGCCAAAGGTTCGAATATCACCGCCGCCATTACCGGCTCGCCGGCGGCACGGCCGCCTATGGCACGCTGGCCGTTCGAGCCCGCTTTTGACGGAACGCCCCTCGCACGAAAGTACGCCTGCGGCCACGTTAGGTGGAGCGGACCCCGGATTCGCGGACAACCGGTCCACTTTTGCCGGAGGCGGCCGGTTCCAGCTGCGAGCCGGAAGAAGCCGTTGCCCGACTGGCTCGAAAGCGCCTAACCTCGCGCCCGATGAGCGACCCGATTCCAAGCGACAGCCCGATGACGTCGCCGACGCGGACGCTTGCGGACCAAGCATTCTCGCGGGCGGCCGGCGCGCCGCTGATCTCCGGCAACCGCGTCCGCCTGCTCCGGGATGCACGGGAAAACTACCCCGCTTGGCTCGAAGCGATCGCGGCAGCACGCCACCACGTGCATTTCGAGAATTACATCTTTCGGGAGGACGCGACCGGGGAAATATTTGCCGAGGCGTTGATGTCCTGCGCCCGCTCCGGGGTGAGCGTGCGGGTGATTTACGACTGGCTTGGTGGTGTGGGCCGCACTTCACGGTCGTTCTGGACGCGCTTGCGGGCCGCAGGCGTCGAGGTGCGTTGCTACAATCCGCCGAGCTTGGACGCGCCGTTTGGCTGGTTGTCGCGCGATCACCGCAAACTGCTCGTCGTTGACGGGGAAGTCGGCTTTGTCGCCGGCTTGTGCATCGCCCAGATGTGGTCGGGCCAGCCCGAGAAAAATATCGAACCGTGGCGCGATACCGGGATTGAGGTGCGGGGGCCGGCCGTGGCGGAAATCGAGCGGGCCTTTGCCCAAGTCTGGGCGATGATGGGCAAGCCGATTCCGCATTTTTCTCCAAATCCGATAATCGCGGAGCCGGACGGCGGCGTCAGCCTGCGCATTGTGGCCACGGTTCCGGCCACGGCCGGAATGTTCCGCGTCGACCAACTGGTGGCCGGGCTCGCGCGCGAGCGGGTGTGGCTCACCGACGCATATTTCGCCGGCACCAGCACCTATGTGCTGGCGTTGAACGCGGCCGCCCGGGACGGAGTCGACGTGCGGCTGCTGGTGCCCGGTGCCACCGACATCCCGGTGCTCCGGGCGATGTCGCGGGCCGGGTATCGTTCGCTGCTGGAGGCCGGGGTGCGCGTCTTCGAGTGGAACGGGACGATGCTGCACGCCAAGACCGCAGTGGCGGATGGCCGCTGGGCGCGGGTCGGTTCGACGAACCTCAATCTGGCGAGTTGGCTGGGCAACTGCGAACTGGACGCCGTGATCGAGGACGAGGCGTTCGCGCGCGAGATGGAAGCCGCGTATCTGGAGGACCTCACCCACGCGACCGAGATCGTGCTCAACGCGAAGCGCAAAACTCACGCCCCGCAGCAGCTCTCGCCAACATCGAAGCGCCTGACCCGACGGGGCACGGGAAGCGCGGGCCGGGCGGCCGCTGGCGCGCTCCGCGTCGGCAACGCCATCAGCGCATCCTTCTCCAATCGCCGGACGATGGAACCCGTGGAAGCGCGCCTGATGGCGATCGCGGGCGTAACGCTGCTGCTGTTGGGCTCGCTGTTCGCATTTTTCCCCAAGGTCCTCGCCTACCCGGCCGTGGCGCTTCTCGGTTGGATCTCACTCACGCTGCTCCGCCGCGCTTACAAAATCCGGCGACGACGGAAATAATCCGCGGCGGCGATCGATTCACGCCGCTAAATCTTCGGTCGCTCGAATCGTTGCCACGATTTATCCCGTGGCAACCGGAACGGAACTCGGGCGCAGCCCCCGCTTGGGGCTTGGAGTTTGGCCGAAGTTTTGAGTCTTTGTGCATCGTGCTTCGGTCCGCTGCATGAACCCCGCCTACCCTTCACGCTACGCTTGGACCGTGGTGGCACTCCTGCTGCCCGTCGCGCTGCTGAACTATCTCGATCGGCAAATGCTGGCCGCGATGAAGTTTTCCGTGATGGCCGCCATCCCGGACATCGGGTCGGAGGCCAACTGGGGATTTCTGCCGGCCGCGTTCAAATGGGTGTATGCCTTCCTGAGTCCCGTGGGCGGCTTTCTCGCCGACCGGTTTGGTCGCCGCAAGGTGATCGGAGCGAGTTTATTCGTGTGGTCGGCCGTGACATGGGCCACGGGCCACGTGCACACGTTCGATCAGATGATTGTCACCCGCGCGCTGATGGGGATCAGTGAAGCCTGCTACATTCCGGCGGCACTCGCGCTCATCGTCGACTTTCATCCGGGGCCGACCCGCTCTCGGGCCATCGGCGTTCACCAGATGGCGATTTACACCGGTATTCTCATCGGTGGCTTCAGCGGCTACGTTGCCGACCAACCCAACCTCGGCTGGCGGTTCGCCTTCGAGACCGCGGGTGCGGTGGGTGTGCTCTACGCGATCCCCCTTTTCTTTCTCCTGCGGGATCCGCCGCGTCCGGCCATCGCCGTCGCGCGACCATCGGTGGTCGCATCCGTCGGCGAGCTGTTTTCCAACCGCTACTTCATCCTCATGGTCCTTTATTTCACATTGCCCGCCCTCGCCGGGTGGATCGTGAAAGACTGGATGCCCGCGATCCTCAAACAACAATTCGCCATCGGCCAGGGCAAGGCGGGGGTGTCCGCCACGCTCTTCGTCAACGTCGCTTCGCTGATCGGCACTTTGACGGGCGGATGGCTGGCGGACCGATGGATGCGCCGCTCCGAAAGGGGCCGGATCAACGTGAGCGCGCTCGGGGTGTGCTGCCTCGTGCCCGCGCTTTTCGGTGTGGGCAACGCCGGCTCCCTCGGCGTTGCAGTGGCCTTCCTGATGCTGTTCGGACTCGGCTGGGGTTTCTACGACTGCAACCACATGCCAATCCTGTGTCAGATTGTCCGGCCCGGGCTGCGCGCCACCGGTTACGGTTTCATGAACCTCGTGAGCATCAGCTGCGGCGGCTTCGCCGACTGGGGCTTCGGCGCCCTCCGCGACCACCACGTGCCGCTGAACATCATCTTCGGCGTTTTCGCCAGCGCTTGTATCGTCTCCATCGGACTGATCCTGATGATCAAGCCCCGTGAACCCCAATCCACGGAAGCGGCGTAAATGCCGGGCCGGTCGCCGCTCTCAGTATCGCCAATGCCGCTCGCCCCAATTCGGCTCTCCTTCGTAACTGGCCGACTCTGGAAATTTCCTCCGCAACTCACCCCATGCCCACCCCGCTGCCCCTTCTTTGGACCGATGTGCCGCTCCACGCCGACGCCTTTGAAGCGTTAAGAATCCACGTACGCCTAACCGGTCCGACCGTTCCCGCCCATCTGGCGATCACGGCCAGATATGAGGACGCGGACGCCGCGATCGTCGGATCCCAGTTTGCCGGTGATGCCGCGGCGTTCGCCCGCGCCCGGAAACTGCAGGTCATCGCGCGCACCGGCATCGGCTACGACAACATCGATGTTGCGGCCGCGTCAGCCGCCGGCGTCTGTGCGATCAACACGCCGGACGCTCCCACCGAGTCGACCTCGGAGTTTACCATTGGTTTGATGTTTGCCGTCGCCCGGCGCATCGCCACGGCCGATCGCAATGCGAAGGCCGGAATCTGGAAACTCGATGCCAGCGTGCTCGGCTTCGACCTGGCCGACAAGACCCTCGGGCTGGTGGGCTTCGGCCGCATCGGCCGCCGCGTGGCCGAGATCGCCCGTGCGATCCGCATGCGTGTGTTCGCCCTCGACCCCTTCGTGCCCGCAGCGGCCATGACCGCTGCGGGCGTTACGCCCTGCGCGAACCTGCGCGAATTGTTACCGTCCGCGCAGGTGCTTTCGCTCCATGCACCCTCCACGCCGGAAACGCGGTATCTCATCGGCCGCGACGAACTCGCTTTGCTGCCCAAGGGGGCGATCCTGATCAACGCAGCGCGGGGTCCCTTGGTGGACGAAGCGGCGGTGTTGGTGGCACTGGAAAGCGGCCATCTCGCCGGCGCCGGCTTGGACGTTTGGGAGCGCGAACCCGTGGCTTCGGACAATCCGTTGTTTCGCCACCCACTCGTAGTGGCCGCACCCCACATGGCGGCCTACACCGACGAAGGCCGCCGCCGGAGCCACGTTGCCGCCGCCAATCTGGTGCTCGCCGTCTTGCGCGACGAAGTGCCCGCGACCCTGATTGACCCGACCATGTGGTCGCGGCGCCGGAAATGACCCGGCCATTTTGGCGCCGGCTACGGCACTTATCAGGAGAAAGATGATTCTCCCCTTCGCGCTGGCGTCCCCACGGGGATTCGAACCCCGGTTCTTACCGTGAAAGGGTAGTGTCCTAGACCAGGCTAGACGATGGGGACTAGCGCAGAGCCGGGCACCCTACGACGCGACCCCCGGCGCGCAAGGCCAAATTTCCAGCAAAAAACCGGGAGTTTCCAATCCTCCGACCTCACTTTCTTCGCGACTTCCCCTTCCATCCGTTCAAGAAAATTTGCGCATGACTTCTTCCGAAATCGCCGCCGCGCTGCCCAAGTCCGCTGTCACGGCCATCGATGGCCTGCCCTTTCCCCGTATCGCCTCGGGCAAAGTCCGCGAAATCTTCGACCTCGGTGACGCCTTGCTTCTGACCGCCAGCGACCGGCTCTCCGCGTTCGATGTGATCCTGCCCGACGGCATTCCCGGCAAGGGCGCCATTCTCACGCAGATCAGCAACTGGTGGTTCGCGCAGACCAGCGGGATCGTCCAAAATCATCTTTTCCCCGACCAAACAGGCGAGTTTCTACGCCGCGGGATCAAGGATCGCGACCTGCAACTGCGGAGCATGGTCGTGCGGAAATTGAAAACCGTGCCCATCGAATGCGTGGTCCGCGGCTATCTCGTGGGCAGCGGTTGGAACTCCTATCAAAAGACCGGAGAAGTGTGCGGTATCCGTCTGCCCGCCGGCTTGCGCCAGGCCGACCGACTCCCCGAACCCATTTTCACGCCCACGACCAAGGCGCCCAAGGGCCAGCACGACGAGCCGATCAACGATGCCCAAGGCGCCGCGACGGTCGGCGCCGCTTTGTACGAAAGGCTGAAGGCCCTCAGTCTGGACCTTTATCGCTTCGGCCATGACCGCGCCAAGCAAGCCGGCATGATCCTCGCCGACACCAAATTCGAGTTCGGCACCGACGCCGCGGGAAATCTCTGGCTCATCGACGAATTGCTGACCCCCGATTCCTCGCGCTACTGGCCGGCCGAGAGCTATGCGCCCAACCAGTCACCGCCGAGCTATGACAAGCAGTTCGTTCGCGACCACCTGCTCGCGATCAAGTGGGATCAGAATCCGCCGGCACCCAGGCTGCCCGCGGACGTCATCGCCCGCACTCAGGAAAAATACCTGGCGGCCCTAAAAAATCTCCTGGGCTCATAATCGGCGCCAACGAAGCGCCCCCAAAGCCCAACGGCCCCACGGGCCGCGGCGTTCACTGCATCACGTTCACCCGGCGCACCGGCGTCGCCTCGCCGCGTTGCGCGCGCAAAAGCTCGCGCCGCAGCCAGTCGAGCGCAGCGTTGACCGCCCGCACCTTCACCGTGCCACGCGGACCCGGATAACTGAGTTTCTTCGACCAGACGCCCGCCGGTGAAAACAGGGCGATGAAAATCGTTCCCACCGGGTTGCCGTTCGCTCCGGTCGCCTCGCCGGCGAATCCAGTCACGGCGAGCGCATAGTCGGCGCCCAACCTTTCCGCCGCGCCCGTGGCCATCGCCACCGCAGCCTCGTCGCTCACGGCACCGTGCTGGAGCAGCAGGCACTCGGGCACATCCAGCAACTGCATCCGCGCATCGTTCGAGCAGCACACGACTCCTCCCGCGAAAAATTTGCACGCTCCGCAGACTTCCGTGAACGCGTTGGCCAGCAATCCGCCCGTGGCCGTCTCGACGACCGCGAGTTTTTTCTCCTGCGCGCGCATAAGCTCGGCGCCCACCCGTGCCAGCGAGTCGTGGCCGTAACACACAAAATCGTCCCCCAGCAGGCCGACACACTCCGCGGCGATCGCCTCGAGTTCCACCCGCGTCAGCGTTCCGGTCGGCGAACTGACCCGGAAATCGACCGCCCCTTGATGCGCGCAATAGGCCACACTCAGGCCCGGGCCGGCCCGGTCGAAAACCGGCTGAAGTTTCATCTCGAGCGCGGACTCGCCCACCCCCGCACTACGCACCTGCACGTAAGCCTCCCCATCGTGCACGAAACCAAGGGCCGCCAGCTTCGGCAGCACTTGATCGATGAACATCGGCTGCAATTCATTGGGCGGCCCGGGCAGCATCACGAGCACCTTGCCGTCCTGCTCGACCCAAAGCCCCGGCGCGGTGCCATTCGCATTCGGCAGCACCTCGCCACGCTCGAACACATAGGCCTGCTTCAAATTGTTCGCCGTCATCTTGCGGCCGAAGCGCGCAAAGCGATCCACGATCGCCTGCTCGATCGCCGGATCGAACACGAGCTTCTGCCCCAGGACGTCCGCGATGCCATCGCGGGTCCGGTCGTCGCAGGTCGGCCCCAGCCCGCCGGTGGTGATCACCACGTCGGCCCGTGCCCAGCTTTCCCTGAACTGGGCCACGATCGCATCGAGTTCGTCGGTGATCGTAACGTTGCGCTGCAGCATCACTCCACGGCGGCCGAGTTGCGCACCGATGAACGTCAAGTGGCCGTTGGCCGTCAGCCCGAGCAGCAATTCATCGCCGAGCGTGAGCAGCTCGTAGCGAAGCTGGGAAATCGGACGGCGGGGAGCCGCACCGGCGGCGTTGTGAGCTGAAACCATACTTGCGGGGAGGGAAATTAGGCGGATTCTGCGAAATTGCCAGCGGCGATCTCGGAACCGAGATCGCCGCTCGCCCGACGTTTCATGCTTTTCCATCCCGATGCCCGCAGCAAGTGCGACCCAACAGCCCGGCCGTGCCCGCCGGCCTGCCTTCGGCCATGAGCGACGCGGCTGCCATCAACCTGAAGGAAAAGGTCCGTCATCTGCCCGACAAACCGGGCGTCTACCTGATGAAGGACCGGCTCGGCCGCATCATCTACGTCGGCAAGGCGCGCAGCCTGAAGAAACGCGTCTCGTCCTACTTTCAACGCGGCCGGGCGCGAACCGTCGAACAGCCGAAAATCCGCGCGTTGATTGACCTCATCGCGGACGTCGACACCATCGAGGTGAAGTCCGAGCCCGAGGCGCTGTTGCTGGAGGGCAAGCTGATCAAACAGTGGCGACCGCGCTACAACACCGATTTCACGGACGACAAGCGCTTCCTGCTCGTGCGCATCGATCTCGGGGAGGATCTCCCCCGGTTCCGGCTTACACGGCTGAAGAAGGAAGATCGCTCGCGTTACTTCGGACCCTTTGCCCACAGCGGATTGTTGCGCAAAACCCTCGCGCAAATGCGCCGGCAGTTCGGCATTCTGCTCAGCGACGCCCTGCCGCAGCAACTGCCCGACGGCACGTGGCGGCTCTATGACGATGTGCGCGAGGAACTCTATGGCGCAGAAAACATCGTCTCAAGCGAGGCCTACCGCGGGCGCGTCGACGAGGCCTGCGCCTTTCTCGAAGGCAAATCGCGCGAGTGGCTGGAAACCCTGCGCGGAGAAATGACGAACGCGGCGGCGAAGCATGAATTCGAAAAAGCCGCCGAGCTGCGCGACGTGGTCTTCGCGCTCGAGCAGACGCTGCGCAAGACGCGCCGGTTCGAACGGCACGACCCGACCCGGTTGGAGACCGACGGCGCCGCGGTATTGGAGTTGCAACGCGCGCTGCAACTGCCGGCGCCGCCGCACACGATGGAATGCTTCGATATTTCGCACATCTCGGGCACCTTCGTCGTGGCTTCCATGGTCCAGTTTGTCGATGGCCGGCCCGACAAGAACAACTACCGCCGTTTCCAGATCAAAAGCTTCATCGGCAACGACGACTTTCGCGCGATGGAAGAGGTCGTCGGCCGCCGCTATCGCCGGCTCGCCGGGGAAAACAAGCCCCTCCCCGACCTTGTGGTAATCGATGGCGGGCGTGGACAGATCGGCGCGGCCCTGAAGGCCTTTGTCGCGCTGGATCTGACTCCGCCGGCGATCATCGGGCTCGCGAAGCAACACGAGACCATCATTTTTCCCGACGCGCGGCCGCCGCTCAATCTGCCGCTCAACCATCCCGGGCTGAATCTGCTGCAGCGGTTGCGCGATGAAGCGCACCGGTTTGCGAACACCTACAATGCGCTGCTGCGCTCGAAAAAAATTCGCGAGAGCGTGCTGGATGATGTCGTTGGCCTGGGCGACGTGCGGCGCGCGACCCTCCTGCGGCACTTTGGAGATATCGATCGATTGCGCGCGGCAAGTGTGGAGGAGATCGGAGAAGTCGCGGGATTCGGACCGAAACTCGCCGCTGAACTGTACCGCTTCCTCCACCGGGCGCCACCCGCACCAGAGACACCGCCGGCGTCGTAAATCCGTTCGCCGTGGCAAACGACTGCGCCCGGAGTGACGCCGTTCCCACGGCACGCCATTTCCCTCGAAACGCCGGGCCGAATCGTTCACGTAAAGGCACCGGTCTGCGGCGCCTTTTTTCCCGACAGACTCCGCCCTCGCATGAAAATCGCTTTTTGCTCCGCCCCATTCTTCTCGATCGCTTCACTACTCGTTGGCCACCTGGCATGGGCCGATCCGTCCCCTGCGTCGCTGTTCACCGACGGCGCCGTGCTGCAACGCGACAAACCGGTACCAATCTGGGGGAAGGCTGACGCCGGCGAGAAAATCGTCGTGACGTTTGCCGGACAAAAACAGGAAACGATCACCGGCATGAACGGTCGCTGGCGTGTGCTGCTCGATGCCCTCCCTGCATCCACCACCGGCACCGAACTTACCCTTGCCGGGAAGACGACGCTGACGGTGCGCGATGTCGTCGTCGGTGAAGTCTGGCTGTGTTCCGGCCAGTCCAACATGGAATTCGCCATAAGCCGCGCCCACCAGGCCGACAGGGAAATCGCCGCCGCCCATTTTCCGTTGCTCCGCCACGTGAAAATCGAACACGCGGTGACGGAGTCGCCGGCCGACGGGGTAAAAACGAGCGGATGGAAACCCGCCACGCTGGAAAACGTCGGCGGATTCACAGCCGTGGGATATTTCTTTGCCCGCGATCTTCAGCAAAAACTCGGGGTGCCGATCGGGATCGTGCACAGTTCCTGGGGCGGCACGCCCGTGGAGTCCTGGATGAGCGCCACCGCACTGGCCACCCACGACGCGTTCAAGGTCGTGGGTGGGCGCTGGCAGCAGAATCTCGCCGGCTATGCGGCCAACAAGGCGACGTACGAGCAGTGGACGCGAGACGAGGCGGCGGCCAAAATCCGCGGCAAGCCCGCCCATCAGGCCTTTCTCAAAGTGCAGCCGCGCCCGCCACTGCCGCGCGGCCCGGGCGATCCATGGACGCCGATGGGACTTTTCAACGGCATGATCCATCCGCTGGCACCCTACGCCTTGCGCGGCTTCCTGTGGTATCAGGGCGAGAACAACACGGAGCGGGCGGCGGAGTATCGCGCCTTGTTCGGCGCCATGATCACCGACTGGCGGGCGCAATTCGGTCAGGGCGACGCGCCCTTCTTCTGGGTCAATCTCGCGAGTTTTCAGGCCCCGGCGGACACGACGGGAAGAAACTACGCGTTCCTGCGCGAGGCTCAGACCCAGACGCTGGCGCTCCCCCACACCGGACAGGCGCTCGCGATCGACATTGGCGAAGCGAAGGACATTCATCCAAAAAACAAACTGGACGTCGGCCGCCGGCTCGCGCTGCTCGCGAAAAACCGGGTGTATGGGATGGTCTGTGACGACACCGGTCCGACCTTTGCCGGGATCACGCGCGAAGGCGCGATCCTGCGCGTGAGTTTTGAAAACGCCGGCGGCGGATTGGTCGCCCACGACACGCCGCCGCGCTCGCTTGAGCTGGCCGGCGCGGACAAAGTATTTCACCCCGCCACCGGCCGGATCGAGCGCGGCACCCTCGTCGTCCGGTCTCCAGCGGTGAAAGACCCGGTGGCGGTGCGCTACGCCTGGCAAAATGCGCCCGAGGCCAATTTGTTCAGCGGGTCCGGACTGCCCGCCGTGCCGTTCCGCTCGGACAATTGGTAAACTAGCCGGCGTGAACCGCAACGACGCGAACGCCACCCGCAAAAAAGCCGCGCGCCGGAAACGACGCGCTGCTTTTGAAGAAACGCCCGGCCGCTTTACGGCAGCTCGTAGAGTTCGATGAGCGCCGGGCCCGTGGTGCCAGCGGCGCCCCCGACCTGCACCGTGTAAGCCCCCGGCGGCAGCGTGATGGTCAGGGCCGCGTCCTTGCTGCCCACGGGCAAGGCAAACGCACCCGTCTGGAGCGCGGCCGCCTGCAAGGCGCCCGTGTTCGCGCTGATCAGGCCATCGGAACCTCCATTGCTCCAGTTGTCGTTCGAAGCCAGCAAGCGGCCAGTCGCGTCGTAGACGCTGACACTCGGATCCGCGATCGGATTGAGCACGCCGTAATTCGCCAACGTCGGACCGATGCCGCGCACGAGCAGGTTTTTCGAAACGTTGCCGGTAATGATGAATCCGCCCATGAACGCGTTGCCGCCAATCCCCGTCGTGCCGCGACCGGAAAGATTCACCAGCCGCGTCGCGGCGGACTGGGCCGCCGTCCCCGCATCATAGACCTCAGCCAGCGCCACCCCGCCGACGCCGCTCCGATCCAGCACTTCCATCGTATAGGAACCAGGGCTCAACGTTGCCGCGGTCGCCGCATCTTCGCTGCCCAGCTCGAATGGAAAAGCCCCGGACTGCGCGGCCACCGTCGCGAGACCGGGCACCATGGTCCAGCCGCTGTTTTCCGCGATGAGCATGCGGTTGGCATCGTAAAGTCGCAGTTTCGGCGCGGTGATGTAACCCGAAACGTCGTAGTGCGCCAGGCTCGGGCCCGCCGCGCGCACGAGCACCGTGCGCGTCGTGGTGCCGCCGATGGTGAAACCGACGATGAGCGGCGTGTTCGCGCCGACCACGCCACGGGCGGAAATGTCGGCGAGCCGCGCGGCATCGATGCCGCCACCGGCCGGAACCTCGGACCCGGGCGCCCCCTGCACCGGCGGAGTGCCGCCTTGCGAGGGATTCCCCGCGGGCTTGGCCGAGGAAATCGTGGCGAGGCCCGTGCTGCCATTGATCGACACGGTGGTCGCATCCGCAATCGAAACGATCGGCGCGGTCGATGAAATCTGCGGCAGCGGATTGGTGAAATTAAATTCACGCACCGTCTCGTAGAGACTCGCCGCCGTGCCGCCCGAGGTCGAAACGACGCCTCGTGCCCGGACGTAGAACAGGCCGCTGGCGGGCAATTGCAGCCCCGTGATCTGCCAATTGCTGCTGCTCGCGATTCGCGTTCCCGTTCCGAGCGGAGACCAGGTCCGGTTGTCCGCGGAAAATTCGAAAATGGCGGCGGCCACGTCGCCACTCGTGCCGGAACGGGTCCATACCGCGTTGCGGCGATCCGCCGTTACGCCGACGGTCTGGATGGCAGATCCGGTGGAGGCCAGGCGCGCCAGCGCCACCCGGGTAAGTGCGCCGACCCGCGTAAACGAGCCGCCGATCATCAAGCGGCCGTCCGATTGCAGGGCAAGTGCCGTCACCGCCCCGTTGGGCCCCGGGTTGAAGGTGCCGTCAACGCTGCCGTCGGGATTAAAACGGGCGAGCCAGGCGGGCCGGGCGGTCGGACCGGGCACCGGCAGAACGACAACCGTGCCTTGGAACGAGCCGGCGGCGACAATTCGCCCGTCGGCCTGCACCGCGATCGCGCTGAACGTTCCCGACGGGTCGGACTGGGCGGCAAACGTGTTGTCCGCGGTGCCGTCCGCGTTGAGGCGCAAGAGGGTCTGCCGGACTCCGCTTCCCTCTCGCACCACCAGAATGCGACCATCGGATTGTACCGCGATGGCGCGAACACCCAGTCCGGCGAGGCCGGTCGCGCCCGCGGTGCCAAACGCGGTGTCGACGGAGCCGTCGGGATTGAGTCGCGCGAAGCCGGCGCGGCCCTGACCGCCCACGGTGCTGAACGCGCCCCCGACCAGGAGTTTTCCATCGGGCTGCAATGCGAGGGCATACACTTCGCCGCCGGCGTTCGGATTAAAAGCGAGATCGAGCGTGCCGTTCGCATTGAAGCGCGCGAGCCGGTTACGTGTCGCACCACCCGCGGAGGTGAAGAGACCGCCTACGACGAACCGGCCATCGGGCAGGGTGACGACGACGTTCACTGCCGCGTTCGGGTTCGGCGTGAACGATCCGTTGACGGAGCCATCGTTGTTGAGGAGCGCGAGATTGCGCAAAGGGAGCCCGCCGACATTGGCGAAGGTGCCACCGATCAGCACGAGCCCGTTCGGCTGCACCCCAGCAAAGGAGCCGCTCACCAACACACTGCCGTCGGCCAACGACGCGACCGAGGCGACCGTGCCGGCGACGTCCGGATTAAAAGCGAGATCGAGCGTCCCGTCGCTGTTCACGCGAGCGAGCTGATTGCGCGCGACCCCGATATCCGAACCCGTGGATTGCAAGGCGGTGAAGATACCGGCGAGCAGGATCGCGCCATCGGCCTGCAAGCTCAAGCTGTTGACCGCGGCATTGGCGTTGGGATTGAAAGCCGTATCCACGGTGCCGTTGCTCGCCACACGCGCCACGTTGTTGCGGGTAACAACGGTACCGGCATTCGGCTGGAGCGCGGTAAACGAGCCACCCAGAAGGATCGATCCATTGGGTTGAACCACCACGACGTTGACGGGCCCGTTGGGCAAGGGATTGAAATCATCCAGCGTCCCATCGGTATTGATCCGGGCCACGAAGTTTCGCTCCGTGGGAAGGGCGGCGCCGTTGGGCTGAAAGCCCACAAACTGACCGCCGGCGATCACTTTGCCGTCGCCCTGAATCGCAAGCGTGGTGACCGGGCCACCCGGCGTGGGGTTGTAGGCCGTGTCCAAGGAGGAGTCAGCATTCAGCCGCGCGAGATAGGGCCGTGAAACCGCTGTGGTCGTACCGGACGGGGTCAACTTGGAAAAACCGCCCGCAATCACCACCTTGTTGTCGGACTGAATGACGACCGCACTGACCTTGCCCTCGACGTTCGGATCGTAAGCCGAATCGACGCTGCCGTCCGCCTTGAGCCGCACAACGCGATTGCGCACGACGCCGTTCACCAGGGTGAAGGAGCCGACGACAATCAGCTGGCCATCCGACTGCTGGGCGAGTCCGGTGACCTCACCGTTAATGCTGGGATTAAAACCGAGGTCGAGCGTGCCGTCGGGACTGAACCGCGCGAGATTGCCGTTGGTGGTATTGCTGAGATTCGAGAAAGCGCCGCCGATCAAAATCTTGCCGTCGGTCTGGCGGATAACCACGCTGACGCGACCACTCAGGCGCGCCTCGGAACCGGGCGCAAAGGCGGAACGCAGGGAACCGTCACGATTGAGCCAGGCGAACCCCGTGAGCTGTGAAGCCACCGGCAGCCCATTGGGCCGAACGACGACGGAGTTGACCGGCCCATCGACGCCGACGGTGGTGCTGAAAGTGGCATCCGGCGCTCCCTCGGCCGTAAACCGGGCGAGATTCACGGTGCGCGCACCGCCCAGATCGCCGAATGAACCCACCGCGATCACCTTGCCGTCAGCCTGCAAAGCGAGGGCATTGACAACCGCGCCGGTGGCGCCGCCGCTACCCAGGTCGAAGGAGCCATCCAGTGTACCGTTGGCGTTGATGCGGGCAAAATTCTTGCGGACGGTCCGAACCCCCGTGCCAACTGGCGCGAGTGAAGAAAAATTACCGCCGAGAAGAATTCGCCCGTCGCTCATGATCCGGAGCGAATCGACGCGGTTGCCGCCCTGCTCGTCGATATCGAGATTGAATGTAGAATCGACCGTGCCGTCGGCGTTCAGCCGGGCGGCATATTTTCGCAGCGTCCAATCCGCCGCGCCGTTGGGTTGCAGCGTCGTGAACGGGCCGCCGATCAAAATCTTCCCGTCGGCCTGCAGGGCCAGCGCGAGAATGTTATTGTTCGCATTCGGATCGAAGCCCGCATCGACCGTACCATCGGGATTGATGCGCACGATCCGGTTGCGCGTGGTGGTCGTCGTCGCGCCGTTGGGCGCCAAGCTGGTAAACGAACCGCCGGCGATGATCTTGCCGTCGCTCTGGAGCGCGAGCGCCGTCACGTTATCGCTCAAGTCGGGATTAAACGCCGTATCAAGCGTGCCATCACTGTTCACGCGAACGATCCGGTTGCGAATCGTCGATCCGGTCGCGCCATTGGGGGCCAGCGAGGTAAAATTACCTCCCAGTATTACTTTGCCGTCCCCCTGCACGAGGATCGAGGTGACCGCAGAACTGGGGCTGGGATCGAAAGGCGTGTCGAGCTGGCCGGTGGCCGTGAGGCGCAGGACGTTGTGACGCAGAACCGGATCGGCGACTCCGATCGGTTTCACCGCCGAAAAATTACCACCGACGATGATCTTGCCGTCGGCCTGCAGGGCCAGCGCACCCACCTGGCCGTCGATGTTGGGATTGAACTCCGAATCGATCGTGCCAGACGGATTGAGCCGCGCGATATGGTTGCGTGGTTCCCCGCCGATGGACGTGAAGACGCCACCGATCAAAAGTTTGCCGTCGGGTTGCAGCACCATCGCCAACACCCGGCCGTCGAGATTCGTCGTATAGCTGCTTTGGGCCAACCCATCCGAACCAAGGCGGGCAATATAATTATGCGCCGCGCCACCCACGTTCGTGAACGAACCGGCGATGATGATCTTGCCGTCGGCCTGAACCACGGAAACGAGCGGCCGCCCGCCCGCATCCAGCTCGAAATTCGTGTCGAGACTGCCGTTGGCGTTGAGCCGCGCGACGCGGTTGCGGATCGCGGTACTGACCACGCCAGGCGGTTGGGCCCGTGTAAAGTATCCCCCAACAATAATCTTCCCGTCCGGCTGCACCCCAATCGCCTCCACCTGCGAATTCAGGCCGGAATTGAACGCGGCATCGACCGAACCGTCCGGCATGAACCGGGCCAGATAACTGCGCGAGACCGTCGCGGCGCCCCGGCCCCACACGGCGGAGAAATTACCTCCCACCAAAAAACCTCCGTCGGGTTGCAAGGCAATCGCGGCGACGTTGCCGGAGGCGCTCGACAAGAATTCCGAGTCGAAGCTGCCGTCCGGATTGAGGCGGGCGAGATGGTTGCGGACGGCCAGGTTTTGCTCGCCGCGCGGCTGCAGCGTCGTAAAAGCACCGCCGAGGATAACCTTGCCGTCGCGCTGAATGGCCAGGGCCGAGACCGCAAAGTTCGCGTTCGGGTCAAACTCGCTGTCCACCGTGCCGTCGGCATTGAGGCGCGCGACGTGATTCCGCGTGGTGACCTCGGGTTTGCCGTTTTCCTGGAACGTCGTGAACCCGCCGCTGACGATGGTCTTGCCATCGATATGGGCTGCCAGGGCAAGCACCATGCCATTGGGATTTGGGTTGTACGTGGCGTCGACTGCGCCGGCCCCCGAAATCCGAACGAGATTTCTCCGGGCGGTGGCGGCCGCGGCGCCGGCGGGCTGGACGGTCGCAAAATTTCCTCCGATCAGGATCTGCCCGTCGGCCTGCAGCGCGATCGTGAAAACCTGCGGTTGCAACGGGCCGTTGATGTTGGGATTGAACCCGGTGTCCAACGTGCCGTCGGCGTTAAGCCGCGCGACGCGATTTCGCGTGGTGGCCGTGGCTCCGCCACCCGGCTGAAGGAAGGTAAAATCGCCACCGATGAGGATGCGGCCGTCGGCTTGGATGACCAGCGCGCGGACCGGACCGTTAGGATTGGGATCAAAGGACGAGTCGACCGAACCGTCGGCGTTCAGCCGCGCGAGGTTGTTTCTCGACACCCCACTCACGCTGCCGTTCGGCCGCAGGGAGGTAAACTGGCCGGCGATGACCGTCTTGCCATCGGCTTGGACCGCCACAGCGAAAACATTGCCATCCACATTCGGATCGAAACCGTCGGCGGCGGAAGGAGTCTGGCCAAAGAGCGCAGCGGTGGTGGCCGCCAGCATGGCAAAAACCGTCAGGAAACGGCGCACCAATGACCGGGAAAGCGAAGCGTTTAACATGGATGGGTTGGACGTAAAGAGATGGACCTTGGTAGACTTCCAAGGCACGGAAGTCAGAGGCTGGGCTTCGGCACGCCGCAAGGCAAGAAAGGCGTCACAAGAATAGCGGCAAGTTTATGGCTGAAATCGGAACCCATCGGAAGTAAGCTGAGAGCGCTTGGGCTCAAGCGGGTTCCGCGAAAACCAGTGCCCCGCCGGATTAACGGCTACACCCCTCTCAAACGTCGATTATCGGTGAATTAACGGCCCGACCGGGTCGATTTTGCCACCGTTCGATGGGGGCTTCGCTGCCACAATAGGCACAAAGCGTCAAATTCTGACGTGCCGTACAATGCGGACAAACGGCATCGGTTGCGAAGGGATTGAACGCGTTTCCGCAGTGGCCGCACCGCCACATCGGACCACCCGGGGGCGGTTCGCCGCAGGATGGGCACTTAAAGCCCACGTGTCGGGGCACGCGCCCCAAAGCGGCAAGTCCCCGTGCGTGACGCAGGCTCTCCAAACATCGCTGGCCAAGAAAAAGTGCCAGAATACCCGTCCATAGCGATTGCCGCCAGATGGCATAACCCACGAAAGCGGCCACGCCCACGAGCCCGATAACAGCCGAAACATATAGGCTCCGGGCACGACCCAGCCAGAACCAAAGGAGCGACTGAAGAATCTGGCCGCCATCGAGCGGATAAACGGGCAGCAGGTTGAAAATCAGCAAGATGCCGTTGATGAAACCGACGGAAACGAGGAATCGCGCCAAGTCGGGCTGCGTCTCGGACCAGCCGAACGTTGCCCCCAGGGCCAAGAGCCCGAAAAATACCGGCACAAGCACAACGTTGACCAGCGGTCCGGCAGCGATGCTCCAAAGCACGGCTCCCGGCCGCATCGGTGGCGAAACAAAAGCGATGCCGCCCAATGGCCAGAGCACGATTTCCTCCGCCCGGCCGCCCGTCTGACGGCAGGCGAGCGCATGACCAAACTCGTGGAGCAATACAATCGCGAACAACACGAGATACTCCGCGACGCTCCACAGCGGGGACGAATAGTTGCCCAGTCGTGAGGAGATTTGAAAGATCGCGACCACAAACCAAGACCAGTGCAAAAACACCTGGATACCGGCGAAGCGAAAAAGGCGGATCGAGCCCGAGTGGGTCGGAATCATGAGGGCGGCGAGTGAGTCAATGTGCCCGCCAAGAGACGAGCGGCAACTTGAGTCGGCATTTGAGTGTTCGCGCCATCCCCTCAACCTTGCCCCATGAGCAAGGCGTTTCTCCGCGAATCCGATTCCCCGGCACTGCCCGAATTGCCGCCATTGGTCTCGCCGCTGCCCCCGGGCGCGAAAAACTACCTTACGCCCGACGGCGCCGACCGGCTCCGGGCCGAGGTGGCACGACTCGTCGATGCGGAACGTCCGAAACTCGTCGCGGCCCCGGCTGAAGACGAAGACGCGAAACAACGCCTGCAAGTCCTCGACCAACGGCTGCGCTACCTGCAGGAAAGCCTGCGTTCCGCCGTCATGGTAACGGCGCCAAAGGACGAACCGGATATCGTGCGATTTGGTGCGACGGTGCTTGTTCGCGATGGCCATGGCGAAACCCGATACCGGATTGTCGGTGTGGACGAAACCGACCCGGAACGCGGTTGGGTGAGCTGGCTTTCGCCCCTGGCCCGGGCGCTCATGAACGCGCGGCCGGGACAGCGCGTCGTGCTAAACGCCCCCTCGGGCCGGAAGGAACTCGAGGTAATCGCGGTCGATTATCACCCGTGAAACGCAGGGCGACGAGCCTTGAGCCTATCGGCACAAGGCCGTGGAACGGGTTCCACCCGGCCAAATCGGACCCTTGCGAAACGTTGATCCCGGCTGCGGCCGGCGGATTGCGGCAAACTTCAGCCTACCGCCTGACGCCCCGGCCGGGGCTGTCCTTGATGGCGTCCACGAGCTTGAGAAAAGCCGGGTCCGTCCGGAGCGACTCGAACGCGACTTCCTGTTGAACACGCGCGCGGTCGCTGAACCCCGCCGCCACCGCCTGCTCCAGCGCGACAAGTGCACGCTTCTTGTCCCCTCGCCTGGCGCGGCAGCGCGCGAGATCGAAATAAGCCTGGGGTCGCTCCGGTCGCATCAGGATCATCATCTCCAACACCGGTTCCGCCGGCGCAAATTCGCCACTCCGCAACATGTCGCGCACGCTCTCCGAACAGTTCGTGTAGACCGCCTGCAAAACGCGCCCCGCCATTTCGCGTTCGGGGGACGGCCCCTCGGCCCTGGCCCGCAACTGGGCCGCTGTTTTTTTCACGTCGCTGGCGAAGCCGTCCCGCACTGCCGTCAACAAATCAGTCACCAAGGATTCCTCCCGCCGCTCGGCCGCCCGGTCGGCCTTGATCGCGTTGCGCACGTCACGGGACGCGGCGAGCTGCGCCACCTCCTTTTCCAACGCGGCCGTGTCTTCAAGACCCTTGAAATCGGTCGCGAGCGATTTGAGCGCCGTGAACCGTGCCCAACCCGGGGCGGCTGGCGCAGCGTCCCGCCGCAGCCCGAATTCCGCCTGCAGTCGCACCGGGTCCTTCGCCAGCGTGCCAGTGCGCATCGCCTGCAAGTCGAGCCAGCCGAGGGCCTGCATGGCGAGATCGGACGAGAGCCACTCATGCCCGCCCTGATGAATCACCACCCGGTGCGTTGTGCGTCTTTCCTCGAGTTCGCGGTCGACCCGGCGCAGTTCCTGATAATTGAAATCAGTCACTCCGGCCGTGCCAAAAAACGCGAAGGCGACCTTGTCCGGCGTCGTCCCGTCCGGAAACGCGGCGCTGCAGGCCACGACGCCTTGGGCCAGCCCGTTCATCGCCACCTGGCACGCAACCCGCGCCCCGCCGGAAAGACCGGCCACGTACACCCGTTTCTGATCGAGCGGGAAAAAGCCATCCACGTCGCGGATCATGGCGTCGATGGCCGCGACATTCGCCGGCCATGGACCGTTGCGGGAATTATTTGAGCCGGCGACGATGTATCCAAATTTCTCCGCCGCCGCCGCGAACCGCTCGACGGGCACCCGGCCCCGGGCCCCCGGATCGAAACAAAACAACACTGGCGAGCGCACCTTCGGATCGAATCTTGTCGGAACGTACAACGCGTAGCTCTGCTTTGGATCCGCCGCGCACTCGACCTTTTCGAGCACTTTTCCCCGCGGCAATTCCGCCGCTGTTCCGGCGAGCGCACCGCATAAAAGTCCAACCCACCATCCGAGACGGAAAAAACTGCAACCAAACGAGGTCATGAACAGTTGAGGGGAACGACTGGTTTTCGCAACGAGTGGAACAAGCGGGCCCGGCCCAACCGGACACTCAACGAAAACGCCTGCCCATGCCCGCGGAGAATGCGCACCGCGGGCCGGAAATCAATCACTCCACAGCCGTTGCTGCGAATCGGCAAAACGCCCGACGATGGTCCCGTGGTCGGGATGCCGTCCGTTGGCAATCCGCAGTCGCGCCCCGACCCACACATCCCGGATGGCGCGCCGCTCAAGCGAAAACACAATGTTGTTCAACAAAGTGCCCGCGTCGGCTCCCACAATCGATGGATCGTAGACGTTCACCGTAAAAAAATCGGCCGGGCGGCCGATTTCGAGCGCGCCGCCCGTAGCACCGAGGCTGCGGGCACCCGTGACGGTCGCCGCATGGAAAAGCAACGGCGCGGGATCCGGCGCCAGCACGGCGCGTTGCTCCCGCGCGACTCGCAACGGGTACTCGAGCAACCGGGCGTCCTCGAGCAAATCGATCTGCACCTGGCGCTCGCTGCCGAGTGCGATCCCCGCCCCGGCGGCCAGTAGCTTTTCCACCGGCGGCAATCCGACTCCGTGATTTCGCGCCGTCGTCGGGCACGCGCAAACGATCGCCCGGGCCGAGCCCAGCAGCTTGATTTCGTCGTCGGCAAGATGCGCGGCGTGAACGGCGGTGAAGCGTTTGTCGACGATGCCCAACTCCGCCAGGAGTGCCACGGGGGTCCGGCCGTGCTCCCGCACGCAGGCCTGAACAGCTTCGCGGCCCGTCGGCAGGCGGACATGCAAACGCATCCGTTGGGCATGCGCATGGGTTGCAATCGCTCGAAATTCTCCGGCCGGTAGGCCGCCCAGGCTGTTGATTCCGACGCCAATCCAGGCTTCGTCGGCGGGATGGTTTTTTTCGGCCAAGACCCGCAAGGCCTCGAGCTCGCGGATGAATTGATCCGCGGTGGGCGTGAATAAACGGGCGTGGGCCGGCTCCGCGGGGTCGACCCGGGTCTGGGCGACCTTGAGCAGCGCGATGCGAATCCCGACATCGTGGGCTGCGCGCAAAAGTTCCTGACTGAGAAAATTCGGATCCGGCCACGCCAAGCCGTCGGCCGCCTGGTGCAGGCCGTGAAATTCGCCCACGCAGGTGATTCCCGAAAGCATCATCTCCAGAAAAGCCATTCGCGCCGTGTCGAAAAACCCCTCGCCCGAGATGCGCGCGACCAGGCGATCCTGCGCTTCGCGCCATGGCGCCAATGGCTCGCGGTCCGGCCGGCCGCGCTGTTCGCCCCGGCCGCGCAAGGCCCGCTGGAACGCATGGGAGTGGGCGTTCACGAGCCCGGGCAGCGCGACCTGGCCCGCCAGGCGCCGGGCCGCGGCGAGGTCCGCCGGCTCCCGTGAAAAGCGCGTGATCCGACCCAACCCATCGGCGAAAAAAGCCAGGCCGGACTCGAATTTCTCGCCGGTGTAGACGCCGTCCGGCAACCAGCCGATTTCCGAACCGCCGGGACCGCCGGCCGGCCTTGCGGGCGCAGCAACCACCGGGCGCGCCGGGACAGAATCGTTGCTTTTCGCGTTTTTCCGTTCGGGCGAGGGCATGACCGGAGATCGTGAACGGCCGATCGCATCCATCAAGCGCGGACCAAACGGCCGGTCGGCGGAACACGGACGAGGGGTGAGCGCCCACCGCCGCACGCGGCCAGCGGACTTAAAACTTAACCGTCAACTCGGCCTGGTTGAGGACCAGCACCATGCTGTTGCGGGCAATCTGACGGACGCGGAGATAAACGGTGTTACCCTGCACCTGCGTCTGGATGACGTCCCCTTCCTTGTAGGGTCGGGAGTTGATCACCAGATGTTGTTTGCCTCCGATCTCAAAGATCCCGCTCACCCTCAGGGTGGCCGCGGCATCTTGGAGTAATTTGACGCCGGAACTCGGTCCCACCACCGGAACCTTGGCGCCGCTTGAATTGCTGATCTGCGGCAGTGGCGCCGCGGGAACGGCGCCCGGCGGCCGGAACGGATCCAAGGTCGGGTCCAGTGGCGGCAAGGCCGCATTGCGATGCTGGAACAGGGCGTCGATCCGATCGCGAATCTGGCGAAAACGGGGCGAAAGGGGCGGCGCCTTGGCTGCCGAAACGACCGCGGGGGTTTTGGCCGCGCCCGGCGCGGCGGTGGGCGTAGCGGGCGCCTCCCCGGCAAAGGCCGACGCGCCCCAAAAAACCAGCACCGACAGGCCAGAAAAAAGGCGGCGCATGTTCATCGTTTGCCGAGCATTTCGATACTGAGGTCGAGCATGATGCCCGGACCGGTGCCCTGCCGCGCAAAGTTGAACGACGTGATCTTGGCGAGTCGTGGGCCGGTTTCCACGGCGCCCAGAAACGCGTAAACTTGGTCAATCGTTCCGGAGACGCGCAGGGTGTAGGGCACGCGGCGGAAAAAAGGCGACGTATCGGTCGACGGGGAGTTTAGCGGATGGAGCTCGGCAAGGCGGACTTTCGTCTGCTCCTCGAATTTGAAAAAATACCACGCATTTTCCGCGAGATTGGTCTCGATCACCAGATTGTCCTCAATCCGGCGCGACGCCTCATGCGCGGCGGCGAGTTCCTGCCGCTGCGTAGAACCGCCGACCAACAGCGCAAGCATCGCTTCACCCTCCTTGGAGCGTTCCTTGCGCGAGGCCTCCAGCTCCTCATTCTCCCCCACCAAATACCACGCAGCCCCGCCGAGCAGGAGAGTGGCGATGATGCACCCCGCACAAAAGGGATACCGGCGGATGACCACCCAAAGGTCTGCGAGATGCTCGCTCATGACTTGGTCGGCTTCAGCCGAAAGGAAATTTCGAACTTCATGGCATCCCCAGTCGCCCCCCGGTCGAGGTCCGTAAGTACGACAGCGAAACGCGAACCGATTTTTTGATCGGCGCGCAATACGTCCACATAGCCCCCGATCAAGCGGCTGGCCCGTTCCGGCGTCTCGCGCAGGCTGCCCCGCACAACGATCCCGGACTCGTTCCACTCGATGATGTCGATCACGACGGGATGAGGCCGGGTGCGGCCCAAATCGGCGATGACGCCGGAAACGAAAAACTCGGGTCGTACCAGCGCATAGGCTTGATCGATTTTGGCCGCTTCCGTGGCGTAATCCCGCTGCATGCGCTGGATGTCGAGTACTTCGGCCCGGTTATCCTTGATGCGCTGTTCCCAGTCGCGGATTTGATACCGCAGGCTGAGATTAAGATAACCAAGCCAGCCGACGAACAACAGCGCTCCGAACGCGACCGCCGAACAGACGACGTTAATCAGGAAGCGCGTGCCGACGAGATTGTCCTCGGGCAACTCCGCCTCGATGCGGCAATCGACATGCCAGTGCGCACTCAGCGCCAAGGGATCACGATTTCGCGTCATGGTGTTGCGGCCACGGGTGGCGCGAGCTCGCCGATCAAGCTCAGGGGTTGAAACCAGGAGCGGGCAGGCAGCGCGGTGTCGGGGCCCAGCTGGAGGCCGACCGCCGGAAGCCATGCGGCGAGATCGGGCACCAAGAACTCAAGGTCGACAGCCGCGCAAAGCGTCTCCTCCAGCCAGCCGAGATTCGACGGCAAATGGGCACAATAGAGCGCGCCGATCGGCTGGCCGGTTTGCATTTCGAAATAATCGACGGCCGGCTTGAGGTGCCGGGTGAGCATGCGCACGAGCCGGCGGCCGTGCGCACGCAACTCCTCCGTCGGTGCCGCGAGCTGCTGCCGCGCGGTCACCACGTCGGGCGCCGCCAATTCCTTCATGGCTGATTCCACAATCGAAAGCAGGCCGTGCGGCAGCGTCGCCGGGGTATGCACGCCGTCCTTGCCGAGGAAATAGATGCGCGTTTGCGTCTGACCAATCTCACAAACGACGACCGCATGGGGGTAGTTGAGTTCGCGGGTATAGCGCGTCAGCCCGCCCAGCAGCGCGATCGTGCCCACCTCGAGCCGGCGTGGACGGATCCCCAACTTGCGCAATCGTTGCTGGGCATCGCGCACCGCGGCAAGCGGCAGGCCCAGCAGCAAGCCCGGCCGGGCGGGGGTCGTCACGGTGAAAAGCTCGCCCTCCACGGGATGAAGCGCACACACGCGCCAGTCCCTGACCGACGGGAGCTTCGCATGCTCCGCCAGCAGCGACTCGAGGAAATTGGGCTCGGTCAGGCGCCGGGTGTTGACACTCTCCCGCAACAACACGCGTTCCGGCGGATGAAAACCGCAATAGCCCGCCAGATAACCGGGCCCGCGTTCGACCATCGCTTCGCGAAGCCAGTGCGCCACCCCATCGTCGTCCTGGGGAGTAAATTCCGCAAAACGATCGACGATGAGCGGCTTCTCATCGAGGCGGCTCAGCCGCGCGACTTGCAACCCGTGATCTGTGAGATTCCACAGAACTCCGTGGCGCGTTGTCCGCGTCAGAAAAGAAAGCCGGGCCATGATGCGGTTGCGTATGCCGCCAGCGAAACGGCGATGCAACGCCGAAGCTCCGATCGATTTGCTTCTCCCCTGACTCAGCCGCCATTGGTGGTTTCGCGCCAGTCGGAGATGGCATAGGGGGTGTCGATACCGGAAAAGACGGTGGCGCGCAGGTTCAGGTCGTAGTGGATCACCGGGCTCGTGCCGCTGAAGACCACCTTGCGGGCGATGATCGCCCCGTAGATCGCGTTGTTGCTCCAGACCTTGAAGTCTCCACTCGGGGTGTAGATCACGCCGTAAAAATCGGTCGTGGTATTCATGTCCGGCGGGGTC
>CANJKL010000021.1:0-80841 GCA_947474935.1 Opitutia bacterium
ATCGAGGACGGTGAGCATGCGCAGGGCACCGCCATGCACCGTGGCATCGGCGATGAAGTCCCACGTCCACACCTGGCGACGATGAGTCGGCTGCGTCGGCAGCCCGATAGATTTACCTCGGCGTGGGATGTAACGCCCGGGCGGCGGCACCCCTAGTCCTTCGGCCCGCCGGAGTTTTTGCACCTGCTTGCGGCCGACCTTGTAGCCCTTCCCCGCGCAGCTTCGCCGCAATGCGGCGGAAGCCGTAGCGGGGATACTTCCGCGACAGTTCGTGCAGGCCGCTGCACCAGCCGCGTTCGCGCTGCCGTCGGGCCGGCCGCCTCCGATACTGGAAGGTCGACCGCGCTAGTCCTAGGCCCCGGCAAGCGGTCCCCGGAACACAGGCCGCCTTCAACGATGAAGGCGGCCATCTGTCGCTTGTGATTCACCGCAATACGCTACCCGGACCTCAACCAGAGTTCGTCGCAGTGGCATTGATCGAAATCCAAAAACGTCGGACATTTCTCAGGATTCATTCCCCGCCAATAATAACCACGCTAACGCACTAAACCGACGATGGTCCATGCCGGTAGCATTCGTGATAAATCGCTCAAATCACTCAAAAGTGCACGCTTTTTGGCCAATCTAGGGTAAAACTACAGTCGAGCGACGATGCCCCTTCACATCTTTTTCTCTTAAAAATTCGGGCTAAGCCTTTATAAAACATTAGCCCAAAATCCCATAAAGTAATCTACGCGAATTCAGACAAAATTGATCATTTAAAAGCGTTTTAAGCATGATTTCAGGCATTTTATCGGAAAAATATGCAGTTTATTCAACGTCTGCTCCCATGCGCAAAAAATCGGAGATTGCTACCCTTCGCTCAATTCTTTTGAACGACCGACCTTAAAGAACAACTAACTCGCCGTCCAGCTCACCAACTCAACCAAGGCGCCATTTTGGACCTAAAACAGATTAAGCAGATCATCGAACTCATGAAGCGATCGGAGCTCACCGAGTTCGCGGTGGAAGAAGAGGGATTCAAGCTTAAGATTCGGCGTGGCGCAAATGGCCTGCCAATTGTGAGCACCGGCCGGAGTTCCAACCCTCCCTTTCCTGCCTCTGATAGCATTCCCCCACAAGCCCAAGCCACGGCTGCTGGCGCCAACGATCCGGCCGCCTCCACGCCTCGGGACGAAGTAGGAGTGACCTAC
This sequence comes from Opitutia bacterium, assembly GCA_947474935.1. Classification (GTDB taxonomy): domain Bacteria; phylum Verrucomicrobiota; class Verrucomicrobiia; order Opitutales; family Opitutaceae; genus ER46. Next base: position 1,194 of record CANJKL010000021.1, read on the forward strand.
GTAAAGTCGCCCATGGTTGGAACCTTCTACCGGGCAGCCTCGCCTGAAAGTAAGCCCTTCATGGACGTCGGAGGTAAGGTGGTCGAGAACACGGTCATCTGTATAATCGAGGCGATGAAGATCATGAACGAGATCCAAGCAGAGGCGAAGGGGACTGTCTTGGAAGTCCTCGTGGAAAATGGCCAGCCCGTCGAATATGGCCAGCGTCTCTTCAAGCTGAAGCAAGGTTGATTGGATTCAATCCGTAGACGCCCCTGCAGTCCTGTTCCTGTCAGCACAAGGTGGACCTGGACGTCCGGGTGCCAATCAGGAATCCGTGTCGTAATAAATCAGCCCTCAGATGATTCAAAAAATCCTCATTGCCAACCGCGGTGAAATCGCCCTCCGCATCGTTCGCGCCTGCCGCGAACTTGGCATCAAGACACTAGCCGTATACTCGGAAGCCGACGTCCAATCGCTTCACGTGCAACTCGCCGACGAGGCAATTTGCATTGGTGGCCCCAAGAGCGCCGATAGCTACCTGAGAGCGGATCGAATCATGAGTGCGGCCGAGATCGGCGACGTCGACGCTATCCATCCCGGCTATGGGTTCCTCTCCGAAAACGCGAAATTCGCCGAACAATGCGAATCGTGCAACATCAAGTTCATCGGGCCCAAATCTAAGTCCATCCATATGATGGGTGATAAATCAGTTGCCAAAGACACCGTGCGAAAGGCCGGAGTGCCCATCGTCCCCGGGTCGGATGGGCCCGTCGGGTCGGAGGCCGAGGCGGTTAAGAACGCTCGAAAAATTGGCTATCCCGTGATCATCAAAGCCGTCGCCGGCGGAGGGGGCCGGGGCATGCGCATCGCGCACAACGACGTATCGTTCGCGAAGGAATATCACGTCGCGCGTGGTGAGGCCGAAAAAGCGTTCGGAAATGGTGCGGTCTACATCGAGAAATACATCGAGCGCCCACGGCACATCGAATTTCAGATCCTAGCCGATAGCCACGGCAAGATCCTCCATCTCGGCGAACGCGACTGCTCCGTCCAACGCCGGCATCAAAAGCTCATCGAAGAATCGCCCTCGCCTTTTCTCACCTCCGATCTCCGAAAGAAAATGGGGAAGGCCGCCATCAAGGCGGCGGAGGCCGCGGAGTACGAAAACGCCGGCACAATCGAGTTTCTCGTGGATGCGAAGGGGAACTATTATTTTATCGAAATGAACACCCGGATACAGGTTGAACATCCTGTAACCGAAGAGGTTACAGGGATCGACCTGATCAAGCAGCAAATCCGCGTGGCCAATGGTGAAAAACTCGATTTCGACCAAGGCGACATCAAATTCGAAAAGCACGCTATCGAATGCCGCATCAACGCGGAAGACCCTGCGCGCAATTTTGCTCCCTCGCCTGGCACGATCGGACTCTACTACGCGCCCGGCGGCCACGGCGTTCGCGTTGATTCACACGCTTATTCAGGTTATACGATTCCGCCGTATTATGACTCCATGATCGGCAAATTGATCACCTACGGCACGACTCGCAAAGTCGCACTGGAACGCATGTATCGCGCGCTAAGCGAATATCTCATCCGAGGAATCAAGACGACCATTCCACTGCACCGCGCCATCATGGCCGATCCTGTTTTCATCGAAGGCAAGGCGACCACCGGTTACATGGAGGATTTCCTCAATCGGACCGCGAGCGATCTGTTTTCGTAATCACCAAGCCGGACAAATCGCTATCGTCTTACTGACAAGCGGCCCTCAAGGCCGTGCGCTCGCGTGGATCGCCGAAGGGCCTCAGCAGCGCGTCGCCTTTAACCGGAGGTGAGTTCGGGCCGGCCATTCACCTCCCCCCGCTGCTGGAACTGGTGAGCGCTCCGTGCACTCATCGACAAAGTTCACGGTTTCGTTTCAGAAAAACCATCTCCTTCAATCCGTGCGGTCACGGGCATCGCCCCACTTTGGTCAGGCCAACGAGACGCGCATGAAGCTCTTGGAGCCTCGGCACCGCGAGGCCCGCAGCTTGCGCACGCCGCAGGGGTTCACCCCAAATCGCTTCGACTTCAACCGGCCGACCAGCGCGATAATCAACCAGACTCGACGGTTGGTAGGCTCCCATGGGCGGGGTGACATCGATCTGGCTTTGGATAAACGCCTCCGTCACTTCGTGGCCAAAGTGCCGCGCTGCCGCCGCCACCTCATTCATAAGCGCCCGAACTTCACGGGCCAGCACCGGATCGTCGAGAATCCTGTCGGTCGTGATCCCGCCGGCGGCGATCGCCAAACCGTTGAAGGGAACATTCCAAATCAGCTTTTGCCAGCGTGCCGCCGCGAGGCTGTCGACCGCCCGGCAGTTCACGCCGGCTCGTTGCAACAAGCCGGCGATCGCCTGCGTGCGCTCACTGGCAAGCCGGCCAAACTCCCCAAGCGTAATCGCACCCGGCGTATGGTAACCAGAAAGTTCGCCCGGTGCTTCCCGCGTCACGGCAATAAAGCACAAGCCCCCGAGGACGCGCCCGGCCCCGACGAGGGCTGCGATGGCTTCCTCGTTACCCAAGCCGTTTTGCAGCGTAACCACCGCCGTCTCCGGCCTAATCAGGGGCGGCAGGAGCGTAGCGAGGGCCGAGTTGCTCGTGGTCTTAAGGGTGACGAACACGAGATCGACTGGCCCGATTTCCGCCGTCGTAGCGAAAGCGTCCACGTGCTCGAGTCGGCGGGTGGCATCTCGCTCCCGCAAAATCAGGCCGTGGTCCCGAACATGCACGAGATCGCGGCGGACCAAAAACCGAACTTCGACCCCGGCCAGAGCGAGCCGGGCACCATAGTAGCTCCCAATCGCCCCGGCTCCCACGATGGCTATTCTTTGCAAGGCACGCGGCACCGGAAAAATCCGCCGTCAGCGCAAGAACGCCTCGTGCAACCCGCCGTCGACCGCAATTATCTGGCCGGTCGTCTTCGAAAGCCGCTGAGAAACCAGCAGAAAATAGGCCTCTGCCTGGTCCGCCGGCGTGATGGGCGCCTTGGTCAGTGTCCGGTCCGCGTAAAATGCGGCGAGTTTTTCCACGAGCGACTCGGTCGCTTCGTCCGCGGTATACGGAATCTCGTACTTGGCCAGCGAACCGATGACGCGGTCGCGGGGAAACATCGCGCTCCCCTGGACCACCGTGGCCGGAGCCACGCCGTTGACGCGGACAAGCGGGGCGAGCTCGATGGCCAGCTCGCGGACGAGGTGGTTGGCGGCGGCCTTGGAGGTGTCGTAGGCCAAGGAGCCCTTCTTCGCGACGGCCGCGTTGGCCGAGGTCGTGAGCACAAGGCTGCCGCGCAAGCCCTGTTCCTTCCAGGTCTTGAACGCCTCGTCGCCGACGATGTAGCTGCCGGTGACGTTGACGCCGAAGGTGAAGGCCCACTTGTCGTCGGGGATGTGGCCGGTGGTGTCGCTCGGCCAGAAGACGCCGGCGGTTACGCAGATCGAGTCGAAGCCGCCGTAGGCCAGCGCGACCTGATCGAGCATGGCGCGGACGCTGGCGCGGTCGGTGATGTTGCAAGCGAGGCCGACGGCCGGGCCGCAGTTGGAGATACCCGTGCCAGCGACGCCGATACCGAGGCCGAGCTTGTCGGTGATCTCCTTGGCGGTGGTGGTGGCGGTCTCAAGCTTTATGTCGACGCTGACGATGTGCGCGCCGTCCTTGACGAGGCGGTGGGCGGTCTCCTTGCCGATGCCGGAGCCGGCGCCGACCACAATGATGACCTGGCGGGCGAGTTCCTTCTCGGCGGGCATGCGCTTGAGCTTCGCTTCCTCAAGAAGCCAATACTCGATGTCAAAGGCCTCCTGCTGCGGCAGGGCGATGTAGCTGTCGATCGCCTCGGCGCCGCGCATGACCTCGACGGCGCAGTTGTAGAACTCGGCGGTGACGCGGCTTTCCGACTTGTCCTTGCCCCAGGCCACTAGGCCGACGCCCGGGATGAGGACGACGGTCGGGTTCGGGTCGCGCATAGCCGGCGAGTTGGCGTGTTTGCACTTGTTGTAATAAGCCGCGTAGTCCTTGCGGTAGGCCTCGAGGCCAGCGGCGAGCTTCTTCTTGAGCGCGGCCGTGTCTTCAGACTGCGGGTTCCAGTCCACGTAGAGCGGCTTGATCTTGGTGCGGAGGAAGTGGTCGGGGCAGCTCGTACCGAGCTCGGCGAGACGGGCGGCGTCCTTCGAGTTGACGAAGCGCAGGATCTTCTCGTCGTCCTGCACGGTGCCGATGAAACGCTTCCGTTGGGACACCTGGCCACGGAGCCACGGAAGAACGGCGGCAAAGACCCCGTTGCGCTTGGGGGCGTCGAGCGTCAAGTATTTGGCACCGCCGAAGGCCGTGGCGTCGCCGCCCTTGGCTTGGTACTTCGCCTCGATGTAGGCCGCAGCCTTCTCGATCAAGTCCAACGTGAGCGTGTAACAGGCCTTCTCGTTGTCGTCCCAAGAGATGAAGCCGTGCTGGCCCATCATGATGGCCTTCATCTTCGGGTTGTTCCTGGAAATCTCCTGCATGGCGAGGCCGAGTTCGAAGCCCGGGCGCATCCACCGGACATAGGCCATCTCGCCGCCGAAAATTTCTTTCGTGAGCTTCTCGCAGTTCTGTGAGGCTGCGATCGCTATGATCGCGTTCGGGTGCATGTGGTCGACATGCTTGCCGGGAAGGAACGAATGCAGCGGCGTATCGATCGATGGTGCCCGTGGATTCAGGTTAAACGTGCCGTGCGCATACATGCCCACCATGTCATCCTCAGCCGGAGCCTTGAGGCCCTTGTCGGGGCGGGCGGCGTAGAACTTCTGGAGATCGAGCAGCTTCTGCTGATAAAGTGACGAGAAGTTCTCACGCGTGCTCGTGCGGAGGTCGCCGCCGGAACCCTTTACCCAAAGCACCTCGATCGGCTGGCCATTGAGCGGATCCTGCTCTGCAATTTTCGACGACGTGTTGCCGCCGCCGGTGTTGGTAACACGCTGGTCGCTGCCGAGCAGGTTCGAGCGGTAGACGAGGCGGCCGACGGGATCGAGCGCGGTGGCCTTGGCGTCGTCCCAGAGATAATTGACGTTCTTGTAGGTGGGCATGGATGCGAACGGGGAGGTCGGGTTAGGGAGAGATGGATCGATCGGGCTCACTCAGAGCCCAAGCATTTTTTGGCGATAGTGTTCATCCGGCCGCCCGGCGATCCGAGCGACTTGGGCAGCGGTAAGAAATCGAGGGCCGCCCAGCGCGGCGGCTCCAGCGAAGATTTCGGCGGCTTTGACTCCCATCTGCGTCGCGGCGAGCACGGACTCGGGAGTCGCGCCGAGGGCGATCAATCCATGATTTTCCAACAGGATCACGCGAGGCGCCCGCGCCAGCCGCCTCACATGCGCCACGACCGCGACCCGGATCGCTTGAGCGAGCTTCAATCCGGGGTCGGCATACGGGACAAAAACGCTCTCGACTCCGCAGCAGACGACCTCATCAGGGCAAATCCGCCTCTTCGCGAAGGTCCGCGCGTGCTTTGAACAAAGCAGCTGGTTCACCGCGGTCGGATGCGTGTGGCCGACAAAATTCACATCGGGCAGCGTCAACAGGTAGGCATGGAAGATGGCCTCGACCGAAGGCTTTCGAGCCTTCGGATCTACCCGGGCGGCAAAAAGTACCTCGTCGATTGCCGCATCGGTGATTCGCTTCACATCGAGCAGCGGCAGGAGATCGGCGAAGCGGCACTCGGTTACTCCCAGCGGCGACAGAGTCGCCAGATTCGCCCCGCTCGCCTTCACGGCAAAGGTTTTGGGCGCCAGACGCGCGGACGTGTTGCCTTCCCCAAAAATCGCCAGTTTCCGTTCCTCGCGACCGAGTTGGTGGGATAGATTCAACAAACTGCTGATGAGGTCCGGAGAAGCCGGGATTGCAGACATGGAGTGCGATCAAATTGGGAGATATTGGCAGAATCCACCACAATCTCTCAACCCCTGCCGACTCGGTCGGAAGATCCAAATTTTCGCTTGCGCGGCCCTGTGCCTTTCAGGAATCTGCCACCTTGCGTCAGTGGATATCCGCCGGTTGCGGGTGCCCACCATGGCTGGTCCGGCATCCCGCTGGATTGGAACGGTGACGCCGGCTTGACCCGATTTCCAGTCGGGAGGAGCGGGCGGCACGGTGCCCACAAAGGCACCCTACAGTCGTGAATCAAACCACTAAACCATGTCCACCACAGTCGTTAAACCCGAAATCATAGCCGAATACAAAATCCACGAGAAGGATACCGGTTCGTCCGAAGTCCAAGTGGCGCTGCTGACCGCTCGAATCAATCACTTGACCGAGCATCTGCGTACGCACCGCAAAGACTTCCACTCGCGCCGCGGGCTTCTGCAGATGGCTTCCCGCCGTCGCAAGCTCCTCGATTATCTCAAGCGGCATAATCTGCCGAAATATAACGAGTTGCTGCAGAAATTAAACCTTCGCAGATAACGCTTTCGTCTAACGGGCGACCCGATCCGCGGGTCGCCCGTTGTCGTTACTGACACTCGAATCCAGACCGGGACATTTCCGTTTGGCGCCTCCACACCTCGACCGCATTTCGGGGCGTCAAACGGAAATCTCTCGCGTCTGAGCGAGCTGACCGAAGCGGGTTCCTAAACAGTCAACTACCCGCAGCGGCACTTCTGCCGCCGCCGCTTCCGCTCCGCGGAAGCCACCGGGCCGTACCAGTCGCGTGTCGCTGGCCGCGCCCGTCCCATCCGCCGACACTGTCCGCATCCGAAAACATCCGTCCGAAATGAATCAGAAACACTCCGTCACCGTGCCCGGCCTCGGGATCACGTTCTCCACCGGCACCTACGCCCAACTCGCCAACGGCGCCGTCAACGTTTGCGTCGGCGAGACCAACGTCTTCGTCACCGCCTGCGTCGCACAGAACATGCGCCCCGGCCAGGACTTCTTCCCGCTCACCGTCGACTACCGCGACAAATACGCCGCGGCCGGCCGCTTCCCCGGCGGTTACTTCAAGCGCGAGGGTCGTCCGTCCGAAAAGGAAATCCTCACTTCCCGCCTCTGCGATCGTCCTTGCCGGCCTCTCTTCCCGGAGGGCTTCCTGAACGAAGTCCAGATCATCGGCCAGCTGATGTCGGCCGACCAGGTCAACGACTCCGACATTCCGATGGTTAACGGCGCCAGCGCCGCGCTCGCGATTTCGGATATCCCGTGGAACGGTCCGATCGGCTGCGTCCGTGTCGCCCTGATCGACGGCCAGTTCGTCGCCAATCCGACCATCGAGCAGATGTACTCCTCGTCGCTCGACATGATTTACGTCGGTAACGACAAGCACATGCTGATGATCGAAGGTTCGGCCGACCAGCTGCCCGAGGAAGAGTTCATTAAGGCGCTCGAATTCGGACACCAGGCCATTCAGCCGATCATCACTGCCATCAAGGAACTGGTTACCCTCACCGGTAAAACCAAATCCACCTTCCCCTTGGTCGGTGCCACACCCGAAGCCCGGGCGATCATCGAGCGCGTCGTGCCCGACACCCGTCTGGCCCAGGCCATTTTCGGCAAGGAAAAGGCCGTCCGCAGCGTCGCCGTCAAGATGCTCAAGGAGGAGGCGAAAGTCGCCCTCGTCGCCGAGCTCGGCGAAGGGCGCTTTACCGACGTCGACCTGAACGTCGTGTTCGAGGATCTCCAATATAAGGCCTACCGCCGGACGGTCCTCGAGCGCGGGGTCCGCGCCGATGGCCGCGATGCGAAGACGGTGCGCCCGCTTCACTCCGAAGTCGGGGTCCTTCCGCGTGTGCACGGTTCCGCCACGTTCCAACGGGGCGACACCCAAAACATCGCCATCGTCACTCTCGGGCCCACGAAGGAAGCCCAGGACATGGACGGCCTCACGGGTGGCGCGACCTCCAAGAGCTTCATTCTCCACTATAATTTCCCGCCATTCTCAGTTGGTGAAACGGGCCGCTTCACCGGCCCGGGCCGCCGCGAAATCGGCCACGGCGCGCTCGCCGAGCGGTCGCTGGTGCCCGTCCTCCCCCCGGAGGACGCCTTCCCCTACTCCATCCGCGTCGTCTCCGAAATCATGGCCTCCAACGGCTCGACTTCGATGGCGTCGGTCTGCGGTGGCTGTCTCGCCCTCATGGACGCCGGCGTGCCGATCATCGCGCCGGTCGCCGGCATTTCGTGCGGACTCATGACCGAGAATGGTCCCGACGGTTCGATCACGAAGTGGACCACCATCACCGACATTCTCGGCGAAGAGGACCACTTCGGCGACATGGACTTCAAGCTCGCGGGCACCACCAGGGGCATCACGGGCTTCCAGCTCGATTTGAAGATCCACGGTCTGCCGTTCGAGATCGCGAAGACCGCCGTCTTCCAGGCCCGCGACGCGCGGATCGAAATCCTCAAGTCCATGCTCGCCTCGCTGCCGGCTCCCCGTGCCGACCTCAGCAAGTTCGCCCCGCGCATCCAGACGATCCAGATCGATCCGGAAAAGATCGGTCTCCTCATCGGGCCCGGCGGCAAGACGATCCGCCGCATCACCGAGACGACCGGTGCGCAGATCGACATCGCCGAGGACGATTCCGGCAAGGTGTTCATCTATTCCAACAACGGCGACGCCATGGCCCGTGCCATCGCGGAAATCGACGGTCTGTGCGGCGGCGGTTCCGGCCCCGGCGGCGGTGGTGGTGGCACCCCGATCGAAGTCGGCAAGCTCTACAACGGTCGCATCACCGGCATCAAAGATTTCGGCGCCTTCGTCGAATGCACCCCCGGCAAGGAGGGGCTCTGCCACATCAGCGAACTCGCCGACTTCCGCGTGCGCCGCACCGAGGACGTCGTCAAGATGGGCGAGATGATCTGGGTGAAATGCATCGGCATCGACGAGCGCAGCGGCAAGGTCCGCCTTTCGCGCAAAGCCGCGATGAAGGAAATGGAAGCCCAGGGGCAGGCCGCCGCGCCTGCGGCCACGCCGTAACCCGCTTGTTTTGGCCGTGGCCCCGCGCCACGCTCAATCTCAAAGCCGCGACCCAAGTCGCGGCTTTTTCTTTTTCCACCCGCCACCCGCGTGGCCTGCCACTCGGATAAGGCGAGGCAGCGATTGGCGGCGCCTGTTTGGTCGGTGTCGGCGCGAAACACTTGCGCGCCAAAGTTCATCGACAATTTTTCTTTGCCCCACCGCGCTCTTCCTGCGCGCCTGTTGGGATGCGCTTTCTGGTCACGAACGACGACGGCATCGACAGCGTGTTCCTGCATGAACTCGTGCGGGCCTTGCAGGCCACCGGTCACCAAATCTACGTCGTTGCCCCGAAGTGCGAACAAAGCTGGATCGGCGCGGCCAAGTCCCGCCACCGCCCTGTACACGCCGCCGCCGCCGACCGGGGATTGGGCTGCCCCACGTGGATCGTCGATGGCACGCCCAGCGATGGCGTCAATATCGCGATCGGCCATTTGCTGCCCCGCGCGCTGGAGATCGACGCCGTCCTCAGCGGTATCAACGTCGGGCTCAACGTCTCGTTGGGCTTCATCATCGCCAGCGGCACGGTCGCCGGCGCGTGGGAGGGAGCGTTGCACGGCCTCCCGGCCATCGCTTTTTCCCAGGATCTCACGGTCGAAATCTACGATCGGCTCAAGGCGGCGGGGAACGTGCCTGATCCCGAGCTTCATGCGATTTTGAAAACGTCCGCACAGCATGCCGCGCGCCTCGCCCCCGAACTGGCGGCGGCAACTCCGACCCGGAGCTTCATTGTCCACAATGTAAATTTCCCCCTGCCCTGCCACCCGGACTCGCCCGTGCGCCGGACCGTGCCCGCGCAGGTCGTTGTGCCTGGTCTTTTCAGTCCCGCCGGCGACGACGGAACGCATCGGCTGATCTTTCGCCTGGGCGACGACCTCTCGCCCACCGCCCCCCTCACCGATCGTGCCGCGCTCGCGGCCGGCTGTATCAGCCACACCGTGCTCGATTATAAAACGCTCGGCCGGTGAGCTGAGCGCCGCGAGGCGCTGCACCCCTCAAGGACTGTCGGCGCGGTAGACGACTCCGCTGCGAAATACGACTTCCTTCTCCTCGACGCGGCTTGGTGACGTCATGACGGGCGTTCCCATGCCACCGACGCCGCCCATGCCGCCAATTCCACCCATCCCGCCGAGGCCGCCGCCCATGCCACCCATACCACCCATGCCACCCATCCCGCCCCCGACGACGGGCCCAACAACCGTTCCCATTCCACGGCCGGTGGCGACGCCGATACCGACCGTATTTCCTCCACCCATAGTGCCCGGATAACCGCCACCGTAGACTCCGCCCGGGCCGCCCATCGAGTAGTCCTCATTTCCGCCTTTGCGATAAATCCAGATTTCCTCATCGCCCGGACCCGTGGACCGCGAAATCACCTCGGTCGGCTGCCCCCAAGCCACGCGCACCATCTCGGGCGTCATCCCCACTTCGATCTTTCCGTCCAGCACCGCCTGCTTCGTCTCAATCGGCCACGACTCGTAGACTTCCCGATTCTGGTCGATGCGATTGATCTGCGGTGTACCGCATCCCGCCAGCCAGACGGCCATCATCAACCATCCGATAAAAAGTTGACGTTTGCGATTCATTGCCGCTGCTCACCATACACGGAAGTGCCGCCACGTAAAGTGAGCGATTTCGCCTGTCGGTCACCGTTCGACCCCGGCCAAGACCAGGGCAGTCACGAACCAAATTCCCCCCGCCCCAGCCCGCGCCAAGGGTCGGTCCGATCACCGGTGACTCCGGTCGGAAAAACTTCCGTTGCATCGTCCTTCGTTTGCCGTTCACTCGCCGACCCATGGCCCGGGTATTTACCGTCGTATGATTTCATCCCCGGACGACGTAACGCCCCCCCCGCTGATCACCGGGACACCGGCCGTCCGGTTGTTCGTCCTGTCGTTCGCCGCGCTGTTTCTGGAACTGATGGTGATCCGCTGGGTGCCGTCGGAAGTCCGGCTCGTGGCTTACTATGCCAACCTGATGCTCGTGAGTTCATTCCTCGGGCTCGGAGTCGGTGCGATCCTTTGCGCGCGGCAATGGAACCTGTTCCGGTTTTTCCCGCTGTTTCTGGCCCTGAACATCCTGTTTCTCGTGGGCATCCGGGCCGTGGCGCTGCCCGGCGGCACCGGTGAACTTCGTTTCGGCTTTCCCGAAACGAAGGCCTTTTCCTACACCGCCCTGATCCTGATCTTTCTGCTCAACAGCCTCGTTTTCGTGCCCCTCGGCGAGCAGATCGGCACCCAGTTCCAGCGGCTCCCCGCGCTCCGCGCCTACGTTTGGGACCTCGCCGGAAGCCTCGGTGGCACGCTGGTATTCGGACTTTTTTCCTTCCTCCACTTTTCCCCGATTGTCGGCATCGCGCTCGTTATCGGACTGGTTTTTTTCGCCAGCGCCGGCGCCCGTCGCCGCTGGACGCTGCCGCTCTACGCCCTGGCCCTCGGCACCGTGGTGTGGTCGGGCCAGCGCGATCACACCTGGTGGTCGCCCTACTATTTCATCACCATTCGCGAGAACCGCGTACACGTCGAAAACCAGCCGGGTAACCAGCCGGCCGTCGCCTGGTTTACGGAGGACCGGGTCGATGCCCCGCCGGCAAACCTCCGCACCATGCTCGACCCGCCGCTCTACAACGTGCGGGTGAACCAGGATTTTTATCAACGCCACGGCTCCATCAACGCCGCCCGCTACACGCCGGGCAGTCCGATGCAGCAACTGGTCGCCGCCCACTTCAACCAATACGATCTTCCCTATCACGTGGTGAAGGACCCGGCGCGCGTGCTGGTACTGGGCGCGGGCGGCGGCATGGATGTCGAGGCCGCGTTGCTGCGGGGCGCGCAACGGGTCGACGCCGTCGAGATCGATCCCGTGATTCCGACCATCAGCGCCAGGTACAGTGCCGCCGCTCCCTATGCGAACCCGCGGGTCTTCCTCCACATCGACGACGCCCGGTCCTTCCTGCAGCGAGGCACCGAACGCTTCGACCTGGTGGTCTTCGGTCACCTCGACAGCCAGGCCCTGTTTAGTTACGGCGCCAGTCTCCGGCTCGACGGCTACACCTACACCGTCGAGGGGTTTCGGCAGGCTTTTGCCCGGGTCGCTCCGGAAGGCATCATGTCGGTTTCTTTCTCGGTGTCGCGGGAATGGCTGGCGCAAAAATTTTCCCAAATGATCGAGGAGGCGACCGGGACTCCGCCGTGGGTCTACGTGGGCAAGGGCACTCTCACGTTCATCGCGTCCAAGCAGGCCACGCCCAATCCCCCGGCGGAAATCGGAGAGTGGAAACTAAAGCGCGCCACCAAACTCCCCGTCGACCTCGCCACCGACGACTGGCCCTTTGTTTACCTCGAAAAGCGCGGCATCCCCACCGACTACGCTGTCGTCATCGGCGTGCTCCTGACGATTTCCCTTGGCGTGCTGCTGGTATTTCGCGGCGGGGGCTTCGGTCCGGGAGATGGCCATTTCCTCTTCCTCGGCTGGGGCTTCCTGCTCCTGCAGACGAAAAGCATTGGGGACTGCTCCCTCTATTTCGGAACGACCTGGCTGGTCACGACCCTGGTCATCGCCGGCGTCTTGATGATGGTCCTCCTCGCCAACTGGGTGGCGCTGCGCTTCGTGCGCAGCTTCAGCGTGTGGCTGTATGCGCCGCTTTTCGTGTCGCTGCTCGTCGTGCTCGCGCTGCCCCGCGAGTTCATTCTGGCCCGGGAACTCGGCTGGCGCGTGGCGTGGACGGTTTTCGTCGTGCCGCTCCCGATCTTTTTCGCCGGGCTGATTTTTTCGACGACGTTCCGCGAGACCCGCCTGCCGGCCCTCGCCCTCGGCGCCAATCTCATCGGCGCCACCTTGGGCGGCTTCTGCGAATACCTCGGCATGTGGGTCGGCAGCCAAGCCTTGAGTTGCATCGTGATCGCCGCTTACGCCGGCAGCCTGCTTTGCCTGCTGCGGCAGCGCCGGTCGTTGGCAGCCCCCTCGGGCACCGGCGGCGGCGCCGCTCTCGCGCCGCCTCTGCCGTAATCTGCTCGATAATCGATTCCGTCCGCTGAATCTTCTGCCCCATGATCGAAGTTCAGAACCTGACGCGCGTCTTCCGCACCTACAAGAAGCGCCCGGGTTTCTGGGGCGGCGTGACTGGGTTGTTCAAACGCGAATTCGAGGAGACCGCGGCGGCCAAGGATGTCTCGTTCTCGATCGCAGAAGGCGAGTTCGTCGGCTTCCTCGGCCCCAACGGCGCCGGCAAAACGACCACCCTGAAAATGCTTTCTGGCTTGATCTACCCCACGAGCGGCACCGCCCGGGTCGCGGGCTTCGACCCCACCCGGCGCGAAAACGCCTACCGGCGCCTTTTCGCCCTCGTCCTCGGCCAGAAAAATCAGCTCTGGTGGGATCTCCCGGCCATCGAATCCTTCCATTTGTTGCGCGCGATCTACGCCATTCCGCACGAGGCCTTCAAAACGACCCTCGACGAACTCGTCATCCTGCTGGACGTCGGCAAGAAGCTCAACGTGATGGTCCGCGAGCTGTCCCTCGGCGAGCGGATGAAGATGGAACTGATTGCCGCGCTGCTCCACCGCCCCCGTGTACTCTTCCTCGACGAACCAACGATCGGACTCGACGTCGTTTCCCAGAAAGCCGTTCGCCAGTTTCTCCGCGACTACAACCGCCGGTATCGCGTGACGATTCTCCTCACCAGCCACTACATGGCGGACATCAAGGAACTCTGCGAACGCGTCATCGTGATCCACAAGGGATCAAAAATCTACGACGGCGCGCTGGCCGGGCTCGAAAATGCCGGTGGGACCAAACAGAAGATCGTAACCTTCGTCCCGCAGGTGGGCGCGTTTTCCGACACGTGGCAGTCGCGCCATGGCGAGACGAAGCGGGCCGAAGACGGCAAATTCACGCTCCGCGTTCCGGCCGAAAACATCGTGGCCGTCTCGCAGGAGATCCTGAGCGCCGGACCGGTCGCCGACATCACGATCGAAGACGTCCCTCTGGAGGACGTCATCGCGGAACTCTTCACCAACCGCTAGGCGAGATAGCCCAGCTCGCGCATGAGCTTGCCTGCGACCGTCAGAAAGCGGGCGCGCACCTGGCGGCCCCAGCCGGCGGGCCAGCCCCGCTCCTCGAAGCTCCGCACCACCAGCCGGTCTTTTTTTGAATTTCGCGATCACGGCGTTCGGCCGGGAGGGTCCGGCATGCGAATGTCGAGCACCACGGCGCTGTAGGGCCGGGCACCGATTTTCGCCAGAGCCTACTTGGCGCGCTCCGCCGTATCGACCGCAAATTCCGCGGCCAAACTAACTGCAATGGACTCACGCGGACCGTACTCGTCATCCACCACGAGCACGGAGGTTTTTTCCACGGGGGCAATCACCCGCACGGGAGGTTTGGCCGAGGGGACGGCGGCGGGAGTATTCTCGGTCAACATGCGAAAATGACGGACCCGGCGGGGATGCGGGGGCCGCACCCCGCTGCTTGCAGTTCGTAAATTCGCCTGTCCAAGCACGCATCAAGGATTGATCTGCCGGAATCGAATCCCGACGTTCTTTACATGCTTTTTATCATTGTCGGCCTTGGCTCCGCCGCACTCGCCGCGCTGATCGTGTGGCTCGTATTCCAAGCCCGCTCCGCCGCGCTCGCCGAGCGCGCCCGCCTCGCCGCCGAATCGCTCGCCAGGGCGGAAGGGGAACTCACCTCCCTTCGGGCCCGGGCCACCGAACTCGAAAAGCAGTCCGCCGCCGCCGCCGAGAAAATCTCCGCCTTTAACGAGGCCCGCGAGCGCCTTACCGTGGAGTTCAAGGCCCTCGCTTCCGACGCCCTCACGCGTAACAGCGACGAATTCCTCAAGCGCGCCGGCGACTCGCTCGTGAAACCCATCCGCGAGTCGCTCGACAAAGTGGACACGAAAATCATCGCCCTCGAAAACGCCCGCAAAGAGGCCTACGGCTCGCTCTCCGAACAACTCAAGGGTCTCGCCACCACGAGCGCGACCCTCCAAGCCGAGACCACGAAGCTCTCGCGTTCGCTCCGCAGCACCAGCACCGCCGGCCGCTGGGGTGAACTGCAGCTCCAGCGCGTTGTCGAACTCGCCGGCATGGTCGAAAACGTCGACTTCATCCAGCAGGAGGCCGCCGGTGACGTCCGCCCCGACATGATCATCCGTCTCCCCGGGGGCAAGAGCATCGCCGTCGACGCCAAGGCCCCCATGCAGGCCTTCCTCGAAGCGCTCGAGGCCAGCGACGAAAACGTCCGCAAAGCAAAATTCATAGAGCACGCCCGCGTCGTCCGCGGCCACATCGACGCCCTCGGCGCCAAGTCCTATTGGAAAAACATCCAGCCTTCGCCGGAGTTCGTCGTGCTCTTCATCCCCGGCGAGGCGTTCTACAGCGCCGCACTGCGCTACGAACCCGATCTGTTCGAACGCGGCACCAGCGTCGGCGTCATCCTCGCCTCGCCCGCCACCCTCATCGCGCTCCTCAAGGCCGCCGCCTACGGCTGGAAACAGGAGGCGTTGTCCAAAAACGCCGACGAGATTCGCAAGCTCGGCCTTGAGCTCCACGAACGCGTCGCCGCGGTCGCGAAAAATATGGACGACCTCGGCCAGCGCCTCCGCCAGTCGGTCGACGCCTACAACAGCACGGTCTACCAGACCGAAAGCCAGTTGCTCGTCACCGGGCGCAAGCTCGAGAAACTCGGCGCCGGCAGCGAAAAGAAGATCGTCGAACCCCGGCTCGTGGACGAAACCCCCAGGTCTCTCACCGCTCCCGAACTGAAACCATGACCCGGAACGAAGCTTTCCCCGATCCAACCGCCCTCGCCGGCTCGTGGACGATGATCCGGGCGGAACTCGAAGGCGAAGCGGCGCCCGAACTGGTCGCACAAAAAACCGTGCTCCTGTTCGACGCCACCAGCTATGCGGTGATTTTCGACGGTGAGGCGATGGATCGCGGCACCTACGAACTCGCTGGCCCGACCGACGCGCGAACGATCACGCTCAAGGGTGACTCCGGCCCCAATGCCGCGCGCTTGATTCCCGGCATCTACCAGCTCGTGGGCGACAGGTTGCGCGTCTGCTACGGTCTCGATGGCACCGCACCCACGGCTTACGCAACTGCCCCGGGCAACCGGCGCTACCTCGCGACTTACCGGCGGGCCCGGCCCTGAATTGCCGCCGCTCCCCGGCGCCCCAGTCCGCACGAAAGTGTCGATGGGGGCGTCAAATCCCAGTGGACAGCGGGCAAAAATTTCGGGATTTTTTCTCCGTCGCTATTCCGGCCGCCTGACCGCGCCCCTTGCGGATCGACCCCTCCGGAAAAAGACGAACGCAAAATCACATGAGAATCTGGGACATGCACACGCATCTGGCCGGAGCGTCCGGCCCCCCGCGCCAGCGGGCGGAAAAATTATTGCGGTCCGCTGATCGCCTCGGCGTCGAGCGGCTCTTCCTCCACATGGGGCAGACGTTTAACAGCGATCCCTCGCCCGAGGTGCTGCGCCAGCAGAACGACGAAGTGCTCGAGGCCTTGAAGGTCGATCCCAGCCGCATTTTCGGCCTTGTTTACGTCAACCCCAAGCACACCGCCGAGAGCCTCGCGGAGTTCGAGCGCTGCGTCGTCAACGGCCCGATGGTCGGCGTGAAGATCTGGACCGCCGTGCGGTGCAGCGACCCGCGGCTCGATCCGATCATCACGCGTGCCGCCGCCTACCAGGCCCTGATCGTCCAGCACACCTGGATCAAAGTGGGCGGCACCCCGCGCGTCGCCGGTGGCGCAAATTCCCCCGGTGAATCGCACCCGGATGATTTCGCGATCATGGCCCGCCGGCATCCCAACGTTCCCCTTGTCTGCATCCACGTGGGTGGCGATTGGGAGCTGGGCATCCGCAGCGTCAGTGCCATCCCCAATGTAATGATTGAAGTTTCGGGCAGTTTCCCCACCGACGGATTCGTGGAAATGGCCGTGCGCGAAGGCGGCGCCAACCGGGTGATCTTCGGCAGTGACTTGCCAGGCCGCAGCCTCGCTTCGCAGCTCGCCAAGGTCATGGGCGCGGACATCAGCGATGCCGACAAGGAATTGATCCTCGGCGGCAACCTCCGCCGCCTCGTTGCACCGATCTTCAAGAAGAAGGGCCTGACGCTATGAAAAACGAAACTTCCCCCACCGCCCTCGACCGGCGGGATTTCCTCAAGAGCTCGATCGGCGCGGCCGCGGCCCTGGGACTCGCCGCCCCGCTTGCCACGCAGCCCGCGCGCGGGGCCCAACCGGCGCTCACCGTTCCCGGCGGCATGGTCGACGTGAACGTCAATCTCGAGCGCTGGCCCTTCCGCAGCCTCCTCCGCGACAAGACCTCCCATCTCCTGGATAAACTCCGGAGTCAGGGCGTCGTCCAGGCCTGGGCCGGCAGCTTCGATGGCCTGCTCCACAAGGACCTCGCCTCCGTCAACGCCCGGCTCGCCGAAAGCTGCCGGAACAACGGCGCCGGCCTCCTCGTTCCCTTTGGCTCCATCAATCCCACCTGGACGGCCTGGGAGGAAGACATCCGGCGCTGCCACGAGGAGCACAAGATGCCGGGCATCCGCCTGCACCCCGGTTTCCACGGCTACCAACTGATCGACCCGCGCTGCAAGCGGCTGCTCGAACTGGCCGCCGAGCGGGGTCTCGTGGTTCAGCTCGCCGTGATCATGGAAGACGAGCGCACGCAGCACCCGTTGGTGGCGGCGCCGCCCGTCAACACGACTCATCTCCTCGAGCTGGTTCGCGCGATCCCCGCGTTGAAGCTCGTCGTGCTAAACTCGGGACGCGGCATGCGCGGCGACTTGATGAAGCGCCTGGCCGAGACCGGCCGCGTTTATTTCGACATCTCGTGGCTGGAGGGATCCGAGGCCATCGGCGACCTCTTCCACGACACGCCAGCCGCCGTGAACCAATTGCTCTTCGGTTCGCACGCGCCGTTGTTCTCGGTCGAGTCGCCGGTGATGAAGCTCAAGGAATCGGCCCTGACCCCCGCGCAACTCCAGGCCGTCGCCTCCGGCAACGCCCGCCGGCTGCTCGCCAAGACCTGAAACGCCCGATCCGTCCCACCACCTGTCCCGCCGGGCTAGCGCTCGCGGGCAGACTTGGCGGGGACAGGCCTGTTCCAATTTTCGCCCCGCAGCGAAAATTGCCAGAGATCCGGACGACCCGCACCGCGAGGGCAGTCGCCACCAAGAACGCGATGTCGCACCGGACGAGCGGGCATCGGACAATTCGCCCGCCTCCTTCACCCCCGTTCGTGATGCATCTCTCAGGCCTGTTCATCCATCCCGTGAAATCGCTCCGCGGCTGCGCCGTTACGACCGCCGACGTCGATGTGCTCGGCTTGGTCGGCGACCGGCGCTTCATGGTGGTGGACGAAAATGGCCGTTTTCTCACGCAGCGCACCCTGCCGCGGATGGCCCTCGTCGAAACGTCGCTCAACGACGCCACGCTCACGCTGAGCGTCCCGGGGGTCGGCGCCATCCACGTCCCCCGCGCCGCCGATCCCGGTGCACCGCTGCGCCAGGTCTCCGTGTGGAAGAGCGCGGACCTCACGGCCGAGGATTGCGGCGACGGCGTGGCCGCGTGGCTCGGCGATTTCCTCGCCTTAAGATGCCGGCTCGTGCGCATCGGCGGGAAATTTTCCCGCCCGGTCCCCAAACCCGGCAAGGCCCGCCCGGGCGACCGGGTCAGTTTCGCCGACGCCTACCCGTTTCTTGTCGTAAGCGAAGCCTCCCTCGCCGATCTCAACGATCGCCTGATCGCGCAGGGCGGGGACGCTCTGCCGATGGATCGCTTCCGGCCCAACCTCGTGGTCGCCGGCTGCCCGGCTTTTGCCGAGGACAAGTGGCCGAGTTTCCGCATTGGCGAAATCACGTTTCGCGCCGGCGGCCCATGCGCACGCTGTGTCGTCACGACCACCGACCAACTCACGGCCCTCCGCGACCGCGAACCGCTCCGCACGCTTGCCTCCTTCCGCCGCGACGCCGCGGATCCCACCGACGTCAACTTCGGCCAGAATCTCATCCACGAGACGAAAACGGGCGTGCTCCGCGTCGGCGACAAAGTGGCGATGATCTGAGCCGGTTCTCCGCGCGGGGGCGGCGCGTCCGATTCGTCTGACCACATGGCGTCTCACGCATCCCACATCCAGCCAACCCACCCCCACCCGACCGAATCCCGATTGCCTCGGCGCCGTTTTCGAACCGTCGTGGTCCCCACTCCGATGAATCCCACCCCGCTCATCCTTGCCCTGCTGTGCGCGCTTGTCTTCCCCCGCCCCGCCCCGGCCGCCGACCTCGACCGCTGGCAGGAACACGCCCGCCACGTCACGATCATCCGGGACTCGTGGGGCATTCCCCACGTCTTCGGCAAGACCGACGCCGACGCGGTCTTCGGCCTGCTCTACGCGCAGGCCGAGGACGATTTCAACCGAATCGAGCTCAACTACGTCAACGCCATGGGCCGGCTCGCCGAGATCAAGGGGGAGGCGGAAATCTACCGCGATCTGCGCATGAAGCTCTTCATCGACCCCGCGGCCATCCAGGCGAAATACGCTGCGTGCCCTGCGTGGCTGCGCGCGCTGATGGATGCGTTTGCCGACGGCTTGAACTTTTATCTGCATACGCATCCCGCCGTGAAGCCGAAGCTGATCACCCGCTTCGAACCGTGGATGGCCCTCACCTTCAGCGAGGGCAGCATCGGCGGTGACATCGAATCGATCTCCCTGCCCGAATTGGAGAAATTCTACGGCAAGACCACGCCTTCACTCGCCCGTACCGACCGCCCCGCCCTGCCACCCGAGCCCGGCGGATCGAACGGTTTCGCCATCGCCCCGGCACGCAACGCCGCCGGCCACGCCATGCTGCTCATCAACCCGCATACGTCGTTTTATTTTCGCCCGGAGGTGCACGTCGTCAGCGAGGCCGGCCTGAATGCCTACGGCGCCGTCACGTGGGGCCAGTTCTTCGTCTACCAGGGATTCAGCGACCGGGCCGGCTGGATGCACACCTCTTTCGGCGGCGACGCGGTCGACGAATACTTGGAAACCGTGACCGGCCGGCCCGGCGCCTATATCTACAAATATGGTGACAGCGAGCGACCGCTCATCGCGCGCAAGATCGCCGTGCCCTACAAGCGTGGCGACACGCTCGCGGAGAAAACCTTCACCGTCTACGCCAGCCATCACGGCCCCATCGTGCGCGCCGCCGGCGGAAAGTGGATCGCCGTGCGCCTGATGGAGGAGCCGGAACGCGCGCTCTCCCAGTCGTTCCAGCGCACCAAGGCGAAAAACTACGCGGAGTATTTTCGCGCCATGGAGCTGCGGGCCAATTCATCCAACAACACCATCTACGCCGACGCCGACGGCAACATCGCCTACTTCCACGGCAATTTCATCCCCATCCGCGATCCGCGTTTCGACTGGACCAATCCGGTAAACGGCAGCAACCCGGCGACGGAATGGAAGGGCCTGCACGCGGTGGAGGAGACGATCACGCTGTTCAATCCGAAGAGCGGCTGGATCCAGAACACCAACAACTGGCCATTTGCCGCCGCCGGGCCCGACAGCCCGAGCCGGCAGGACTATCCCGCCTACATGTGGAGCCGCCCCGAAAATCCCCGCGGACTCAACGCCGTGCGCGTGCTCTCCACCAGCAAGGCGCTCACTCTCGATGGTCTGATCTCCCTCGCCTACGATTCCTACCTCATCGCCTTCGAACCCCTCATCCCCGCGCTGCTGAAAGCCTGCGACGAAACGCCGGCGGGCGATCCCCTGAAAATGCGGCTGGCGGAGCAGATCGCCCTGCTGCGCGGCTGGGATCTGCGAACTTCGGTTGGCTCCGTGCCAACGTCGCTCGCGATCTATTGGGCCCAAGCCTTGATGGCCCAGTCCAACGAACCGGCGCGGAACAAGGGTGTACCCGTGCTCGACTACATGGCCAGCGGCACCACAGCGGCGGAACGCCTCGCCGCCCTCGCCCGGGCCTCGGAAAAACTGCAACGCGACTTCGGCACGTGGAAAACCCCTTGGGGCGACATCAACCGCTTTCAACGGCTCACCGGCGAAGTCGAGAGCGTGTTCGACGACGACCGGCCAAGCCTGCCCATTGCGTTTGCGTCGGGCACGTGGGGATCGCTCGCGTCGTTCGGCCCGGCCGCCGGCGCCGCTCAGACGAAGAAAATCTACGGTGCATCGGGCAACAGCTTTGTGGCCGTGGTGGAGTTCGGCCCGCGCGTGAAGGCGAAGAGCATCCTCGCCGGTGGCGAAAGCGGCGATCCCGCCTCGCCGCACTTCAACGACCAGGCGGAACGCTACGCCAAGGCGCAATTCAAGGACGTGCTCTACTACCGCGAGGACATCGAGCGTCACGCCGCCCGGACCTATCACCCGGGGAATTGAGCCGTCGGAATTATTCCCCGACCATGAAGCCCACCCGCCGCGCGTTTCTTCATCACGCCTCCCTGCTCGCCGCCGCATCGCCGCTGGCAACCCCGCGCTGACCGCGTCGGAAGACACCTCCCGGCCCCGGGCATCAAGCCCGCGGCCCACGGGGTGCTGCGCGAAGTCCTGTTCAGTCCGGGCAACATCACCGAGCGAAAGAACTGCTACGACCGCTATGAACCGCTGAAAAAGCCGGCGCCGAATCCGGTCATGACCGCGCAAATGCCCTGGGAGAAAGGCGGGATCTGCTGGGGCAGCTTCAGCGCGTGGAGCAGAAAAAAAGACGCGGAGTTCGGCGCCGATAATCAAATCGGCTCCGAAACTCCGCGTCTCGCAAATGAAATGTCGTATCCTTCGAAACGGCGGGGTCGCCGCCGTCAGGCAACTAGATCTTCACATAGACCGCGTAGAAAGGTTTCGGCCTGCTGGAGCGCCCTTTGTCATCATCGTCTTTCTCGTTACCCTGAAGATTCAGGAAACCCGCAAACGCATAGCCCACGGGAGCCGCCGGCGGAGCCTTGCTGAACGAGGTGACTTGAATCAGGATAGCCGCGCCCGCGGAGACCGGACCGGGAATGCCTTGCGCGCCAGTCGCGCCAGTCGCTCCGGTCAAGCCAGTCGGACCCTGCGGACCCACCGCACCCGTGTCTCCCTTCGGACCTTGGGGTCCGGTCGCACCGGTGAGGCCTTGCGGGCCCTGCGGACCCGTAGCGCCCGTCGCACCTGTTGCACCCGCCGCACCCGTGTCGCCCCTCAATCCTTGCGGACCGGTCGGGCCGGCGGGACCAGCGACACCTGCCGGGCCTTGCGGGCCGGTGGCACCGGTCGCACCTTGGGCGCCTTGCGGACCCGTCGCACCCGTCTCGCCCTGGGGGCCCTGTGGCCCAATCGGCAGCGCGTTATCGTAGCCAACCTGAAAGAATGCGGATTCCTCTGCCTTATCCGAAATCCACGAAATGCTCGTAAACCAACCGGAAAACTGAATGGAGCCGTGCCCCTCCTGACCGATGAGCGAACTGCCGGATTGGGTCATCTGGTAAGGTAGGTTGTAAGGGCGTTCTTGCACCGGACGGTTCAACGAACTGAGTAACGAAAACGGGGAACTGAATGTCCAAGTCTGGACATATATGGCAGGGTCCCAGCCGCCGCCACGGCCAACACTGTTGAGCCAGAGGATGGGGTTGCGCACCGGCTTGCTAAAGGTGATGGTGTTGAGGACCCCGGGAGTTCCCCAAGTCCCGATTGCGTCCGAAACGGCAAGACTGGGTGTGAAAACCGTTTCGCCTACTAGATAGGCACTATTGTTGAATACAGTGGGGTGATTCTGCTGCAGGTCGCGAACGTCCCCAGCAAACGACACTGAAACACTCTCCACCCCCACCACCAAGGTCCCGGAAGCAGAGCCGTTTGTTCCGTTCGTGGAACTTGTCCAGTCGGTGATGACGGGAGTGGCCAAAGCGTGAGGCGCGAAGGCACTCAATACCAATGAGCAAAGCAGCAGGAGGTTCTGATATTTCTTCATTTTGGGATCATTTTGATCAGTTCTAATGTTTAGGTTGTACACTTTCTCTATCAGGAAGCTCGTGGGCTGGATTTTAGGCGCGGATCAATCTGTGGCGGCAGGCGTCAAGGGAGGTGACATTCAGGCCAATTCACGGGAAAGTCGGCCACGGTCCGTGACGTAGCTACAGGTCAAAAACGGTGACAGTGACATAGCGCTTGGCTGCATCCGAATTGCCGCCAGCGCGGCGGGCAGGGAACGCGGGGGGATTAGGAAGGGGCGTCGCGGGGGCTGGCGTGGGATCAAGTTGGGAAAGCGACAATCAGTTTTTGTGACCGCGGAAGTTCGGACTAATACCAAAACCAATACCAAACATCAGTAGTAAGAATCGGACGGCCGGTTTGTCGGCCTGCACGACTGGATTTGGGGATCGATGCTGTTTCGATGGGATAAAAGAGACAGACGGTGAATGCACTAGTTCTTACATTAATCAATGGGATACGTAAAGTTTCTCCATTATTACCGTAAGTAATCGCCACTTCTTACATTCCGGGCGGAAAAATTGACGGTTTTTCGGTTTTTGATGTAAACTCACTCTCGAGCGTGACGACGCCTGATTGCTGACACGGCAAAGAGTCGGGCCGATCCGACAGGGTCAGGCTGAAACATTGATGGTCAATCGCCTGTATTCCGCACTCCCGTTCGCGCCCCACTTTTCGGCCAAGCCAGCCAAAAAATCGGAAGGAGCCCGAAAAGGTAGGGGGTCGAGGGAATTTGGCCGTGTTTTGTTACTGACTGACAGGAAACTGGATTTTCAGGGGAGCGGTTTAAGGGGAGGGTGACAGGTGGAAACGGATTCAGTCCCCTGTAGTCCCCCAAGCCTCAAGTCCGACTTACCGGTCTGCTCACCGAAGAGCCGGGCAACGAAGATAACCAAGCGAAATTCAACAACTCGTCCGTTTTTGGCGGCGGGTTGGCGGATAAACGCAATGATCAAAGACCCCTTGAATACCGCCTCGCTGCTTTGAGTCGAATTGACCCGTTTCTATATGAACCGATTTGGAAATAGTCCTATTGCCGGGGCATCTGAGAGCAGAGGGGGTTATTCCGATTGGGGGGACCCTTGTGAAACGGGTAATTTTAGCCCTCTGGCGTCCATGACCTCCGACGAGCACCGTCGCCTGCCCCTAATCCAATACAAAGCGGAAAGCCTGCCATCAACGTGACGCGGGCGCCGGATATTTGTCAGTCCCGATCTGGCCGACCTCTTTGCGCCTTGATACCCGCGCGATGCTTCTTGGATTGAATCATGCGGATCTTCTGACCGCGGGATTTCTGTCGGTTGCGGCGGCGGCCTTGCTCCCGCTCGTCCGTCTGCTTGGCGCGTTCCGCGCGTTGCCGCTCTTCCAATTTCGCACACAGCTCCGTCCAGGCCAGCTCCCGGTTGACCGACTGCGAGCGCTCCCGCTGGCATCTGGTCTCGACGCCGGTGGGACGATGACGCAGCCACACACAGGAACTGGTTTTTTGCAGCTTCTGCCCTCCATGACCCGAGCCGAGGATGAATCGTTCATCCACATCCGAAGTCCGCACCCCAAGAACCGCCAATCTGGCTTCAATGGCTTTGTTCATCGAGAGATTCTGGATGATACCAAAGAGCCGAGGATATCAAGTTGAACATCTTTGATCCATGAAGCCCAGCTGCCTCGGAGAGTGGTCTTCGCGGACGATGCGGCTGGCGTTTCCCTATCTTCGGCCTGCGGGACAACCCAATATCAGGGGGCGGCAAGCAGATGGAGGGCAAGAATTGCGGCGCGTAAGGCAACATACGCGGCGATGGCCGCAGGAAATTCTGAGAGACTTGGTCCACCCCAAACGCCCCTCGATGAATACCTGCGCTCTGAACTACCGCTGAGATCGGCTGTTTCTCGTTGGCGCGGCCGTTAACAAAAGCATGCATCCACCTCCAACCTCATGACCATTCCCCAACGAGTCATCCTTTGCATGGGCTGCAACACGATCATCTGGATCTGGATTCATCCCCCCGTCTACCAACTGACGTCGCAGGGCCGCCTGGAGCACAATCTCTACTATGCTTGGGAGGTGCCGATGGATTGGTCGGTCAACCTACCCATGGTTGCCCTGCGCCTGCTCACTGTCGTGCTGGTGACGACGGGCTTCTTCCTGGCGTTCACGTCCAGCAAGAAAAAGGAGGGCGTATGAATCCGCCGACCAGCCGCGCCCGAGGTTTCACGCTGGTCGAGATCATGGCCGTCGTGGCCATCGTCGGCCTTCTGAGTTCCATCGCCGTGCCCGCGCTGATGCGCGTCAAGAGGAAGTCGGAGGATACCCTGGCCTTGAATACCATTCGCCAACTCTACGATGCGAAGGAGCTCTATTTCACCGAGGATGGAGCCGGAAAAGCGTGGGTGAATGTGCCCATGCTGGTGAAGGCCGGTTACGCGTCCCACTCCCTAGACGCCGCCACGCAACACGACATCGGACCTTGGGGCACCACTGGGCTTCGAGGCGTTTGGAGCAAACCCGGCAACGTGGTGAAGATCACGGAGGCGTTCCACTCGGGGAACAAAATAACTTACGGTCGGACGATGATCTATCCGGACCAAAAGTGATGCCGATCGTTTATGGGGCTATTCGATTTCTTTCGCTCCAAGCTGGGCTTCAGTGCTGCCGCGGCTCAGTCGCGGGTTGCCGGCGAGCGGATATATGCTGTGCCCGTTGCCGCCCGGAAGATCGCCGGCACCGGCGCGGTTTCAGAGGAGATCTATCTGTTCTACGGGTTTCTCTTCGGCGACTCCGCCGATGCCGCCGTGACCCGTCTCCGCAAAGAAATGCGGGACGATGGGTTCGAGCTTCTCGAACTAACGGGCAAGGTGGTCGAAACCACCCTGTCGGAATGGTCGAAATTCGTTTCGGATCGGTTCGATTGGACTAAGGACGCGCTCCCGACCGCCCGGCAACTGGCCGATTATAGCCGCGGGGTCGTGCACTATTCGCCGAAGATCAAGCGGCTTTAATCGTCCCCGCCCGGGCCGCTCCCGCGCACAAACCGCTCCTCCACGTCGGCCGGGTGCACCCCCGCCGCCGCCAGTCTTGCGTCGATTTGGATTGGTAAAGCCATGCGCGCCGCTTTTGTTGAAACGGAAACCTATCCGCCACGGCCGAGTCAAACCACCTCCCGGTTCACCCACCCCCTTTTTATCCATGATCAACGGTCCCGCCTGGTCCCAGAAATTGCGCGACGAAATCGGCAAGGCCGTCATCGGCCAGGACACCGTCATCGAGCGTCTGCTCGTGGCGCTGCTCGCCAACGGCCACGTGCTCCTTGAGGGTATGCCCGGCCTCGCCAAGACGCTGCTGGTCAAGTCGCTGGGCACCGCCCTCGGCGTCCAGTTCGAGCGCATCCAGTTCACGCCCGACCTGCTCCCGAGCGACGTCGTCGGCACCATGATTTTCCAGCCGAAGAACGGCGAGTTCACGGCGCATCGCGGTCCGATCTTCGCGAACCTCGTCCTGGCGGACGAAATCAACCGCGCCCCCGCCAAGGTCCAGAGTGCCCTGCTCGAGGGTATGCAGGAGCGGCAGGTCACGATCGGCGGGCAAACGCACCTGCTACCCAAGCCGTTTTTCGTCATGGCCACGCAGAATCCCGTCGAGCAGGAGGGCACCTATCCGCTGCCCGAGGCGCAGACCGACCGGTTTCTTTTCAAGCTGCTGGTCGACTACCCGAGCGCCGAGGAGGAATCTTCGATGATGCAGCGCTGGGGCCAGATGACCAAGCAGCCGTCGCTCAGCCCCGTGTCCAGCGGCGAGGAACTGCTCCAACTCCGCGCCGAGGTTGACCGCATCCATCTCTCGCCGGCCGTGCAGGGTTACATTCTTGCCTTGGTCCGCGGCACCCGGGCGCTAGCCGAGCGCAACGGCGGCGCCAAGCGCTACCTCAACTTCGGCGCCTCGCCGCGCGCCTCCCTCGCGCTCTATCAGGCCGGCCGCGCGATCGCGTGGCTGCGCGGGCTCGACTACCTTTCGCCGTCACTCGTGCAGGAACTGGCCCCGGACGTCCTGCGCCACCGCATCGGCCTCACCTACGAGGCCGAGGCGGAGGAAATCACTCCCGATAAGATCGTGAGCCAAGTAGTCGAACGCACGCCGGTGCCCGCCGCCTGAGCCCCGCTTCTCGTACTCATGCTCGTGATCGTAATCTTGATCGATTCTCGGAGCTAAACGCGCCGCGCGATCAAGAGCACGACAATCCGCTCCATGCCCGCCGAAGCCCCCGCTCCCGCCGCCTCGCCCCTGGCGCTCCTGCGCCAGCTTGAGTGGCGCGTGCGCCATGCGGTGGAGAACGTGCTCAGCGGCGAATACCGATCCGCCTTCCGCGGCCGCGGCATGGAATTCGACCAGGTCGTGAAATACGAGTTCGGCGACGACGTGCGCGACATCGACTGGAATGTCACCGCGCGCCTCGGCGAACCCTACCGCAAGAAATTTGTCGAGGAGCGCGAGGTCACGGTGCTGATCGTGTTCGAGGATTCCCCCTCGCTGCACTTCGGCTCGGGCGCGCAATCCAAGCGCGAGGCGCTGCTGGAGCTCGCCGGTCTCGTCATGTTGCTGGGTGCGGTCAACCGCGACCGCGTCGGCTTCGCCCACATCGCCCCGGCGGGAAACCTCTTTCGCGAACCCGTCCGCGGTCGCGGCCGGATCATGCATTCCGCGGCCACACTCCTCGCGCAGCCGGCCCCGCAGCCAACCGATGACGCGCCGGAAATTCCGTGGCGCTTCCTTTCCCGCGCGGCGCCGAAACACAGCGTCATGATCTGGCTCGGCGATTTCCCGCCAGTCGCGCGCGGAACCCGCGGCGCCCAGCCCGAGGGCTGGGCCGTCCTCCAGCGACGCTACCAGACGATGGGTTTTCGCGTCGACGATCCGTGGGATCTCGCCCTGCCGCGCGGCGAAACCTTCGCGGCCTACGACCCGCGCGCCGGCCGCCTCGTCACCCTCGACGGCAGTGCGGCCGAACGCGCGGCCCACGCGGTTTGGCGCCAGGCTCGCGAGGAAGCGTGGCTCGCACTTTTCCCCGATCCGCTGGCGCGGCTCGCCGTGGCCACGAACCAAAACCGCCTCGACGCGCTCGTGCGGTTTTTCCATGCCCGGATGCGCTCGGGCGCCCGCCGCTGATCCTTCCCGATGGGCCATCTCGTTTTCAAAGATCCGCTCTGGCTGCTCGCCCTCGCCGCGCTGCCGCTCGTGGCGTGGCTGCGGGGACGCCGGCGGGTGCCCGTGCTGCTGGTGCCGTTCGCCGCGGCGTGGCACCGGCCGTCGCTGGCCGCGCCCTCGCGGTGGCCCGTGACGCTCGCCTTCACCGGCCTCGCCCTGCTCATCATCGCGCTGGCCCGGCCCCAAAGGGTCGAAGACAAACGTGAAATCCGCACGGAAGGTTACGACATCATGCTCGCGATCGACCTTTCCACCTCGATGCGCGCGGAGGACTACGAAAAGGGCGGCGTGCGGATCAACCGCCTCCAGGCGATCAAGCCCGTCATCCAGGCCTTCATCGAACGACGGCCGACCGATCGCATCGGCATCGTGCTGTTCGCCGGGCGCGCCTACACGATGGCACCGCTCACCTTCGACCACGACTGGCTGGCCCGGCAGCTCGAACGCGTGAAGATCGGCATGATCGAGGACGGCACCGCCATCGGCGATGGCCTCGGCGTGGCGCTCACGCGGCTCGAACAGGCGAAACGCAGCCCGGACGGACGGCGGCTGGGCGCCTTCGTTGTACTCCTCACCGACGGCGCCAACAACCGCGGCGCGCTGCAGCCGCAACAGGCCGCCGAACTCGCGAAAGCCCGCAAGGTTCCGGTCTACACCATCGGAGCGGGCAAGGAGGGCTACGTACCCGTGCCCGTCTTCGACAACGGCGGCCGGCGCGTCGGGCAGCGGCAGGTTTTTTCCGATCTCGACGAGGGCCAGCTGCGCCAGATCGCCGACGCCACCGGCGGAAAATTTTTTCGCGCCGTCGACAACGACACGATCGAAGGCGCGTTCCGGTTGATCGACCGCACGCAAAAAATCGAATTTCAGGCCAAGAGCTACCTGATCGCGACGGAGTTGTTCTGGTGGCTGGCGGTGCCCGGCCTGCTGGCGCTGGTAACGGCCGCCACGCTGGCCCGCCCGCTCGTCCGCACGGAGGCATTCGCATGAGCTTCGCCTGGCCACATCTGCTCTGGCTCCTGCTTCTGCCGGCCGGCCTGCTCGGCTGGGAGATCCGGCATCGCCGCCGTTCCGCCGCGACGCCGGCCCATCCGAAGATTCTTCGCGCCGAGGCGGGCACCCACCAACTGGCACTCATGGCGGATACCGTCCCTGCCCCGACCCGCGGCGCCCGCCCGTGGCTCTGCGCCGGCCTCGCCCTTTCCATCCTCGCCCTCGCCCGCCCGCAGTGGGGCCGGATCGAGGAACCCGTCTTCGACCAGTCCCGTGAGATCCTCCTCGCGATCGATCTCTCGCGTTCGATGCTCACCCCGGACGTGAAGCCGTCGCGCCTCGACCGGGCCAAGCTCCTGATCATGTCGCTCCTCGAAAAACTCGCGGGCGAACGGGTCGGCCTGGTGGTGTTTTCCGGCACGGCGTTTTTGCAGAGCCCGCTCAGCGCCGACTACGAAATCCTGCGCGAATTTCTGCCGGCGCTCGGGCCGGACTTTCTGCCCGAGGGTGGCACGAACTATCGAGCGCTGCTGGACGCCTCGGCAGATGCATTCGGCACCAGCGGCGGCGCCGACCGGTTTCTCATCGTACTGAGCGACGGCGAGGCCACGGATGAGGACTGGAAGTCGCACGTCGATCGCCTCAAGACCAAGGGCATTCGTGTCATCGGCCTCGGCGTCGGCACCGCCGCGGGCGCAATGATTCCCGACGGCGCCGGCGGCTACGTGAAGGACGAACGCGGCGCGGTCGTTCTCTCCAAACTCGAGAACAGCACCTTGCAGGAACTCGCGCGCATCACGAGCGGCGTCTACCGCGATGCGAGTACGTGGGTCGATCTCGCCGGCCTGCTCAAGGAGACCATCGAGGCCGGCCAGAAGGGCCAGTTCATGGAAAAAAACACCGTGCGCCTCGTCGAGCGCTACCAATGGCCGCTCGCGCTCGGGTTGTGGTGCCTCGTCGTGAGCCTGTGCTACGAATTCCCCGTGCGCCCGCGACCCCGGGAATTGAAGCTCACGCGGCCGGCCGGCGCCGGCGCGAAGCCCACCGTCAACCTGGCCGTCGTCGCCAGCCTGCTGGTGTTACTGACCTCTCCGCTTTGGCTGCCGGCCCCCGCCCGCGCTGCCGCCAAGCTCACCGTGCCCACCGCCTCAGCGCCGGCGGCGGCCATGCCCGCCTCGGCCCTGCCCCGGATCGTCGGACAGCTCTCCGCCGCTCAAACTCCCACCGCCCGCGATTGGGCTGAGCTTGGCCGCGAGACGGTCACGTGGGGCTCGCAACTCAAGTCGGGGGAACAACCGGTGCCGGAAGGCCCGGTGCGGGATGCGTTGGAAGCGGTCGATCTCGGGACAAAACTAGACGCCACCACCACGGATTGGCCGAAGTTGCGGGGAGAGCTGGAAGAGCTGTTGAAGAAGCCCGACGAAAAGAAGGACGAGAACAAAGACCAGCAGGACCAAAACGACCAGAAAAACCAGGACCAGCAGAATCAAAAAAACCAGAAACAGGATCAGAAGCCGTCGAAGGACCAGCAGCAGTCCAAGCAGGACCAATCGCCTCAGGACAAAAAGGATTCCGACCCGCAGAAGCAGCCGCCGGAACAGAACGACAAACCCCCGGACGAACAACCGAAACCGGACGAGTCGGCCTTCGGCGACATGAAGAAGAAGGACGAGCCGCCACCCCCGCCGCCCGGTGAGATGCAAAAAGTCGGGGGCGCGCCCGAAAATAAAGAGCCGCCGCCCGAGGCCTCCGACCCATCGCTCGCGCTGCCGATGCAAAAACTCGACCAGCTCCGCAACCAGGACTCTCCCGCCCGGCTTTTCGAGCTGATGGAGGGCGAGAAAAAACCCGGCCAGAAAAAACCCGGCAAAAATTGGTAACACCCATGCGTCTCGTCTGTCTCGCATTCCTGTCGTTCTTCGCCCTGCCGGGCGTCACCGCGCTGCGCGCCCAATCGGTGCATTGGGATCCGCCCGGCGGCTCGCTCCCCGTGGGGCAGAGCACGGCGCTGCGCCTCGTCTTCGAGAACTGCGCACCGAAGGACGAACCCGTTCCGCCGAAAGTCGACGGCCTGACGCTGCAGCTTTACGGCAAGGGCTCGAACACCTCGATCGTCAACGGCTCCATGACGGTTTCGGAAACCTTCACGTTCGCCGCGGCCCTGACGAAAAACCAGCGGGTCGAGATCCCCGCCTTCACCGTCGAGACCAACAAGGGCAACCTCCGCGTGCCCGCCGCCCGCTTCGACCCCGGCACCGCCACCGTCGGCCGTTCCGGCACGTCCTTGAGCGACGCCGCCGCCGCCCGGATCACCGTCGCGCCCGCCTCGGTCTGGGCGGGCGAGGTCTTCGAACTCACCGCCAGCGTCGGGGCCGCCCGCAGTTACTATCCGCAATTCACCCGCGGGTTCGACTGGACGCCCGATCCGTTGATTGCGGAATCGTGGTCCGATCCGCAACAGGTCGAGTACACCAGCGGCGGCGATCAGCATACGGGCTTCACCTATCGTTCCCGCGCCCTCGCCCGCTCGCCGGGTCGCTTCAATATCAACGCCGCCACGCACATCGTGAACCTGAGCGTCGGCGTGAGTGGCTTCGGATTTTTCCAGCAGCGGCAATACGACCAGTATTCCATCACCAGCAACACCCCGACCCTCGAGGTCAAGGCCCTCCCCAAGGCGCCCGCGGGCTTTGGCGGCGCCGTCGGCCAGTTCAAACTCGTTTCGAAAGTCGTCCCCGAAAAAGCCACGGTCGGCGAGCCCATCACCTGGACCCTCGAACTCAGCGGCGCGGCCAACTGGCCGGACATCGCCGGGCTGCCGTCCCGCATCGTGTCGAACGATTTCCAAGTCGTGCAACCGAAGGCCAAGCGCACCGCCGCCGAGGGAAAAATCTTCGACGCCACCCTCACCGAGGACGTCGTGCTGGTGCCCGGCAAGGCCGGCAATTACGTACTCGGGCCGGTCGAGTTCGTTTATTTCGATCCGAAGTCCGGCGACTATAAAACCGCCCGGACTCCGCGCACCACCGTCGTCATCGGCGCGGCGGCCGGGCCGCAATTCAACCTGAGCGCACCGGCGGCCACGCCCGCGGTCGCCCCCGAAACCCGGGCGAACCGTCCCCCGCCGCCCGCCGCACCGCCACCGCCGGCCGGCATCCCGCGCGATCCGCTGCCCGGCACGGCGGAAGCGATGCGACCGATGACCGCGACCACGTTTGTCGCCTGGCTGGTGACACCCGCCGTGGGGTTGTTCGCCTGCTGGATCTGGCTGGCCCTGCGAAAGGCGAAACAAACCGACCCCCTGCGGCCGCGGCGTGAAGCCCGCGCGCGGCTGGCCGCGACCCTGGCCCGGTTGCAACCCGCGCCCCAGGCGGAACGACCGGCGCTGCTTCTCGCCTGGCAGCACGACGCCACCGTACTCTGGCAAATCGCCCACGCCGCGCCACCTCCCACCGCCCTGCCGGACGCCGCCTGGTCCGCGCTCTGGACGGAAGCGGACCGCGCCCTCTACGGCGCCGACGCCACGCTGCCCGTCGACTGGGTGTCCCGGGCCGAGACCGCCCTCGCCGCCAAACCCGTGCGGGGATTCAATCCGCTCCGGCTCTTCCTCCGCCGCAACTTGATGCCGTTCGCCGCGCTGGTCGCGATGCTGGCGGCCGCCTCGCTCCCCGTGCTCCGCGCGGCCGAGGACGGAACGGCCACGTATCGCCGCGGCGATTTTGCCGCTGCGGAAAAATCCTGGCGCGGCACGCTGGCGACCCGGCCGACCGACTGGATCGCGCGCCACAATCTCGCCCTCGCCCTTTCGCAGCAGGAGAAAGCCGGTGACGCCGCCGGCCACGCGACGGCCGCCTTCGTGCAGAATCCCGCCCACCCGTCGGTGCGCTGGCACTTCGCGCTGGCGTGCGAAAAGGCCGGGTTCACGCCCGCCGCCCTGGCCACTTTCCTTGCCCCGGGCCCGGTCCAATCCCTCGCGCGCGCCGCCTCGCCCGCCACCTGGCAACTCGTGATCATCGCCGCCGCCTTCGGCATCGCCGCCGCCTTCAGCGGGATGTTGTTCAACGCCTACGGCCGCAAATCACGCGCCGTCTACGGCTGGGCCACCGTTCTGCTCATCGCCGGCCTCGGCTTCGGCACGATCGCAACGACCGGGCTCCTCGCCTACGGGATCACGGCCAACGATCAGGCCGTGCTCGTCGCCCGCGCCGGCACCCTGCGGTCGATCCCGACCGAAGCCGACACAGCGCAAAAGACGACGCCACTCCCCGCCGGTTCGCTCGCGATCGCCGACCGGACTTTTCTCGGCTGGCTGCGGCTCTCCTTCGAAAACGGCCAGACCGGCTGGGTGCGGAAAGACGAAGTCGTCGCGCTCTGGCGGTAGCACCTGTCGGCTGGAGCCGCGGCGCCCCCGCCAGATCGCCGCCCGCACCGAGCAAGGGATTGCTTTGCCGCCCCAAAGAAGCGGAAGGTAGTGCATGCACCGCCGGGAATTTATCTCCACCCTCGGTCAGGCCGGTTTGCTTGCGACCGGTACGATCGCCGCCACGCACTCCGTCCGCGCCGCCGGGAGCAAACCGCGGATCCGGGTTGGCCAGATCGGCACCGGCCACGCCCACGCCGACGGCAAGCTCGCCACGCTCCGCCGGTCGCCGGATTACGAGGTCGTTGGCGTGGTCGAGTCCGACGAACGCCTCCGCCGGACCGCCGCCCAACGCAAGGACTACCAGGGCCTCCCGTGGCTCACCGAGGAGCAGCTGCTGAACACGAAGGGGCTGCAGGCCGTGGTGGTCGAAACCGAGGTCAAGGATCTGCTCTCCGTCGGCGCTCACTGCGTGGCCGCCGGCGCGCACCTTCACCTCGACAAGCCGGCCGGCGAATCGCTCCCGCAGTTTCGCCGACTGCTCGACGACGCCACGCGGCAGGGGCTCACCGTGCAGATGGGCTACATGTTCCGCTACAACCCGGCCTTTGAGCTTTGTTTCCGCGCCGTGCGCGAAGGCTGGCTGGGAAAGCTCTTTTCCATCGAGTCGGTCATGAGCAAGGCGGTCCGTCTCGCGGAACGAAACAAGCTGCTGCCGTATCGCGGCGGGATGATGTTCGAGCTGGGCTGCCACCTGATCGATGCGACCCTCACGATGCTCGGCAAGCCGGACAAGGTGACGACCCATGGACGTCATTCGGGGCAATACCAGGACGACTTCCTCGACAACCAGCTCGCCGTGCTCGAATACCCGGGCGTCATCGTGAACCTCCGCAGCACGTTGCTGGAAGTGGAAGGCAAGGTGCGGCGGCAGTTCGTGGTCTGCGGCGACGGCGGCACGGCGGACATCCAGCCGCTGGAACCCGGCGCCCTGCGCCTCGCGCTGGCGCAGCCCCGCGGCGGGTTCAAGACGGGTTATCAAAACGTGACCTTTCCGGACCCTCCCCGTTACCAAGCCCAACTCGCCGATTTCGCGCAGTGCGTTCGCGGCGAGAAAAAGCCCGCCTGGACTCCCGCGCATGACCTCGCCGTGCAGGAAACCGTCCTGCTCGCGAGCGGGCTGCCGGTAACCTGACGATCGGCGGATGCAGCGCGGTTCAACCCCGCGCCGGCCGTCACGTCATCAGCTTGTCCACCACTTTGCCGGCGACGTCGGTCAGCCGGAAGTCGCGGCCTTGAAAGCGATAGGTCAGCTTCGTGTGGTCGAGGCCGAAGAGCCGGAGAATCGTGGCGTGCAGATCGTTTACGTGGATCGGGTCCCGCACGATGTTCCAGCCGATGTCGTCGGTTTCGCCGATGACCTGGCCGCCCTTGATGCCGCCGCCCGCCATCCAGAGGCTGAACGCAAACGGATGATGATCGCGCCCGGTCACCCCGGGCCGGCCGACACGATTCTCCCCGAGGGGCGTGCGCCCGAACTCGGAGGCCCAGATGACCAGGGTCGTGTCGAGCAGGCCCCGCGCCTTGAGATCCTTCACCAGCGTGGCGATCGGCTGGTCGGCCATGAGGCAGTTGTGCTTCAGCTCCGCATCGAGGTTGCTGTGGTGATCCCACGAGGCGTGGAAAACATTCACAAAGCGGACGCCGCGCTCGACGAGCCGTCGTGCCAGCAGGCAATTCGTCGAGAAGGCCTTGAACTGCCCTTTGCCGCCGCCGCGGCTCGCCTTGATGTCCGGTTCGAAACGGTCGATCCCGTACGCGTCGAGCATGGACTTCGGCTCCTGCGACAAATCCATCAGCTCGGGTGCGGCGCTCTGCATGCGGAACGCGAGTTCATACTGGCTGATGCGGCTCGCGATTTCCGGGTCGCCGACCTGCTGGAAGCGCAGGTCGTTCAAATCGCTCAGCGCCGTCAGCCCGTAGTGCTGCATTTCCGGCGTGATGCCCGGTGGGTTGCTCAGGTTCAGGACCGGATCGCCCTGATTGCGGAAAAGCACCCCGGCATACGTCGAGGGCAGAAAGCCGCTCGTCCAGTTCGAGGCGCCGCCGCTGGTGCCGCGGCCCGCCGTCAACACCACGTAGCCCGGCAGGTCCTTCGCTTCGCTGCCCAGCCCGTAGTTGAGCCATGAACCCATGCTGGGCCGGCCAAACATCGCCGAGCCGCAGTTCATCAGCAACTGACCCGGATGGTGGTTGAACTGGTCCGTGTGCATCGAGCGGATCAGCGCGATGTCGTCCGCGCACGAACCGATGTGCGGCAGCAGATCGGACAATTCCATCCCGCACTGGCCATAGCGGCTGAACGTTCGCGGACTGCCCAGGAGTCGCGCGCCTTCCTTCTGGATGAAAGCGAAGCGCACTTTCTCCAGCATCGAGTCGGGCAGCTTCTGGCCGTTCATCTCGTTGAGCTTCGGCTTCGGATCGAACAGATCCATCTGGCTCGGCGCTCCCTCCATGAAGATGCAGATGCAATTCTTCGCCTTCGGCGCAAAGTGGGGCGCCTTGGGCATCAGTGGATTCACCACCGCGGCACCGGGTTTGCCTTCCGCCGCCAGCAGGCCGTTTTCCTTCAAGAGCGACGCGAGGGCGAGCGTGCCGATGCCACTCGCGCTCGTGGACAGGAAGCTCCGCCGGGTCGTGCGGATCAGTTCCGCGGGATCAAAGTCGGGCTTCATGGTTCAGTCGCGGGTGACAAACTCATCGAGATTCATGATGACCCGGCTCACGGCGATCAACGTCGCCTTTTCCTCCCGGTCGGCGGCCTCGGGCGTGGCTTCGCCGGCGATCAGCGCGGCATTCTCCGGCTGGTTCTTCATCATCTGCTTCTGCCCGAAATAAAGCCGCTGCAACCGCTCCAACTCGGCCGGGCTGGGCTCCCGCGTGAGGCATAGCCGGAATGCGCGGCGCATCTTTTCCTCCGGGGGCACCGGCTCGCCGGCCACGCGGGACCCGAGTGCCTGAGCGCATTCGAAAAACACCGGGTCGTTGAGCAGCGCCAGCGCCTGCAACGGCGTGTTGGAACGCTCGCGGGCCGTGCACGTCGTGTTCGAGTCCGGCGCGTCGAACGTCATCAGCATCGGATAAGGCACGGTCCGCTGGAAAAAAATATAGAGCCCGCGCCGGTAGCGTTCCGCGCCCTTGCTCTCTTCCCATTTCACCGAGTTGGCGTAACCGAGCGCCGCGATGTCCGCCGGCAGTTGCGGGCGCATGCTCGGCCCACCGATGGCCGGATTCAGCAGGCCGGAGGCCGCGAGGTAGATGTCGCGGACGTTCTCCGCGTCGAGGCGGAAGCGGTTCTGCCGCGCGAGTAGTACGTTGTTGGGATCGTGGGCGACCAACTCGGGCCGGGTCGCCGACGACTGCCGGTAGGCGGCCGACGTCACGATCAGCCTGATCAGCGCCTTGCGGCTCCAGCCGAGGCCGAGTTGCGCGTTGGGCGTGGACGCGAACGTGACCGCCAGCCAGTCGAGCAATTCGGGGTGCGACGGCTTTTCCCCGCGCGTGCCGAAATCGTTCACCGACGAGACCAGCGCGCGGCCGAAGAGATTTTTCCAAACGTGATTCACCGTCACGCGCGGCGTCAGCGGATTGGCCGGGTCGACCAGCCAGCGCGCCAAATCCAGCCGGTCGGGCTTGTCGCCGCGCGGATGAAACGGATGCAGCACCCGGAGCGTGGCCGGCTCCACTTCGTCGCCCGGGCGCAGAAAATCGCCCCGGGTATGCACGTGGGTCTTGCGCTCCTCCGCCTCGAGAATCGCCGCCGTGGTTTCCGGAAACTTGGGTTTCTTCGCCGTGTGCGCCGTGATCCCCTCGCGCAGTACCCGGCCCTTCTCGTCCAGGCGTTCGCCAAAATACCGGCGCAGGGCGGCGTGCTGGCTTTCGCTTCGCTGCTCCCGCGGCGTGTCGAAAATCGCCCCGATCGCATCGGGCAGCGTGCTGGCCTCCAGCGGGCCGGCAGACGTGGTCGCCGCCAGGCGGAACCGGTTGATCAGGCCGACGGTGTGGTGCTCGAACTGGAAGATCAGCGTCGCGCCGGCGGGCAAATCCAGCGGCGTCTTCGTCGCAAAAACGATGACGTGATCGCGATGGGTCTGGGGCCCGATGCTCCAGCCGGTTTCGTTCTCGCCATCGATCGCCTTCGCGGCCTCGCCGCCCGCGACCGCGAAGTCCGCCTCGGCCGAGGCCAGCTCGACCTTGCGCGGTTCGCCGTCGCCGGTCCGCACCGCCACCGTGAATTCCGACAGCGCGAAATCGCCCTTCGCCCCCAAGCCCACCGTCTTGCCCGGTTCGTCCAGCACTTCGACCCGGAATCCCGTGACGCCGTTCAGGTCCGCCTTGGTTTCGATTGTGAAGCGCGAGTGCAGCGGATCCCCCGGCCGCGACGAAATGGTGTGGTCCTTGCCAGCCTTGAGCGGCGTGTCGACGTCCTCGATCGAGTGGAGGACTTTCTGCGGCGTCAGCACCGACCATCGGGCCGACGACCGCTTGAGGGTGCGCTCCCACTCCGGCAGTTTCGTCTCCGCGATGCCCTGGAGGTAGGCTTGCAAGGCCGGCTCCAATTCGGCGTCCTTCGCCTCCCACGTTTTCATCTGCCGGTGGTAGGCCGCGAGCTCCTCCGGTGGCGGCGCCGGGATGTCTTTTTCCGAGGCGTTGTTGAAGAAGGCGTAGAGCTGGTAGAATTCCCGCTGCGTGATCGGGTCGAATTTGTGGGTGTGGCATTCGGCGCAACCGACCGTCAGGCCGAGCCACGCGGCGCCCGTCGTGCTGACGCGATCGACGGTGGCTTTGGTGCGGAACTCCTCCTTGTCCACGCCCCCCTCACGATTCGTCAGCGTCTGCCGGTGAAACCCGGTGGCGCGCTTCTGCCGGTCCGAGGCGTTGGGCAGCAAATCCCCCGCGAGTTGTTCGATCGTAAACTGGTCGAACGGCAGGTCACGGTTGATCGCGTCGATCACCCAATCGCGGAAAAGATAAGCGTAGGGTCGCGGCCGGTCGGCCTCGTAGCCGTCGCTGTCGGCGTAGCGGGCGAGGTCGAGCCAGTGCCGGCCCCAGCGTTCGCCGAAATGCGGCGACGCCAGCAGGCGGTCGACCACGCGCTCGTAGGCATCGGGACGCGTATCGTTCGCAAACGCGGCCGCCTCCTCCGGGGTGGGCAGCAGGCCGAGCAAATCCAGGCTAAGCCGCCGCAACAGCGCCGGCCGGTCGGCCTCCGGCGACGGCGCGATTTTCTCCTTCTCCAGCCGCGCCAGCACGAACGCGTCGATCGGGTTGCGAATCCACGTCTTGTCTTTCACCCGCGGCACCGACGCACGCTCCGCTGGCTTGAAGGCCCAATGCCGCGCGTCCTTGCCCGCGGACGCGGGTGCGTCGTCCGGCCAGACCGCCCCGGCGTCGATCCACGCGCGCAACTTGCCGATTTCCGCCGCGGTCAACCGCTCGTCCTCCGGAGGCATGATCGTGTCGGGATCGAGGCCCGCCACGTTGTGAATCAAAATGCTCTCGGCGCTTTTGCCCGGCAGAATGATCTTCCCGGAATCGCCGCCGAGCAGCGCGTCAGCTTTGCGATCGAGCCGCAGCCCGCTCTTCTGCTTCTCCGTCCCATGACACGCATAGCAGTTCTTCGCGAGGATCGGCTGGATGTCCTTCGCGTAGTCGACCGGCCCCCGGACCGGCGCCGGCAGTTGCGCGAGATTGACTGGAGCCTTGGCGGCCGCGGCCGCCCGACTCGAACTCCCTGTGAGCAACGCCGGCAGCAGGAAAGCGACGAACCCACCGGCAACTCCGAGGGCTGCCCTGGAAGCGCGGCAAAGGAAAACTTTAGCCGGCGTTCTCACGAGATGGGCGTGAAGGGGCAGGTAGTCCGCATGAAAGTGGGGTAAGGCGAAAGGCAGTCACAACCGACGAATGTGAATTCACCAAACCCATTTTATTTTCAAGTGCAACGGCGCGCTTGGAGTCGCGCCCGGATCCCGCGGGGCAACGATCCGGCCCCCGGCCTCACACCAGGATGTCTTTGACCACTTGGCCGTGCACATCGGTGAGGCGGTAGTCGCGACCCTGGAAGCGGAACGTCAGCGCGGTGTGATCGAAGCCCAGCAGGTGCAGGATCGTCGCCTGCAGGTCGTGCACGTGCACCTTGTTTTCGACGATGCCGAAGCC
Organism: Opitutia bacterium; assembly: GCA_947474935.1. Taxonomy (GTDB): domain Bacteria; phylum Verrucomicrobiota; class Verrucomicrobiia; order Opitutales; family Opitutaceae; genus ER46. The sequence continues at coordinate 40,953 of CANJKL010000021.1, forward strand.
GAGTTCGTCGGTCTGGCCGTAGCTCAGGCCACGTTTGACGCCACCGCCCGCCAGGAAAAGCGAATATGCGTCCGGAAAGTGATCCCGCCCCATGATGTCGCCGGTCGATGTCCGGCCTTCCCGGAAAGGCGTGCGCCCAAATTCGCCACCCCAGATGACCAGCGTGTCGTCGAGCAGCCCGCGCTCCTTGAGGTCGCGGATGAGCGCCGTCACCGGCTTATCCGTCCGCGCCATCTTCTCGGTCAGGCCATGGCGAATGTCTTCCCGCGGAGTGGTCCCGTGAAAATCCCAGCCCCAGTCGAAGAGCTGCACGAAGCGCACGCCCTGCTCGAGCAGCCGCCGCCCGAGGAGGCAGTTGTTGGCAAAGCTCGCCTCGCCCGGCTTCGCGCCGTACGCCTCCAGCGTGGCCGGCGATTCGCGCGAAATATCCATCACTTCCGGCACGCTGGCCTGCATGCGAAACGCGAGTTCGTACTGCGCGATGCGCGTGGCGGTTTCCGGATGCCCGAGTTCCTTTGCCTGCAGTTCGTTGAGCGCGCGCAACGCATCGAGCGTCTGCCGCCGCATCGCCCGGTCCATGCCCGGCGGATCGCCGACGTAGAGGACCGGGTCGCCCTTCGAGCGACATTGCACGCCTTGAAAAACCGACGGCAGGAACCCCGTGCCCCACGCGGCCTGCCCCGCGCTGGGTTGCACGCCACTGCTGATCAGCACCACAAAGCCGGGCAGGTTTTCGTTTTCGGAACCGAGCCCGTAGGTGACCCACGAACCCATCGAGGGCCGGCCCGACCGCGGCGACCCGGTGAACAGCAACAGCTCGGCCGGCGTGTGGTTGAACTGGTCGCTGTTCATCGACTTGATGACGCACAGCTCGTCGGCGATCGTCTGAAAATTTGGGATCGCGTCCGACATCCAGATGCCACCCTTGCCGTACTGGGCAAACGTCCGCGGCGTGCCCATGAGCTTCGGGGTGCCCGTGGTGAAGGCGAATTTCTTGCCCTTGATAAAGGCATCGGGCGCCAGCTGGCCGTCGAACTTCACCAGTTCCGGCTTGTAGTCGAAGAGGTCGAGGTGCGGCGGCCCGCCGGACATGTGCAGGTAGATGACGCGTTTGACCTTCGGCGCAAAATGCGGCGCATGCGGAGCCAGCGGGTTGCGCGCGGCGGCGGGGCCGGCCGACGCCGGGCGGGACAGCAGCGCTTCCATCGCGATCGCCCCGAGGCTGAACTGGCCGACGTTGCGCAGGAACTGGCGCCGGGTCTGGTGCTGGAGCTGTTGCAGCGGAAGATTCATGGGGCGGCGCTCAGCGCTTCATCAGCGTCTCGTCGAGATTGAGCAAGACATTAGCCACGGCCGTCCAGGCCGCCAGCTCCGCCGGCGGAATTCCGGCGGGCGGGGGATTGTCCGGGTTGGCGATCAGGGCCGCGGCCTGGTCGGGCGCGGCGGCATAGGTCGCGGCGGCATTCTTGTACAGCGCCGCGACTTCCTGCACCTCGGCGTCGGTCGGCGGACGCGCCAGCACGCGACGAAACCCATCGTGGATCCTGGCCGCCACGGAATGATCGCCGGCGGCGATGAGCCGCGCGAGCGCCTGGGCCGCCTCGACGTAAACGGGGTCGTTCAAGGTCACCAGCGCCTGGAGCGGCGTGTTGCTGCGGTTGCGGCGCAACGTGCAGATTTCGCGGTTAGGCGCGTCGAACGTAACCATCGAGGGATAGGGGCTGCTGCGGCGCCACTCGGTATAGAGTCCGCGCCGGTAGCGATCCTCGCCTGCGCTGGTCTTCCAATCGAGGGCGGAACCGAACGCCGCCCGCAGATCGAACGCCGGCTGGTAGGGCCGGCCCGAGGGGCCGTGCATCTTTGCGCTCAACAAACCGCTCACCGCCAGCGCCTGATCACGCACCACTTCAGCTCCAAGCCGGAAGCGGGGACCGCGTGAGACCAGCCGGTTTTCCGGATCCGCCGCCAGCGCCTCGGGTGTGACCTTCGAACTCTGCCGGTAGGCCGCCGACATCACCAGTGTCTTGAGAAGACGCTTCATGTCCCATTTGCCGTCGACGAGCTCGCACGCGAGCCAGTCGAGGAGCTCGGGGTGCGTGGGCAGTTCGCCCTGCGAGCCAAACTCTTCCGACGTCCGCACGAGGCCGATTCCAAAAATCGCCTCCCACAGCCGGTTCGCCTGCACGCGCGCCGTGAGCGGATTGTTTTCGTCGACCAGCCACCGGGCAAAGGTCAGGCGGTTAACCGGGGCGCCCGCCGGCAGGGGCGGAAAGGCCGCTGGCACGCCCGGGGACACTTCCTCGTCCAGCGCGCGGAAATTGCCGCGAAGCTGGATGTGCGTCTTGCGCTGCTGGTCCGCCGCGAGTTCGCGCATGATCGGGGATGAGTTGACCGGCATCTCCTCGATGGAACGGTGCAGCGTCGCCAGGCGATCGCGCGGCTCCTTGAGCTCGGGCGCGACCTGGCGGACATAATAATCGAGCAACAACGCGGTCTGCGCCGCGTCGCGCTCCGCCGCGGAAAGCTGCAGCGCGGCGAGCTCCGCCGCCGGCAAACGCAAATGTTCACTGCTGCGCGGGTCGGAGGTGGTCCCGATCCGGAAACGGTTGAGCGTGGCGTTTTCGACCGCCGACTGCTGCTCAAGGGTGACCACCAGTTTCTCGCCGGGCTGCAGCGTGAACGGCTTCGCCGGCTGGACCGAAAGCGTGTGCGTTTTGCCCACGGATCCCTCGACGCCCCACCCCCGCTTGAGCGCCGTCTTCTTTCGCGGATTGGGTGTCTTCGGCTCCTGATCCGTTATGATGAACGACTCGTCGAATTCCGCTTGAGCAAAATCGACGACCACGCGGCTCAGCTTGACCTCCACTGGATCGCCGAGATCGAACACCCGGCTCGGCCGCGGCGCATCCCGGGCGGCCAGTTCCCAAACCGGCTTTTTCTGCTCATCGAGCAGGCTCACCCGCAGGCCGGCGGGCGTCGCTTCCGCCCCGGTCCGGCCCCAGACCACAATTCGCTCCAACACCTGAACGGAATTGAGATCGAGCTCCCACCAGGGATTCTCGCTGCTCGCTGTCTGCGTCACGGAAGTTTTCGCGAAATCCCCGTCGGTCCGGCCATCAATCGCCCGGCCCGCTTCGGCGCCCTCGGCCGTCGAGCTCTGCGAAGCCACGCCACTCGCCGCCACATTCTGTCCGTTGCTGAAAACCTCCACCTCGGCGAGTTGCAGCGTCCGGTCCTTGCCCGGCAGTTCGACCCGAACGTAACGAGCGCGGCGGATCGGTTCCGCGGGTTTGATGCCGGCGCGCACGCGCGTGACGACAAAGTTGCCCTCCGCCCCACCCGCGCCCTTGCCCGGCAACGCCTCGTCCGGCAGCGCCGCCAAGCGCAGCGCCGCGACGGTGGTGCCCTCGGCCACGGGGACTTCGAGCGTATAAGTGTCCTTCTTCTGCCCCGGCGCCACGACCACGGTGCCGTCATCCTGCACCGTGACTTCCGCCTTGCCCGCGGATTTCACCGCGGCGGGTTTAAGATACTGCCAGTCGAGCCGGGCGGGAAACTCCGCCGCCCATTTTTCCGCCGCGGCGCCATGGGTGGAGCGGGCCGCCACCAGCGTCCGGTCGAGGGCCGCGATCTCGTTTCCCCAATCGGCCCGCTGCGCCTTCTGCGCGTCGGTATAGAATTCGAGGATCGGCGTTTCGTCGCTCCGGTCGGCGTCCTCGCTCTGGTTGAAGATCGCGAAGAGCTGGAAATATTCCTTGTTGGTGAGCGGATCGTATTTGTGGGTGTGACATTGCGCGCACGCGATCGAAGTCCCCATCCAGACCCCCATGGAGGTATTGACCCGGTCGACCACCGCCGCATTGCGAAACTCCTCATCGTCGGTGCCGCCCTCGGTGTTGTTCATCGTGTTGCGATGAAAGCCCGTGGCAAAAAGCTGCGCTTCGGTCGGATTCGGCAGGAGGTCGCCGGCGAGCTGCTCGATCGTGAACCGGTCGAACGGCAGGTTGCGGTTGAACGCGTCGATCACGTAGTCGCGATATTTCCAGATGCTGCGCGGCTGGTCGTCGGCGTAACCCTTGGAGTCGGCGTAACGCGCGAGATCCAGCCACGCCAGCGCCCAATGCTCGCCATAAGCCGGCTTGGCCAGCTGCCGGTCGACGAAACGCTCGTAGGCGGCCGGGCTGCGGTCCACGACGAAGGCGTCGACTTCCTCGATCGTGGGCGTCAGGCCGGTGAGATCCAGCGCCACGCGGCGCGCCAATGCCGGCCGGTCGGCCTCGGGCTGCGGGCGCAGGCCTTCTTTCTCTAATTTTGCCAGAATGAATTGGTCCACCGTTCCCTTGGTCCAACCCTTGGCCTTCACTTTGGGCAACGGAGCGCGCACCGGTTTCTCGTAGCTCCAGTGCCGCGAGTATTTGGCGCCGCCCGCGATCCAGCGCTTGATCAGATCGACTTCCTGCGGCGTGACCGCCTTGCCTGTCTTGCGCGGCGGCATGCGTTCCTCGGGATCCTCCGACAGCATACGGCTGAGGATTTCGCTCTTCGCCGGATTACCCGGCACGATGGCTTTGTAACCGCCGAGATCCACCTGCGCACCGTCCGGGGTGTCGAGCCGCAGCCCGTCGTCGCCCCCCTTGCGCTCATCCTCGTCCGGACCGTGGCAGCGGAAACACTTGTCCGAGAGGATGGGCCGGATCTGCCGCGTGAAATCGGGGAGGTCGGACGCTGCCGCCCCCCGCGCCCCCAGCGGCAGGAGTGCCGCGGACACGACGAAGAGGCAGGAAAAGGGAAACCGCATGGAAATGTGCCCGGATCGGAGCTGAGCGGAATGTGGGTGGGGTTGGGACTCGAGGCGGGAATCAATCGGTTTCTGCGCCGCCCGCAACTGGAACTTGCGGCCGCGGTCCGGTCGCGCCCGACTTCCCATTCCTTCAGCGTTTGACAAGCGCCTGGTCCATGACGGTGCCCTCGACCTTCAGGAAGCACCAGCACACTGCGGCCGCGACATAGAGTCCGCCGAAACCGAGCAACACCGCGTTCCAGCTGCCCGTGGCCGCCAGCAGCGCCGGCACCGCGAGCGGAAACAGCGCCGCGCCCAGATTTCCGCTCATGTTCATCATGCTCATGACGGTGGCGACGTGGCTCCCACCCATGGTCATCGTCATTGCGCAAGAACAGGGATTGCCGATCGCGGCCACAAAGGTCCCCGCACTGATGATCAGCACGATGACATACACATCGGTGAAAAAGTAGGCCGAGAACGTCAGCAGCGCGCACACCAGCATCGCGGCGATGGACAGGCCCCGGCGCGCGAGCTTCACGCTGCCCGTCCGCCGCAGCACCGCGTCGGACAGCGCCCCGCCGAGGAGGCTGCCCCCAACGTCGGCGAGCAGCGGCAGCATGGTCAACAGGGCGGAACTGATAAGCTTCACCCCGCGGGCCTCCTGGAGATACGTCGCGAACCAGGTGCTGAAAAAGATGTAGCCCGCGGCGCGAAAGAACTGCTGCGCGCAGATCCAGCCCATCGCGGGACTCGTCAGGATTTGCGCCCACGGCACGGTTTTTTCACCCGAGGCCGATCCGGCCACCGGCACCGGAGAGCCGGCCTGAATCAGTTCCAACTCCGCCGCGTTGACGCGCGGATGCTCCGCGGGCTGGTTGCGAAACCACCCGCGAAACCACGCCGCCCAGAGGATTCCCGGAATGGCATACAACGCGAACGCCCACCGCCAGCCGCAGGCCACGATCAGCCACGCCGTGAGCGGCGCCGCGATCACCCCGCCCACCGACATGAAGCCCCCGAGCGAACCCGCGGCAAAGCCCTGCCCCGTGCGCGGAATCCAGCGCGAGATCACACCCATGCATCCGGGAACCAAACCGGCCTGGGCCACGCCCATCGCCATGCGCATGATCACCATGATCCCGTAGGTGCCCGCCGCCAGGCCGGCCGATGCGATCGACCAAAGCACGCCGAACAACGGCAGCGCCCGCCGCTCACCGAGGCGCTGGCCCACCCAGGCCCCGGGAATTTGAAACAGCGCGTAGGGCCAGAAAAACATGCTCATCAGCCAGCCCGTCTGCTCCTTCGTCAGCGCGAGGTCGGCCCGCACCGTGCTCTCCGCCACCCCGAGGGCATTGCGCGTGATGTAAGCCAGCACCGCCGCCATGCAGAGGCCGGCGAGGGCAATGAAACGGGTACGGGTGGGGGGCATTTTTGGGGAGGGGAAAGCAAACGAACTCAGCCGGAACATTTCAGTTCCCCGCGAATAACGCGAAGAAACGCGAATAGATTACCTTGGAAATCTCCAGGCCGCGGACCGCGTGACTCACCCTGCAACCCGGATATTTCCTGCTTGGTCTCTGGGATCCGCGTGAATCCGCGATATTCGCGGGAAATCTTCTGCATGGATGGCTCAGGTTCGTTTCGGTGGGGATCGACCCCAGGGCGGAGCCGCCAATGAAATCGGAAGCGACTTCACGCGCCCGGCTTCAACCCGAGCAGGTTCAAGCTGTCGCGGTGGATCATCGCCTCGATCTGGGCCGGATCGAGCCGCGGCAGCTTGGTGCCCTCCAGCATGTCGTTGAGCGCGCGAATTCCGGCGATCGAGGCATTGACCGTCGTGAAGGGAAAATCCGTGCCGAAAAGCAGCTTCGACCACACGCCATACTCCTGGGCGAGCATCAGGCTGTTGTAGAGCTGCCACGGGCGGTAGTGCAGCGCGCTGACATCGGCGAAGACGTTCTCGTGCTTGCGGATCGTCACGATGCAGTCGCCTTCATACGGATGCCCGAGGTGCGCGAGAATGATCTTCACACCCGGATGCTTCACCGCCACCGGCTCGATCAAATGCGGCAGCGTGTATTTCAGCGGCGCCTGCGTGATAAACGTCGTGCCCATGTGCAACAGCACCGGCAGCCCGTGGCGCTCCGCGTAACGCCACAACGGCTCCAGCCTTTCGTCGTCGGGGCTGAAACCCGCGTACATCGGCAGCAGCTTGATGCCGCGCAGACCGAGTTCCTCGTGGCCCGCCGCCAGCTCGCGCTCCCACTCCGGCTGCGTCGGGTCGATCGAGAGAAACCCGATCAGCCGCGCCGGATCCTGCGCGACAAACTCCGCGACCGTGCGGTCATCGATCCACAGTCCGCTGAGCCGGGCCTTCCCGCCGAAAACGACCGTGCAGGTGTCGGCCGGCGCCGTCGCGCGATACGCCTCGTAACGCGCAGTGAAATCCACGGCATGGCCCGGCCGCGCCCGGCCCGCCTGGCGGATGAAATCGGCCGAAAAGTCGGCGGGAAAATTCCAAGCGTGGGAATGAACGTCGATGATCATGGGGCGGCGGCAGGGGTGGGAGCATCAAGACCGGAAAACGGGGAAAGATCCGACAAGAAATTTTCGCCTCAAGCGTGCGCCGGCCCGGCTTCGGCGATCAGCCGGTCGAACAGCCGGTCCACCTCGCGCTTCGATTCGTCATCGAGCCGGAAACCCACCGGCCCGCGCACGAGCGTGTTTTTGAAAATGCCCTGGCGCACCAGCAGGTGCTTTTCGACGGCGAGGAAGGCGTCGAGGCTGGTCTGCATCGAGACGAGCGCGGCGAGCGGACCGTGAATGCGATCGGCCCCTTCCGTGTCGCCGGCCTCCAGCGCATGCCAGAGCGCGACCAGGCCACGGATCAGATCCGCCCCGGGCATCGTGCCGACGATGCCGCGGCGAAAGGAATCGACGAGCGCGAGGCCGCCCGTGCCCTCGAAGACTCGCGCCCGGCCGCCGGTGGCGTCGCGCAGTTCCGAGAGCTTCGGGCCGATGGGCGAGGCCTCGGGCTTGTAGAGCACCCGGTCGGGTCCAAACGTGTCGAGCAGCCGCGCCTGCATCGCAATGGGCATCGGCTTGCCGACATAGCCGCTCGCGTCCTGCACGATGACCGGCAGGCGGATCGCCTCGATGATGCGCGTGTAGTAGGCCAGCAACTCGCCCTCGCCGATGCCGACGGAGACGGGCGGGATCGCCATCACCGCATCGGCGCCGACCGCCTCGGCGTGCCGCGCGTAGCGTTCCGCGACCTTCGAGGACTCGGCGCCGACACTGATCACCACCACGCCGCGCGTCCGGCCGAAGCGGCAGGCGGCCGCCGCCAGTTCCTCGCGCTCCTCGCTGGAAAGCCGCAGCGTCTCGGAAACCATCGCCATCACAATGCCGTGCGCCCCGCAGTCGTAGAGCCAGGCGATCTCGCGTTCGAGCGTTTCGCGATCGAGCGTTTCGTCGGGGAGCCACGGCGTTTGGAAAACGGGCAGGACGCCGCGGAGTTCGGGTCGGGCGGAAGGGTGCGCAGGCATGAAGGAGGCGGGGATTATCAAAGGCGAAGGGGCCAGGTCGGGTGCGCCACGAAGACAATCCCGGGCCACGTCCGCAAGTCGGACCTTCGAGATGCCAGCGCCGGCAATAGATTCAGAGCTCTTCGATGTCCGTGACTCTGAGCTCACGCACGGAATGATCGGCTAAACTACCCCGCTGCCTTTCGCGAAATACCTCAGGCACAGAGTCAATGAAATGGGCCAGGATCTCCCACCAGCCGCCACCCGCCCCCGGCGAGAATGCTTGCCGCTCCGGCCGGGGCCAGCAGCTTCGGATCCGCCCTTCCACCCCTCCCCCGCCTTAGCATGACTACCCCATCGTCGAAGTTTTCGTGGTTCGCCTTCATTCTTCTTGCGACGCCCGGCTTCGGCCCGGCGCTGCCACCGGTCCGGGCCCAGTCCGCCCCGGCACCGGCCGCCCCGACCAAGTCATGGCAATTGGATCCCGAATGGCTGGAAACGCGCTACGGCGCGTGGGGCGGTCCCGGCGTGAATCCCCGCCCGGGCCCGATGGACACCATCGCGCTGAAGGATCACGCGCCCAAGTCCTCGATCGTGGCGCCGGAGACCGTCGTCGACAAGGCCCGCTTTCCCGCGATCGACGTCCACACCCACGTGCTCGCACGCACGCCGCAGGACGTGGCGGAATGGGTTCGCACGATGGATGAGGTCGGCATCGAAAAATCCGTCGTGCTCACCGGGGCCACGGGCGCCGCCTTCGACCGACTGGCGGATCTCTACCTCAAAAATCATCCGACGCGCTTCCAGCTCTTCTGCGGCGTGCTCCTGACCGATCTCGACCAACCGGATTATCCGGAACGCGCCGCCGCCGAACTGGTGCGTTGTTTCAAGAAAGGCGCCCGCGGGGTTGGCGAGCTCTCCGACAAGGGCTGGGGCTACGGCCCCGCCGGCATGCCGCGGCCGAAGCGATTGTACGTCGACGATCCGCGGCTCGACCCGTTCTGGCGCACCTGCGCCGAGCTGAAAATCCCGGTCACCATTCACGTGAGCGATCATCCGTCGGCCTGGCAGCCGCTCGACGTCTACCAGGAACGCTCCCCGGACTACCAACACTTCAGCCAATACGGGAAGGACGTGCCCTCCTATGCGGAACTGCTGGTGAAGCGCGACCGCGCGGTGGCCCGCAATCCCCGCACCACGTTCATCGCCTGCCATCTCGGCAACCAGGGCAACGACCTCGCCACGCTCAGCCGCGTGCTGGACACCCATCCGAATCTCTACCTCGACATCTCAGCGCGCGACTACGAGGTCGGACGGACACCACGGGCGGCCGTGCGTTTCCTCACGAAGTATCAGGATCGCGTGATGTTCGGGTCGGACATGGGCCGGGAAAAACGAATGTTCCGCGCCTGGTGGCGGCTGCTGGAATCCGCGGATGAGTACATGCCCGGCCGCGTCGGCTGGCGTTACTACGGCCTCGAACTTCCCGCACCCGTGCTGGAAAGCCTCTATCGCGGCACGGCGGCGAAGGTGCTGAACCACGAGAAGCCGTAGCCGCTTCGCTCGTCTCTTCGGGGGGGGGGCGAGTCCGACGGACACGTTGAACGTCGCGGCGGGACGGCCCTTCGCCCCTCGCGCCCGATTCACTTCCGGCCCATGCCGCTCCCTGCCAAACCGAACTCCCCCGGCAACGGCTCCCTCGGTCTCGCCGATGCGGTGTCGATCATCGTCGGGATCGTGATTGGCGCGGGGATCTACGAGACGGCGCCATTCATCCTGAGCTGCGTCGCCACGCCCGCCGAGGCGATTGCGGTCTGGGCGCTGGGCGGGCTGCTTTCGGTCATCGGCGCGCTCTGTTACGCGGAGTTGGCCACGACCTATCCGCGGCAGGGCGGCGACTATTATTTCCTACGGCGCGCGTTTGGACCGTGGGCGGGTTTTCTCTTCAGCTGGTCGCAACTCACCGTGATCATGAGCGGGAGCATCGGCCTGATGGCGTTTGTCTTTGCCGACTACGCGGTGCGCCTGACGGGGGCGGACGCGAAGGCCGCGCCCGCATTCGCGGCGGCCGCCGTCGTGGTGCTTTCGCTGGCCAACCTCGCCGGACTCGAGTCGGGCCGCCGCACGCAGAATGTGCTCACAGCCCTGAAGGCCCTCGGCCTCACTGCCATCGTCGCAGCCGGATTTCTGCACCCGGCTCCCGCCGCGACAGTACTGGCGGCGGCGACGAACTCCGCCGGCGGGGCCGGCTTCGGACTCGCCCTGATCCTCGTCCTCTACACCTACGGCGGCTGGAACGACGCGGCGTTCATCGTCGCCGAAATGAGGGACCAGCGGCGCAACATTCCCCGCGCGCTGCTCCTGGGCACCGCCGGAGTCGCCGTGATTTATCTGCTGGTGAACGCCGCCTATCTCAACGGACTCGGCTTCGCGGCGGCGCGGGGCTCGAGCGCGATCGCCGCGGATGTCCTGCACGGCGCCCTCGGACCGAAGGGCGCGCAGGCGATGACGATCCTCGTGATGATCTCGGCCCTCGGGGCGCTGAACGGCCTGATCCTCACCGGCGCGCGCATCTCCGCGGCGGCCGGAGCCGATTTCGCGGTGTTTGCCCCGCTGGCCCGGTGGCACGCGCGCCGCGGCACCCCCGGGCGGGCGATTCTCACCCAGATGGTGATCACACTGGCGCTGGTGCTATTCGTCGGTCACGACGCCGGACGGCGCCTCATCGACGCCGCCCTCGCCGCCGCGGGCTTCGGCCGGATCCCGTGGGAGGGCCACGGGGGATTCGACACCCTGTTGAAATGCACGGCGCCCGTCTTCTGGTTTTTCTTTCTGCTGACAGGGCTCTCGCTGTTCGTCCTGCGGGCGAAGGACCGCGGGATGGAACGGCCCTTTTCGGTGCCGTTTTTTCCCATCCTGCCCGGGATCTTCTGCGCCACCTGTGCCGGCATGTTGTATTCCGCGACGAGCTATGCCGGCTGGCTGGCCGCGATCGGCCTCGCTCCGCCGGCAGCCGGTCTGGTGGTTTTCTTGTTATTCGGCCGGCGCGGGGCAGGATCCGAAAGCAGCCCGCCGGCGTCTTCCTGAACGCGCCGCCCGGCCAACCGCCCCTCCCCTCATGAAAACCGCTTCGTCCTCCACCGTGTTTCGTGCGTTGTCATTTGCGTTCCCGGGGAGCCGCCGGCCGGTCATGGCCGTCCTGCTCGCTCTCGCGACCAGTGTCCTCTGCCAGCCGGCTGCGGCGCAGCTCGGCTCCCGTCCCACCGACCAATGGCTGAAGACTCTCGATTCGACCGGCCGCGTTTCGAAGTTGAAAGTCGATGCGGCCGTCGCCGCGTTGCAGCTCAAGCCGGGGAGCGTGGTGGCCGACATCGGCGCCGGATCGGGCGTGTTCACGCTGCCGCTCGCCGCCGCCGTTTCACCGTCGGGCAAAGTCTACGCCGTGGACATCGACCAGGGGCTCGTCGACCACATCGCCGCGAAGGCGACGGAGCTGAAGGTGACGAATGTCCGCGCCGTGCTCGGCAAGTTCACCGACCCGAATCTGCCCGCGCGCGACGTGGACCTGGCCTTCATCTACGACGTGCTGCACCACATCGAGAACCGCGCGGAATACCTGAAGAACCTCGCCCCCTACCTGAAGGCCACCGGGCGCATTGCCGTGATCGATTTCTATCCGGAGCTCGGGCCGCACAAGAACGACAAGGCTCTGCAGATCACCAGGGACGAAACCCAGGCATGGCTGGCGGCCGCCGGCTTCAAGCCGGTCGCCGAGCATCGCCTCTACGACGACAAGTGGTTCGTGGTTTATTCGCGGTAGGCAGTGCCGGGGCTTTTCACCCCGCCGGGGACGGGCCTATTTCTTTCCCCGCGATCGCGAAGATCGTCCGCGGCGCGAATTCGAACCGCAAGATCCGCCGCGCCGCATCGGCCGGGTCCGCCGGTTGGTCGGGGATGGACATGCCCCGATGATGATCGGCCCGGGCCGCCGTTCGAATCTATTCCGTCCGGCCCCGCGGGGGCCTTACCTTGGGCGCCCGCCCTCCGGCAATTACCGCCAGGCGCCGGCGCGGAGCCTCACACCCGCCAGCCCGCGCGGTAGCGGTCGCGCGTCAGCCACTTCGAGCTGCCGCCGTCGGCGAACCGGTTCCGCACCGGATTCCACCGCGCGTTCGCCCCGTAGTGATACGCGAAGTTCATCACGTGGCACGCGATCGCCGAACTCGCCCCGATCGCCACATCGCAGATCGGCAGCTGGCGCGAACGCACGCAGTCGAGAAAATCCTGCATGTGGTTCTTGCTCGCGTAGAGCTTCACCTTGGCGTCGGCCAGGTACTCGCGCTGGGTCAGCGTCACCTCGCGTTCGAGCGACGTCGCCTTGTCGACCTCCTTGTCCCAGAACTTGTGGACGGTCTTGCCGGCCAGCATCAGCTCGAACTTGCCGCGGTTGACGTGCACCTCCCCCTCCGTGCCGTAGAACGAGACGCCCTTGCCGCTGACGTGGGTGAGCAACGTCCCGTCGGCGTAAACGAGCTGCGCCCCGCGCTTCGCCGTCTGCCAGTCCTGCGGCGCGCGCACCTCCACCGGCCCGCTGCCATCCATGCCGAGGGCCCACTGCGCGATGTCGATGTGGTGCGCGCCCCAGTCGGTGATCATGCCGCCACCGAACTCCCACGTCTGGCGCCAGTCGGGAAAGTTGTCATGCACGCCGCGCGGACTGAGGAAGGGACTGTAACCGACCAACGGGCCCGGGCCGCACCAGAAATCCCAGTCGAGGCCGGGCTCGACCGGCTCGACCGGCTGGCTGTAGGGCCGGGCCGGATCGCCGAACGAGACGTTGATCGCGGCCACCTTGCCGATGACGCGGTTGCGCACCAGCTCGGCCGCCGTGCGGAACTCCATCGACGACCGCTGCTGCGAGCCGGTTTGGAAGATCCGCTTGTGCTTGCGCACGGCCTTCACGAGCTCGACGGCCTCGTGCACATTGTAGGTGAGCGGCTTTTCGCAGTAGACGTCCTTGCCGGCGTTCACCGCCGCGATCGCGATGAAGGCGTGCCAGTGATCCGGCGTGGCGATGGCGACAAAATCAATGTCCTTGCGGGCAAGCACCTCGCGAAAATCGTTGTAGGCGGCGCAGCCCTTGTAGGTCGTGCCGGCCTTCGCGGTGTAGGCCTCGTCGACGCGCCGCTTGGCGGCTTCCCGGCGGGTGGTGTCGACATCGCACACCGCGAGCACCTCGACGTCGTCGCGGTTGATGAAATTGCCGAGGTGGCCCTTCATCTGCTTGCCCATGCCAATGCAACCGACCGTGAGCCGCTTGCCGGGCGCGGTCTCCGCCGACCAGACCCGGCGGGGCAGGATCAGCGGCGCGGCGACGAGCAACGCGGAGTTTTGGAGAAAGCGGCGGCGGGTGTACGGGGTGAACGACATGGGGGCAAAGGGGAGATCGGGCGCCTGAGTTGAAGCGACTTTCCCCGCCCACTGTCACGCCTGATTTACGGCGGCGCGAAAGATCCCGCCACGGTGACCATCGGAACGCGCGGATTCAAAGCGTGCGCTACGCCGACCACCGCCCAGTGTCAGCCGATGAGCAAAATCTTCGAAGAGCTGGATTACCAACAGACCCCGCTCGGCGAGCTCACCTTGCGGCGGAAGCGGATCGCCATGCTCGGCGAGCTCGACGTCTACGAGGTTCATCTCGGCAACTCGTTTCTCATGTCGAGCCTGTTTCACGTCGTGGAAGTCGCGCTGAGCGACCTCGGGCTCGGCGCGCTCGAACCCGGCGAGTGGGACGTCGTGGTCGGCGGCCTCGGACTCGGCTACACCGCGGTCGCGGCGCTCGCGCACCCGACCGTGCGCTCGTTGCGGGTCATCGATGCGCTCGAAGCGGTGATCGGCTGGCACCAGCGCGGGTTGGTCCCGCTCGGCGCCAAGCTCACGGGCGATCCGCGGTGCCGTCTGGTGCATGGCGATTTTTTCGCGCTGGCGGGCGATCCGGCGGGCTTCGAGGCCGGACGAAAGTTTCACGCGGTGCTGCTCGATATCGACCATTCGCCGCGCAACCTGCTGCACCCGCGCCACGCCGCGTTCTACTCGCCGGCCGGCCTGCAGGCTCTCGCCGCGCAGCTCCACCCCGGCGGTGTTTTCGCGATGTGGTCGGACGAGCCGCCCGAGGCCGAATTCCAGCAACTGCTCGCCAACGTGTTCGCCACGGCCCGGGCGGAAGTCGTCACGTTTCCGAATCCCCTGCTCGATCGCGATTCCGCGAGCACGGTCTATATCGCCCGCAAAGCGCCGGCCGGGCCGTAGTGCGGCTGGCGTTGACGGTATCGCGGCTCGCGCGGCCCTGGCTGCAGGGGCGCACTTGCCTGCAGCAGGTGCGCGGCGTCAGTGGCGTGAGTGCCTGCACCGTCCTGCGCTGTTGCCCGAACTCGGCCGGCTCTCTGCGGATAGCCCCTACAGCAGCCGGCCAAAAAGGCGCGCGGCCGTCTCCTTCAGCCGCAACAGCGGCGAGCGCCGGCGCCAGCTCTCAAGTTTGATTTCGTCCGACCCGATCATGTCCTCTTGGTAGGCCGCCAGCATCTGGCCCGCGAATTCCTGCCCGAGCATGATCGCGTTGATCTCGTCGTTATCGATCGCGCTGCGCCAATCGAGATTGCTGGAGCCCACGCACGACCAGACGCCGTCGACCACCGCGGTTTTCACATGCAACGGCGTGCCCCGCCGTTCGTAGATCCTCACCCGGCCCTGCAGCAACTCCGCATAATACGAGCGCCCCGCGTGGTAGGCCGTCGCCGAATCGGAGCGGCCCGGGAGCATCAGCCGCACATCCACACCCCGCGCCGCAGCGTCGAGCAGCGCCTGCCGCAACTGCGGATCGGGCACAAAGTACGCGTTGGCGAGATACACCTGCTTTTCCGCGTTGGTGATCGCCGAGATGAGGGTCAGATAAATCAGGCTGAACGGATCGTCGGGCGAACTGCCAATCGCGCGGACAATTTCCCGCCCCTGGGCCGGCACCGCAGGGAAGTAGTCGCGCGGCGCCGGCGGACCGTCCTGCTGCTTGGTCCAGGTTTCAATGAAGAGTTTCTGGAATTCGGCGACGACCGGGCCCTCGATTTGAATGTCGGTATCGCGCCAGCCCGTGGCCCCGTGCGCCGAACCCGCGTTGCCTCCGAAGGACGATCCACTCGAATAGACGCTCGCGATGTTGATGCCGCCGAGGAACGCGATCCGCCCATCCACCAGGAGCAGCTTGCGATGATCGCGATGGGTCAGCCGCCAGGGCCGCCGCGCCGTCAGCGGATTGGCGGGGTTGAATTCGAGCACCTGCACACCGGCCTGCTTCAGGCGCTCGAAGTAGCCGGCGGCCGTGCCAAACGCGCCGACGCTGTCGTAGATCAGGTTCACCTGGACGCCATGGGCCCGCCGCTCGATCAGCAAGTCCGCGAACCGTTGTCCGACTTCGCCGTCATCGATGATGTAGGATTCGACGTTGATGTGGTCCTTCGCCCGGCCGATGGCCTCGAACATGGCCTGATACGTGGCCGGACCGTCCTGCAACAGCACCACCTTGTTACCCACCACGAGGGGACTGGCGACGATCTCCTGTTCGAGGGTGATCTGCCGGTCGAGGATATCGAGGTCGCCGGCCTTGCGCTTGAGCTCGGCCACGATCGCGGCGCTGCGTCGGGCCGACAGGGGCCCCCGGGCACTCTCGAATCGTGCCGCCTGCTTGGTGTAGCGCCGCGTGAGAAACTCCGTGTCGGGCAGCGCCGCGCAGCCGCCCAGCAACAGGAGGAAGAAAACAGCCGCGACCGTACTTTTCAGGAGGTGGAACATGAACGGATGCCAGGAAAGCAAAAGCGGAATCAGGTTGCCGAAAATCACCGCCAAATGCTCTGAAAACTCCCTCGCCTCTCCACCCTCTTGCCCCCGCATCGAACCCCTTGTCGGACTCCGGGTTTTCTGCGAACACGTTGGCCTCCCCCTTCCCGCCATGAAGCTCCACCGCCGGTTGCCATTTGCCCTTCTGCTCCTCGTCCTCCTCCCCGGATTCGCCCGGGCCGACCGGATCGTGCTCGTGGCCGGCGGCACCGCCGACCGCACGGGTATCCCGGCTACCGAGGCCCGGCTCCTCGAACCGTTCGGCGTGGATTTCGACGGTGGCGGCAACCTGTTCATCCTGGAGATGGTGGCGGGCAACCGTCTCCTGAAGGTGGATGCACGTGGCACGCTGACCCACCTCGCCGGCCAGTTGGCGCCGGGCGATACCGGCGACGGCGGCCCCGCCCTCGCCGCCCGATTCAACGGCCCGCATGCGCTCGCAGTGCTGCCAGGCGACGACATCTTGATCGCCGACACGTGGAACGGCCGCGTGCGCCGCGTCAACCCGGCCACCGGCACCGTGACCGGCGTGCCCGGATTCAGCGCCGCGCCCGACCGCGCCCGCGCCGCCGGCCCGTATTGCATCGCCCTCGATCCGGGCGGCACGACCCTCTACGTCGCCGACCTGCAACGCGTCCACGCCATCGACGTGAAAACCGGCGCGGCCCGCATGGTGGCGGGCAACGGTGCGAAAGGGGTTCCGGCCGACGGTGCCATCGCCACCGAGGCCCCGCTGGTCGATCCCCGCGCCGTCGCCGTCGATCGCCACGGCAATGTCTACATCCTCGAACGCACGGGCCATGCGCTGCGCGTCGTCGGCCACGACGGCAAAATCCGCACGGTCGTGAATGCCACCGGCCGAAAAGGAAACTCCGGCGATGGTGGCGACGCGCGGGCGGCCGCCTTGAACGGCCCGAAGCACCTCTGCATCGACCGCGACGACAACGTGATCATCGCCGACGCGGAAAATCACCTTATCCGCAAATACGTGCCCGCCACGGGAAAAATCCTGCGCGTGGCCGGCAACGGCAGGAAGGGCACCGCCGGCCTCGGCGGCCC
Source organism: Opitutia bacterium (assembly GCA_947474935.1). Classification (GTDB taxonomy): domain Bacteria; phylum Verrucomicrobiota; class Verrucomicrobiia; order Opitutales; family Opitutaceae; genus ER46. Next base: position 58,209 of record CANJKL010000021.1, read on the forward strand.
ACCGGACCAGTGCGAACTCAACCGGCCCCACGGCGTGACCGTCCACCGCGATGGCACGCTCTACATCACCGACAGCTACAACCACCGGATCCTGAAAATCGCCCCATAGACGCCGGCCGGCTCGCCGCCATTTCGGCCTGACCTTTTTCTTTGCTCCCGAAACTTACCCGCACCTCCTCTGTTCTCATGCGCCTTCCCCTCCCCGTCGCGTCGCTCCTTGCCCTGCTCCTGCCCGCCGCGCTCTTCGCCGAGAAACCGTTCTCGTTTGCCGAGACGCCCGGCCAGTTGCCGAAGACGGCGGTGCCCCGCCACTACGAACTGCGCATTCAACCGGATCTCGTCGCGCGCACCACCACCGGCACCGCGCGCATCGAGCTCGATGTGCTGCAACCAGTCCGGGAACTCGTGCTCAACGCGCTCGAACTCGAAATCGAATCGGCAGCACTCGCCGACAATCCCGCCCGCCCCCAACCGCTCACCACCCGGGTCGACGCGTCGAAGCAAACGCTCACCCTCACGCTGCCCGCGGAATTGCCCGCCGGCCGGCACACCGTCGTCCTCGGCTATCGCGGGAAAATCGGCACGCAGGCCCAAGGCTTCTTCGTCGATAAATACCCCACCGCCAACGGCGACAAGGTCATGCTCGGCACGCAAATGGAGCCGACCGATGCGCGCCGGGTTTTTCCGTGCTGGGACGAACCCGTTTACCGCGCGACCTACGACATCACGCTGGTGGTCCCCGAAAAGCTCATGGCCGTCGGCAACATGCCGGCCGTGCGCGAGACGGCGCTCGCGGGCGGCCTGAAGGCGGTGACGTTCGACCGCACGCCGTCGATGGCGAGCTACCTGGTCGCCCTCTACGCCGGTGAATTCGAGGCCGTCGAGGGCGAGCAGGACGGCGTGAAACTCCGCATCCTCACCACCGAGGGCAAGCGTGCCACCGCCGGCTACGCGCTCGAAGCGACGCAGCGCATTCTCGCCTACTACAATCAGTATTTCGGCGTGCGTTATCCGCTGCCGAAGCTCGACCAGATCGCGGTGCCCGCCGCCTTCGCCCGCTTCAGCGCGATGGAGAACTGGGGTGCCATCACCTATATCGAAAACTCCCTGCTCTTCGACCCGGCATCGAGCCCGCAGGCCCAGCGCGAACGCGTCTTCCAAATCATCGCGCACGAGATGGCCCACCAGTGGTTCGGCAACCTCGTCACCATGGCGTGGTGGGACAACCTCTGGCTCAACGAGGGTTTCGCCTCGTGGATGGGCACGAAGAGCTCCGACGCGCTCAATCCCGAATGGCAGCTCTGGCCGCGGGCCAACGCCGCGAAGGAACGCGCGATGGAGCTCGACGCCCGCCGGACCACGCATCCGATCCAGCAGCCGATCGCCAACGAGAGCCAAGCCGGCGACGCGTTCGACGTCATTTCCTACCAAAAGGGCCAGAGCTTTCTCCGCATGCTCGAGGCCTACCTCGGCAACGACACTTTCCGCGACGGCCTCCGGCGCTACCTCACGAAGCACCAGCTCTCCAGCGCCACCACGGCGGATCTTTGGGCCGCGCTCGCCGAGGCCTCCGGCAAACCCGTCGTCGCGCTCGCCGCCGGCTGGACGGAGCAGCCCGGCTTCCCCGTCGTGCTCGTGTCCCCAACCCCCGACAACCGCGCGCTGAAACTCGCGCAGACGCGTTTCACGCTCAACGATCCCCAGGCCGCGCCGCTCACGTGGAAAATTCCCGTGACCCTCGCGAACCCGGAAAAACCCGGCGCACCCACCGTGATTCTCCTTGAGGAACCCACCGCGACCGTGCCGTGGCCCGCCGGGGCGACCGGCACCGTGAAGGCCAACGTCGGCAGCACGGGTTACTATCGCGTGCTCTACGACGATGGGCTGGCCGGGGGATTGCGCGGACGGATCGCGACCCTCCCGATCGCCGATCAACTGAATCTCCTTTCGGATACGTGGGCGCTGGTGGAGGCCGCCCGGCTGCCCGCCCCGGCCTGGCTCGACCTCGCGGAAAAACTCGGCGCCAGCCGCGAACCCACCGTGCTCGCGGAGATCATCGACCGCCTCGGGGGCATCGACCAGCTCCAGCGCGAACAACGCGGTCGCCGCGCGTTTCAAGCCTGGACCGTGCGCCTGCTCGCGCCGCAACTCGCGCGCCTCGGCTGGGCGCCGGCCGTTGGCGAGTCGTCGCTCGATGCCGCGCTCCGCGCCCAACTCATCGGCCTCCTCGGCGGGTTCGGCCACCAGCCCGTGATCGACGAATGCCTGCGCCGCTTCGAGGCTTTCCTGCAGGATCCTGCGACCCTCCCCGGCGATCTCCGCGGCCCGGTGCTGCGCGTGGTCGGCCGCCATGCCTCGCGCGAAATCTACGACAAACTGCACGCCCTCGCCCGCGCCGCCCGCACCACCGAGGACAAGCGCCGTGCCTACGCCGCGATGCAATCAGCCGGCGACCCGGCGCTCGCGCACGAAACCCTGGCGCTCAGCCTCGACGACGAAATGTCGGTCTCCGAATCCACCGCCAACATCGAACGCGTCGCCGCGGAGGGCGAACACGCCGCGCTCGCGTGGGATTTTGCCCGCGAGCACATGCCGGCCCTGCTCAAGCAGGTCACCCAGTTTGGCGCCAACCGCTACGTGCCGGGCATCCTCGGCGCGTTCAGCGACCCCGCCCGGGCCGACGAACTCGAGGAGTACGTGCGCAAAAACTTTTCCCCCGACGCGCTCGCCGAGGCCGCCAAGACCGCGGACCGCATCCGCCATGTCGCCGCCGTGAAGCAGCGCGAACTCCCCGTCATCGACGCGTGGGTCAAGGCGCGGGTGACCCTGCCGGAGTAGGGCAATCTAATTTTTTCCGCAGCCGGAAAGCTCAAACCCGTTTGTCACGTATTACGTTACAAACACGCCCGGGCTGCGTCGCCGGGGTGGCTGGCTGCGGCGTTCCAAATCGGCGATATTTTAACTGAAACCGTTCCAGCCGGCGGCCCGTGGACGGCAGGCGCCGCCCTTCCTCCGGGCGGGAGGCCGTAGCCTTTCATCTTGCATCGGCCTGCGCTGGAGACGCGGCGCCCTCGCCGCGTTTCGACCCATCGCGCCGGGGACGGCGCGGCCCAGTTTTTTTAAACCCAGTCCGGGGTGAGGCGGTCGGCCAGGCGCCAACGCCACTCTCAATCCCGGTAGTTCAACGCCGGCGTACGGTCGCCGAGCATTGCCGCATACTTGAAATCCGTCCCGCGCTTCTGCGCGAACTCGGCCTTTGCCCTCGCGATCACCTCCGGCCGGGTGAACAGGTCCACCGCCGTCGCCGCCAGCGTCTTGACCGCGACGTTCATGCCCTTCAGGCCGATGGTCGTTCCACCGCACGCCACCGCCTGCCAGCTGTGCGCCGGCGTGCCGGGGACCCAGGTCGCGGCCCGGAGGCCCACGGTGGGTACCGTCCAGCTCACGTCGCCGACATCGGTCGAGCCGCCGGTTTCACGCGGCGGATTGGCGACGTAGGGGGCGACGAGTCCGGCGATTTCCAGCGCCGGTGGCTTCGGGCCCAACGTCGGCGCGAGCTTCAGCGCGAAGGCCCGCTCCGCGGCCGAGTACGTGACGCCGCCAACGGCCCGGAGATTTTCGTGCATCACCCGCCCCAGCGTATCGTTGATCAGCAGTTCATGAACGCCACCGGTCAGTTCCCACTGCACCGTGGTGCCCGTGCCGAGCGCGGCCCCCGTAGCCGCCTTTTCCACCCGCTCCCAGACCTCGGTCACAATGTCGCGACTCGGACTGCGCACGTAATAATACACCTCGGCAAACGCCGGCACGACGTTGGGCGCCTCCCCGCCCCGCGTGATGACGTAGTGGAGCCGCGTCGTCTCGGGCACGTGCTCGCGCATCATGTTCACCATGTAATTCATCGACTCGACGCCATCGAGCGCCGAGCGACCGCGCTCGGGCGACGCCGAGGCATGCGACGCCACGCCGTAGAAGCGAAACTTGCCCGACTTGTTCGCGAGCGAACCCGACGTGGTGATGCCGTTCAGGTTCGACGGATGCCAGTGGAGCACCGTGTCCACGTCGTTGAACAAGCCCGCGCGCACCATGTACACCTTGCCGGAACCGCCCTCCTCCGCCGGCGTGCCGTAGACCCGGAGCGTGCCTTTCTGACCGGTGGCCTTCATCCACTCCTTCACGGCAATCGCGGCCTGAATCGACCCCGCACCAAACAAATGGTGACCGCAGGCGTGGCCGGCCTCGCTACCCGGCCGCGCCTTTTTCTCGGGCGTCGCCTCCTGCGACACGCCCGGCAACGCGTCATACTCCGCGAGGATCCCAATCACGGGCGAACCCGAACCAAACGTGGCGACAAAGGCGGTCGGAATCCCCGCAATGCCCGCCTGCACGGCGAAGCCCTCGCCCTGCAGCTGGCGCTGAAGGAGCGCCGAACTCTTCACCTCCTTGTAACCGATCTCGGCCAGGTTCCAAATCTGGAGCGCGATGTCTTCATACGCTTTCTTGTGCTCGTCGATGAGCGCGAACAGCGCCGGCTTGGTCGTCTGGGCAATGGCTCCGACCACGCTCAAAAGAAAAATCGGGACGAGTCGGGCAACGCGAGTAAGGGGGTGCTTCATGGCACCTGCAAGTGTGGCGGCGGAATCGGGCAACACAAGTGACGAGCCACGCGCCGGCCCGCCTCCCGGTTCCCGCGTCTCCCCCTCCGTCGCGCCACCCTCCGCGGCAAATCTCCCAGCCCACAAGTCAGCCATTAGTTGACTTGTTGGCTTGGGACCGCCGGCCTTGAATTTCCCTCCACCGGGCATCGCCGCGCAGTGCCCCGCGCTTCCCTGTCCGTGATAATCGTCGCCCCGCACCGGCGCGTGAAACGCATTTGGCATCCGGCGGCCGACACCATTAGCGTCGGGCCATGTCCTCTCCCGCATCCGCCGTCGTTTTCACCGGAACCCTCATCCTCGCCGACCGGCTGCTTGAAAACGGCGTCGTCGTCTGCCGCGGTGGCGTGATCGCCGAGATCGGCCCGCGGGACGATGTTGATATTCCCGCCGGCGCTCAAGTGGTAGCGGACAACGGCGGTCTCATCGGACCGGGTTACGTCGACATCCACGTGCACGGCGGTGCCGGGGCGGACTTCATGGACGGCCACCCGGCGGCCGTGATCACGGCCAACCGTGCCCACGCCCGGCATGGCACGACGACGATTTTTCCGACCACCACGACAGGCTCGCGCGCGCAAATCTCCGCGATGCTCGACGCGTGCCAGACGGTGCAACAGCGGTGGCAGGTGGGCGACGGGGCGCGCATCGCCGGCGTGCATTTTTACGGGCCCTATTTCGCCGAGGAAAAAGTCGGCTGCCATCTGAAGAGCGGGCGACGCGACCCCGATCCGGCGGAATACCGCGAGCATTTCGACCGGGGCATCATCCGCGTGGCGACCTGCGCCGCCGAACTGCCGGGCGCGGAGGAATTTTATCGCGAGGCGACGCGCCGCGGCTGCTTCGTCACCTGCGGGCATTCCGACGCGAGCTGGTCCGAGATGGAACGCGCGTTCCAGGCCGGCATGCGCCACGTCGATCATTTCTGGTGCGCGATGAGTTCCGTGCCGAGCATTCGCACGCGGCTGGGGACGCCGTCGCAGGGAAGCATGGAGCAATTCGTTTTGATGCGGGACGAGATGAGCACCGAGGTGATCGCGGACGGCTGCCACCTCGCGCCCGAGTTGCTGGAATTCGCTTTCGTCATGAAAGGCGCCGACCGCCTGTGCGTGGTCACAGATGCCAACCGCGCGCTCGACATGCCGCCGGGCACCTATCGCTTTGGCCCCGAGGCCGACGGCGAGTGGTTCGAGAGCGATGGCAAGGTCGGCTTCCAGCCGGGAGCGGGACTCGCGAGCTCCGTCGTCGGCATGGACACGATGGTCCGGGTCATGAAGGAACAGACGAGCGCGGGCATCGTCGCCGCCGTGCGCATGGGCAGCCTGACCCCCGCGGAACGCGTGGGCTTGGACACGAGCATCGGCAGCCTGGCGGTGGGCAAGCGCGCGGACGTGCTGGTGCTCGACAAATCCCTCGGCGTCCGGCGCGTGTTCATCGGCGGGACGGAGTTCAACGCACCCGTCCCGGCAGGCCGTTGAGCGCCGTGCCGGACCGGTTGTCTTTTCGCCGCCTTATCCCAAGCCGCTCGCGGGGTCGTCAGACACTCTCCGGCACCACATAGGGCTGACGGTAGACCCGCCGCAGCAGCGTGTCGGCCTCGGGATCGTTGGCGAATTTCTCATATTCGCCCATGAACTTCACTTCGCGGCCCACCCGATAGGAAATGTTGGCGAGGTGCGGCAGCGCGGAGGAATAATGCCCCTCGTTGATGTCGGCGTGCAGGGCCTCGTCCTTCCCGGCGCGGATCCCATCGAGAAAATTACCCCAATGATTTCCCTCGCGGGCGCTGCCCTCCTTCGATCCGGCAAACTGCTCTTTTTTGCGACCGCGGAAAGCCTTCCAGTTGTTGCCGTCGATTTCGAGCCAGCCTTCCGAGCCGAAAAACAAATTACCGACTTCCTGGCCGCGGCTGCCCTCGTGGTTCGTGTAACGGCCGCGCACTTCAAATTCGATCATCGTGCCGTCGCGGTATTTGTAGACGGCGGTCTGCGTGTTGGGCGTTTCCTGCAAGGTCTTGTCGCGGCCGTAGGTCTCGACGCCACCGTAGACGCGGACGCCCTTCGCCCGGCTTTCCGCGGGCAGTTCATCCCGCCGCAGGCCGAAGATGCCGCCGGCGGAATACGCCGAAACGGGATGCTCGTTCTTGTTCATCCCCCAGCGGGCCAGATCGAGCTGGTGCGGCCCGGTGTTGCCGGTGTCGCCGTTGCCGGTGTCCCAATACCAGTGCCAGTTGTAGTGGCTCCGCTTCTCGTTGTACGGACGATAGGGCGCCGGCCCGAGCCAGCGGTCGTAATGGAACGTCGCCGGCGGCTGGCCATCCTTGACCATGCCGTAGGAATCGCGCGCTTTGAAGCACAGCGCGCGGGCCATGTAGAGCTCGCCGATGCCGCCCTCGTGCAAGAACTGGATCGCATCCCGGACGTTGGTGGAGGAGCGGTTGTTGAGCCCGACCTGCATCCGCCGGCCATACTTGCGCGCCGCCTCGATCATCTTGCGGCCTTCCCAGATATTGTGGGAGGCCGGTTTCTCGATGTAGACGTGCTTGCCGGCCTGACACGCCCAGACCGTCGCGAGCGCGTGCCAATGATTCGGAATGGCCATCGAGACCGCGTCGATCTGCTTGTCGTCGAATACCGCCCGCAGGTCCCATTCCGTGCCCGGCTTGTCCCCGGTTTTGTCCGCAATCAGCTTCAATCCCGGCGCGAACAACTGCTCGTCGGTGTCGCAGATGGTCTTGATTCTGACGTTATGGCTGCTCTTCAGGCCGCAGTAGTTCGTGAGATGCACCGTGCCCTGATTGCGGATGCCGATCACCGCGATGGTGATGCGGTCATTGGCGCCGGCGATGGCCGCGTAGGACTTGGCGCTGAAGCCCATGGCGCCGATGGCGATGCCGGTCGTGCCAACCATGCCGCTTTTGATAAATTCGCGTCTGTTTTTCATAGGGGAAGGTCTTGGAGTGAGAGGGAGCAAAAGTCGGGAGTTCGAAAGTCCGGGAGAAAACCAAGCCGCCGCTTCGTTTTAAAAAAAGGTTTCGTGCGGCGGGGACGGGAGCCAAAACCCCTGCCCGGTGGCCGTCAACGGGCGAATGCCCGGAGAGTGGGCCGCGGGGGACGCGGGACGAGATGAGCGGCGGGGCCACACGTTCGCCACGGCCGGCGGCGCGGCCGAATCCCGGGCTTGATCGCATTGCAGGGAACGGGGACGCTCCGCCACTCCATGACGCCCCTGAACCGCCGGGATTTTCTGCAACGCGCCGCCGTTACGACCGGTGCCTGCCTCGCCAGCGATCTGCTCGCCCAGGTGCCGGGCGAACGCCCGCCCGCCAGCGCGGACGTGACCGTGCTCAACCCGCGCCACCGCGTGCCCGTCGCCCTCATCATCGACGACTCGACGTGCCTCGTGAACCTGAACCACTACTCCGTGCCGCAGTTCGCCCAGGTGCTCGGGCCGGATTCGCATCACGCCCGCCTCCGCTGGCGCGAGTGGCCGGTGGAGATTCCGGACGCGTTCGTGCGCAAGTTCGGCGAGTGGTGCGCGCAGCACGGCGTGAAAGGAAAATACAGCATCGTGCCTTATCCCGCCGCCGTCGGCCGGCTCGACCGCATGCTGCCGGGTTGGACGCAGCGCGAGCTGGAACAGAGCATCGAGCTCGTCCGCACGCTGATGATGCCCAATTGGGACATCCATCCCGAGATGGTCACGCACACCCGCGTGATCGACCTCAAGACCGGGCACCCCTTCCCGGAGTTTTCGCCAAAGTTCATGGAGAACTGGGATTGGACGACCGGCCGCTCCGCCGACGAAATCGCCAACTACCTCGCGTATGCCTTGCGCATTCTCAAAAACATCGGGCTGCCCTGCGAAGGCATCACCACGCCCGGGGGCTTTGGCAACCGGGCGCGGCCGCAGCTCGCGCAGGCCACGTTCGAGTCGGTGCGCGACGTCTTTGGCGCCGAGATCCCGCATTATTTCCGCGACCTGTATTCCGAAGGCGCCAAAAGTGTGGCCCCGCTCGTGCAAAACGTCTCGGGGCTCGACGGTCCCGATCCGCGCTGCGTTGTGCACACCATCGGTTGCACCGGCGACTGGACGGGCGGCTGGGATTGCACCGAGCCCGGCGGCGCCGACAAGTTCATCACGGCCGACGGACAGTCGGGCCGCATGGTCGACATCATCGGCCGCGGCGAACCGGCGCTCATGGTCGCCCACTGGACCGGGATCTACTACAACGGCCAGGAAACCGGCTTTAAAGTTTTTCAGGAAGTCGTGCGCCGCCTGCACGCGCGCTTCGACCACCTGCACTGGATGAAACTGAGCGAGGTGTCACGCTACTGGGCGGCGAAGGAACTGACGCGGATCGAGCGCACCGCCGACAGCATCGGCTTCAAGGCGCCCTTCGCCTGCCCCGAGTTCACTGTGCGCTGGCCGGGCCCGCCCAGCCGGCCGCCCGCGCTGCAGTCCGGCCCCGTGCGCACGGAACTGCGCGAGGTCAAAGCCCCGCTCCAGCTCGCCCCCGGCACGTGGTGCCGCGACGGCGGGCAAGTCATCGCCTGCTTTGCGCTGCCGAAAGGCGCCTCGAAACTCCTGCTCGGCTGAACGCCGCCGCGCCCGTCTGATCGCGCGAAACCAGCTTCTCCCCCGTCCCATGCGACTTATCCTCCGCCTGTCCCTCCTGCTCGGCGTCATCGCCGGGCGCCTGCCGGCCGCCGATTCCACGGCGCCCCGGATCGACTTCGAAACGTACAACCCCAAGTCGACGCTCGTCGTCCCGGAGCAGCCCCTGACCCGCGCCAAGTTCCCGTTCATCGACGTGCACAATCACCAGCGCGACTTCCGGAGCCAGGATCTGCCCGCGTTGTTGCGCCAGATGGACGAGCTCAACCTGACCACCATGGTGAATCTCAGCGGTGGCAGCGGCACGTTCCTTTCAGCCGCTGCCGCCCGGATCAAGACCGCCGCGCCGTCCCGCCTCCTCGTCTTCGCGAACGTGACTTTCGGCGGCTTCGGCCGTGAAGGCTGGACCGAAAAGGCCGTGGCTGCACTGGTGGCCGATCACGCCGCCGGCGCCCGGGGCCTCAAGTTTTTCAAAAATTTCGGGATGACCACGAAGGACCAGAACGGCCAACGCATCCCGATCGACGACCCGCGCATGGACCCGATCTGGGCCAAGTGCGGCGAGCTGGGGATTCCGGTCCTCATCCACACCGGCGAGCCCCGCTCCTTCTGGGATCCGATGGACGAGAATAACGAACGCTGGCTTGAACTCATCACCCACCCGGGCCGGCGCCAGAGTGAAAGCGGGCCCGGTTTCGAGCAGTTGATCCGCGAACAGCACGCCATCTTCAAGCGCCACCCCAAGACCACTTTCATTGCCGCGCATTTCGACTGGCACGCCAACGATCTCACCAAACTCGGTGCCTTCCTCGACGAGATGCCCAACGTAAACGTCGAGACCGGGGCCATCATCGCCGAACTCGGCCGCCAGCCCCGCGCGGCGCGCAAGTTCTTCGAGCGCTACCAGGACCGTATTCTTTTCGGCAAGGACAGCTGGGTGCCCTCCGAATACGCCACCTACTTCCGGGTGTTCGAGACCGAGGACGAATATTTCCCCTATCACAAGAAATACCACGCCTTCTGGCCGATGTACGGCATGGGCCTCCCCGACGCCGTGCTCAAAAAGATCTACTACAAAAACGCCCTCCGCATCATCCCGGGCATCGATCGTTCGCTGTTCCCGGAATAACGCGGCGGGAAGATCGCCGTCTTCGGGGCGGCCACCGCAAGGTCACCCGCCCGCGGCCGGCGTCTTGCGCACCATCCGGGCCATCGATTCCTCGGGATTCAGCGCCGTCACCCGCGTCACCTCGACCCACGCCAGATCCTTCGACTCGCTGGAGATGATCAGTGGCTCGTCCGGGTCCGCTTCGATCAGGAAACGCAGGTCGTGATGATAGTGTTCGGGATCGGATTTCCGCGCCGGAATCAGATGCCGGTCGAAATCGAAAATCTCCCCGGAGAGCACGCGCAGTCGCGTCAACCCGCTCTCCTCCCGCGCCTCGCGCAACGCCACCGCCACGAGATCGCCGTCCCCGTCCGCGTGGCCGCCGAGTTGCAGCCACTTGTCGAGCTTGTGATGGTGCGTCAGCAGCGTGCGCGTGCGGTCCGGGCTCACGATCCACGCCGAGCCCGTGAGGTGCCCCGGCGCGCACGAGCGCAGCAGGCAATCCGCATGCGCCGCGACAAACCGGATGGTCTCCGCCGTCTGCGCGGCCTCATGCGCGTCGAGCGGCCGCGCCGCATGAGCGCGCAAGAGCCGGAACACACCGGCGCGCGGATCGGCCGTCATCGCGTTTCGAACCACTTCGTCTCGGCCTTCGCGCCCGCCGCGGCCTCGATCTGGGTGAAAATCTCCGGGACGGTGCGCGCCACACGAAACAGGTCCATGTTCGACGGCTTGAAGAATTTCTCCCGCAGCATCGTTTCGAAGAGCTGCAGCAGCGGATCGTAGAATCCGTCCTGATTCAGCAGCACGCACGGCTTCCGCACCACGTCGAGCTGCCGCAGCGTGAGGATCTCCATGATTTCCTCGAGGGTGCCCCACCCGCCCGGCAGCGCGACGAAGGCATGGGCGTGCGTCTCCATGAGGAGCTTGCGCTCGCGCATGGTGATCACCGTGTGCAGTTCGTCCGCCTCGTCGAAGGCCAGCTCGCGCGCCTTCATGAACTCCGGGATGACGCCCACCACCCGGCCGCCGCTTTGTTTCACTGCGCGGGCCGCCGCCCCCATGAGGCCGGTCTTGCCGCCGCCGTAGACGAGACCCCAGCCGCGCACGACCATCTCGCGCCCGAGCTCCGCGGCCACCGCGGCATACTTCGGATCGAGGCGATCGCTGGAGGAGCAGTAAACACAGAGGAGCCGCGTCATGCGCGCCGAGGAATCACGAACGGCACCGGATTGGCACGAACAAAAATGGCGAAGATTCGGCCGGGATCGTCGATCGGGGCGAACGAGAAGGAGCACGATGGGATCCGGGGAAAGGCCGGTGGGCAGAATACACCCTTGGGTTGCGGAGTCCGGCCGGGGCGCTATGTCCGTTCCGTCGTGGCTTCCCATACGCGCCCTTATCTCGGTCGGCTCGCCCCCTCGCCCACGGGCCATCTCCACTTGGGCCACGCGCGGACATTCTGGATCGCCCAAGAACGCGCCCGTGCCGCCGGTGGCACGCTGCTGCTGCGAAACGACGACCTCGATGCCGTGCGGTTCCGCTTGGATTTCGTCGCCGAGATGATCGAGGACCTGCGCTGGCTGGGGTTCACTTGGGAGGAGCCGATGATTTCGCAAAGCGACCGCCGCCCGCACTACCGCGCCGCGATTGAACAGCTGCACGCCGCGAATCTGATCTATCCCTGCACCCGCACCCGCCGCGACGTGATCGAGGCCGCCGGCGCGCCGCACGAGGGCGGTGCGGACGACGAGCCCGTCTACCCGGCGCACTTCCGGCCGCCCGCGGACGCACCGCTGCCGCCGCTCGAGGCCACGATCACCACGAACTGGCGGCTGCGCATCCCGGACGGCGAACCGCTCGAATTTCACGATGAGGCCTGTGGGCCGCAGCGCGCCGTCACCGGTCGCGACTTCGGCGATTTCCTCGTGTGGCGGAAGGACGACACGCCGAGCTACCAGCTCGCGTGCGCGCTCGACGATGCCGAACTCGGCATCACGGAGGTCGTGCGCGGCGAGGATCTCATCCGCAGCACCTTCCGCCAGTTGCTGGTGCTGGGCGCGCTCGGCCACCCCGCCCCGGCCTACTATCATTGCGCGCTCATGAAGGACGAAGCCGGCGTGCGCCTCGCCAAGCGCCACGACGCGCTTTCCCTCCGCACGCTGCGGGCCCGGGGTGTGACGCCCGCGCAAATCATTGAACAGTTCCGTTCCCTCGACGCGACAGACTCATCGCCGTAGCCGCCGGCACGATCCGGCCCGTTCAAAATTTCGGTTCCTGATTTCCCGCTTTCCCCATTTGGTTTTCACCTCGTCGCTCCAATTCCCATGATTCCCAAAATCGGCGTCCTCAACATTTCCGACCGCGCGAGCGCCGGCGTCTACGAAGACATCCCCGGCAAGGCCTGCGTGGATCTCCTCCGCGGGTGGCTGGCGACGCCGTTCGAAACCGACTACCGCGTGATTCCCGACGAGCGCCCGGTGATCGAGGCGGAGTTGCGCCGCATGGCGGACGAGGCGGGCTGCTGCCTCGTCGTCACCACCGGCGGCACCGGCCCCGCGCCGCGCGATGTCACGCCCGAGGCCACGGCCGCGGTGTGCGAAAAAATGCTGCCAGGGTTCGGCGAACTGATGCGCAGCGCGTCGTTGAAATTCGTGCCGACCGCCATCCTGTCGCGCCAGACCGCGGGCATCCGCGGGCGCACGCTGATCGTGAATCTCCCCGGGCGGCCCAAGGCGATCCGCGAGAATCTCGAGGCGGTGTTCCCCGCGATCCCCTACTGCATCGATCTCATCGGCGGGCCGCGCCTCGAAGCCGCCGCCGGCGCGCCCGCGGTGTTCCGGCCGAAGGCGTAGCGCTCAGAATTCCCAGCTCACGCCCGCGCTCGGCAGCAGCGGCAGTTGCTCCCGTGGCTTTTTCACGTCGGTCACCTGCGTGCCCGTCACCGTCACGCGGTGATCGTAACCCACCAGGTTGACGCGGTCGTAGGCGTTGAACACGTCGAGAAAGACGCGCAGGTCGCCCCGCCGGACGTGGATCCGCCGGGTGGCACGCAGATCGAGCCGGTGATACGCCGGCAGCCGCAGTCCGTAGACAGGGCCGTTGGCGGAAACCAGCACCCGGCGCCCGTTCGTGAGCGTGGCGAGTGAATAGACGACGTCGGTCGTGGGCGTGCCGCTGTGATACTGCCACGAGGCGCTCACCGACCAGCGCGGGTTCGGTGTGTACGTTGCGTCCGCGTAAACCGTATGCCGCTGGTCACGCGCCCGCGGCACCCAGGCGCGGCCCAACAGTTCTTCGGTGCGGGCGAGCGCGTAGCTGGCATTCCACGTCACCCGCGGATCCGGCCGGCCGGAGAGCAGCGCCTCGACGCCCCGCGCCCGCGCCTGCGTCGGATCGAGCCGCACGCGGTCGGGCTGGGCCTCGGGAAACAAGTCGTAGGCGTTGTCGAGATTCTCCCAGTGCGACCGCAGGCGCGTGGTCCGGCGCTCGTAGGCCTCCACGCGGAACAAGGTGCCGCGCCCCAGCGCCCGCTCGATGCCGATGACGCGATGCTCCGCCTGCGCCGCGCGATGAAACGTCGTCTCGCCCGCCGCGACATCCAGCTCGTGCAGACCGACCGACTGGCGGTAGATGCCCCAGGCCGCGCGCACCGTCGCACCGCCGAGCGCGAGCGAGGCGTTGAGCCGCGGGCTCCCCGCACTGTCCCCGGCGTGATCCCGGCGGTCGTAACGCAGCGCCGGCTCCACCGTCAGGGCCGCCCACGGCCGCACGCGCACCGCCACGAATCCGCCCGAGGCGTTGCCCTCGGGCCGCAGCCGGGTGTTCACCGCCTGCGTCTCCACGACCTGGCGGCTGTCACTGACCACGGTGCGCTGGTGCAAGAGGGTGTAGTCGTAGCGGCTGCGGCCCTGCTGCGCCTCCAGGCCGCCGCGCCAGAGCACGCGTTCGCCCCACGCGAGACTCCACTCGCTGCGCAGGCTCGCGAGGTCGAGCCGGCGGCGGTCGTGCAGGGCAAAGGGAAAGCCGTCGAGCGCGCCGTCGCCATCGCGGTTCCAGCCGAGCTGCGCCAGCGCGACCACCGTCTCACCCGTCAACCGCGGCGTCGGCGTCGCCCGCCAGCGCACCCACACGTAGTCGCTGTCGTAACTGCTGTTGAGCGTGCGCCCCTTGTCGCGCTGATAGCGCAGCGTGTCCGAGGCGTGCAGCACGTGAAACGAAACGGTGTGCGCCGGCGCGACCTGATACTCGAATTTCGCCATCGCATCCCAATACCTCGGACTCACCTCGTCGTCGCGCCCGGCGACCTTGAGCGCGACGTCCGGATAACCCCGGCGCGCCGCGACCAGCCAGCGCCCGCGCTGATTGGCCAGGACGCCCTGGTTGCTCGCCCCCACTCCCGTCAGGCTGAGCCCGACGGAACTGCGCGACGCCGTCGGCGTTTTCGTCTCCATCGCGAGCACCGCAGCGGACCGGTTGCCAAACTCCGCCGTGAAGCCACCTGTCATCAAATCGAGGCGCTGCACCACCTGCGGGTCGACGATCGAGAGCGCGCCCTCGATGTCCTTGAGGTGAAAGGGCTCGATCAGCTCCACGCCGTCGAGGCGGGCCAGCAGTTCGCCATTCGGCGCGCCGCGCACCCAGAAACTCGCGGTAAAATCGTCGCCCGCCAGCCCCGGCAGCCGCGCGATCGAGCGGTAGAGATCGTCGCCGATCTGCGGCAGCGTTTCCAATTCGGCGCTGGTGAGCGACGCCCCGATCGCGAGCTTCTGGTCCGCCACGCCAAACCGGCTCGGCGTCACCACCACCTCCGCGAGGCGGACCGCCGGCTCGGGGGCCGCTTGCGCCAATGCACGGCTCAGCGCGAAGGAACTCAGCACGATCAAGACGAGGAAGCGGGCCATGTTTCCGAGTAGCGGTGTGGAGGACGTGGCGCAATCACGAGATTATCGGCGGCAGACCCGTCCGCCCGACTGTGCCGTGGAAACGACGAGTTTGAAAACGATCCGCGCGACCGGACCGATGTGATCCACGCCCAGAAGGGATGGGACGCGCCGTCGGAGGAAACTGGGCCCACCCCCGGCGGCGGGGCTTTTCACATGAACGCTGGCCATCGAGGCACCGCCGCCGCTATGGTTTTTCCCCATGGCCGCACGCAGCCAGTTTCCGGACGAAGCCGACGAGTCGGGTGAGTTTGAACGCCAGGAGGACGCGTTTCACGCCTCAGTGCGGACCGACGGCTCGACGCCCTACGTCCCCACACCGGGACGTTATCACCTCTACGTTTCGCTGGCCTGCCCATGGGCCCATCGCACCGTCATCGTGCGCCACCTGAAACGACTCGACGCCGCGATCGGCCTCACCGTGGTCGATCCCGTACGCGACGAGCGCGGCTGGGCGTTTCGCGACGGACCGGGCTTTTCGCGGGACCCGGTCAACGGCTTCGGTTTCCTGCGCGAAGCCTACCTTGCCAGCGACCCGGGCTTCCGCGGCCGCTGGACCGTGCCGGTGCTGTGGGACAAGCAGACGCGCCGTATCGTCAACAACTCCGAGGACGACCTCTGCCGGATGTTTAACGACGCGTTCGCCCGCCCGGGCGACGACACGCCGGACCTGTTTCCCGCCGCGCTCGCCGCGGAGCAGGCCACGCTCAGCGCGCTGATCTACGAAAACGTGAACAACGGCGTGTACCGCGCCGGTTTCGCCTCGCGCCAGGCCGCCTACGAAAAAGCGGTGCGCACGCTCTTCGCGACGCTCGACACGCTGGAGGTCCGGCTCGCGACGCGGCGGTTCCTGTTCGGCGCCGCCCCGGTGGAAACCGACTGGCGGCTGTTCTGCACGCTGGTCCGCTTCGACGCGGTCTACCATGGGCACTTCAAGTGCAACCTGCGCCGGATCGTGGACTACCCCCATCTCCAGGGCTACCTGCAGGACCTCTATTAGACGCCCGGGATCGCGGAGACGGTGAACTTCGACCACATCAAGCGGCACTACTACGTGACGCACACGGAGCTCAATCCGACGCAGATCGTGCCCCTCGGGCCGTTGCTCGACCTGACGCAACCGCACGGGCGGGAGCGGCTGGGCGCGACCCGGTAACGAGCCCCCACCCGCCCGCCGTTGGACTTGGCTTTGGGGGCATACTGACCAAGATCCGCAAGCAAACGCGCAAGGGATGCGGAGCATCCGGCGCCAGCTCCCTCTAAAGTGCGGCGACTTGTCCCACGCCTCTGCGTGGATCCAACCCCCAACCCCTCGGTTCATGAAAGACTACGCCTCTTCCGACCTGAGAAATTTCGCGGTGCTCGGCCATGCTTCCGCCGGCAAGACGCTCCTCACCGAAGCGATGCTGCTGTGCTCCGGCCGCATCGGGCGCATGGGCACCATCGCCGCCGGCACGACGGTCTCGGACTACCACGCCAGCGAAAAGCAGCACCAGATCTCCGTGCACGCCTCGCTGCTCCACACGGAGTGGATGGGCAAAAAATTCAACCTTCTCGATTGTCCGGGCTACGCCGACTTCATCAGCGAGGGCCTCGGGGCGCTCCGCGTGGGCGATTTCGCCCTCATCGTCATCAACGCCGCCCACGGCATCGGCGTCGGCACCGACGCGGCCTGGGACTACGCCACCCGCTTCGGCCTGCCGAAAATTTTCGTCGTCAACGGGCTCGACAAGGCCAACACGCAGTTCGACGCGATCGTCGAGGCCGCCCGCGCGCACTTCGGCCGGAATGTATTCCCCCTCGCCCTGCCGCTCGATGCGGGCCCGGGCTTCAGCCACGTGCTCGACGTCATGCGCAACGAGGTCGTCGCCTACAAACCGGGCGGCAGCGGCAAATACACCGAGGAGCCCCCGGGCGCGCTCGCCGGCCGCGTGCAGGAACTCCACCGCGAACTCATCGAATACGTGGCCGAGTCGGACGACACGCTGATGGAGCGTTTCTTCGAAAAGGGCATTCTCGCCGAAGAGGAGTTTCGCGCCGGCCTGCACCGCGCGGTCCAGTCCCAGGTGTTCGTGCCGCTCTTCGCCGTCTCCGCGGAAAAGAACGTGGGCGTGGCCCGGCTGATGGACTTCATCGCCAAATACGGCTCGTCCCCGCTCGACCGGGCGGAGGTCGCCGCGCGGGACGCCAGCGGCCTGCCCGGGACCGTGGCGCTCTCACAACCGGAGCCGGTCGTCTACGTCTTCAAGACGATGAACGAGCCCGGCGTGGGCGAGCTGTCGCTGTTCCGCGTCTACTCCGGCACGGTCCGCAGCGGCGACGAACTGCGCAACACCGCCCGCGACACGACGGAGCGCCTCGGCCAGCTCTACGTGCTCAGCGGCCACGACCGCACGCCCGTGCCGCTGCTCCGGGCCGGCGACCTCGGGGCGGTCGTGAAGCTCCGCGACACGCACACCGGCGACACGCTGTGCAGCCCGCGTTTTCCCGTCGTGCTGCCCAAGGTCGAATACCCGGCGCCCAATATCCACACCGCCCTGCGCCTGCGCTCGAAGGGCGACGAGGACAAACTCGCGATCGGCCTCGCCACGCTGCACCAGGAGGACCCGACGTTTCACTACCGCGTGGACGAGGAGATCCACCAGACGATCGTGTCGGGTCAGGGCGAGATCCACCTGCAGGTGATCGTCGAACGGCTCGCCCGGCGCTTCGGCGTGCACGTCGAACTCGAGGAGCCGAACATCCCCTATCGCGAGACGATTCGTGGGCGCGGCGATTCGCGCTACCGCCACAAGAAGCAGACCGGTGGCGCCGGCCAGTTCGCCGAGGTCTGGCTGCGTGTCGAACCCGCCCTCCGCGACAGCGGTGTGCAGTTCGCCGAGACGCTCGTCGGCACCAACGTCGACCGCGTGTTCGTGCCCTCCGTGGAGAAGGGCGTCCGGACCGCATGCAAGGAAGGCATCCTCGCGCACTTTCGCGTGACCGACCTCAAGATCGAGTTCTACGACGGCAAAATGCATTCGGTCGACTCGAAGGACATCGCCTTCCAGGTGGCCGGCTACCACGCGTTCAAGGAGGCGTTTCAGGCCGCCGTGCCCTGCCTGCTCGAGCCAATCCACAACCTGACGGTCACCGTGCCGGCGGAATACGTCGGCGCGATCATGGGTGACCTTTCGGCGCGCCGCGGCCACATCCTCGGCGTCGAGGCGGACGGACATTTCCAAATCATCCGCGCCCAGGTGCCGCAGAAGGAACTGTATCATTACAGCTCAAACGTGCGGGCGTTGACGAGCGGTCGCGGACGGCACGAGGAGGCGTTCAGTCACTATGCGGAACTGGCCGCCGATTTTGCCCAGCGCTTGCTCGCCGAACTGAAGGCGAAGCGCAACGGCGAGGCGGAGAAACCGGGCGCCCGTTGACGCAGCGCCGCCAGGGGCCGGGCGCCGTGTCGATCGAGGCCAAAATCACGTCTGGCTCCACCCGCCCGGGCTGACCGACGGGAGCCCAGACGGCCGCGGGTATTCTCTTTCGGGTTTTCGCGGCCCCGCGTTTTCGCGCTCGATCGGGCATTTGGCTCCGGTTGCCAGGGGCTTCCCGCCCGAAAGCCGGGCAATCCGCGCCCCGGCAGCACCAAATTTTCCGTGGACAATCCGGGGGTTGTTCTTCTCCTTTTCGCCCCATGGCCCAGCCGGAACAGAAACTCACTTCGCCCGCCAGCCTTGCTGTCGACGCCGTCCTCGTCGTCGCCTTCTTCGCGTTCATCTACACGCTCGTCTCGAGGCACGTTCCCTCGAACGACCCGCGGATGATCCTGCTGTGGGGCGGGCTCTGCTCCGCGTGCATGAGCGGCGTGTTCTGGCTCTGCATCCAGATGTTTCGCGTGGTCCTCCGGGCCCAGCGCGAAGCGCGGACGCGGAAGTAAGCGGCCACCGCCCCACCAAGGGGCGCAGGAAGGGTTTCGGCGGAGGAAGTAACAGAACTGTTAGCATCTCGTAGTTGCCAGAATGCGTTCGATAACTACGCTGCGGACGTTCCCATGAAAGCCGTCAACTCGTCGGTTCCCCCCGCTGACCGGCCCGTGCGCCCCGCACTCGTTCGTTGCTTTTTATTGGCCGCAACCGGCCTCGCGCTTGGCGGTTGCGCGACCACCTACGAGGTCAAAATCGACTCCCTCGCCAAACCCAACGCAGAGAACGCGGTTTCATATCAGATCAATAATAAGAACCCGATGATCGCGGAGGATTCGCTTCGCTACAAGGAGGCCTCCGACTACGTGAAGACGGCCCTCTCCGGCAAGGGCCTCTACGAGGCGCCCGCCAAGGTGAAGCCCGATCTCGTCGTCGACCTCGATTTCGGCGTCAAACCGCCCGAGAGCCGGCGCGAGACCGTCACGGAACCCGTCTATATCACCATTCCCGGACAGATCCGGCAGGAGCGCGTGCAGGTCGGCACCGACGCACAGGGCCGCCCCATTTATCAGACCGTCACGGTGCAGGATCCCCCGACCACGGAGTTCGCGGGCTATCGTGATTATCAGGTCACGGTCACGGTCTACGAAAAATATCTCCGGCTCACGGCCCGCGAAAACGGCCCGGCCGTGGAAGGGCGCCCGCCGGCGGAAATCTGGACCGTCGACGTCACGAGCGAGGGCCAGAGCCGCGATCTCCGCAAGAACCTGCCCATTCTCGTCGCCGCGAGCATCGACTACATCGGCAAGGACACGCACGGCCAGAAGTCCATCAAGATGAAGGATACGGACCGCGACGTCGGGTTCGTGAAAAAGGGGCTGTAAGCCCGATCGGACAAGGTCGGCCGAACCGGGGATTGTTTCGCGTTGAGCAATGGAGCCGCGGCCGCCCCCGGCGCGGAACGGTATCCCACCCGCGTCCCGCCCGATCGAACAACATCTTCCGGCCCGGCCGGCCGATCGAAAGGGCGCAGGCTGGCCTGCGCCCTTTCGATCGAATGAAGGAAGAAGCGGAACGCGGCGGAACGCGCGTCCCTGCGCGCTCAGGGCCCGACCCCGCCTTACTGCTTCAGCGCGCGCTTTTTCTCGATGCGGGTCGAGAAGATGATCGCGATCTCGAACAGCAGATACAGCGGCGCGGCAAAAAGCGACTGCGTGATCGGATCCGGCGTCGGCGTGACAATCGCCGCGATGAGGAAGATCACCACGATCGCGTGCCGCCGGTATTTGCGGAGAAATGCCGTGGTCAGGATCCCCAGCCATACCAGCAGGATGATCACGAGGGGAAACTCGAAGGACGCGCCCACCCCCAGCACCAGCCAGGCGAGGGTGTTGTAGTAGTCGCCCACCGTCCACCGCAGTGCGAGGTCGAAGGTCTTGTTGAGTTCGACTGCCATTTCGATCGTCTTCGGCATCAGGATAAAAAATCCCAAGGCGGCGCCGAGGAGAAAAAGCATCAGCGCCGAGACGCACATCGGCAGCACCGCCTTCATTTCTTTTTCCGTCAGCGCCGGCGCCACGAACTGCCCGATGAAAAACAGGATGAACGGCGCCGCCAGCACCAGCCCGCCCGTCACGCACATCGAGATGATCATGCTGAACACCTCCATGATTTTTTGCGTGCCCAGCTCGATCACGAGCCCCGGGTATTGCGCCTGCACCGTCGTCAGCGGCCACATCACCGCGGCGCTGAATTCATGCATGAAGTAGCCGATGAGCACCGCGAAAGCGATGAACACCACGGCGCTCTTGATGATCGTCGAACGCAGCTCGTCCAGGTGCTCCCAAAATCCCATCGCCCGCTCCCGCGGGGTGCGCTCGGCTTTTGGCTCAGCCGGCAGGAGGGGATCGTCGGGATGGTCGGGAGAGTCGCTCACAAGGAAAAGGGAACGCGAATGGTGGGAAGATTTTTGGAAAACGGAAGCGTGTTGTGTCGGGAACGCCGGGGGAGGCCCGGGGCAGCCGGCTCCGGGCGGGAAGGACGCCGCCCCTCCCTGCCGCCCTTCCAACGGAGGCGCCGGGCCGCTTGCATCGTTGACAGCCTCGGGGCGCACTCTATTCCCTTTCGCCTTTCGTGCGCCCGTGCGCCCGTTCGTTTTTGCAACCCAATCCTCCTCCCATGGCCGTAAAATCCAAAGCCAAGAAACCCACCGCGAAGGCCCCGTCCTCCGCCAAGAAATCCGCCGCCAAATCGACGAAATACGTCTACACTTGGGGCGCCGCCAAAGCCGACGGCAATGGCGCGATGAAGAACCTCCTCGGTGGCAAGGGCGCCAACCTCGCCGAGATGACCCGCATCGGCCTGCCCGTGCCCCCCGGCTTCACCATCACGACCGAGGTCTGCACCTATTACTACGCCAACAAGCGCACCTATCCCGCCTCCCTCCAGGCCCAGATGGAAGCCGGCGTGAAGAACATGGAGAAGATCATGGGCTACAAGTTCGGCGACGCCACCGGCTTCCCCCTCCTCGTCGCCGTCCGCTCGGGTGCCCGCGACTCGATGCCCGGCATGATGGACACCATTCTTAATCTCGGCCTCAACGACCAGACCGTTCTCTCCCTCGCCGCCGCCACCAAGAACGAGCGCTTCGCTTGGGACTGCTACCGCCGCTTCATCCAGATGTATTGCGACGTCGTCATCGGCGTGCAGAAGCGCGAGGGCGAGGACCACGATCCGTTCGAGTCCCTCATCCACGGCTTCAAGCACGAGACCTACCACGGCGACATCGAAGACTCCAAGCTCACCGCCGCCGACCAGCAGGAACTCGTCAAGCGCTTCAAGGCGATGGTCAAGGAACGCACCGGGAAATCCTTCCCCAACAATCCGTGGGACCAGCTCCGCGGCGCCGCCGGGGCCGTCTTCGGCTCCTGGATGAACGATCGCGCCAAGGTTTACCGCGCCAAATACGGCATCCCCACCGAGTGGGGCACCGCCGTCAATGTCCAGGCCATGGTCTACGGCAACACCGGCGAGACCTCCGGCTCCGGCGTCGCGTTCACCCGCAACCCCGCCAACGGCACCAACGAATTCTACGGCGAGTTCCTGCTCAACGCCCAGGGTGAGGACGTCGTCGCCGGCGTCCGCACGCCCGAGCCCGTCCTCAAGCTCAAGGACCAGATGCCGAAGTCCTACGCCGAGCTGATGAAGGTTCGCGCCACGCTCGAGAAACATTTCAAGGATGTGCAGGACATCGAATTCACGATTCAAGAAGGCAAGTTGTTCATGCTCCAGACGCGCAACGGCAAGCGCACCGCCGCCGCCGCGCTCAAGTTCTCCATCGATATGGTGAAGGTATAGCTCATCTGCTGGGAATCCGCGTTCATGCGCAACCCCGCCGACCAG
>CANJKL010000022.1:0-64228 GCA_947474935.1 Opitutia bacterium
CCAAAGTTAAAACCTATCTCGCACAACAAGACCTTCCAGGCCCCCGGCAACGGCACCATCCAAGTCGTCACCGTTCCCGGCGCCGAATCTGAAATTCCGAATTTCAAATCTCAGATTCTCCTGTCTCACGAAGTGGAGACCGGCGACATCTGGCGCGCCTGCCAGACCAAGGACGCTCCCGTGCAGGACTGGGTCAAACTCGCCGTCAACCGCGCCCGCCTCTCCGGCATGCCCGCCATCTTCTGGCTCGACGAAAAACGCGCGCACGACGCCCAGGTCCTCGCAAAGGTAAAAACCTATCTCGCGCAACACGACACCACCGGCCTCGACATCAAAATCCTCGCGCCCGCCGCCGCGTGCCTCGCCACGCTCGAGCGCCTCAAGGCCGGGCAGGACACCATTTCTGTCACCGGCAACGTCCTCCGCGACTACCTCACCGATCTTTTCCCAATCCTCGAAGTCGGCACCAGCGCGAAGATGCTCTCGATCGTCCCGTTGATGAACGGCGGCGGCCTCTTCGAAACCGGCGCCGGCGGCTCCGCGCCGAAACACGTGCAGCAATTCACCGAGGAAAACTTCCTCCGCTGGGACTCGCTCGGCGAATTCTTCGCGCTCGCTGCAAGCTTCGAGCACCTCGGCATCACGCAAAACCACGCGAAGGCGAAAGTCCTCGCCGAGACGCTCGACGAAGCCAACGGCAAGTTCCTGGAATACGACAAGAGCCCCGCCCGCAAAGTCGGCGCCGGCATCGACAACCGCGGCAGTCATTTCTACCTCTGCCTCTACTGGACCCAAGCCCTGGCGTCTCAAATCAAAGATCTCGAATTGCAGACCATCTTCAAACCGATCGCCGAGAAACTCACCGCCGCCGAAAAACAAATCGTCGCCGAAATGATCGCCGTCCAAGGCACACCCGCCGACATCGGCGGCTACTACCAGCCGGATGACGCGAAGGCGTCAGCGGCGCTGCGACCGAGCAAGACCTTGAACGACATTCTCGCGACCCTGTAGGGCGGGGTCGCCGAATTCCGCCTGACTCCGAAAAAGACAGTAACCGCTAATCCACGCTAAGCGGCGCTAATTTAGGAGAGCGCGGTTTCCTTCCGGACGCTTTCAGCTCCGCTCCGTGATTAGAGTTCATTAGCGAAGATTAGCGGTTAAGGGTTTTGGCTAAGCCCTCGCATCATCATTCTTGACCGCAGCGGATTCCCGACCAGCCCGCCACCGGCTGAAGGCCAACCGGAAAACTCCACCGCCCAAGCACCCGCGTGAGCCGACGTCCGGCAGGATTTTGCTCAATGGCAAAAGACACACGACGGAACAGAAGATACGCATCTTGCGGGAGGCCGAGCACGCGGTAGTCGTTGCCCTTGTAGTGACTGTAAGGGCCGGGGCGTGGCTCGGTGGGGAGTGGCGAGAGATCGGACATGCCGTTATCGACGGAGGGAGGAAAGGAGCACGGCACCATTGCGCTTTTTTTGGTCGGCGATCGACCCGCGAAGAACGGCACGAAGAGGCAATCCCCGGCTGCACGTCGGTTCGCTCTGTTGCGAGCGCCGACCCGGGTCGCTGGTGACATATTTCTTGCGCGAATGTGAGGGTTTTCCTCAATCTCTGCGAAGCCATGTTCGCACTCAACCCCAGCGCTCCCCAAGCGAAAACAGAAGTGGACCTGACCCTGGCCACCAAGCGTTTTGCGAAGGACAACGCGCGGCAAAGCTGGTGGGCGATCCTGTGGGCCGCGTTTCTCCTGCTGGTCTCGCTCACCGGCACGCTGTGGAATTTTCATGTGGGGGCCAAGATGGCCTGCAGCGTACTCTCCGGTCTGTTGCTCACGCGCTTCTTCGTCATCTATCACGATCAGCAGCACCACGCGATTTTGCCGCGGTCGCGGCTCGCCGAGCGGTTGATGCGCGTTTTCGGCATTCTGGCGATCAGCCCGAGCAGCGTGTGGCGCAGTTCGCACAACCACCATCACAAGCATAACTCCAAGCTGCGCGGGTCGCACATCGGCTCGTATCCGATCATGACGAAGGAAGAGTTTTCGCGGAGTTCACGGGGCAGGCGCCTGGCCTACCTGTTCGTCCGCCACCCGCTCACGATCCTGTTTGGCTACGTGTTCATGTTTCTCCACGGGATGTGCCTCAAGCCGTTCTTGAATCATCCCCGCAAACATCTCGACTGCCTGATCGCGGTGATCGTCCACCTGGCCATTGGCGCCGGACTTTTGGCCTATGGCGGCTGGCAGGCGCTCGTGCTCACGCAGACGATCATGCACTTCACCATGGGCGCAGTCAGCGCGTATTTTTTCTACGCCCAGCATAATTTTCCCGGTGTGTCCTTCACCGACCGCGACGGCTGGACCTACGAAAAGGCCGCCCTCGAATCATCGAGCTTCATGCGCACCGGCCGGATCATGGGCTGGTTCACCGCCAACATCGCCTACCACCACGTCCATCACCTGAACGCCCGCATTCCGTTTTACCGGCTGCCCGAAGTCATTCGCGCGATCCCTGAATTGCAGTCGCCCAAAACGACGTCGTTGTGGCCCGCTGACATTTACCGCTGCCTTCGCCTCAAGGTCTGGGATGTCGAGGCGCAACGCATGGTCGGCGTCCGCGGCCTGTAAACCCCACTCGCACCCGCCATGACTTTCACGGCCACTCAGATCGCGGAGCAACTGAAGGGCGAAGTCATCGGCGACGGCGCGGTGCTGCTCACGGGCTTCGCCGCCGCCGACCTGGCGCGCGCCGGCGACCTGACGTTTGCCGAAAAAGACACCTACTTCGCGGCTGCTGAGGCCAGCGCGGCGTCGGCCATTCTGGTCTCCGGTGCTTTTACCTCGGCCACGAAGGTCATTATCCGCGTGGCCAACGCCCGCGTGGCCGCGGCCCGCGTGCTGCCGCTGTTTTTTCCACCGAACCAACATCCGCCCGGCATCCATCCGAGTGCGAACATCGCGCCGTCGGCGCAGGTCGCGGCCACGGCGCACGTGGGCCCCGGCTGCGTGATCGGCGCGGGCGTCACGGTCGGCGCCCGCTCGACGCTGCTGGGCGGCAATCACATTGGGCGCGATTGCGCGATCGGCGACGATGTGTGCCTGTTCCCCAACGTCGTGCTCTACGCGCGCACGCAGATCGGCCATCGTGTCGCCATTCACGCCGGCACCGTCATCGGCTCCGACGGCTACGGCTACGTTTTCGATCAGGGCCGGCACGCGAAAATTCTTCAAGTCGGAAACGTGATCATCGGCGACGACGTCGAGATCGGGGCGAACTCCGCCATCGACCGCGCCGCGCTCGGCTCCACGGTGATCGGCGCGGGCACCAAAATCGACAACCTCGTGCACGTTGCGCACAACGTCGTTTTCGGCGAGCACTGCCTCATCATGGGCCAGTGCGGATTCGCCGGCAGCACCCATTTTGGCGATTATTGCGTAATCGCGTCGCAGTCGGGCGTCGCGGGGCATCTCAAGATCGGCCGCCAAGTGACCATCGGGGGTAAATCCGGCGTCACCCGAGATGTGGCCGACAAGGAAACCGTGCTCGGTTATCCCGCCGTGCCGGACAAGCAGGCCAAGCGCCAGTGGATCGGTCTCCAAAAATTGCCCGAGATGATCCTGCGGATGCGCGAACTCGAAAAGCAGGTGGCGGCACTCACCGCCAAGCTCGGCTGATGCGGCAACCATCCGACCCAGGTGGCGGAGAAAGGTGGCGAGGGCGCAATCTGATTACTGCAATGGCTCCAGCGGAATTTTTATCCGCGGCCCGAGTGGATCCGAGTGGCGGGCAATCGGATATGGTTACTGATAGGAAACTGGATTTTCCGGTGGAGGGGTTCATCATGCGGATGGCGGAGGGAAGATGCACGATGTGCCATGTGCGATGAACAATGGGTGATAGGTTGACGCAAAGAAAGTGGCGAAGTTCCCCGGATGAAGCGACGCGGGGCGGGAGATTTGTCGGTGGGCCAAAAAAAGGCGGCCGCGAAATTCGCGGCCGCCGACTGAGCGACGAGCTGGAACTACTCGATCAGAACTTGAAGCGCATACCGGCCTGAATCTGCCAGCGCGAGACGGGGGTGTCATTGGCCGTGGTCGGCGTGCCGTCGAGCGTGCTCGAGTTGAACGTGTAGATCCACTGGCCCGCACCACCGTTGGCGGCGGCGTTGTAGGTGGAGCCGGCGACCGCGCGTTTGTAGGAGAACGGCACTTCCTTCTGCAGGCCGTAGGCATCGTCCACGTAGTTGCCGAGGTTGATGAAACTCAGGAACGCCTCGGCCTTGATCCGATTGTAGTAAGGCAGGGGGATTTGTTGCGTGATCTTGATGTCGAGCGTGTTGCTCCACGGCGAGGTCTGGGTGTTGCGCCCCGGATGGCCGCCGGCGAATTTGTTGAGGCCGGAGGTGCTGGCGAAGTCGAAGAACGCATCGCGCTCCGTCGTGCTCGCCCACGAAACTTTCGGGTCCGCCGGGCCCGTCGGGACGTAGAACAAATCATTGAACGTGAAACCGTCGCCATTGGCGTCACCGCGGAAGATCCACGAGTAGGGGTGCCCGGTGCGGCCTTGATAGACGAGCGAGACCGAGGTGGGCGAGCCCTTGATGAACTGGAACTGCCGCGTGAACGTGCCGACGATGCGGTTCGGGATGTTGGTGTTCGAGATGGAGGCGACGTCTTCGTTCGGGTTGAATGACGCGCGGTTCGAGTAGTTCGACGACGCGGTGGAGGACGTGATCGGGCTGACCTCGGTCGTGTGCTGGTGCGTCCACGAAACGGAAGCGGCCCAGCCATCCTTCATCGGGCGCGAGAGACCAAGCGTGACGCCGGTGCTGTAGCCCTTGTTGGTGTTCTTGAGCTTGAACACATCGCCGAAGGTGGCGACGCGGCGGCGACCGCCGAGCGAGGAGTTGGGGAATGCGGTGGTGACACCGCCCACGGGAAACGTGCCGGTCGGCGTGATCGTGCCGGCGTAGCGAATGCGGCCATCGGGCATCGTGACCGGGCCGGTCGCACCGGAGGACTCAAGATAGTTGAGGTATTCGACGTAGGGCTGCTTGAAGTTTTTGACGTAGTTGTATTCCGCGGTGAAGACGAGATTGCCGGGGAGCTTGTGATCGATGCCGAGGTTGGCCTTCCACACGGCAGGCTGCACGAAGTCGGGATCGGTGACGTTGATGTTCGGCGTCGGGACCGCAGCGGGAAAGACCGGCTGCTTGGTGACGTCGGGCTGGAACGTGACGGTCGCGAGTTGTGCGGCGTTGGCGACAACGTTGTTGGCGGCGCCGGCATTGGAGTAGGCGTTGGAGATCCACACCGCGGGGTTCTTGCCTTGGAAGAGGCCGATGCCGCCGCGGATCTGGGTCTTACGATCTGTCTTCAATTCGTAAATGAAACCCGCCCGCGGGCCGACGGTGTAGTTGCCGTCGTTGGTGGTGTTGTTGGCAATGCCAAACGCCGCTTGGAACCCGGGGGTGACCGGCGGCGCCTGGCCGATGGTCGGATAGTCGAGGCGGATGCCCCCGAGCAGGGTGAGCTGGCGGGTGGGCTTCCAGGTGTCTTGGATGAAGAAACCGAGCGCCTCATATTTCCACTGCGCAAAAACGTTTTCAAGCGTGTAGCCGGGATTGACCGCCGCGAGTTGATAGGCGGTGGGCGGCGCGCCGGCGCCCCACGTCGTCGGTGACGCAAACGTGTAGGTGCCGTAGTAGCGCTGGAGAAACTTGTTCGTGTATTTCGTGGTGATTTGCTCCGCGCCCGCGGTGAGGAGGTGATCGCCGACGGTGTATTCGCCCATGATATTGGCGTTCAGTTCCTTCGTCGTGATGAAGTTCAACTGGCGCGAAAGCTCGGTGCCGAACTCGACGCTGCCCGTCGCGGTCGCGCCGGTATCGAGGCGGCGGCCGGTGATGCCGTTGACGGTAACGTCGGGGAAGGGCCGGCCGTTGTTCGCGGGCGAGCCATCGTATTTCGTCTGGGAAAGATTGGCTTCGGTGCGGAAGTTGGGGGTCCAGTTGCTGATGAGCTGGCCGGTGTAGGAGTCCGTGTTGCGGGGCTGCTGGTACCAGTAGTTGCTCGTCGTGGTGGCCGTGGCGCCGCTGAAGCCGGCGAAGTTCGTATCGTGGCCGTAATTTTTGCGGTAGGTGAGGGTGAAGCGCTGGCCTTCCATCACGTTCCAGTCGACCTTCGCGAGTAGCGTGCGCTGCGTGGCGGTGTTGTTGGCGTCGAGCGTGCCGATGTCGTAGCCGAGAGTTTTCGCGCGAGCGGCCACGGTGGCGAGTGCCGTGGCGTCGGGCACGAAGTTGGCGGCCGGCGGAGCGGCGGTACGCTTGAAGTCGTCGTAGTTGATCGCGAAAAAGAGGATGTTTTTGATGATCGGGCCGCGCAGTCCGTAGTTGAAGGTGCGCTCCTTAAACGTGTCCTTCACGCCCGACACGGGATTCTTTGCGCGCATGTCCTGATTCGTGAATTCGAACGAGGCGTTGCCGTGGAAGGTGTTCGTGCCGGATTTGGTGACGGCGTTGAGCAGCGCACCCGTGAAACCGGCGCGGCGCACATCGTAGGGCGAGAGCTCGACGCTGAGCGACTCGATCGCCTCGAGCGGGATCGGGCTGCGGAGCGAGGAGAAGCCGTTGCCGTTGATGCCAAACGGGTCGACCGCCTGCACTCCGTCGACGAGGAACGAGTTGAAGCGGAAGTTCTGGCCCTGCGCGCTCAAGTTGCCGCCTTGGTCCAGCGACATCAGTGCGAGGCGCGAATCGAGCGCCGCGATGTCCTGGACGTTGCGGCGGACAGTGGCGACCTCGCTGATCTGCTCGCTGTCGTAGCTCGTGCCGGTGCCGATCTTGCCGGCGCCGAAAGTGAGGTCGCGCTCGGCAGCGACATTGAACGCCTCAAGTTTCACTACTTCAGACGAGAGCGAGAAGGAGAGTTCCTGCGCGGCGCCGAGATCGAGAAAGACATCGGAGCGTGTTTCGGTGCGATACGTGCGCGATGACACGGTGACCGTGTAGGGACCGCCGACGCGGAGGCCGGAGAGATTGAACTGGCCATTGGCGCGCGTTTCCGTCGTGGCGCGCGTGCCGGTCGGTTCGTGAACGACGACGACAGTGGCGCCCGAAAGGGGTTTGCCATCGGGCCCGGAGACGTAGCCGCTCAACGCGGAGGAGGTGATGCCCTGGCCCCAGGCTGTTGGCGTGAGGAAGCAGCTCATCGCGAGAAGGAAACTCAGCAGGTATTTGAGCACTGGTTTGTTCATGGTTCGATCGATCGTTTGATGGTGTCGGCTTGCACTTCGGCAACTGGTCCAGTGCCGAGCAAGACCCTTGCCAAAACACAGTCAAGTTCTACCCCCCCGCCGAACTCTTCGTCGCCGAATCGTAACGCGCGCGGCGCGCTCTGCACGAACGCGCCGCGCCGCATCGCTCAATTCCGTTTGTGCAGCGTAGTATTTCGAGGTGACGGCAGGCGCCGAGTGCCCGAGCGGCTTTTGAGCGGTAAATAGACCAAAACCCGTCGCCAATTCTGACCCGAGTTGCTTGCGCAGCCTGTGCAGCGGATTGCTCCGCACCTCCTCGGCCTCTACCCCGCGTTCGCGGGGCCAAGCATTAACAACCCTGAGCGTCTCACGACAGCGATAGGGGATGCTGGCAGTCGCATTGGCCGGAAGTCACGGCACTCCAGCCGTCCCGTAAAAGGCGCTCGGATAGGCCCAGAGCTTCCCCGGCGGCCCTTTCCTTCTCGGACGAGTGTCGTACAACTCAGGCTCGACCATGCCCCCCGTGCGGGGCCGGCGCCGCATGACGAGGACGGACGAGGCCGTCGGCAACGCGATCCGAGTCTAGGGACTTACGGACGAGGCCAAGGCCGACTCGGCCCGAATCGCCGGTGAGCTGAAAGTCGCCGAGGCGGCCGCGGCCGAGACCCAAACCCTCGTGGAGAAGGCCCGATTGATTTCCACCGATTTTCAGATGCAGATGGAACAGGCCAAGGTCGCCTCGCTCAAACGACAGGACGAGGTCGAGGTCGCCCGAACCGAGACGATCGTGGCCCAGAAACGATTGGAAAAAGCCGAAACCGATCTCGCTCAACTCGAGGTCAAGTTAGCGGACGCAAAAAATGGCCGCCGCGCTGGAGGAAAAGCGGGCCTGGAGCGAATCGCAGCCGGGCGCGGTCTCTGCCGTTCCGGCCCGATGATGGGCCGCATCGTGTCGGGCCCTCGGCGATTTGAACCGCTCCGCCCGGCGCAGACCAACGGAGCACTCACGACCCGCCCGTTTTGCGGGGCCCCACTCCGCCCTCGTCAATCCACCGGCGGAGTTGCAACGTTGTCGGATGCCCCGGATTCCCGCCCAGCCCGCGCGTCCTGAAACCCTCGCCGTCCATGCCGGTCGTTCTGTCGACCCCGTCACCGGTGCGGTCACCCCCAACGTCATCCTGAGCACGACCTTCGAGCGCGCGCCCGACGGCACGTTGCGGCAGGGCAACATTTACACCCGGCTCGACAATCCCAATCGCCAGGCGCTGGAGCAGGCGCTCACGGCGCTCGAAGGCGGCGCGCAGGCCATGGCCTTCGCCTCCGGCCAAGCCGCCACCGCGGCGATCCTCCAAAGCCTCCGCGCCGGCGCCCGTGTGATATTTCCCGACGACATTTACCACGGGACCCGCGCGCTCGTGAAAACGGTCTACGCCGGCCGGGGCGTGGCGGCGGAGTTCATCGATTTCACCGATACCGCCGCGGTCGCCGCCACGCTGCAGACCCCCGCGGACCTGGTGTGGATCGAGACGCCGTCCAACCCCCGGCTGAAGATCACCGACATCGCCGCGGTGGCCCACGCCGCCCGGCGGGCGGGCGCGCTCGTGGTGACCGACAACACCTGGGCCTCGCCCCTGCTTACGCAACCGCTCGCGCTCGGCGCCCACGTGGCCTTGCACTCGACCACGAAATACCTCGGCGGCCACAGCGACGTGCTCGGCGGCGCGCTCGTCTTCGGCCACGACGCACCGGCGGACTTCGTCGGTCGCGCCCGGGACTGGCAGCGGCTGGGCGGTGCCGTGCCGTCGCCCTTCGATTGCTGGCTCCTGCTGCGCAGCATCGCGACCTTGCCCGTGCGCATCCGGGCCCAGTCCGCCACGGCGGAGAAAATCGCGCACTGGCTCGCGGCACATCCCCAGGTGGAAGCCGTCTTCTATCCCGGACTGCCGCTTCATCCCGGACACGCGATCGCGCGGCGGCAGATGGCCTCGGGCGGCGCCATGATCTCTTTCCTGGTGCGCGGCGACTTTGCGGCGGCCAGCGCCGTGGCCGGCCGGCTGCAATTGATCATCCGCGCCACGAGCCTCGGCGGGATCGAGAGCCTGATCGAACACCGCAAAGTGATCGAGGGTCCCGACTCTCCCACCCCTGATAATCTGCTGCGATTCTCCGTCGGCCTGGAGCATGCCGAAGACCTGATCGCCGACCTGCAACAGGCGCTCGAAGCCTGATCCGCGCCACAGCGCAGGGCCGGGGCGATCTCCCACGCCCTCAACCGCTTCCTCCGCGGCGCCGAGAACGCCGCATCAACCCGCCACCGCCACGGGAAATATTCGGCGGCGCTTCGCGATGGCGCGCACGGGGCTGGCGGGGCCGTCCGACGGGATGCGGCAGCCATGGCGGCGATCTCCGCGGAGCGCATTTGCGGCGGTGCAGCGAATCTGGAAATCCTGCATGCGTTGGAACAGGTTGAGCAACTGCTCCGGCTGGGCGTAGGTATCGAGCCCGGAGCGATCGAGGGCGAGCAGGAGTTCGTGGGTGGCCTCGAGGGTCGAGAGGCAGCCCGGTTCCGGCTGGCGCTTGATCCGGTAGCGGCTCGGCGCCGCGTTGGAAAACATGATGCGCGGCAGCCGTTGCAGACTGAGGCTCGTGCGCAACATCGGCCGGACTAGCCGCCAGGTCGCATCGAGCAGAAACACCACGAGCCGCCGGCCCGCCAGGTCGGCAGCGGGCAGTTCACCCTTGGAAAGATCGCGGGCGTCGCGGCTCGGATAGAGCAGCACGGGAAAATTTTTCGGGTCGTTGATCAAGGCCTGCACGGCCTCGTGCTCGTCGAAGCTGATGCCAAGGTGCAGCTCGCTGTCGCGCAGGCAGAGATGGGTCAGCCGGCCGGTGTTCGCCTTCACCCGCTTGAATTCATACGGATGCATGAGGATCACAAACTTCGTACGCGTCGGCATGGGCGTGATCGACCCGCACCAGCAATGGCGGGCCGGCCAGTAACAACGGTAACACATCGGGCGACTCATGGGCCGGGCACGATTGCGCTCCGCCGGCCGCGTGGCCAGAGGTAAAACGCCGGTCCGCAACACCCCCAGCCCGGCAGCGACTAATTGGGGATCTCCAGCTCGACGAGCATCGCCAGCTGAACGAGCGATTCCTGCCATCCGAGGTAGCACATCTCAGCGGGAATGACGGCCGACTCACCGGCTTGGTCCTTATTCAGCGCTGTGCCACAGGCCACTTTTTTCAGCGTAACCGTCACGGTCATGACTCCGGGCAGGTCCGGGTCATCGAACTTGTCCGTCTAGCGGAGACGTTCGGGCGGGACGAGTTGGGAATACTCGCCGCCGAACGAGGGACTGTTCCCCGTCGGAAAAAGTCGACGCGGTGCAGGCGAATGGAAGGGGTGGACATGACAATGCTTCCTTTCGAGTGAGGGTGGAAGCAGCCTGGCCGATTTCAATAACTCAACGAACGAACCCGGGGCTGGCGGGCATCGGCATCGGTTTTTTCGGGACGCGGAGTTCGGTGTAGAGCCACCCGAAAGGGAGAGATTTCAACGCTCATGAGGTGAACCAAGCCGGCGCGCCGCAGCACGCACACCCGTTCCTGGCCCACGCGAGAGAACCCCTCGCGAATTGGATAAGCGGTGAGGAAACCGCAGGGAAATATGCACGAGGCGGTCGAAATGGTTGCGCGTCAACCCGGGTTGGGAGTTGCGGGCCACGCCGGTGAGCGCCCGCCACCACTCATCGTAAGGCACCCTAGCGTAGGTCCAGTGCGCGCCGGTCTCGTGCAGGCAATAGAACAAAAAATCAACGAGTAGCTGATCCGGGAGAGCGGCATGCCCCGGTAGCTGAGCGCAAAGAAGATCACGCCGATCGCGACGGGCGCGTTCTCAAGGCACCACGTGCCGAGGACGTGCGCCCCGATAAAGGAACGCAGGATGACCAGGCCGAGGAGGACGAAAAGAACGGCGGCATAACGACCGCGCGGAATCGCGCGCAGCGCGACCACGAGCATATTGACGCGCTTCCGAACCCGAACGAAACGCCGCGACGCGCGCGAACCAAGGCGGGCGGTCCGGCCGTTGTTTGTTTTGGCTGGCCGGTGATTCAGAAATGGGGCCGGCGTGGGGTTGGAGGGCTCGTCAGCAAACGTTGACGGGAACACTCTATCCCGCGCCCAACGTCCACCATGGGCCATTGCCCTAGCCACGGTTGAGCGGCGTCGGGCCGCCGGCCCGCGCCGCGCGCCGCAACACGCGCACTCGCTCGCGGCCTTCGCGCCCGTGAAAGGCCACATCCGGGACATAGTCTGCCACGATTTCGTAGCTATCAGCGAACAGGGCCGTCAGGTCAGGCACACTGAGCGGAAACGGCGGCCCCTCATCACCCGGATCGAGATCGGGATTGATAAACCAGACCCCGATCAGCAAACCGCCGGGCCGCAGCATCTGGTCGATGCCGCGCCGGTAGTGGGCGCGCAGTGCCGGAGGCAGCGCGCTCATGCAGGTGTGCTCGACGACCACGTCAAACGCGCCGCGCAGCTCCGCCGGCGGATCGAACACGTCCCCGACCACGAAGCGTTCCGCGTGGCGCGGATAGAGAGCGCGCGCCTCCGCCAGGCCCGTCGGTGCGATGTCCAGGCCGGTCGCATCGAGCCCGTGCTCCACCGCGAGCGCCACCTCGTGCCCATGGCCGCAGCCCGGCACGAGTGCGCGGCCGCGCACCGGCTGGCGCTCGAGATACTGCTTCATCGGCGGCGACGGCGCGCCCTTGTTCCAGAACACTTCGCCCTTCCGGTAAACTTCATCCCAGTCCATAGTCCACCCCTCAGCTTCCCGTGGCCGTCTCACCGCGGAGCTTGCGGATGACGATCACCGACGGGCAGATGCCGGTGATCGCCGACTGGAAGAGGGCAAAGCCGACAAAGGCCGTCAGCCAGATCCAGTTGGAATGGTGCCAGTGGGAAAGAGCTAGGCCGATCAAGATCATCGCTCCGGCCATCAATCGGACAATCGCTTCGGTTTTCATCTTTTTCGGGGGGTTGTGGGGTGAACAAAAAAGCTCAGCGCAGCCCAAGCGCGTCTTGATTTCCGACTGATTCGGCAGCCTCACCCGACGAGGAAATGGGCGAAGGACTGCCACGCCGTGGAATTTCCGAGCGCCGCGCGCAGGGGGCCGGAAATCAGGATGATCGCACCGCCCCAAAGATAGACGGGGTGCACCCGGCGGCGGGATTTCCAATCGTGGATCATGGCGACGACGACGAATCACAATGTGAGAAACAACGCGAGGACCGAGCGTTTATCCACCAGGCGGGAGATCGCGGGCGTCAGGGTGCAGATCGTCCCGAGCAGGATGAACCGGCGATGAAGTTCCGGTCGGCGCCGCTTCCACAGTCCCAGCCCGATGAATCCGCCCAACATCAGCACCTGCCCGAAGGGAAAGATCATGAACGCAAGCGGCGCCATGCCATCGGCGCTCGTCCCATGGCGCCCGCCATCGACGGCCACGTAGAGCCCGAAGAGAACCATCAGCGGCGCAAGCACCGCTCCGGCGATCCCAAGGCGCTTGTACCGGTCGACCCGATCGGGCCCGAACCAACCCGCTCTGGACAATCAGCAACACCAGCCACGCCGTGAACACCAAGCCGTGCACATGCAGCAGCGGAAGCAACTCGGGCGAAGGGTGGACCGGCTTGAAAAAATAAGTCGGCCCAAAGCCGGCCATCGTGGTGATGAGGAAAGCGACCGCCATACCGGCATGAAAAACACCGTCGCGGCGCGCAGGGTACAGCGGGGCGACGGGGGGGACGAGTGGCACCGAACCAGAAAAGCCACGGGATAGACACTCGATTCTCCGCGGTGCGTCGTGCGCTGCACCCGCTTCCCAGTCGCGGTGGGCGGGCGTTCTCCCTCACCGGGGACTGAGCTCAATTATTCCTTCCCTCCTCAGATCCCCGCGTACCAGGCCCAGCCCTTCACGGCGATGCCGTTCTTGCCACCGTCGTCGAAGACATCCTTGACCACGATGCGCTGGAGATATTTCCGGCTCTGGTAGCCAATCTGAGTTTCCATCCGCAGGCGCAACGGGGCGCCGTGCCGGACCATCAGGTCCCGGCCATTCATCCCGTAAGTGAGCAGCGTTTGCGGATGCAGGGCATCGAGCATATCGAAAGTATGGATCGCCGAGCTGTCGTAGGTGTGAATGCACACGCAAACCGCCGAACGGCGCAAGCCGGCCGCGAGCAATACCCGGCTGAGGGGCACGCCGGTCCACTCCGCGATCGCGCTCCAACCCTCCTCACACGTATGCCGGGTGATTTGAGTTTGAGAGGGAAACCGCTTGAGATCCGCCATCGAATAGGAACCCGGGCGATCGACCGCGCCTTCGATGGAGAGCCGCCAATCGGCAAAGCCACCTTTCCGCAATTCGCGATAAGGCTCGCTGTAACCTCGCTTGCCCGGTTCGTCGGGCGTGATCGAGCCAATCGCAGGAAAGGAAGAGATGTCTTTGTGGCTGTATTCCGGCACGAGCGATTGCCCGGGCAACAGGGTGCGGTGCGCCAAGTAGGTCAGGTTGTCCGCCACCCGCAGGATGCTGCCGTAGGTGGGGGGCAGCGGAATCTTGCTGCAGCCGGGAAGGGCGAGACTGCCGAGGGCGGCGCCGCCGCCGATCAGAAAGCGGCGCCGGGAGAGGGCAGCGGGTTTGTTCATGGATTTTTCCTCCCCAGGGTCATGGCGCGCAGCTGGTTTCTGAAACCTGACTTGACGACCATAACGATGTGCACGGCCGTAAAAAGCACCAACGCGACCGCCAATAAGAAATGGATCGTCCGCGCCGACTGGTAACCGCCGAACAATTTCAGCAGCCAGGGGTGCGCCGCGGTAATGGCGGGAGACATGGTGAAACCGGTCATCACCGCACCGGGAAAAGCCATGAAGACCACTCCGAAGTAGGCGCACTTTTGCAGCAGGCCGTAATCCGGTCCGCCCGTCGCGGTCCTAATCCGGAGGCGCAGGTGATCCCGCAACTCGGCCCAGAACGCCCCTCGGCGCATCGCGGACCAACGCGGCAGCAGATGGCGGCGAAAATGCCCCGAGAAAATGCCGGCCAGGAGATAAATGCCTCCGGCGACGACCAGGCCCCAACCGGCCAGAAAATGCAGGCTCCGGCCCCACGCGTTTTTGTTAAACGTCCGGAAAGTCCGCGCATCCGAAAAGGGCACGTCGGCTCCGCTGAAGAACGGTTCCTTCCCGATCCATCCGTCATGACGGTAATTCTTGCTGATGGGCAGCTCGAGCCACGCGGGCATGAGCGAATTGCCAGCGTCTCCCCAATAGAGCCGCGGGTGCACCATGAGAATTTCAACCCCGGTGAAGACCAGCAGCAGAAAGCTGACGGTCACGATCAAGTGGGTGCTTTTGACCCAGCCGGCATGCGGCGCGGCGGTCGGAGGAGTAATTTCTGGCGACACGGGTTGAAGCAGGTATCCAGCGGGAGGGGAAACCGAAGGGCAACGGACTCATCGCAGCTTGGACCGGAGGCACAAGAAAAATAGCCCGGCGCGCGCTGATTCGCGTGGAGTCAAGGCACCGCGGCAGTGGGGACAAGAAGGGCGTTACGTCACGACCGACCACCCTCAAACCGGCCGAGCTGGCGCAGAGCGCCCCTTCGCCTTTTCGAAATCGGCTCTTTGCCGTCAGCCGGCGGACGAGATTCGTCCGTGACGCCGACGAAAAGCAAATGCTCCGACAAGCGCCATCGCGCCGGCGATAAATGCGGACAAATCGCCGCAAACCATGGACCGCAATGGCCCAAATTGTTCATGAGCCGTCCTTGATCGGCGTTGATTAGCGCGGTTTGCCAGCTTCTATTTTACCCGAACCCCGGCTTCGCTTCTCTTTCCTCATGCCCTCCCCCGCTCTCTCCCGTCGCGACTTCCTCAAACGCACGTCGCTCGCCTCCGCGGCCGCCGTCACCTTTCCCTACGTAAGCCGCGCGCAGGGCGGGGCCTCGCCCAACAACAAGCTCAACATCGCCATCGTCGGCTGCGGCGGCCGCGGCCGGGCGCACGTCACCGCCTACGCGGCCACCGAGAACATCGTCGCCTTCTGCGATGTGGACGACACCCGCGCCGCCGCGTCCTTCAAGGAGCATCCGTCCGTGCCGCGCTTCCGGGATTTCCGCGTGATGCTGGAGAAACTCGGCAAGCAGATCGACGCCGTCTCGATCGCCACGCCCGACCACATGCACTTTCCAATCGCGATGGCCGCGATGGCGCTCGGCAAGCACGTGTTCGTCGAGAAACCAGTCGCACACACCGTCGCGGAAGCGCGCACGCTGGCAAGAACCGCCCGGGAGAAAAAGGTCGCCACGCAAATGGGCAACCAGGGCCACGCCGGCGAGGGCACGCGGCTCCTCAAGGAATGGCTCGATGCCGGCGTACTCGGCGAGGTGCGCGAGGTGCACAGCTGGACCGACCGGCCGATCTGGCCGCAGGGCGTGGCCGCGCTCGACCACAGCAAACTCATGCCCGTCGTGCCATCGACGCTCGACTGGGATCTCTGGCTCGGGGTGGCGCAGCCGCGCGAATACGACCCGGCCTACCTGCCGTTCAACTGGCGCGGCTACTACGATTTCGGCACCGGCGCCGTCGGCGACATGGCGTGCCACCAGCTCGACGCCGCCTACTGGGCCCTCGGCCTCACGCAGCCCGTGAGCATCGAGGCCACGGCCGCCAAACCCAGCGCCATCAGCTGGCCGACGGCCTCGGTCACCACGTTTCAATTTGCCGCGCGCGGCACCCTCCCGCCCGTGACCGTCCGCTGGTATGACGGCAATCTGCAACCGCCCCGCCCGCCCGAGTTGGAGCCCGAGCGCAAACTCCCGGAAAACGCCACGCTCATCGTCGGCAGCAAGGCCACCGTCATCGCCGACGCCAACAACTTCGGCATCCGCATCGTGAACGAGGCGAAGATGCGCGACCTCGTGCCCACCCTCCCGCCGAAAAAAATCCCGCGCATCGAGGGCGGCCACTTCGCCGAATGGGTGCGCGCCTGCAAGGGCGGCCCCGCCGCCGGCTCCAACTTCAACCACTCCGCCGCCCTCACCGAAACCGCGCTCCTCGGCTGCGTCGCCATCCGTGCCGGCCGCCGCCTCGAGTATGATGCGAAGGCGATGGCGTTCACCAACTACGCCCCGGCGAATCAGTTTCTCGCGAAGCAGTATCGCCCCGGATTCGGCGTGTAACGCCCGCGCGTTCCGGACTCTGACCGCCCCTTCCGCCGTGATCCTGGCTTCGATTCCGTTCGAACCGGTGAAATAGGCTTTGATTATTTCGGCGTGTGCCCAAGGGGTACGCGATCCGATGAAGTTCCACCCTGCCCAAGCGGTACCGCCGAACACCGGGCGCTCCCTGAGCGCCGCGCAACGGCGGCAGGTGGCTTGGATCACGGCGGGCGCACTGGCTGTTTTTCTCGGCTTCCGGTTCCTGCCGACCGGGACTTATTTGAGTCACATGGATTTTCGAGCGACCGCGAAAAACTCGATCGAATACTGCGATCCGGCCAATCCGCAGTTCGTCCCGGTGGTGGCCGTACCTTCACCGGTCACCCTCAAGGTATCCGGCGGGGACGTTCCGCTCGTCCGCGGACGCCGGGCGCAGTTGCGCGCGACGCTGGTCACGCGGAGCGGCAAGCCCATCGGCCCGGAGGCCGTCATCTACACGCATACGCGCCGGCTGCATCTGCTGCTGGTCGATCCATCGCTGCAAGATTACCAGCACGTGCATCCCGAGCCGGGTGCGCAACCGGGCGACTGGGGGTTTGCGTTCACGCCGCAGCGCGGCGGCAGCTACCGGGTGTTTGCCGACTTCACGCCCGCCGCCACCCAGCGCAGTCTTTACGCGGCGACGGATCTTCCGGGTTCGGCGGAGGCCGGCGCGGTGACCGGAACCAACAACCGCAGCTCCACCGTCGTCGACCGCGAAGGGATGCGCTTCGAATTGAAACCAGTCAGATCCCCGGTGCGCGCGCGGGAGCCGGCCGATTTCAAATTCAGCATCGAGCGCCGCGACGGCGCCCCGGTCACGCTCGAGCCGGTGATGGATGCACTCGCCCACCTAGTGGCGATCGACGAGTCGCGCAGCGGTTTCGCCCACCTCCATCCGGCCCAGACCGATCTCGATGCACGCGCCGGGACGACCCGGCCGGTGCTTAACTTCAAAATCACGATCCCGCAACCCGGCCGCTACGCCATTTGGGCGCAGGTGCATCCGGCGGGCGGCGCCGAGATTTTTGTGCCCTTTTGGATCGACGTGGTCCCGTGAACATCCGCTCGAGCCGCTGTTAGCCACCGCACGCCTGGCCGGCGTCCTCGTCCCGATTCCTACGCGATAAGAAAACGGGCGAAGGACTGCCACGCCGCCGAATTTCCGATCACAGCGCGCAGGGGACCGGAAACCAAAATAATCGCGCTGCCCCAGATGTAGATGGGATGCACGCGGCGGCGGGAAATCCAATCGTGGATCATTGCGATCAGCACGAAGCCCAGGGTCAGGAACATCGCGAGCACCGAGCGCTTATCCACCAGGCGGGAGATGGCGGGCGTCAGCGTGCAGATCGTGGCGAGCAGGATGAACCGCCGATGGAGTTCGGGGCGGCGCCGTTTCCACAACCCCAAGCCGATGAACCCGGCAAACAACAGCACCTGCCCGAAGGGGAAAATCATGAACGCGAGCGGCGTCATGCCGTCGGCGCTCGCTCCCCGGCGCGCGCCATCGACGGCCACATAAAGCCCCAGGACCACCATCGCCGCCGCGAGCGCCGCCCCGGCCATCCCGAGGCGCTTGTGCAAATCGACCCGATCCGCGCGCACCAATCCGCTCTGCACAATCAGCAGCACCAGCCACGCCGTGAAGACCAGACCGTGCGCATGCAGCAGGGAGGGCAACGGTGGCGACGGGTGGATGGGCTTGAAAAAATAAGTCGGTCCAAAGCCGACAAGCGCGGTGATCAGGCAGGCAACCGCCATGCCGGCATGAAACATCCGGCCCTGGCGCGCGGGACTCAACGGGGTCACGGGGGTGACGTCTACTTTCATCGCACCGTTGCTGCGAGGGCCGGCAGGAACGGCGAACCGGATCCGAACAGAAAACCGATCGAATGGAAGTGCGATTCCCGGTGGCGACCCGCCGAACGCAAGTGCCGGGAAACGCAGCGGCCAAGGTCGGAAGGAAACACGCCTCTGTTGCGGCCGAACCTGGCGACTTCACCCATGGCACACGATCGATGCTGGTTTACAGATTGCCATCTTGGGAAACAGCGGCCAGCAGACGTGCAGGTTTCAGCCCCCTCAGCGCGCCCCGGAATCAATCGGCCGAACC
Organism: Opitutia bacterium; assembly: GCA_947474935.1. Classification (GTDB taxonomy): domain Bacteria; phylum Verrucomicrobiota; class Verrucomicrobiia; order Opitutales; family Opitutaceae; genus ER46. Next base: position 18,648 of record CANJKL010000022.1, read on the forward strand.
GCCGGCGACCCGCCTCATTCCCCATTCCCCCTCCTGCTTTTTGCCAGGGCACCTCACCATGAATTCAAATCTCGGACGACGGGAGTTTCTCTTCAATTCGACGTTCGCCGCGGGCGCCCTCGCGTTGGGCGGCCCCGCGAAGCGCCTGAAGGTCGGCGTGGCGGGACTGAAACACGTCCACGTGAACCAGGTCCTGAAGTTTGCCAAGAGCGACCCGCGCGTAACCCTCGTGGCACTGGCCGAGGACGATCCGCAAAACCGGGAGCAGATCGAGAAAACGCACGGCCTCCCGGTGCGCCACCGCAGTTACCGCGAGTTGCTGGCCGCCGAGGACCTGGACGCCGTGATCGTGTGCGAGGACTACGGTCACCGGGGCGAGGCGGTCACCGCCGCGCTGAGGGCCGGTAAACACGTCTTTTGCGACAAGCCGCTCTGCACGCGGCTCGACGAGCTGGCGACCATCACGGCGCTCGCGACGGAAAAGCATCTGCAAGTACACGTCGACCTGAGTCTCCGCCACTATTGGGCCGGCGCGGCCGAAATGCTGCGGCAAGGCGAAATCGGGGAAATTGTCAGCTGCACCTATGCCGGTCCGCATGGGCTCCACTACCAGCAGCGGCCGCGCTGGTATTTCGAGCCGGAGCGGCACGGCGGCATTATCAACGACCTGATGGGACACGGTGTGGACTTCGTACACTGGATCACGCGCCGCCCCTACACCGAGGTCATCTCCGCGACCCGCGCCAGCATCGGGCTGCCCCAGCACCCGGCCTTTGAGACCGTGGGCGAGGCGAGCTACCGGCTCGAAGGCGGCGCGACCGCCTTTGGCCACGTGGATTACCTCGTGCCGGTGGGCCACTCGTCGCCGTGGAAGTTTGTCATCACCGGCACCACGGGCGACGCGGTTTTGGGCGAACGCGACGGCTTCGTGCTCCGGCCGTCTGGCGGCGCGGAACGTCGGTTGGCGACGAAAGACATGCGCGCGAAGTCGCCGCATCCCTTCACCGATTTCGTCGCATTGCTCACCGAGGGCACCGCGCCGCTCCGCACCACGGCGGAATCGCTGCACTGCGCGCGGGCCACGCTCGTGGCGCAGCAGGCCGCCGTGACGGAAAAGACCCACCTGCGGATCTAAGTTCGGTCCGTTGGCGGCGGATCGATCCCCGGAGCCAGCGAGCGGGCGGTGGCTGGCCAACTCAAGCTCAGGAAGCGAACGCCCACCTGGGCATAGTGTGACCCGTTGGATTGGGCTGATCGCGCGGGGCCAATTGGCTTTGCTCGCCGGCTTTTCCCATGCCGCTCGCCGGCTTGCGGCTAGTTCGCCATCTGGCCGATCGTCTGGCGGAAACGGCGCAGCGAGATCGCGGCCGGTGATGTCGGCCCGGATTGCGCCGATCGTCGTCCCGGCCGCGTTGACCGCAAACTGCGCCCCGCGCGCTGGCGACGGCGTTCAACGCCTGCTGGCTCTGCGCCTCGGCGCGCGGGTATCCAACGGACACGGACCGCCCGCCTAGAACGCTTCAATCCGATCCGCCTGCCCCCGGACTGCCGGTGTGCCTTCGCGCCATCGGCCACGAACGGAAACCCGCCGCGAACCGTCCACTCGGGCTTCACGGCATCGTCCGCACGAATTCATCCGCCTTCGCGATCGATTGGTTCATCTGCGCGATCAGCTTCGAGATCTCCGCCTGGATGTTCGCCGACTCGCCCTTGAGCGACGCGATGGCCTGCGCGTTGAGGTTGTGCTTCAGGTACAGCACGTAGTCCTTGAACTGCGTCAGCACCGGGATCATCGCCCGCTCGGCGCTCAGCAACGCCGTCCGCATCCCCTGGTAACGCTGCCGCGTCGCCTCCAATTGCTGGCGGCTGCCCGCTTGCAGCGTGGGCGAATTGTATTGGGTGAGCTCCTTCTCCCACTCCGCGAACAGATCCGACGCCACCGTCTCCATCTCCCTCACCCGTTTGTTCACCGCATCCGCCCGGGACGCACAACCATCGTAGTCGCTCTTCAATTTCTTGTAGGTCGTCTCCAGCTTGCCGCCGCCAAAGCCCGTCATTCCCTTCAGGCGCGTCAGGGCATCCTTGAATTGCTCGCCGGCCTGCTGCTGCTCGTCGCGCGCGGCGACCACCCGTTTTTTGAGCAAGTCGCGCTTCTCCACGCCGAACTTCTCCCACGTCGCGTAATACGCGCTCCGGCACCCCGTGGCCACGAGGCAGGCAGCAAGCAGACCGAGAGAGAAGAACGAGCGCAGGGACATGACTGCTACCGTGCCGGCCGCCGCCGTGCTTGCCAAATCATTTGCCGGTCACCGGCTGCACGACGTGCTCTCCAGCTAGACCTCGCCGCGTTGGAATTTGATTCGGGTCGCCGTGGCAACACGCAAACTGCCCTCGCATGGCCAGCTCCCACCCCTGAGATTCGCTTTGTGCCGCGCCGGCCCCGGCTGCTAAACCCCTGCGGATCTGCCCTCCCTGAAATTCAAATTTACCGTCCGCAAAGTTCCACCGCCGCCGGCATGGGCCTTCACCGTGGTCGCCGTGGCGGCCGGCGTTTTCCTGCTCCGGGTCTGCGCCGGCGTCTGGTCGCCTGACCTGGGCCTTACCCGGTTTCTCCTAGTGGGCGGTGCGTGGCACGAGGTCGGCACCACCACTTTCCGGGCGACCCCGAAATATATCGATCCGTATCCCGGCCACCGCTTCGGTTTCGATGGACAGTTCTACGCCCAGATTGCGCTCGATCCCCTGCTGCGCAACCCGGAGCTGCGCACCGCCATCGACGATCCGGCGTATCGGGCGCGCCGCATCCTGCTGCCATGGCTCGCCTGGCTGGGCGGACTGGGCCACCCGGCTTGGGTGATCAATGTCTTTGCCGGGCTGAATCTCGTCTTTTGGATCGCCTACGCCTGGCTCGCGGCCCGCTTGTTCCGGCCCCCCGGGTGGAGCGGCCTCGCGGGTTACGCCGCCGTCCTGCTGACGTGCGGCGTGATCGAGTCCATTCGGGGCGCGCTGACCGATTTTCCCGGCTTCGTGCTCATGACCGCCGCGGTGGTGGCCGGCGGCACCGCCGGCGCCGGGCTGCTGGCGGCAGCGGCGCTGACTCGCGAGACGTGTGCGCTCGGTTTCCTCGGACTCCTCGAGGCGCGGCCGACGTGGCGCGACGCGTTCCGGAAGAACCTCGTGCGCGGGGTCGTCGCCGTCGCGCCGCTGCTGTTGTGGATCGCGTATGTGCTCTGGCGCTTTCGCGACCTCAAGGTCGATTTCACCGGCGGCAACTTTGCGTGGCCGCTGCAGGGCATCATGGAGAAGCTCGGCGAATTCAGCGTGACCGCGGTGCACGGCCCGATTCGCTGGCATCGCTGGTTCTTTGAACTCTACAAGAGTTACGATCTCCACGCCGTGCTCACCATCGTCGCGGTCCTCACGCAGTGCGTCTATCTCGCCCTGCATCGCGCGTGGACGGACCGGTTGTGGCGCATGGCGGCGGCCTTCGCCGCCTACCTGCTCTGCATCAGTTTCCTGTCGTGGGAGAGCCATTTCACCGTCACGCGGCACGCGCTGCCGGTCACGCTGGTCTTCAATCTTCTCCTCGCCGCCCGGCCAGGGCGCGGCTGGCTCGTCTGGTTCGTGCTCGGCAACTGCTTCGTGCCGTACGGCCTCTACGCGTTCGCCCGCCTGCCGGTCGATCGCGCGCCGGCGCAACCGGCCGAGTATGTGGTCGTGGCGCCGGCCGGCGCCGCGGCTCCGATGCGGGTCGTTTTCACGGACGGCTGGTCACCCCAGCAATGGAATCCCCACAACACGTGGCGCTGGGCCGCCGGTCCGGCTGCGACGCTGGCGGTGCATAACGACTCGACGCGATCCGCGCGGGCCCAGATTAGTTTCGTGACCCGAACGCGGCAGCCGCGCACGCTCACGGTGCGCGCCGGAAACGGAATCGTGCTCAGCCGCCACCTCCCGGCCGGCCGCGAAGTGCTTACGATCCCGTCGCTCGAACTGCCGCCGGGCGAAACCCGGCTTTTTCTCATCTCCCCCGAACCACCCTCGGATACGGATGACGGCACCCCCGGTAAAGTCACATTCATGGTCGGCAATCCCGTCATCAGGCTCGAGTAACGCACCTCGTCCCCATCGCGGTAACGGGAAACGCGGAGGCAAATCCACATCGTAATTCCCGCCGGGCAAACTGGCCTCGGTGTCCGCTCCGCTTAGCTCATGTTCTTGAGGGTAAAGACCAGAAAGTTATCGAGCTCGGTCAGGCTGTTGAACTGACGCTTTCCCTCGACGATCTTTTTGACAATTCCCTCGACGGCCGAAAGGAGCATTTTGTAATGCGCCACGTGCCGGGCATCCGTCAACGGCCCGAGGTCATTGGCATCCGCCCACGTGGCCTTGTTCTTTTTGTAGCCGTCGGGATCGTCGCGAAAAGCGGCCAGGGAGGCTTGAATCAGATCCTTCGCATTGTCCCGGCCTATTCGGTCGCGGCTGATGAGCAGCAGCGCTGTGGTCGTTCCCCGCACCCGGTCATCGTTCCATTTGATTTTGAATCCCATAGCCTCTTCTTGCGCATTTCCACCGTTGGGTCAATCGGTGCACCGTTCCGCGCCCGTCGAGGCACCGCACTCCAGGTGATCCGACCTGTCAATCGGCCTGCGTGAATTTCAACTGTTTCGCTTTGCGCTGTCCGTCCCCCGACCAAGACTGCGCAGCCATGGCGTCCTCCAAAAACAGCAAAGCCGCCGGTGTGCTGAACGCCAATCTGCAGGCGTTGGCGCCTGGAGCCCGGCAGCGCACGTTTGCCCCTGACCAGGTCATTTTCTCGGCCGGCGAAAAGGGCGACGGTTTCTACATCGTCGTATCCGGGCGGGTGCAGATTTCGGCGGCCGTCGGTTCGCGGGAAACCCGGGTGCTCGCGAGCATCGGCCCCGGCGATTTTTTCGGCGAGATGGCCGCAATCGACGATGCCCCGCGCTCCGCGACGGCGACGGCGGAGGTCTGCACCCAGACGTTATTCGTCGGACGACGCCGGTTGCTGGAACTGCTGCAGCGCCAGCCCGGCCTCGCCCTCAGCATCATCCGGGAATTCAGCGCCCGCATGCGCAACCTCAACCAAAAATACGTCGATGAGATCATCCAGGCCGAACGGCTGGCCGTGATCGGACGGTTTGCGACCACCATCGTGCATGACTTCAAGGCTCCGCTCGCCGTCATCGGCCTGGCCACCGATCTGGCCTGCAGCCGCGGCAGCCGGCTGGCGCAGCGCCGCCAATTGCGGACGATGGTGGCACGGCAGACCGAGCGGATGAAATCGATGCTGCAGGAATTGATCGATTACACGCGTCCCGGCGGGCAACCGCCCAAACTGCGACCGCTGGCGTTTGCGCCCTACTTGAATTCGCTCGCAAAGGAAGCGCGCCCGGAACTGGCCCAGCGCGGCGTGAAACTGGTGCTGGCAACCCCGCCGCCCAGCGTGCCCTTGAAAATCGAGGCCCAGCGCCTGTCGCGGCTCTTCTACAATCTGCTGGGCAACGCCGCGGACGAAATGAAGGACGGTGGCAAGATCACCCTGCGCTTCAGGAAAACCGCCGGTGAACTGCACGTGGATGTGCAGGACGACGGTCGCGGCATCGCGCCTGAACTGGCCGATTCGCTGTTCCAGCCATTTGCCACGCACGGCAAGCCGCACGGCACCGGGTTGGGGCTCACGATCTGCCGGCGGATCGCGGAGGATCACGGTGGCCGGATTTGGGCCACCAGCGTTCCCGGCGAAGGGGCGACGTTTTCGTTTACGCTGCCGCTGGCGCTCTCGCGCCCGCAACGCCGGGTCGCTACCTAGCCCGGGAGGAACCGGGAACACGGGATGCGCGGGCCACTCGTGGACGGCTCCCCACGCTGTCGCCGGACACGGTTTAAACTTTACGCCCAGCCGGACGCCGCAGCCCTCAAGCCCGCTGCAGATTTTCACCCACGAACGGCAGCGTGCGGATGCGTTTGCCGATCGCGGCGAAGATGGCGTTGCAGACCGCGGGCGCGGCGGCGGGAAGCCCGGGTTCGCCCAAACCGGTGGGCGGCGCGACGGATTTGACGAAATGCACCTCCACCGCCGCTGGCGATTGATTCATGCGCAGCTGCGGATAGTCGCCGAAATTCGTCTCCACGGCGGCGCCCCGCTTGATCGTAATCTTCTGGAACCACGCCGCACTGATCCCGTCGAGGATCGCGCCCTGCACCTGGCTTTCCGCCGCGCTGAGGTTGATGATTAACCCGGCATCGACAGCGGCGGTGAGTCTCCGAATCGCAAGTTCGCCGTCGTGGCCGACCTTCACGTCGGCCACGATGGCCACATACGCGTTGTTCGTGTACGTAATCGCGAAGCCCTGCCCTTCGCCGCGCATCAAATCGAGAAACGGATTCCGCGATGGCCGCGTCCACCGTTCACCACCCGGCCTCGGGGCGCTGGAGTCTGTCCCCCAGCCCCAAGCCGGCTTTCACACTTGGCACCGGCGCACCCGGCCGAAAGAGTTTGGGCCAATGAACTACCGGACCAAGGCGGAATATTTCATCCAGGGCATCACCCAGGGCTTCGTGGAAGCCGCGGAGGTGATCGCGTGGTCTGACGAAGTGATCACCGCGGCGGACAAAACCGAAGACTGGATGGTCGAGATTTCGAGCTGCGGACCCAACGACCGCATGGTCGTCCTGAGCCACCTCAACACGATCAAGGGCGAGGTGGACGCAGCGGAACTCGCCGCCCTGTTGAAGGCCCGGGGCGTCGCCTGAGCCGCCTGGGGATCAAGCCCGCCGGCGCGCTTGGAGCCGCCCGCCTGATCCGGCGATCCAGCCGCGGGCGTTCAGCTCACAGCTCGTTGAGGTCAAACACGCGCAACACGCCGGGCAGGTTGAACGGCTTGACCTCGGATGCCTGATTCACCGGCGCCCGCAGGAAATCGGAAAACACAAAGCCGTTCGTCCACTCGACGCCTTTCGCCTGGGGCGCCACGGCCGCCGCGAGCCGCGCGTGCACGCCCATCTTGCCGTCGCCGTAATAGCGAAGGTCATCCGGCGAGAGACCGGACCACGCCGCGAGCACCTCGATCGCGCGCACGGCCTCATAGGTGCGCAACGCGACCAGGCTGTCGCCCATCCAGTCGAGATCGTCCACCAGCTTGCGGAACGTCCCGGCCGAATCCGTGCTCGCGCCCCCGGTGATTGAGTCCGGCTTAAGCGGGCCCATGCCGGCGAGGTCGACCACGAACACCGCGCGACCACGGCCGCACTCGGCTTGAATCCAGTCGGCGTGGCGGGAAAGCGCCGCCGTGCCGTCGTCCCAGATCGCGATTGTCACCGGCAAGGGCTGGCCGCCGCGCGCCTGCGGGCGGATCAACATGCCCATGTTCGCGAGATACGGCTGCGAATACCAGAAGGCCACCTCAACGTTGAAGGGGCCCGCCGTGACTTGGCCCCGATTGGTCTTCCGCGGGTTGATGGGCGAGTTCTCCCGGCCGCGATTCACCTCCGTGCGCAACCATTCCACCGCGCGGCGCCGTCGCTCCGCCGGGGCGAGCGCGGCGCGGGCCTGCTCGACTTCCGCGAGCCGCCGGGTCGTCGCATGAAAGACGAATTCACCATCGGGAAATTCCCCCCGCACCTGGCCCGATTTGGTGCTGTTGAGCTCCGCATGGGGGAACGTCTTCGGCTCGAAACCAGCGAAGTCGGATTCCCGACCCAACAGATGCCGGGCAAAAAAACGCGCCGCGGCCTTCGCCATCGTGGGAGTGTAGGCGTGGATCGAATCGTCCTCGACCAACTCGGGCGCCGGCGCCCCGCGGAACAGTTCCCAGATGCGCCGCGAGCGGGTCACGGTGCGGCGCGTGCCCTCGATCGGAAAAAAGTCCGACTTCACCGCCAGTACGCACACCGGCTTGGGCGCCATCGCGAGGAGGATATCCTCATGGTCGAAGCCGCGGCCGGTGAAGCCCGGCCAGATTTGTTCGGAGTCCTGCGCCTGACCCGTGCGCTGATAGGCATCGCGCGACATGATAAACGTGGCCGGCGCGGCCGCGGCGATGCGCGGATCCGCCAGCATCATGAGACTCGTCTGCGTGCCACCGCCGGAGTTGCCTGTGACGCCGATCTTCGCGGGATCCACTTCCGGCCGGGAGATGAGATAATCGATGCCGCGCATGGCATCGTGCACGAAAAAGCGCCCGATGGCCTCGCCGAGGAAGCGCGATTGAAACCCCGCCTGGTCGTGATCGCGCGTGCCCGCCGGAACGACCTCCCGCCGCGCATCGGCATCCCAGTAGCTCCACCGCTCGCCTTGCCCGACCGGATCCACCGCGAACACGATCAGCCCGGCCCGCACCAGCGTCTGGCAGACATGCTGGTACTCCGGCGCCTGCTTCGCGGTCGCGTGATGCCCGGAAAGGAAGAGTACCGCCCCGCTCCGCGCGACCGGCCGCCTCGCCGGCAGATAGAGATTGGCCGTGACGTAGTTTCGCGGCCGGGATTCGTAGATGATCTTTTCGATCGTGAAGCCGTCGCCCTGCACCGTTCCGGTCACGCGCGCATTGAGCGGCGTGTCGGAGGGAGGAAGACCGCCGAGTCCCTCGATGATCCCGCGGCGGACCTCCTCCTGCCGCCGGCGCACATCCGCCGGCGATTGCAGGGCGTCCCGCGCGGCATCGCCGGCGGCGAAGAAGCGCCGCGAGTGCTCGTAGACATGGTCCTTGAGATGGCTGCCCGGGTTCGCAAACGGCAGCGTCTGGCGTTCGAGGTCGCGCCAGATGGAGGCGGACGCCGGCGCACCGGCGTTGCGAGTTTGCGCCGATGCGAGCGTGACGAATGCGAGCGAGGCGACGAGCGACAGGGTGGTTCGAGTCATGGGGGATAGGGAAAACGGGGTGGTCCGCGTGGCACGAGGCGGCCAAATGCCGGGGCCGGTGAATCAGCACCGGATTCGCCGCGACGACAAGCCCGATTGGCGCATCCGCCTACGAGCAGAGTTAAGACCGCCCCACCGGCGTAGCCATCCCTGCGGCCAACCGGAGAGTTGGTTTCCGGTTGCCGCCGGGTATCCGCACCTTCGGGCTTTATTTTCGCCCGACCGTGGCCAAATCTCAGGCGGCATGAAAGTGCTCGTTTGGATTCTCGGCGGTGTCCTATGTGCGGCCGGGCTGCCCCTCATGCTCGTGCTGGAAGCGATGGCTTTTGGCGGTGCGCAAGCAGGCAACAACGTTTTGGACTTCGTCTTCCTGTCGATGGTGGCCATTCCCGTCGTTTGGCTGGTCGCGTTGATTTTATGCCGACTCGAGGCCAAACGCCGCCAGCGGAAAAGGCTCCTGTGGGTTTACCATCTGCTGCCGTTTGGCGCGTGGGCCGTGCACCTTCTCATTTTGGTCTTCACCCTGCAGTGGTCGAGCGGGTCTTTCCGCCGCGCCAACGACCGCGCCACCGCCAAAGGCACCGAGGCGATCAAATTCGCGCCCAGCCAGCCGGAAAATTATTTCACCCGCGGCAACCTCCGCGCGAAAGTGGGCGGATACGACGAAGCCATCGCCGACTTCACCGAGGCGGTCCGCCTGAAACCCGATTTCGGAGGAGCCTACTATGGCCGGGGCTTCGCTTACGAAATGAAGGGCGACCCGGACCGGGCCTTCGCCGACTACAACGAGGCGATCCGCCTCAACCCCAACCACGTCGACGCGCTTCGCCAACGCGGCTTCCACTATCGCGACAAGGAAGACCTCGATCACGCCATCGCGGACTTCACCGCCATCCTCCGCGTCGAACCCGGTGATCGCATCGCCGAGAAGAACCTGCAGTACCTCCAGAAGCGGAAGGGCCATTAGGTCGGCGGACCGGACGGCGGCGGGTGAAGCGTCCGACGCTGAACGATCAACGCAGGTTGCTTCGCCACTCCATCCGCCAGACGTATTCGCGGAAGGGCGGTAGCGTCCGCCGGTCGCGACCACACAGCCACGCTTGCGACCCGCGGGAAAATGCCGCTGGCTGAAACCGCCCCCCCCACGGCAATCTCACCGCACGCGCACCGCGGCGCCAACCACCCCGTCATGAAATCATTTGCCCTGATCAAACTGGCCGAAGGCTGGAAGATCGTCGACCTCGCCTACAGGGTCGAACCCGAACCACCCTCCCGCCACCCCGCCGGAGCGCCGTAAACCGCATCGCATCGCCTGCCAACCCACTCCATGATCAAGCGCTTCCTCTTCCTTATCCTGGCCATCGCCAGCGCGACCGCCGGCGCCCGCGCCGCCGAGTTCGTACTCCAGACCCGAACCCATGTCGCCACCGCGCCGGGGCGCGACGACTGGCGCGTCGTGGAGGCGACCGCCCGCTGGGACGCCCGCAAAACCGCGATCGTGGTCTGCGACATGTGGCAGCGCCATTGGTGTCGCGGCGCCACGGCGCGCGTGGCCGAAATGGCCCCGCGCATGAATGCCCTGCTGAACAAAGCCCGGGCGGAGGGCGCCCTCATCATCCATTGTCCGAGCGGCGGCATGGCGTTCTACGAGGGGACGCCCCAGCGCCGGCTCGCGCAGGCGGCGCCCAAGATCGCGCTCAAGATCCCGCTGGAAACCTGGTGTAAACTGGATCCGGGCGCCGAGGGACCGCTGCCCATCGACGACGCCAACGGCGGCTGCAACTGCACGCCGATCTGCTCGCAGGACGCGGCGGTCGTGAAACAGGTGATGGACCGGCACCAGATCGCCACGCTCGATATCAAGGACGGCGACGCGATCACCGATTCGGCAGAGGCCTATTATCTGATGCGCCAGCGCGGCATCGAGCACGTCATGCTCATGGGCGTGCATCTCAACATGTGCGTGCTGGGCCGGCCCTTCGCGATCCGCCAGCTGGTCAAACAAAAGCTCGACGTCGTCCTGATGCGCGACCTGACCGACACGATGTACGATTCGCGCAGCCGGCCGTTTGTAAACCATTTCGCGGGTACCGACCTCATGACCGAACACATCGAAAAATACTGGTGCCCCAGTGTGACCAGCGCCTCGATCCTCGGCGGCAAGCCGGCTCGTTTCAATGACGACGACGGCACGCGGCCGGCGAGCCGTTGAATCAACCCCGGCCTCGTTGATAACGGCCAGGCCGCGGCGCGGGAGTCGACGACATGATTCCCGCCCAATTCATCCGTCAGATCCCTCCCTCCGATTTGAAAACACTCCCTCCTCTATGAACGATAATTCCGATCCCACCAGCACCCCAGACTCACCCCGGCGAACGTTTTTCCGGCAGGCGACCCACGCCGCCGCCGTCGTGGCTGCCACCAACCTGTTCGCTGCTCCCGCCCAAGGCCAGAGTCCCACCTCGCGGCCAGGTCGGATCGACGGCGCCATCAACATGATTGACGCCGGCGGACTGCAGGCTGCGCTCGATGCCCTGCCGAAACATGGCGGCACGATTTTCATTCCCGCCGGCAAACACCGGATCGACCGGCCGGTGACGAAGCAACTGCTGGAAGGCCAGCACTTGTTCATTGTCGGCGAGGGGCGCGCCAGCGTGCTGGTCAACCCCAACACGAGCGGCGAGCCGATGTTGCACATCACCGGTGTCGTCGGCTCGTGGTGGCCCGATCTGAAAATGACCATCCGGGACATCACCTTCGAAGGTAATCACAAGAGCGGCGATGCGCTCGTGGTCCTGTTCCCGAACGATCTGTCGGTCGACAGTTGCTTTTTCATTCACCACGGCGGCCAGGCGATCCGGCTGGGGCCGCAAGGCACCAACGTGACCATCCGCGACTGCTGGATGCGCGACTGTAAACGCGGGGTGCGCGCCGAGGCGATCCATCACCTGACGCTCCACGGCAACCAGACCCGCCGGCTCAACCAGGGTCAGAAACAGGAGGAACACGTGTATCTGGATTGGAGCTGCCGCGAGATCCGCATCGTCAATAACCACTTCGCCTACGGCGACGGCACCGCCATTGTCCTCGATGGCACCGCCCAGCATGTCATTGCCAACAACACCATCGAAGGCTTCAAGGTTGCCATCGAAGCGCGTGGCGTGTCCGACAAGAAACCGCGCGACCACTGCCGCGACATCGCCATCACGTCGAATTACATACTGGCCGACATCGGCGTCCACCTGACGGGCACGTGCCGCGGCTTTGCCATCACGGGCAATACGTTCATCAACACGCCCGGCGGCGCCGTGCTCATCGAGCAGGCCGCCGGCGCCGGCAAACACGCCATCACCGCCAACATCATCCGCAAAAGCGTCTATGGCGGCGCGTATTTCCCAATGCCAAACGTGCCGCTGGCGCAGGGTGGGATTTCGCTGGGCGACGCCAGCGACTGCATCGTTTCCAACAACCTGCTCGACGGGATTGATCCCGGCCCGGGGATCAGCGCCGGTCCCGGAGGCGGCCGGCACATTGTCACCGCCAACCGGGTGGTCAGTGCCAAGGGCGAAGCGTTGGCTATCCGCGCTCCGGGGTGTGTCGTGGAGCAAAATCTGGTCGCCTGATCGCGGATAGAAATGAGGGGAGTCATCACCATCGCCGCCTTTCTCCGAACCATTCCCCAATCATGGGGACCCTGAGGCTTCTCCTGCTTGCGATCGTCTCCTGCCACGCCGCCGGCCCGGTTCCCTCCGGCCCGCCGGCACCTGACCGCGATCAGGTGCTGAAAATTGTGCAGGGGTTCTTCGACGCGATGGGGAAGAGCGAGGCTGAGGCGCTCCGGATCCTGGCTGTTCCCGGCAGCCAGATCACGGTCGCCCCTCGCCCGGGAACCGACGCTCCCGTCCGCCGCCGGATGATCGAAGCGGATATCGACTCCCTGAAGGCCAATAAAAATCAGCTCCTCGAACGGATGTGGAATCCGACGGTCCTCATCGAAGGCCGGATCGCGGTCGTCTGGACACCCTACGATTTCCATCGCAACGGGAAATTCACCCATAACGGCACCGACGTCTTTACCCTGATAAAGCTGACCGATGGCTGGAAAATCGTCAGCATCGCCTACACCGTCGAACCCGAAGCGCCGACCCGGCACCCCGCCGGTCCGCCGTAAGCAGGCCGGTTGAGCCCCCGCCGTTGCATCCACCTGGCGCCGGCTCGTTCGAACTTCCGCATTGCCGGACGGCAGGAAGACGATGAGCACCTGTCTTGCCACTCCGACCAAGGGCGACTTTTACCGCGGACTGGCCCGAACGAATTCAGCCATGACCCAAAAGGATCGATGAAACAAATTGTGGGAGCCGTCGGCCCGACCGAGGCCGGTCGACTCGTCACCGAGGCCTACAATTACGAGATTCTCTCGAACCGGATGAGCCGGATGGAGGCCGAGCCAGTCGGCATCCGGCGCACCGAAAAAAGGATCTGCTCCAGCAAGCCCTCGAACGCGTGACGGAAGTCCTGGCGCTGCTGCAGCCGGGACTGCACCCATGTCCGGAGCGAAAAACGGGCGCCCGTTGCGGGCCCCTCGTTTCACTTCGATTCCAGCGCGCGGCGGCAGGTCCGCACCGCGCCCGAGACCTGCTCAAGACCGCGACGGCCCTTTACTCGGGTCGGCTGGAACCCCACAAAAGGCTTCCCCCCGCCCCTTTTCGCCGCCCCAAAATCATGCGCCGCTCCACGTCCCAGCTCTGCTGCATCGCCACGCTCGCCTGGCTGACCGCCACCGCAGCACAGGCCGCCAATCCCTTCTTCGCGATGGACAACATCGCACGCGGCGGGCCGGACGTCGCGCCGGCCATGCTGCGTGCCCTCGGTTACGACGGCTTCGGCGGCCGCGCGCTCGACGAAATCATGCCGCCCGCGATCGCCGCCCGCGGCCTCAAGTTTTTCAACGGCTACATCGTCCTCTCCCTCGATCCCGCACACCCGGCGCCGGACGGGAAATTGCAACACTGGCTCGAGATCATACGCGGCAAGGACACCGCACTCTGGGTTGCCATCCGGGAGGTGAAGCGACCCGACGGCTCCGCGCACGGGATTTCCGCACCCGAGGCCGACGGTTTTGTCGCCGCCCAGATCCGCGCCATTGCGGACGTCGCCGCCAGCCACGGCGTTCGCGTCGCGCTCTATCCGCACGCCGGCTTCTGGCTCGCGCGCGTGGAGGACACGATGCGCATCGCGGACCGGCTCAACCGCCCGGACGTCGGCGTGACGTTTAACCTCTGCCACTGGCTCAAGGTCGAGGGCGCGGAACGCGATCCCGTGCCGGTGCTCCGCGCCGCGCTCCCGCGCCTGATGTTTGTCACCATCAGCGGCGCCGACACCGGCGACACCCGCACGATGAGCTGGGACCGGCTCATTCAACCGCTCGACTCCGGCAGCTACGACCTCGGCCGGTTCATTCGCCAGGTACAAGCCACCGGCTACACCGGCCCCGTGGGCTTCCAGGGCTACAATATCAAAGCAGAACCGCTGGACGTCCTGACGCGGAGCATGGCCGCCTGGCGCAAATTCAATCCCTGAGCCAGCCGGACCCGGCGGAGGAAGCGAAGCCACGGCGCGCGCCCACGAAGTTACGGCGACGGTGGAATGGGATAACCCAGCCACACCCACTCCAACGCGTGCGGCAGCGTTTGGTTTCTCACGTTGCGATCGCCGTGGCCCGAATTGAGGGCAAAGACGTACTGGTAGCGGTAGCCCTTCGCCTTGAGCACGGTGGCCATGCGATTGTTGGCCTCGACCCAATCGTGCATGTCGTCCCGCATGACATTGGGATTGAGCAGATCGCGATCGCCGACCTCCAGCCAGAGGCGGATGGGTTTGCGGGCGGCTTGAGGAATCAGGTTCGCGTGAAAATCCCACGCCCCACCGGGCGTCTCGGGATTAAAAGGCCACTGCTGGTTCACAAAGGTGCCCGAGTAAGTGATGACGCGGTGATACCACTCCGGGTGATACCACGCCATGCTGAGGGCGGCCGAGCCGCCGGAGCTGCTGCCCATGGTCGCGCGTCCCTCGGGGTCCCGGGTCAGCGTCACCCGGTAGTTTTTCTCCACGAGGGGCAGCACCTCGGCTTCGATAAATTCCGCATAGCGGCCGGACATCGTGTCGTATTCGCGACCGCGCTCGCTGCCCTGAGCGTCGCCCCCGCCGTGCGCCAGCATGATCGCAATCATCGCCGGCACCCGCCGCTGCGCGATCAGGTTGTCGAGGATGTGCGGCAGGGTCAGGTCCGGACGCCCCATCGGCGGACCGTCGTGCATGATGAGGAACGGCGCCGCGGTGCCCGGCACGTACTGGCTCGGGATGTAAACCGTCACCGCACGCTGGTAATCGATGGAGTGAGTTTCGACGATCAGCGTCTTCGGATTATTGGGATCGACCGTGCCGAAGATGTGGCGGGCTATGCCCGGGCTGTAGAATTTACCGCCCTTCGAATCCATGCGGAACTGCCGCACCTGCCCCTGTGGAACGCCGGCAATTACGTTCAGCTCGGGCGCCGACACGTAGTCGGGGCCGATCAGAAAATCCCCATCGGCATTGGCGGGAGGATTCATGCCCAGCGCGGCGCGCCCTTCGCCGGGTTTCGCGCCGACCGCGGTCAGCCGTGGCGTGCCGGGGGCTGTCGGCAGACGGGTCGGCGGCTGCGGGGGTACCGGCGGTGGCGTGCCGGCGCCGAAGGCGTGAATCGAAACGGCGATGGCGGTCGCGCCGGCGATGATCAAAACAACGGCGAACCACGGCGGCTTTTTCATGCGGCAGGGTTTCAAGAACCCGCGGCAAAGTGAAGACGGCAAAACCGAGATGAAAAAATCGAAACCAAAAGTGGCCGGGCAGCCGCCGTCATCATCCACTCGCGACGTCAATTTTACGGTCGCTGCCCGACAGCGGCAGTTCGGTCCAGGCGGCCTTTCGCGAATGAGACGCATGAAATCCCAAAATCGCCTCAAGCGTGTGCACCGCTTCCTCGGCGGCATACGGGAAAGGGGTCTGCCGATCGAGGTAATCGACAATTTCGGCCACGGCGCGATCCATTCCTGAAATTCCATCCGTCGGCGCGGGCCAATGATCGATATGCCCGTCACCATATTCGATCGTCACCTTCTGGCCCTGCACGAGAGCCCGACCCGCGGCACCGTTGATTTCGATTTGAAACGGCATCCTGCCGTAGTCGGGTGCATGGACGGTGGCCATCATTCCACCCTCCAAACGGAAGGTGCCCCACCCGCCGGGATCGTGGAAATCGCCTCCGCGGCAATCCGGTTTCCCCGCCAGGTCGAGGGTCGCGGAGACCGCCTTGAACCGGCGCCGGGTCAGCATCAACAAAGCATCGAGCGCGTGGGTGCCCACATTGCCCAGCCGTCCGGTGGGCCACTGGAGATGGGCCGAAACGAGTTCGCCCAGCTCGCCGGCCACAATGGCCAGCTGCAAACGGCGATGATTCAGATTGAAACGGCGCTGGTGGTTGATGACCAGGAGCACCTTGTTTTGCTGACAAACCTCCAGCATGCGCGCGGCGTCGGTCAGGCCGGTGGCGACGGGCTTTTCGCAAAAGACCACCGGAACGCCGCGACCGGCACACGCGATCGTGATTTCGGCATGCTGGGGCGAGTAGGTGGCAACGCTGACGATATCGAGGGCCTCACCCTCGATCATGTCACGCCAGTTGGGATACGTCCGCGCTCCCGTCCGCGCGGCGAAACGCTGCCGGCGCCCGGCGTCCCGGCTCGCCCCGGCGATCAGCTGAATGCGCGGGTGACCCCGATAGGCGTCGGCGTGGGTGCCATCCAGGTTCTCCACCCGCTGGCCCAGCGCATCGCCCGAGACTTGGTCGGCTCCGCCGATCATGCCGAGGCCAATGATTGCAGCGCGATAGGGTTTATTTGGCATGGCGTTCGACGGGGTTGGGCGAATGAAGCATGAGCGCGGGGCGTTCAGACCGGCGGATCCAGCCGATGATTTTCCCCGCCTGGAGGCAAGCCGAGGGAAAAGTGAACCGGCATTTCAAGCCCGAGGCCCATTAGCTCCAACCCGAGGTCGCAGGACATTCGACCGCCCGGGCCTTTCGCACTTGGCATGGTTCGCGCCCTCTCAAGTGTTCCACCATGAACTACCGGACCAAGGCGGAGTATTTTATCCAGGGCATCACCAAGGGTTTTGTTGAAGCCACGGAAGTCATCGCGTGGAGCGACGAGGTGGTGGCGGTCGCGCCCAAGACCGAAGACTGGATGATCGAAATTTCCAGCTGCGGTCCCGCGGACCGCATGACCATCCTGAGCCACCTCAACATGATCAAGGGCGAGATCGACGCCGCCGAACTCGCCGCCCTGTTGAAAGCCAGGGGCGTTGCCTGAGCCGCACAGCTCCGGTTCCAGCAGGCTCGGCGCGCGCCCGTTAAGCGGGCGTTTTACCGTTGCGCCCCGGGTCGTCACATCACGCCTTCACACCGGCACGGCCGCGATACACCGCGAGGAAAAAGGTCAGCACTGCTCCCATCGCCACCGACAGCCCGCCCCAAAACAACGGCCAACCGGTGTGCCCGTCCGTCGTGCACGCCGCGAACCACGCGCCCGCGCCGAGATAGCCGACCATGTTGCCCACGCCGCCGTTCATGAGGGACATCAGGGCCTGCCCGCGCGCGCGCCACGCGGGATCGACCCGCTGGTCGAGGTAGATTTGCGCCGTGATCAGCACCAGCGTGAACGACGCGCCGTGCAGCACCACGCCCGTGATCAGGCCCCAGGGCGTCCCGACCGCGCAAAATGCGAAACGTAAAACGCCGATCGCCAGCCCGCTCGCCAGAATCCATTTCAAGCGCCACCGCAGGAGCAGCGTCCCGAGGAGGAGCATGGCCAGCACCTCCGTGATCTGCCCGGCACTCATCCACGCCGACGTATGCACCAGTCCGATTTCGAGCAGATGCGGCGGAGTGTACGGATAAAACGCCGCCACCGGGATCGTGAAGAGCGCGGTCGTCAGAAACACCACGCGATGATCGCGATTCTTCAGCAATTGCAGGGCATCGAGGCCAAAGCGCTGCGCCCAGGTGAGTTCCTCCACCGCCTTGGGCGTTTCGAGCACCGGCAGCCAGAAGGTAAATCCGCTCACCACCAACCACACCGCCGCCCCGCCGTAGCCGGCCAGGGTCGAGCGATCGGCCCCGCACATGCTGACGAACACGCAGCCGCCCATCCAGCCGATCGTCGCCATCGCCCGGATCGGGCCGAACTCCTTCTTCGCGTCCGCCAGCCGCGCAAACACGATGGTCGAGGCGATGCTCCACGTCGGCGACGAACAGAAGGCGTGCAACTGGATCAGCGCGAGGACGACCCACGGCCCCGCTCCGGAGCGGATCGCCGTGCTGGCGGCGGCCATCGCCACCGCGGTCGCAAACGACAGCCAGCGCAGTACTTTCACCGGCGACGCGTGCCGGTCCGCCATCGCCCCGAACAGCAACGGCGAGATAAACGCCGCGACGCCCGAGGCGGCAAACGCATAGGGTCGGATATGCGCCAACCCGTGGGCCTCGAGCACCGAACTGAGCGGCACGAACCACATGCCCAGCGCGGCGCCTTGGAGAAAAAACAGGCCGATGAGCTCGGCATATTCCGCGCGGCGAAGTGTGGTCAGCACGCGCGGAGCACATACGGACCGGCCACCGATTCAAGCCTCGGACGCGGCTGCCCCCGGCCCGGCTGACGCCCGCACGGCCCCCACTCGGTCCTACGGTGCGCGCGACGATACGTACGCCGCCAGATCGATCATATCGTCCGGCGTGAGATTCACGACGGTCGGTTTCATCAGCACCGCCATCGTCCCGTTCCGCACACCCGACTGCAGGTCGTAGAGCTGGCGCACGAGGTAGCTCGGCGACCGACCGGCGATCGGCGGCGCCACGCCCAGGCCCTTCAACTCCGGCCCGTGACACGTGGCGCACTGCACCGTCCGGCCGCCGCCTCCGGTCGCCGCGAGCGTTTCGCCCCGCTTGATGCTGCCTACCGGCACATGGGCGATAAATCCGGAATGCGGATCCTGCAACTTCGTCCGCTCGGCATCGGCCGGAACTTCGAGAATCCGGCGCCCCAGCGGCTCCCGGCCCTCCGACTCAAAGGCCACATACATCGAGAGCCCGAACACGCGGGCAACGGGAACCGTCTCAGCCTCGACGACTTTGATCCACGCCCGATACGGTATCCGCGCATAATACTCGGCGGCGATTCGCGCCTCTTCGGCGGTGATCTGTCGCGACACCTCCTGCATGTGGGTCGGCGGCTCCATGCGGGGTTCGGCACAGAGCCTCGTGCCCGCCTTGATGTCGGCGATCTGCCGGAGAATGTAGTCGGCCGGCAACCCGGCCACACTCGCGTTGTGGGGAAAACCCTGCCCGCCCGGCATGTGACAGTGCGCGCAGCCGATAAGCTGGGGCTTCCGGCCGAGCGTCACCACCGGGGGTGTCGGGGGATGCTCTTCCGGAAACCAGTCCATGATCGCGAAATTATCGCGGATCTGGGTCAGCGTATATTCCCTGGCACTTCCCGCCACGCGCCGGAGCTTGCCATCGTCGGCCTGCGCCGGCGACCGCACGCGCACCGGATAAGCCCAGCGCAGGGCCGCGGGAATCTCTTTGCCAGGGAGAACGGGCCGGCCGTCTCCACGCGACTCCGCGGCAACGGCGGCATGGCCAATCAACCCCCCCCCGCAACGCAAGGTCCCAGGAGAAAGCGGCGGAAAAAACGTCTGAAGGAAAGGGTCCGCCTTCGCAGGACGGCGCACCCGGCCTCACATGCCAGCATAATCGGAGTCGTTCACGTGCTCCTGCCACACCGCGGATCTTCCGGCTTCGTCGGCCCGCTGCACCGCGAGATGGGCCATCATGCTGGCCGGTCCCGCGCCATGCCAGTGGCGTTCGCCCGGCTCGAACCAAACCACGTCACCCGGCAGCACCTCCACCACTCTTTCCCCAGCTTTCTGAACGCGCCCGACGCCGGACACGATTTGCAGCAACTGGCCATGGGGATGGGTGTGCCAGGCGGTCCGCGCGCCGGACTCGAACGTGACCGTGACCACGCGCACATCCGAGGCATACGGCGCAGCGGTCACCTCCTCGAGCCAGACGACTCCGGTGAAATAATCCGCCGGCCCACGTTTGGTGGCGGCAGTTTTGGCGCGGGTGATTTTCATGGGGAAATTGCGGGGTCGTTCGACGGAAGGCTCAACGCCGCGGCGCCAGATGTTGGGCCACCCAGGCCAGCTTCCCGGCCATCTCGGCGACACTCGCCGGCTGCTTCGTCATCACGGGATGCGGCAGGGAGAAGAACGAGCCCTCGCCCTTTAGCGCGCAACCGCCGCCGGTTTCAAGATAGCAAAAGCCCTGGCCGTCGAACGTGGCGGTCGGCACGCGGCGGCTGACCAAATCCGCAATTCGCCGGGCGACGACTTCGCCCTGCGCCTCGGCCATCGTGCCAGCCTTCGGCAGAACCAGACCCACGTCGGGTTTGAAACGGCCCGGAAGCGGCACGGTGGTCACGTCGCCGATGGCGAACACCCGCCCGGCGCCCGCCGCCGCCGTCGCTTCCAGCGTCAGGGGATCGACCGGAATCCAGCCCGACGGTCCCGTCAATTGCGCCGCCCGCACCACCGCGGGAGCCTCGTGCGGCGGCACGCACATCAACAGGTCATATGCGACGGAGGTGTCGTCGGCAAATTCGACCCGGCGCGCCCCGGGGTCGACGCGCACCACGGACTTCTGCGGAAAAAACCGGATACCCTGATTCGAAAGCTGCGCGCGAATGAAGGCCCCCATCTCGGGGCCCGCGGTCGCCATGGGCGCACCCTCGACGGTGTACAAGTTGACCTTTACCGCCGCGCTCTGGCCGCGCCGGGCGAAGAAATTCTGCAACAGCAGGGCCGCCTCGTAGGGGGCCGCGGGGCATTTGTAGGGCGCCTTTGGAATCAACAGCACGATTTCTCCCTGCGTAAACTCCGCCAGCACCGGACGCAGTTTCTCCGCGCCCTCCACGGTGTAGAACGTATGCGCGCCCGCGAGTCCCGGCACGGCCTCCGGCCGCAACGCGGCCCCCAGCGCGATCACAAGAAAATCCCACGGCCGCGGACCGGCGGCAGTCACCACCCGGCGGCCCGCCACATCGAGTTGCAAAATCTCCGACGGCAAAAACTCGACGCCCGGTTCGAGGAGCACGGCGCGCTCCGCCGAGATCTCCGCGCTTGTCCGCTCGCCGAGCATCACCCAGGGCTTCCCGGCGCCGACATGAAAGCGCGGGGCGTGGTCGATCACCGTGATGGCGTGCTGAGCCGGCAGCCGCCGCCGCAGCGTATTCGCCGTGGCGATGCCGCCGAAACCGCCGCCCAAAATTAAAACCTGCACGCCGCCGGAGCCTTCTTCACCGCTGCCCGCGGCTCCTGCGGATGGCGTGGGATTTTCGCTCATGCGGAGGGAATTGGGCCGGTTTCGCCGGACGCGTCAATCTTCGCCGCCCACCGCGCGATAACCGCAGCCCGATGACGACCGGGCAAAAAATCCGACCAGCGGCCAGTAGGCCATCACCCCATATGGCGGGGCGCGTTTTCCGACTAGACTTCCTCCACCGATGAATGCCCTTTCCGCGATCGCGCCCCGCCCTCGGGCCGCGTCCAAATTGAAGTTCCTTTCCCTGATGCTGGTGGCCGCGGTGGCGTTGGGGCCGGGCGTCTACACGTCGGCGGCGACCACGTTCGGTATCACAACAGGGAATCTCACCCTCAACGGAGGCCCCAATGCCGTGTTTATTTTTCCAATGGGGTCCACCCTCGACACGGCCGGCCTCACGCAGGTCCTCCTCACCGGGGGCGCTCAAGCCAGCAATGTCTTTTGGCAGGTCGGCGGTTCGGCCACGCTCGGTATCGATTCCGTATTCGCAGGAAATGTTCTGGCTCTCACGTCCATCACGGTGGGTGCCGGGGCCAATATCGATGGCCGGCTGCTGGCGGAAAACGCGCATGTGACGCTGGGGGGGGGGCAACTTCGTCACCGCTTCCGCGACTCCCGAAACCGCCACCAGCGCCCTCCTCGCCGCCCTTGGGGTGTTTGGGCTGGCGTTCTGGCACCGCCGGCGCGCGGCGGCTTGAACAGCCTCGACCCGCCGGCGGCGACCGTTCGGTGAGGGCTGGGGCACGCGGAATTTTTCTCCGGAGTGGGTCCGCAGACGCGGCTTCCCGTCTTTTGAAGGCCGCCCGGTGGTTGATCACAGGGCGTGACGCGTCCGGCACCCTTGACGGAACCTCAATTCTGGACGGAACTGGACCGATGCGATGCTCACCTTTCGGGTTGGTGCTCTTCGCGGCTGCACTCGTTGCCGCTTCCCGAAGTCAAACGAGTCAATCCCCGGGTTCCGTAACCTCCACGGTATCCGTTCCGCCGATTCCGTCGATGGAGTCGATCAACCCGCCGCCGGGTTGGAAGCCCGAGGCCAGCCCCGTGCGGCACATGCCCGCGACCTTGCTGCGGCTGCCACGCACGTCCATCACCCGCGCCCGCTATCCCGCCATCGACTTCCATGTTCACACGCGCCCCCTGAAGACCGCGGCGACCTACGACAAGGTGATCGCGCTGATGGACGCGATCGGCATGGGCGCGATCGTCAATCTGAACGGTGGCACCGGCGAGGAACTGGACGCCGTCCTGAAAGCCGGCGATCCCTACAAGCATCGCGTGGCGAACTTTGTTACCTTTAGCGCGAAAGGCATCAACGAGCCCGGATGGTCGGAGAAATTTGCTGCGGAAATGGAGCGGGCGTTCCAGGCCGGAGCACTCGGCATGAAGGTCCACAAGACCCTCGGTATCTCGACGAAGAATCCCGATGGCACGTTTATCCTGCCCGACGATCCCCGCCTCGACGCGGTGTGGGCCATGGCGGCAAAATACGACCGGCCGGTCATGATTCATACCGGTGACTCCATCGGCCGCTACTATCCCATCGGCCCGATGAACGAACGCTACGAGGCCGGACTCTGGCACCGGCCCCTCGACACCTCGGGAAACTATTACAACAACGGCTATCCGTCCGTGGAAGCCTACGAACAAGCGCGGGAAAACATGCATCGGAAGCATCCGAAGACGCGGTTCGTCAACGCCCACCTGGCGATGCTCTACTACGATCCCGAGAAACTCGCCAAGTTTCTCGACACGTTTCCCAATGCGGATGTCGAGATCTCGGCGACGGTACAGGATCTCGGTCGCGCGCCTCGCCTGTGGCGGGAATTCATCATCAAGTATCAGGATCGCGTGCTGATGGGCTCCGACGGCGATCCCGACCGCGGCATCGACGACTTCTGGACGCCCCACTGGCGGTGCCTGGAAACCTACGACGAGTACTTCGAACATCCGGCGCAGATCCGGACGGAGGGCGGCTCACCCGGCCACGGCCGCTGGAACATCTCGGGGCTCGGCCTGCCCGACGCCGTGCTGCGGAAAGTCTATTACCAAAACGCGCTCCGCCATCTGCCGTCGTTGCGCGCCTCGATCGAGAAACAGCTCGCCGGCCACTGAAATCCCGCCGGCAAACCTAGATCCGGCGGTCATCCGGGAGTGAGCCAGCCCGACGGGCCAGCTCGCAGCCGGGCGTAAACGCGGCGGCGAGAACGAGGCCCGGCCAAACTTTGGCTCCAGGCCGATTGCGGCCGGTTACGCCCGATCGCCGCGCAAGACGTGCAGGAGCGCCCGTTGCAGGAGCGATTCATCTCCCCGGCGCTGACTCGATCGGGCTGTTCCCGGCGATTCGTCGCAGTCGCGTCGGGCTTTCCGATCGGGAAGATAACGGGCGGCCAGGCGGCGCAGCCGGCGGGTGGAAACCCGCCACTTCACCTGCCGCCGCAGCCATCCGTCATTGAATCCATTTTCGGAATGATCGGCGATCGCCTCAAAAAGCTGCCGCATGCGGCTGGCCCGTCCACAAACCGCAACCAACGCCCCGTCGGACTGTCGACGAGTTCCAAACGCGAGGCGGCAACGGCGATTCCGTCGATGCGACCGTTTATCCTGCTCGATATGCACCCAGCAGCGCAAGGTGACACGCCCGTTGATGGTGCCGAACCGCACGGCTCGACGCGGCGCAAGCGGGCGCTTGAATCAGTAACGCATCCCGCGGAGCCTTCCTACCCCACCCCGCTCCGTATGCCCCCCGCCCAACTTCTCCCTCCCCTCGCCTTTCTCGCGCTCGCACTGGCCGCCGGTGGCGCCCCCACGTTCCCGGGCGTCGGTCGGGCGATGCAGGAGATGATTGCGAAAAGCGAAATAGCGGGCGCCGTTACCGTCGTCGCCACCCGCGACAAGATCCTGCACCTCGAAGCCAGCGGGTTCGCCGACATCTCCGCGCAACGGCCGATGACGCCCGACACGGTGTTCTGGATCGCCTCAATGACGAAACCGGTCACCGGCGCCGCGATTCTGATACTGCAGGACGAAGGCAAACTCAGCATCGCCGATCCCGTGGCGAAGTTCCTGCCCGAATTCGCCGGCCTGAAGACGCCCTCCGGCCAGCCGGCCAACCTCACGCTCGCGCAACTTCTCACCCACACGTCGGGCCTCGGCGAGGCGACCGGTCCGGCGGCGGAACGGGCGCGCACTCTCGCCGATCTGGTCCCGCTCTGGCTCGCCGCCCCGATGCAATACGAGCCCGGGGAAAAATGGAAATACACGCAGTCCGGCATCAACGCCGCCGCCCGCATCATCGAAGTCGCCAGCAAGATGACCTTCGACACCTTTCTTCAGAAACGCCTCTTCGACCCTCTCGGCATGAAAGCCACCACCTTTTATCCGACTGCGGCGAATCTGGTCACCGCCTACGCCCGGGCCAAGGAGACCGGCGTGCTGACTCCGATCCCACCGCGCGCCGATTACGGTCCGCGCAGCCGGCCGCCGCAGGGTAACGGTGGCCTCTACTCGACCGCCCGCGACTACACGCGCTTTTGCCAGATGCTGCTCAACGGTGGGAGCCTCGACGGCCGCCGCTACCTCAGCGCGGCCGCCCTGAAGTTTCTCACCACCGTGCAAACCGGCGACTTGCCCACGGGATTTTTCCAAACGGCGGCCGGCGGCAATCGCGGCGCGAATTACGGCTGGGGCATCGGCACCTGCGTGCTGCGCACCCCGCACGACGGCGTGGCCGCGATGCTCTCACCCGGCACCTTCGGTCACGGCGGCGCCTGGGGCACGCAGGCGTGGATCGATCCGGTGAAGGGCGTTGCCTACGTACTGATGGTACAGCGCTCGAATTTCCCCAACAGCGACGGCAGCGACATCCGCCGCGCATTTCAACAGGCCGCGGTTGAAGCACACCTGCGTTGACCGCGTCCCCGGCTGCAAAAAGCCGCGCCAACGCCGGCACCCGGCCGGATCGTCTAGCCCGCGGCCGGTTGCTGCTGCGAGATGCAGTGCAGCGTCCCCAGGCCCCAGATCAAGTGATAGCAATCGATCGGGATCACTTCACGGCCGGGAAAGCAGCCGCCGATGATTTCACACGCCTCGGCATCGCGCTTTTTCTGCCGGAATGTCGGCACGAGCACGGCGCCGTTGATGATGAGAAAATTCGCATAGCTCGCCGGCACCCGCTGCCCCTGAAACGCGAACGGCCTCGGCAGCGGCAGCGTGACGAGGTCAAACTTCTTTCCCACCGGCGTCCGGAAGCTGCGCAGCCGCTCGAGGTTTTCCGCGAGAATCTTGTGATTCGGATCGCGCCGGTTCGGCTCGACGGCCGTGATGAAACCGTCGGGCTTGTAGAAGCGCGTGATGTCGTCGATGTGCCCGTCGGTATCGTCACCCAGGATGCCGTCGCCGACCCACAGGATCTGCTTCACGCCGAGATAGGCGCGCAGGTTCCGCTCGATCTGTTCGCGCGTGAGGTGCGGATTACGGTTTTTGTTCAGCAGGCACTGCTCGCTGGTGAGCAAGAGGCCGCGACCGTTGACCTCGATGGAACCACCCTCGAGCACCATGTCGTGCTCGAAGCGCCGCAACTGCAGCTTCCGGCCAATGCTGGGGGGAATTTCGTTGTCGAGGTCGTACGGCGGATACTTGTCACCCCAGGCATTGTAGCGCCAGTCGGTGAGCGCGACTTCGCCGGTGTCGTCGTGCTTCAAGAAAATCGGCCCGTGATCGCGGCACCACGCATCGTTGGTCGGGTGATTGTAGAACGTCACCCGGGCCATGTCCGCGCCGGCCGCGGTGCAAAGGCGTTTCGCCCGCGCGTGCAGCTTCGCCGCCGCATTGATGCGCACCGCCTCGAACCGGCTGATCTGCGCCACGATCCGGGCGAACGTGTACGGCACCGGCCGGAACTGTCCGGGCCACGACGCGTACTTGTGCGGCCACGAGAGCCAGACGGCCGCCTGCGGCTCCCACTCGGCCGGCATGCGGAATCCGAGGGCCGCCGGCGTCTTCGTTTGCGAGGCGGCCATGCTCAGTCGATGAACCGCTTCGTCAGGTCGCCATAGGCGTCGATCCGACGATCGCGCAGGAACGGCCAGTGCGTGCGGGTCACGTCGACTTTATCGAGTTCGATCGGCACCAGCATCACTTCCTCCCGGTTCGCGCTCGCCTTCGCCAGAATCTGCCCGCTCGTGCCCGCGACAAAACTCTGGCCCCAAAATTCGATGCCGTCGCCACCCTCGGGTTGCTCGACGCCGATCCGGTTGACTGCGGCAACGTAACACCCGTTCGCCACCGCGTGGCTGCGCTGGATGATCTCCCACGCCCCGTGCTGGTTCACACCGTATTCCGCCTTCTCGCCCGGATGCCAGCCGATCGCCGTGGGATAGAACAAAATCTCCGCGCCCTGCATCGCCGTCAGCCGCGCTCCCTCCGGATACCACTGGTCCCAGCAGATCAGAACGCCGACCTTGCCGAATTTGGTGTCCCACGCCTTGAACCCCGTGTCGCCCGGGGTGAAATAAAATTTCTCGTAGTAGAGCGGATCGTCCGGAATGTGCATCTTCCGGTAGACGCCCAGCATCCGGCCATCGGCGTCGATGATCACCGCCGTGTTGTGGTAGAGGCCGGAGGCGCGCTTTTCGAAGAGCGACGCGATGATCACGACCCCGTGCCGCTTCGCCAGTTTCTGAAACGCCCGGCTGCTCGGCCCCGGAATCGGCTCGGCGAGTTTGAAATAATCGTGCTTCTCCGCCTGGCAGAAATACTGCGAGCGGAAGAGCTCCTGCGTGCAGATGATGTTGGCGCCTTTTTTCGCAGCACGCTCCGCCAGCTCAAGGGTCTTCTTGAGATTCGCGGCGGGATCCGTGCCACAGGCGTGTTGGAGCAGACCGAGGGTTACCTTCGACATGATGAAATTGCTGACGGTGCCGCCGCGCTTACGCGGGGCTCAGTAAACCACCTTGTTCAGCGGATATTCGACGATCCCCTCGGCGCCGAGGGCCTTGAGCTGCGGGATGATTTCCCGGACGACACTTTCGTCGATGATCGTTTCGAGCGCGATCCAGTCGGACGAACTCAATTGCGAGATCGTGGGATTCCGCAGCGCGGGGAGCGATTGCACGACCGATTCGAGCGCACGTTTCGGCAGGTTCATCTTCAAACCCACCTTGGACCCGGCTTCGAGCGCCCCCCGCAGGAGCAGCGCGATCGTTTCGATCTTCTTGCGCTTCGCCGGATTCGCCCAGCTCTGGCGGTTCGCGATGAGCTTCGTGTTCGTCTCGAGCAACGTATCGACGATCCGGAGGTTGTTGGCGCGCAGCGAGCTGCCCGTCTCGGTGATGTCCACGATGGCATCGACCAGATCGGGCACCTTCACCTCGGTCGCGCCCCACGAAAATTCCACCTCCACCTTCACCCCCTTTTGCTCGAAAAACTTCTTCGTCGTGTTGACCAACTCGGTCGCCACGCGTTTGCCCTCAAGGTCGGCGGCGCTCCGGACACTGGAGGATTCGGGCACGCACAGCACCCAGCGCGATTTCAGGGTCGAGGCGCGGCTGTAGATCAGGTCGCACACTTCGACGACGTCGGAACCGTTTTCCTGCACCCAGTCGTAGCCGGTCAATCCACAGTCGAAGAAGCCATGCTCCACGTAGCGGCTCACCTCCTGCGCGCGCACGAAGCGTCCATCGAGCTCGGGGTCGTCGATCGACGGCCGGTAGCTGCGCGAACTCGTGGTAATTTTCCAACCTGCTTTCGCAAACAGGTTTTTCGTGGATTCCTCCAGGCTGCCTTTCGGCAGTCCGAGCATCAGCAAGGGTGCATGGTCAGACACGCGGCCAAAGGACACTCCGCAGCGACCGCCTTCAAGCAATTTCCGGAGGCCCGGGCCCGGGGCGAGCGGCCCGCCAGCCCGGACGGCGCCCGGGCGCGGTGGTTGACATCGCTCCGCCAAATGTAAAAAACTCGGCTGCTGCCTGGAAATGCCCAACCTTCCTTTCCATCCCGAGGCGAAGCCGCTCATCGTCATCGTCGAGGATGAAGTGGAACTCGCCGCGCTGATTGCGACTCATCTTGAGCGCGACGGCATGCGAGCCCAAGTCTGCAACCGCGTCGCCCACGCCCTGAAGTTTCTCAAGAAAAACTACGCTAATCTGGTGATACTCGACATCAATCTTCCGGACCAGCCCGGGTTCGCGCTGATCGAGGAGCTGAAGGCAGCCGACATTTCCGTCCCGGTGATTTTTCTGACCGGCAACATCGAGGAAACCACGAAGGTCAAGGGGCTGGAGATGGGGGGCGACGATTACGTGACGAAGCCTTTCAGCTATGCGGAACTCGTCGCCCGAATCCGGGCGGTGCTGCGGCGCACGGAAGCGAAGGCGGATTTCAACGTGACGAAAAACGTGAAAATCAGCGACGAGCCCTTCGATTTCTGCGGCGCGCGGATCACGCCGGAACGGCTGGAAATTTCCTTTGGCAGTGGCGCGGTGGAAAAAATCGGACGGAAAGAGCTCGGTATCCTCGCCTACCTCAACGCCCATCCCGCCCAGGTGATCACCCGCAAGGCCCTCATCCACTCGGTCTGGGGTGTCCATGCCGACGTGAAGAGCCGCTCGCTCGACCAATACATCGTGAAAGTGCGCGACCTGTTCAGCGCCCACGGGCTCGACCTGACCGCGTTCCGCACCGTCCACGGGATCGGGTACATTTTCGACCCCCGCGGCGTTTCGCACGAGGGCCGGGCGTAGATTCCCGACCCGGCGCCACTGCGCCCGTCACGGTGGGTCCGGCGGATCGACCACGATGCCCTGCTCCCGTAGGCGCAGGAGCTTGTAGATCAGCGCGCGGCGGCTGATCGCCAGTTCCTTCGCGGTTTCGGTGCGGTTGAAATTGTTTTTCCGCAACTCCTTCAAAATCGCCTCGCGCTCAATCTCCTCCAATCGCGGACTGCCGGGCGCATCGCCCCGCGGCGGTTCCGCGCCCGCCGCCAGGACGCGGGCCGGCAGGTGCTCCGGCAAAACGATTTCCCCGCGCGACAACAAGGCCGCCCGCTCCATCGCGTTGCGCAACTCGCGGACATTGCCGGGCCAGCGGTAGCGGGTCAGGCTCGCGGTGACCGTCGCGGAGAACCGCGGCTTCTGGCGCGAGAACAACTCGATGAAATAGGTCGCGAGCGGCAAAACGTCCTCCGGTCGCTCCCGCAGCGGCGGGATGTGGATCTCCATCACGTTGAGCCGGTAGAAGAGATCCTCGCGAAACTGGCCGGCGGCGATCTGCGCCTCGAGGTCGCGATTGGTCGCCGCCAGCACCCGGGCATCGGTGTGGGTGTCGCGGGTCGAGCCGATCCGCCGGAAGGTTCCGTCGTGGATCACGCGCAGGAGTTTCGCCTGCAGGGCCGGCGGCAGTTCGCCGATCTCATCCAGAAAAATTGTACCGCCGTTCGCCTCCTCGAAGCGCCCGATCCGCTGCTGGTGCGCCCCGGTGAAGGAGCCCTTCTCGTAGCCGAAGAGCTCGCTTTCGAGCAGGTTCTCGGGAATCGCCGCGCAATTTACCTTCACCATCGGCCCATGGGCCCGCCGGCTCCACGCATGGATGAGATCGGCGACGACTTCCTTGCCGACGCCGCTTTCGCCGGTGAGCAGCACGCGGCTTTCCGACGGCGCGATCACCGCCGCGTCGCGGAGCACGGCGGCCATGAGCGGGCTGTTCGTGATCACGCCCGCCGGAAGGGGCGCCTCCACCGCGGCGGGAGCCACGGGTTTGAACGCATGGTGGGTCGCCTTGCGGACGGAAAGGATCAATTCGTCGAGATCGATCGGTTTCGCGAGGTAGTTGACCGCGCCGTCGCGCATCGCGGTGACGGCGCTGCGAATGTCAGCGAAGGCGGTGACCAGCAGCACCGGCAGATCGGGATGCTTCTGGCGGACGCGCCGCAGCGTCTCGAGGCCCGACATGCCCGGCATGCGGATATCCGAAATCATCATCGAGAACTTTTCCTCCAGCAGCAGTTGCAACGCCGCCTCACCCGACGCGGCCGAATGGGTGAGGCAGCCCTGCGAGTGAAGAAAGGTCTCCAGCAGGCTGCGCTGGGCACGGTCGTCATCGACAATGAGGATGCGCACCGGTGGCGCGGCGGACGGACTCATGGCGACGGCGGAGCGAGCCTGAGGCCGGTGAAGCGAAAGCACGCGCCGCGTGGCTCGTTGGCCGCGCAACCGACCTCCCAATGATGCACCGCGGCGATTTGGGCGACGATCGCGAGCCCCAATCCCACGCCTTTCGGCCGCATCGTGACGTAGGGTTTGAAGATCGCGGCCCGGTCGGCGGCGGGCACCCCCGGACCATCGTCGTTGATTTCCAGCCTGGCGGCGCGCGACCCGTCCGGCGCGAGGCGCACCTCGATCCGCCCGCCGGGCGAAACCGCCTGCACCGCGTTCAACAACACGTTGAACAGCGCCTGCCGCAGGAGCTGTTCGTCCGCCTCGACGACGAGCGACCACTCCGGCTGCTTCAGTTGAATTTGTTTTTCCTCGATGTCCGGCAGCAGGGTGCGCGCCACGTCCGCCACGAGCCGCCGCACGTCCACCGGCCCCAACTGTGCATCGCGCGGTTTCGAGTAGTTGATGAACTCATTCAACTGCACCGTCACCCGGTCGGCCTCCTCGACGATGGTCGAGGCGTGCTCCTTCAGCCGGGGCGATTCCTTCGCCTCCATCGCGACCAGCTGCGCGAGACCGCGGATCAGGTTGAGCGGATTGCGCGTCTCGTGGGCGAGGCCGGCGGCGGCGAGATTCATCTCCTTGAGATGCGTGTTCATCTCGCCCGCCTTCACGAGCCGGATTTGCAATTCGGAATTTTTGCCGACGTTGCGCCAGGCCAGCGCCGAGACGATCGCCCCGCCCATGGCCAGCAAGCTGACCAGCGAACGGAGCAAAAGGTCCGCGTTGACGGCGCGGTGCATGTCGACGGTTGAGATCGAAATCACGAGACTGTGTACTCCCTGCTTCTGGATGACGGCATCGAATTCCTCTTTCGACATCCAAGCCGGCCGGCCGAAGGGCGGCCGCTCCTCGGGCGTCCGCGCCGGGGCGGCGCCCGCGCTCGCGCCGGCCGCTGGTTCCGGGCCGGGGCGAGCGTCGGCGCTCCGGCGATTGGGCGCCGCACGAAAGGCCCGGGCGGTGCGATCGTCGGTCACCACGATCGGCGGGCGCGAGCGGGCACCATCGTCGCCGGGGGCGGCGCCGAGATCCATCACGTTCATGATCGTGAGCGAACGCTCGCGCCAATAGGCCCCTTTCGCGTGCAACATCTCCGGGGTCAGATCCACCGGATCGCCCGCACTGGCGATCGTTTCACCCGTGGCGGCGAGAATTGCGATCGACTCGAGTTCCTCCGGCCGCATGAGATCCTGCAGGGCGGATTGCAACCGCTCCTTGGAAACCAGACCGAAGCGGCGCTGCGAACGCACCAGCACCCCGAGGGTGGAAGTGATGTCGCGCCCGCGGTTGACGAGCGCGTCGGCCGCGGTGCGCTTGAAGCGCAGATGCTCCTGCGCCTGCCACCCGCACACCGCCAGGCCGCACCCGATCAGGGTGACGTATACGATCAGCCGGCGTTTTGCGTGCGGAGAGCCCATGAGTGCGCCACCACGAATTCGCCTGAACGGCCGGCCGTTCCAAGCTTCAATTCTCAGGGTTTGCGGCCGGGCAGAAATTTACCGACGTCAGTTTTGTCGAACGCCTGCGGCGCCAGATCGAGCTTGGTGCGTTCGTTTTCCGAAAGACTGGCGAGATCCTCGGGCGTTTTCACCACGTGCGGCGTCAGGAAGATGAGGAGTTCCGTCTTAACGTTGGTCTTGATCGTCCGCCGGAAGGCCGCGCCCAGCACGGGAATGTCCCCTAGGAACGGCACCTTGTTCACGGTGTCGTTCTTCTGATTCGAAATGAGCCCGCCGATCACGATCGTGCGATCGCTCGGGGTCACGACCACGGTATCGGCCGACCGCCGATCGATGACCGTCGTGTTCCCGGCCCCCGGGATGGGCACCGTCGTGGGGCTGATGGAGGAAATTTCGGGCGAGACGATCATTTCGACCAGGCCCTCGTTGGTAATGAACGGCGTGACGCGCAGAATGATGCCGACGTCCTGATACGACACGGTGCTGGTGATGGAGTTCGAATTGGTGTTTTGCGTCGTGGTGGTGAGGAGTGGCACGTTCTGGCCGACCAAAATCGTGGCCTGCTGGTTACTCCGCGTGAGGATCGAGGGCCGGGAAAGAATCTCGGTCTTGGTGACGCCGGACAGCGCATGGATGGTGGCATTCACGTCCCGCCCGACCAGTTGGTAAAACGCCCCGTAGACCGAAGGATTGGTGAGCTCCGCGGCGACGCCGAACTTCGTCGTCGCGGTGCCCTCGGGGTTGGTCTTGATCGAGATCGGCCCCTTGTAGACCGCTTCGGCTCCGAGGTCGAAAGTGTTGTCGTGCGTGACCTGCAGGAAGACGACGTTGATCAATACCTGCGGCTTCGGTTTATCGAGACTGGCGACGATGGCCTTGATATTCTCGTTCGTCATTTCGTCCGTCACGACAATCAGCCGGCGGGTATCGATGTCGCTGGTGATCATCGCGTCGCCGACCATCGTGGTGTTTTGGTAGGCGCGGTTACCGCTGTTGGCCCCGCCCGCCGCCCCGCCCGCACCGGCGCCGGTAAATCCGCCGCCCCCCGCACCCTGGCCCCCGCGGCCCCCTTGAACCTGGGCCGACACCGAGGCGGCGCCGAGCAAAACCAACGCCGCCGTCAACCGGCGCCTGGGCAATCGAAAATTTCCAAAATTCATGGTGAGTTTCTCTAGATTCTAGGTTGTGGCGCCGGCCCCGTCAGTTGCGGGCACCGGTGGCAGCCTGGGTGCCGAGTTGAAGATTTTGCGTCGTATTTTGCTGCGCGTTGGTGGTGGCCCGCGAGGTCAGCGCATCGGGCTGATTGTTGGTCGTCGTGCGACCCGTGCTGCTCTGGAAAAGATTCTTCAGGACTGTCTCCACCTGCTTCACGTTCGCGTTCTCCATCGTGTAGACGAAGACCTTCTGCTTGCGCGCCGAGCTGGAATCGAGCTGCGTGATCATTTCCGCGATGTCGGGCATCGCCTCCTTCGAGGCCGTCACGACGACCGAGAAGGTCCGCGGGTCGGCAATGGCGATCACCGGCACCGAGCGCGCCGTCGCACCCCCGCCCCCGCGGCCACCCCGGCCACCCGCGTTGCCGCCGCCCGCACCGCCCCCACCGCCGCCTCCGCGTCCGCCAAAATTTCCTCCGGCGTTTCCGCCAAAGCCGCCGAAACCCGCCTGGGTACCCCGCCCGTTGAGCCCCTGGGCCGGAGTGGTGTAGAGGTTCGTCAAAAGTTGCGCCATTTCGTAGGGATCGGCGTTCTTCAGCTTGAAGACCTTCATCGTCGAAACCGTGTCAATCGACGTATCGAGCGCGCTGACCAGCGCGACAATGTGCTTAAGATTGATGTTCGTATCGGTCACCACGAGGGAATTGCTGTCCTGGTTCGCGGTCAGCGTCGCGGTGCCGGGGAGCATGCTCGCAAGGTCACGCGAGGCCTGCGTCGCATCGATCCGCCGCAGCGGGATGATCTGCATGACCATCTCGGCATTCGCCGGGATTTCCTCGGGATCGTTGCCCGTCCGAATCGGGAGGTTCTTCTTCTTCGCATCGTCTTTCGACGAGATGACGATCGTGCGCCCTTGTACGAGGGCCGAGTAGCCGTTCTTGTTGAGCGCGACGTTGAGCAACTGCACCGCCTCGTCCTTGGTCACGGGCTGCGAGCTCCACATGTCCACGGTGCCGCGCACCGGTGTCTCCAGCACGATGACGAAGCCCGCGGCTTCACTCATGTAGTTGAGCACCGTTTCGAGCGGCGCCCCGCGGAAATTGAAACGCAGGCTGCCGGCCGGAGTGCGTGCCGCAGCGTCGGCGGCCGGTGCGTTCGGGGCCGCCGGAGCGGCGTCCTGGGCCCGGGCGCCCATGGCGAGCACGGCGATTCCGAGCCACACGGTCGGGGTGAAGTACGTGGTTTTCATTGTTTCAATTCTTTTTGGCGTCGCTCCATTAGTTTTCGGGTAACCGCGTCGACGTTCGCCGGGATCACCGGGGGCGCCGAGGGATCGATTCGCGCGGCCTTGGCCGCCTGGGCCTCGGCTTCGAGCCGGGCGACGTCTTCGCCCACCAGGGTCCAGTCCGCCCCGGGGGGACGGCGAAGCTGCTGCCCCACGCGCATCGAAAGGGGTTTCCCCTCCCGCTCGAGTTCCACGGTAGTCGGAGCGATCCGCGTGACCGTGTATTTATCGACGGACTCGCCGACGCGCAATGCCTTGCGGAAGGCAGCGTCGGAGCCGTCAAAAAAAGCCCGCAAACCCTTCTCATAGTCCATCGTCCCCACCAGCGAAATGGTATCGACGCGCGCGGGCGTTTCGTCCGTACCCTCGCGCCGGTCCGTACGGTTCGGGTTGAAGATGTTGCGGTCGGCCACGATTCGAAACGTATCGAAACGGGCCGAGGGCGCGACGGCCGAGGCGGTCCGCCCCGCGGCAGCCGGCGGTGTCGCCTTGGCCGGGACCGCAACGGGCGGAGCGATCTTGGGGTCTGCGGCCAACGCCAGGCCGGCGCCAACCGCCAACGCCAGAAGGATCGGGAAACGCGGATTCATGGTTGTTTGCGCTCCAAGGGTGTCAGGCGAAGACCGCTGACGATCAAGCCGAGGGTGAGTTTCTGCCCGCCCTGATCGCGCGCGGTCATCTCGATCGAGTCGACGCGTAGGGCCAGCGGCGAACGCTCCAGTTCATAGATAAAATGGCTGAGCATGGGCAAAGAACCCGTGGCATCGACGCGGCATTCAAGGAGCGAATAACGATTGGTGCCGCCCCGTTTCCACTGCGGCCGGATCGAGCCGAGTTCGATATTGTTCGCGCGGCCCCACTGGTCGAACGCCGCAATCACATCCTGCTCGGCCTGCGCCGGATCCCTCGCCAGGGCGTTCGCCTGCATTTCCGTCCACGTGCGTTCCAGCTGCGCGCCACGGACCAGCAGATTGCGGCCGTCGCCGACGGACTTCCCCAATTTGAGGATCTCGGCGGAATGGTCCTGCCATCGCTTCGCGAGCGGCGTGAAGAGGATGCTATCGAGGATCAATAGCGCCACCATGGTGCCGGCGCCGATTATGAGCCAGCGCTGTCGTTCGGGAAGATTGAGTTTCATGTGCCGGGCGTCGCCGTCCAACGGAAGGTCAGGGTGAATTGCATCGGGGTCTTGCCGCGAATCTGCTCGATCTTGAGGCCCTGGACTTCCTTGGCCTTGCGCAGCAGGTCCTGCACGCGCAACAAAGAGGCATTGTCGCGGGCCGTCCCGCTGATGTTGACAACGCCATTGCCGCGCACCTCGAAACTCTTGGCCGTGACGCTCCCGTTGTCGGGGAAGCATTCGGTGACCCGCTTCAGGACACTGAGGCTGCGGAACGAGGTGTCATACCAGGGTCGAAATTCACGGATGCGCGCCTGCACCGCCTCGAGCGCCGTCACCTGCGCCTGCATCCCGCTCCATTCCGAGCGCAGCGACCAGCGTCGAAATTCCTGCCAGCCAAAGACCAGGGCCGCCAGCGCCGCCAAACCGGCCAGCGCAAAACCCGTGGTGGCGAGCCGCTTTGAATTGTAACGCGCCACGAGCAGCGCCCACCGGCCCGGATGCGGCGGCAGGAATTCGAGCTCCGGCGCGCTGCCCTGCAGCCAGCCCGCGGCCAGCGTCTCCGCCATCTCGGCCGCGAGATTTTTCTCCGGCAGGTCGCCGCGGCTGACGGTCAAACCCGTGGACTTCGCCCAGTCGCCGAGGCTTTCGGTGAGCTGCCGCACCATCGCGGTCTCGCCCGTCAGGAACAATTCCCGCACCTCGGCACGAAGGTCGGCCGGCACCTGCTCGAAAGTAATGCGCAGTTCGCGGGCGATCGCGGCGCCATTGACCAGCTTCTCGCCCGCCTCGGAATCGATGCCCGCCTCGCAGGTACGGAACGCTGCGATGCCGCCCCCCGCCGCCGCCAGCAGCGTCACGCCGGCGGGCTCGACGGCCACCAGGACGCGGCCCACGCCGGCCGGCGCCTGCGCCTGTGGCAGGACCGCGAGACCGACCGCATAGCTCACCGGTTTCAAACCCGCGGCCCGCAATACCGCACTGAGTTGGTCGATCTGCTCATTTCGTGCCGCGAGCTGGGTCACATACTTCGCCCCGGCGGAGGAGCGCTGAAACGACCGCGCGATCTGCAACTGGCCGGGATCGACCGGAAACCCCTTTTCCGCCTCGATCTGGAGGAAACTCGACGTGTCCTCCGCCGATAGCTCCGGCACGTTCGTGTGCTGACTCATCAACCAGCGCGGCGGGAGCCCCACCACGCAATGCCGTTCGCGAATACCCGCCGCCTCCAGGTAATTTCTGATCTCGCGCCCGATGAGCTCGGGCTCCGGATGCAGGAGATCGAGGGTCAGGGCGGCGCTGGCCGCCTTCACCACTTCGATCCGGCCCTTGCTGTGCGTGACATGAAACGCGCGCAACTGGCCGTCGGTCAGGGTCAGCCCGAGGACGGACTGCAGGCGTTTTTTGGTTCTCCATTTCATGCTCATGTATCCTTCGTGTTCGAGAGAGCCCGTCGCACCGTCGACCCCAGGGCCCAGCCGAACGGGGTGAGATCCTGCCGAAAGACGATACGGGGCGTGCCGCTGCTCAAATCGAAAACCACCTTCTCGCGGCAATAACCGCGGCCGTTGTTACCGACCGCCGCGATGTCGACGGAAAATTGGTAGGACTGGTCGGTGATGTAGCGGCCCGCCTGCCGGATACTGGCCGGGGACAGAACCTGGGGCAGCCACGCGAACGACGTCAGGGCTTCGGGATGGGCCGAACGGTAGGCGACCAGCGTGGCGGCGTTGTCGGAGCCGATGCCCGGGATGCAGGCGAGCACCGCCGCGCTGGCGGTATTCACGTTGACGAGTCCCGTGGCGATGCCGCTGGTCGCCGTCGTCGCGGTCAGCTCGGTGTGCACCAGCGCAAATTCATCGGCGGTCATTTGCGCCGTCACCATGAAGTCGGCGACGCTCGCGAATGCGGCCTGATTTTGAATCGGATTCTGGTTAAGGGGCACGCGGCCCATGATCTGTGTCACGCGCTGCGCCGAGATGCCCCGCTGGGTGAGGCGCGTCTGCAGTTGCTGCCGCGTCTGCGCCGTGCTGAGCGTCGTGACATTGATGCGCCGGGAGCCGGCCGCAGAGGTCGCCGGTTCGCTGCTATAAACGGTTACGTGTTCGAGAAGGCCGGCGAGGAGCCGGCCGTTCTGGTCGTCGCGGGGTGCGGAGATTTCACCGTCGTCCTCGTTGAGCTCGAGCACGCCGTTGCGGTTGATGTCTTCCCCGAGGATCACGTCGAGCATCGCGCCATTGATGAGGCGCAGTTCGTCGACCGTTTCATAGCGTGCGCCTTTGTTGTGCCGCGGGGGTGTGAGTTGCGAGTAATAGCTGTCCGCGGCGGCCGCATTCTGGCTCGTGGTGCTGCGCCACGCCACGATCGCATCGGCGAATTCAGGCGTCAGACTGGGCAGCGGCAGCGCCTGAAGGATCGTGGACGTAACGGTGTTGAGATTCAGCTTCGATGCCTCGTCGACCAGGGCAAAGTAAGGTTGGTTGAGCTCCCGTTGCGGCAGCTCGTCGCGGTTGCGGCCGATGAACCAGAATCTCGCGCCCTCGCCCACCGCCACCGCCTCGGACCGGTAGTCCTCAACGTCCGGCACCACCCCGCCCACCGCATACTTGGCGAGCACATAGGCGGCGTAACGCGTGCCGCCTGCGATCGCCTGGCGGGCCGAAACCTCGGCGACGCGATTCTCGGCCGCGCGCAGCTCGGCGCTCATCGAATTCGCAAAATAGAGCGCAAGCGCGACCAGCCCAAGGCAGGTCCACATGACAATAATCAACACCGAGCCTCGCGACGAAGGCCGGCCGCCACCCCGCTCGAACGCGCCGCGCGTTCGGCGTGCGACGGAGAAACCGGAGGCAACGGGAAGGGACTTTCTCATTGGGCTGCGACGGCAGTCGCCGTCTGCTGCGCCGTGGCGGCGGTCTTGACCATGACCGGCACGATCAGCTCGATCGGAGCCGGATCGGAGCGAACCATGGCCGGCTGGCGCGGCGCCAGGACCAGGCTGAATTTGATCGCGGCCGGGAGGCTGCTCGAGATTGTCGTGTCCCAGGTGTCGACCCAGTTCTGGCCATCGAAGTAGGAAATCGCGGCGGCGGTGACTCCCGTCAGTAACGTCTGATCCTCGGTCGTTCCTTCGGTCACGGGGAGCAGGTTGCGCGTGAGCACCCGCACAAGATTTTTCGTCGGCGCGCCGTCCACCGCCGGCGACAAATAATAGGAGACCATCTGCACCTCGCCATAGGGAGTCCAACCGTCGATCCGGCCGGAACTGGTGTAGAGGTCGGGCGTGATCCGTTCGCTGGTTCCGTCCAGATCGTTGGTCGTGAGGCTGTCGCTCACGAGCTGGCCGGCAAACGTGTTGGTCGTCGCCTGCGGATTGGCCGGGATCATGATCCCGGCCAGGTCCCGGCGCAGAATGCCGAGGGTCCGTTGCACGACGAGGTCGTCGTCGATCTTTTCGTGGGTGGCGTTGTGCAGGCGCAGCGCTCCAAAAAAAGTTGCGTTGATCACGAGCAGCACGATCGCGCCGATCGCGGTCGCGAGGAGCAGTTCAAGCAGCGTAAAGCCGGCCCGGGGCCCGCGGGCACGTCCGGGGAAAGCAGCCCGGCGAGGATGGAGAGCGCAGGGTTTCACGGTGTCGTGCCGGTCGTTGCGGACGGCGGCGTGGCCGCCGCGGGATCGTACAATGTGCTGGCGGCCACATCGAAGGTGCGGCCCTGCACGTCGAACTCCACCCGCACCGTCACGACATTCATGCCGGTTGCGGGATCATCCGTCCACGGATCCAACTTGATGGTCCAGGGATAGGCGTTGTCGCCCTCGACAATGGTGCCGTAGGGCGTGGCGGTGGTGCCCAGCAAGCCGCTCACGATTTGTTCATCGAGTACACGTTCGGCGATGCGCATGGCCGCAGCCTTGCGCTGCCCCAGCGTGCCTGCCCGGCTGGCCACGCTCACGGCCTCCAGCGTGACCGGAATGAGGATGGCCATCAACAACAACGCCGCCAGCACTTCGGCCAGAGTGAAACCGCGGGTGCGCGTGGGGCGCCGGAGGTCAGTCGACATGGGCGGCGGGGCGAATCTCGTAGGCCAGGCGGTTCGCGGTCGGGACCAGTTCCAGGCCCGCTTCCGTGCCCTGGTGAATAATGATCTTCCTGACACTCGAATCGTCGAAGAAGCCGTCCGGGGTGAAGCGGATGAACGCCAGCCCTTCGCTGGCCAGTCCGAGCTTCTCGTCATCCTGCTCGGAAACGGTTGCGACCGCACCCTGCGGAACTTCCAACGCGAGGCCGGACTCAGTCGTGTATCGCACGGCTCGGGTATCGCCGTCGAGGCCGTCAACGGTGAATTGCGCCGTGAGCCCGTAAGTCGAGTCCGACGGATTGACCCAAAGGAGGACGGGGACGCCCTCGGAAACCGCGCGGGTTTGCGCATAGTGGGTGAGCGAAAGCATCCGGCGCGCCTCGAGGTTGAGCGAACGGCCGCGAAAAAAAGACCCCATGTTCGCCGTCACGAACACGGCGCAGATGGCCAGCAGCGCGAGCACGAAGATCAGTTCGATCAACGTGAACGCGCCCATGCCCGGAAGACGGCGCACGCCTCCTCCTCCGCCGTCGGCGCGACGGCGGAGGCAGCTCGCGGCGCGCGGCGAAAAACTACTTTGCCGAGATGCTCGCATTGACCACGTCGTCGGCCGTGCCGGGCTGGCCGTCGGGTCCCATCGACACGATGTCGTAGCCGTTGGCGTTCACCCGGCCGGGATATTCGTACACGTAAGGATGACCCCACGGATCCAGCGGGATATCGCTCTTCAGATAAGGCCCGCGCCAGCCCGTGACATCGGCCGGCATCACCAACAACTGCTGCAGGCCGTCCTGACCACGCGGGTAGCTGCCGGTATCGACTTCGAACGCATCGAGCGCCGTACCGAAGGTCGAGATCTGCGTGATGGCCGCCGTGACGCGGGCCTGCTCGGTGCGGCCGGTGAACTTCGGAAGCACCAGGGCGGCGAGAATACCCAGAATCACGAGCACCAACAGCAGTTCGACGAGGGTAAACCCGCCTTCGCCAAGGCGACGGCGGGCACGGCCGCAGCGAGCCGCCCAACGCGGATGTGTTTTCGAATTTTTCAGGATCATAGAGAAAAGGGCAGCGTCACTTGATGTGGTCTTGCAGGGAGAAAATCGGAATGACCATGCCGATAAAGATCGTGCCGATGAAAGCGGCGATGACGAAGAGCATCACCGGCTCGGCGAGCGCGACGACCGACTTGAGCTGACGGTCGAGGTCGCCCTCGGTGACGGTCGCGATGCGCAGCAACTCGCCGTCGAGTTTGCCACTCTCCTCCGCCACCGAGATCATCTCGACGATCGCGCCGGGGAACAGCGCGCGGTTTTGCGCGAGACTTTTGCCGAGGGGCTTGCCCTCCTTGACCCGGTCGATCGATTCCGACACCGCATCGATCAGCAC
Organism: Opitutia bacterium; assembly: GCA_947474935.1. Classification (GTDB taxonomy): domain Bacteria; phylum Verrucomicrobiota; class Verrucomicrobiia; order Opitutales; family Opitutaceae; genus ER46. The sequence continues at coordinate 59,709 of CANJKL010000022.1, forward strand.
CTGGTTGCCGATGGACCGCCGCGCGACATTGAGCGCGTTGATCAAGGGCACGCCGGCCTGCAACAGCGTGCCCAGCATGCGGCAGAAGCGGGCCATCGCGAACTGCGCCACCAGTGGGCCCACCAGCGGCAGTTTCAAAAGTATCCCCTCCCAAGCCCGCCGGCCTTTCGGCGCATTCAGCCAGGTGCGCACCGACAGGAATCCCACCACCGCGCCCGCGCCGAGGAACAACCCATAGCTGCGCACGATCTCGCTGGTCTTGACGATGATCTGCGTGATCAACGGCAACTCCGCATTGAAGCCCTGAAAGACGAGCTGGAAGCGCGGGATGAAAAAAACCAGCAGAAAGACCAGCACGCCGAGCGCGAGGACCAGCAGGATGATCGGGTACATCAGCGCCGTCGTCACCTTCGACTTGAGCTCCTTTTCGCGCGCCTGGAAATCCGCGATCTGCGCGAGCACCAGATCAAGGAAACCACCGGCCTCGCCCGCCTCCACCATCGCCACGTAAACGCGCGGGAAGGTCTCCGGGGAACGCTCCATCGCCTTGGAGAGCGACATGCCGTCGATCACGAGGTCGTGAATTTCCTTCCACTTCGCCTTCGCCACCGGCTCGGCCGCCTCGCGGTGGAGGATCACGAGCGCCCGGCTGAAGGGCACCCCCGCCGCCAGCAGGCTCGACAGGAGCCGCGTGAAATTCTCCAGCATGCGCGGCGTGATCTTGCCTTTGCCGCCAAAGGACAACGCCGGCCCGCCGGTGGCCGCCGGCGATTCTGCATCGCCGCCGTTCCGGTCCGCCGCACGCGAGGCCGGCGCTTTTTTCGGCCCCGTGGCGGACTCGGCGAGCTTGATCGGTTTCAACCCGCGCCCCTCGACCTGACGCATGGCTTCCTGGCGGTTACTCGCCTCAAGGAATCCCTCGGTGAGCAGGCCGTCGGGTTGCAGGGCCTTGTAGGCAAATTGCGGCATCGTGGCGGGTGGCTCAGATCAACGAACGCGGCAGGATGGATTCCGCCCCGTTTGCCGCCGGCGCATGGTTCGGCTGGGCGTCCGTCGACTCCATCTCGTGCACCGTCGTGACGCTCAGCACTTCCTCGATGGTGGTGATCCCCTGCTCGACCAGCCGGCGGCCGTCCTCGGCCAGCGTCTTCATGCCGGCCCGGCGCGCCGATTCCCGAATCGCGTCGGACGAGCTGTTTTTCAGGATGAGCGAGCGGATTTCGCTGCTCGAATCCATCCACTCGAAAATGGCGCGGCGACCATGATAACCGGTCTGGCGGCATTCGCGACAGCCGACCGCACGGTAAACTTTCACGTCGGGCCTGATTCCGATTTTCAGCTTGTAGTCGCGCGCCGCCGGCGTCGTGTCGACCTGTTTGCAATGCGGGCAGAGCAGGCGCACGAGCCGTTGCGCCAGCACCGCTTCGAGCGACGACGCGACGAGGTAAGGCTCCACGCCCATATCGACGAGGCGGGTGAGCGCGCCGGCCGCGTCGTTGGTGTGTAACGTGGAAAACACCAGGTGACCCGTGAGCGACGCCTGCACGGCGATCTGCGCGGTTTCCTGGTCGCGGATTTCACCGATCAGCACGACATCCGGGTCATGGCGCAGGATCGAGCGCAGTCCGCGCGCGAACGTGAGGCCGGATTTTTCCGAGACCTGGATCTGGTTCACGCCCTTGAGCTGATATTCGACGGGATCCTCGATGGTGATGATCTTGCGCTCCGCATCGTTGATCTCGTTGAGGGCCGTGTAGAGCGTGGACGTTTTACCCGATCCGGTCGGACCCGTGACGAGCACGATGCCGTGCGGCAATTCGAGCACGCGCTCGAGGCAGGAGAGTTCGCGCTCGTTCATCCCGAGATCGCGCGCGCCCCGCAGTTTGGAATTTTGCCGCAGCAAACGCATGACCACGGCCTCGCCGTGCAGCATCGGGATGATCGAGACGCGGATGTCGATCTCGGCGTCCTCGATACGGACCTTGATGCGGCCGTCCTGCGGCAGGCGCTTTTCGGCGATGTTGAGATGACTGAGAATTTTCACCCGCGCCACGATGGCCGGCTGAAAGCGCTTGATCTGCGCCGGCACCGGCACCTCCTGCAACACGCCGTCGATGCGGTAGCGGATGCGCAACTCGTCCTCGAACGGCTCAAGATGGACGTCCGAGGCGCGGAGTTCGATCGCATCCTTCAACACCTGGTTGACGAAACGGATGATCGACGCGTCCTCGGCCGCCTCGTCGAGGTTGTTGTCGGAGCTGCCGTTCTCATCGACGACTTGCAACCCCGCCTCGTCATCGAGCGTATCGATCGTGTCCGCGCCCACACCCAGACGCTTCTTCATCTCCCGGCTGATCGCCTCGCCCGTCGCGAGCACGGGGCGCAGCCGCAGACCGGTCAGCGCCTTCAAGCCATCGAGGCCCTGGGTGGCAAAAAGCCGGCTGGTCGCGATTTCGATCTCCTGATCGACGCGGCGCAGCGGGAGTAATTCGTCGCGCAACAGCAGGCGCGCGGGAAAAAGCGAGAGCACCTGTTTGTCGGGCTCGAGTTCGTCGAGCGTCGCAAAGCCCACGCCGTACTCGTGCGCGACCCAGCGCAGCACGCCTTCCTCGGTCAATGGTTCGGGACCGGAATTTTGCGCAAAATAGGAGCGGGCATCGGTCGCGGTCAGCTGGCGCGCCGCAATCATGCGGCTCAGCAACTCCGGCAGCGTGCCGTTACCGTTGTGGACTGACGAAGTTTCGGTTGGCACGGCAGCCTCAGGGAAGCAATCCGGCCATCACGGCGACGGCTTCCTGTCGCACCCCGAGCACGGCGCGCAGTTCCTCTTGGGCCTTCGTCAGTTTTTCATCGTTGGCCTTGCGCACCTCCCGGAGGCGGGTGAGGCGCGATTTGATTTCCGCCTCCGGCAATTTGTCGGTGATCGCCTGACGGAGCGAATCCTGCTCGGGACTGGCCGCGACACCGCCGCGCCCTCCCCGACCGCCGCCGGCGCCACCACCGGCGCCCGCCCCACCGCGAAATGCACCCATCATCCCGCCGCCCCCGAGTCCGGCGGTGCGGCGCAGTTCCGTAACCGCCGTGATGCGATCGGAAATGAGCTTCCACTCCGCGTCGTCCGTCACATCCAACTGCTCGCGGAGCGCCGTCATTATGCGCTGCTGCATTTCCTCGGGGTTAAAATTTCCCCGACCGCCGCCGTTGCTGCCATTCTGACCGCGCCGAACGCGACCACCGGCATTGGCACCGTCGGCCGGTGCCGCATTCTGATCGGCTTGGGCAAACAACGCGGATGAAAGTGCACAAGCAGCGAGCAAAACCGCAAGTCCGCGGAAGCGGCGGGCGCATGGCAGAAGAAATGACGAGGAAACGGAAGCGAGGTTGGAAGTCATGGCGTGGGGAGGAAGACGCTTCCAGTGCAGTGTCCGTGCCAAGGGCCTAAACCCCTGCATAATAAGCAATTTCAGCCGGATCTTGCGCACTCTTTGCGCAATCTCGTCGAAGTCGTGCGCAGTTATTGCGCGCCAGGGCTTCCGCTTGATCCCGGCGGCAGTCGATTTGGACGGGCACACTTCGCTCCGGCTGGCTAAACCCCGGATTTTATTGTAGCCACTATCCTGCAATAAGATAGTTTTCCGCCGCGAGCCCCATGCGCCCCCACTTGAGTACAGCGCAAACCCACGCCCGTCGCTGTGGTCCCTGTGCATCGCTCCTCTTGAGCGTGTCTTTGTTGTGCGCGATCGCGGCCCGCGCTCAGACCGTACTTACGTGGTCCAGCGGCGATATTCTGAACGTGACGACCGGCCTCGGCGCGACCCTTTCGGTGCCGACATTGACCAGTGACTATACGATCAATGTCGCGACCACGGGCAGCCATACCTTCGACGGCCGGGCTGTCGTCAATCAGACGACGGCGAACTGGTCGGCGGGAAATCTGCTGGCCTCCGGCGGCGCCACGTTCACCAACGCGAGCGGCGGCATCGTGAACGACTCCTCCACCGGAACCTTTGGCGGCACCGGCACCGCAGGCGCGACGATGACGTTCACCAACGCGGCAGGCGCGAACTACAATGTGTCGGCCACCAAGAGCATCCCGGTCACTTTTACGAACGACGGCACGCTCACCGTTTCCGCGGGTACGCTTTCGCTCTCCGGAGGCGGTTCCAGCGCCGGCACCATCAACACGAGTGCCAGTGGTGCCACGGTTCAGTTTACCAACAGCTTTTCGGTTCCGGACCTTGCCACGCTCACCGGGACCGGCACCTTCGCCCTGACTAGTGGCACCCTCTCGACGGGTGGCACACTCGGCATCGGCACGTTCAACCAATCGGGCGGGACCTTCGCCGGCACCAATACGATTGGCAACGGCACGACCTTCAACTGGTCCGGCGGCAACTGGAACTCCGGTGGCACGACGACCATCGCCAGCACCGGCATCCTCAATCTCTCGTCGGGCAGCAGCCACGACTTCAACGGCCACGTCATCGTCAACGACGGCACCATCAACTGGTCGGGCAGCG
>CANJKL010000023.1:0-61612 GCA_947474935.1 Opitutia bacterium
CCTCGGCATGTCGCGCGACGACTCCGGCTCCTTCCTCGGTGCCTACCAGGAGTCCGAGATCATGAAGAAGAACCCGTTCGCCTCGATCGATCAGACCGGCGTGGGCCAGCTGATGCAGATCGCAATCGAGAAGGGCCGGAAGACCCGCCCCGACATCAAGCTCGGCATCTGTGGCGAACACGGCGGCGATCCGGACTCGGTGAAGTTCTGCCACAAGCTCGGCCTCAGCTACGTCTCGTGCTCGCCCTACCGCGTGCCGGTCGCCCGTCTCGCCGCCGCGCAAGCCGCGGTCTCGGAGGCCAAGGCTGCGAAGAAGAAGTAAGGCGCCCACCGGTTGACTCCGGTGCCACTCCCTCAACCCCGCGCCCTCACCGGCGCGGGGTTTTTTGCGGGCTCCGCCCCAAAATCTGGCGCCGCAGCCCAACCCTGGCATCCGGTTTCGAGCACCCAGGTCGATGACCGCGTCTCCCCGTGCTCCTGATCATGATCGTGCTCATGCTCATGATCGTGATCGGCAGCCCAAGCGTTCACCACGGAGGCACAAAGCCACGGAGAAATTCCCGCTCCAAGTTCCTGCTCCTCTCCCAGTGTCTCCGTGCCTCGGTGGTGAAGCCCCTCACCCCCGCCAACCCGCATCTTTTCGTTGGCCTTCCGGCGCATTCGCGGCACGTTCCCCGGTCGTTTGACCCGGTTCGCTTTCATCTTTCCGTTTACGCCCACGTCCCCATGAAACCACGCCTGCTCGTCGCGCTTCTCACGCTCGGTCTTTTCGCCCTCCTGCCCGCCCACGGACAGGCGCCAGCCCCCGCCCCTGCGGCCGAATCTTCCATCACCACCGAGTTGAAGGCGCTCGTCGCCAGCGTGCAGGCCAAGCTCCAGAAGGGCCAGGGCACCGCCGCCGACCTCGCGGATGAACTCGGCGCGTTCGACACGCTCTTCGCGAAATACCGGGGGCAGAAGACCGACGACGTCGGGCAGATCCTCTTCGTGCAGGCCACCCTCTACGGGCAGGTCCTCAACGACCTGGATCGCGCCCGCCAGCTCCTCCAGCGCGTCCACACCGAATTCCCCGACACCAAGATCGCCGCCGTCGCCCTGAACACGCTCGCGTCGATCGATCGTGCGCTCAAGGCGAAGGATATGCAGTCCAACCTCGTCGGCCGCCCCGCCCCCGAGCTGCATTTCGCCTGGGCGAGTCGCGAGGGCCTCAAGACGCTCGGCGGCCTGAAAGGCAAAGTCGTCGTGCTCGATTTCTGGGCCACGTGGTGCGGGCCGTGTATCGCTTCCTTTCCCCAGGTGCGCGAACTCGCAGCCCACTACAAGGGGACCGATGTCGAGGTTGTCGGCGTCACGAGCCTGCAGGGTTACGTGATGGGGATGCCGCCCGGGCGCATCGACACCCGCGGCGACCCGAAGCGCGAGATGGAGCTGATGACCGATTTTATCAAGGCGAAGGACATGACTTGGCCCGTCGTCTTCAGCACGGAAGCGGTGTTCAACCCCGACTACGGCGTGACCGGAATTCCCCACATGGCCATCATCGCCCCCGACGGCACGCTCCGCCACACCGGCCTGCACCCCGCGATGCCCCACGCCGAAAAGGTCGAGAAGATCGACGCCCTCCTGAAGGAATTCGGCCTCAAGCTCCCCGCGGCTTCGGCGAGCAAGGGTTGACGGATTGTCGCGGCCGGCGGTTTCCCGCCGGTCCGGTCAGGCCCTGGCGCCGATTTTCGCGTCGATCGAATACCGGCCGGCGCCGGCGATAAACAGGGTCACGCACGCGCCGAGGAAGAGAAACGCCAGCTCACCGTTGCCGGGGCCGGAGAGCTTGTGCCCGTGCACCAACCAAAACGCCGTGGCCATGATCGTGCCGGCGCCGAGCGCGGCGATGCGCGTGAACAGCCCCAGCGCCAGCAACGCCGGGCACACCACCTCGCCGCCGACGGCGAGCACCAGGCTGACGGGCCGTCCGACGCCCACCGGGTCCGAAAATTTCTCCAGCAGCGTGCCGAAATTCGCCAGCTTCATCCAGCCGTGCAGCACCAGCAGCGAGAGCCCGAACCACACCCGCAGGACCAAAAGCGCGAGATCGGTACTGCGGGGCAGGAAATTGAGATGGAGAAATTTCATCGCCGGGAACCTGACGCAGTCTCCGGGCGGCGCAACTCTCCCCGCGCAAATTCGCCGATCGGCCCCGCCCTCCGCCTCCCCGCCGCCCTCCACCAAAAATCGTTCTCGTTCTCTTTCTCGTCATCGTTCTCGCGCCCGTGATCGGAACCGACGCCCCCGCCCCACCCTCCCGCTCGTGCTCGTGATCTCCGCACCTCGGAGATGAATCTTCGTCCTGAAACGATCCGCCATCCGCCCCTCGCCGCTTCCCGACTCAGCTCTCAATTCTCCATTGTCCACTCTTCGTTGACATCCCGGTTTTCACTGCCGCGCCGGGCGCAACGCGGCGCGCTTCTCTCAAAGCAAAAGCCCCGGGCCCCGGTTTCCGCCCGGCGTTTTCGCGCTGGACACGGTCTGCTTTCTCCGCCTTTTTCCTGCCCCTGATCTGATGAGCCTCGACCGCACAACGACCTTTCCGGCCTCCCACGGCATTTCCGCCGCGGTCTCCGTCGTTGTCGCTATTGTATCCGTCAGCGTCGCCGTTAGGCGCGCGCCGCGGGGGGCCTGATCGTTTACCACGACTTTCGCCCCTCCGGTGCCACACCGGAGGGGCTTTTTATTTCCCCTCGGTGACCGGCACGGGACGGGCGTTCTCCACCACGCCATCCATGCATCCCACCGACACCACCCAACTGCGGCCGCGCCCCGCGCCACGCCGCCGTCTCCGCCGCACTCCGCTCCCGCCGCGCCCCCGCCTGCCCGCCCCGTCTGTCAGCTGGCCGGCGCCGCAACAGGCGCCCCACGGCGACAGCGCGCACGACTTCCTCATGCTCGGCGCCCTGCCGGAGTTTTGTGCCGAATCCGCCTCCCCGTGAGATCACGCCGGCGGCGGATCGGCGCCGCGCCGTCCGGGTCTGCGACGTTGCCATCCGCCCGTGCGCCCGGCAGAATCTTCGCATGAAGACCATCCTCGCGCCGGTTGATTTCTCGGCCGTCACCCCGCGCGTCATCGCGGAGGCCACCACCCTCGCCCGCGCGCAGGCCGGCCGGGTCGTGTTGCTCAACGTCACGCAGCTCGCGGTGGGCGTCGTCGACTTTGCCGTGATCGTCATGGCAACCGCGCAGATCAACGAGGCGGCCGCGCAACACGCCCGCGAACGCCTGGCCGGATTCGTGGCGCAGCTGAAAAGCGACGGCGTGGAGGCCGAATCCATTCAAGTCAACGGCTCGCCGGTGCCGGAAATCATCGAGCAGGCGGAGCAACAGGCCGCCGACTTCATCGTGATCGGTTCGCACGGCCACACCGCCCTCCACGATCTGCTCGCCGGCGGCACGGCCAGCGGGGTGTTGAAGCGCGCCACCTGCCCGGTAGTGATCATCCCCGCCTCCCCGCCGCCCTCCGCCTGAAATCGTTCTCGTTCTCTTTCTCGTTATCGTTCTCCCGCCCGTGATCGTGATCGGCCGCTGACCAACCGGCCACCCCAACGACCCCAGCCACGGAGAAACTCCCGCTCGCGAGTTCTTCCGCCGCTCTTCGCGTCTCCGTGCCTCGGTGGTGGACTCTCTCCTGCGCTGGGCACAATTGACTCCAATCGTCGGCCAAACACGCTCGGAGCCATGACGCTCGCGAATTTTCCCGAGCTGAAGCGCCTCCCTCCCCGCGCCCGGCTGAAGATTGCGGAAGAGCTCTGGGATTCCGCGATCTCGGACAAATTACCCGTCCCGGCCAGTCACAAGTCCCTGATCCGTGCGCGGCGGGAAGCCTACTCCCTCGGCAAGACATCTACCCTGACCATGGCAGAGTTGAAGAAGTCGATCCGGCGTCGTTCGTGAAAAGCCTGCCCGTCGTCGCGCTCGTTCTCCTCCCATGAGCCGCGATCCAAAGTACATTTGGTTTCCCGCGAAAACCTATGGCTGGGGTTGGGGCCTCCCCTGTCGGTGGCAGGGCTGGGTCGTCATGGCCGTCTATCTGGTGCTGGTCGTCGGGGGCGCGTTTTTCCTTCGCGCCGTCCGCAACGGTCCCGTCTTCATCGCCTACATGACGGTTCTTACCGCAGTCCTGGTCGTCATCTGCTGGCGCAAAGGCGAAACTCCGCGCTGGCGGTGGGGCAAGGATTAAAGCCCGGGGCCTTGCCCGCGGCTCACGCTCAAGTTCACGGCCGGCCCGGCAGTCATCGTGCTCTTACTCGTGATCGTGCTCGCCACGGCCCAATCGTTCCCCCCGCAGCTCGACAAATTTCCGTTCCCGACTATTCCTCCGCCATGCACTTGACCGAGATTCCGCAGCTTCAGTCGGCCTCCCCCGCCGAAAAGATAGCGTTGATCGACGAGCTGTGGGCCAGCATTCCGCCCGAGTCAGTCGCCACGCCGCCTTCTCACTTGACTGAGCTCGCCACGCGCATTGCCCGCTTCGAACAGGAGCCCGGCCACGCGCTTTCGCCTGAAGACGCTCGCGCCCGCATTCGAGCCCGCACCGGGCTATGACGAAGGGGTTGAAGGTCCTGGCCGATGTCGCCGACCGCGACCTCCCAAGCATAGTCGCTTTCCATCTGCCTCGATCACGGGCCAAGGCCGTGGCGATCGTTGAAGAATACGACCGCATCATCGGCCTGCTCCGCGAAAACCCGCTGGCCTGTCGCCTCCGGCCCCACGGTTGGCGCGTCGTAGTCTTTCGCTCCGGCGTCTACGCACTTTACTATCGCGAAATGCCGGAGTGCTGGTTGGTCGCGGGCATCTTTCACGCCCAGCGCGAGCCGGACTGGATCCAAACCCAGCTCCTCATTCGCGAGTCGCGAGAGACCGGGGTGTAGGTATCGCGAAACTCCGCGCTGGCGGTGGGGCAAGGATTAAAGCCCGGGGCCTTGCCCGCGGCTCACGCTCAAGTTCCCCCCCGCCCCCGCCTCATCGTTCTCGTTCTCTTTCTCGTTATCGTTCTCTCGCCCGTAATCGGAGACGCCGGCCCAAGCGTTCACCACGGAGGCACAAAGCCACCGGGAAATCCCAGTAATGGCCGGCCCCGCCGCTCAATTTTGCAGCCAACTGCAAAATTGAGCCCACCCGACCCAGGAGGCGCCGGCGGGTAACGGACGGGTTCGCAACCGGTCCGGCGGCGTCGCCCGCTCCTTCCCACCCTCGCGTTGCCTCCGCTTCAGAAGGGGCAGCCATCCAATTGTGCGTCCGGACGCACAATTCAACGAATGTGACCCCAACACGCGCAGTCTGGTTTGGCGGTCGTGTGGAGTTCCATCCTGCAGTCGGTAGGTATGGCTGAGCCACCAACCGCCCGTATTCCATTCAGCCGATCTCCTGCTCTTTGCTTTTGACTTACTTTCCCCAACCTACCGGCTCTCTGGCGATGAAAGCGGACTCCAAGACTGAAACCGTCGTTTTCACCACCCACGGGCGGATCGTGATTCCCAAGCAAATCCGCCGGGAATTTCAGATTGAGGACGGTACCAAGGCCTCGGTCACGGTCACACCGGAAGGCATTCTCGTGCGACCGATCACGCGCGCCTACATCAAGAGCCTCCGCGGTTCGCTCAAGGGCGGAGGCGTTATGAAGGCGATGATGGCCGATCGCAAAACGGAGCGGGACGTTTAGTCCGCCAATGGCAGGTTCCGCCGCTCGATTTTGCAGCCAACTGCAGAATTGAGCCCACCCGACCTGGGACGTGCAGCCGGGCAAGGGACGGTTCGCAACCCGGCCATCGGGCGAGACCCGCCAGTCCCACCCCGTGTTGCCGCCGCTTTCCACAGCGCACCCATCCAATTGTGCGCCCGGGCGCACAATTCATCCGGCGCTTCGAAAAAAGCCCCAAGTTCGGTCGGCCCCGCGTCGAAAATCTGAAGACGCAAGTGTCCTTCGGAGGGGTCATCAAAGCGGAGCCTTGTCTGTCGTCCGCTCAGGCGGGCAGCAGGAAAAATGCTACTTCTATTCCGTGTCCGCATAGTCACCCAACGGGCATTCTCGGCGAATGCCCGCCAAGGAAAAGAACCCCGCCCTTAAGCGCTTCGGCACCAATGTCCGGACGCTGCGCGAGAAACGGGAGCTCTCCCAGGAAGAACTCGCCGAAATCGCCGACCTCGACCGCACCTATGTCGGCGGACTCGAAAGGGGTGAACGCAATGCGACCCTCGGTTCGATTCTGCGTATCGCCAAAGCGCTCAAAACCACGGCCTCGGACCTCTGCGAGGGCATCGACCGATGAGCAACCGGCCGACGTTCATCGATCTCTTCTGTGGTTGCGGTGGCTTCACGCTCGGCATGCAACGGGCCGGCTTCGATTGCCTAGCCGCAGTTGATTTCAACGCACAAGCGATCGCGACGCTGCGCGAAAACCTTCAAGCCAAGAGCCCCACGGGACTTAAGCCCGTCGGCTTCGCCTTGGAGGCAGACCTAACTGCCCTTGCCCCAGAAACGCTGGCGGCGATCATTGGCAGGCGCTCGGTCGATGTCATCGTCGGCGGTCCGCCTTGTCAGGGATTCAGCACCGCCCGGCAGCGCGACGGCTCAAATCACGGCACCACGAGACTAAAAGATGATTCTCGGCGCCATCTCTTCCGCGAATTCCTTCGGCATGTGGACTATTTTCAGCCCCGCGTCTTCGTCATCGAAAACGTCCTCGGTCTCCGCAGCGCCGCCGGCGGCCAATACTTCACCGCCGTCCAGCACGAAGCCCGTATTCTCGGCAAGGAAGCAGGTCGCCACGGCTACCGCGTCCACGCGCAGATTGAGCATGGCGTAAAGCTCGGCGTCCCGCAAAAGCGCCGCCGCCAGCTCATAAACGTTGAGGCGCCTTCGAACTACGTCGGTCCTGTCAGAGTCTTCGGCCTTGATGGCGACCCGGACAGAGAAATCCCCGCCAAGGAGGGACTAGATGTCGTGCGTGAAATCGACGACTATGCCTCCGCGTTCCCTCCAAAGCATCGGATGGATCATATTCCGTCCGAGCTACCGGCGTCACTCACACGCGCCATTCGCTGTTTCATTCTCGTCTGCGCCGCTCGCCGTGCGAGATGGCAAATTACCAAGCACAATTCGATGCTGGTTCACGTCACCCGGTTTCAGAATGTTCAGAACCTCACAGCACGGTTGGTGAGTGATGAACTAATCGGACTGCAACGGCGGCTCCGCGACGGAGACGGAAACCGGCGGCCGACTCTCCCGGAAGAGTTGCACGGACTCTGGATTCAGGAGTTCGTGTCAGTTTCGAGCGATTTCGGTGATGACGCGGGGCCCTCCCTAACTTGGGCTCAAATCGAACCCGAGCTTTATCCGGCAGCCGCGAAAATCGACGTGGTGGTGGTCAACGCGTCTGCGCAAACCCCGTTGGACTACAAAATCCACGAAGCGACTGGTCGCAGCGTGATCGCCGTCGGTGGCGACAAACTTTCACGGGGACTCACACTCGAAGGACTTTCGATCAGCTATTTTCTCCGGACATCGCGGATGTATGACACCCTGCTGCAAATGGGCAGGTGGTTTGGCTATCGTCCCGGCTATGGGCCGCACTCAACGCCGCCGCAGCCAAGGGCACTCCCGGCTGGCGGCTCGTCCGTTGCCGGAATACGCCCGGACGCAGTCTCTTCGCCGCGCTTGAACCCGGAGCCAAACGTCGGGCCTTGCTTCTCCCGTTGGCCGGTGCGCGGGCTCCCGGCCGTCGGCAGTGGCCGAGAATCTCCGGGCTTGAACCGGTCAACGTAGCAGTGTCCGGCGAACCTCACGTCGGTGTAGCACTAAAGGACGTTCGCTTCGCCGATGTATTCGACGCGCTCACCGTCGATCTGTCCCGGCGGGTCGAAGCCGCTCGCACGTCCAACGAAGCTTTGTCCGCGCTGCTCGGCCAACTCGCGCGCTGGCAGAAATTTCTCACCGCCGCCACGGATGGGTTGAGCGCAGAAAGCCAACGGGGCCTCTGGGGTGAGCTGCACTGCTTGTCGGTGGAATTGATGCCCAAGCTCGGACCCACCGAAACCGTCGATGGATGGAAGGGCCCGGCCCGTGCCCACCAAGACTTCCAGTTTCACCGCGGTGCGATCGAGGTGAAAACGACGACGGCAAAACAACCCCAATCCGTGCGCATCACGAGCGAGCGCCAGCTTGATGACCAAGCGTGGCCCGCCCTCTTCCTCCACGTTCTTGTTTTGGAGGAACACGAAGGAGCGGCACACACGTTGCCACACCTGGTCGAAACCGTGCGAACGAAACTCGCCGCAGATTTGGCCGCCCGCGAAAAGTTCGAGGACGCCCTGCTCTCCAGCGGTTACCTCGACGCTCACGCGTCCCGCTACGCCAGCCTCGGCTACGCGGTGCGCGCGGCCCACTGGTTTTGCGTGACGGGAGACTTTCCGCGCATTGTCGAAAATCAACTGCCGGCCGGCCTCGGCGAGGTGGGCTACGCGTTGAGTCTCGCCGCCTGCACCGCGTTTCGCACAACCGCGCATCGAGCACTTCAATCCCTCTCTGCCTAAATCGCCTCAGACCAAAATTCCGCCCATGCCCGCCGAAGAATCCAAAACACCCCTCGAACAGTTCGCGTTCAACCTCCACCAGGAAGTGCTCGTCAAATGCGCCGACGACGCCGAACCGGAGCTGCGCGAAGATGCGTTCACCGAGGTCGTGCTGGAGCTACTCGCCGAGCACAATGAGGCCGACGGCGCGTCCGTCTGCTACTGGAATGCCAGGGGACAGGGTCGAACGCCCGCGGCAAAAATAAACGCGTGGGCGCTATCCGGCGATGGGGCGACCCTCGATCTCTTTGTCGCACTCTATCGGGGCCTCGGTGTCCCGGAAGTGGTTACGCGGCTGGAAGTCGAAACGCACTACAAACAGGTGCGCGGTTTTCTTCGGCGCGCGCTGGACGGATTCCACACCAAGGTGGAGGAAGCAAACGACGTGTTTGAAGCCCTGCGTCGCATCCACGAGGCCCGCGAAACCCTTGCCACGGTGCGCCTGTTTTTCATCACCGATGGCGAGGTAAAATCGGCCGAGATCGAAGAAGAGCAGATCGACGGCTACGAACTGCGCTACGTTTTCTGGGACATCACGAAACTGAGCCGGCTGCGCGTGGGCGAGCGCCAGACCATCGAATTAAACTTCGTGCGTGACTACGATGGTGCCGTCCCCGCGCTGGAAACCCGGGATGCGACCGGCGAGTATCGCACCTTCCTCGCGTTTCTCCCCGCGCCGATTCTCGCCCGCATCTATGGCGAGCACGGCCAGCGCCTGCTGGAGCGTAACGTCCGCGCGTTTTTGCAGGCCAAGGGAAAGGTGAACAAAGGTCTGCAGCAGACACTGCGCGAAGAGCCCAATCGATTTTTGGCCTATAATAACGGACTGTGCTGCACCGCCGCCGAGGTTAACATCGAGCCGGGTCGCGACGGGCACGTGCGGCTGAAAAGCGTGCGCGATTTCCAAATCGTCAATGGTGGTCAGACCACTGCGAGCATCTTCCACGCGACGAAAAAGGAAAAACTGGATGTGAGCCACGTCGTGGTGCAGGTGAAACTCACGGTCCTCAGCGATCCGGCACGCGTGGCGGAAATCGTGCCGCTGATTTCGAAATTCGCGAACAGCCAAAACAAGGTGAACGCGGCGGACTTCTCCGCCAACGGCCCCTATCACCAGCAACTTGAGCGGCTGGCCCGGATGCGTTGGGCGCCTCCGCCGAGCGGATTGGAGCGCGGCACGCAGTGGTATTACGAGCGCGCGCGCGGCTCCTACATGGACGACAAGGCCCGGCAGGGCACACCAGCGAAAATCCGCCAATGGGTCAGCGAGCGTCCTCCCGAGCAGAAGTTCACCAAGACCGACCTGGCGAAATACGAGCACACTTGGGCCGGTCTGCCGCACCTTGTCTGCAAAGGTGCCGAGAAGAATTTTGTGGAGTTCGCCCAACGGCAGGAAGACGAAGGCGCGCCACAGGTGAGCGAGGCGTATTTCCAGCGTCTGGTGGCCAAAGCGATATTGTGGCGGGCGGCCGAGAAGGTTTTTTCCACGCTGGAACTGCCGCAGTATCGCGCCCAAGCCGTCGCCTACGCGCTGGCCTGGATGGCGCACCAATCCGATCATCGCATCGACCTCGACGCGATTTGGAGCGATCAGCGAGTTTCACCCGCGCTGGTCGATACGCTGAAAGTTGTCCTAGCAAAAGCCCACACCCACCTCACGGGCCAAGTCGGGAACGTCGGCGAAATTGCGAAAAAACAGGAATGCTGGGAGGATTTCCGCGGTGTCTCAATCAGCACGGGCGACGGCTGGAAGCGCGAATGGGCCGCAGCGGCATTCGTTGACCATTCTTCCGAACGTGACGCCGCAGCCGCCGAGTGGGAGAACTTGCGACTTAGATTCAAAGACGACTCCCGAACCATCGAGGGCCTTGAAGCCTATACTGGAAAACAGTGGGTCAGAGCTAGACGCCGAGACATGGTTTCGACGTATGCGCACCTGTCTTGGGACAGCCTACTCGGCAGATCCGGAATTGGTTTCAAGAAAGCGAAGCAGCTGTTGGAGATGTTCGCCATCGCGGCGAAGGATCTGCCACCCGCCGCATGACCGACATCTTCACCCGCAAAAAGCGCTCCGCAGTGATGTCGGCCATCCGCTCGCGAGGCAATGCCGCCACCGAGCTGCGCCTCATCGCGCTCTTCCGCGCGCACGGCATCACCGGCTGGCGGCGCGGTTCGAAGCTTACGGGCAAACCCGACTTTGTTTTCCCCCGACTTCCTGCTTCGCCAAGGCTTCGCAGGACAGGGAAGCTGGCGGTGTTTGTAGATGGATGCTTCTGGCACGGATGCCCCAGGCACGCCACCCGGCCCAAAACCAACGCGGCGTTCTGGCGGAAGAAAATCGCAGCCAATCAGGCCCGCGATCCTGCGTCGCTCTCCGAGCTATGCAGGACACGGCCGTCTCGTCACCCGCACGCTGCGATCCCTCGGCTGGCGCGTCTTGCGAGTGTGGGAGCACGAGCTTGCCCGCAGGAATGAGCAAAGGCTCATCCGGCGACTGGCTGCGGGTTTGGGACGGAGCGCGTGAGCGCGGACAGGACCGTGCCCCGGACACGGCCCGGCAGCGCAGCGGAGGGGTGACCGACGGCGGGCGCCCTGGGGCGATGGCGGTCACAACACGAACTGACGAAGTGGAACGAGCGCCGGCTGGTGTCCTGGCTCCACCGGCACCGCGGTTGAATTCGGCATGGCCATGCCAAATCGGCTGCGCACAGGGAGCATAACTTTATTGACTGGTTTAACCATACTATTGCATGGTTAAATCATACAGATGAGATTACTGGAGGTTCTCTTTCCCCACGTGCGCGCCGAGGTCCTGCGCCTTCTGTTCGCGGACAAAAGCCAGGAGCTGCATCTGCGTGAACTCACCCGGCAGAGCGGTCTCACGCTCGGCACCCTCCAGACCGAGGTGGAAAAATTGTGCGCTGCCGACCTGCTGCTCAGCCGGCGCGATGGCAACCGACGTTACTTTCGGGCCAACGCCGCCCACCCGTTGTTCCCCGACCTGCGCCAGCTCGTGTTGAAAACCGCCGGGTTGAGTGACGTGCTGGCCGAGGCGCTGGAGGACGTCGCCGGCATCGAACTGGCCTTCGTGTTTGGCTCACTGGCGGCGGGCGGGGGCAAGGCAGGGAGCGACGTGGATTTGATGGTGATCGGCGACGCCGGCCTGCGCGCGCTCGCCCCCCGGCTGCGCACGGCGGCAGAGCAACTGGGCCGCGAGATCAATCCGGTGACCATGACCGCCGCCGAATTCGCCCGCGACCGCGACAAGAAGCCGTTCCTCCGGGATGTGCTCGCCAAGGAAAAACTTTTCATCAAGGGAAACAGCGATGAGCTTGCGCGACTGGGCTAACGCGGGGTGGCTGCGGCCGCACCAAACCTCGCGACGGCAGATCGCCGATCTTTTTGCGATCGTCGATCGCGATCTGGAGGACGCGACCCGCGGGCTGTCCCCCGACTGGCAATTCGGCATCGCCTACAATGCCGCACTCAAGCTCTGCACCGTACTCGTCTACGCCGAAGGCTGGCGGCCGGAGAAAAGCCTCGCGCATTACCGCACGCTGCAAGCCCTCCCTCTGGTCCTCGGGGCCGATCGTCAGGCGGACGCCGACTACCTCGATACCTGCCGCGCCAAGCGAAACACCGCAGAATACGACGCCGCGGGACAGGTGAGTCCAAAGGAGGCGAAGGAACTGGCCGCCTTTGCGCGAGAGCTGCGTGAAGATGTCGTCGCTTGGATCGAAAGCCATCATCCGGCGCTTTCTCCGTGGTCAAAATAGGCCCGCGATCCTGCGTCGCTCTCCGAGCTATGCAGGACACGGTCGGCTCGTCACCCGCACGCTTCGATCCCTCGGCTGACGCGTGGTTCGGGTTTGAGACGGAGCGCGTGAGCGCGGATCGGGTCGTGCCACCGGCACGGCCCCGGAGCGCAGCGGAGGAGTGAGTATCGCCATTCGCGGTCGCGCCGGTAAGACCTTTTCACCGCGGCGCATGACTCGGAGGTTTTTTCCTCAACCACGTCAACACCTCGGCGCGCAGGCCCTGCCGACTTGACCGCACACCGGGTCCGGACCACGGTAGGCACATGCCGTCCGTTGCCACGCCGCCCCGTTCGTCGAAGCCGAAATCGGCGCTCGAACGCCGTGCTCTTCCCGCCGGTCTGACCGGGGCCGCTTTGCTGGCCCGCGCGAAAAGCGGGGAGTTTGGCCGGGGAATCGATTGGACGGCGGTGAGCATGGCCCACGCGGGGCGACGCAGTCGTTCACGCGGAGCGTGACCGATGCTCCTCGACACCGATTTTCTCATCGATCTCGGTGGCAACCGCAGTTCGCGGCGGCGATCCGACGCCCTCGCCTTTCTGGCGATGCACCCGGCGGAGCAATTTTACGTGAGCCGGATCTCGTGGGCTGAACTGGCGGAGGGAGTCGAGCGACGCGAGGACACCCGTCAGACACTGGCGGGATTCGGCTGTCTGGAAATCGGCGAAGACACCGCGTGGATCGCCTCCCGAATTGCCCGCCGGCTGAAGCGCGCGGGATTGCACATCGGCGACAACGATGTGTGGCAAGCGGCCATCGCGCTGGAACACGATCTCACGCTGGTGACTGGAAACGCCCGGCACTTCGCCCGCGTCGACCGCCTGCGGGTGGAGTCCCACCGGCCGGCGGTTTGAGCTCGCGCTTCGCCTTTCAGCTCGAACTTCGTCAGCTCACCAGACGATCTCCACGCCCACCCTCGGCGCAAAAGCGGCGATCACCGGATCAACGGTCACCAGCGGCAGCCCATGCACGAACGCCGCGGCGAGAATATGTCGGTCGCAGGGATCGCGGTGGGGCCAATCGAATGCGGCCGCCGTCCAGGCCACCCGCGCTGTCACCGGTAGGACGGCAAAACACAGGCCAAACGCATCCAGCCACGCCCCGGGCTCGGCGGTCGCCGGCAATATCCGGCCCTCTCGCAGCAGCCGCGCGGTCTCGGTCAGCGTCACGTCGCACACCGCCAGCCCCGACGGCGGGAGACTGGCCAGCGCAGTCCGGGCCCGGCGACTCAACCGAGCGACGTCCAATTGCGCCCACAACGCCGCGTGGGTATCCAAAATGAAGCGCGGCCCACGGCTCATCGCGCCCACTCGTTGGCGGGGATCACGGGAGCCGACGGATCGTAGCCGACCGCCAGCTTCGCCGTGCCGGCCAGCGCTCCGAGGGCCACCCTGGGTGGCTCAAACGCCAACCCACGCTCGACGGTTGCCGTCAGGTAGGAAGAGAGCGGAATCTTCGCGGCCTTCGCCCGTTGGCGTAGGCGGCGTGACAGCGGTTCGGTGGCATGGAACGACAGCGTGGGCATACCTCTAGGTTTTCCATAGGTCAGGGGTTGTCAACGCGCCGCACCGCCGCACGCTCGGTTCTATGACCGACATCTTCACCCGTCATACCAACAGCCCCCAACATTCAGACTTTAACCACAGATTGCACAGATACGAACCGGATAGAAGGCAGCAGAGTCGAGGCGCCGGTGGTTTTATCGGGTATTCATCTGTGAAATCTGTGGTTAAACTACGGTTCCTAAAGTCCGATTCTCACGGGCAAAAAGCGCTCCGCGGTGATGTCGGCCATCCGCTCGCGAGGCAATGCCGCCACCGAGCTGCGCCTCATCGCGCTCTTCCGCGCGCACGGCATCACCGGCTGGCGGCGAGGAGCTTTGCTCCAGTGGAAAGTTGCAGGGCTGAAGTTGAAGGCGTTTCGGGTAAAACCCGACTTCGTCTTCAGAGCGCATTGCCTGACTGTCTTCGTCGACGGTTGCTTTTGGCACGGCTGACCGCTCCACGCCACCTCGCCGAAAAGCAACGCCGCCTTCTGGCGGGACGAAGCGCGGCAGCGCGAAGATGGTCACACCCCACGTGTGGCCCGGAGCGCCAGCGGAGAGTGGGCGCGAGCGGGTGCCCAAAGGGCGAGCGCGCTCACAAAAGATCGCGGCCAACCGGGCCCGCGACCGGCTCGTCACCCGCGCCCTCCGCGCCCGCGGCTGGCGCGTGGTTCGGATTTCGGACGGAGCGCGTGAGCGCGGACAGGACCGTGCCCCGGACACGGCCCGGCAGCGCAGCGGAGGGGTGACCGAAGTCGGGTGCGCGTGGGCGATGGCGGCCACAACACGAACTCACGAGGAAGAACGAATCACGGCTGCTGCGTCGTCTCCGGACTCTGTTTTAGCCACCGGGCACGGAAGCACTCAGTCCGGAGGCGTCATGGTTCGAGTCTTCTCCGTGCCTCGGTGTCTCGGTGGTTTACCCGCTTCCGGTGGCGCCGGTGATCATTTCACCCTGCGTTCGCGAATGACTTTGTGCGTTCCGTCCGGAAGATGCACTTCCGCGACGACGGGCGAACGGTTTCCGCGCAATGCATCGCACAGTCGCCGGTGCAGTTCTTCGAATGTCATGCGCGAATACTCCTCGCCGGTGAGCACCAGCAGTGGACTGACGTATTCCTGGCCATTCCGCGGTGTGCCCTTGAGCGAGTATTCGGTGACAAAAAACACAGCCCGGTGGAACGGAGCATCGCCGTCAGCGTCGGTCTGGACCGCTGGTGGCAGTATCTCGGCGAACGGATCGCCCTGTTGATAGCCGCAGCCTGGAGTGGGCGACCCTATATGCGCCGGCACAGCTTGCGCAGTGACTTCGATCCACTCGCAGCCGTGATGGCCGTCTCCCTCTTTCGGGAATCGCAGCTTCCACAACGTGGCGTAAATGCTCACGTCAGACCCGGGGCGACCCGCCGGGTTCGCCCCACGCTCCGGCGGCGCGCAGGCTTCAGCAGAGTCTCGGCGTTCGCGAATCGACTCAGGTGCGCGTGCAGTTGCTCGTAAGGCAGCCCGGCCAGTTCGCGACTGGAGCGGGCACGCCAGCGACGTGACGCCGCCACGGCGTCAAAGGCTTTAGCTTTCTTCGATGTCTTCATCGGGGTTGAGTAACACGCTCGGCGTCACAATGCGAATGGCCGGCCGCCCGGGCAACACGTTTACGGCATTGAAGCGCTCGTTGCGGTACAGGCTCGCGAGGTGCTTGAAGTTCCAGCTCACGATGATGCCGATGCCCGCACACGTCGCCACCGCCACATGCGCCGCATCGTCGGCAAACTTGGCGGGTACGACCCCCGCCGCCAGGTAGGCCCGCGAAAGCGCGAAAGCCTCCGGGCTCACATCGAGGACGCTGGCAGCGTCGGCAAACGTGCGGGCCGCGAGCTGGCGCACCACGAGCGGTGCCCCGCGTAGTTCGTTCATCGCCACGCGCGAGGTGCAGAAGCGATATGCGCCCCGCTCCATCAGCCGCCAGAGGGCGCGTGTATCCCTCAAGAATTCGGTATCGTGGAAACCGCCGATCACCGACGTGTCGAGATAGAGCGTCTGCGCGAGCACGACGGATTCATGCTCGCCCCTCGCACCCTCGTCGAGTCTGCGGTTGGTCATGCGCGAGCATGGCATCATCCTCCTTCGTCCCGCAGTCGCGGGACTACGGAGGACAGGTCGGCCGTTCGCGCGCCGACGGTACCGCGGCGCAAGTCGATCCGGAGTCGCCCCGCCTACGGCTTCGCCTTCACCAACCGCAGAATCTCCCCGCGGTTGAGACTCGCCAGCAGCACGTCGCCGTTGTGCGGGTCGCGGCCAAAGGACACCACCGTGGCCTCGGTCGCAATCTGGCGCACGCGTTCCGGGCCGACCGCCTTGTCGCCATCGGGATCGAGCGCCCAGATTTTTCCGGTCACATAATCGGCGAAGAGGTATTTGCCGACGAGATCCCGGTGCCGCGTGCCGCGGTAGACGATCCCGCCGGTGATCGAAAGGCCCTCGGTGCGGGGATACTGCCAGACCGGGTCGACGAACTTCGCGCCCGCCGGCGGCGTGCGCTCCGTCGCCCCCTTCGGGACGAACGGAAAGGTCGCCTCGCGGAAATTCCAGCCGTAGTTGCCGCCGCGCACGATGATGTCGACCTCCTCGTGCAGGTTCTGGCCGACCTCGCCGCACCATAACTTGCCCGTCGCCGGGTCGAACGACATCCGCCACGGGTTGCGCAGCCCCACCGCCCAGAACTCGGTGTGCACGCGCGCGGGGTCAACCGGCAGGCCGTTGAACGTGGTCGCGCCGACGAAGGGGTTGTCGGGCGGCACGGCGTAGGTGCCGGCGCGCACGGCCGGATGGGGATTCGGGACGAGGCTGCCGCGCTTGCGGTCGACATCGAGGCGGAGGATTCCGGAGAAGAAGTCCTTGTCGATGCGCTGGCTGTTTTCGAATTTGTCGTTCCCCGCCCCCTCGTCGCCCATCGAGAGGTAGAGGTAGCCGTCGGTACCGAAGAGCAGTTCGCCGCCGTTGTGATTCGAGGCCTTGTCCTCCTGCGCGATCAGCCGCTGCTCCGAGCCCGGGTCGGCGGCATCGGGATTGTTGGCCGAGATCAGAAAGCGCGCGAGCCGGTCCTCGCGGCCGGTGGCGGCCTTCGGGCCCTCCTGCGCGCTCGTATACCAGATGTAGAACTGCCGGTTGCGCCGCCAGTCGGGGTGAAAGGCGAGCGCGAGCACGCCCTGTTCACCGGTGCTGTCGCCGATGATCCCCGTGAGGTCGAGAAACACGCGGGCGGGCGCGGCGGGTTGCGTGACGTTGAACACCATGATGCGGCCGGTCTTTTCGATGATGAAGAGCCGGTCCTTGTCGCCGGGCGCGGACACGATCCCGACCGGCTGGCTGAACTTCCGGTCGCCGTAAGCGAGCTCGGTGGCGTAGGGCATCGGGTCGGCCGCACGGAGAGCAACGACGGATAAAACCAGGGGCAGCAGGTGGCGGAGGAAGGTGGGCACGGCCCGCCACCATTACGAAAACAGTTCATCCGGCAATCCGCGAAATGCGGGGAGTGAAACGGGAGCACCGGCGCTTGAGAACCATCGTGCTCGTGATCTTGCTCGTAACCGTGATCGCAATCGTGCTCACGACCCCGTTGAGCCGGAAATTCACCACCAAGCCACGGAGGCACGGAGAAGACCCAACCTGAATTCCCCTCACTTGGAGATGATTCCCCAGAGGCCCGGAAGTTGGCCGAAACCGAACTCCCGGGTTGAATCCCGGTATTCTCCGGGTAGCTTTCGCCGCTTATGAGCACGGTGCAGGAAATCGAGTCCGCCATCAGCCGCCTTTCCCCTGAGGAAATGAGGCAGGTTCGAGACTGGCTTGAGCAGCAGATGGAGGATCGGTTGGAAATGACCGACGATTTCAAGGCCAGCATCGCGCACTCCGAACGCGAGATGGCCGCGGGCCGGCGCCCGCGGGTGCGGTCGTAGAGTGGCACATGAGCCGGGCGCTGCAGATCTATTATGCGGCGTTCGATGAGGTGTTTTTTGCGCTCCCCGATGATGTCCGCCGGCGCATCGAAGCGGCTCTCGACGACATGGGTGGCCGCCTCGGGTCGTTTGCCCACTACCGCATGGCGGGGAGCAACCGTTATCGCCTGCGCGTCGGCGACTATCGGGTGATCTATACTTTCGACGCCGCTCGAAACGAAATCCATCTGCTCGCGGTGGGCCACCGTCGCGAAATCTACCGCTAGCATCCGGTCGGCAACACCGCCCATCGTGCTCTTGCTCGTGATCCCCGTGCGCCAGCCCTTCACCACCAAAACATCGAGGCACGGAGAAGGGCCGACCTGCATTTCTGTCCGGCCTTGGTGTCTCCGCACCCCGGTAGTGAACTCCGTCCGCAGGCGATCCGCTTTCGAGCCAGCTTGAGTCCGCCGCGAAAACCTTTTCCGTTGCTGCGATGAACCCCCTCGCGTCGCTCCCCCACCCGCTCGTGCTCGGTGCCGTTCTTCTCGCCGCCGTTTCGCTCAGCCGCGCCGCCACCCCCGCCGGCGTGGGACCGCAACAGAAGCTCACGTTTCAGGCGCCCGCCGCGGAGACGCGCTGCGGCTACCTGCTGTTTCTGCCGCAGGGCTACGCGCCGAAGGGCGACAAGGAATGGCCTCTCATCCTATTTCTGCACGGCGCCGGGGAACGCGGCACCGACCTGAATCTCGTCGCGCTGGCGGGTCCGCCCAAGCTCGTAAAGGAGCGGCCCGACTTTCCCTTCGTCGTCGTCTCGCCGCAGTGCCCGGCCAACGAAACCTGGGATGCAAAGACGGTGATGGCCCTGCTCGACCACGTGCTCGCGACCCACCGCATCGACCGCACCCGCGTCTACCTCACCGGCCTCAGCATGGGCGGCTACGGCTCGTGGCGGCTCGCCGCCCTGCATCCGGAGCGTTTCGCGGCCGTCGCCCCGATCTGCGGCGGCGGCGAGATGATCGATGCGCTGCTCCAGTCGAAGGCGCAAAAAGCGGCCATGAAATCGCTCGGCGTGTGGGCGTTTCACGGCGCGAAGGATACCACCGTGCCGCTGGCCGAGTCGGAGCGCATGGTGGAGATCTTTAAGAAATTCGGCGTGACCGACATCCAGCTCTCCGTGGATCCCGAGGCGAGGCACGACTCGTGGACCAAGGCCTACGCCGATCCCAAGCTCTACGACTGGTTTCTGACGCACCGGCGTCCATGAGGAGTTGAGCGGAGCATCTCCTTTGAAATTTTCATCGCCCGGCCTCCGGAAACTCTTCCGTGCGCCGGTGCAGACCTGAGTTGACCCCACCCTGAAATCCAGTCCAGTTCGGTTTCGTTCTACGCCGGCGCCCCACCGATGAAATTAGCCCCCCTCCTCGTTCTCGCCACCTTCCCGCTCGCCGGCCTCGCGGCCGACAAGGTGACGTTCAACGAACACATCCGTCCGATCCTTTCGGACAACTGTTTCGCCTGCCACGGGCAGGATGAAAAACACCGCGAAGCCGACCGGCGGCTCGACACGGCGGAAGGCGCGAGGGCGGACCGCGACGGCTTCCGCGCCATCGTGCCGGGTGACCTGGCTAATTCGGAACTGTGGCAGCGCATCACGAGCGCGGATCCCGACGAGGCGATGCCGCCGGCCGATTCGAACAAGAAGCCGCTGACCAAGGAACAGCGCGAACTCATCAAGCGCTGGATCGAACAGGGCGCGGTTTACCAGAGCCACTGGGCCTACGAGCCCGTGTCGCGCCCGGCGGTGCCGGCGCCCACCGCCGGGGCGGATGCCCACCCGGTGGATCGTTTCGTCGGTGCCAAGCTCGCGCCGCGCGGTCTCGCCCTCGCCCCCACCGCCGCCCGCTCGACGCTGTTGCGGCGCCTGACGCTGGATTTGACGGGGCTGCCGCCCACGCTGCCAGAGCTCGACGCGTTTCTCGCGGACAAGGCGCCCGATGCCTACGACCGCGCCGTCGCGCGCCTGCTGGCCTCCCCCCGCTTCGGCGAACATTTCGGACGCTTCTGGCTGGATGCGGTGCGCTACGGCGATACCCACGGCCTCCACCTCGACAACGTCCGCCACATCTGGCCCTACCGCGACTGGGTCGTGCAGGCGTTCAACCGCAACCTGCCCTTCGACCAGTTTACCATCGAGCAACTCGCCGGTGACATGCTGCCGAACCCGCGGCTCGATCAGCTCGTCGCCTCGGGTTACAACCGCAACCATCTCACGACGTCCGAGGGCGGCGCGATCGAGGACGAGGTGGAGGCACGCAACACGGCCGATCGCCTCGACACGACGGCGGAGGTCTGGCTCGGGCTCACCGCGGGCTGCGCCTCGTGCCACGACCACAAATTCGACCCGCTGACGCAGCGCGAATACTACGCGATGGGGGCGATCTTCAAGGGCCTCGCCGACCGGATGTGGGACGGCAACATGGCGCGACCGGGTCCGCTGGCGTTTGTCGGCACGCCGGAGCAGGAGAAACGGATGAAGGCGATCGACGCGGCCCTGCCCCCACTGGAGGCGGCGCTCAGCGCCCGGGCCGAGGAACTTTTCAGGGCCGAGCCGGTGCCGGAGAAAGGCGCGAAAAAACCCGTCACCTACGAAGTCGTCTGGGCGGAGGACGCCGATGCCCCGACCACGAAGGGATTCGCCACCCCGCCAGCCGCGGGCGAATGGCGCTCGGGCGCCGACGTGCCGGTGGCCGGCGGCAGCCGGGCGTTGCGCATCGAGGGCCAGGTCGAGCGGCCCGTGACCTTTGCGACCGGCGAGGTGGCTCTGGCCGTGCAGACCTCCGCGCGGGCCTTCGTCCATCTGTATCCCGATCCGGCCAAACCGCCGCGCGCGGTAAGCCTCGAATTTATCCGCGACACCAAGGGCGGGAAGGACGGGAAGGAAATGCCGGCAGGCAAAACGCGGCGCTTCGTGTGGGGCGACGTGTCGGCCTTCGGACCCGAGATCGCGAAAGACGCGATCGTGGCCGGACCGATGCCGCCCGCCGGCGCCTACGCGCGGCTGGAGTTGGAGGCCTGCGATTCCGGGATCGAAAAAGGCGAGCGTTACACGGGGCTGCGGATTGCCCAGAGCGACGGCGACGCCTGGTGGGATCGCGCGGGCGCCCGCCTCACCAGCCCGAACGTCAACGAAGACCCGCTGCTCACCAAGGAGGCCTGGGTGCGGACGATGAACGGGCTCGCCCGCGACGCCTACGACAATCCCCTGCCGCATGACATCCTCTACATCCTCGCGGTCGGCGGCACGTTTCAAACCGCCGCGCACAAGCAGCGCCTGACGAACTATTATCGCGACTACATCTACGGCCCGCTGCGGGGCACGCTGGAACCGGAAGCGCACGCCGTGCGCCAGCTGCTGGCCGAGCGCGTGCATTACGAACTGACCCTGCCGGCCACGCTGATTTCGCAGGAACTGGCCGAACCGCGGCCACAGCACGTGCTCATCCGCGGCCAATACGACAAGCCGGGCGACTTGGTGCAGGCCGGCACGCCGGCGTTTCTCCCGCCGCTCCAGCCGGCCGGGACGCGCGTCACGCGACTGGATTTTGCGCGCTGGCTGGTCGACCCCAGGAACCCGCTCAGCGCCCGCGTCGCGGTGAACCGCCTGTGGCAGCAGATCTTCGGCGCCGGGCTCGTGCGCACGCCCAACGATTTTGGCATCCGGGGCGAGGCGCCGACGCATCCCGAGCTGCTCAACTGGCTCGCGAACGAATTCGTGCGCAACGGCTGGGACGTGAAGAAATTTGTAACCCTGCTGGTGACCTCGCGCACCTACCGGCAGGACTCCCGCGTCACGCCCGACCTGCTGGAGCTCGATCCGGAAAACCGCCTCCTCGCCCACGGTCCGCGGCTGCGGCTCGATGCCGAGGTGCTGCGCGATCAGGCACTCGCGGTCAGCGGACTGTTGCAGCCGGCGATGGGCGGTCCGCCGGTGAGACCCTACCAGCCGAGCAACGTCTGGGAGCCGGTGGCCTATAGCGGCAGCAACACGCGGAGCTACGTGCAGGACCGCGGCGCCGCGCTCTATCGCCGCAGCGTCTACACCTTCTGGAAGCGCACGGCGCCCCCGCCCTCGATGTCGACGTTCGACGCCCCCTCGCGGGAAATGTTCTGCGTGGCCCGCGGGCGGTCGAACACGCCGCTGCAAGCCCTCGCGCTCATGAACGATGTGCAGCAATTCGAGGCCGCGCGCGCGTTCGCGGAGCGGCTGCTCTCCGGTGAAACCACCGAGGCGCGCCGGCTCGAACGAGCCTTCCGGAGCGTGACGGCGCGAGCGCCCACCGCAGCCGAACGCCAGATGCTTGCCGACACACTCGCGACGCACCGCACCCACTACGCCGCGGACCCGGAGGCGGCCAAAAAAGTTCTGACCAACGGTGAATCGAAGGCCGCGGACACGCTGCCCGCGCCCGAATTCGCGGCGTGGACCATGGTCGCGAATCTCCTGCTGAACCTCGACGAAACGATCTCCCGCGACTGAGCGCCGCACCGCCCTGCGAACCCCTGCCGATGAATCCCTGCCACGATTACCTGAATCACCTCACCCGCCGCCAGTTCTTCGCGGGGGCGGGACTGGCCATGGGCGGTATGGCGCTCAACTGGCTCGCGCCGCGGCTCCGGGCGGCACCCGCCCCGGGCACGCTCATCCATCCGCCAATGCCCGGTTTCCCGCATTTCGCGCCGAAGGCGAAGCGCGTCATTTATCTGCACATGAACGGCGGGCCGTCGCAGCTCGACACGTTCGACTACAAGCCGGGGTTGCAGGAACACTACGACGTGGAGCTGCCGGGTTCGATCCGGATGGGCCAGCGCATCACCACGATGACGAGTGGCCAGGCGCGGTTTCCGGTGGCGCCGTCGCTGTTCAAATGGGCGCAGCACGGAAAGAGCGGCGCGTGGGTCAGCGAACTGCTGCCGTGGACCGCCAAGCTGGTCGACGACCTCGCGATCGTGCGCAGCGTGCACACCAACGCGATCAACCACGATCCCGCCTGCACGTTCCTGATGACGGGCAGCGAAATCCCGGGCAAGGGGAGCCTCGGCTCGTGGATTTCCTACGGGCTCGGCAGCGAGAACAACGACCTGCCCGCCTTCGTCGTGCTCACGCCGAAATGGTCGTCGAAGGCGCAGGCGCAGGCGCTCTTCACCCGGATGTGGAGCAGCGGCTTCCTCCCGGGCTCGCACAACGGCGTGGCATTGCGGTCGCAGGGCGACCCGGTGCTCTTCCTCGAAAATCCCAACGGCGTGGATCCGTCCACCCGCCGCGCGATGCTCGACTCGCTCGCGAAGTTCAACCACCTCGCGCACGCGCGTTCCGGCGACCCGGAAACCCTCACGCGCATCGCCCAGTACGAAATGGCGTTTCGCATGCAGACCAGCGTGCCGGACCTGACGAATTTCGCCGACGAAAGCCCCGCCACTCTCGACCTCTACGGACCGGAGGTGAAGGAATCCGGCACATTCGCGGCAAGCTGCCTGCTCGCGCGGCGGATGGCGGAGCGCAACGTGCGGGTCGTGCAAATCCTGCACCGCGGCTGGGACCAGCACGGCAACCTGCCCTCCGATCACCGGCTCCAATGCGGCGACGTCGACCAGGCGTGCTATGGCCTGATCACCGACTTGAAGCAGCGGGGCCTGCTCGACGACACGCTGGTGATCTGGGCGGGCGAATTCGGGCGCACGGTTTACAGTCAGGGCACGCTCACGAAGACGAACTACGGCCGCGACCACCACCCGCGCTGCTTCAGCGTCTGGCTGGCCGGCGGCGGCATCAAGCCCGGCATCGTCCACGGCGAGACCGACGATTTTTCCTACAACGTGGTGCGCGATGGCGTCAGCTTGTACGACCTCAACGCGACGATCCTCCACTGCCTCGGCATCGATCACTCGCGGTTCACGTTCAAGTCGCAGGGCCTCGACCAGCGGCTCTCGGGCGTGGAACCCGCGGACGTCGTCAAGGCGATCCTCGCCTGAGCCGGGGGCCGGGCGCCTTCGTTTGGATCGGCCTTCATCGGGAAGCGGCGAGTCCGCCATCTCCGAACCGTCTTTCGGAATGGCCACCCAGGGCAAGATGCGTTCGCTTCAACGCGATCTCGCATCCGCGAAAAAACCGACCACGTCTCCCGCCCAATTTTCCGACGCTCCATGCGCATCACGCTCGACTACGGCACCACCGGCCTCGACCTGGACCTCACCGGCATCAACGCCACGGTCCTGCAGCCGCGCTTCATCGCGGCGCTGCCCGACGAGGCCGCGGGCTTCCAGGCGGCGGTGCGTGCCCCGATCGGCACGCGGCCGCTGCGGGACCTGATCGCCGCCAACGAAACCGTGGCCGTCGTCATCCCCGACGGCACGCGGCCGCTGCCCAGCGACCGGCTGCTGCCTTGGCTGTTTGCCGAACTCGCGCACGTGCCCGCGAAGAATTTCACGATCGTCATCGGCACCGGTTCGCACCGCGCCAACACCCCGGAGGAACTCGACCGCATGCTGGGGCCGGCCGTCGCCCGCGGCTACCGCGTGGTCAACCACGACGCCCACACTCCGGCGGGGCTGGTGAAAGTGGGCCAGTCGAAGTTCGGCTACGACGTGGCGTTCAATCGCGAGACGGTCGAGGCCGACCGCCGCATCAGCATGGGTTTCATCGAGCCGCATTTCATGGCGGGTTTCTCCGGCGGCTATAAGGCTGTGTTTCCCGGCGTGCTCGGCATCGACGCCATCATGCATTACCACGGCGCGCGGGTGATCGGGGATCCGCTCAGCACGTGGGGCGAACTCGAAACCAACCCGACGCAGGCCCGTGTGCGCGAAGGCGGGGCGATGCTGCCCATCGATTTCTGCGTCAACGTCACGCTCAACTCGGAGAAGCGCATCACGCAGTATTTTTGCGGGGAAACGCGCGCCGCCCACCACGCCGGCTGCGCCTTCGCGAAGGCGACCGCCATGACGGCCTGCCCGCGGGCGTTTCCCATCGTGGTCACGACCAACGGCGGATTTCCCCTCGACCAGAATGTCTACCAGGCGGTGAAGGGCATGTCGGCGGCGGCGCGCATCGTCCAACCCGGCGGATTGATTCTCTGTGCCGCGCGCTGCAACGACGGATTCCCCGAGCATGGCAATTTCAAGGAGATGCTTTTCTCCCACGCGAGCGCCGCGGAACTGCTGGCCACGATCAACCGGCCCGGGTTCGCCACGTTCGACCAGTGGCAGGCGCAGTTGCTCGCGATGATTCTGCTGAAGGCGCGCGTCGGACTCCATTGCGAGGTCGCGGCCGCCGAAATCCAACGCGCCCACTTCATCCCGGTCCCCGACGTCGGCGCGGCGTTGCGGGCCGAGCTCGCGCGGATCGGACCCGATGCGCCGGTCGCGGTGCTGCCGGAAGGTCCGATGACCATTCCGTATCTGGCGTAAACCGACTACGCCCGCGACCAGCGGGCGACAATGTCGGAGACCGGCCCCAGCAAACCCGCCCGCGAATCCGCGGCGGGCCGGGTCGTCAGCAACACGCAGGTGAGATCCGCCTCGGGATCGCGCCACACCACGGTGCCCGTCGAGCCGAAGTGCCCGTAGGTCGCAGCCGAACACGTTTTCGCGAAGGACTTGGACTCGCGCAACCAACCGAGGCCCCACGCGGCGTTGAGCCCGGTCGTCTGGATGGTGCGCATTTCGCGGCGGGTTTCCTCGCGCCACGGGGTGGATCCCGGCGTGGTGAACTGTTCGATGAACGTGGCGAGGTCGTGCACCGTGGAATGCGCCCCACCCCACGGCACACTGAGATTCCTCCAGTAGGGCGTGTTCCAGTCCCAAGCGTTGACCTCGGGCACCTGACATTGGGCGGTCTCGGAGATTTTTCTCCCGCCGAGGCCGAGCGAACTCCGCGTCATGCGCAACGGCCCGAAGATATTCGCCGCGAGAAACGCCGGCATCGGCTGGCCGCTGATTTTCTCCGCGATCGTGGCGGCGAGCAGAATTCCCATGCTCTGGTAGCTTACCTTGGTGCCCGGCTTGAAAAGCAGGTCCGTCCGGCACGCCCGCTCCACGAACTCGCTCAGCGGCGCGTGCTTTTGGCGCAGCTCCACGTTTTCTGGAAGCATGTCGGGCAGGCCGGAGGTATGCGTCAGCAGGTGCTTGATCGTCACCGCCCCGCGGTCCCCGCCCTTGAACTGCGGCAGGTATTTCTGCACGGCATCCGAAAGCTGCAGTTCGTTGCGGTCGCGCAGGAGCAGGACGGCGGACGCGGTCATCGGCTTGGTCGGCGAGGCGATGAGAAACGGCGTCTGGACGCCGGCCTTGCCGTAGGCCCGGGCGAATTCGAAACCGCCCTGCCGCACGAGGAGGGCCGCGGCCGACACCTCCCCACTGGCGATCTGCGCCTGGATCAGGCGGTCCGCTTCCTCCAGAGGTTCGGCCGTGCGCTTCGGACCGGCGGCGGCCGGCGCGGAGTTCAGCCCGAGGCTCAAGCCGGCGCCCGCGAGCGCGGTGGTGCTGATAAAATGACGACGCGTGGAAATCTGCTTCATCGGTGGGATGCGACGGGGTTGACGAATCGGGAGGAAAACTGGGGCGGAGTCCTTTGCAGCGCGAGCCCGGAGAGCGGAGCGTTTTGCGCCGTCGGCCGAAATCTCCACTCACGCTGACCGCCGGGCGGAAAAATTATCCGTTTCCCTTTGCGCGACGACTCGTCTCGCTCGGTGCCGGTGTGCTGGTCGCACGCCGCCGAAAAATCCCCGATCCCCATGAGTGCCTCGCTTCCGCCCTGGACTGTCCCCAGCCACCTCCGCGACCTCGCCCGCCACCGCATCTGGGACTGCTACGGCAGCATGCAACTGCCGCCGTCGCTCGGTTCATCGTCGCGCCGCGTTCCGATGGAGGAAGCCGCGGCGGAGATGATCAAGCACCTCGATCACTACGGCATCGAGCGGCTCGCACCCCTGTTGCAGGTCGGCATGGGCACGCGGATCGGCGCCACGTCCCCGGCGGCCGAGGAAACCCTGCGCTGCCTGCAGCGGTGGCCGGATCGCTTGATCGGCATCGCCACCCTCAACGCGAAGAACGTCGCCGGGTGCCTGGAGAATCTCGATCGCTGGGTGAAGGACGGACCGATGGCCGGCGTCTTTTTCACGAGTTCGAGCGAGAGCTTGGTCTGCAACCATCCCAACTTCGACCCCATCGTCCGCCGCGCCCACGAACTGGGCGCCGTCATCCTGCAGCACACGTGGTATAAAACCGGCGGCAAGGAGAGCGTGGGCGAATCAACGCCCGCCGAACTCGCCGAGCTGGCCCGGCGGCATCCCGACATCCCGTTTGTCTGCGTCCACTCCGGCGGCGAATGGGAAAAGGGCATCCGTGCGGTGCGGGGTTCGCCCAATATCCTCGTGGAAACCTCGGGCTTCGATCCCACGGCGGGCTTTGTGGAGATGGCCGTGCGCGAACTCGGGGCGAGCCGGGTGATCTACGGCGGCCACTATCCCGGGCGCAGTTTCGGCACCGAGCTTTCCAAGGTGCTCGCCGCGGACATCTCCGACGCGGACCACTTCCTGATTTTCGGCGAGAATTTCCGCCGCCTGCTCAAGCCCCTTTTCCAGAAAAAGGGGCGCTCGCTGACCTAGGGTTGGCCCGTGCCGCGCCCCGACATCGGCAGCGCCGCCACCGCAAACGGACTAATCCTCCTCTTTTTTCTGGCGCGCCGGCGCCGGAGGCTTCGTGTTGGTCACCCAAAAGAGCGCATTGCGGATCATCTGCCGGTAGCCCGGCGACTCCACTTCCTCGGAGTAGCCAAGGCCGGCGTAAAAGATGCGCGTCCGGTCACGAGTGCGGGTCCACGCCACCGGCATCGTTCCGTTCCTGGTCTCGGCCTCGAGCAGCACGGTCACGTCCGGCGCGAAGTCGGTGTAGCGATAGATGTCCCGTCGCGTGGTCAGGGCCACTCCGATCGCGGTTGGATTCACGACGCCCTCCCAAATGGGGTGGGGCTTGAACACGAGGCGTTCGGCATCGCCGAAATTTCCCGTGCCGTCGCGTCCATAGCGCGCCCCGAGGATCTCGGCGTCGAACTCCGGCCAGTTCTCGAAACCGTGGCTGGTGGAACGCAGGGCGATCACGCCCTTGCCCGAGACGAAAAACCGCCGGAGGACGGCCAGGTTGTGCTCGTCGAGTTTCTTCCGGCGCACGAAAAAAACCGCCGCGTCGGCTTCGAGCAGACGATCGATGTTTTCGAAGCCCGTGCCCGCGGCATTGGCGACGAGCACTTCGCAAATCATCTTGTGCTCCGTGCGCAGGTAATCGGCGAGTTCCCGCAGCGAGGCATCGGTGGAGTATGGCTTGGACTCATTGGCGCCGGAGACGATACAGACCCGCAGCGGCGGCGACGGGGCGGCCTGGGGCTCGCGCGCTTTCAACTCGGCGGCCGAAGCCGGGCGCGCCGCGAAAAACGCCAGGGCCAGTGCACCGAGAAATCCACCGACCAGGGCGCGACCCACCACCGCCAACCGGATGCCGGCCGGGAAAATTCGCCGCGCTGACCCGCTGCTCCGGATCACGCGATGAGTCCCCGGACCACCTTGGCCGGCGTCGTGCCGGTGAGCTTTTGGTCCAGACCCTGAGACCGGAACGTGAGCCGGTTGTGGTCCAGGCCGAGCTGGTGGAGAATCGTGGCGTGGAAATCGCGCACGTGGACGGGATCGCGGACGGGCTTGTAGGAAAACTCGTCGCTCTCGCCGTAAACGATGCCGGGTTTGATGCCACCGCCGGCGGCCCACATCGTGAAACACTTCGGATGATGGTCGCGGCCGTAGGCCTCGCGCGTGGAGGACTTGCCCTCCGAATACGGCGTGCGGCCGAATTCCCCGCCCCAGAAGACCAGCGTGTCGTCCAGCAATCCGCGGCGTTTCAAGTCGGTGATCAGGGCGTAGGAGGGTTGGTCGACGTCCTGGCAGAACTTCGGGAGCTTTTCCGGCAGTTTGCCGTGGTGATCCCAGCCGCGATGGAAGATCTGGGTGAAACGCACCCCGCGCTCGGCCATGCGGCGGGCGAGCAGGCAGTTGTGGGCAAAGGTGCCGGGGATCCGGGAATTCGGCCCGTAAAGTTCAAAGGTCTCGGCCGGCTCCTTGCTCACGTCGGTGAGCTCCGGGACCGAACTCTGCAGGCGGAACGCCATCTCATACCCCTCGATGCGGGCGTGGGTTTCCGGATCGCCCACCTCCTCGTAGGTGGCCTGGTTCAGCGCCTGCACGCCGTCGAGGAGCATGCGCTTCTGCGCCCGATCCATTCCCGCCGGGTCGTTGATATACAAGACGGGGTCGCCGCCATCGGTGCGGAAAGATACGCCGCCGTGGGAGGGCGGCAGAAATCCGCTGCCCCAGAGCCGGGAGAAAATTGCCTCGCCCGGATTGTCGACCCACTTGGAGGTCAGCACCATGAACGTCGGCAGGTTCTCGTTCATGCTGCCGAGACCGTAGGAGATCCACGAACCCATCGAGGGTTTCCCCTGCTGGGTGTTACCCGTGAGCATCGCCGTCAGCGCCGGATCGTGATTCACGGAATCGGCGTGCATCGAATTGATCACCGCCAGATCGTCCACAACCTTGGCCGTCCACGGCAGCAGATCGCTCACCCAGGTGCGGGCCTTGCCATGCTGCTGGAATTTGAAGATCGAGGGCTGGACCGGGAACCGGGCCTGCGTGCCGGCCATGCCCATGCGCAGTTCGAAGCCACCGCCCAGCACCGAGAGCGGCATGTCCATGTCGTACTGCATGGTGGGTTTGTAGTCCCACGTATCGAGCTGGGACGGCCCGCCCGCCATCACGAGGAAGATCGCCCGCTTCGCCTTCGGCGCCATGTGGGGCAGCTGCAGCAACGCGGGATTCAGCACGCCTTCGTTCCCGGCCTGGGCCATCGCGCCCATCAGGGACCGGCTGAACAACGACGAGAGGGCGGCCACGCCGAGGCCCCGCCCCACTTGGCTGAAGAACTGGCGGCGCGTTTCGTTGCGGATGAATTCATGACGCAGTCCCGAATCCACCCTTGGATCGAGGCTCGCCGGGATGTGATGCGGGTCGCAGCGGAAATGGCTCATGGTGTTATTTGTTGAGGGCCTGGTCGGTGTTAAGCAGCTGGTTGGCCACGACGGTCCAGGCGGCCAGCTCGGTCGCCGGCAGCGTGACATCGACGGGACTGTCGCCGGACTTCAGATACTCCTGGGCCCGGGACTCGGTGAAACTCTGGCGGAAGCTGTCGTAGGACCGGAGCAGGACTTGCTTCTGCCCGGGCGGGAGCGGCCGGGTCAGCACGAGCTCGGCCATGAAATCGACCTTCTGCGCCGGGTTTGTGTCGGGCTGGTGCATCGCGCGCGTGGCAATGTGGCGCGAGGCCTCCAGAAAGTGCGGCGAATTGAGCGTGATCAGCGACTGCAGCGGCGTGTTGGTCCGCTCCCGCTGCACCACGCACACGTCGCGAGCGGACATGTCGAAGGTCGCAAGCACCGGGGGCGTGGAGAAGCGCTTGACGAAGGTGTAGACGCTGCGCCGGTAGAGGCCCTCGCCGGCAGCCGGCTGGTGCGTCTTGGTATTGCTGCCGGTCATCGCCATCGCCTCCCAGATTCCCGGGGGCTGATACATGTTCACCGGCGGACCGCCCAGCTTTTCCACGAGGAGACCGCCCGCGGCCAGCGCCCCGTCGCGGATCATCTCGGCATCGAGCCGGAAGCGCGGCCCGCGGGCCAGCAACCGGTTGGTCGGATCCTTCTCGAGCAATTGCGGGGTGACCTTCGCGGACTGGCGGTACGTCGCCGACATGACCACCTGCTTGTAGAACCGCTTCAAGTCCCAGCCGTGTTCCTCCAAATCCAACGCGAGCCAGTCGAGAAGCTGCGGATGGCTGGGCCGCTGACCGACCACGCCGAAGTCGCCGAGCGTGGCCACGATGCCGGCGCCATAGAGCTCCTGCCACATGCGGTTGACGGTCACCCGCGCCGTCAGCGGATTCTCGGGGCTCACGATCCATTGCGCCAGCCCCAGCCGGTTGCGGGGGGCGGACGAAGGCATCGGCGGCAGGAAGGAGGGGACGTCCGCCCACACGCGATCCTTGCGCTGATTGTAGACGCCCCGCTCCATCACGTAGGCCACGGCCACGGCATCGCGCTCCCGGAAAATATTCGTGTCGAACCCGCCCTTGGTCGCCTTCTCCAACCGGGCGTCGAGGCGGGCTTTTTGGGTGGCCAGCGCCATCATCGTGGAGTCGACGCTCCGGAAAAAATAGTCCCGCACCACTTTCCGTTCGTTGGGATTCCATTGCTCCGCGGGCCGCGCCAGCAACTCCGTCACCACGTCTCTTTCCATCGTGCCGCGAATCTCGTCGGTTCCAAGGCGGCGGCCGTAAACGCGGATATCCTGGAGGGAACTTTCCAGCATCGCATTGTTGTCGACTCGATTTCCGCTCTCCGTGCGGCGGGCCAGCTGCAGCGGAGCGGAGGTGCGGATGCTGCCTTGCAACTGATCCTGCTGGATTTCGACGTCCTGCAATTCGCCATTCACGTAGAGCCGCACGCCGGCGGCCTTCCCCGAACCATCGTAGCTGGCGGCGAGGTGCACCCATTCGGTCCGCCCAAAAACCCTGGGCGCACGCACCGTGATGGCATTCTCCGTGCCCGCATGAATGAGGTTAACCACCAACCGCCCCTGCGCCCAGCGCTGGTTGGGATTCACATCCTTGGAATCAGCGTGGTCCCAATAGAGATCCCAGCCGCGGTTCTTGTCGGCCAGGGCCATCTTGGAGAGGAGCGAACCGCGGCCGGTGACCCGCCCGGTCCGGGGCTTGAACCAGCCGGCAACGGTAAACGCATCCGTCGATTCGAAATCCCCGAGTTGGTTCATCGACAGCTGGGTGGTCGTCGCCAGCCGCAGCGGCGGCCAGTGCTTCACCACCACATCACCCCAGAAGGGCGGATCTTTTTCCAACGTGTAGCTCGCGGGATTGGCCCCGGGCGCGCTGTTCCGCACGACCTTGCCCGCCCCCTCGTCGAAGCGAAACCGGGCGATCAGCTTTTCGGTCGAGACCGGCTTGAGGTTGCGACGCTCGTCGGAGGCCAGCCACGCCTCCAGCAAGGCGTCGCCCTGCCCCTCGCGGGCAAAGATCTTCCGCTCCACCTCGGCGCGTTCCTTGATCACCTTCGCTGCCTCCGCCGCCTTGTTCGCGGGCGGCAGCGTCAGGGTGGGAAAATGCGTCGGATCCTCGTTGTCGGCCGGCGGGTCCATCGAGTTGTTGAAGAACGCGCCCAGCTGGTAGAAATCCTTCTGGGTGATCGGATCGAACTTGTGGTCGTGACAGGCCGCGCACGCCGAGGTGAGCCCGAGGAACACCGTCGAAACCGTGTTGACGCGATCAACGACGCTGTGCTGCTGCAGGTCCTCCGTCACCTCGCCCACCGCGCTCGTCGTGACGTGCGCGCGATTGAAGCCCGTCGCGACAATCTGGTCGAAGTTGTCCGCCGGGTAGAGGTCACCGGCCAGTTGCTCGAGGGTGAATTTGTCGAACGGCTTGTTTTCGTTGAACGACTGGATGACGTAGTCGCGGTAGGCCCACGTCCGGCGCAACGGGTCGCGGTGCGTGCCCGTCGTGTCGGCGTGGCGCGCGGCGTCGAGCCAGTAGTGGGCCCGGTGCTCGCCGTAGCGGGGGCTGAGCAAAAGCCGGTCGACCACGCGCTCGTAGGCGCCCGGTGACGTGTCGGCCAGAAACGCGCCAACTTCCTCCGGCAAAGGCGGCAGACCGGTGAGATCGTACGTCACGCGGCGGATCAACGCGTATTTGTCGACCTCGGGCGACGGGGCCAATCCCTCCTGTTCGAGGCGGGCCAGTACAAAACGATCGATTTCGTTTTGCGCCCAATCCTTGCGCTTGGTGACGGGCAAGGCCGGACGCGCGGGCTTGATGAAAGCCCAGTGCTTCTCGTAAACGGCCCCTTCCTTGACCCACTGGCGGAGAATCGCGATTTCCCCGGGCTTGAGGTCCTTGTGCGCCTCGGGGGGAGGCATGACTTCGTCTGGCCTGGCCGATTCGATGCGCCGCACCAAGGGGCTCTTGTCGGGCTCGCCCTTGAAAATAATCGGACCATTCTTGCGGGGCGCGAAGGCGAATTCCTCGCGGTCGAGCCGCAGCTCGCCCTTGCGCGCATTCGAGTCCAGTCCGTGGCATTGGTAGCAATGCTCGGACAAGATCGGTTGCACGTGCTCGTTGAAGGACAGTTTGGCCGGCAGCGCCGCAGTCGCCCGGGCGGTGGTCGACCCCGGCAGCTTCACCGGACGGCGACCGACGAAGACGGCGGCCGCGACCACAGCGCCGCCCACGAGCACGAACAGCGAAATACGGGGAAACGAAAACATCATGAAAATTCTATTCCGGTTAGGACGGTTCGGGCAGATTCGGACAACTCAGTTTACCGGAACCGGCCGGTGCAGGGTTTCACGGCCCCAAGAGCTCTTCCCGCGGGGCACGCCACCACCGCCGCGGACGAGGCCGCTTCGGGGCGGCGCGAAAGGCCGGCACGAGACCAGTGGCCAAACAACGCAATCCATTCGGATGACTGGGGGGTGGGTGGGGTTCATTTCTTGCAACTGCGAACGCCGGACGGCAATCCGCAGCGCACCATGCATTTTTCAGAGAGAATATGCGCCGACCCCGAAGGGGCGAGCAACCCAATTTCGCTTCCGACCACCACCTTCGCCCCCAACGCCTTTTCGTGAACTTCGTTCCGCGGATTTCGCTGCCCCTGGCGGAAAGCGGAGATGCGCCCCGCCGTGGCCCGATCCGGTCCGGGCGTTGACACCCCGGTGGAGAAATCGACGATGGCGGCCCCGGACGTAGCGAACGGCGATCCGCCCCACCCCCACGACAAGCCATGGAATCCCCTGAACGAATTGGCGTCCGCCCGCGGCCGCTTCGCCTTTTCCTCCTGTCGATGGTCATGGCGGCCGCGAGTCCGCTCTGGAGTGCGGGCGAGGTGAAGACGCTTGAACTCGGCGCCAAGGCGCCGGACTTCGAACTGCCCGGCGTCGACGGCAAAAAGCACCGACTGCAGGAGTACGATAATTACCCCGTCCTCGTGATCGCCTTCATTTCCAATCATTGCGCGATCTCGCAATTCAACGAAGGCCGCCTGAAAGCCATCGCCGCGAACTACGAGCCCAAGGGCGCCGCCCTCGTGGCCATCGCGCCGAATGATGAACGGGCCCTGCGCCTGAACGAACTGGGCTACTCGGACCTGAGCGATTCCTTCGCCGAAATGAAGCTCCGGGTGAAGGATCGGAAGTTCAACTTTCCCTACCTCTACGCCGGTGACCGGCCGGAAATCTCGATGCGCTATGGCCCGATCGCCACGCCCCAGGTGTTCGTCTTCGATCGCGAGCGGCGCCTGCGCTACGTGGGCCGGATCGACAACGGGGAGCGCGCGGAGCAGGCCACCGTCCACCATCTGCGTGACGCCCTCGACGCCCTGCTCGCGGGCCGCGAGGTGGCCGTGCCCAGGACGCGGGCGTTCGGCTGTTCGATCAAGTGGCCGGACAAGATCGCATCCGTGCAGGCCTACCTGCAGGAACAGACCGCCCGGCCGGTCACGGTCGAGAGCGTGGACCTCGCGGGTCTGAAGAAGCTGCGGGCCAACCGGGGGACGGGCAAAGTCCGCCTCGT
Organism: Opitutia bacterium; assembly: GCA_947474935.1. Lineage (GTDB taxonomy): Bacteria > Verrucomicrobiota > Verrucomicrobiia > Opitutales > Opitutaceae > ER46. The sequence goes on from CANJKL010000023.1 coordinate 34,644, forward strand.
GAATTTCTGGGCGACGTGGTGCGGGCCCTGCACGACGGAATTCCCGGACCTCGTGGCGATCGCGCGGACGTTCAGCCACCGCCGGTTTGAAGTGGTGACGGTGGCCACCAACGCGCCCGGCGAGGGGGCCGAAGTGCTCGATTTCCTCAAGCAGCAGCAGGCCGCCACGCGAAACCTGCATTTCAACAGCCACGACAAGGACGCCATGATCGACGCCTTCGAACCGAAGTGGAACGGGGCGCTGCCCTACACCGTATTGATCGACGAAAACGGTGAGATTATTTTTCAAAAGGAAGGCCAGTTCGATCCCGTGGCGCTGAAGCGTGCCATCCTGCCCGCCATCCGCTGGGAACGCCCGTCGCCCAAGATCGACTGATCGCCGCGCCCTCGCTCCGGACGAATCAAACTCTCAATTCCCCAGGAGGGTTAACCGCTAATCCCCGCTCATCTCCGCCAATGAAATCCTCCGGCGCAGGCCGGGTCCGCACTTCGCCGACTTGTCCTCCGTAGCCTTGGCAAAGGAGGATCAGGCGAGGCACGCAGGCGATCCCGGCCGCCGCTTCCTAAAATCAGCGGAGATGAGCGGTTCCATCTTCTGTATTTCTCAGGTTCAAAACCCCACGAGCGCGGGAAACCGCAGGAGCCACGTTCGTGGCCCCACGCCAGCCGATTCCTTCCGATGACCCTCTCTCCAACCGGCCGATCTTCCGCCAAAACCCGTCTGCGCGCCGCCGCGGCGTTCCTGCTTGGCGGGTTCGGCGCCGACCTTTCCGCCGGCGTCATCGTCTTCAATGACGACGGTTGCTGGAACTGGCTGCAGGACGAGCGCGCCGTGGTGGCCGGCGACCAGCTCATCATCGGCTCCGTCGCCGCCGGCACCCGCGACCGGACGCGGATGGGCGATGTCGAGGCCGTCTCCTACGATCTCAAGACGGGGGAAAAACGCCGCTTCACGCTACACCACGCCACCACGCCGGCGACGCAAAAACAGTGGTATGACGATCACAATTGCCCGGCCCTCGTCGTCCGCCCCGACGGGCGCGTGCTCGCGAGCTACGCCCAGCACGGGCGGGACGAGAAGTTATTTCACCGGCTCTCGGGACCGTCGCGCAACATCGAGGCCTGGGAGGACGAGCGGCTTTTCTCCCTGCCGGCCAACGCCCGGGTGACGTTTCCCAATCTCCACCTCCTCCCCGCGGAAAACGGCGGCCGGGGCCGCTTCTTCAATTTTTTCCGCGGGCTCGAAAATCGCAACATGCCGTCCTGGGCATCTTCGGATGACGGCGGCCGGTCATGGTCGGCGGGCAACGTCTTCATCACGGTTTCGCCCAAGACGATCCCGTACGTGAAATACGCCAACAACGGCCGCGACACCGTGCACCTGGCGTTTACCGACGGGCACCGGATCAACTATAACAACGGCGTCCACCATGTCTTTTACCGCGACGGCATGCTGCACCGCAGCGACGGCACGCCCGTTCGCAGCCTCAAAGAAGGCCTGCAAGGCGTGGACGACGCCACGCTGGTTTTCCAGGCCAACCCGGAGAGCATCGCGATGATCAGCGACCTGCGGCTCGATCCCGCCGGCCGGCCCCACGTCGTCTATTCCGTGCAAAAAGACACCGCGAGTCTGCGGCCGCGGCCGGTGGGGGCGGATCACCGGTATCGCTACGCCCGCTGGACCGGCACGCAGTGGGTGGACCATGAAATCGCCCATGGCGGCCAGGAAGTGCACGCGGTGAAGGACGACGATTGCACCGGCCTCATCGCGTTGGATCCCGCCGACGTGAACACCGTCTACATCTCCACCGACGTCGACCCGGTGACCGGCGCCGCGCTGATCAGCGCGGCGGATCACAAGCGGCACTGGGAAATCTTCCGGGGCCGCACCGCCGACGGCGGCGCGAAATGGACGTGGACGGCGCTCACCAAAGATTCGGTCCGCGACAACATCCGCCCGGTGGTCCCGACGGGGATGGGCAAGCGCACCACCGTGATCTGGCTGCGCGGCATGATGCGCCTGCCCGACGACTACGAGTTCGAGGTGGTCGGCCTGATTTCCGACCGCTCCTGAACGGGGTGCTCCGGCGCGGCCACCCCAGCCCCAACCCGGCAAAGCCGGGACCAAGACTTTCCGCGCCGCCGGCCGTGCACGGGCTGAGGCCGAGTTCAGCATCGGTCGTTTTTCCGCCGAGTTTGCCACCCAGGCCGAATTGGCGCTGTCGGCTGAATCGGCCGCGGCCAGAAAAGCCCTAAACTCCGCACAGCCGTCGCGTTCGGCCAGCGTCCCGCCGGCCTCTGCGTGCGCGTTCTCCCACAGATTGCTGGCGATCGCGTCGGTTCGATCCGTCCAACCCGATTTTGGTGAAACCAAACCGTTTCACCTCTGAAACGGGGATGGTGCCCGGGAGCGGACTCGAACCGCTACGCTGTTAGGCACAGGCTTCTGAGACCTGCGTGTCTACCAATTCCACCACCCGGGCGCACTTTACGAAACTAACCGATCCAATCGCTGCAGGGCCAATTGTGGTCCCAGGAATCTCTCCTCCGACCTCTCCCAGCCTGCAGAGCGGGCATTACTACGCCTGCGCCAAAGTGAACGGCAAGCAGAAATGTCCGCGTCCGCCCGTCGACGCGCATCCCGGTTTTCCGACAGGAGCGGACGTCCCGAAACCCGGGATGCAGCCCTCGCTCGGTCAGGCGGACGTCGGTGGGGACACCTGAAACCCGTCGTTCCAACGACCGCTTTCCAGCGGTCCGATCTTCTCCCGTGAACTCAATCCACCGATGTCACCTATTAGATTACAACAAGGGATTGGAACGCCGGGCGGGAATGACGACGCTCACTTGACGGGCAGCAGCTTTGTCCGGCCGAACTGACGTTAATTGCCGCACGAACCCACAATTCGGCTCCCTCCGCAGGCATCATTGCGGACCGTCACCCTGCAAGTAGGCGAAGAGATCGCGGATTTCCTGCGGTTGCATGGCTTCCAGCAGGCCCGGCGGCATCAGGGAAACCGACGAGGCCTCCAGGCTCCTGAGCTCGGTGCGCGGCACGAGCGTTCGCTGGTCGGACATATCGCGAATCGTGACCGCATCCGTCCGGTCGTCGGCCAGGTAGCCGCTGAGCGCACGACCGTCCTTCAGGACCGCATTGTAGCTGATGAACTCCGGGCGGATGGTGAGGCTGGGATAGAGGATGTTCTCGACCATGAACGCGGTGTCGCGCCGGTTGGCGGTGGTGAGATCCGGTCCGAACTTCGCGCCTTCGCCGAAGAGCGTGTGGCAAACCGCACAGGAATTCCGGAAGACCTTGCGCCCGCGGACCGGGTCCCCCGCGAATTTCGGCCCGAGCCGTTTTCCATCGGTGAGCACGAGTTCATAGGTATGCACCAGGGCGCGATCCTCGCCCGCCGAGGGCTTGGAAATCTTGCCCCAAATTCTGGCCAGCAGCTCCGCAATTTCGCCGTCGGAAAAACGGGACATCTTCTGCACTTCGCCCAGCGGAATTTCCTTCAAGGCGATTTGCTTCGTGTCCACCGCCCGCAGCAGAAGCACGGCCGCCGGGCCGCGCGCCTCCAGCAACGCACGGGCCTGGACGCGCACGCGGTCGCCAAGACTCGAATACGCCGTGAGCACGCGCCGAGCGATTTGCGGGTCGGCATAGGCCTGCAGCGCGGCGAGCGCCGCCGTTTGGAGGCTCTCCGGGAATTCCCGGCCCACCAATTTCAACAAGGGCTCGATGCTCGCCAAATCAGCCGCCTGCCCCAGCAGCTTGATCGCAGCCACCCGATCCACTTCCCCGACTCCACGATCGATAATCATCGCCCGAAGCCGGGCCATCGCCTCGCCATTGCCGAACCGCGCGGCAAAACGGGTCAGCAACGGCGTCGGGTTGCCCCGACTCCACAAGTCGGCCAGCGCCGCCTGCAACGGCCCGGGCGGCTCGGTCAGGATCCGGCCTTCAAATGCCTTCTCGAGGCCCTGGATTACCAAGTCCCTTTCCCCGGCGGAGGGCGCCATCGCCAGCAACCGGCGGCACAAGACAAAATTCGCTTCGCTTGCATCGGCCGCATAACGCCGGGCCAGCCGCTCGACGATATACTGGCGGATGAGCGGCGACTGCCAGTCGGCGGAGGCACCCAAGAGGGCGAGCACCCCTTCCACATCCGAGGTCGCCTTGCTCTCGACCGCCCACCAAAGCAGCAGCGGGATCTGCGGATCGCGGATGTCCTCATCCCGGTGCAACAGGCCCCGCACCACGGGCAGCGCTGCGCTCCCGGGCAGGCGCTTGGCGGTGCAGGCCATTTGATTGCGCACAACCGAGCTGGGTTCGGACTGAGCGAGTCGCGCGAGACGCTGCGCGACGGCGGGAGAAACGTCGTTCGCGTCGCCCAAGAGGCGGACCGTCCACGCGCGCACATCCTCATTGGGATGATCCAGCGCCTTCAGTGCCACCGCCTCGTCGAAGCCGCCACTGCCATAAAGTGCCCACAGCGATTCCAGCGCCTTTCGACCCGAATGATCCACGATGCCGTCGCGGAGCGCGGCAAACACGCTGGAGTCCCGACGCTCCGCCAGAAGTTGCCGGGCCATCTGGCTGAACCATTCGTTCTTGTCGCCCAGCAGCGCCACCAGTTCGGCCGAGGATTTGCGGCCCAGGTCAAAGGGCGCGATCGGCTTCGCCCCCGCCGACTGCACTTTGTAGATGCGGCCGTTGGTCTTGTCCCAGTTGTCGCGCGGATCGACGTCGACGATCCGCTTGTCGTACCAATCGAGCACGTACACCGCACCGTCGGGTCCGGTCAGGCAGTCGATCGGTCGAAACCAGGTGTCGTTGCCGGCGAGAAATTCCCCGCCGTACTTCAGCTTGAAGCTCGAACGATCGCGCTCGAACGCGTGCCAAAATAGCGTGTTGGTGAGAGGATTGCCGGCGATGTAGGCGCCGTTGAATCGTTCCGGCAGCGCCCCGCCCTGATAAACGATGCCGCCCGTGGTGAGATGCCCGCCCATGAATTTATCGACTGGAATATGGTTAAAATAGCCGAAGGCGTACGGGTTGTGCAGCTCGCCGTGCTTGCCGAAAATCTTCACGTAGTAGGCGCCCTGCACCTGGTGCAGGGCGACCTCGAGGTAATTGGTTCCCGCGATCGCGTTGCCGTGCGCATCGAAATCGAGCCCCCACGTGTTACCCCCGCCCTCGGCAAAAAGCTCAAATGCCTTTGACCGGACATTGTAGCGCCAGATGCCCTGCTCGAACGCCACGCCCTTGACGTTCGATTTCACCGTGCTGCCCTGCGCCCCGTAGAGCCAGCCATCCGGCCCGAATTGCAGCGAGTTCGCCAGCGCATGCGCATCCTCGAGGCCGAAGCCGGACAAGAGCACCTCCGGCGGACCGTCCGGCACGTCGTCGTGATTCTTGTCCGCATAGTAGAGCAGGTAGGGCGGCTGCATCACGAAGACCCCGTCGTAGCCCAGGGCCATGCCGGCCGCGAGATTGAGGCCGCCGGCAAATTTCTTGACCTCCTGCATGCGCCCGTTCGCGTCGGGCCGGTCGAAGATCAGGATGTTGTCCGCGCCCTTCGGTCCGTGCGGCGGCGGTTCGGGCACCCGGTCGTAGGTGAGACGCAGATACTCGTCGGCTTTTACCACGTTCAGCCCCGCCGGCTTGGGATACTGCAGGTATTCGATCACCCACATGCGCCCGCGCTCGTCGAAGCTGACCGTAATCGGCTGCCGCACGTTGGGCTCCGCCGCCACCAGTTTAACCTCCAGCCCCTCGGCCACGGTCAGGCGTTGCAATGACTCCTCGGGCGTAAAGCCACCGGGCGGTTGGGCGCGAAGCGATGCCGCCACCAACAGCCCGGTGAATGCTGCCAGCACCCCTGCGGCTCCTCGCCCAACCTTGAACTTTCGCCCGACGGCAGCGCGACCCGTGGACAAAATAGGCGGTGACTTCGATTGTGATGTCATGGATATCGACTCAACAGCCTTCGGCCAGCTGGCGTAAACCGCCACTCTCCATCCGGGGTTCAGCCCGCATCACCGGAGACTCTTGATAAACAGCACGAGCGATTCGAGCTGCGACTCGTTGACGACACCGGCGTAACTCGGCATCGCGTACTCGCCGCGTTCGAAACCCGAGACCACCTTCGCCGAGGGCTCGAGGATGGACTCGCGCAGATACGCTTCATCGACGCGGTGCTTCCTGGTCTGCTTGGGCCCCGTCACGATGGGGCGCTCCGAGCCGAACAAGCCCTTCCAGGTCGGTCCCACATGGAAAATATCCATCCCCTCGGGGGAATGGCATGCGACACACCCGAGCACTTGCGACAGCCGGCGACCTTCCTCGACGCTGACCGGGCCGCGGGCCTGAGCCACGGCGGCTCGCGGGGTCAAGTCCACCTTGAATTCGTCGAACCCCTCGGCCCGCGGATCGAATTTCGTCAACTCGTATGGCGTGAGGTAGGCGTTCTCCGAAAACTTCATGCCCTCCGCCGTCGCGAGAGCCCAGCCAAAGCGCATCTGCATCACGGTCTTCATGCCGGGCACGCCAACAAAGACACTTCGCCGGTCGCGCGAAAGATAAGCGCTGCTCGGCATCAGCCAATCCTGCCCTGGCGTGCCGTCGGCCTTGAGTTGGGGCGAACCATAGCGATACGTGCGCCGGTAGTTCCACATCGCGAGCGAGTAATTGGCCGGGTCCGTCACCGTGGCGGGATCCAGCGCAACGTCGAACCGCAGCAGGAAGCCCTGGTCCATTGCCGCGACTTCGCGGGGCAGTGTCACGGGCGCACCCGTGTAGCGCACGCGCCCGAGACCGGCGAGCGTGTCGATGGAGTTCCCCCACCCGATCACCTGGAAACCCGCGAGATAGAATTGTCCGTCGGCCGGATTCACCGAGCCGTTGAGCGGCGTGAAATCGAAGGCGCTCGTGACACTCACCACCGCGGCCTGCAGCCGGGCGCCGCGTTCGTTGAGCAGCACGCGGAAGACTTCGGGCTTGTTGAATCCGATGTGGATCAACGCGTCGTTCAGCGGACCCATCTTCGCCCCAAACAGCCACACCTGCGATTCCGCCGAGGAATTGACGGCGTGGGGCAGCCAGGTGAGCGGCTCAGCGATGGGCGCCGGATACTGTTCGCGCGGCCGCAGATCGCTCAGGAAACCGTAGAACTGCCCGTCGCGCAGGATATGCAGCGGCGTGCTCGGAATATACTGCCCCTCCTGGTCGCTGCCGGTCACGAGGCCGGTGCGGATGTTGACGCCGATATTCGGCTGGCGAAATCCGTAGCCGAGCAATGTGGCGCGACGGCCGTCGGCCGAGATGCGCAGCACGCTGCCGTTGTGCTTGCCGAGCGTGGTGGCCTCCTGCCCGCCCTTGGCGATCACGAACTCGCCACCCGGGGCGAGCCGGATGAGGGTGGGAAACTCCCGCATGTCGGCGGTCTGGGCGAAGGCGTTGGAAAACAGTTCGTGCACATCGGCCTCGCCGTCCCCGTTGGTGTCCCGGAGGCGCCAGATGCCGTTCCGGTCGAAAGCAAAAATCTCGTCATCGCGAATCGCGACGCTCATCGGTTCGTGGAGACCCGAGGCGAACCGGTTCCAGCGGACCGTACCACCCGGCTCATGCATGCCGCGGATGAGCCACACATCGCCATCGACTGTCACACCCACGCCCGTGCCATCCTTGAGAAACTGAATATCGGCGATGCGCACCGCCCGGCGCCACGGGTTGTCCGCCGGCAGCGCGACGTGGTCCACGACGTAGGCCCCTTTCTCGGTGGAAAGCGCGACCTTGCTGACAGCCTGCTGCGGCCAGCGGCGGGCCAGCGCAGCGGCCGGCAGGGCGCGGGCCGTGGCGGCCGGTGCCTTCGTGCTCGCGGTGACCGCAACGGAGAATTCGACGGGCGCCGTATGCGCGGGCACGCGAACCGCAGATACCGCCTGGGCTTCGAAAAGCTCCGCCGCCCCCGGGGCGCTCAAACCTCCGAGGGCAATCTTGGTCTCGCCGGACTTGAAGCCGAGCGCCAGCAGCAATGGAGCCCGGGCGGGTTCGACGCGAAAATGCCGTTCGACGACGGACTGTCCGGATTGCTCCGCCACGCTGACCCACTCGCGCACCCTGGAGCCTCCGGCGGTGTATTCGAGGACCACGCCATCGCGCACCAGCCGGACCGCTTCGAATCGTCCCATCGCCTCAGGAATCGGACCACGCCCCACTTCCTCGGGGCTGGGGGCCGGTTCACGCGGATCGTCGAGCGAAAGTTGCACGCCGGTCTGCCAGCCGGGATAAATGCCGTTGGCGAGCCAGACCTTGCCGTCCGGCTCCGGCGCGGGGAACTGCCCGCCGGGGGTCTTGCGGAAGGGATCATGGTAGGAACCGGCCGCCAGTTCCATCGCCGTCACGCCCTTGCCGCGCCAGATGGCGGCGACGCGCAGGAGATCGGTGTCGAAACAGACCCAGCAATCGCGCCCGAGATTGAGGACCAAACCGCGCGGGGTGAGATTGTTCGTCGGGAGGCCGGGGCCGGCTTTGCGCGCATCGAGAATCGAGGAGAAGAAAGGAAAGTCCGGCTCGACCCAGGCGGCCCATGGCGACGGATCCGTACGCTTGGGCGCCGGTGTGGGTGCGCCCCGGCCGGTGCCGAGGACGAATCCACCCGCGAGCAGGACCAGGGCGAGGCGCCGGACGAAACCGGCACGAATGCGTGGAAAAAGCACGGTGGTGGTCATGATGGGTGGCGTGGACAAAATTCGTGGCAAGTTAAGTGAAGGTCTTCGCCGGATGCGATCATAGGCGGTCGAGCGAGCGCCCGCGTTTCGTGAAAAGCGGTTTGAGCATGCGGCGGAAATTCTCGCCGAAAACAAGATAACGCTCCTGTTCCGTCAGCTTCGCGCCGAGGACCTTTCCAAATTCGGTGCCAATGCTCCGCGACGGCAGGTGCCCGCCATAAATCACCCGCTCCGCTCCCAGTTCCCGCACCGCCATGTCCACAAATCCGGACGTGGGATCGAAGCCCGAGGTCTCGGCCACAATATTGGCATGGCGGTAAATGGCGCGGATACCCTTTTCCCATTCTCCGCCCGCGTGGCTGCAGACAAAGGTGATTTCAGGATGTCGTTGCGCCAACTCGGCTAGATCCGCCGGGGTCGACTCCGAGGCATTTCTTTTTCCCCCGGTGTAATACCAGGTGTAATGCATGATAATCGCGCCCAACTCGTGCGCCCGCCGGACAATGGCGTCGTGATTGGGATGCGAACTGACGAGGCCGGCCGGCGGGGCGTCCTGAAAAACGATCCCGGCCATCGGGCCATCCTTGATCCAACGGTCCATGGCTTCGAGACACGCTTGGGGGTCGTGGGGATTCAAAAAAACAAATCCCACCAACCGGTCCGGCCAGCGTTCGAAGCAACGCCGGATCTTCCCTGCCTCCTCCACATCGGGCGCCTCCCGGCCCGGCGCGAGCGTCCCCATGCCGATGTGCAGATAGGGGCTGATCCGTTCGATCCCGAACCGGTCGGCCTTCTGGAGCAGGGCTTCGATCGCCACCTCCAGGGTTCCGTTGGGCCGCGCCGAACTGGGCAGGGAAAAGCAGTCCCAAATGCGGTAGCGCTTGAAATCGGGTAGCACGGGAAAAGTCACACTCTGGAACCTACTAGTCACTGCCATCGAATGTTTCCCCCGGTCACGACGTTTTTTGTTTTAACGATTTTCCCGCAGGCGGTGAGCACTCCCCTAGCTTCCGAATCGGGTGCTCAAAAAAAGCCTGCAGGGACCCTTCCCTGCAGGCTCGGTAAAAGCGGTCATTTTCCGCCGCGAATCCCGCGCTTAGAAGCGGGCGTTGACGCCCGCGCTGCACAGCGAACGCCGAGGATCAGCGCGGCAAACAACAGGAGACGTTTGATCATGGGGATGGGGGTTAAAATTCTCGCTCTTCAGACCGCGCCTAGTCCCGGTCCGGTGAGACAACTGGTATCCATCGCGCCATCGCGGACCTGGAAAATACCGGGGAAGCGATCCTCCCAAACGGCGTTCGCGGCGGGACAGTACTGGCGGGAATTTGACTCGATCGCCGCGACCCCTGGAACGTGCGCCGCAAGGCCGGCGGAATGGATCAAGGATGCGCCGGGACAACCGAGGTCCTGCACGCAAAGGAACATGCCGAGCTTCTGAGCCGCCGCCGCCATCAAAATGGACTGGCTCTGGCCCTTGCAGGCCTTGAGGGCGGCGCCGGTGTAACCCAGCTCGCGCGCCAGCAACAGGCTCTCAAGGTCGGTGAGCGATTCGTCGATCACCACGGGCTTGAGCTTCGCCGCCTCGTGCATGGTGATGCGCGGCTCGGCCGTGAGATCGCGCGCCGTGGGCTGTTCCACATATTGCACCCGTTCGAAACCGACGGGGCTGCGCTCCCGAAGTTTGCGCAGCAACTCGATCAGGTAGTCCTCGTTTTCGCAGCGCTCGTTGAAATCGAGGGAGTAGCGCCAGCCGATGGTCCGCTGCTGGCGCCGGGTTTCTCCCTCGGCCACGGCATCCACCGCCAACACCCGCTCCAGATCCCACTGCGCATCGTCGCCGTTCAGCTTGATTTTGAGATGCGTGAGACCGTTGTGCACGATCCATTGCGGCAGGGTCTCGGGCAAGCCATCGCCCACGGGCCGGACGACATCGGCGGCCGTCAACGGGTCGAGCGCGCCCACGAGGTGATAAAGCGGCATGCGCGGTTCGGGGGTTTTTCGCAGATACTGGTCCGGCCACTCGCCCGCATAGTCCGCGCCCAGATGCGCCCCGAGGTCGCAATTCACGAGATCACGGCCGTACGTCTGATAGCAGTTCAAGCCGAGGGCCTTGCCGAAGGCATCGTGCAACGCCGCGTCGAACGGACTGCCGGTCACGAGCGTCGCCAGCTTGGGCAGCGGTTGGGCGAGGGCCAGCTCGCCGCTGACCTCGGCCGCGGCCGCGAGAAACTGTTCCTCCAGGGCGAGGCCCAGTTCGATGGGATGCCCAAATTCGCGGTGATCGACGCAAATCCGCGCACACCGTTCGGCCAGCGCGGTCATCGCCGCCAGCGTCTGGTCATAGTTGAGCACGCGAGAAGGAAACGCCCACATGTTCGACAGCGGCATCGAACCGAAACCACGGGCCACCCGGCCGCGGCGCGTCTCCACCTCGCAGTCGACATTCAGCAGCGTCACCTTGGTGAGGACGATACCGCCGAATTTCACCGGCGCGCGAAAGGTGTAATTCGTATAGGACGTGCTCGCCGAGCGCACCCGGATGTCCGTCGGCTTGACCGTCACGGGTTTCGAAAGAAGGGGATGCGAGGAGGGCACGTGGAATCAGGCGAGGCGGATGGGAATCTCGGGTCGGTTCACTCCGCCAGCTGGCGGGCCCGCAGCCATTGCAGGTAAGTGGTGGCGCAATGGTCGAGATTTTCAATTTTGCCGCCACCCCGCAGGGGCGAGCACATTTCATAGACCGCCAGGCCGTTGAAACCGCCATCGCGCAGGCCCTTGAAAAACGCGGGGTAATCAATGAAGCCCGTGCCAAAGGGCACCGCCCGCACCCAGTCGGGTGACAACCGTTCGTAGTTCACCAGCTCCGGCCGGTAGTGAAAGCGCGGAACGCGGATATAGTCGGCATTCGTGGTAATTGCGACATGGGGCGCCGCCTTTTGGGCGGCGGCGTAAAGATCCTCGCCGCGCAGGGCCGGTGACCAGGCATCGAAGCCCAGTTTGCAATTCGGCCGGTCGATGTCCGCGAGCAGGTCGAGCAGCGAATCGGTATGGAGCCCCACGTCATGGTGATTCTGGATGGCGATGGTCACGCCATGCGCCGCCGCCCGATCGCACATTTCCCGCACCGTGCCGGCCACCCGCTGCCACTGCGCCTGCAAATCCACGCCCTCGACTTCATAGGCGGTGAAGATCCGAACCACCGACGCACCGATGCCGGCGGCGATGCGGGCGAGCGATTCGACGTAGGCGATCTGAAATTCCACGAGGGGAACCTCGCAGCCCACCCCGGGTGCGTTCGCGAGATTGGTGTAGCCCGCCACGATATCGCAGCGCACACCGGCGTTCCTGAGCGCGGTCTTGACGACCTCGATCGCCTCGGGCGTCGCATCCAGCGGCGAAACGTGCGGCCGCTTGCCAGCGATCATCACGGAGCGGTAGCCGAGCTTGCCAGCCCGGGCGATAAAGTCGGGCAAGCTCAAGGCCGCCTGGCCCCAGAAGCCGGCGTAACTGATGGAAAAAAGCGAGGGAGTCATCGGACGTGCGTGGTGGGTTGTTTATTTAGCAATCGCGGAAAATCGGAAGGAGCGGGGAGGACTTACTCGGGCAGCGGCTGGTCCTTCGTCTCAGGCATGAACCAGATGCAAATCATCCCGACGAAATAGACGAAGACAAGGGAGGCGCCGGCGCGAGCGTAGCTTTGGTCGAAGAATGTCATCAGGTTGCCCATCTGCCAGGCGCCGATCGCGGTGAGGATGCGGCCGAAATTATAGGCGATCCCCTGCCCCGTCGCCCGGACCCGGGTCGGAAACAACTCCGGCAAATATTGCGGCAGCCACCCGTAGAAGGATGAGGTGAAAACGCCGATCAGACCGGTCACGAGCAGGAACGCAGTGCTGTGCTGGGAAAAGCTCCGGAACAAAACGCTGCACACCACGAACGATCCGACACACAGGATCACGTAAACCGGCCGGCGCCCCAGCCATTTTCCCAGCAGCGGAGCCACAAATGCGCCCACGGCGGCACCCAGGGAAATCGCGAGCAAACTCCAGGCCTTCACGTGCGGCTGCCGTCCCCCGGTCAGCTGATCCGACCAGAGCGGAATCCAGAGTACCACTCCCCAGGTGACAATCAGCGGCACGGACGAAAGCAGGATGGCGAGCAGCGTCTGTCGACGCAGCCTCGGGCCGAAGATTTCCCGGATCGGCTGGCTCCGGCCTTCCGTGGCCACGGACTGTTTCCAGCGCTCGGACTCCGGCACGAACCAAACGATGAACAGGCCCAGGATGGCGGGCAGTGCCCCGACCAGCATCACCCAACGCCACGAATCCACGGTGATGGTGAAAAATATTCCGATCAACGCGATCAAGGCGTAACCGAGACAGGAGGACATGCCGATGAGGCCGGCCATCAGCGGGCGCTTTTCCTTCGGCCACGCTTACATCACGAGGGCCACGCCCAGCGACCATTCCCCGCCCATGCCCCTCGTCCTGCTGGCGATCAGCGCCGGCGCGTTCGCCCTGTCGGTCTGGGGCATCAACGTGGAGACGCTCCCCACCGACATCTTTCCCGCCGAACGGGTGGCGGCCGGCGTCGGGCTTTGCGGGCTGCTGGGCACGCTGGGCGGCGTGGTTTTCACCGCCGTCACCGGCTACGTCGTGCAACACTACTCGTATACGCCGATCTGGATCGCCAGCGCCGTCATGTATCCGCTCGGCTGGCTGGCCGCGTGGAGGCTCATGCCTCCACGGGTCGCAAGCCCCGCCGCCGCGCCGGCGTAGATCTGCCTTCGCTCCAGCGGAAAAGGAAGAGGCGAAGATCCCCCGCGCCGACCGGGTGCACCGGGTGCCGCGGACGGCCACGCGCCGGGCCGTGCGATGCAATCCCCCATTGTCGACTAATAGTTGACAACGGGGGATTGCACAGCCCCCGAAAAATGCCGGTGGGGAGGAGAGGACGGACGGCAGCGGGCGGACGAAGGTTTCCAGCCAAGCCCCGGGAACACACGGGCGCCGGAAATTGATTTCCCTCCGTGAAAGCAGACGCCACAGTGCCGGCTTCCATGAAAAAAGACGCCGTCCTCTCAAAGATCAAAGCGGAGAAGGTGATCGCGCTGATTCGCGCCGACTCGCCCGACGGACTGCTCGATTGCGCCCGGGCGCTCGCCGCCGGCGGTCTCACCAGCATCGAACTCACCATGACCACGCCCGGGGCCATCCGCATGCTGGAGAAGGCGACCGCCGAACTGCCCGATTTCCTGTTCGGCCTCGGCACCGTGCTCGATGCGGAGACCGCCCGCGCCGGCATCCTCGCGGGCGCAAAGTTCATCGTCACCCCCGGCGCCCGGCTCGACGTCGTCGCGATGTGCCAGCGTTATAGCGTGCCGATTTTCTGCGGCGCCTTCACGCCGACCGAGGTCATCGCCGTGTGGGAAGCCGGCGCCGACGCCGCGAAGATTTTTCCCGCCGAATTTTTCGGTCCCAACTACATCAAATCGCTCAAGGGCCCCCTGCCCCACGTCGAGATGGTGCCGACCGGCGGCGTCAACGAAACCAATGTCGGCGAATTCCTGAAAGCCGGCGCCTTTGCGACTGCGGCCGGCAGTTCCCTGGTGGACGGCAAGGCGTTCACGGAAAAGAATTGGGCCGCGATCACGGCCAAGGCGAAGGCGTTTGTCGCTGCGGTCGCCGCCGTCAAATAAGACCGGTGCGGCTTCGATCCCGTCGCGCTTATCCCGGCCGCATTTTCTCCATGGTTCCCCCAGGCCGACGGCCGCCGGACTGTGTCGCATGGGTGGCCCGCACGCACTGGCTCGTTGGTGGCACCATCCTGGTCTCCGTCCTCCTAGTCTACGCGATCGTGAGCCGCCTGCCGGTCGAACTCGGTCTCCGTCTGTTCATCGTGAGCGCCGGCATCGCGGCCACCTATGGGCTCACCGGCACGCTGGTATGGTTCGGCCACCCGCTGGGCCGCATCCTGAGCTATCCGTGCAGCCTGCTCTATCTGCCGCGCCAGCAACTCGGGCTGCACATTTTTCGCGTGATGGGTTCCGCGGAATTCCGGGCGCACTTCACGCGCCGCCCCTGACCCTCAGAGGAATTTCGCGACGTCGGGCACCTTTTTTAGCCGCCGGCCCGCGGCATCCCGCACAAAGTAGGGTTCCTCCTCCAGTGAGGCTACGACCTCCTCCTCTCCCTCGCTTTCCTCCTGCTCGTCGATCTGCTCGCCGCTGCTGTCGGTAAAGATCCATTCCTGCTCCTCGTCGAACACATGGGTCATCCGACGGGCCTGCGGCTCCAGCACCAGCGCGGGATTCCGCAACCGGCCCGCCTTCACCATTTCGAAAAGACAGGGGTAATGCAGCTTTTCGAAATGCCCGAGAAACCCGCTGACCCATTTGTTTTCCACGCCCTCGCGGCGGTTGAGCAGCACCACATCCGCAAAATGCACGCACGCTTCGAACCACGGGAGCAACTCCGGGTGCTTGGACGCCAGCCGGCAGTCGACCACACAGAGAACGCGGGCGAGTTCGCCCCCCTGCGCCTCCAGCCAGGCCTTGAAGACTTCGATTTGCTCGACCGGGTTGCGCCGGCCGCTCGTCACGAAAAACACTCGCGTGGCTTCGTGTGGCAACTCGGCGGCGATCGTGTCGTCGCGCCATGACCAGCGGGTGATTGCCGGCAGCCGCGCATCGGCCTCGTGCGCCGCCTCGTCGTCGGCCAGCAGCACCACCGTGCGCTCACTCCCATCGAACGCGCCTTCGATCAAATCCGCCATGACCTCGCGCCGCCCCGCGCCGCTGGTGCCGAGAATCAAATAAACGAGTGGTTTTTGCGCAGACATGTTAATCGAAGAAGGGCCGGCGACGGATGCCGGTCGGGCAAGACCGCCATCCGTCGCCGCGGTTCATTCCTTTTGGAATTTGAAAGTGCCGCACTGCGCATGCTGCCGCAGCCAGTGGTCGACCAGCACGAGCGCGACCATAGCCTCCACGATGGGTACCGCCCGCGGCACCACGCACGGATCGTGCCGTCCGCGACCGGTCAACTCGGTCTCCCGCCCCTGCACATCGACCGTTTTCTGCGGCTGCAGGATCGTCGCCGTCGGCTTGAAGGCCACGCGGAACATGATCTCCTCGCCGTTGCTGATGCCGCCCTGTGTGCCGCCCGAGCGGTTCGTCACGGTGCGGATCCGGCCGTCGCGGGATTCAAAGGCATCGTTGTGCTCGCTCCCGCGCAGGCGCGCGCCGGCGAAACCACTGCCGATTTCAAAACCCTTGGTCGCCGGCAGCGACAGCATCGCCTTCGCCAGGTCGGCTTCGAGCCGGTCGAACACCGGCTCGCCCAACCCCGGCGGCACGCCGCGCACGCGGCACTCGATCACGCCGCCCACCGAGTCGCCCTCGGCGCGCACGGCCTTGATGCGCTCGATCATTTTTTCCGCCGTCGCCGCATGCGGACAGCGGACCGGCGTCGCCTCCACCTCGGCCAGAGTGGGAAAGTTATTCGTGGCGGCGGCCGGCATCACGATATCGTGCACCTGCGTCAGCCAGGCCCGGATCTCCACCGGAGCCGCAAACTGCGCCTGGCCGCCCAGTGCCAGGATCTTCCGGGCGATCGCGCCCGCGGCGACCCGCCCGACCGTTTCGCGCGCTGAACTCCGGCCGCCACCCCGGTGGTCCCGCAGGCCGAACTTCGTCTGATAGGTGTAATCGGCGTGCGAGGGGCGGAATTTTTCCCGCATCTCGTCGTAGGCGCCCGGCCGCTGATCGGCATTGCGTACCAACAGCGAAATCGGCGTGCCCGTCGTCCGGCCTTCGAAAACGCCGGACAAGATTTCTACTCGGTCCTCTTCTTTACGCGGGGTGACAATGTCGCTTTGCCCCGGCCGGCGGCGATCGAGTTCGCCCTGGATATCCTCCACCGCCAGCGGCAATCCCGGCGGACACCCGTCGATGACAACGCCCACGGCCGGGCCGTGGCTCTCGCCCCAAGTAGTGACGGTAAAAAGTTTTCCCAAGCTGTTCGGCATCGCGGCGCGGGAGCGTTGGCCCCGCAGCCGGATCGGGCAAGGGCAAATCCCTCCACTCTCCCGGCTCCAACCCCTTCTGGCAGGCAACTTTTTGCCAGAAACGCCGTCTCATCAGGCCACACAACACCGTTTACAAGCTTCCAGCTTTGGCTTCTCTTCTCCGTCACCGGCCCCTGCCGCAACTTTTCCGAATTTCCTGCATGACTCTGCGTTTTGTCCGCCTGCGCCTGGCCGCCGTTTTGTCCCTCGTCGCCCTGGATCTCGTTGCCCAGCAGCCGGGCGCCGCCGTTCCCAACCCCGCGGCTCCGGCGGCCGGCGCGGCGGATGACGATCAGCTCGTCCAAATCAAGCTGCCGGACGCCGACCTCGATACAATCCTGACGGCCCTCAAGATGTACACGGGGCGAACCGTCCTGCGCCCCGCCCAACTCCCGACCACCACCTACAACATCGACATCGACAAGCCGGTGCCGAAGTCGCAGGCGATCCTGGCCATCGAGACCGTGCTCGCCCTGAACAACCTGGGGGTCACCAAGCTGGGCGAACGCTTTCTCGTCATCACCCAACTGCCGATGACGGCCCGCACGGCTCCGGAAATGATCGCGGGGTCGGCGTTCGATCAACCGGCCAGCGGCAAGATCGCCACCAAGATTTTCCAGCTCGAGTTCCTGCGCGTCGCGGAAATCCAGCAACTCATCAGTCAAATTCTCAACCCCAGCGTCAACTCGCCCATCATTCCGTTGCAAAACGCGAACGCGATGATGGTCACCGACAGCGTCGCCAACCTGCAGCGCATCGAACTGCTGCTCCAAAAGCTCGATCGCCCGATGACGGCGGGGATGAAGCCGAAGTTCTACCAGCTGCGGAACGGCGCCAAGGCGAGCGATCTCGTGCAAAAAATCCGCACGATCCTCCAGGGCACCCTCCAGACCCAGCTCGGCACGGCGACGAGCTACCAGGCCGACGACCGCACCAACCAGATCGTGCTCGTCACCGATCCGCGCCAATACCCGATCTTCGACGAGCTCATCGAGAAGCTCGACGTCCGCGCCGACCCCAACACGCGTAACGACGTCATCTACCTCAATCACGCCAAGGCCGCCGATCTCGTGAGTGTGCTCACCCGCGTCATCACCGGCCAGACCCAGGCGGCGCAGCGCCAGAATGCCCAATCGGTTCGCCCCGGTACGGGCACCAACCAAATCGGCCAGCCCGGGCCGCTCCCGGGCGCCCCGCCCGCTGCCGCGGTCAACAACGCGGCCGTCAACGCCGCGCTGGAGGGCTTCGGCAGCGGCTCGAATGAGTTCAGCCCGCTCATGACCGTGGCCCCGGACGAACGCTCCAATTCCATCGTCGTCTCCGGCACCACCGACGATCTTCGCCTCATCACGGCACTCATCCAGAAACTCGATATCGTGCTCGCTCAGGTGCGCATCGAGGTGGTCATCGCGGAGGTCACCCTCGACGACAACCACGACTCCGGCATCAGCCAGCTCGGTCTGCAGATCGACGGCGACAAGTTGATTGGGTTCTCGGGGGCCGCCTCCGGCATCTCGGTGGCCGGCTCCGCCGGCTCCGGTTTTGCGGCGATCACCCGCCCCGGACTTTCCGGGTCGTGGGATCTGGCCGGCACCATCGCGCTCGGCACCACGAAGCGGAAGAACAACACCACCATTCTCACCGTGCCCGCCGTGACCACGAGCCACGGCAAGAAGGCCATCATCAACGACGGCGAAACCCGCCCCGTCATCACCGGCACCACGACCATCCCGGGTGCTGCGACCGGCGCCACCACCAATTCGCAAATCCAGCAGCAGCAGATCGGCACGACTCTGACCGTCACGCCGTTCATCGGCAACGACGGGTGGGTGCAGCTCGACCTGCTTCAGGAACTCACCGACGTCATCGACACCGTCACGGTCGACAACAACACGCAATACGTCATCGGCACGCGGAAGACGGAAAATTACATCACCGCCCGGGACGGCGAAATCATCGTGCTCGCCGGCTTCCGCAAGAAAATCGACTCCAAGCAAAGCAACCGGCTCGGGCCGATCCCGTTCATCGGCGACCTGCTCGGCACCCGCAAGAAGGACCGGTATCATCAGGAGCTGATCTTTTTCCTGCGACCGCAGATTCTGACCAACAATCCGGCGAAGGATAACGCCGAAACCATGCGCAAGGTCGACCAACTGCCGACGCGCGACGAAATCAAGCTGCAGCTCGACCCGAACTATCAGCCGGCGCCACCGTCGGTCCTCGACCGGATTCTGCCGAAGTGAGCGCCTTCGTCCTGGACCCGCGCCCGTCAGACCGCGCCGCCGCGATTGCTGCGCCTGGAACCACCTCCGATTTTTCCGACGGCGACCCGTCCGCGCCATGACCACGCTTGATCAGGAAATCTTGCCCGCGTCGCTCGCGGCGCTTCTCACCGACGAACAGCGCCAGGCCATTGTAGAAGCCCCGCGCGAAAAACGGCTGGAGACGCTCGCCGGGGTACTCGCCCGCCCCGAGCCGGAAGTGCTCGCGAAGCTGGCCCTGGCCGCGGGACTGGATGTCGCCAGCAATCTCGAAACGGATCCCGACGCGCGCGGGCTGCTGCCGGCGCGCATCGTCCACGAATACCAGATCATCCCGATCCGCTATGTTACGGAGAACGGAGGACAGAAGACGGAGGATGGCTCCGAAGATTCGTCCTCGGTCGCCCGTCCTCTGTCTTCCGTGCCATTGCACCTGGCCACCGCCTGGATGCCGGACGATACCATGACGGACTGGTTGCGGACGTTCAGCCCCCGGCCGCTAGTCTGGCATCTGGCCGTGCCCGAACGAGTGCACCAGCTCATCATTGAAAATTTCGGCGTCGGTTCGGGTTCCCTAGAGGACGGCGACGACAGCTACGTCGCCCCCGAGGCGCAGAAGGAGGCCGAGGAAGTCGTCGACGAGGATGCGGCCGTGGTGCGCTTCGTCACGGACGTCATTTCGCAGGCGATCGAGGACCAGGCGACCGATATTCATTTCGAGCCGCAGGAAGGCCAGCTGCGCATCCGGTACCGCGTCGACGGCCTGCTCGTGCCCGTGCCGGTGCCGGAAAATCTCCTGCGCTTTCAGGACGCCATCATCTCCCGGTTGAAAATCATGGCGCGGATGAACATCTCCGAGAAGCGCCTGCCGCAGGACGGCCGCATCAATTTCAAGGCCAACGGCATCGTGCTCGACATCCGCGTATCGACGGTGCCGACGATCTACGCCGAGTCGATTTCGCTTCGCCTGCTCAACCAGAAGAAGGAAGCCTACACGATGGACCGGCTGGGCATGAGCGCCGAGGAGCAGTCACAGATCACCAGCATCCTCGATTACCCGCACGGCATCATCCTCGTCACCGGCCCCACGGGTTCCGGCAAGTCGACCTCACTCAACGCCTTTCTCCGCAAAATCAATTCGACCGATCTCCGCATCATCACGATCGAGGATCCGATCGAATACGAGGTGCCCGGCGTGAACCAGATGCAGGTGCGCCCCGAGATCGGCCTGACGTTTGCCGACGCGCTGCGCCACGTACTGCGCCAGGATCCCGACGTGATCATGGTCGGCGAAATCCGCGACAAGGACACGGCGGAGATCGCCATCCGGGCTTCGCTCACCGGCCATTTGGTGTTTTCCACCCTGCATACCAACGATGCACCCGGTGCGATCACCCGGCTGGTCGACATGGGCATCGAGCCGTTTCTCGTCGCGTCCGCGATCGAGCTCGTCATCGCCCAACGGCTCGTCCGCCGGCTGTGCCCGGAGTGCTCCAAACCGGCGCCGATCGCCCGGGTCAAGCTGCAGGAAAACCTCGCGATTCTCGGGTGCCACGCCGAGGAGGCCGAGGGCATCGAGCTGCTGAAATCGCCCGTCGGCTGCGACCGGTGCCGCGGCACCGGCTATCGCGGCCGCATCGGCATCTTCGAAATTTTCCGACTCAACGACGAGATGCACGAACTCGTGCTCAAGCGCGAGAGCACCCGCACCCTGGCCGACTGCGCGCGCAAACACGGGATGCGCACCCTCGGCCAGAGCGGCTGGGAAAAAGTGAAGGCCGGCTACACGACCTTCGACGAGGTGCTGCGTGTCATCACGGTGACCGAAAAATAGCGCATGGCCCGTTTTGCCTACACCGCGCGCGACCGCGCCGGCCAAACGCTGACGGCCGAGCTCGACGCCCCGAGCCGCCGGGATGCGCTGCGGCTCCTCTCGGCGCGGGGCCTGCAGGTTGCCGCCGTGAGCGAGATCGTCGCCGCCGGCAAACCGGGCCGCAAACCGCCGGAGGCGAAGGGGTCACCGGGCGCGGTTTCCACCCGCGGCCCAGCCGCCGCGGCGCCCCGGCGCGAGGAATGCCTCTCCTTTCTCGAGTCGCTCCACGATCTGCTGACGAGCGGTTTGTCCGCGGGCGAAGCGGTCCGCCTGCTCTCCGTGCGCATCAAGGAACCCCGCCTGCGCACCCTCTGCGCCGGTCTCTGGGAGCAAATCAGCGAAGGCGTGCCGCTCTCCCGCGCGATGGCGAATTTCCCCCAGGTGTTCGATCCCTCGATCACCAACCTCGTCCAGGCCGGCGAGGCGACGGGTTCCCTCAACGACACCGTCGCCCGGCTGATCGTACATCTCACGGAACAGCGGGAACTGCGCCGCCAGCTCCTCCTCGCCCTGGCCTATCCGGTCTTCATGGTATTCGTCGCCGGCGGCGTGATTATCTTCTTCCTCACCTTCCTCCTGCCGCGCCTTCAAAGCCTGCTCGGGTCGCTCGGTGGCAAGATGCCGGTGTCGACCAAGATCCTGATCGCGATGTCCGAGTTCGCGATCCACTATGGGCTCTTGGTTGTGATCGGTCTTGTCTTCGCCGCGATTTCGTTCTGGCGCTGGCGGGCGACCGACGCGGGACGTACCGCGACCGACGCCTGGATGCTCAGGCTTCCGTTGCTCGGCCCGTTCGCGGTCGCCCGCACCGTGCTGGCGTTCAGCCAGACGCTCTCGGTCCTGCTGGAAAACGGGATCACCGCGGCCGAGGCGCTACGGATGACCGAGAAGCAAATCGACAACCGCGTACACCGCGCCGCCTTCAACACCGCGACGGCTCGCGTGCTCGAGGGCGAGGCGCTGTCGGTCGCGCTCACCCGGACCGGCTGTTTTCCCGACCTGGTGCTCGACCGCCTCGCCGTGGGCGAAAACACCGGCAACGTGGTGCCGAGCCTGAAACAAATCGCCGCCGCTTACCAAAAGCTGATTTCCAGCCAGCTCAACATGTTCACCAAGGTGATCGCGAGCGGCGTCCTGATGACCGTCTTCTTTTTCGTCGGTTTCATTGCGTTCGCGATCGTGAACGCTGTCTTCGAGGTCAGCGCCAGTTTCAACATGGCGCGGTGAACGCAGGCACCGGTGCGGTGCCTCAGCTTGAGGGGTTCGTCCGTCCGATTCGGTCGCCCGATTTCTTCCGGCTCGGCACGCGGACCCACGGCATCCCCGCAGCCTCGGCGGCGCGCATCCCCGGCTCCGCATCCTCGAACACCAGACACCGCCCGGGGGGCACGCCCATCCGCTCCGCTGCGAGCAAGAACATGTCCGGGGCCGGCTTACCGTGGGTCACGTCCTCCGGGGTGACCACACGCTCGAAGGGAAAGATTCGCACCAAGCCGGTCAACTCCAGCATCCCGCGCACGATCACCCGCGGTCCGCCCGACGCCACCGATACGGGATGGGTCAGCGCCACCCGGTGGGCAAACTCCACCACCGGCTCGATCAGCTTCGCATCCTTCTGCAATTCGACGAACAACGCCTCCTTGTGATCGAACACCGCGTGCGCATCGATGGTGAGCCCATAGTGCCGCGCGATCAAATCCGCGACCCGCAGCGTCGGCACTCCTCCCAGCGAATAGAACAACTCCTCGTCCAGCGCGCAGTGCAGACCGACTTTGCGCATCGCCTCGTCCCACGCGCGATAGTGCAGCGGCATCGTGTCGACGAGCGTGCCATCGAGGTCAAAAATGTAACCGGCAAAGTCGCCCGGCGGAATCTCCAGTTTCATGGGGAGGGAAGAACGGAACGACTCCTCCCCCGCATCGCAACGGAAAATTCCCTTGGGCGCAGGCTCAACGGGTCGCGCGTTCCACCCGGGCGCGCCAGCGCAGCGCCACCGTCACCAGCCCGATCAGCGCCGGCACCTCCACCAGCGGCCCGATCACGGCGGCAAACGCCGCGCCCGACGCGATGCCGAACACCCCGACCGCCACCGCGATCGCCAGTTCGAAATTGTTGCCCGACGCCGTGAACGCCAGCGTCGCTGCCCGCGCATAGTCGGTTCCGGCCCGAATGCTCATCCAGAACGTCGCGGCAAACATGATCGCAAAATAGACGACCAGCGGCAGTGCCACCCGCAGCACGTCGAGCGGGATTCGCAGCACCGTATCGCCCTTCAAGCTGAACATCACCACGATCGTAAACAGCAGTGCCACGAGCGTGATCGGGCTGATCAGCGGCAGGAATTTATTATCATACCAATCCACCCGCCCGCCCCGTCGCAGTCCAAACCGCGACACCAGCCCGCCGAGGAAGGGTATTCCCAGGTAAATGAAAACACTCTTCGCTACCGCCCCGATCGTCACACCTGACAGGTCGAGCTGGCCGAGGTCGACGCCGACGAGCGGCGGCAGCACTTTCAAAAACAGCCACGCCAGCGGGGCGAAAAACAAGACCTGGAAAAGCGCGTTGGCCGCCACGAGCCCCGCGCAATATTCGCGGCTGCCGCCCGCGAGATCGTTCCACACGATCACCATCGCGATGCACCGCGCGAGGCCGATGAGCACAAGTCCCGCAAAATACTCCGGCTGGTCGCGGAGAAAGATCACCGCGAGCGCAAACATCAGCACCGGTCCCACGAGCCAGTTTTGCACGAGGGACAGCCCGAGCACTTTCTTGTCGCGGAACACATCGGGCAGCTCCTCGTAGCGCACCTTCGCGAGCGGCGGGTACATCATCAGGATCAGTCCCGCGGCGATCGGGACCGAGGTCGTGCCGACGCTCCAGGCCGTCAGCAACTTGGGCAGCGCCGGCAGGAACCGACCCGCCAGCACGCCCGCCGCCATCGCAAGGAAAATCCAGCCGGTGAGATAGCGGTCAAGGAACGAGAGCCGGCCCAGCACCGAGGGCTTGTCCGCGTTCATCGCGCGGCCTTGGCCTTCAGCGCATCGCGCCTCCCGGCGGCATAGGCCGTGAACGTCCGCCGGATCTCATTCCGCACGCGGCGAAACACCGCCAGTTTTTCCTCCTCCGTGCCGGTCGCATGCGCCGGATCGTCAAAGGGCCAGTGGTGGCGGTTCACCTGTCCGGGGAAAATCGGACACACTTGGTCCGCATTCCCACACACCGTGATCACCGTCTCCACGTCCCGATTGAGAAACTCGCTCAAGTGCTTGGAGCGGTGGCCGGAGATATCGACGCCAATCTCCTTCATCACGTCGATCGCCAGCGGGTGGACGTAGCCCGCGGGCTTGGAGCCCGCGCTCGCCACCTCGAACAGATCGCCCGCGGCGGCGCGCAGCAGGCCCTCGGCGAGATGGCTGCGACATGAGTTGCCCGTGCAAAGCACGAGTAGGGTGGGTTTGTTGGCGGCAATGGTGCTCATGCGATGGGCGAAGAAATTAACAGCAGCCCGCGCCGTCGGCGCCCGCCCGCGCCGCCGGCACGCAAACGTCCCGCGCCAAGCAGTCGGTGTGCTTGCCGGCCAGCCGCACCACGAAACGGTCCGCCTCGCGCTCGACCGCGACCACCTTGAACTGGATCACGTTGCACGCCTCATACTCGAGTTCCACCGGCAGATCGTCCGCGCCGAGCACCGCCGCGCCATGGTCAAACGCCTTCAACAACTTCCCGGCCGTGATCCGGTGATCCACATCGTCGCCGACCCACGTCTGCAAGAGGCACGTCACGGTGCGGCGCACCGTCCCGCCGCAATCCACAAAATCCTTCTGCACGCGCCCGACCTCCGTCACGTGGAAGTGCGCCTCGATCGGATCGCCGTCCGGCCAGAGCACCGTGAGCGGCAAAGCCGGCGCCGCCGCCAGGGCGGTCCGCAGGGCCGTGACGGTCATCGCCGGCAATTCTGGCGCCGGCGTCGCGCACCCGCAAGTGCCGCCGGAGGTTTCACAGGTGGAATCGGTTGCTTCGTTCATAAATTTTCGGCCGCCCTAGCAACCGCAACGGTATTGCCCCGGCGCCTTCTCCGGCTCGCCCGCGCGCACCCACGCGCACGCCGGCTCGATCTTCTTCAGCCGAGCGAGATCGCGCTTGAACACCGGATGTTCCTGCACGCAGTCCTGCAGGCATGCTAGGTTCGCCTTCAGCTCCCGCGAGGGCTTCGACGGCAGTGCGTAGACCACCCAGTTTCCCTGCCGCTCGCATTCCACCAGCCCGCGCGCGCGCAGATACGCGAGATGCTTGGAGATCTTCACCTGCGGTTCGCCCAGCACTTCCTGAAAATGGCACACGCACACCGGTCCCTGCGCCAGCACATGGAGCAGGCGCAACCGCGTCCGGTCGCACAGGCATTCGTAGATCTCCACCAAATCCATTTCGGATTCATATTCCTTTAAAGGAATATGAATCAAGCCAAATTTGCGTCGGTTCCTTTTTGACCCACTGGAGCCCGAACTCCGGGCCGTGTTCAGCCCGCCCCGCTTACGCCCGTTCGAAGCGATCCAGGTTCATCACCTTGTTCCAGGCGGCGACAAAGTCGTGGATGAACTTCCCCTGCGCGTCCGAACTGCCGTAGACTTCCACCACGGCGCGGAGCCGCGCGTCGGAACCGAAGACCAGGTCGGCCCGCGTGCCGGTCCATTTGACCTGCCCCGTCCTGCGGTCGCGGCCTTCGAACGTACTGGAGTCGGGCGCAGCCGGTTTCCACTCCGTTCCCATGTCGAGCAGGTTCACGAAGAAGTCATTCGTCAGCGCCTCCGGCCGCGCCGTGAGGACGCCGTGCGCCGTGCCGCCGAAGTTGGTCTTCAGGACGCGCAGGCCGCCGACGAGCACCGTCATCTCGGGCGCGGTCAGGGTCAGCAGTTGCGCCTTGTCGACCAACAGCGCCTCGGCCGGGATGCGGTAGCGGCCCTTTTGGTAGTTGCGGAAGCCGTCCGCGATGGGTTCGAGCACGGCGAAGGAGGCCACATCAGTCTGCTCCTGCGACGCGTCCATGCGGCCCGGGGTGAAGGGAACGGTGACATCGTGTCCGGCGTTTTTCGCCGCCTGCTCGACGCCGGCACCACCGGCCAGGACGATCAGGTCGGCGAGCGAAACCTTCTTGCCGCCACCCTGGGCGAGGTTGAACGCCTTCTGGATGCCCTCGAGGGTGTCGAGCACCTTGGACAGCTGGGCCGGCTGGTTGACTTCCCAGTATTTCTGCGGGCTCAGGCGGATGCGGGCGCCGTTCGCCCCGCCGCGCTTGTCGGAGCCACGGAACGTGGACGCCGACGCCCAGGCCGTTGAAACTAGTTCCGAGACGGACAACTCGGCCGCCAGAATTTCGCCCTTCAGGGCGGCGATGTCCGGCGCATCGATCAGGGGGTGATTAACCGCGGGGATGAGGTCCTGCCAGACGAGCACCTCGGCCGGAACCTCCGGCCCGAGGTAACGCGCGCGCGGGCCCATGTCGCGGTGCGTAAGCTTGAACCACGCCCGCGCAAACGCGTCGGCGAACTGATCGGGATTCTCCAGGAAGCGCCGCGAAATCTTCTCGTAAGCCGGGTCGACGCGCAAGGCGAGGTCCGTGGTGAGCATCGACGGCGCGATGCGCTTCGTCTTGTCGTGCGCATGCGGCACGGTGCCGGCGCCGGCACCATGCTTCGGCGTCCATTGCTGCGCCCCGGCCGGACTCTTCGTCAGCTCCCATTCGAAGCTGAACAGATTCCAGAAAAAATTGTTGCTCCACTTCGTGGGCGTGGTGGTCCACGTGACCTCGAGGCCGCTGGTGATCGTGTCGCCGCCCTTGCCGGAGCCAAAGCTGTTCTGCCAACCCAGGCCCTGCGCTTCGAGTCCGGACGCCTCGGGCTCCGACCCCACATGGGACGCGGGAGCGGCGCCGTGCGTCTTGCCGAAGGTGTGGCCGCCGGCGATGAGTGCCACCGTCTCCTCGTCGTTCATCGCCATGCGGGCGAAGGTCTCGCGGATATCCTTGGCCG
>CANJKL010000024.1:0-57916 GCA_947474935.1 Opitutia bacterium
ACTATGCCGGCTTTTCGATCTACGGTGCAACCAAGTGGGCGCTCGAAGGTCTCTCGGAGTCGCTCGCCGCGGAAGTCCGCCCCTTGGGGTTGAAGGTGACGATTGTGCAACCCGGCCCCTTCCGCACAGATTTTATTTCCCGGTCGCTCGAACGCGCGAGCGCGTCGATTCCCGACTACGAGCCGTCGAGTGGAAAGTTCCGGCGCTTCCTCGAAACGATGAACGGCCGGCAACCCGGCGATCCCGCCAAGGCAGCCGACGCGATCATCTCCGCCGTGGAATCGGAAAATCCGCCGCTGCGCCTCGCGCTCGGCAAATACGCGATCGACAAAGCCCGCCGGAAGCTCGCAGCGGCGGCGCGGGAACTCGACGCGGGCAGCGCCACCGGCCTGGCGACAGATTTTGTGCGGTGATCCCCCCGAAATCCGGGCCATTTGCGATGTTAGTCTGCGGCCCTAAAAAGAGCCCAGACCATGAAAGGCAAAAGACATAGGACGGAACAGAAGATCCGCATTTTGCGGGAAGCCGATGGCGGCACGAGCATCGTGGAAGTGAGCAAGGAGCATATCTCTCTCCGCAACGCTTCGTCTTGGAGCAATCCTCATCAATCCCAAGCTCCGGGGCGGGCCGCCAAGCCGGTCCGTCCCTCAGTCAGGGACTGCGAACCACCATCGCAGTCATCACATCAAACAACGCTGCGGACTAACACTCCACCTGGCCCAGTTTTCGGGACCCGCTCAAAGTGGCTCTGGGGTCCTTTAAGTCGCCGTTGCCTCGTGTTCGAAGCATGACAAGGACGCCCACCGCGCGTTTGGCGAGCACTCGAAGTCCCCCCACGGCACAATCCTCAACCCACCGCCACCGGCCTCCGCTTCACTTCAAACCCGCCGCCGCCACGATATCGTCCCACGCATAAAAATGGAACGTGCGGTCCGCCGACATCGCCACAAACAACCCGCCGGGAAATCCCGGTAACGTCACATTCGACACCTCGCTCCCATCGCTCTCGCGCGTCGCGAGCCGCACGCTCTTGAGCAGCGGGTGGTCATGCGGCTTTCCCGCCGTGCCGGCTCGCGGAAAAATCCGAAACGTGTCCGCCTGTTGATTTGAAACCACGAGGTAGCCCGCGCCACCCGCCCGCGGGTAAATGGAAATTCCTTCGAGATCGCTCGCAAACCCCGCCGTGCCGAACAACGCGAGTTCCTGCCCCGCCTCCGGCGCATCGGGATCGGCGCGGTATTTGTGCACCCCGTGCTGCTCGTCGCTGTAGTAAATGTAGCCCAGCTCAGCATCGACCGCGATCGCCTCGATTTCCTTCTTTCCGCTGTAGCGTCCCAACGCCCGCACCTTCGTCATCTTCACCAGACCGGTGCCATCGTCTTCGAGCCGATACTGCCACAGATAGTCCTCGGCCGGCCCGCTCTTGCCGCCCACGATGGCAAAAACCGCTCCGTCACCGGGCCTCCGATACAGCGCCACCCCCATCGGTGCGCGCGTCACATCGCCGGCGAACACCACCAGGTCGCCTTTGTCCAACGGCGCGAGATCCGGCAATCGAAACACCCGCAGCCGTTGCATCTCCCGCTCCGTCGTGACCGCGATATCCGTCGGCTTTCCCGCGAGCATCAGCCCCGTGCCAATATCGACGTTGTTCGGCCGCTTGAGCACCGGCGTCTGCGCCACGATTTTGCCCGCGAGATCAAACCCGTAGAGCCCGCCCGCCGTGTCTTTGTCCGTGCCGACCACGAGGCTCTTCGCCGGATCGGCGCGGTTGATCCAGATCGCCGGATCATCCGTGTCGTGTGGCAAAGCCGTCGTCACCACCCGCGGTTTCACCGGCGCATTCTTCGCATCCGGATCGGACGCGACTTGCTGCGTGCACCCCGCGAGCAAGCCACACCCCAGCAAAGCAAACGCCAAGCGCATCGACGAGCTCGCCTCAGAGCTTCCACCGCACGCCGAAATTCGCACTGATCCCGTATTCCTCGAGCTGCGTGAATCGTCCCGCGCTTTCAGCGAAATGCACGCGGAAAGCCTCGTTCGTGACATTCAGCACTTCGCCAAACAATTCCCAGCGAGGACTCAGCTTGTAGCTCGTCGTCAGATCGACCTGCGTGAAATAGTCCACGTAACGGTCCTCCGCGACATTCGCTCCGAGCGGTTCGTCTTCGCGCAGCCGCGGCGAGCGGAAATTCACTGCCGCGCGGATGAAGAATCCGTTCTGCTCATAGGTCAGCGCCACGTTGCCGATCCGGCGCGACTGCCCGATGAACGGCAGTTTCTCGCCCGGCCGTGTCGGGAAATTGGCCGACGACGTCGCGATGGTGTAATTCGAGAAAACCCCCAGGCCGTTGAACGGGGCCGGCAGCGACGTGAACTGCTGCTGGTAGGCCAATTCCAATCCCGTGATCTGGCCCCGGTCGCCGTTGGCAAACGTGCTCAGATCGTAGCCCGTCGACGCATCCGCGCCGGGCAGCGTGCGCTGGTAGGTGAAGTTCTTGATGTCCTTGTGAAACACCGCCGCCGATACCGAGCCCAGCGACGCGAAGTAGTGCTCGATGGACGCATCCCAGTTCATCGACGTCAGCGCTTTCAGGCCGGGATTGCTCTCGGTTACGAGCCGGGTGTCGTCGTTGATCGTGCGGCGCAGCGCACTTTCCGCGAACGACGGGCGCGCATACGTGTTGCTCCACGCCGCGCGCACGACCGTTTTCGGCGCGACATTGTAGGTTAGATAAAGGCCCGGCAGGAAATTGTCGGACGTCCGGCCCCGCGTGCCGGGCGTCGCCGTGATCGCCGGGCCCACCGTCTTGATGACGTTGCCCTGCGTCTCGAACTTCGTGTGCTCGTAACGCGCCCCCGCCATCAGATTCAGCCGGTCCATCGTCACGCCGCCCATCGCATAGACCGCCGTCACATCTTCGTTCGCCGTCCAGTCCGACCCGAGACTCGTGATGACGTCGCGCGTGCCCACATAGGCGCCTTTGTTGTCGATAAACGCGCTGGTAAATTTCGCCGCGCTCAACCGCGGCCCCGTCAGGTAACCATAATCCGACGACGTCTGCGGCTCGGCGAGCGATTGAAACGTGTAGGTCGGCGTGGCGGCAAAATTGATCTGCTCAACTTCCTGCTGCTTCTCCTTCGCGCGAAATTGGGCGCCGACTTTCACGTAGGCCGGCAGCGACCCCGCGACCGTGAAACGGTTGCGCGCATTTCCACCGACATTAAATTCCTTTTCGGAGCCGTTCGCCGGCGCACTGCGGAGCCGGTTGAATTCGTTGAACGCCGCCGGATCGCTGATCGATGTGCCCGCCGTCTGCGTCACCACCGGGTTGTAGATGCCGTTCGCAAACGAGTAGGTCCAATCCGTGCCGCGCGCCGCTTTGCGAAAGATGGTGACATTCTCCGGCCGGTTCTCGGTGCCTTCGCCGTAGGCGGCGCGCCCGTCAAGCTGCCACATGCCGC
Organism: Opitutia bacterium; assembly: GCA_947474935.1. Classification (GTDB taxonomy): domain Bacteria; phylum Verrucomicrobiota; class Verrucomicrobiia; order Opitutales; family Opitutaceae; genus ER46. The sequence goes on from CANJKL010000024.1 coordinate 3,466, forward strand.
GCGTCATCTCGCCACCTGCGCTCACCGTGTAAACTTCCTGCTCTTTCGCCCGCACGCGGAGCTGCTTCGCCTCGCGACGCACGCCCGTCACCGTGGCGCTCGTCGGCGTCAGCGCCGTCAGCGTGCCCTCGGAAAACGGGATCGTCGTGATCTGCCGGATCTCGGCATCCGTGAAACTCGAATACAGCCCGCGCACAAAGAACGCGGTCTCGCGGTCGGGCTTGAACTCGATCGCCCCGTTGGCCCCATAGCGCGTCCGCGTCAGATCGTAGGCGCGGTAGTTGATGTCATTGTTGAAAAACGCCGTCTGCCCCGGCGCGCCGGGCACTGGCCGCAGCGTCCACGCGCCACCGACTTCGAAATTATCCGAACCCATCCGGCGATTCTGCCACGTCGGCGAAAAAATCACGCCGATGCGTCCGTCGTTAAACGTGTCGGCATACGTGCCATTGAATTTCCCGCTGAGGCGATCCCGCAGGTCATTGTATTGGCCCTGCGCGGAAAATTGCACTTGGCGCTCCGGGAGATCGAACGCGCTGCGGGTCTTCAGATCCACGCGGCCACCGAGCCCGTCCATTTCCTTGTCCGGCGTGGCGACCTTCGCCACCTCGATCGCGCCGAGCGCATCCGACGGAATCACGTCGAGCGGCAGCGTGCGGTTGCCGCGATCGGGCGTGGCCACACTGACTCCATTGAGCTGCACCGTATTGAGGTCGGGCTTGATGCCCCGCACCACAAGGAAGCGTCCCTCGCCCTGGTCGCGGTAGAGCGCGACTCCGGGGATGCGTTGGATCGATTCGGCCGCATTCTGGTCGGGGAAGCGCCCGATGTCATCCGCCGCCACGAGATTCGTCAGCGTATCGGCCGCCCGTTGTTGGTTGATCGCACGCGCCGCGCCGACTGCGGAACCCGCGATCACAAATTTCTCCATGCGCACGGTTGAGTCCCCCACGGCCACATCGGCCGTCGCCACGCCGCCCGCGGCCACCGTCACCAACTGCGTGGCCTCGGGATAGCCCACATAGCTTACGACCACGCTGCGCGCGCCGGCCGGAACATTGACCAACACATAGTCGCCTCCCTGGGCGACAAACGTCTCGAGCGCTGTGCCGGTGACTGTCACCCGGGCTCCGCTGAGCGCGAGGCGCGATTTGGCGTCGGTCACCCGACCGGCAATCGAGCCCGTGGCGGCAGACTGCGCGAGCAGTGTGGGCACCACTGACATGACCAGAAGCAACCAGGACGTGAAATGACGGTAGACTTTCATCGCCGGCGAACGTGGAGAGCACGCCAAACATCCGTCAACGACCCGTTCATTCCGTCGCAGGATCTTCACCCATCCGTGACCGTACCGTCACAAAACTCGCCCCACGCCGCCCTTTCCGCCCACCCACGGCGAAACTCATTTGTCACTTATCAAGTGACAAATCGGTTCGCCACTCTGCGCGCGATCGGTAGGAAACTCGATTTTGAGGGGGATCGGATCCGGAGGGGTTTAGCTGGCCGGCTGGCGCAGTCATGGCGCCGCCGTCCGCTCCGCCGCCATCGAACTGGTGACGAGTCGCGTCGCGTGGTCGCAGGTGTTGCTCGATCGCGTTGAAGCCGATTCGGCCATGCTGGCGCAAATCGATGCGGCGCAGAAGCAGCGGCTCACGCACCACATCGATGCGAAGCTCGCTGACCGGGCGACGCGCGTCTTTCAGGCCGGCACCGATCCGAACCGGCAGGCGGCCATTTCACGGATGCTCGCTGCTCTGGCGGACAAACGCGGTGACGCGGCCAGGGGTGCGACGGTCTTCACGCAGACCTGCAGCGCCTGCCATTCGTTCGGCACCACGCGCCGTATCTCGTCACGCACATCCTCGATCCCAACCGCGCGGTGGAGGATCGCTGCATGATGTATGCCGCGACGCTGCTCGACGGCCGTTCGCTGGCCGGGATGCTCGCGGCCGAGGCGAGCAACAGCATCACGCTCCGCGGTCTCGACGGCGCGGAACATGTGATCTGGCGCAACGAGCTCCGGCTCTTCGTCAGCTCCGGCCGGTCACTCATGCCGGAACGCCTCGAAGCCGCCCTCGATCCGGCGGCCATGGCGGACTTGAGCGCGTTTCTGGCGGCGGCGGCCAGGTGAGCGGTCCAATCACGGACCGCCCGCCCGGCGCCGCGATTCGAGCTGGATTGCGGCGAAGCATGACGTAGACACGGAATGTGAAATTCGGTCGAACGAACTCGTGGTGGGCGATGCTGGTGTTGGTCTGCGCGCTTGGCCGTTTGGCCCGGGCCGAAGACTGGCCGGAGTTTCGCGGACCGACCGGGCAGGGGATTTCAACTGCGGCGGCGCTGCCGGTGGAGTGGTCGCCGACGAAGAACGTCGCCTGGAAAACCGCCGTGCCAGGCGCGGGCTGGTCGTCGCCCGCGATCAGCGACGGCAATATTTTTCTCACGACCGGCGTCAATAACGCGAGCGGCGGGGTCTCCCTTCGTGCGCTGGCGTTTGACGTCACGACCGGACGGGCGCTTTGGGAAAGGGAAATTTTTTCCGCGACCGAGGCGAGCGTCCAGCCGGTCCACGCGAAAAACAGCCCGGCCAGTCCGACGCCGATGGTCGAAGGCGACCGGGTTTACGTTCACTTCGGGCACCACGGCACGGCGTGTCTGGATCGCGCGGGAAAGATTCTTTGGCGCAACAATCGCCTGCGCTACGATCCGCTGCACGGCAACGGCGGCTCGCCGGCGTTGGTGGGTGGTTTGCTGGTGTTCAATTCCGACGGCACGAAAGATCCGTTTGTCGCCGCGCTCGACAAGACGACGGGCGAACTGGTGTGGAAGGCGCCGCGCACGGCCGAGGTGCGACAGTATTTTTCGTTCTGCACGCCGCTCGTCATCACGGTGGGCGGCCGCACGCAGATCATCACACCAGGCAGCGGCGCGGTATCGGCGCTCGATCCGAAGGACGGGCGCGAGATTTGGCGCGTGCGCTACGGCGCCGGCTACTCGGTGGTGCCGCGGCCGGTGTTTGCGCACGGGCTGCTTTTCATTGCGACGGGTTTCAACCGCGCTGACCTGCTGGCGATTCGAGCGGATGGCGCAGGCGATGTGACCGACACGCATGTCGCCTGGCGCACGACGAAAGGCGCGCCCCTCACGCCGTCCGTCGTGGTGGTGGGTGACGAGCTTTACGCGGTGGCGGACAGCGGAGTGGCGAGCTGTTTCGATGCGAAGACCGGCACCGTCCACTGGCAGGAACGGCTCGAAGGCAACTACTCGGCCTCGCCGATCGTGGCCGACGGGAAAATCTATTTCCTGAGCGAGGAAGGCGTGGGCACGGTGTTGAAGGCCTCGCGGACGTTCGAGAAGATCGCCACGAACAAGCTCGATGAACGCACGCTCGCTTCCTATGCGGTGGCGGACGGCGCGCTTTTCATCCGCAGTGCGGCGCATCTCTACCGGATCGAGCGCAAATAAGATCCTTTCACTATCAAACACGGTCTCGCGACGTTCGCTTCCTTGGCGGTCATTATTGGTCGGAAACTCGATTTTCAGGGGGATCGGATCCGGGACGGGTTTTGCCGCCTCCCCCCGGCTTCCCTCCTGTCGCTCCGGCCGACCATTGCTCCGCCGCCCGGCCGGGTGCGGGCGGAGGGCCCGGAGCCAAGCCGACCGGGTGAAAAGGTCTGTCCTTCTTGAGTTTCCCCACGGTCTGCCAAAGGCCGAGGTGCATTTTCTCCGATCTTTCCCATTGATTCAATCGGCAGAGGTTAAATTGTGGGCAACCTCACGCCGCTGTTTCTAAATCGGGGGATCGTTCCGGATAAACCCCGTCGCCCGGCCAAACGGCCGCGGACCGGGCGTTTCATTTTTGGTGGATATTGGCCCGCCGAAACCCCGCCAATCCGGCGCTGATCAGCCGCGGTTGCCTGCAAAGATTCACGCCAGCGGGGTGAACAAACGCCGCAGGGCTTTTTCGCACTCCGCTAATTCAAAAGGTTTCTTCAGGAAGGCTTGGGGGCGCTCGGCATGAGCGCCTTGCATGGCCTCAGTCTCATCGTATCCGCTGGCCAGAATCACGGGGAGTCCAGGTTCAAGTTGCCGCAATGCGGTCAGGGTTTCCCAACCGTTCATCCGGGGCATGACCACATCGCACAGCACGCAATCGATTTCGTCCCGGTGCTGCCGGAAGAGCTCCATCGCCTCGATGCCGTCCCCCGCGGTGATCACTTTGAACTGAGAGAATTCGAGTGCGAGCGCGAGGGTTTCGCGCAGCTCCGGATTGTCTTCGACGACCAGCACCGTGCAGGGCCGGACCTTGCTGCGGACTGGGGCCAGCTGGACGGGGACCCGTTCCTTGGGCACGGCCAACGCCAACTCCGGGAAACAGACCTGGAAGGCGCTGCCCCGGCCGGGTTCACTCTTCACCATGACAACTCCAGCGTGGGACCGCGCTATCCCCAGCACGACCGGCAGGCCAAGGCCCCGGCCGGTAAACTTGGTGGAATAAAACGGATCGAAGATCCTTTGGAGCTCCGCAGCCGTGATACCCGAGCCCCGGTCGGTCACTTCTAGGCAGGCATAGGTCGTGGCTTGAGGCTGCCAGTCCAAGGGAAAATGGTCGGCGGCGAGGATCTCCGCCGCGGATGCCGTCTTCACGCTCAGCCGAATCGCGCCCCGTTCGGCACTTTTGGCCTCCACGGCATTGGTGAGGAGGTTCAGCAGCACCTGTTGAATCTGGCTCGCGTTGGCGTGGAGGCTCGGCCCGGGCGAGGGCAAGTCGGTCTCTACCTCCACGCTTGGCAGCACGGTGGACTTCAGCAGGGCCAGGCTCTGCCGGCAGGTTTCGGCCAGATCCAGCCGTTCCTTCCTGACGTGCGATTGTCCGAGGTAGGTCAGCATCTGGCCGCTTAACTCCGCCGCTTTGCGGGTGGCTTGCATGGCGACGGCCAGCTCACCACCTGCTCCGGCCAGCGCCAGCTCCAAGTTCAGCATCACCAACTGCAGTTGGTTATTGAAGTGGTGGGCGACGGCGCCGGCCATCCGACCCAGGCTCTCGGACTTCTGCACTTGCTGGTGCTTAACCTCAAATTCCCAGAGGACCTGAATCTCGATCAACGACCGCATTTCACTCGCCGATTCCAGTTCTTCTGGCGTCCAAGGAAGGCACTGCCCGCTGATCACCTTGATGAACTCGGCAAATGATTTTCGCGGCGAAACCCGTCCATCGGGCGCTACGGTATGGATCCGCTCTGGATCGCCGGCCCAGCGCGTCGTCATCGACCGCTCATTGCGAAACCAAAGCAGCGAAAAATCCGGCTTCTCCCGCCGGCAGACAATGATTGCCCCTGCAACCCCGTCGGACGCCTCACTCAATCCGAGGTCCCGCCCCAAGGCATTTGAGGCATAAAAGTAGGGGTCGGCTGAACGCTCGCGAGCACGACGCTGGATTTCCTGAATCCTGCTTAGCTCGGGCGTCCGGCCAAAAGTATCAACCGAATTTCCGGCCACCTGCGCAAATCCGTCCGCATCGAGCACAGCAAGCAAATTGGCGCCTTGCGCTTGCTGGATCAGTTCCCGGAAATCGGCTTCGCGTATCCGTTCGCTCAGCTTTCGCCGGAGGATCGCTAGCTTGGATATGCGCTCAACACTTTTCCGGGTGACGGTGGCTCCGATCAGCGCCGCAAGGTCCCCGCAAATCCATCCGAACGCCTCCCGCTCGGCGGGACCCAGATACTTGGGCCCGCCGAGGTGATGACATGCGACCAATCCCCAGAGGCGCCCTTCCACCATCAGGGCTCCCGTCAATGCGGCGCGAACCCCCATGTTCTTCAGATATTCGAGATGGATGGGAGACACGCTGCGCAAGCTCGATGGCCCCAGGTCGATCGCTTGCGCATGCCCGCGCGCGATCAGCGCTGCCGGGCGGTAAAGGGCATCCGAAATCTGGCGCACCTCGCTCAACTGAAACAAATCGCGGGCCTGCTTGGGAATGTCGCTGGCCGGGAAATGGTGCCCGAGAAACTGGTAATGATTGTCGCCGCATGCTTCGGCGACGACCTCACCATTCCAGGCCCCGTCGAATCGATAGATCATCACCCGGTCGAATCCCGTTATGCCGCCGATTGATTTCGCGGCCTGCCGGACGACCGACTCTACGTCACCCAAAGCGCGCAGTCCCGGAAGGTCTTGGCGCCACCCTTGGACCAATCCACGAAGCAAGGCGGAATCCCGTTCATAGGGCTCAATATCGATCAACACCTGACCGGCCTCGTTGACCTGTGGGCGTGCCCACCAGGTTTTGCCATTCAGTGAAAAATCCAAGGGCGGCGGGCAACTGGCAAATGGCGCGGTCCACCGGGTGGCCTGAGGATGCTCACCCAGAAGGCTGGCCAAGGTCTTACCCAGCAGGGCGTCGGCGCGCCACCCGAGGGTCACATCGCAGGTTTCACTCGCCGCCTCGATGACTCCCGACGCTCGTTGCACCACCAACAGCGCCCCGTTAGGCTGGACGGCGCCCGGAAATCGTATCGGTTCCAATTCACAGTTGGAAAGGTCGGTGTCTTGCGGGTTCATGGTCTGCGAGCCACGGCGTCAAGATGGTCCTTGATCGCCTGAAACAGCGTCACGGCGGTGGACGTCGCTGCCTCGTACTCGGCAGCCGGACAACGGTCACCGGCAAAGGTCAGGAACTCCTTCCAGTTTTGGCTTGAGCGGTCCCCGTACCCGGTGAAAAACCGCACTGGAAAATTTCCACCCCGCAATTGCCGCACGCTTCGCGCGATGAATTGCCCGCCATGCGTCGACCCTTCGATGGTGTAGAGGATACCAATCAATGCGCCGATGTTCTGCGGAGCGGCAAATTCCATCCGGGAAGGGACACCGGTCCGTCCAAGCTCCACCAAGTCGAGTTCTAACGCCGGCAACCTCCGGCGTGACCGATAGTCGAACAGGCCTGGATGCTCGTCGAGAAAGGCCAAGCACACGTCTTCCACTTGGGCGTAAACGCCGTGCAAAGCGGCAAGTGCAGCGCCGTATTGCATGACGGTCAGTTCGCGCGTTAACAGCGGCGCGAGCAAGGGATGACGATCCAGTGCATGATGGGACAATTTAGTGGCGTCCCGAAGAGCGCGATGAAGCTGTGACAGCGACGTGCCCTCACGTGAGCCGTCGTCGTTAATCACGTTCGTCATGAAATCTTAGCCTTGATGCTGCAGGTTCAGCATCACCACCTGCAGTTGGTTATTGAAGTGGTGGGCGATGGCTCCGGCCATCCGACCCAGACTCTCGGACTTCTGCACTTGCTGGCTCTTAACCTCCAATTCCTTCTGCCTCACTTTCACCTGATGTTGCATGGTGATAGAGCACACACCCCGATCACACTGCCGGGGTCGCCGAGCACACGCTTCCCAACGGCGGGGATTCCCTATCAGGCGATGAACATAGCGTTTCGCGTGCGGGGGCATCTGTTAACCCCCTGCTCATTTTTCTGGATAGCAACCTAATACAGAAAGCATGATTGCCTACGCCACTCAGGAAATAACCCCTGGTTTCACCCTCCCGTCGTGACACGCACCAACGTCGGATGAGGCTCTCCACAAAATTTTTCGCCGGTGATACTATCCAAGCCATACCAAGCCGAGACGCTGCGCTCGCTCGTGCGGCTCACGATCGACACTGCGGGGACTTTGTCCGCCGGCCGAAATCTGCACGTGTCGGGCTGAGGTCGGGTCGTTTCAGTTACGCCGCACTCATAATATCCGGGAAAGTAACTGCCATCGACCCACCGCGCTACTGCCGCACAACTATTTGTTGCCGGTTTCGGCCCGAAGCCGTCCGGTTCGGCCCTCATCACGTTTCATGGCCGCGCACGGAGTGCCCGGCCCACCCGGCACGGCGCTCGTTTTGTCCGCCGACGGGATCTCTGAACCATCGGATCAGGAATCAGCGGGCCCTGCTCATCATCGAGCATCGCCGCCTGCAAAGCGCGGCTTGGGCGGAATTTCATGCGGCGCGGAAAAGTCTCGAAAAAGCCACCCGCGACCTCCACCGCCACGAGGAGATTGACTGCCCGGATTTCGAGTCGTGGCTGCACCGGACCTTTCCGCTCCTAGTCACGCAGCTGCGCGAATTTTAGGAAGAGGCCACAACCAGGGCCCGAAAAATCAAGACGGTCCAGGCGAGGGCCTATGTCAGCGCCGTTCGCTCAAACGACTTTGGCGGGAGCAAAAGGAGCGGGAGCTGAACCCAGCCGCGTTATTGATAGGAAACTAGATTTTCTGGGGGAGGGGGTTTCGGCCGCGGCACCGCCTGGCTCGACACCGGCACGCATGACTCCCTGCTCGAGGCCGCCCAGTTCGTGCGTGTCATCGAAAATCGCCAGGCCCTGGAAATCGCCTGCCTCGAGGAAATCGCCTACCACCAAGGCTGGATCGATCGCGCCCAGTTCGACGCCAACATCGCCAAGCTCGGCAAGTCCAGCTACGCGGCCTACCTGCGCAAGATGGTCGCGGAGAGATAGGCCCCGCCCCGCGCGGGCGGTGGAGATTTGAGTCGGAGAGCGGGTTTTTTTCTGCCTGTTTGGGTCCACCCCATGCAGGTTTCGTTTGTTATCCCGCTTTATAACTGCCTGCCCCTGACCCAGGCGATGGTCGCGAGCTTGCAGGCCTCGCTGCCCGCCGGGCTGACGCACGAGATCATCCTCGTGGACGATGGCAGCACGGATGGCACGCGCGAGTGGCTCGCCACACGACAGGCGCCCTTCGTCGTTGTCCGCAATGAGCGCAACCTCGGCTATGCTGTCGCCAATAATCGCGGCGCGGCCCTCGCCCGCGGGGAATTTCTCGCCCTGCTCAATAACGACCTCGTGCTCTCACCCGGCTGGCTTGAGCCCATGCTGGCCGCGCACCGCTCGCTCGGCCCCAGCGCGGGTCTCATTGGCAATGTCCAGCTCAGTGTCGGCACCGGGGAGGTGGATCACGCCGGGATGTTCCTGAACGTCAAAGGCAAGCTGGAGCACACCCGCACGCTGCCTTCGCCGCTCGCGCGCTGGCTGAAGCCCGACCGGCCGATGGTGGCGGTCACCGGCGCCTGCGCCCTGCTGGATCGCGCACTCTGGCGGCAGCTCGGCGGTTTTGATGAAGCCTACGTCAACGGCAGCGAGGACGTGGATCTCTGCTTCCGCGCCCGGGCGGCGGGCCGCGTCAATGCGGTCGCGCTGCGCAGTGTCGTGCGCCACCACGTGAGCGCATCCCCGCAGCGCAAGGCGCGCGACGAGGAAAACACCTGGCGGTTTACCCGTCGCTGGCGCCCGGAGCTGCCGCGCCTGATCGACCGGCCCTGGTGCTACCTCGAAGCCTATTGGTCAGGTTCCCGCGACGCGACCGAGCACGTCCTGGCCCGCCGGGTGTTTTTTTATGTGCTGCATCTGCGGCGCACCCCGCCGCTGGGAGTTTTCCTCGCCCTCAACACCGCCCTCGATGCGGAGTTCGCGCGCTGGCAGGCGATGTTCGTCGCCGCAAAAACCTGAGCCCCGTCCGGAGGACGGGCGGCCGCGCCGACGGCGGCGCCGGCACGGCATTGTGGAGCTCTACGAGGTGCCCTGACCGGTTTGCGCTCCGGCGCGTGGGCCGGATATTTACTCCAGGGCGCTTTCCCGACCCCGGTCGTTTCTGGGGTAAATCTCATACTCGCCAAGCCGCTCGCTTTGCCGCTCACTTTAATTTTTCGCCATGCGCATTCTCGTCACCGGCGGGGCCGGCTTCCTGGGTTCTCATCTCTGCGATCGACTGATCAAGGACGGGCACGAGGTCGTTTGTATCGACAATCTCTTTACCGGGCAGAAAGCGAACATCGCGCACCTGCTGCCCCATCCGCGTTTCGAGTTTGTCCGGCACGACATCATCGACCCGTTCAAGTTCGAAGTGGATCAGATCTACAACCTCGCGTGTCCGGCCTCGCCGCCGCATTACCAGTACAACCCGATCAAGACGATCAAGACGTCGGTGATCGGTGCGATCAACTGCCTGGGGCTCGCGAAACGGCTCAAGGCGCGGGTTTTTCAGGCGAGCACGAGCGAAGTCTACGGCGATCCCCAGCTGCACCCGCAGCCCGAAAGCTATTGGGGCAACGTCAACCCCATCGGCCGCCGCTCGTGCTACGATGAAGGCAAGCGCTGCGCCGAGACGCTTTTCTTCGACTATCACCGCGAAAACAAAATCGATATCCGCGTCATCCGCATTTTTAACACTTACGGTCCGCGCATGCATCCCGACGATGGGCGCGTGGTGTCCAATTTCATCGTGCAAGCCCTGCGGGGCCAGGACCTGACAATTTACGGCGACGGCACGCAGACGCGGTCTTTTTGCTATGTGGATGACCTTATCGAGGGCTTCCTCCGTTTCATGGCGCAGACCCAGACGGTTGGTCCGATGAATCTGGGCAACCCCGGCGAATTCACGATGCTCCAGTTGGCGGAACTCACGCTCAAGCTGGTCGGGGGCAGGTCAAAAATCGTCCACAAGGCGTTGCCGCCCGATGACCCCAAGCAACGCCGCCCCGATATCACGCTGGCCAAGCAGGTGTTGAAGTGGGAGCCGCAGGTGGCGCTCGAGGAGGGTTTGCAGCGCACGATCGCCTATTTCCGCACCCGGATTGGCGGGGCGGCGCAGTAGCAGGCTGGTCTCCGGCGGCGGTCGTCGAATTTCCCTCGCGATTGCCAGCCCTCGCGGATGGTCGTGCCCGGGTTGCGGCCCGGCGCCTCAGGTCGGCTCCCATTCTTCATTTGCCAAGCCCCCGGTCGGGGCTATCGTCTCGGGCCTTTCATGCTTTCGTTTCTTCTCAAACGGTTTTCCGGCCGGCACTACAAAAAATTCCTCGAGAAGGCTCGACCCACCGTGGCGCGCATCAACGAGTTCGAGCTGAGCTACCAGTCGCTCACCGACGAGCAGCTCCGGGCCAAGACCGATGAATTTCGCGCGCGCCTGGCCGCGGCGGCCGACAAGCGGGCCGTTCTCGAAGAGATTTTGCCCGAGGCGTTCGCGACCGTCAAAAACGCCGCGCGCCGGCTCGTCGGCCGCCAGATCGTCGTGTGCGAGCACGAGTTGACGTGGGACATGGTGCACTTCGACGTGCAGCTGATCGGCGGCATGGCGATTCACGAGGGGAAGATCGCCGAGATGGCGACGGGCGAGGGCAAGACCCTCGTCTCGACGCTGCCGCTTTATCTCAACGCGCTCACCGGCCGGAATACGCAGCTCGTCACCGTCAACGATTACCTCGCCCGTCGAGATTCGGAGTGGATGGGCGCGCTCTACTCGTTTCTCGGCGTCACGGTCGGCTGTATCCAGCAGCAGATGGCGCCCGATTTGCGCCGCGAAATGTACGGCTGCGACATCACCTACGGCACGGCGAGCGAATTCGGTTTCGATTATCTGCGCGACAACGGCATGGCGACGCGCAAGGAGGACCAAGTCCAGCGCGACTACTGGTACTGCATCGTCGACGAAATCGACTCGATCCTTGTGGACGAGGCCCGTACGCCGTTGATCATTTCCGGCCCCGCGCCGATCGAGCGCGAAGAGCCTTTCACGCGTCTCAAGCCGCCGGTCGACCAACTCGTCAACGACCAGACGCGCCTGTGCAACAAGATCGTGACGGAAGCCAAGGAGTTGCTGGAGAAACCCGGGGTATCCGCTGACGACCGCACCCTGGCCTCCCGGAAGATGCTGCAGGTGAAAATGGGGCATCCGAAGAACAAGCAGTTGCTGCGGCTCATGGAAAACGGCGAATGGCGCAAGCTCCTCGACCGGACCGAGACCGAGCTCAATTCCGACCTCAACAAGGACGAACTCTACCAGCTCAAGGAAGATCTCTATTATGTCATCGACGAGCGGCAGCACCAGGCCGACCTCACCGAAATCGGGCGCACCCGGTTGCGGCCTGACAATCCCGATGCCTTCGTCCTGCCCGACCTCGCGACCGAGTTCAGCGACCTCGAGAAGGAGACTTCGTTCACGCCGGAGCAGCGCGAGGAGAAGAAGCTGGCCGCGCAGCAACATTATGGCGACGTGTCGGAGGAAATCCACGCCATCTCGCAGTTGCTCCGGGCCTATTCGCTGTACGAGCGCGACGTCGAGTACGTCGTCACTCCCGACGGCAAGGTGCTGATTGTCGACGAGAACACCGGCCGCGTCATGCCCGGCCGCCGTTGGTCCGACGGCCTGCATCAGGCCGTGGAGGCGAAGGAGGGCGTGAGCATCGAACGCGAGACGCGCACCTACGCGACCATTACGATCCAGAATTATTTCCGCATGTACGAGAAGCTCGCCGGCATGACGGGCACGGCGGAAACGGAGGCCACGGAGTTCAGCGACATCTACCGGCTGGCGGTGCAGGTGATTCCGACGAACCAGCCCGGCATCCGCGCGGACCGGAACGATTCCATTTTCAAGACGCGCCGCGACAAGTTCACGGCGGTCGTGCGGGAGATCGAGGAGGCGAACAAGCGCGGCCAGCCCGTGCTCGTCGGTACCGTCAGCGTCGATTCGTCCGAGGTGCTGTCGCGGATGCTGAAGCGCACCGGGGTGATCCACACCGTCCTGAATGCCAAATACCACCAGCAGGAAGCCGAGATCGTTTCACGGGCCGGCCAGCGGGGCGCGGTCACGATCGCGACGAACATGGCGGGCCGCGGCACCGACATCAAACTCGGGGCGGGCGTCCGCGAACTGGGCGGGTTGTACGTCATCGGCACCGAGCGTCACGAATCCCGCCGCATCGACCGGCAGTTGCGCGGCCGTTGCTCGCGCCAGGGCGATCCGGGCCTGACGAAGTTCTACCTTTCGCTGGAGGACGATCTGATGCGCCTGTTCCTGCAGGGCAACCTCGCCTCCAAGCTGATGGAAGGTTCGATGAAGGAGGGGGAGGAGCTCGAGCATCCCTGGCTCAACCGTTCCATCGAGAGCGCGCAGAAGAAGGTCGAGCAGCAGAATTATTCGATTCGGAAGCGCCTGCTCCAATACGACGACGTGCTCAACCAGCAGCGCGAGGTCATCTATGGCATCCGCAACGGCGCGATCCATGCCGACCGGCCGAAGGACATCGTCTTCGAGCAGATCGAGGAGGAACTGCACAACCGCCTCGAGGTCGCCGGCTTTGGCGGCAAGGGCGGGGCGACCCAGACCGCGGTGGAGAGCCTCGTCGGCTGGCTCAACGCCCATTTTCCGATCAGCATCCGGGTGGACGAGTTGGCGGGGACCGATGAGGACGCGCTCGTCGCCATGCTCCTCGAGCGGATCAAGCAGGCCTATGCGGTGAAGGAATCGGTGGAGATCCCGGAAGCGCTCGGCTCCCTGGAGCGTTACGTGGTCATCAACGCGATCGATCATCACTGGCAGGAGCATTTGACCGAAATGGAAGAACTCCGGCGCAGCATCGGGCTGCGCAGCTACGGCCAGAAGGACCCGCTCGTCGAATACAAGGGCGAGGCCTACAAGTATTTCGAAGAGCTGATGAACAACGTGCGGCTGCAAATCTGCACCGGCCTGTTCCGCAGCGCTTCCAATCTCGAAAGTTTCGAGAACATGCTCGCGTTGCTGAGTCGCACGGCGCGGGCCGTCGGTCCGACCGACGTGCCGGCCCCCGGTGCGGCCCCGCAGGGCGAAGCGGCCGCCACCGCCGGCGCGCCGGCCGAGGAAATTCAACTCCCGAAGGTGACGATCCGTCGCGAAACGCCGAAGGTGGGCCGCAACGAACCCTGTCCCTGCGGCAGCGGGAAGAAATTCAAGAACTGCCACGGAGCGTGACGAATTTTCATCGCGGAGGGGCGAACGAGCGGAAGCACGGAACCAACCCGCCTGCTTCTCCGCGTTTCCGCTCTTTCGTGCCTCCGCGATAATGACCGAGTCCGCTCCAGTTTCCCCCGCCTTCGATCCCTACGAACCGCGGCCCACGTTTCTCCAGCGGAACGCCGAGCCGGTGGCGTCGAGCGTCGTGTTCGTGCTCACGGTGGTGCTCACCGTGCTGGCGTTTCCGCCGTTCAAGACGCCGGAGTTTGCCTACGCGATGCTGGTGCCGGCGGTGTACTGGGCTTACACGCGGCCGCGGTTCAAAGTTTTCGCTTGGACGATGTTCGCGGCCCAGGCGGTGGCCTGGACGATTCTCCTCGGCTGGCTGCATCACGTTACCTGGGTTGGGCTTTTTCTCCTCGGACCCGTGGTCGGAGCCTGGGTGGGGAGTTGGTATCTCGCGGCGTGGTGGATCATGCCGCGGATGGTGGGCCGCCCCACGCTGACGCGGTTTGCGGCGATGCTTGGGCTGGCGGCGGCGTGGGTCGTGATCGAGTGGACGCGCACGTGGTTGCTCGGCGGATTTCCGTGGCTCCCGCTGGCGGCCAGCCAGTGGACGATGGTGAGCATGTTGCAAATTGCCGCCTACACCGGGGCGTACGGCGTGTCCTTTGTCGTCGTCGCCGTGAACCTCGGCTTCGCCGCGTATGCCCACCGGTTGTTTCGCGAGGGTGCGACGGGGCTCAACAAGCGCAGTCAGGAATTCTTCCTCGCGCTGTTTCTCGTGCTCGCCTGTTTCAGTATCCACCTTCAGCAGACGTTCAAGCGCGACGCATTTGCGCAACCGGTGGCCCGCATCGCCTTCGTGCAGCCGTATATCCCGCAGGAGGTAAAATGGGATCCGGCCAAAGGTCCGGGCATTCGCGCCGTATTGACGGAATACACGCTCGCCGCCGCCGCGACGAAGCCCGACCTGATTCTCTGGCCGGAAGCCGCGACGCCCTGGGCGGTGCGGGGGGATCCCGAGATGAAGTCCTTTGTGGAAACGCTGGCGCGGCGTGCCGGCACGCCGCTTCTGGTCGGCTCGATCGCGATCGAGAAGCAAGCGACGTCCGAGGAGAGCTGGTTCAACGGCGCGTTCGTGGTGACGCCCACGGGCGGATTGCAGGCGGACTATTACGCCAAGCGCCAGCTCGTGCCGTTTGGCGAATTTGTGCCCTTCCGGCCGGTATTGGGCTGGATCACAAAATTTGTACCGATCGGCGGCGACTTTGCGCCGGGCCTGGATTCCGCGCCGGCACTGGTTCCGCTGCGGGGCGAGCCGGCGGTGCTCGGGCCGCTGATTTGTTACGAGGATATTTATCCGCAACTGGCGCGGCGCAGCGTGCTGGCCACTTCGAGCGTGCTCGTCGTGCTCACCAACAACGGCTGGTTTGGCGAGGGTGGGGCGGCCTACCAGCACGCGGCGCACTCGGTGCTGCGCGCCGTGGAAAACCGGCGCCCCGTCCTGCGTTGCGGCAACGGCGGCTGGAGCGGGTGGATCGATGAATTTGGCAGCGTGCGGGCCACCCTCACGAATGCGCAGGACAGCATCTACTTTCGCGGTCAGCAGACGATCAGCGTGACCCGCGATGCGCGCTGGCGGGAGCACAACAGCTTCTACACCGAATACGGCGACTGGTTTGTGCTCGGGTGTGTCCTGCTGGCCGCGTTTGGGGTCGCAGCGCTGCGGATCGACGGAAGCACGGCGGCTCCGCTCGGGTCGCCACGGGAAGAAACCACTCCCGGCAATTGATCCGGAAAGCCGGCTGAACCCTAGCTTACGTTCAGCACCGCGTAGGTCCGCTTGCCCTTGCGCAGCAGAAGATATTTGCCGAAGAGGAGATCGGCCGTGGTGATCGGGCGCGCGATCTCGGCGATGCGGACGTTGTTCAGGTAAATGCCGCCGCCTTCGACATCCTTGCGGGCCTGGCCTTTTGAGGGGGCGAGGCCGGCGTGGACGAGAAGGTCGGTGATGGGCGTGCCAGGAGCAGCGAGCTTCGCGGCCTCGAGGTGCTTGGTCGGGACTTCCCCAACGACGTCGTTGAAAATCTCCTCGGTTACGCCGTCGAGGGCGCCACCGAACAGGATCTCGCTGGCTTTCCCGGCGGCAGTGAGGGCATCGGCGCCGTGGACCAGCGCGGTAACTTCGCGGGCGAGGGCCTTGTGCGCCTCGCGGGCGCCGGGGTTGGCGGCGTGCTTCGTCTCAAGTTCCTCGATTTCAGGGCGCGAGAGGAAAGTGAATTTGCGGAGGTATTCCGCGACCTTCGCGTCCTCGGTGTTCACGAAGAACTGGTAGAAGCGGTAGGGGCTGGTCTTTTTCGGATCGAGCCAGACGGAGCCGCCCTCGGTTTTGCCGAACTTGGTGCCGTCCGCCTTGGTGATGAGCGGAAAGGTCCAGCCCCACGCGGTGGCGTTGAGCTTCTTGCGGATGAGGTCGGTGCCGGCGGTGATATTGCCCCACTGGTCCGAGCCGCCGATCTGGAGTTCGCAGCCGTGGGCCTGGCGGAGGTGGAGAAAATCGTTGGCTTGGAGGAGCTGGTAACTGAATTCGGTGAAGCTGATGCCGCTGTCGCCGCCGAGGCGGGATTTTACGGAATCCTTCGCGAGCATGACGTTCAGCGAAAAGTGCTTTCCGACGTCGCGCAGGAAATCGAGCAGGGTGACCGGGGCGGTCCAGTCGGCGTTGTCGACGAGACGGGCGGGGTTGCCGGGGCGATCGAAGTCGAGGAGCCGGGCGAGCTGGCCTTTGATCGCGGCCACGTTGTGGGCGAGTTGTTCGCGGGTGAGGAGGTTGCGCTCCGCGGATTTGCCGGAGGGATCGCCGACCATGCCGGTAGCGCCACCGGCGAGGGCGATCGGGTGGTGGCCCGCGAGCTGGAAGCGGCGGAGCGTGAGCTGACCCATGAGATGGCCGACGTGGAGCGAGTCGCCGGTGGGGTCGAAGCCGCAATAGAGCGCGAGGGGCCCCTGATTCAGGCGCTGGGCGAGCGCGTCGGAATCCGTGCAGTCGGCATGGAGGCCGCGCCAGTGGAGTTCTTCGAGGAGCGTCATGGCAGGAAAGAGGAGTAAACGCGGCGCGGCGGCGGGCGCGCAAGAGCGTTTCTAATGGGGCGCGCTGCAAACTTAGCAACGCCCCTGCTAGGCGGAAAAACGATTTGCCGCGCCCCGGTGGCCGGTTCAACGTGGTCCTTTCATCCGGGCGAAAGGTCGCGCGGAAAACATCAACCTAAGTCATCCTTCCTCCCATGCCCATTACTGTTGGCTCCAAAGCTCCCGATTTCACTCTTAAAACCAAGACCGCCGACGGACTGAAGGACGTCAAGCTGAGCGACAATTTCGGCAAGAAGCAGACGGTGATTCTCTTCTTCCCCCTGGCCTATACGGGCGTTTGCACGCAGGAGATGTGCGATCAGACTTCCGGTCTGGCGGAATACGAAAAACTCGGGGCGGAGGTTTATGCGATCAGCGTCGACAGCCCGTTCAGCCAGGAGGCTTGGGCCAAGGCGAACAAGATCGGCGTGACGCTGCTTTCCGACCTTAACAAGACCACGATCAAGGCCTACGAGGTGGTATTTCCCATGCTGGCCGGGGTCGGTGACACGGCGGCGCGGTCGGCCTTCGTCATCGGCACGGATGGCGTGGTGAAATATGCGGAGCAGACTCCGACGCCCAAGGACCTGCCGAATTTCGCCGCGGTCAAGGCGGCACTGGCGAAGTAACTTCTGGACCCGCGACGTTGCCGGTCGCGGGTCCATCTTTTTCGGCGACGAGGATGTCGTCGCAGCATTTTCAAGAACACCATGAGTCTCCCGAATCCCTTCAACACGCTGCAGTCGTTCCAAGCGAACGGTGCCGCGCATAAATTCTACTCTCTGCCCGCGCTCGAGTTGGCCGGCTTCAAGGTCGCGCGCCTGCCGGTTTCGATCCGGCTCGTGCTCGAGTCGCTCTTGCGCAATTGCGACGGCAAGCGCGTGGCCGAGGGCGCCATCCGCGACCTCGCGGGCTGGGGAGCGAAGGCGCCGCGCACGGAGGAAATCCCCTTCGTCGTCGCGCGCATCGTGCTGCAGGACTTCACCGGCGTGCCGCTGCTGGTTGACCTCGCGGCGATGCGCTCCGCGGTGGCCCGCATGGGCAAGAACCCGAAGATCATCGAGCCGCTCGTGCCGGTCGACCTCGTGGTCGACCACTCGGTGCAGGTGGACTTCGCGGGCAATGCCGAGGCGCTGGCGAAAAATCTCGAATTGGAGTTCTCGCGCAACCGCGAGCGTTACCAGTTCCTCAAGTGGGGCATGCAGGCGTTTGACACCTTCAAGGTGGTGCCTCCGGGCATTGGCATCGTGCACCAGGTGAATCTCGAGTATCTCGCCAAGGGCGTGCTCGGTGACGCGGCGGGCGTCTACTATCCCGATACGCTGGTCGGTACCGATTCGCATACGACGATGATCAACGGCCTCGGCATCGTGGGCTGGGGCGTCGGCGGCATCGAGGCCGAGGCGGGCATGCTGGGGCAGCCGGTTTATTTTCTCACGCCCGATGTGGTCGGCGTCCATCTGACCGGCGCGCTGCGCGAGGGCGTCACCGCGACCGATCTCGCGCTCACGCTCACGCAGATGCTGCGCAAGGCGAAGGTGGTCGGGAAATTTGTCGAGTTCTACGGTCCCGGCGCCGCCGCGCTGCCGGTCGTTGACCGCGCGACCATCGCCAACATGGCGCCCGAATACGGCGCGACGATGGGTTTTTTCCCGATCGACACCGAGTGCACGAACTATCTCCGCGCCACCGGGCGGGACGAAAAGCACCTGGCGCTCTACGAAGCTTATTACAAGGCGCAGGGCCTGTGGGGCATCCCGCAGCAGGGGCAGATCGACTACTCGCAGGAATTCGCGCTCGACCTGGGCTCGGTGGTGCCGAGCGTGGCCGGCCCGAAGCGGCCGCAGGATCGCATCGAACTGCCGAAGATGAAGCAGGAATTCCTGGCGGCGTTTTCGAAGCCCGTAACGGAAAACGGCTTTGGCAAGAAGGCCGAGGAATTCTCCACGGTCTCCGCCGAGGTCGGCGGCACCCGGATCGGTCACGGCTCGGTGCTGATCGCGGCGATCACAAGCTGCACCAACACCTCCAACCCGAGCGTGATGCTCGCCGCCGGCCTGCTGGCGAAGAAGGCCGTCGAGAAAGGGCTGAAGGTCAACCCGCTGGTGAAGACCTCGCTCGCCCCGGGTTCGCGGGTCGTCACCGATTATCTCGGGAAGACGGGCCTCACGCCCTACCTCGACCAGCTCGGTTTCCAGACGGTCGGCTACGGTTGCACCACCTGTATCGGCAACTCCGGTCCGCTGGCGGCGCCAATCGAGGAAGCGGTCGTGAAGAACGATCTGGTCGCGGCCTCGGTGCTCTCGGGCAACCGCAACTTCGAGGCGCGCGTGCACCAGAACATCAAGGCCAACTTCCTGATGTCGCCGCCGCTGGTGGTGGCGTTTGCGCTCGCTGGCCGGGCTGATATCGACCTGAGCACGGAGCCGATCGGCAACGGCAGCGATGGAAAGCCGGTCCTGTTGAAGGATATCTGGCCGACGCTGCAGGAAGTGCGCGATCAGATGCAGGCGGCGCTGAAGCCCGAGGTTTTCCGCAAGCTCTACACCAACTTCGCGGCGCAGAATCCGAAGTGGAACGAAATCCCGTCGACCACGGGCGACGTTTATCAGTTCGATCTGAAGTCGACCTACATCCAGGAGCCGCCGTTCTTCGCGAACTTCTCGATGCAGCCCGGTGCGATCGCGGAGATCAAAGGCGCCCGTGCGCTCGGGATCTTCGGCGATTCCGTCACGACCGACCACATCTCGCCCGCGGGGGCGATCAAGAAGAGCTCGCCCGCCGGCAAGTTCCTGCTCGAAAACGGCGTGACCTTCGAAGACTTCAATTCCTACGGCTCCCGCCGGGGCAACGACCGCATCATGACGCGGGGCACCTTCGCCAATGTCCGCATCAAGAACCTGATGCTCGGCGGCAAGGAGGGTGGCAACACGATCGGGCCCGACGGCGTCGAAACTTCGATCTACGATGCGTCCATTGCCCACCAGAAGAACGGAACGCCGCTCATCGTGATTGCCGGCCAGGAATACGGCACCGGTTCGTCGCGCGACTGGGCCGCCAAGGGCACGAACCTCCTCGGCGTCAAAGTCGTCGTGGCGCAGAGCTTCGAGCGCATCCACCGGAGCAACCTCGTCGGCATGGGCGTGCTGCCGTTGCAGTTCAAGGAGGGCACGACGGCGCAGACGCTGAAGCTCGACGGCACGGAAAGCTACGATGTCGTCGGCCTGACGGCTGCGATCAAGCCGCAGCAGGACCTCATGCTGCGCATCACGCGCCAGGGCGGGGGGGGCGAGGACGTGCCAGTGCGCTGCCGCATCGATACGCCGATCGAGATCGACTACTACCAGCATGGGGGAATTTTGCCTTATGTGCTCCGGCAGATCGTCGCCCGGACCTGACCATCGCGGCCGCCGTGCCGCCGTGCCGCTGGCAGAATCCTGCCGGTGGCACGGCGTCGCTTGCCGAATCCTGTAATCCGATCATTTTGTGTCTCCGCCTCCGGGGTCGATCCTTTCCATCGCCGACCATGTCTGACGCCGCTGCCAAACCCGCTTATCTCGTCGATGCCTATTCCGACCCCGTGGTCGTGCGCATCGAGGGCCGCGCAAGTTTCCAGAACAGCGCCTGCCTGCGCGATTTCGTTGCCGCGATGCTGGGGCAGGGCAAGTCCCGCTTCGTCGTCGATTTTCAGCATTGTGCCAGCATGGACAGCACGTTTCTCGGTGTGCTCGCCGGGGCCGCGATCGAGCTGCGCAAGACGGTGTCGGGTGGCAGCCTTGTCCTGACCCGTGTGGGGCAGCGCAATCTGGAGCTGATTTGCAATCTCGGGCTGCACCGGCTGATGACGGTCGACGCCGGCGATTTTTCGGGGGATTTCGGCAAATGCGACACGGCGCTCTCCTGTCCCCAGCGCACGGAAATTGAAAATGCCCGGCTGGTCCTGGAAGCGCACGAAAATCTCGTGACTGCGGATGATGCCAACCGGAGCCGCTTCCAGGACGTGCTGGCGTTTCTCCGCAACCGGGTGGAGCCGAAATAAAGGCGGGCCGTTGGTGGACGGGTACTAGTTCCCCGGCGGGAGCCGGGACGTGGTTGGGTTCGCAGCCTTCACCGTTGCCCGCCTGACGGACGGCTGACACACCCTTTTTCTCAATGTTGTTGTACTTGGTCATCGGCCTGGCGGTGCTGGGTTTGGCGGCGATAGGGCTGGCCTTGAGTCGCGCCCGGGCGGCACTCGACCGGGCCGGGGAGGAAAATCAAAAACTGGCGCACGACCGCCAGCGATTGTTCGATTTCATGGCCTTGATGGCCGGAGCGCAGGGGGAGGGATTATCCCGGCAGAAACTCCAGCAGCGAATCGTGCATGCGTCGATTTTGTGCACCGGGGCGCTGAGCGGGTGCCTTTTCGAGCGTACCGAGCGCGGCACTCTGCGGGGCGTCGCGCTCGAGGGATTGTTTCCGCCCCATCGGCCGCTGTCAGAGGCCGTGCGGGCCCGATTGGCGACCCGGGCCAAGTTCATCGAGGAGGTGCTGAAGGGGGAGGAATTTCCGATCCACGAAGGCATCGTCGGACGGGTGGCCGAAAGCCGGCGCGGTGAATGGCTCGCCGATGCCCGCTCCGATCCGCAGCTGGTGAAGCACGACGATCCCGCCGTGGCCGTGCGCTCGTTGATCGTGGTGCCGCTGATCTTTCGGGACCGGTTTTTTGGCGTACTGGCGGTGGCCAACCCCGTGGGGGACCAGATATTTTCCGCGGGCGATTTTGCGCTGATGCAAGCGTTGGCGGAGCAGGCGGCGCTGGCGCTGCACAATGCGGAGTTGCTGCACCGGTAGATCGAGAAGAGGGTCCTCCATCTGGATCTGTCGATCGGCCAGCGGCATCCAGCAGATGTTGCTGCCCCGTGGTCCGGTTCGGCTCGGCGGACTGGAGATCGACGCGCGTTATGCCCCGGCCCAGCGCATCGGGGGCGACGGGCATGATTTTTGCGCTCTTGGAAACACGGCTCGGGCTCGTGGTGGCTGACGTTTCCGGCAAGGGCATTTCCGCTTCGTTGCTCATGGCGATTTGTCGCACCAACGTCCGGCAGATCGCACCGCGCCACACGTCGCCCGCCGCAGCACTGGTCGAATTGAACGGCGCGCTGGCCGCCGAAACCCACGCGGGCCGCTACGTGACGACGGTGTAAGCGATCATCGATGTGCGGACCAACGAGGTGACGATCGCGCGCGCAGGCCGTGAATGGCCCCTAATCGTCCCACTTGACCGCGTGGGCGGGAACACTCTCCCCCGGTATGTTGGCGCGGTGGGGGGATGGCTCTCGGCATGGGGGGCGAATCCATTTTCAGGGATTCGATTGTCGATCACACGGAACCCTTTGCCGTGGGCGATGGGCTCGTGCTTTACACGGGTGGGATTATCGAGGCGCCGAATGAGGATGGGCAGGGATTCTCGGGCGCCCGGCTGGGCGACGTCGTTCGTTCGTTCCACCATCGGTCGGTACGCGAACTCAACGATGTGCTCCTGGAGCACGTGCGGCGATTTACGGGGGAAATGGCCCCGCGCGACGACGTCACGCTGCTCGCCGTCAAGCGGCATTGAAACGGGGCGAGGCTGAGGCGGAAAATCTTTTGCTTCCGCCGCGGCGCTCGGTTCACTTCCCGGCAGTATGTCCTCAACCACCGCCGCACCACTCGACCGTTTCTCGCTCCCCGATGCCGGGGGGCATTTTGGCCAGTATGGCGGGGTGTTTGTGCCGGAAACGCTGATGACGGCGTTGCAGGAACTGGGTGCGGCCTACGAGGCCGTGCGGAACGATCCGGTGTTTCAGTCCGAGTTGGGGCATCACCTCAAGGAGTTCGCCGGTCGGCCCACCGAACTCTATTTCGCGGAGCGTCTGACCCGGTATTGCGGCGGGGCGAAAATCTATCTCAAGCGTGAAGACCTGCTGCACACTGGTGCGCACAAGATCAACAACGCCCTCGGCCAGGCCCTGCTGGCGCGGCGGATGGGGAAGAAGCGGATCATCGCGGAAACCGGCGCCGGCCAGCACGGGGTGGCGACGGCGGCCGTATGCGCGAAATTTGGCCTCGAGTGCGTGGTCTACATGGGCGCGGTCGACATGGAGCGGCAGGCCTTGAATGTCTTCCGCATGCGCCTGATGGGTGCCGAAGTGCGCGGCGTCGAGGCGGGGCAGAAGACCCTGAAGGAAGCAATCAACGAGGCGATGCGCGATTGGGTAACCAATGTCCGCGGCACGCATTACATTCTGGGCAGCGCCCTGGGTTCGCATCCGTATCCCATGATGGTGCGCGACTTTCACCGGGTGATCGGCCGCGAAGTAAAAGAGCAGATTCTCGCGCGGGAAGGCCGGCTGCCGGACGAAATGATCGCGTGCGTCGGTGGTGGCTCGAACGCGATCGGCTTCTTTTTTGAATTTCTCGAGGAGCCGGGCGTCCGGCTGGTGGGGGTCGAAGCCGGTGGCCGCGGGATCACTCGGGGCGATCACGCGGCGCGTTTCGAAGGCGGCAAACTCGGCGTGTTGCAGGGCTGCAAGACGTATATCCTGCAGAATCCCGACGGGCAGATCGAGCTGACGCACTCGGTGAGCGCGGGGTTGGACTACGCGGCGATCGGACCGGAGCACGCGTTCTATCGCGACCGTCAACGCATCGACTTCGCGTATGCCTGCGACGACGAGGTGCTGGAGGTCTTTAAACTTTGCTCGCGGCTGGAGGGCATCATTCCGGCGCTGGAGAGCACGCATGCGCTGGTGCACGGGCTGAAGCGCGCGAAGGAGATGAGCCGCGATCAGGTGTTGGTGATCAACCTCTCCGGTCGCGGCGACAAGGATGTGAACCAAGTGGCGAAGCTCCTCGGAGTTACATTATGAAAAGCATGACCGGCTACGGCCGCGCGACGGGCACCGTGGGCGGACTCTCGCTCACCGTCCAGGTGAGCTCGGTCAACCGCAAGACGCTCGATCTCACGGTGTCCCTGCCGGCGGAATGGGAGGGCCTTGAGCCGCCAGTGCTGGAACTCGTGCGGAAATTCGCGGCCCGGGGCAAGGTACACGTGGACATCGAGCTGACGGGGGACAAGTCCGTCGCATCCGCCACGTGGGACGAATCCGCGGCCGCCGACGCACTGAGCCGGCTGGAGGCGTTTGCCGCCCGCCGCGGTGTGCCGTTCGAACCCACGGCCGAGTTGCTCTGGCAGGTCGCCAACGCGCAGAAGCGCTCGACGACTTTTCCGTCGGCGGAAAGCGCCCACGCGGCGGTCACGGAGGCGTTGACCACGGCGTTGCGATCATTTGCCGCCATGCGGGCCAGGGAAGGCGAGGCGCTGTTCGTCGACTTTATCCGACGCAGCGAAGTGCTTCACCGCCTGGTCGATTCGATCGCCGCCCGCGCGCCTTTGGTGCCGGCGAACTATCGCGAGCAATTGATGAAGCGCCTGCGCGATGCGGCACTCGAACTCGACCTGAACGACGAGCGGGTCCTGCGGGAGATCGCGCTCTTCGCGGATCGTTGCGACACGACGGAAGAGGTCACCCGGCTGCGCAGCCATTTCGAGCAGTTTTCCGCCTTGTTGAAATCGGACGCCGAGATCGGGCGAAAGGCGGAGTTTCTGCTGCAGGAGATCGGCCGCGAGGTGAACACCATCGGCAGCAAGGCCAACGATCTGGGAATCGCGCGCGCGGTGATCGAACTGAAGAACGAACTCGAGCGCGTTCGGGAACAGATGGCGAACGTCGAGTAGGGCGTCGGAGCGCGCAGTCAGCCCGCAATTCCGCTGTCCCGGGGGCGGGATCAGTGCTCGCGGAGCGACTGCCAGAGGTAGAGAAAAACGCCGACACAAATGCCGGAATCGGCCACGTTGAACGTCGGATAAATGTAGGTGCCGAAATGCAGGTCGACAAAATCGACCACATGGCCGTGGCGCAGGCGGTCGAGAAGGTTGCCGACAATGCCGCCGCAGAGCAGGCCGAAGGCGATTTGCGACAGACGCTCGCGCAGATGAAGTGCGCTGCGCCAAAACCAGATGGCGACCAGCGTTGCCGCGGCCAGGACGGCGAGCATTACGCTTTGGCCGGAAAACATGCTCCAAGCCGCGCCCGTGTTGCCGACGTGCACGAGATAGAAAAATCCCTTTACGACCGGAATGGCCCCACCCGGATCCCCGTAGGTTGGAAAGGGCAGCCGGGCGGCGATCCACGCCTTGGTGAGCTGATCCAGCGCCAGGATCACCAAAGTCAGCGTCAGCAGGACGCGGTAGGCGAGCAAGCGATCGAGGGCTGATTTGCGATCCCCGGAATCTCCGGGGGTGGAAGGGGCGCCAGGCGATGACGGCTTCCGGGGGCGCGGACTGGGATCGACCGGATTCAATCGAATGTCCTCAGGAGTGGCAGCGCTCTTACTCGTCGCCGCGCGAATCCTCGTCCATGATCTTTCCGCCCTCTTCGCCGAGCTCGCCGAAAATCCCCACCTGGGCGCGGGAGCGGTGGCGATTGCGCTCAAGGTTTTTTTGCGCCTCGGCCGAATTGCGGGTGAACGGCACCGCGAGGAGACGCTCCTTGGCAATCGGCTTCTGCGTGATCTCGCACACGCCATAGGTGCCGTCGTGAACGCGTTTGATGGCCGCGTCGATTTCAGCGAGCGCTTCCTGCTCGCTGGCTACCATGCTGAGCGCGAAATCACGGTCAAAGGTATCGGTGCCCGCATCCGCCATGTGCTGGCCGTACGAGGAAAGGTCTCCGGCGTCGTCCTTGGCGGAGCGATTGAGAGTCTCCTCGGAATGGCGTTCGATGCCCTCCGTCAGGCTGGAGCGCAGATCAATCAAAAGCTTGTAGTAGCGCTTGAATTTTTCGGGGACGTTCTTGTCGCTCAGCACGTTGGGAGTTTTGCCCTTCTTCGGATTGAAGCCGAGGATGTCGGCGAGCGAGGCGGCCTTCACGTGCTGGGGTTTGGCGGCCTTTTCCAGCGCGGCCGCGTTTTTCGACGGTGCCGCTTTCGTGGCTTTTGGAAACGGCGTGGCCGTCTTCGTGGTGACGGTTTTCGCGATCGCGCGAACTTCGTCGAGGCTGAAGGCGATCGGTTTCGTGGCGGCTTTGCGCTTCAGGATGCTGTTGCGCAGCGCGTTTTTCTTAGAGGGCTTTTCCATGGTGGGAGAATGCTTTGCCGGTTTGGCCGCCGGCTTGGCCACCGGCTTGGCCGCCGGCTTGGCCACCGGTTTGGCCGCGGGTTTGGCCGCCGGCTTGGCCACCGATTTGACCGCGGGTTTGACCGCGGGTTTGGCCGCCGGTGTCGGCCGGCCGCTGACCGGCTTGGCGGGCGGGGTTTTACCCCGCGCCGGCGGCGCTTTCCTGACGGCGGACTTTGCGGCGGATGGTTTGACGGATGATTTCTTGTGCTTGGCCATGGGGAGTTTTGGGTGAATGCAAACTAGAATTTCAACGCCTCGGCGCAACGGGGACAGACCTCGCCGTGCGAACTGGCGTTCAGCGCCGGAACCCAGCGCCAGCAGCGCGGACAGCGGACAAGACCCAGTTCAGCGCAGGGACGGACCTCCACGTGCAGCGCGGCTCCCGTGGCCGGGAGCAGGGTGACATGTGAAACGATGAAAAGTTCGGGAAGAAAATCACGGTGCTTCTCCAGCACCACGAAGAGGGCATCTTCCCGGGCGATGGTGATGGTGACGGCGGCGTCGAGCGACTTGCCCAGCCGGCCGGCGGCTCGCTGGGGTTCGATCGTTTCATTGACGAGCGTGCGAACTTTCAGAAGCGCGGCCACGTTAGCCTCGATCGCGGTATTCGTCCAGTTCGCGGGTGCGACGGGCCAGTCCTGGAGATGGATCGAATCGTTGATATACTCCGCATTCGCGGTGGCGTAGCCCCAGGCTTCGTCGCAGGTAAACGTGAGTACGGGCGCGAGCAGGCGGACGAGGGTGTGGAAAATATGATGGAGGGCGGTCTGGGAGGAGCGGCGGAGCGGCGCGCGGGTGCCGAGCGTGTAGAGCCGGTCCTTCAGGATGTCATGGTAAGTCGCAGAGAGCGTGACCGCGCAAAACTGGTTGCACAGCTGGTAGACGCGGTGGAACTCGTAGGCCTCATAGGCGGCGGTGCACTCCCGGATGAGGACGGCCGTCTGCTGGAGGGCCCAGCGGTCGAGCGTGTCCATCTGCTCCACGGGCACGGCATCGCGCGCGGCGTCGAAATCGAAAAGATTGGAGAGCTGGTAGCGGAGGGTATTGCGAAACAGCCGGTACGACTCGCCGACGTTTTTGAGGATCTCGTCGTCCACCGGGATGTCGTCGCGGAAATCCTGCGAGGCGATCCAGAGGCGGATCACGTCGGCGCCGTGCTGGGCGATGTAGGCGTCGCTCGTCTGCGGCTTCTGGTAGGTGCTGCTCTTGGAAATTTTCTGACGCGCCTTGTCGACGATGAAGCCGTGGGTGAGGACGGCCCTGTAGGGGGCGGCGTCGAACGCAATCACGCTGGTCCAGAGCGACGATTGAAACCAGCCGCGGTGCTGGTCGCTGCCTTCGAGATAAAGGTCGGCGGGCCACAAGGTGCCGCCTTGGCCGCGCTTGAGGACGGCGGCGTGGGTGGAGCCGGAGTCGATCCAGACATCGAGCGTGTCGCGGCCGGCGGCGAGCGCGGCTGGCGCGGGCCAGTTTGCCGGAAGCGCGATGCCGGCGAGAATCTCGGCGGGCGTGGCGTCATACCAGAGGTTGGTGCCGTGCGTGGCAAATTTGTCCGCGATGGCGCGGGCGACGCCGGCATCGAGGTAGGCGTTCTTCTTTTCGTCGTAGAACGCCGGGATCGGCACGCCCCACGCGCGCTGCCGGCTGATGCACCAGTCGGGGCGCGACTCCACCGCCCCGCGGATGCGGGCCTCGCCCCACGCCGGGATCCAGCCCTGGTGGGCGGCGATCTGCTTGATCTCGTCGAGCGCAATCCCGCGCCGGTTGGCCTTGTCGAGCGAGACAAACCACTGGTCAACCGCGCGGAAAATGATCGGGGTTTTCGAACGCCAGCAGTGCGGATAGCTGTGGGCGTATTTCGCTTTGGCGAACAGGGCATTGGCCTCGGCGAGTTTTTTCAGGACCGCGAGGTTGGCGGGCGACGGCTTTTTGGCGGCGAGATCCTCGACGGTTTCGAGCGTCGTGAGGCCGACGAGGTCGGCGGGCACCTGGCCGTCGTCGAGATAGCGGCCGTCGTCGCCGACAGGGCAGTAGATCTCGAGTTTGTATTTGAGGCCGGTGAGATAATCTTCCGCGCCGTGGCCGGGGGCGGTATGGACGGCACCGGTTCCGCTGTCGGTGGTGACGTAGTCGGCGAGCACGACCGGCGAGGCGCGGTCGATCAAGGGATGGCGAGGGGCGAGTTTCTCCAACTCGGCGCCCTTGCGCTTCGCGGTGATGGTGGGCGCGGCTTCGATCTTCGCGGCGGCGAGCACGGAACCGAGCAGGGCCTCGGCGATGATGATTCGTTCGGCGCCGAGGTCGGCGACGACGTAGTCGACCTCGGGGTGAACGGCGATCGCGAGATTCGCGGGGATCGTCCACGGAGTGGTCGTCCAGATGACAACGAAGAGCGGCTTGTCGGCGGGCAGGCCGAATTTTTGCGCCTCGGCGGCGGGCACGGCGAACTTTACCCAGATCGCGATCGAGGTGTGGTCCTTGTATTCGATCTCGGCCTCGGCGAGCGCGGTTTCGAAGGGAATGCTCCAGTAAACGGGTTTCTTGCTGCGGTAAACGAGGCCCTTTTCGACAAACTCGGCGAAGGTGCGCACGATGTCGGCTTCGAAGGCGGGGGTCTTCGTTTTGTACTCGTTTTTCCAGTCCGCGAGGACGCCAATGCGCTTGAACTGCGCGGTCTGCTTCGCAATCCAGCTTTCGGAAAATGCGTCGCACCGCGCCCGCAACTGCGCGGTCGTCAGGGTGAGCTTTTCGTCGCGGACTTCGCGGGAGACTTTTTGTTCGATGGGCAGGCCGTGGCAGTCCCAGCCGGGGACGAAGGGCGTCCGGAAGCCCCGCATGGACTTGTAGCGGTTGACGAAATCCTTGAGGGATTTGTTTAGCGCCGTGCCGATGTGGACGTCGCCGTTGGTGAAGGGCGGGCCGTCGTGGAGGACAAAGGCGGGGGCCCCGGCGCGCTTTTTCTGGAGGGCGTCGTAGAGCCCGGTCTTTTCCCAGTGCGCAACCCGCCCTGGCTCACGCTGCGCCAGGCCGGCGCGCATCGGGAAATCCGTTTTTGGAAGCTGCAGAGTGTCTTTCAGGTCCTGGGCCATGCCAAAGAAAAGTGCGCGAGGCTAGGTCCGCTCGAAGGAGAGTCAAGGGGAAGCACCCGCCGGCACGGCCTTGCGTTCGATGCGATCCGGATGACGGCTGGACTCCGCGCCGGCCGCGTTAGCGCAGCCGGCGGACCGCCTCGTTGGCGAATCGAATCGAGTAGTCGAAACGGGTGATCGCCGCCTCGTTCATTTCGAGGACGATCAACTCGGCCGAACGCAACGCCGGCACCGGGACCCGGGCGCCGGCCTCGATGAACAAACCGGGTTCGCTCCAGCGACGAAATTCGTCAAAATAGAACCCGTAGTCCAGGGTCGCGAACACGCCTTGAGTATCGGTGGCGGCCACTTGCAGGAGTTGGCGGCTGAAACTGTCACCGACCCAGAACGTGCGGGGCAGAAAAGTATCCGGTCTTGTTTCGATCCGCCGGTCGAATTTCACGGCCGGATAATTGGTCGGTGGCACGGGAAGGTTCAGCAGGCGTGCGAGATCGGTATCGGTTCCCTCAGGTGTAAAATCCACGCGGGGATGGCTTGCAACCAGCCGGGCCATGGGCCGTTGGAAAAAGTGCTCCGCCTGCTCGAGGATATTCTGGAGCACCAGGCTGGCCGCCCAGAGGTTCCAGTGCGTGCCTCCTCGCGGAAAGAAAGGCCAAGGCTCACCCGCTTTTCTTTTTTCCACGAGCCGGGTGTGGGCGTCGACGACGGGAATCTTCCTTTCCTTGAGCAGACGGAGAAAGCGGTCGACGTCCCGTTCGATTTTCACGCCCTTGCGTTGGAACCAAAGGGGCGCTTCTTCGGGATGAAACGCGGCTTTGTTCGGAGAGATGACGAGCAGAAAACAGATTCCCATTTGCTCGCAGGCGCGGTGCAGTCGGGCGATGGCGTCCGCCCGTTCGGTCAGGGCCGACGCGGGTGCCGGCGGTTCGCCATCGAAAAAATCCCGCAGATAAAGATCCTCGAAGATCCAGTCCCGCGGACCGAGGCGCAGGGTGTCGCCGTTCATGTGAGAGACGCGGAACGCGGCGTACAGAAAACCATTGTAGTGCTTAACGAGGCGCGGCTTCTGGCCGAAATAAGTGCCGAACCATCCGAGGAAATCGCGCTGGAAATGTCCGCTCCACCAGGCCGCCGCGGTGAATGCGGGCAGTTCCTGTCGCTCGGCGGCACCGGTCAGACCAAGGTCGATGCCCCACTGGCCGAAGCGGAATCGATTCGCCACCAGATAGCCGCCCGGGAAAAAGAGCAGCACGAAGAACGACAGCAGCAAAATCTTCTGAAATGACGAGACCGCGGGCATGATGGTTCAAAACCGAAAGTAGATGAACGACTGGTAGGAACTGCTGGCCAGACGCGCCACCGCGACCCAGAAGAGCGCGAAACCGGCCGCGAGGCCGAGGCTGCGAGCCCACGGGAACCGGGTATCCGCTTCCCCGGGAGAAGGCGCTCCCCGCAGTGCCGGCCAGAGGCAAATGGCGAGGCTGACGAAAAGGAAGGCCCAGATTTCGCCGCTGATCTCCACCCCGGCCGGCCGCGGGCGAAACAGCGCGGCAAAAAACGCCCCGGCTTGCGCGGGGGTTTAGGCTCGAAAGGGAATCCAGCCCAGCACCACCAGGAGAAAGGTAAGGCCGCGGTTGACCCCGGCCGGCAGCCGGCGCTGGGCGTCCAGCCACCACCGCCTTTCCACGGCGAGCACGAAACCGTGATAGGCTCCCCAGCAAATAAACATCCAACTCGCTCCGTGCCACAGGCCCGACAACAGGAAACAGAGCCAGAGATTGAAATAGGTCCGGGCCTCGGTCCCGCGGCTGCCGCCTAAAGGGACGTACAGGTATTCCTTGATCCAGCTGGAAAGGGAGATGTGCCAGCGCCGCCAGAAGTCGGTGAAATTCAGCGCGAGATACGGCTGGTTGAAATTCTCCCGGAGGTGAAAACCCAGACAGCGCGCCAATCCGATCGCCATGTCCGAGTAACCGGAAAAATCGAAGTAGATCTGGACGGCGAAACAGAGCAGACCGGTCCAGGCGGCCAGCGGATCGAGGTTTCCCGCCGGCAGGGCGAAGACTTTATCGGCAAAATATCCGGTCGTGTCCGCCAGCAGGCATTTCTTGGCGAGACCGAAGACAAAACGCATCGAGCCCTTCCGGAGGTCTTCCCATCTCACGGCCCGTTTTTCGAGCTGATCGGCAATTTCGTGATATTTGATGATCGGGCCGGCCATCAGTTTGGGGAAAAAGAGAACGTACAACAGGTAACGGGAAAAACTGGCGGCCGGCTTCCCGGTTCCCCGGTAAAGATCGACGACGTAGGTGATCTTTTCGAAAACGATGAAGGAAACGCCGATGGGCAGGGCAATCGGCAGCCAGGCTGGCGGTTTCAGACCGGTCCAGGTCAGCAGCGCGCCGACATTTTCCAGAAAGAAATTGGTGTATTTGAAATAGACCAACACTCCGAGATTGGCCACGACCGCGAGGGCGACCCAGCCCTTGCGCTGGGCCGGGTTCGAGTTTGCCGCCAACTTCAGGCCGATGAGGTAATCGAGCCCGGACGAAAAAAGCACGACGAGGATGAACGTCGGCTCGCCCCACGCGTAGAACAGCGCGCTGGCGGCGAGCAGGATCGCGTTGTGTCGGTTGCGGGGGGCCAGCAGGCACGCCAGCCCGAGCAACGGCAGGAAAAGAAAAAGGAACAGCGCGGAATTAAAGGGCATGAAGAACGGGTGACGTCAGCCCGTCGGGCAGGCGTTGCCGTCTGGCCGCGTCTCAGTAAAACACCGATCGGTCGAGGCTGCGGTATTGAATCGCCTCCAGCAGGTGCGGCGACTCGATGTTCGCGGTTCCGGCCAGATCCGCGATCGTGCGGGCGACCTTGAGGATGCGATCGTAGGCTCGCGCGGAGAGGTGCAGTTGTTCCATTGCATGTTGCAGGAGGTCGCCCAGTGAAGCATCGATGCCGCAGAATTTTCGAATTTGGGCATGAGTCATGCGGGCATTGGACGTGATCCGGGTGCCGGCAAAGCGGGCGTGCTGAGCGGTGCGCGCGGTTTGGATGCGGCCCCGCAACGCGGAGGAGGATTCGCCGGCCTTTTCCGAACGCAATTCCGCGACCGACAGTGCCGGCGCCTCGATGTGCAGATCGATGCGGTCGAGGAGCGGGCCGCTGATGCGGGCCCGGTACCGCTGGATCTGCGTCGGCGTGCACCGGCACTCGTGCCGCGGATCGCCGAGATAGCCGCAGGGGCAGGGGTTCATCGCCGCCACGAGCATGAAGGCGCAGGGCAAAGTGATTTTTCCCGCGCTGCGCGAGATGGTGACGTCGCCGTCTTCGAGCGGCTGGCGCAACACCTCAAGCGCGGAACGCTTGAACTCGGGCAGTTCGTCGAGAAACAACACCCCGTGATGAGCCAGCGAAATTTCTCCGGGACCGGGGATCGTTCCGCCCCCCAACAGGGCGACGTCCGAGACGGTATGGTGGGGCGAGCGAAACGGCCGCGATTCCCAAATCATCTCGCCGCTGATCGTGCGCCCCGCCGCCGAGTGAATGCCAAGGATTTCCAGATGCTCCTCGCGGGTGGGGGCGGGCATGATCGACGGGATGCGTTTCGCGATCATTGACTTTCCTGCACCGGGCGGACCGATCATCAGTAAATTATGGTTTCCGGCGACGGCGACCTCGACGGCACGGCGCAACGCATGCTGGCCCTTTAATTCCGCGAAATCCACCGCACCTTCAGTCGTAGTCACCCCGGTCCGATGGCCGATGGTGGTGGCGGCGAGGGGCCGGACGCCGGCTTCGCCACTCAGGAGGCGGACGGCGGCATCCAGCGAATCCACGCGGTAGATTTCGACTCCGTCGACCAGCGCGGCCTCCTCGGCGGAGCGTGCGGGCAGCAGCACTCCGCGTTTTCCCAGTCTGACGGCCAGTCGGGCCATCGCCAGTGCACCACGGACGGGCCGCGTCGCGCCGGAGAGACTGAGTTCGCCCGCAATCAGGTACTCGGAGAGCTGGGCCGCGTGCAGTTGGCCTGTCGCCGCCAGGATACCGAGCGCGATCGGCAGATCGTAAAACGGGCCCTCCTTGCGAAGATTGCCGGGAGCGAGGTTGATGGTCGTCCGGGTGCGGGGCGGCTTGAAGCCACTGTTGCTCAGCGCCGAGAAAACCCGGTCGTCGGACTCCTTGACGGCGGCGTCGGGCAGCCCGACGAGGATCAGTTTGGGTTCACCGGCCTCGCCGGTATTTACCTCAACGTGTACGACCTCGGCGTCGATGCCTTGGAGGGCGGCCGAAGTGATGGTCGCGAGCATGCGATCAACGTGCTACGCTCGGCCCGCGTGAGGCGGCGCATACCTGACCGCCCCGCGACGCCACCCGGCGTTTGAGCTTCGCGATGTTTTTTTCCACCGCGTCGAGGTAGGCGTTCCGGCCGTGCGGATAGGGACGGGCGAGAAACCGATAGACCGCCTGAAAGTCGCTCTCGAGCTTTGGCAGCACGAACTGCTTCCAGAATACGGGAGTCAGATTGATCAAATCGTCGGCCGATTTGAAGGTTCGCCGCGAGGGCGGAAGGTGGATGAAGTTGTCCGACTCCTGGAATTCTTCGAACAGGATTCCGAGTTCGTCGGGATAGTCCGGCGCGGCCATCTGGCCCAGATAATCGGCGGTGGCCAGGGCGCAGCCGATGATCCGTTCGACCTGCTCCCGGAAATGTAAACGGCTGACTTGCTTGGACGGGCCGGTGCAGTTGATCGCGCCGAGCACGGCTTCCACTTCGTAGTCGGTCGCACCGAGGGTGGGAAGGTACGAGGCGGCAAAGGCACAACTCCGCAGGACGTGGCAAAACGTGTACTTGGCGCCGGTCCCGACGGTGTCGGAGCGCAACTTGATGTAGCCGGCGTCGTGCAAGAGGACGGCCGACAGCGCGAGTTCAAACTGGCGGGCGTTCAGCTTGGGTTCGACCCCGGCCTTGTGCCGGCCTTCGAGCAGCAGCACGAGGCACAGGGTTGCCTGCAACGTGTGTTCGAAATCGTGGTAGCGAATGTCGACCGCAGCGTAATCGGGATTTCGGCCCGAAAAAAGATCGTCCATATCGGCGAAAAGCCGCTCGAGCCAGTGCAGGCCCGCCCCGGGGTACATTCCCGAGAATTTTCCCCGCGCAAACGCCGCTACTTTGGTGGCGTCCTTCGTGTCGACAGATGGAAACTTGAGCACGGGGAAAGGAAGGGTTTCACCTCGACCTGACCGGGGTAAGCGGCACGACCGAGCGATGGCTGATTAAGAATTTGCGGAATCGCGTCGCAAGCCCAAAGCTCTGCAGTAAATACTGAATGATCGCAGGGATTACCGGTGGCCTGGGTTGTGGCAAATCGACGGTGACGCGTCTGTTGGAAGCGCGTGGATTTCGCCGGCTCGATTCCGACCGCATTGTGCGTGAGCATGTCCTGACGACTCCTGCCGTGGTGGCGGCCCTCCGCGTCCGTTATGGCGAACCGGTGGTGGATCGGGCCGGGGTGGTGAGCCGGCCGGACCTCGCGGCGCGGGTGTTCACCGACGAGACCGAGCTTGGCTGGCTGGAGGAGCTTACGCATCCGGCGGTTTTTTCCTTCTGGCGGGCGGCTTTCGCGGCCGAACCATCGGCCCATTGGGCGGTCGAAGTGCCCTTGCTGTTCGAAAAGGCGCTGGAGAATTGGTTTGATTTCACGGTGTGCGTCGCCTGTGCTCCGAGTTCGCAACTCGCCCGACTGGAGCAACGCGGCCTTCCGCACGTGCTCGCCGGGCAGCGAATCTCCAAGCAACTGCCGCTAGCGCGGAAAATCGAGCTGTCCGATCTGGTCCTTTGGAATCAAGGCTCCGCCGAATTCCTCGGGACTCAGGTCGATCACTTGGTCACTGCGCTTCTGGCCAGCCGCTGACGGTCCGCAGCGATCGTGCCTCGCATTCCTTAAGACTCACTTTTACATGGCCCTTCCTTCCAAATCCGACGGCGAAACGCCGTCTTCCGACACCGCTGCCGGCAAAAAGAAATCCCGTTTGACGCGGAGCGCTCCGCGCAAACCAAAGTCGGAAAAGCCGGCGAAAACGACACGGACGACAAGAGCAAGTTCACCGGCGGTCCCAGTTATCGTGGAGCGTGAACTCTTCCCAGTGCCACCTCCGCCCCGGGAGGAAGCACCGGCTCCGTCGCCGCGCGAGCCCGCCCGGCGGATCGAGGAACAGCTCGTCCGTAACGAACGCCTTCCGGTTGACCACTCACCGGTGGCGGAGGTGCCGCCAGCCCCGAGTGCTTCGCATCCGGCATCGTTCGTCGAGAGCGAGCCTTCGTCCAGCTCCGCGCCCACGGCAGGCGGCCAGGGGGCCCAGGGCGGGCAGGGCGCTCAGGGTGGGCAGGGTAATCGCGGGGACTGGCAGCAGGGCCAGCCTGATCGCGGTGACCGCGGTTTTTGGAAACATGGCAAGCGGAAGCGGGGCCGTCACGGCGGCGGCGGAGGCCATTGGCAGCCGGGTGGGGGCGGTGGAGGCGGTGGAGGTGGTGGAGGCCGCGAGCAAAATCCGCCCCAGCCACCGCCGCCGAGCAATGTCCCGGTTTTTGGCGACCTGCCGAATCCGTCCCGCTTCCTAGATCTAGTCGCACTCGACGCGCTGGCCATCGACCTCTCGTCCGGCACCGGCGAGCCGCTCTGGTTGAACGAGATTTATGCGATGACTCTCGCGGAGCTGACCGCCTATGCCCGCAATCTGGGTACGGTGTTCGAAGGCGCGCCGAACCGTCGCCAATTGCTCGCGGGCATTTTCAAGTTTGCCGCCGAGAAGAAACGCACGCTGCGTGACCGCGGCTACATCGATGTCACCGACCGCGGGTCGTTCGTCGTGCACGAAAAGGTCAATTACCGCCTGTATCCGGAGGACTCCTATCTGCCGGACAGCCTCGTGAAGCGTTATGGCCTCAAGCGCGGTCATCGCGTCGAGGTCACGCTCCAGCCGCCACAGGAAGGTGAGCGTTGCCCCTCCGTGGTGCGCATCGACGCGGTGATGGGGGCAAAGCCCGACGACATCTCCAAGGTGACGCCGTTTGAGGAGCTGGTGCCGTATTATCCCCTCAAGCGCATCCTGCTCGAGGCGCCGGAGATTCATGTGAAGGACGTTTCGATGCGGGCCGTCGACATCCTTACGCCCATCGGCTTCGGCCAGCGCGGACTGATCGTCGCGCCGCCGCGGACAGGCAAGACCATCCTCCTCCAGAACATCGCGAACTCGATCTCGGAAAACAGTCCGGAGGTGAAGCTCATCCTCCTGCTGATCGACGAGCGTCCGGAGGAAGTGACGGATTTCCGGCGCCACACCAAGGGTGAGGTGGTTTCCTCGACCTTCGACGAAACGCCGGAGAGCCACGTGCATTGCGCCGAGATGGTGATCGAGATTTGCCGGCGCCGCGTCGAACAGGGGGAGCACGTCGTGATCCTCCTTGATTCCATCACCCGGCTGGCCCGCGCGTACAACGCGCTGGCGGGCAACCAGGGCAAGACCATGTCCGGCGGCCTCGAGTCGAATGCGTTGCAGAAACCGAAGCGGTTCTTCGGCTCCGCCCGCAACATCGAGGGTGGCGGCAGTCTGACCATCATCGCCAGCGCGCTGGTCGACACCGGCAGTCGCATGGACGAGATCATCTTCGAGGAATTCAAGGGCACGGGCAACAGCGAGCTCCATCTCGATCGCGGGTTGGTCGAGCGGCGCATCTTTCCCGCCATCAACATCGACCGCTCCGGCACCCGCAAGGAGGAGCTGATTTACCA
This sequence comes from Opitutia bacterium, assembly GCA_947474935.1. Lineage (GTDB taxonomy): Bacteria > Verrucomicrobiota > Verrucomicrobiia > Opitutales > Opitutaceae > ER46. Next base: position 40,451 of record CANJKL010000024.1, read on the forward strand.
TCCCGAAGAATTGCAGCGCATCTATGGGTTGCGGCGCGCGATGCAGGGACTCGGTCCGATCGAATCGATGGAGATGCTGATCACGCGGCTGAAAAAGACGAAATCCAACGCGGAATTCCTGCTCAGCCTCGCTCCCAAATAGCCGCGTCCGGTCCCCTGCGATGCCTTCCGCCCTGGATTCCGAGCGCTGCGAAGAATCGCCAGTGGCGGGCGGTGGGGCATCTGGCCGGCGACGGAGGCGAAGGCCGTGACGCCTCCCCGTTCGATCGTCGGCGCGGAAATGCACGACTTTGTTCTCGAGCTTGCGGTTGCGCGCGGATTTTTGCGGCCCGACCAGATCGAAGTGGCCCGGGCGCTGGTTGCCGGTCAGCGCGACGAGACCAGGCCTCCGCCGAGTTTACTCGATGTTTTGATCGGGCAGGGGGCGATCGATCACCGACGGGTGGCGGAAATGCTGGCGGCGGAATTTGGCATGGCCATGGCGCCGGACTTGGCTCTGGTCCGGATCGCAGCGGAGGTCCTGGCGCTCGTGCCCCGGGCGCTGGCGGGGCGTTATCGCCTGCTGCCGTTGGCGCGCGCGGGCGAGCGGCTCCGGGTGGCCATCGCCGATCCGCTCGATACGGACGGAATCGACGCCCTCGGGTACCTGCTGAAGATTCCCATCGAGCCGCTGGTCGCCACGGCGGGTGAGATTGGATCCGCCATCGATCGGTTCTACGGTCGTGACGCCGGTTCGTTCGATGCGCTGCTGGGCAGTCTGTCTTCCTCGGCAGAGACCAACCCGGCTGCGGTGATCACCAAAACGCATGGGGCGGGCGATGTCAGCGATGCCTCGGCGGACGCGCCGATCATCAAGCTCGTGCACCAAATCATTTTCGAAGCGATCCAGCGGCGCGCGTCGGACATTCACCTTGAACCGCTGGAGAAACGATTTCGGGTTCGGTATCGGATCGATGGGGTCTTGATCGAAGTCGAAAATCCGCCGAAACGTCTGCAGCTGGCCATGATCTCGCGCGTGAAGATCATGGCGAACATCAGCATCGCCGAAAAACGCCTTCCCCAGGACGGCCGGATTCAGGTCGGCGTCGGCGGCCGGCAGCTTGACCTACGGGTCTCGACCCTGCCCACGGCTCATGGCGAGAGCATCGTGATGCGCATTCTGGACAAGGAGGGATTGCAGTTGGGGCTTCCGGAACTCGGCTTCTTTAGCGACGACGCCGCCACATTCGAACGGCTAATCACGCTGCCGGATGGCATCCTGCTGGTCACCGGCCCCACCGGCTCGGGCAAGACGACGACTTTGTACGGCTGCCTGCACCACATCAACAAACCCGACCGCAAGATCATTACGGTCGAGGACCCGGTCGAGTATCAACTCAACGGCATCAACCAAGTGCCGGTGCGCCATGAGGTCGGCATGACGTTTGCCTCGGCGCTGCGGGCCATGCTGCGCCAGGCGCCGAATGTCGTGATGGTGGGGGAGATTCGCGACCTGGAGACGGCGGAAATGGCGATCAACGCGTCGCTGACCGGGCACATGGTTTTTTCCACCCTGCACACGAACGATGCTCCGGGCGCGGTCACCCGCCTGATCGACCTCGGGGTGAAGCCCTTCCTCGTATCGACTTCGCTGCGCGCGGTGATGGCGCAGCGGCTCGTGCGCAAGGTCTGCCCGCAGTGCCAGCGGTCCTGCGGGCCCGACGCGAATGCGTTGCGCGCCCTCGGCATCGCGCCGGCCCAGGTTGCCAGCGCGACCTTTGTTCGTGGCGACGGTTGCGCCGCCTGCAATGCCACGGGTTATCGGGGGCGGATGGGCCTGTTTGAAATCCTCGTCGTCAACGAGGAAATCCAGAAAATGATTTATGAACAGGCGGGCACGGCCGCGTTGCGGGAAAAGGCCCGGGCGCTCGGCATGCGCTCGATGCGGGAGGACGGCGTGCGTAAAGTCACGGCTGGTTTGACCACGATCGAGGAGGTCGTTTCGATCACGGTGGGCGACGCGGATTGAAGCGCGGCCCGGGTTTAAATTTCCATGCCTCCGCTTTCCCCACGGGTTTGTCAGCGGCCCGGCCTGAGCCGTCCCGCGGGCCTCCGATCGGCGCGCCGCCGGCAGCATTCTGGCGAATGCGGGAGAACTCGTCTCCGGGTTCGGGCTACTCTTGAGTCGGCGCGGCTTGATCGTTACCATGGTCCCTCGTCTCACTCCCAGCCTGGCGATTGCGCGCGATTTCCATCCCTCCATCCCCCCGCACCATGAGCTACGAAATGAATGATTTGCTCGACCTGATGGTCGACCAGGGCGCCTCCGATCTCCACTTGCAAGTCGGCCAGCCGCCAACGCTGCGGCTTAGTGGCAGCATGATGCCGATCGACGGTCCGCCGCTCACGCCGGGCGACACGGAGAAGCTCATGCTGGCCATCACGCCCGATTCCCATGTGAGCAACGTGAAGCTCAATGGCGGCGCCGATTTCGGTTTCGCTTTCGGCGAAAAGGCTCGTTTCCGCGTGTCGGTGCTCAAGTCCAAGTCGAACTACGGTATGGTCCTGCGGCAGATCCCCTACAAGATGTTCGGCCTGCGTGACATTGGCCTACCCGACAAGATCCGCGAACTGCTCTTCCGGCCGCGCGGCCTCATTCTCGTGACCGGTCCGACCGGCTCGGGCAAGTCGACGACCCTCGCCTCGATGGTAAACTACATGAACGAGTCCCGCGACGGGCACATCATCACGATCGAGGACCCGATCGAATATTACCACAATCACAAGCGTTGTGTCGTGACGCAGCGCGAGGTGCACGTCGACGTGCCGAGTTTTTCCGAGGCGATCCGGCGCGCCTTGCGGCAGGATCCGGATGTCATTCTCGTCGGTGAAATGCGCGATCTGGAGACGATCGAGGCGGCGATCAGCGCCGCCGAGACGGGTCATCTGGTCTTCGGCACCCTGCACACCAACAGCGCGGCGAAAACCGTCGATCGCATCGTCGATGCCTTCCCGGCAAACATGAAGGACATGATTCGCACGCAGCTCGCGTCGTCGCTGGTCGCGGTCATCTCCCAGGTCCTGTGCAAAAAGGTCGGCGGCGGCCGCATCGCGGCCTACGAAATCATGGTCAACACGACCTCCATCGGTTCGCTCATCCGCGAAAACAAGACGTTCCGGATCACGTCCGACATTCAGACGGGCGCCCAGCTGGGCATGATCACCATGGACACGCATTTGATGAGCCTCGTGAACCGCGAACTCGTATCGCCGGACGAGGCGCTGGACAAGGCGCAGGATCCGAATTTGATGCGCGAGAAATTCCTCCAGATGGGGTTGAAGCTTCGCGAGGTGTGAGTCCCGGCGCCGGTCATGTTCCCCAGCCACAATGCGGCCGTTTACGCGTTCCTGAAGGAACAGCGGCTGATGGAGACGGCGGACCTCGATGAGCTCAATGCGGAGCATCGTGCCACCGGCAAATCGCTCGCGGACGTCGTGGTCGACCTCGGACTCATCGACCGGGCCGATCTCCTCCGGCGCATTGCCGATCATCTCGGCTACGACTTCCTGCCCGAGTTGCCGGCCCAGTTTCCCGGCGCGGCCATTGCCGCGGTCACCGGCCGGCTCGCCCGCGACTATGGGGTGATGCCGCTGCAGGCCGACGATCGGAACATCGATCTCGTGGTGGCGGACCCGTTCAGTCCTCATGCGGTCGACGACTTGGCGTTCGCCCTCAACCGGCAGGTGAGGCTTTTTTTTGCCGACCCCGACAAGGTCGAGATCCAGATCAAGCTCCACTATGGTGAAGACGAGGAGAGCCTCGACGACCTGCTCCAGGAAATTCGGGCGGACCGGCTCGCGCCGGCCGAGGATCGGGAGCTCTCGAAGCGCGATATCGAGGCGCTGGCCGAACAAACGCCGATCATCAAGTTAGTGAATCTGGTGCTGGGCCAGGCGATCCGGGACCAGGCGAGCGATGTCCATTTCGAGCCCTTCGAGCACGAGTTCAAGATTCGTTATCGCATCGACGGTGCGCTCCACGAAATGGCTCCGCCGCCGAAGTCACTGGCCCTGCCCATCATCTCGCGCATCAAGGTCCTCGCCAATCTCAACATCGCCGAGCGCCGCATTCCGCAGGACGGTCGAATCAAGATCGCGGTCGCCGGCCGGCCGGTCGATCTGCGGGTGTCGACCCTTCCGACCCAGTTTGGCGAAAGCGTGGTGTTGCGGGTGCTCGACCAGTCGGCGGTGCAACTCGACATCACCCAGCTGGGGATGCCCGCCGACGTGTTTGCCGGCGTTCAGGAACTCGTGCGCCGGCCGAACGGGATCTTTATCGTCACCGGGCCGACCGGCTCCGGCAAAACCACGACGCTTTACAGCGGTCTGCGGGTGATCAACACGATCGACTTGAAGATCCTGACCGCGGAGGACCCGGTGGAATACGAGATCGAGGGCATCATGCAGGTCCCGGTGAATCCCCTGGTGGGCCTGACGTTCGCGGCGGTGTTGCGGTCTTTTTTGCGGCAGGATCCCGATGTGATCATGGTGGGGGAGATCCGCGACCTCGAGACCGCCCAGATTGCCATTCAAGCCTCGCTCACCGGCCATCTGGTGCTTTCGACGCTGCACACGAACGACGCCGCGGGCGCGGTTACCCGGCTCGTCGACATGGGGGTGGAGTCTTTTCTCGTGGCATCCACGCTGGAAGCGGTCCTCGCGCAGCGGCTCGTGCGGCGGATTTGCCGGCAGTGCAAAACCGCGTACGATCCCGCGCCCGAAATGCTCACGCAGCTCGGCCTGCGGAGCAATGGTTCCGGCGACCGGCAATTTTCCCATGGGCGGGGCTGCCCCGCGTGCAGCCAGTCCGGCTATCGTGGCCGGCTCGGCATTTATGAATGGCTGCGCGTCAGCGAACCCGTGCGCGACTTGATCACGGCCCGCGCCCCGACGCTGGTGATTCGGCAAAAGGCCATCGAACACGGCATGCGGACGCTGCGGGACGACGGGCTTCGCGCCATTTTCGACGGCCACACGTCAGTCGAGGAAGTGATTAAATATACGTGACGCACCCGGCGCCCGTCGATTTCCCCCATGGCTAAATTATCCATTCGCGCCGATGCGCCTCTGGCCGCTTCGGCTGCACTCCCGGCGAAGGCGGCCGGACGGCCGGGCGGCCGGGTCGGGCCGGCCGGAGCCGCCGCCCGGCGCCGGAGGCGTATTTTCGGCCGGCTGATCAATGCCAAGGGCCTCGCCGTCTTCACTCGCCAGCTGGCGACGCTGGTTCGCGCCGGCATGCCGATTCTGCGCAGCCTCGAGGTGCTCGCGCGACAGGAGAAGCGGCCGGCGTTCCAGGCCGTGATCGAGAACATCGCCGATACCATCCGGTCGGGCGGGAATTTTTCCGACGGCCTAGCGGCAAACGATCGCGTCTTTGACCGGCTCTACGTCAACATGGTCAAGGCGGGCGAGGCCGGCGGCGTGCTCGACACCATCCTCGAGCGCCTCGCGGTCTTCATGGAGAAGGCCCAGCGAATCTCCGGAAAAGTGAAATCGGCGATGGTTTATCCCGTGGTCATCGTGTGTGTCGCGGCGGCCATCGTATCCGTGCTGATGATTTTCGTGGTGCCGAAATTCCAGGATATTTTCAGCGGGCTTCTGAAGGGGCAGCCCCTGCCGGCGCTGACCCAGGGGCTGCTCACCGTGAGCAATTTCCTCAAGGACCATTACGTGGTGGCGGGGGCCGGTTTTTTCGCCGCCTATGTCGGTTTTCAACTCGTGGGCCGGACGCGCCGGGGCCGGCGGGCGATCGACTGGGCTTTGATCCGGCTGCCCGTGACCGGCGATTTGTTTTTGAAGGCCGCCATCGCCCGTTTCACCCGGACGTTCGGAACCCTGCTGGCTTCGGGCGTGCCGATCCTGCAGGCACTGGTGATCACCCGCGACACCAGCGGCAATGTGCATGTAGCCAATGCGATCAACGTGGTGCACGATCGCGTCAAGGAGGGCGACGGCGTGGCCGGGCCACTGGAGTCGACCCGGATTTTCCCGGGCATGGTGACCAGCATGATCGAGGTGGGGGAGGAAACGGGCGCGTTGCCGGACATGCTCACCCGCATTGCCGACACCTACGATGAAGAGGTGGATAACGCCGTGGCCGGACTGACCTCCATCATCGAGCCGGTGATGATTGTGCTCATGGCCCTGATGGTCGGCACGATCGTGATCGCGCTCTTCTTGCCGCTGGTGAGCATCATCCAGTACCTATCCTGAGCGGCCGGTCTTTGGCGCGTCGGTGCGACGGATCCGCGTGCAACCTTCCCCTATAATTTTCGCGATCCTACTTGCGCCATCATGCCGCCCGACTCCGTCCCCCCCCGCCATCCGCTGCCGGGCCCGCGCGTTTTTCACCTGCTGCTCGGAGGTTGGACGGCCGCGGTGCTCGTTTTCCTCTATCTGCCGATTTTCGTGCTGGTGGTGTATTCGTTCAATTCGGCGCGGCTCAACATCGTTTGGGAGCGCTTCACGCTCGAATGGTACCGGGAGGTGTGGACGCACGCGCCGCTGATGCGCGCCCTCGGGAACAGTCTGATCGTCGCCGGGGTGACGACCGCCGCATCCGTGGTCCTCGGCACGCTCGGGGCCTGGGTGCTGCACCGTTACCACTTTCGGGGCTTCCGCCTGGTGCAAACGCTCGTCGGGGTGCCCGTGATGATGCCGGAAATCATCATGGGCGTGAGTCTGCTCGTGATGTTTTCCACCGTGGGACTGCCGCTCGGATTCGCGACGGTGATTTTCGCGCATATCACGTTTTGCTTTCCCTTCGTGCTGCTGGCCGTGCAGGCGCGGCTCGCCGGACTCGACCCGGCGCTGGAAGAGGCGGCGCTGGACCTCGGGGCAACTCCGCTCCGCGCGTTCTGGCTGGTGATCGTGCCCAGCCTCTGCCCCGCGATCATCGCGGGTGCCCTGATGGCATTCACGCTGTCGATGGACGAAGTCATCGTGACGTATTTCACCGCGAGTCCCGCGTCGGCCACCCTCCCGTTGCGGATCTTCGGCATGGCCAAGGTGGGCCTCAATCCGATGCTCAACGCGCTCTCCGCGATCTTCATTCTCGCGACCCTGGCTGCGGTGGTTTTCTCGGAGTGGCTCAAGAAATCCATCCGCTGATTTATCTTCCCCTTCATGGCCGCGTTTTTTCCCCGCATCCCTCATCGGCGCCTGGCGCTGACGCTCCTGCTTCTGGCGGCAGGCGCCGGCAGCGACCCCGGCCTGCGCGCCGCCGCGGAGTTGAATCTTTTCGCGTGGTCCGAATACGTGCCCCAGGCCGTCATCGCCGGCTTTACGCGGGAGACTGGGATCAAGGTCAACTACGACACCTACGCCTCGGGGGAGGAAATGCTGTCCAAGCTCCTTTCTGGCGGCGCCGCCTACGATCTCGTGCAGCCGCCGGACTACATCGCCGAGTCGCTGATCAAGCACCGGCTGCTCCGGCCGCTCGATCTGGCGAAGCTGCCCAACTTGAAGAATATCGCGCCGGAATTTTTGCAGCTGCCCCACGATCCCGGGCAGAAATTCACGGTGCCCTACATGACCGGCACGGTGGGCATCGTGGTCAACACGGCCATCGTGAAAGAGCCGATCCGCGGCTTTCGCGATCTGTTTCAAACGAAGTTTAAAAATCGCATCGTCGTGGTGAACGACAACCGGGAGATCGTGAGCTGGGCGCTCGTCACCCTCGGGCTCGATCCAAATGCGATCACCCCCGCCGCGCTCGCACAGGCCAGGCCGCTCGTCGCCGCCTGGCTCAAGCTGGTGAAGGTATTCGACTCCGACAGCCCGAAGACGCCCCTGCTCAACGGTGACGTCGACCTGGGTGTGGTCTGGAGTGGCGAGGCAGCGCGGCTGATCGTGCAGAATCCGAAGTTCACCTACGTGCTGCCGGTCGAGGGGGCGCATCCTTTCGTGGACGTGCTTGCGCTGCCGGCGCCGGCGAGGAACGTCGATGCCGCGCATCGCTTCCTCGACTACGTGCTGAGGCCCGACGTCAGCAAGCTGATCTCCGATGAGTTTCCCTACACCAATCCCAACGCCGCGGCGCGGAAACTCCTTTCCCCGGCCCAACTCGCCAATCCGGCCAGTTATCCGAAACTCGAAACGTTCCAGCCGTTTCGCGACATCGGGAAGGCGGCGGCCGACATCGACAAGCTCGTGACCGATTTGAAAAGCGCCCAATGAGCCCGCACGCGATTCGAGTTGCTCCGGTGGCGCCGCGTCGCGCACCCGGGGGCCGCCGCGAAACCGCCCCGTCGCCCCCGCCGCGCCCATGAAGCGACTTTCCCTCTGGCTCCTGCTGGCTCCGCTGGTGCTCTGGCTCGTGGCGTTCGTCGTCGTGCCGGCCGGGATTCTCGTCGCGTATAGTTTCGCGGAACGCGACGAGCTGGGTCGCGTGATTTTCACCTTCTCATGGGAAAATTATCGCCGGGTGTTCGATCCGATTTACTTGAACGTCTTCGGCCGGTCGCTCGGCTACGCCGGATTGACGACGGTGATTTGTGCGGTCCTTGGTTATCCCGTGGCCTGGTTCATTGCCCGGGCCGGCGGGCCCTGGCGGAGCCGGCTGTTGCTCCTGATCATGATCCCGTTCTGGACTAGTTTTCTGATTCGCACCTACGCGTGGATTACGATCCTCAAGTCGGAAGGACTGCTCAATAGCCTGTTGCTGTCGGCGGGAGCGATCGTCGCGCCGCTTGAACTGCTTTACACGCCGGTGGCGGTGCTCATCGGATTGGTCTACGTTTATCTCCCGTTCATGATCCTGCCGATTTACGGCAGCGCGGAAAAACTCGATCCCGCCCTGATCGAGGCGGCCCAGGATCTCGGCTGCGGTCCCTGGCGCGCCTTCGTCCACATTGTACTGCCGCTCACGCGGCCCGGTCTCCTGGCGGGTATCCTGATGGTTTTCGTGCCGGCCATCGGCATGTTTGCGGTCACTGATCTCATGGGCGGGGCGCGCGTGCCGATGATCGGCAACGTCATCCAGGATCAATTCGTCGGCCAGGCCCGCGACAAGCCGTTCGGCGCGGCTCTCGGCGTCATCTTCCTGCTGCTGTTTGTCGCGGCGTACTGGCTGCTCCAGCGCCGGGGCGGGCGTTTTGGGGAGGTGCGCCGATGAGCGCCACGATCGAGCTGCGCCGTGTCACCAAGCATTTCGGCGCTGTGGCCGCCGTCCGGGACGTCAGTCTGACGGTCCGCGCGGGCGAATTTCTCACGCTGCTGGGCCCTTCGGGCTGCGGCAAGACGACGGTGCTGCGGCTGATCGCCGGTTTCGATCTTCCGGAGCGTGGCACGGTGTGGCTCGACGGGGCGGACGTGACGCAGCTCCCGCCCTACCGGCGTAACGTGAACCAGGTTTTCCAGAGCTATGCGCTCTTTCCGCATCTCAGCGTACGCGACAACGTCGCGTTCGGCCTGCGCATGCAGCGGCTGCCCGCGCCCGAAATCGCGGCGCGAGTAGCCGAGGCCGTGGCCCTGGTGTCGCTTGCCGGCTTGGAGGACCGGAAGCCCCATCAGCTTTCCGGGGGCCAGCGCCAGCGCGTGGCCCTGGCCCGTGCACTGGCGCCGCGGCCCGCGGTGCTCCTCCTCGACGAGCCGTTGTCCGCGCTCGACGCGGGTCTGCGGCAGGCCATGCAGCTCGAGTTGAAGCGGCTGCAGCGCCGGCTCGGGACCACGTTCATCTACGTCACGCACGATCAGGAAGAGGCCCTGACGATGAGCGACCGGATCGCGCTGATGCACGGCGGGCGCATCGAACAGCTCGACAGCGTGCACGAGATCTATCACCGGCCGGCCTCTGCGTTCGCGGCGGAGTTCATCGGCCAGGCCAATCTCCTCGAATTTGAGTTGATTGCGCGCGAGGGCGCCGGCGTGCGCGTGCGGGTGGAGGGAGGACTCATCCTGCAACTCTCCGCCACCACGTGGCCGGCGGCGGCGGTCCGGGCGATGCTAGCGATCCGTCCGGAGAAAGTGCATGTCAGCAAGGTGCCGCTTCCCGGTGAAAACACCTTTGAGGCGCGGATTGAGGAGGAGACGTTCAAGGGCGCCACCGACCGGCTGGTGCTGGCGACCCTGGCGGGCACGCGGTTGACGGCGGTGGTGGCGAACGAGAGTGCGCTGCGCGAGCCCCTGCATGCGGGCGATCGGGTGTGGGTCTCGATGCACGCGGACGACCTGGTGTTGGTGCGGAGCGGGCACGCTTGAGTTGCATCGCATCCTGCCGCGTCTCATCGTCCGGCTGTGATCGCTTCGATCGCTTTCCGAAATTTCAAGGCGCTGCGGGCCACGAGCCTGACGCTCGCGCCCTTCAACCTCGTCATCGGGCCCAATGGCAGCGGCAAGACCAGCCTGATCGAGGCGATCCTGATGTTGCGCTCGCTCTCGCAGCTGCCGCTAGGCGAAGCGCGGACCGTGACCAGGGAGGCCGGCCCGGAGATCGACGTCCATTTCTCCCCGCCGTACGAAGCGATCTCGGCGCGACTTGGGTGTGTCGCGGAGGAGGCCTGCGATTTTATCGGCATCGAGCCTCCCGATGCCGCGGGCTGGCCGGGGTTGCGCGCCGAACTCGCCGGCATGCGCAGTTACGCTCTCGATCACGTCGCGATGGGTATGCCGTCGGCGCGGCAGAACGGGGAGAAATTAACCCGTAACGGGAGCAACTTGAGCGCCATGTTGGCGCGGATTCGCGAGCGCGATCCCGCGGCTTTTGCCGGGCTGACGGCCGAGATGCGCCGGATCACCTCGGAATTTCGATCGGTGGAGCTGGTCGAACGACCGGATGGTCAGGTCGAACTCGGACTGGAGCTCGAGGAAAACGGCCTGGTGCCGGCCAATGAATTGTCCCAGGGCACGCTCTACCTGCTCGCGCTGCTGGCGCTCGCGTTCGAGTCGGCGCCGCCGCGGTTGATCTGCATCGAGGAGGTCGACCGGGGCATTCACCCCCGGATGCTGCGCGAAGTCCGGGACCTGCTGTATCGGCTGAGTTATCCGTCGTCGCACGGACTGACGCGTCCACCGACGCAGGTGGTGGCAACCACCCACTCGCCCTATCTCCTCGATCTGTTCCGCGGGCATCCCGAGGAGATCGTGATCTCGCACAAACACGGGCGCGCGGCGCATTTCGAGCGACTGGCCGACCGGCCCGACCTGCCCGAGCTCCTGCGCGAAGGTTCGCTCGGCGACATGTGGTATAGCGGCATCCTCGGCGGCGTGCCGGACGAGGAATGAAGCTCGCGCTGCTGAGCGAGTCGCCGGCGGATGAGGCCGCATTGCGCGTGCTGGTCGAGGCCGCCCATGGCGCCCGGCCGCAGTTTGTGGCGCCGGGGTTTCGCGCGCGGGGCTGGCCGAATGTGGTGCAGGTGTTGCCGGCGGTCATCCGGCATTTGCATTTCAACACCGACACCGACGCCCTTGTGGTCGTCGTGGATTCCGACGATTCCGTGGTTCACACCGGGGACCACGACGCGCCGGGCTATTTTCATCCCCAGTGCCGGATGTGCCAGATTCGGGCCGTTTTCCGCCAGACGGCCAAGAAGCTGCCCAAGGCGCATGGCCGCGAGCGCGTGCTGCGCGGGGTGGGCATCGCGGTGCCGGCGATCGAGGCGTGGTATCTTTGCGGCCGGGAACCTTCCGTGACCGAGGCGGCGTGGGTCACAGGCCAGGCGGCGGGACGACTGCCGTATACCCGCGCCCAGTTGAAGTTCCGCGTCTACGGCACCGACCGGCCAAGCTTGCCCCACGAAACCCACTGCGCGCTGCGCGAGGTCGAGCGGCACCGGCGCGACCTGCGCCGGCTGGAGTTCGATTTTCCGGGATTCCACGCGCTGGCGCAGGATTTGCGGGCGCTCAAGACGGCCATGGAGACCAAGATCCGGGTTGAACATCCTCCAAGTTCACCGGCATAAAACGGCGTCCATGGCCCTACCCCTGTTTCGACGGCGCTCGACCCTCCCGTTGTTTCTCGAGCTGATGGCGCGTTTCGTCGCCCGGCTGCTTTATCGTGTCCGGGCCAGTGGGACGGAAAATTTCCCCGCCCGCGGTGGCGTGTTGCTGGTCATCAACCACATTTCTTACGTCGATGTGGTGGTGCTCCAGCTGGTCTGTCCACGACCCATCCGGTTCGTCGGTTACAAGGGCCTCCGGCATCACTGGTTTTTCGATTTTTGCTTCGACGTCAGCGGCTGCATTCCGGTGGCCCCGGAACGTCCGACGGAGGCGATCCGGGCGGCGGTGCGCGCCCTCCGGCAGGGGGAGGTCGTGTGCATTTGCCCGGAAGGGCATATTTCCCGGACGGGACAGCTGATGGAGATCAAGAGGGGATTCGAGGTGATGGCGCGGCAGGCGGGCGTGCCGGTGGTGGCCGCGGCGCTCGACGGGCTGTGGGGTTCGATCTTCTCGTTTGCGGGCAACAAGTACCTTTGGAAATCGCCCCGGCTCCTGCCGACTCCCGTTTTTATCGCTTTTGGCCGGCCGACGCCGCCGGAGCAGGTGAGCGTGGCCTGGGCGCGGCGGGAATTGCTCGACTTGGGGGCGATTGCGTTTGGTGAACGGCCCGTGTTGCGGCGCCACCTCGGCCGCGAATGCGTGCGCACCCTGACGAAGCATCCGGGCCGGTTGCTCGTCGTCGATCGCACCGCCGATCGCCGCCCGCTGACCTGCGCGCAAATTTTTGCCGCGGCGGCGGCGCTGGCCGGCCGGCTGCGCCGAACCGTACCGGAAAATCGCGTCGGCATCGCCCTGCCGCCCGGCGCCGGGGCTTTCATCGCCAATCTCGCCGTCATGGTCGCGGGCAAGGTGCCGGTGAATCTGAATTTCACCGCGGGGCGGGCGGCGATCGAGGCCAGCCTGCGCATCGCCGGCGTGGCCACCGTGATCACCGCCGATGCGTTGCGCGCCAAGGTGCCGGGCTTTCCCTGGCCACCGCGCACCCTCGACCTGCGCACCGAAATCACCGCCGCGGGCGGCAAACGGGCCATGCTGCCGTGGCTCGCGGCCGCCTGGTTGCTGCCGAACCAGTGGTGCGCCGGACTGTTGCGGCTGCCGATGATCGGCGACCGGGCGGAGGCGGGATTGTTGTTCACCAGCGGCAGCTCGGGCGAGCCCAAGGGCGTGGTCCTGACTCACCGCAACGTGCTCGCGAACTGCGCGCAGATTTCCTCGCTCTCCATCCTGCCCGAATCGTGCTCGCTGCTCGGCTGCCTGCCCGTGTTTCACAGCTTCGGTTTCACCGTGACGCTGTGGTATCCGATGCTGCGTGGCTGCCGGGTGGTCACGGTGCCGAGTCCGCTGGAGACGCGCAAGGTCATCGACGCCATCCGCGACGAGAAGGCGACCGTGCTCCTCGGGGCGCCGACCTTTGTCCGGCCGATCCTGAAAAGGGCCCATCCGTCGGAGCTGGCTTCGCTCGATCTCGTCGTCACGGGCGCCGAGAGACTGCCGGAGGACCTGGCCCGTGGGTTCATGGAGACCTTTCACCTCGATATCCTGCAGGGCTACGGTCTCACCGAGACCACCCCGGCCACCAACATCAACCAGCCGCATCCGCCCGTGGTGGTTTCGACGAACGAGCCGCAGGTCGGCAAGCGCGCCGGCTCGGTCGGCCGGATGATGCCGGGCATGACGGCGCGCATCGTCGATCCCGATACGGGCGGGGAGCGGGCGCTGACGGACACGGGCATCGTGCTGTTCCGTGGCGCGAATGTGTTCGAGGGCTATCTCAACGACCCGGACAAGACGCGCTCCGCGTTTCGCGACGGCTGGTTTGTCACCGGCGACTTGGGGCGCTTCGACAACGACGGGTTTCTCTTCATCGAGGGCCGGCTTTCGCGTTTTTCAAAAATCGGCGGCGAGATGGTACCGCACGGCACCGTCGAGCAGATGATCCTGCAGGCCTACGGCTGGGAGTCGAACGAGGCCCCGACGATTCTGGTGGTGGGCCTGCCCGACGCGACGAGGGGCGAGGCGCTCGTCCTGCTCACCACGCGGCCGGTCACGATCGACGAACTGCGATCGCGGTTGCTCGCGGCGGGTGCGCCCAATCTTTGGGTTCCCCGGATGATCCGGCACGTGGACCAGATTCCAATGCTGGGCACGGGCAAGACGGACCTGAAGCGGGCGCGCGAATTTGCGGCGGACCCGGGCGTGTGAGGGGGGCGCGGGCGTTTCAGCCGGCAACAGGCCGCATCAGGCGCCACGGTGCGCTCGGTCCTTCGAGCGGAATGCGGAAGGTTTCCCCGGTGCCGACGGCGAGCAACCGGTGGGGTTCGTTCGCCAATGCCGCGCGCAACCGCGTGGCGGGCTCCTCCATCGGCTCCGAGCTGAGCTTGAATGTCTGGTGGTGGATCGGGACGAAATAACTGGCCTGCGCCTGCGCGGCCATCGCGACCGCCTGCTCGGGACTGCAATGGGCCCGGATCCACGGATCGTAGGCGCCGATCGGCATGAGCATGAGATCGAGCGAGCGCCGCGGATTGCGCAGGCGTTTGAACAGGGGCGTGTAAGCTGTGTCGCCGGCGAAGCAGACCGTGCGGCCGTCGCGTTCGAGGAGGTAGCCGTTGTAGCCCCGGTGCTCGTCGCGCATCATCCGGGCGCCCCAGTGTGAGACTTCCAGCGCGGTAATCCGCAGGGATTTTCCCCGCGGCGTGAGCGTGACCGACTGGCCCCAGTCGAGCTCGTGGATCTCCCGAAACCGCAACTTTCGCAGCAAGTCGCCGGTGGCCCGGGCCGTGATGACCGGGGTCGTGCGGGGAAATTTCCGGAGGCTGCCGAGATCGAAATGATCGAAATGGGCGTGACTAAGGACGATGACGTCGGGCGCCGGAAATTCCCGCGGCAGCAGGGCGGGGCGGATGAAGCGTCTGGGTCCCAAGATGAAGGGGGCAATGCCCGGCCCGACTCGCGTGGAGAAGGCGGGGTCGGTGAGCACGGTCACACCAAGGAAATTCAGCAACACCGTGGCATGGCCGAGGCAGCTGCCCGTGATCGCGTCGTCGGTCCAGCGGCCCGGATCCGGGCGGGCCGGCGAGGGCACCGGCGGGCCGCGGCCGTCGAAGAACATCTGGCGGAGAAATTTGATTCGTCCCATGATTTTGGATGAACCCGCGCCGCTGGCGGTGGAGTGGTTGCGCTCCAAGAGAATGGAATTTCCGGCAGAGTCGAATTCCGGGAAAACATTCTTTCTGGCCGGACATACGATTTATCGCGTCGTTCCGTTCGGGCCCGATGGTCGGGCGGCCGAAGACCGGGGAGAGTGTGTTCGGACCGCGACCGTGGCGACGATGGGTTCCGGGCGCATCGTCGGCGACGACCGGAATTCCGGTAGTTCAGGTGGTTTCCTTGGCGGTGCGATGCGCAATCCTGAATCCGATCCGCCCCCGGATATTTTCAAGCGCGCCAATGCCCTTTTCCTCCTCCTTCGCTTTGATCAATCGGACCTGCCCGATGACAATCGCGCGACTGCGTGACACGGCCGGAGCCAGCGCGCGCGAATGGCGGGTGGAGAATTTCCAAACGGGGATCGCCTCCGGCCCGGATCGCCGTAAATTGACGGGCGTTTCGTGGCATGTCGGCGGCCGTGGCTGCGGCCGTTGGTGTGCGCAGTGGCGTTTACCGCCATCCTTCAACCCCTGATCCCTCGTCCTCCCCATGAATGTCCCGTCTCCCTCCGATCTTTCGCGTCGCGATTTCGTCAAGTTGTCCGGCGCCACCGCCGGCGCCGCCGTCCTGGGCAGCCTCGGCGCCCGGCGCGTGATGGCCGCCACCGCGGGCTCGGACACAATCCGCGTCGGCCTGGTCGGCTGCGGCGGGCGGGGCACCGCCGCGGCGCAAAACTGCCTCGATGCCGCGCCAGGCGTGAAGATCGTGGCGCTGGCCGACCTGTTCCAGCGGCAGGTCGAGGCCACCCGGACCAAGCTCAAGGTGGAGCTTGATCGCGAGCACTGCTTCTCGGGATTCGACGCCTATCAAAAGCTTCTCGCGACCGACATCGACCTCGTGATTCTGGCCACGCCGCCGGGCTTTCGGCCCCAGCATTTCGCGGCGGCGATCGCCGCCGGCAAGAACGTGTTCATGGAAAAGCCGGTGGCGGTGGATCCGGTGGGCTGCCGCTCGGTCATCGCCACCGCGAAGCTCGCCAAGGAGAAGCGGCTCGCCGTCGTTGCCGGCACGCAGCGGCGTCACCAGCCCAGCTACATCGAGACGATGCAGCGCATCCACGGCGGCGACATCGGCGAACTCGTCGGCGGCCAGTGTTACTGGGTCAGCGAGGACGTCTGGTATCGCGAGAAGAAAGACTGGCTCGCGGACCTCACCGATTTCGAATGGCAGTGCTGGAATTGGTATCACTGGGACTGGTTGAGCGGCGACCAGATCGTCGAGCAGCACATTCACAATCTCGACGTCATGAACTGGGCATTCGGCGGACCG
The DNA here is from genome assembly GCA_947474935.1 of Opitutia bacterium. Lineage (GTDB taxonomy): Bacteria > Verrucomicrobiota > Verrucomicrobiia > Opitutales > Opitutaceae > ER46. The sequence goes on from CANJKL010000024.1 coordinate 56,909, forward strand.
CCCGCGAAGTTCCTCGGTCTCGGCGGCCGGCAGAACCGCGGCGACAAGCCCGGCAACATCTGGGATCATTTTGCCGTGGAAATGGAATACGCCAACGGTGCGCGTGTCGCCAGCATGTGCCGCCACTCCCCGAAATCGGCGGGCCGCATTGCCGAGCGCGTCGTCGGCACCCGGGGAGTCTCCGATCCCAACAACGGCTCCATTCGGGGCGAGAAATCGTTTAACTACGCGGGCCCGAATCCGAATCCCCTGGTGCAGGAGCACACGGATTTGATCGCGAGCATGCGCAATGGCACGCCGTTGAACGAAGGGCAGCGGGTGGCCGAGAGCACGCTCACCGCCATCGGCGGCCGCATGGCGGCCTACACGGGCCGGGAGATTTCGTGGAGCTGGCTGCTCAACAGCTCGAAGCTCGATATCTTCCCGAAGGAATACGGCCCCGGTCCCGGCCGGTTCGGCCCGGTGCCCATTCCGGGCATGGTCGAGCTCGTCTGACGCGGCTGACGTTTTAAAAACGAAGGGGCGCAGCGTGGCTGCGCCCCTGTGGCCTTTGAGGAATTTGCGCGCGGCCCATTCAACGGGCTCAACGCGGCGCGATTACGGAACGATCAACGCACGACGCGGGCGCCGCCGCCGCCGATGGTCTTTTCGACCTCTTTGCGCGTGGCCATCGAGGTGTCGCCGGGGGTGGTCGAGGCGAGCGCGCCGTGGGCGGCGCCGTACTCGACGGCCTTCTGGGCGTCGTTGAACTGGAGGAAACCGAACTGCAGGCCCGAGGCGAACGAGTCGCCGCCGCCGACGCGGTCGAGGATCTCGAGGCCGGGATACTGGCGGCTCTCGTGGAATTTGCCGTCGTGCCAGAGGATCGCGCTCCAGTCGTTCTTCGTGGCGGTGATGACGTGGCGCAGCGTGGTGGCCGCGACCTTGAAATTTTTGAATTCCTTCACGGCCGTCTCGATCATCGCCTTGAAGGCGTCGGTCTCGACGATTGAGATCGCATGATCGACC
>CANJKL010000025.1:0-54241 GCA_947474935.1 Opitutia bacterium
GTCGCCGGATCATACGCCTCCATGAAGGCACACGGCCCGTAATCGATCGTCTCGCCCGAGAGCGCCATGTTGTCCGTGTTCATCACCCCGTGCACGAAACCCACGCCCATCCACTGCGCCATCAGGCGCGCCTGCCGCTCGCTCACCGCCTCGAGCAGGGCAAGCGACATATTCTCCGCGCCCGCGAGCTCCGGGTAGTGCCGTTGCGCCGTGTAGGCCACGAGGGCGCGCAACGCCGCCTCATCGCTCCGCGCCGCAGCCCACTCAAACGTCCCGACGCGGAGGTGGCTCGCCGCCACCCGCGTGAGCACCGCCCCCGGCCTCGCTCCACTCTGCCGCCACACGTCCTCGCCCGTCGCCACCACGGCCAGACTCCGCGTCGTCGGAATTCCCAGCGCATGCATCGCTTCGCTGATCACATATTCGCGCAACATGGCCCCGAGTGCCGCCCGCCCGTCGCCCCGGCGCGAAAACGGCGTCGGCCCCGCGCCCTTCAGTTGCACATCAAAACGCTGCCCACCCGGCGTGATCTGCTCCCCCAATAAAATCGCCCGCCCGTCGCCCAGTGTCGTGAAATGCCCGTATTGGTGCCCCGCATAAGCCTGCGCCAACGCTGCCGCCCCCGGCGGCAGCCGATTCCCCGAAAAAATCTCCGCCCCAGCCGCCAACGCCTCCGCCTCCAGCCCCAGTTCCTCCGCCAATTTACGATTCCACACGACCACCTGCGGCGCCCGCACCGCCGTCGGCGCCACCGCCACGTGCAGCAGTGCCGGCAACTGCGCATACGAATGCTCCAAGCGCCAACCACCACCGGCCGCGGGGGACGAAAGATCAGGTTCGGACATGCGCGCGATTCGGACCGTGCCGCCGCATCCGTCAAGGCTCGTCCGCCTGCGGTGCGCCCTCCTTCGAAATCGGCGCCACCGTCGCCGGCGCCAAACAAAAGCTCACGCTCGTCGCCGTCGCCCATGCGGCGACCGGCGAAAAAATCGGCGCCACGTCCCAATGCGAAGCTACCGCCGACTGGCTGAAAACGACCGCCGGCTTCGAGGGAGTGATCAACTCCCTCACCATCCGCGCTAACCCGTTCAAAGCCGTGCCCTTCAAATTCGCCCCAACCAACCCGTGACCCACCGCGGCTCCGACCCCCACGCTCGCCCCGGCTCCTTGTAACCTATTGCGTTACAAACATTCGGTTTCTGTCGCACCGAACCATGTCGCGCCTCGCCCTTCTTCGTCTTCGGAGGACTCGACTCACCGCACTCGCCTTCATCGCCAACCCGCCCTTCAGCCAAGGACCTCGCGACCACTCACTCTGTTGCGGACTAAAAATCCCGATCAACTCCGACGGCGGCCCCCTCGATTAACCCCCTCCCGGATCCGATCCCACTCAAAATCCGGCTTGCTATCAGTCGTCGGGAGAACCGTCGCCGGGCGAGGTGCCAACGTCGCCGATGGGGTCCTTCAAAGCTGCCAGGGGCAAAGGATCCGCCGCTTTAGGTTTGCGGAAATTCAAAGAAGGCCACCGCAGTTCCGAGGTATGTTTCGCGTGTGACTCTGTCCCACGATTCCGACCAACGGTTATTGTCCCCGCTCATCACCCAACCGCCCCGATCGCGTAGCACGGCTCGGTGCAGAATCTTGACCCGCGTCGGTTTTGACGCATCGAGGCGTCCCATGTAAACCAATAGATCCCTTTTGGTGATGGCTTCGAACGAGCGTTTTTGGGCGACGAAGTAGGTCTGCCCGCGAATCAATGGCTCCATGCTGCGGCTTCCCGAAGTGATTTCGACGGAACCGCCATTGGCCGCCACATAGGCTTGGCAGGCCGCCAATGCATCGCTCCGGTTGGAGCACTGCGTCCTGGTGGGCACGACCCTTTCAGCAGAATCGCGCGCGGTATCGACACGGTAATAATTATGGGCGGCGGTATTCGCCAGCGCGACGGCGCCGTGCTCGAACCAAGAGGAGCACCCGCCAAGGAGCATGCTCCCGCAGGTCATTAACAAGAGGGCGAAGCGGCGCGTGATTTTCACGCGCAAATCTTACCGGCCCCATCGTATTCAACCTATTCGGACGCCTACGGATTTCCGCCTCGATTAATTCGCTAGGGGCTTTCCCTTGCCCAATCGGGAGAAACGGATACCAAAGCGTTGAAATAACTCCTTACCAATTGATGGAAAGTGTAGTTAATCAAAAAAGATAAACCCCTATGATCCACGTGCTGTTTGTTGAGGACGAACCGGATTTCGTCGAAGTCGTGCGGCACCTTTTCCAGATCGATGGCCCGGAATGCACGCTGGAAATCGCGCCCTCTGGCTCTGCCGGCCTCGATCGCATGCGGCAGGGAGGCATTGATGTTGTCCTGCTAGACCTCATGCTCCCCGACATCGACGGCCTCCGCGTTCTCGGCGAACTTGCAATTCGGGGCGACAACACTCCAGTCGTGATGATCAGCGGGCACGGCCAGACGGAACTGGCGGTTAAGGCGCTCCGGGCAGGAGCGGTCGACTGCGTCGAGAAGGATTTTCCCCAATTCCTGCAGATTGTCGAAATCGTCAAGCGGCTGCACGCGCGGCGTCAGGCCGGACCTACCGGCGCCCCGTCCGCTCCGGAGCCGAGCCGGAGATACCAAGTCGTCCTAATCGAAAGCTCCGCGACGCTTTGCCGGGAGGTTAAGGATTTCTTCGCCCGAAACGCCCAAAAAATGGACCTGCGCACCCTTGTGTCGGCGGTTGATTTGGACGACCGAGCGCCCGGTGCGGATGCCGTCTTGATTGGACCGACGCCCGGCGCCGACCCGCTCGACCTTCTCCGCACGCTGCGATCCCGCGCCATGGACATTCCGGTTATCCTGCTCGCGCGGGAGAGCGACAGCGAAACGGCCGTCGCGGCCTTCAAGCTGGGCGCCCAAGATTACATTCTGCAAGACCCGGATTACCTCACTGAGCTGGTCTTTTCCCTGCAGCACATTCTTCACCGCGCGGATCTGACGCGCCGCAATGCCCAGCTTGCGCGTGAACTCGAGTTGATCAACCGATCGCTGGAGGCCCAGGTGGCTGCGCGCACCCGGGAATTGGAAGCACTGTCCATGAGCCTCATCCGCGTTCGCGAAGACGAGCGCCGTATCATCGCGGGCGAACTCCACGATGAGATCGGCCAGGCCCTGACTGGGTTAAAATTCCAGCTTGAGGCCGCAGCGAAGGAGGTCGCGCCTTCCGTGAAGGACAAGCTGACCGAGGCTCTCGTTGGCACGACCGACCTCCTGACCCGGACCCGCGATCTTACCCTGCGGCTGCGACCGCCGGTCCTCGACGACCTTGGTCTCCAGCCGGCCATCGAATGGCACCTCGCGCTTTTTCAACGTCAGACTGGCATCGTGGTCGAGGGTGAATTCGCACTCCCGGCCGGCCGATTGCCCGGTGAACTCGAGACGACGATTTTCCGAATCGTCCAGGAAGCGCTCACCAACGTCGCCCGCCACTCCGGGAGCCAGGCGACCGATGTGATGATCACGTTGGAAGACCGGCAGGTGATGGTCGAAATTGCGGACCGCGGAAGCGGGTTCGATCTCGAGGCGGTCCGGGCCAGGCGAGACTCGCTGGGCTTGGTCGTTATGACCGAGCGGGCCCGGCTGGCCGGCGGCAAACTGGAAATCATTTCATGCCCGGGACGGGGCACGCGGGTGCAGGCGGCGTTTCCCCTGCCTCTGGTGGTCCCAGCCCTATGACCTCAGTCGTCATCGCCGATGACCACGAGATTGTGCGGCGTGGGATTCGCAGCCTGCTTGAGGCCGAAGGCTCCTACCAGGTGACGGGCGAGGCTTGCGATGGCCTTGCCGCCGCGCAGTCCGTTGAGAAATTGCAGCCCGACATCCTGATTCTCGATCTTCATTTGCCGCGCCTGGGCGGTCTCGAAGTCCTGAAGCAGGTCCGTGCCTCCAGTCCCCGCACGAAGGCTCTCATCCTCACCATGCACAACGGCGAGCCTTACGTCATCGAAGCTCTGCGCGCCGGGGCATCCGCCTACCTGTTGAAGGGCTCTGCGTCCTTGGAAATTGTGGCCGCGCTCAAGGAGGTGCTCGCCGGCCGCCGTTACCTCAGCGCGCCGCTCTCCGAGTGGGCGATCAGCGTTCTTACCAGCAAGGGCGCCGATGAATCCGAACCGCTGAACCGCCTCACCCGTCGCGAAAAGGAAGTGCTGCAGCTCGCCGCCGAAGGTTTCAGCACGACGGAAATCGCCGAGAAACTTTTCATCAGCTCCCGCACCTGCGAGACGCATCGTGCCAACTTTATGGGCAAGCTCGGTCTTCAGACCCAGACCGACCTCGTTCGCTGGGCGATCCGGAAGGGGCTGCTCCAGCCATGAATAAAACCCCTCCCCCGAAAAATCCGGTTTCCTATCAGCTATCAGTGGGCCTTTAGAACGTGCCCTTCACGCCGACGGCGAATTGCACACCGAATTCTTCGCTGCGGTAGGTGTGGGTATAGCCGGGGGTTTCGGGGCTGTAACGTTCGAGGTCCTGCGGGGTGTTCAGGATGTTGCGGGCATTGGCGAACACCGTGACACGTTTGTTGAATTTGTATTCGGCGTTGAGGTCGATGTTGTAACGAGAATCGTAATACTCAAACGCGTTGGGCGCGGTGCCACTTTGGGCGGAGTTGCGCTGGCGGCCGCGGTAGTTGTATTTCACCATCAGCACGAGCGGGTTCTTGCTGAACGTGAGGCCGGCGCTGCCGCTCTTTGGGATGAAACGGTTGAAATCAGCACCATTGGCACCTTGGAGGTGGAGGATGGAGCCGCTGGTGGAGAAGTTGAAATACTTGCCCCAAGTGCCCAGCGCGGCGATGGCCTTGAGCGGTTGCATGTAGTTGAACTCCGCCCCGTCGATGCGGGCGCTGCCGACGTTGAGGCGGCTGTTCACGGTCCAGCCGACATAGCGTTGATCCAAGCCGAGGGCATCGAGAATGGCCGGGGTCGCAACGGTATTGATGGCGCCGAAGAAATCGACGAGGTCCTTCCGGAAAACACCGGCCGAGATCAGGCCGCCTGAGGGGAAGTAGTATTCGGCCGAAATATCATAGTTCTTCGCGGAGTAGGGTTTCAGGCCGGAATTGGTGTAGGTGATGGTGCCCGGAGGGGAACCGGCTGGCGGATTTGGGTTGTCGTTTTCGTCGATCGTCGTGTTCGGGATGATCGAACCGAGGTCGGGGCGGCCGAAGGTCTTGGCGAAAGCGGCACGGACGAGGAAATTGTCCGTGACGTTGAACGTGGTGTGGAGGCTCGGGTAGTAGCCGTCGTAGGAGCGTTCAGCATACGACGCGCGCGCCTTGCGGGTGAGGGCGAGTTCCTGCAGGGAACCGGCGGTGCCGGCCTCGGGTTTGCGGACGCGGGCGCCGTTCACGAGCGTGAACTTACCATCGGCGCCGCGGACGAAGGGGGCATCGGGATCTAAGAGCGGGCCGCGGCCGGTGTCGTCGGTCTTTTCGAAGCGCACACCGGTGACGATCCCGAGGCGATTGTTAAGCAGGCGGCTCTCGAATTGAGTGTAGGCGGCGGAAACTTTCTCGGTGAACTGGAGGGAACCGTTGATGCGGTTGGTTTCGTTGGTGACGGCCTGCGCGGGGGTGTTGCTGAAGTAAGAAGGGTTGGTTTTCGTCTCTTCCCAGAGTTTGTAGGCGTCGCCGAACGGGAGGCGGAAGCCGTAACCGGTATCTTCGCCGAAGTATTTGGTATCGACGTAGGGCGCGAGGCTGTCGTCGGCCGTGTTGGCAAGGCCGTCTTTGCCGACGAAGGTCGTGCTCTCGTTGTAGCTCTTGATATCGCGTTTCTGTTTCTGGACGAGGCCGCCGACCTTGAGGGTGGCTTCGAAGGGCAGGAACGGGATGGCGCGCTTTACGTTGACGCGACCGGCGCGGAATTCATCCCGTGCATCCACCGGGGTGTTGCCCAACGTGGTGAGGCGGTAGTTGGCCGGATTGTTGTAGTCGATCTGGGTTCCGGTGGAGTCGAGTGCGGTGAACTTGGCGGGAACGGGATAAGTGATGCCGTCGTAGAGGACGCGGGAGACGCCTTGGAGGGCGGTGTTCACACCGGAGAAGTGGCCGCGTTCGCTGGTGCGATACCAAGTCTTGGAAATGGAGGCGTTAAGGCCGGACTCGACCTCCCATTCACGACCTTTGTAAGTGTGGTTCAGATTCGCTGCGCGGGTGGCGCCGTATTTATCGCGGAAGGAGCCGCCTTGCGTAACGGTGCCGCGGCCGGTGGCGCCATAGGCAAAGGTAGGGCCGAAGGTGAGGGGCGTGCCGGTGGCGGGCGTCGGGACCTCGCTACTGCCGACGTCGAAGTTGGTGTTACGATTCGCGAAGAACGAGTGGTAGTAGTTGACCTGCGCACTGGCGGAAAGGACGTGGTAACGGGCGGGTTTCCAGTCGGCCTTGATGCTGAAGGAATCGCGGAACGTATTCTTCGGACCGTCCTGCACCTGATATTGGCGGAGATAGGGATTGGTGACAGTCGCGCCGGCACCGACGAAACGCCACGTGGGCTGCGAGCGGTGTTGTTCATTGAACTGGTTCGAGCTGAGACCGTTGATGACGAGGCCGAAGGTCTTCGAGAGCGGGGCGATGTAGTTGAAATCGAAACCTGGGAGGACCTTGAAAGTCGCTTCGTTGCCGGGACCGGGAGTCTTTTTGAAGACTTGGTAGTCCTCGCTGTTGAAGCTGGTGTAGATGCGGTATTTGAACTGCGTCGTCGTGGATTCGAAGGCGCTGCGGCTAACCATGTTGACGGAACCGCCGAGGCTGTCGGCCGCTTGGTCAGGCGTCGGGACCTTGGTAACTTCGATGCGGGAGATGTTGTTAATGGAAACTTGTTCGAGCTCGAACGTGCGGATGGTGCTGCCGGAGGCGGAACTGGCCATGCGGGCGCCGTCCGAGGTGACGTTCGTGAAGTTATCCGCGAAGCCGCGCACGGAGATCGTGCGGACATCGGCGGCGACGTAGTCGACGGTGACGCCGGGCAGGTATTTCACGAACTCACCGACGTTGCCTTCGGTGACATCGCCGAACGCATCGGAAGAGACGACGTTCTTGATGTTGGGGGCGAAACGCTGCTCGTTGGTCGCGATGTTGGTCGCGTTGGTTTCGCGGGACGTGGTGACCGTAAAGGCATCGAGCTTTTCGACGTCACCCATGTCTTTGGCGGCTTGGTTCGCATTGGTCTTGGCGAATACGAGGTAGAAGTCCTGCTGGACGGTCTGGCCGGCGGCGACCGTGACGGTCTCGTCTTGAGGCGGCATGCCCGAGAAAAGCACTTTGAGCTTGGCGGTGCCGGGCGGAACGTTGATGAGCCGAAACTCACCGGACTGGTTGGTGAAGGTTTCGAGTTTCGTGCCTTCGATGGTCACGCGGGCATTGTTGATATATTGGCTCGTCGTGACGTTGAGGACGCGGCCCTCAATCGTGCCGCTGGAGGCGGATTGGGCGGACGCGATTGGCGGCAGACACAGGCCGGCGAGTGCGAGGCACAGGCGGCCGAGGGTGCGGAGTGGCTTAGTCGGTTGCATGGGTTCGTTGGGTTTCTGGCAGAAAAATCGAAAGAGACGGGAGTTGGCCTCACGGTTGAACGGGAACGAAAGGGGCGCCTTGTCGCACCCCAGAGGTGTTCGTGAGACGGAAGAGTTTCGCGGCGTCGCCGTCGGTCGCGATGTCGTCGAGCACCAATCGGCTGACAGAATCGAACTCGAAGACCGACCCCTTGGACGCGGTTACGCGGACGTGGTGGAGTTCGAGGTCGTTCGCCTGCTCGACGAAGAAACCGATCTTGCCGGTGGCGTTGATGTCGGAGAAGCGGCCCCTCCCCCCCGAAAAATCCAGTTTCCTATCAGTTATCAGTAGACTGGGCACGGTGAGCGCGCGTTTCATGGACTCCGGTATTACGTGCGGCGCCCTGTGATGGATGCCCGGGAGAGAAAGCCGCCGCCGGGCGCGGCGGGAGTGGTCTTACGGGGTGGGATGGTCGGGTCCGGTCGCAGCCCTGACGGCGTGGAACGCGGTGGCACCGAATTCGTGGAAGAATTTCACGGGGCTGTCCCAGAAAAGCTGGTTCATCCGGGTCAGGCTAAAGCTGACCCCGGGGGCGCCCGTGACGACCTAGCCAATATGCACGCAAGCAAAGATGGCAGAGACCTGGACGGGCCAGAGCACCTGATTAAACCTGATTAAGGAGCTGGATAATGGGTTGGTTGAGCCGGAGCAGGAGGGCGACGAGGAAGCAGAGGAAGGTGGTCGTGCCGATAACCCCTCCCCCGGAAAATCCGGCTTCCTATCAGTTGGCGCTGCGTGCATTCCGACATGTCCCTCCACCGCGGCGTGCCCCAGGACAGCCACGCACAACGACCCATCCGGGGGCGTTGACAGCGCACACGCCCCACCCCCACCCTGCGCCGCAAATGGGAGCGAAACCATGACCGCACATGGCAACGGATCGGGTCCGAAAGGCCTCCGCAGCCGCCGCTGGTTCGACGACCCCGCGAACCCCGCGATGACCGGGCTGTATATCGAGCGCATGCTGAACTACGGCCTCACCCGCGAGGAATTGCAGGGCGGCAAGCCGATCATCGGCATCGCCCAGACCGGCAGCGACATCGCCCCCTGCAACCGCCACCACATCGCGCTAGCCACCCGCACGCGAGACGGCATCCGCGACGCCGGCGGCATCCCCCTGGAATTCCCGATCCACCCGATCCAGGAAACGCTGAGGCGCCCCACGGCAGCGCTTGATCGCAACCTGGCCTATCTCTCTCTCGTCGAAGTCCTGCACGGCTACCCGCTCGATGGCGTGGTGCTGAACGCCGGCTGCGACAAGACCACGCCCGCCCTGCTGATGGGCGCTGCCACCGTCAACATCCCCGCCATCGTGCTCTCTGGCGGGCCGATGCTGGACGGCTGGTGGCAGGGCCGCCTCTCAGGCTCCGGCACTATCGTGTGGGAGGGCCGCAAGCTCTTCGCCGAAGGCAAGATCAGCTATGACGAGTTCATGGACATGGTCTGCTCCTCGGCCCCCTCGGTCGGCCATTGCAACACCATGGGCACCGCCAGCTCGATGAACGGCCTGGCCGAGGCGCTCGGCATGTCCCTACCCGGCTGCTCCGCCATCCCCGCCCCCTACCGCGAGCGCGGCCAGATGGCCTACGCCACCGGCAAGCGGATCGTCGACATGGTGCACGAAAACCTCCGCCCGTCGGACATCATGACCAAGAAGGCGTTCGACAACGCAGTGGTCGCCGCCGCCGCGCTGGGCGCCTCGTCGAACTGCCCGATCCACATGGTCGCCATCGCCCGGCACATGGGGGTGGAGCACACGCTGGAGGACTGGCAGCGCTTGGGCCCCGAAATTCCGCTGCTGGTGGACATGCAGCCGGCCGGGCGCTTCCTCGGCGAGATGTTCCACCGCGGCGGCGGCGTCCCGGCGGTGATGAAGGAGCTTGCCGGCGCCGGCAAACTCCACCTCGACGCCATGACCGTCAGCGGCAAGACCTACGGCGAGAACCTCAAGGGCGTGCCGGACGGAGACCGCGAGGTGATCCGCGCCTACGCCAAGCCGATGCTGGAATCCGCCGGCTACGTCGTGCTCTCGGGCAACCTGTTCGACAGCGCGGTGATGAAGATCAGCGTGATCGACAAGGAATTCCGCAGCCGCTTCCTCTCCGACCCCACCCGCCCAAACGTGTTCGAGGGCAAGGCGATCGTCTTCGAAGGCCCGGAAGACTACCACAACCGCATCGAGGATCCGAACCTCGGCGTTGAGGAGCAGTCGGTGCTGATCATCCGCAACGCCGGCCCGGTCGGATATCCCGGCTCGGCCGAGGTTGTGAACATGCAGCCGCCGGCTTCGATGTTGAAGGCCGGCATCAACGCCCTGCCGACGATGGGCGACGGCCGCCAGTCCGGCACCTCCGGCTCGCCCTCAATCCTCAACGTCTCGCCCGAAGCGGCGGTCGGCGGCGGCCTGGCCCTGTTGAAAACTGGCGACCGCATCCGTATCGACCTGAACACCCGCAAGGTGGACGTGCTGCTGCCCGAGGGCGAACTCGCCGCCCGCCGCGCCGCCTGGAAGAAGCCAGACCTGGTCGACCAGACCCCGTGGGAGCAGATCTTCCGCAGCATGGTCGGCCAGATGGGCGACGGCGGCTGCCTGGAGCCGGCAACCCTGTTCCTCGACATCCTGGAGACGCGCGGCGAAAGCCGAAACAACCACTGAGTCCACGCGCCGCCAGACACGAATAGGAACCACCATGGCCGGACGCCTCCACGGCAAAACCCCTCCCCCGGAAAATCCGGCTTCCTATCAGTCAGTCGCCAATCGCGCCGCTGCCCCCGTCTCGTAGCGTTCGATCCAGGCGCGATGCCACGACGCATAGTCGCCCGCCTCGAGGTGGGCGCGCGCCTGCGCCATCAGCTCGAGAAAAAAGTGAAGGTTGTGAATCGTGAGCAGCGTCGGACTCAGGATCTCGCCGGCCAGCGTGAGATGCCGCAGATAGGCCCGCGAAAAATTCGCCGTGTAATTCGCGATTCCCGCCATGATGGGCCGCGGATCGGCGCGGTATTGCTCATTGCGCAGATTCATCGGGCCATCGGGCGTAAACACGAGGCCGTTGCGCGCCACCCGCGTCGGCAGCACGCAGTCAAACATGTCCACGCCCAGCGCGATCATCTTCAACAACTGCGGTGGCGTGCCCAGGCCCATCGTGTAGCGCGGCTTGTCCGCCGGCAGAAACGGCGTGGTGGCGCCCACCTGCTTAAGCATCTCCGGTTCCGGCTCGCCGACGCTCACGCCTCCCACGGCGTAGCCGGGAAAATCGAGCGCCGCGAGCGACTCCGCCGCTTCACGCCGCAGGTCGTCGAAGGTCGAACCCTGGACGATGGCGAACACATGGTGCCCGGCCGCGAGAAACCCGTTGTCGGTGGCGATCTGCTTGCACTGCTGCGCCCAGCGCAGGCTGCGCGCCACCGCCTTCGCGCACGCCTCTCGCTCGCAGGGCCAGGGCGGGCATTCATCGATCACCATCGCGATGTCGCTGCCGAGGTTCTGTTGGATTGTCATCACCTCCCGCGGGCCGAGGAAAAGCTTCGCCCCGTCGAGGTGGGACGCAAACGCCACGCCGTCGTCGCGGATGTCGCGCAGCTTCGAGAGGGAAAACACCTGAAAGCCGCCGCTGTCCGTAAGGATCGGACCGTCCCAGCCCATGAATTTGTGCAGGCCGCCGAGTTCGCGGATTAGCTCGCTGCCAGGCCGCAGGTTCAGGTGGTACGTATTGCCGAGGATGATCTGCGCACCGATCTCGCGCAGGTGCTGCGGGGTGACGGACTTCACCGTTCCCTGTGTCCCCACGGGCATGAAAATCGGCGTCTCGATGACGCCGTGGCGGGTGTGCAGCCGGCCGCGCCGGGCCGCGGTGCCCGCATCGGTTTTCAGGAGCTGGAAATGGTCGGGCATGCGGGTAAAACGGTCCATAACCGCCGACTTTCCGCTTGCTTGGCAAACTGTTCCGGCGGTCCCAAGCCCCCACTCCCTCCCCCGGGGCCAACCCCTATGCTTGACGCTGGTGTCAATCCACGAGGTAGTAGGGCAAAACGCGTGCTTCTGGTCATCGACAACTACGACTCCTTCACCTTCAACCTGGTCCAATATTTTGGGCAGTTGGGGGTGGAACAGCGGGTGTTTCGCAACGACGAGATCACTCCCGCGGAAGCGCTCGCGCTGAACCCCGAGCGCGTGCTGCTGTCGCCGGGGCCGTGTTCGCCCCGCGAAGCCGGCGTCACCCTCGATATCATCCAGGCGTTCGCCGGACGGAAGCCGATGCTGGGCGTTTGCCTGGGGCATCAATCGATCGGCCATTACTTTGGCGGCCAGGTGGTCCGCGCCGCGCGGCTGATGCACGGCAAAACCTCGCCGATTCTGCATCATAACACCGATGTCTTTCGTGGCATGCCACAGGGTTTCGCCGCCACGCGCTACCACTCCCTGTTGGTCGATCGCGCCACGTTTCCCGCCGAACTGGAAATCACCGCCGAAACCGCCGAGGGCGAGGTGATGGGCTTGCGCCACCGCACCCTGCCCATCTGGGGCGTGCAATTTCACCCCGAGTCGATCGCCACCGAGGGTGGGATAAAGATTTTGGAGAACTTCCTGGGCCTCAACTGAGGCGACTGAACCGCTCCCCGCTTATGCGTTGCCCCAAATGCACCTCGATTGAGGACAAGGTGATCGATTCCCGCATCAGCAAGGAGGGGTCGACCATCCGCCGCCGGCGCGAATGCCTTGAGTGCGGCCACCGGTACAGCACTACGGAGATCCTCGTGCGGGACGACGTCGTGGTCATCAAGCGCGACGGCCGGCGCGAGGACTTCGACCGGGAGAAGCTCGTCCGGGCGGCCCGCGCGGCATGCCACAAGCGGCCCGTCGATGCGGAGCAGATCGCGATGCTGGTGGAGGACGTGATAGATGCGCTCGAAGCGCAATTCGAGCGGGAGATTCCTTCGCGCGCCATCGGCGAGGGCGTGATGCAGCGGCTGCGCACGGTCGATCAAGTGGCTTACGTCCGGTTTGCCAGTGTCTACAAGGAGTTCCGTGACGTTGCCGAGTTCGTCGACGAAATCAGCACGCTCGGAAACCCCAAGACCGGCGACCTCTGATTTGCGCCCATTTTCCCCATGGGAGTGAAAGGGCGAATCCCCGCGGCTTGGCAGACGGCGGCCGCCAACCGCGACGACTTGCGGCGACTGCATTTCATCAATGCGCTGTTCGCCCACGCGACAGGCCGGGACCTTTATCTCGCCGACCAGATCAAGGGCGCGATCACGTTCAGCCTCGCGGAACTTGAGGCCCAAACCGCGCTTCAGCCCGAACTCACCGCGAAATTCGACGCCGCCTTCAACGCCGCCGCCGCCGGGTTGCTCGCCAAACTTTTCTCGGATCTGCCGCGCCACGGCTTTTTCCACTGGGACGCCGCGCTCACGCTCGCCTCGCCCACGCCGTTGTTCACCCGCGCCGAGATCATGGCCGGTCTGAAACACCTCGCCCCCTATCGCGAGTCCACCCTGCTCGTCACAAATCTCCGCCCGGCGCTCCTCCCGCCCGGCCGGCGGGCCACGCCGCGCCGCAAACGCGACTACGTCGACACCCTCGCCTTCATCCACGACCTCGTCGCCGCCCGGACAGTACGAAGCGCTGACCTGCAGCTCTTGTTTTTGTGACCGGTAAATCACGCTGATCGGCGCGAATTAACTTTGATCTCTTTGGGGTCAATCCGCGTGATTCGCGGACAACCCTTCCGATATGGCCAAGACGATTTTCCAGAGAATCATCGACCGGGAAATCCCCGCGAAGATCGAGCACGAGGACGAACACTGCATCGTCCTGCACGACATCGAGCCCCAAGCGCCGGTGCATCTGCTGATCATTCCCAAGCGCCCGATTCCCCGGATCGCGGACACCACCGCCGCCGATGAACCGGTGCTCGGCCACCTGCTCGTCGTCGCCAGTGTCGTTGCCAAAAAGCTCAACCTCGCCGAAGGCTTCCGCCTCGTCGTGAACAACGGTCGCCACGCCTGCGAATCCGTCCCACATCTCCACGTGCATCTGCTCGCCAGGCGGCAGATGACGTGGCCGCCGGGCTGACCCTCGCCCGCGCCAGCTCTCCGCTACCCCCGCGCCTCGAACGCGCCGTCCGCGCGCTTCGCGATCAGGCGCTTCAGCTCCAGCATCATCAAGGTGGCCGAAAGCTGCGCGGCACCCAGCCCGGTCTCGGCGCCGAGCGCGTCCGGCGCCAGAATCGCTCCGCCCCGAAAGCACTCGTAAACCCGCGCTTCCTCGGCGGTCAGATTCGCGGGCCGGCCCGCCACCACGTCCGCCGGCTTCTCCGCGACCGGCTGGGGTCGCAGCCCTTCCAGATAGTTCAGCTCGGACAGCAGATCATCTATACTCGTGAGCAACGTCGCTCCGTCGCGGATGAGTTGGTGACAGCCCGCGCTCGTGTTCTGGTCGATGCGGCCCGGCACCGCAAAAATCAACCGGCCATGCTCACCCGCAAACCGCGCCGTGATCATGGCGCCGCCGTCGACATCGCTTTCCACCACGATCGTCGCCTCACACATGCCCGCCACGATGCGGTTGCGCATCGCGAACGACTGCCGGTCGGCGCGCCGCCCGAAGGGAAATTCCGACAGGACCGCGCCACCGGCCTCGATCCGCCGGTAAAGTTCGAGATTTTCCGGTGGGTAAATGATGTCGATCCCCGTTCCCAGCACCGCGGCCGTTTTCCCGCCGACCGAGAGAGCGCCCTCGTGGGCCGCGGTATCGATGCCGCGGGCCAGCCCGCTCACGACGCAGAAGCCGAGCCGGCCCAGTTCCGCGCCAAATTTCTTCGCGACGGTCTGGCCATAGAGCGTCGTCCGGCGCGAGCCGACGATCGCAATGCACGGCTGCGAAAAATCATAATGCCCTTTGCGATAAAGGCCGATGGGCGGGTCGTGGATTTCCTTGAGCAGCCGCGGATAGAAGGCATCGCGGGTCGTGATGAAGTCAGCCCCGCTCGTCGCCATGCGCTCCTCCTCGCGCGCCAGATCGATTTGTTCGCGCCACGTCGCAATGCTGCGGGCGATGACGGGGCCGACGCCTTTGACGGATTCGAGGCGGCGTGAATCCGTCGCCAGAATCGTCCGCGGATCACCGCCCAATTCCTCCAATAATCGATTGAGCGTGACGGGCCCGATGTTCGGCAGCGCGTTCAACACGAGGAACGCCTGCCGCTCGGTCAACTCGCTCGCGCCGCTCATGAGTGGCAACACCCGCCGCAATCTGTCGGATGGCATCCGCCAACTCCGCCACATGCGCGCAACGTTTCAGGTAGAAAATCGAGCACCTGCGTCGTCTGCACGGCCACCTGCCCATGCGCCCGGGCCAGTGCGTCGGCCGCCATCCCGTGCCACACCACGCCCCGCGCTGCGGCCAGCAATGGCTCTGCCGCCGTTTGAGCCAGCTGCGTTCCGATCATTCCCGCGAGCAAGTCACCGCTGCCCCCCCGCGCCAGCACCGGGCCGCCAAACGGACTGTAGTAACCCTCGCGACCTCCACTCGCCGTAATGCCGGTGAGCTGGCCCTTCACGACGATCACCGCCTCCCGACCCGCGGGCGTCCGATAAAAATCATCCCCCGCCAGCAGCCGCTTCAATTCGCCCAGGTGCGGAGTCAAAATGCGGCGCGCCGTGCCCGCGCGAACGATCGTCGGTTGAAGCGCGTCCGCATCCAGCACCAGCGGCACCGGCGCGGTTTTCACGAGATCCTCCACGAGGGCGAGCGTCTCCCCTTCGCGGCCGATTCCCGGGCCGATCAGCAGCGCCGTGGCACGCTCGATCCGCTCCCGCAGCAGCGCCTGCCCCTCCAGCGCGAGGTTGCCCGCCGGCGTTTCCGGCCAGCCCACCCACATGGCCTCCGGCGCGCGCGCGGCAAAGGCCGCCGCCAGCGACTCCGGCACAAAGGCGGTCACGAGACCGGCACCACTCCGCAACGCCGCGAGCACCGACATCAGCACCGCGCCCGGGTAGCTCCGCGATCCGCCGACCACGAAAAGATGCCCGTAGTCGCGTTTGTCCGTGGCCGGCGCACGCAAACCCGCCAACGGTCCGAGCACCTCCGGCGTCAGCACGCGCAGCCGCGCCTCGACTTTTTCGTCTGCGAAGAATCCCAAATCGAGATACCGCAAACGGCCCACGAATCCGGCGTTCAGCCCGTTGATCACCGGGGCCTTCACGCTCCCGGTCGCATAGGTGAAATCGGCGGGCAGCACCGGATCGGAGCGCTTCGTCGTGTCGCTCAAGCCGCTCGGCAGATCGATCGCCGCGCGCAGCCGGACGGGCAGTGCTTTCACCGTGGCGAACAGCGCAGCGATCCGAGGCTCCACGGGGGCTCGGAACTGGAACCCAAATATACCGTCGAGACTGAGCGCATAGCCGGCTGCACGACGGACCCGGTTTCCATCCGCGGCCGGCTGCCATCGCGCGACCCGTGAACCGCCGGCGTGCACGAGTTCCTGCCACGCCCGGGCGGCGAGTGGCCGCAAGGCACGCTCGCCGAAGGCAAATCCCACCTCCGCGCGCGCCGAAGGATATCGTTCCAAAATGGATTGGGCGGCGATGATGGCGTCGCCGCCGTTGTGCCCCTTGCCCGCGAGCACGAGAATTCCTCCGTCGGCGGGAAATCCACCGATCTCCTCGAAATCGTGGAGCACGGCGTCGCCCACGGCCCGACCGGCCCGCTGCATCGCGGCCCACTCCTTCATTTCGTCGCCCCCGAAATACCGTGACTCGAAATCGCGGGCCTCGACGCAGGACAAAATCGGATGGGACGGCAGGCTCATGATTTTCCAGAACGTTCGACCGCCTGCTCCCGCCACTCGCGATATTGCTCCGGGGTTTCCGTGAACTGGAGCGGACACTCCGGCGGCAGGGGTTTCCCGTGGCGGATCACGAGGCGGGTGAGTTTCGGGATGCTGCGAAAATACAGCGCGTCGGCGATGCGGCGCACTTCATAAAATTCGGTGAACCCCTCCGTGCCGGGGTTCCAATATGCCATCTGCGTCGTGTCGCTGTCCCAAACCGCGTTCGAACCCCATTCGGCGAACACCGCCTCGACCGTAGTGAGCTTGGTCGCCTGCGGTTCGCGCGGCGGGGCGACGGCCCGCGCCGGAGCGGGCGGCGGCGCCTTGGGTTCCGGCTTCGGCACGGCCCAGACGACGAGCGCACCCAGCACAAATCCCAGCGACACCCACGACGGCACCTTGGACATCGTCGCCGGCGACGGCGGATGGGATCGGATCTCGGGATCTTCGTGGTCCATGGTGGAGTGCCGCCGTCAGGCCCGGACTAAGGCCGCCACCGCCATGGCCACGGTTTCGGTGTGAGAAAGGCTGACATGAACATGCGTGGCGCCCACCCGCTGCAGCAGGGCTGCGCCCTTTTCATCCAGCCGCACCAGCGGTTGATGCCGCTCGCCGTGGTAAATCGAAACCGACCGCCAGCCGAGTTCCGCACCGATGCCGGTCGAGAAACATTTCGACACGGCCTCCTTCGCCGCAAAACGAGCCGCGTAGTGCTTGTGGGGATGGGTCATGCGCGAGCAATAGGCGCGCTCCTCGTCGGTGAAGACCCGGTGCAGAAACCGCTCGCCCTGCCGCTCCAAAATGCCCCGCACCCGCTCGACCTCGATGATGTCGGCGCCCAACCCGATCAGCACACCGCCCGGTGGGAGTTGGATGTTCATGCGAAGGTGCGGATTGTTGAATAGCTGCTCGCGGAAAGTAATCCAACCACGCACTAGTCACTGCTCGATCTGCCGTTCATCCGCGCCTTCATTTCCCGGACGGCCTCCTCGACTCCAGTAAACAACGCGCGACTTACAATGCTGTGGCCGATGTTCAACTCGTGCAGGTGCGGCAGCGTGCGCACTTCGGCGATATTGACGTAATTGATGCCGTGCCCGGCATTGACCACCAATCCGAGCGCATGCGCCAGTTCCGCCCCGCGTCGCAACCGGGAAAATTCCGTGGCGCGGTCCGGCGAATAGTAAGCCTCGGCGTACGCTCCGGTGTGCAACTCGATCCACGGCGCTCCCAGTTGCGCGCTGAGTTCGATCTGCGCCTCATCCGGATCGATGAAGAGGCTCGTCTTGATCCCTGCGGCGTTCATCGCGGCGACGCAGACGGCCACCCGGTCACGGTTGGCGACCACATCCAGTCCCCCCTCGGTGGTGACCTCGGTGCGATTTTCCGGCACGAGACAGACGGAGTGAGGCTTTAACTCAAGGGCCAGCGCCGTCATCACCGGCGTACAGACCATCTCGAGATTCAGCCGGGTGCCGATGCTCCCGCGCAGCCGCCAAACGTCCCGATCCTGGATGTGCCGACGGTCCTCCCGCAAGTGAACGGTGATGCCGTCGCCGCCGGCGCGTTCCGCGGCGAGTGAAAACGCCACCGGATCGGGCTCGACGGCTCCGCCATCCGCCGTCGCCGCGCGATAGCGCGCCTGCCGCAGAGTCGCACAGTGGTCGATGTTGACGCCGAGAAGAATCATGGGGAGGGAGCAATGACAGAAATTTGGAGACCGGAAACCAGTAAAATGGAGTTTCGGCACCTTTCCGCTTCCGCGGGTCTGCCGTTTCGAATTCACTTGGGCTTGTGACTTCCGCCGCGCCCAAACGGGAAAACCTCCTGCTCAACCTGGTCTGCAATCTGATCGTGCCGACGGTCATCCTGATGAAGTTCAGCGGCGACCGTACGCTCGGGCCGCTGTGGGGGCTGGTGGTCGCCCTGGCTTTTCCCGTGGGCTACGGACTCTACGACTTCACCGTTCGCAAAAAGACCAACTTTCTTTCCATCATCGGCTTTGTCAGCGTGTTGCTCTCGGGCGGACTCGGTCTGCTGAAAGCGGACGGCCTTTGGTTCGCGGTGAAGGAGGCGGCCGTTCCCGCCGTGATCGGCGTCGTCGTTCTGCTTTCGTTGCGTTCCAAAAAGCCGCTAGTCCGCGAATTGATTTTCAACGACCAGATCATCGACGTGCCGAAGGTCGAAGCGGCCCTCGCCGCCCGCGAGTCCCGCGGCGCATTCGAAACCCTGCTCCGACGCTCCAGCATGTGGCTTGCCCTGGCGTTCCTCGGCAGCGCCATCTTAAACTACGGACTTGCGCGTTACGTACTGCGCAGCCCGCCCGGCACGCCCGAATTCAACGCCGAACTCGGCCGCATGCACCTCCTGGCGTGGCCGGTCATCGTCATCCCGAGCATGGTCGTGATGATGGTCGTATTTTGGAAACTCATCTCGGGGCTCACCCACCTGACCGGACTCACGCAGGACGAGATTTTCCACAGCCCAAAAGACAAAAAGTAGCAGGCGCGCGCCAGTCTCCGCACCTATAGCCGCGGGACGGGGCCCTCGACGCCCCAACCCGCCGGCGAAAAGGGCCGCCCGACTCCGTCCGCGAAGCGCCCGGCCCGTCCGCCTCGCGTCATTTCAACCATTCCGTCAAAATCCCATGGGGCTTTTCGTTGGGTGCGAGTGCTTCGATCTTCAATTGTCCTTCCGCCCGCTGGGATCGATAGGCGGCCCGGACAATCGCAATCTCGTCGTTGATCCTGCCATCGGCGGAGTTGCCGGCGGCATCGGTCATCCCTGCGATCGTCAGCTTTCTCGGGGCCAGGCTGGCCGCCAGATCGGGCAGATCGTAGGCTCCCAAGGCACCCGGAACGATACTGTAAACAAACGCGGTGTTATAAAAACGGTTCGTCACCATGGACTGGTAGGATGAAAGCGGCTCGAGCAGAGCCAGCCTGGTCAGGCCCGGATCGAAGGCAGCCGCATGCAACAAGACCGGCGTCATTTCCCGCCTCGCCACACCGTAGACTTCGCCGCTGCCACCACGTTGCCGCAAAAGCCGCGTGAGCCTGACCACATCGCCGGCCCGAATGCCCACGATGCTTCGGCCGATCAGGGTGGCCGTGTACACCATGTTGTAGGAGATGCCTTCAATTTCCGCATCCCCCCGGAAACTGCCGGGGCCCATTTCACCGGTTCCGAGCAGATCGGGCGCGAGCACCGTAAAGCCATTCCGGACCAACCACTCCAACTCCCCTCCGGCGGCGGACTCGGCCGCCTTGCCCGCCGGATGAAGGTAAATCAGCGATTTCCGGCTTGGGCCTTCCGGGATGAATAAAAGGTAGGGGATGACATAGTCGCCCTCCCCTTTCACAAAATATTTCTCGATCACATAGCCTTCCCGCTGAATCCGCCCGGTAAATATCGGTTCATTCCCGGCCCCGGGCTCGCGATAACCCGCCAGCCGCTTGGCAGAACTCAACACCGCGGGGAGATGCCCGGCCAGATCGGTGCGCGAGGTTTGCAACCGGCCGACGACTTTTTCCGCGTCCTTGCGGTTCAAACTGAAAACCGTTTCGCCCCCCAGCGAAGTGGCCAACTGTCCGGTGGAGGTCTTCTGAAGCTCACCCGCCGTCGGAAAATCGACCTCCTCCTCCGCCGGCGAACCCGGCAACTGCAGGTGCTTTTGGAAAAAAGCATACATGGCTTCACGGTTTTTGCGGGTGTAGCCGTGACCAAAATCATCCTCGGTTATCGCAAGGTTCTCCGGGTGCCCGGTTAGCGCATAGATCCGCTTCGCCTCGGTGTAGGACTCGCGGGCGCCCTGAATGCTAAAAAAATCCCTGGTCGTGGCCATGATGAGCGTGGGGCGCGGAGCCCGGATCTCCAAGAAATCCGGATGATCGATGCCCCGCACAATGCCGTGCAAAAAATTCTGCTCCCCATCCTGCACCCCGACCGACTCCATGAGCCGCCGGTAGCTGGTGATGTAGCCGGCCGGGGCGGATGCCGCCACCCGCTCATCGAGGGCGGAAATATAGGCAGTTTGAGTACCGCCACCCGAGAGCCCGTGCACGCCCACCCGCTGCGGATCCACTTCGCTTCGACTCACGAGATAGTCGATGCCCCGGATGCCATCCCAAGCATAATACCGCGCAACAGACTTCCCGATGAGAAAGGCCTGCGGCGACGGATAGGAGTGTTCCTTGGTGGAACTGCCAATGACCGATTCGCCCTTGCCCGGATCAAGATACTGCAGCCGTTCTCCCTGGCCGATGGGATCGATCGCGAGAACGATGAAGCCCTTCTTGACCAGGTTGAGCAGGGGCATCTGGTAGGACGGCAACCGGTAAACCCCGTGACTATGCCCGCTGCAGAATAGAATCGCCGGCGCGGGCGGCCGGACATTGTCGGGGATAAAAAGCGAGGCGGTGACGTAGAATCCAGGCAGGGATTCATAGATGACGTTCTCCACCCGGTAGCCGCTTTTCTTAACTGTGCCGGTAATCTTGGGATTCAACGGAGTCTTCTCCGGAAATGATCCCACCACATCCCACATAGTCTGCCTGAGCTCCAACTGGCGTTGCTGCAAATCGCCCTTCGTCCGGATTCGCGCGACTTGTCCCGCTCTGGCATCGAGCAATTTGAAGGCTTCGCCCGCAAGGAAATGATACAGGGCGTTGCCCGCATCGCTGTGCTGCAGCCAGTTATTCCGGATCACATCGAGTTCGTTCCGCGCCCGGTCGCCATCGGCTTTACCCGCGCGGGCGGGATTGGCTCCCGCCGCCTGCGACCAACCGGCTGCCGGCGTGGCCAGGGTTAAGATCGACGCGAGTAACAAAAATGCGAAGCGACCGCGCGGGAGGTCTGGTCGATGAGTCATGGGAGTGGCTGGGTTGGGGGTTCGGGGGCAGTGATCAGGGATAAAATCCAAACTGGCGGCTCCGTCTCAGACCGTCGTTTCGCAGACTCATCACCGAGTCCGCGCGGAGTCGCCTAAGGCCGTAAACCAGCCGGAGTCGCGTCCAAAAAGATGCCGCCATTCCCGCGCTCGGGCCGGTGAACAATCTTCGATGGGGTCCCGCCGTTCACGACCCGCGGAGGCAAACCTTCGGCCGGGTCGCGGTCAACGGCCAAGTAGGGATCCGCTCCGGGCCCGCCGACCGGCCGGAAGGCCGAAGCTACGCCGGACAGCTGAATCAACCGTCCCTCTCCTCCGACGTCCCCCGGGGCGTTTTAGCCGCGCTGATCGATCGGCACGTAATCGCGCTTCACCGCGCCCACGTAAATCTGCCGGGGACGGTAGATGCGGCCCTTGGGATTCGACGCCACTTCACGCCAGTTTGCGATGTAGCCAGGGGTCCGGCCGATCGCGAACAGAGTCGTGAACATGTTCATCGGAATGCCGATCGCGCGCATGATGATGCCGGAGTAGAAATCGACGTTCGGATAGAGTTTGCGGGAAACGAAATAATCGTCCTTCAGCGCCGCCTGCTCGAGGTTCTTCGCAATATTGAGCAGCGGATCGTCGATGCCCAATCGCTGGAGCACCGTGTCGCACGCCGCCCCGATGATTTTCGCGCGCGGGTCGAAGTTGCGGTAGACCGCATGCCCGAAGCCCATCAGCCGGTTGCTCTTGCTGCCGGATTTCGCGGCGGCGATGAAACGCGTGCCGTCGTCGCCCTCGTCGTGGATCGACTGCAGCATCTGCATGACGGCGACGTTGGCCCCGCCGTGCAGCGGGCCGGAGAGGGCGCAGATGCCGGCGGAGATCGACGTGAAGAGATTCGCCGCACTGGACCCGACCATGCGCACCGTCGAGGTCGAGCAGTTTTGCTCGTGGTCGGCGTGGAGCAGGAGCACGAGGTTCAAGGCCTTGGCGACCTCAGGCATCGCCTCGTAATCCTTGTAGGGCTCCGAAAACATCATGTGCAGGAAATTTTCGCAGAACGGCAGTTCCTGCTTCGGGAAAATGAACGGCAGACCGCGCTGATAGCGGTAGATCATCGCCACCATGGTGCGGATCTTCGAAATCCCGATGGCGGCGGCCAAATCGAAATTCTGCAGGTCTTTCTCGAAATTGTTCGTCGCGAGATCGGGGTGGTAGGCGGGCAGCGCGCTCACCATGGCGGAGAGCATGGCCATGGGCGACGCACTCGTCGGAAAGCCTTCGAGCACCTTCTGCATCTGGGTTTCCACCGCCGCGTTCTTGCGCAGGCGCAGTCCAAATTCATTGCGCTGAACCGGCGTGGGCAGCTCGCCGTAGATCACGAGATACGCCGTCTCGACATAGTCACTCTGGTTCGCGAGCTGGTCGATCGGGTAGCCGCGATGGCGCAGGATCCCGTTGTCGCCGTCGAGATACGTGATCTGGCTCTCGCATGAGCCGGTGTTGCCGTAGCCCTGGTCGTAGGCGATGTGGCCGGTCGTCGCGCGCAGGGTGCGCGTATCGATCGCTTTCTCCCCTTCGCTGCCCTCGATGATGGGCAGGGGAAATTCTTTGTCGTCCAACTTTAACAACGCAGTCTTGGCCATGGTGAACGAGCGAAACTAATTCCCCGCCGCTGGCAAAGGAAAGTTTCCGTTCGAGGCCCCGAAAGACGCGGAATAAGCAGCCGGACACTCGGCCGTAAGTCCGCCTGAAGCGAATCCGCCCGGCGACCGGCGATCACCCCTTCAGGCGCTCGCCGCCACCGCGGCAAAATTCCGATAGATTTGCAGCCCCTTCCCCTGGCTTTTTTCCGGGTGAAACTGCGTCGCGAACACCCGGCCGCGGCCGATTGCCGCGCAAAACGGCCCGCCGTAGTCGCACTCGGCCAGCACCAGCGTTGGATCCACCGGCACACAGTGATAGCTGTGGACAAAATAAAACTCCTCACCAGCCGGAGCGAGATTGGCCGCCAGCGGCGACCCCGGCTGCACGAAACGCACGCCATTCCACCCCATGTGGGGAATTTTGAATTCCGGCGGCCGCCGAAAGCGCTCCACCCTGCCGGGAAATATTCCCAGGCCCGTGATGTTTCCCTCCTCCGAGTGGTCGAACAAGGCCTGCATGCCAAGGCACACGGCCAGAAAGGGGCGGTCCGCGGCGATCCAATCGCGGACCGTCGCGTCAAGCCGGGTGTCGCGCAGGGCACCGACGCAGTCGCGCAGGGCACCGACTCCCGGCAGGACCAGGCCCGTGGCCGACATGACCGCGACTTCTCCCGGCGTACGGACGACCCGAATGGACGCGCCCACGGCCTCAAGCGCCTTGGTCACGCTGTGCAGGTTGCAGATCCCGGTATCGATGACGGCAATCATGTTGGCTGAGACGAGACGTCGAACGGTCGCGAAGTCGAATCGCCGGACATCCCGATGCCCGCCTCCCCGTTCTTCCCGGTTCCCGACTAAATTTTCCCCTTTGTGCTCGGCAGCAAATCCGCCGCGCGGGAGTCGATTTGGGTCGCGACATCCAGCGCCCGGGCAAGGCATTTGAAAATCGCCTCCGCCACGTGATGCGGTTCCTCGCCGTAGACGAGTTGCACGTGCAGGTTGGCGCCCAGCGCGTTGCTGAACGCACGGCAAAATTCCTTCACCAGCACGAGATTGAAGTCGCGGATGAACATGGTCGGCGCCTCCGCCTCGTAGACGAGGTGCGGGCGGCCGCCCACGTCGACCACCACGCGGGCGAGCGACTCGTCCATGGGCAGAATGAAAAAACCGTAGCGCTTGATGCCGAGCTTGTCGCCCAGCGCCTCCTTGAACGCCTGGCCGAGCACCAAACCGACGTCTTCGACGGTGTGGTGATAATCGACGTCCGTGTCGCCCTTCGCCTTCACGGTGAGGTCGAACAACCCGTGTTTCGCGAACAGGGTAAGCATGTGATCGAAAAACGGCACGCCCGTGTCGATCTTCCCCACCCCGCGGCCGTCGATGGCCAGGGTCAGGGTAATGTCCGTTTCCGCCGTCTGGCGTTTGACGGTTGCTACGCGTTGGGAGTTTTTAGCCATGCGTCGAGAGTTTCGCTGAAGACAGCCATTTCGCCGTCCGTGCCGACGCTGATGCGCAGGAATGAAGCGGTCAAGGCATGGCTCGGAAAGTGCCGGACGAGGACTTTCCGCGCATAAAGAAAATTGCAGGCCGACTGCGCCACTGCCAGACCGCTTTCGCCCCGGGCGTTTTTCGGCTCGGTAAAGATGAAGTTCGACTGCGAATCGTAGGTGCGCCAGCCGCGCTGGTGGAGAAACCCGGCGATGACGCGATCCCGCGTCGCCCGGATCTTCGCGATCACCCCATCGTAGTAGGGCGCGTCGGCGAGGGCGGCCACGGCCGCGGCTTGGGAAAGCCGGTTGACGTTGTAGCTGTCGCGCACGCGATCGAGCAGGTCGATGACCGCGGGCGCCGCGAGCGCATAGCCCACGCGGATGCCCGCCAATGCGTAGGCTTTCGAAAGCGTGCGGACCACGACGAGGTTCGGATAGCGGGCCAGCAGCGGAATGGCATTCTCGCGGGCAAACGGCGCATAGGCCTCGTCGACCACCAGCAGTCCGCGGTAGGAGGCCAGCACGCGCTCGAAGTCGGCGTTGGCAAACCCGACGCCGGTCGGCGCATTCGGTGACGTGAGAAAAAACACGCGGGCCGTCGATCCCGCGATCCGTTCCACCGGGAGCCGCATCGCAGGGTCGAACTCGATGATCTCACTGCGCGCGTCCTGAATCTCGACCAGCACGGGATACAGCGAATAACTCGGGAGCAGGAAACCGGCGGCGGCCTCCCGGCTGCAAAACGTGCGGATGAGCAGGTTGAGGATGTCGTCGGAACCATTCCCGATGCAGACTTGGTCGACGCTCAACCCGTGCAGCTTCGCCACCGCTGCTCGCAGTGGGGCGCTGGTCGGATTCGGATAAAGGCGCAACGAGGCGCCGGCGGGGCCGACCTCCTGCAAAACCGCTTCCGCGACCCGCGGACTCGGGGGATAGGGGCACTCGTTGGTATTGAGCTTCGTCCAGCCGGACCCGGTCGGCTGCAAGCCGGGCGCATAGGCATGGAGCTTCGCGACGTGGGGGAGAGCGAGGGAGGTCGGGTCAGACATGAGTGGCCACCAGAAGGCGCGGGATGACGTAAAAATCAGGCACGCTTTTCGAACATTGCGCCCGGAGACTACTCCGTCCGGATGCGCACCGATCGCCCATGGGCGTCAAGTCGTTCCATGGCGGCGAACGCCGCCACGACGGGTTCGCCCTTTTTCACGCTGGCCCGGTCGTAACGCACCACGCTGGTGCGACGCAGGAAATCCGCCACGCGCAGCCCGCTAAAAAAACGCCCGGCGCGACCCGTCGGCAGCACGTGACTGGGCCCGGCGGTGAAATCGCCCAGCGCCGTCGGCGTGTGGTTGCCGATCATGATCGCACCCGCCGTGGTGATCGCGGTGGTGAGTTTTTTCACCATCGGCTCGGCCACGATCAATTCGAGATGTTCGGGCGCGACGTAGTTCGCGATCCCCACCGCCTGGCTCAGCGTGTCCACTTCGATGGCCAGAAACCCTTCGTTGAGCACCCGCTGCATTTTTTCCGAGCGGCTGAGAATCTGCAGCTGCGTCCTTAACTCCGAACCGATCGCCGCGATGATTTCGGCCGACGTCGCCACCAGATAAATTTTCTCCCGGCCGGAACCGTGCTCGGCCTGCGCGAGCAGGTCGGCGGCGACGAACGAAACGTTGGCCGTTTGATCCGCAATCACCATGACCTCGCTGGGGCCCGGCAGGGAATCGACGCCGACGACTCCGAAAACCTGGCGCTTGGCCTCGCACACGTAGGCGTTGCCCGGGCCGAAAACCTTGTCGACCGGCTGCAAGGTCGTCGTGCCGAAGGCCATCGCGCCGATCGCCTGCACGCCACCGATGCGATAAACTTCCTCGATGCCAAGCAGGTGCAGGGCCGCGAGCAGCCCGTCGGCAATCTTGCCCGCGGAGTTCGACGGGGTGAAAACCGCGATCTCGGGACAGCGCGCGATCTTTGCCAGCGTCGTCGTCATCAACACGGTCGAAACCAGCGGCACTTCGCCCCCGGGCACGTAGATTCCCACCCGCCGGATCGGATCGAATTTCTCCCCGACCGACGCGCCGTGCTTGTTCCGCGTGTTCCAGGCCTTGGGCAGCCCGCGGCTGTTGAACGCGACGATATTCTCCCGCGCCGCCGACAACGCGCGGGTGTCCGCGGCGGACAATCGTTTCGCGGCGGCGGCGAGCTCGGCGGCCGGCACGCGGAAATCCCGGGCGCGGAGTTTCGCGCCGTCGAACTTCGCGGCATAGTAAGCCACGGCTTCGTCGCCGCGCTGCCGGACGTCGGCCAGGATGGCGGCGACGGAATCCGAGATTTCCTTCGACACGACGGCGCCGCGGCAGAACGCAGCCAGCTCATCGGCAAAGGTTTTGGAGGCGTGGTGAAGAGTGCGCATACGGCCGGCAGTAGCGGCGGTTTATGAGCGGCGAAACAAACCGCGAGGCAATTCCGTGGCAGCCAGAAAACTCGGTTCCTGCCCGCGAGCCCCCACCGGGCGCCTCCACCCCGGCCCGGTTCGCCGGGCGATCATGAACGGCGGGCTCACTTCCGCGAGATCGCCGGCACGGCGAAAAAATTCACGGGGAAGGTCTCGTTTACCGTCACCTTTTCATAGTTCAGCGTGACCGTCTGGGTGCGATCGCCATTCTTGGCCATCGTCACCAGCGTCTTGGGAAATCGAACGCCGCCCGCGACGATCTCGCCTTGCTCGCGGTGGGTGCCGCCCGACTCCGTTTCGGTGAGGACAAGGCGTCCGCTGGCAACGTCGAAGTAACGGTAGAAAACGATGTTCGCCTCGTGGATAAAGGCGATTTTCTGGCAGGCCACGCCGTCGACGCTCACCGGCCCCTTGTCTTCGACGCGGCCGCCGATCCGGCCAATACCCCGGAAGTAAGCAAGGCTTTCCCAGGTGTTGGCGCGGAGCCGCTTGATCTGCCCCGGATCGAGCAGGGTCAGCCGCCATTTCGACGCATCCGTGCTATCCTGCACGCGGGTCCAGCCTTCATAGGCATCCAGCGCCGTGGTCTCGACAAACTTTTCGTAGGTTGCGGTGATCAGCTGCCGGTCGGGTTTCTGGAAGGACAGCTCCACCTTCGCCTGCAACTGCTTGGTGGGATCCTTGGGGTCCGCCGTCGTCAGCGTGCCGACGTAGTGGATCGTTTTGAGCCCCTCGAGCGCGGCCTCGGAGCCCAGCCGGGCACGCGCCTTGGCCAGAATGGCCGGCTCGGTCTCGGCCGCCCGGGCGACGATCGTCACGACCAGCATGAGCAGAGTCAGCGCAAGGGAGCGTGGAGAGATCGGGATCATGGGCGGAACGTTGACGGAGAATAGCCGGCGAGGGAAGCCCGCGCAAGGGGCTGGCGGCTATTCCCACTCGATGGTCGCCGGCGGCTTCGAACTGATGTCGAACACCACCCGCCCCACCCCGCGCACTTCGTTGGTGATGCGGCTGGAGACCTTGCGCAGCAGTTCGTGCGGCAGCTTGGCCCAATCGGCGGTCATGGCATCGGTGCTCTCCACCACGCGGATCGCGATGACATAGTCGTAGGTGCGCTCGTCGCCGAAAACGCCGACCGTCCTCACCGGCAGGAACACACAGAACGACTGCCAGACTTTGTAATAATAGCCCGACGTCATCATCTCGTCCTGCAACACCGCATCGGCATTCCGCAGGATTTCGAGCTTGGCCGCCGTGATGTCGCCCATCATGCGCACGCCGAGACCGGGACCGGGAAACGGCTGGCGCCAGACGACCTCGCGCGGCAGACCGAGCGCCTCACCCACCCGGCGCACCTCGTCCTTGAAGAGCGCGCGCAGCGGCTCGACGAGCTTGAGCTTCATCCGCGCCGGGAGCCCGCCGACATTGTGGTGCGTCTTGATCAGGGAGGCCGGGTTGTTGCCGATCGAAACGCTCTCGATCACGTCGGGATAAAGCGTGCCCTGCCCGAGGAATTCGGCGCCGCCCTTGATCGACTTCAGCGACTTCTCGAAGACCTCGACGAACGTACGGCCGATGATCTTGCGCTTCTGTTCGGGCTCGGTGACGCCCCGCAGCCGCTTGAGGAAAAGTTTCGAGGCGTCGACCACGCGCAGGTCGATGCGAAAATGTTTGCCGTAGAGTTTCTCGACGTAGTCGCGCTCGCCCTTGCGGAGCAGACCGTTGTCGACGAACACGCAGGTGAGCTGCTGGCCGATTGCCTTGTGCAGGAGCGCTGCCGCCACCGACGAATCCACGCCGCCCGACAGCCCGAGAATCACCCGGCCTTTGCCGACCTGGGCCCGCAGCTGGTCGACCGCCTGGCCGATGAAATCGCGGGTGGTCCAGTCCTGCCGCGCCCCGCAGACGCCGAGCAGGAAATTACGGATCATGTCCACGCCGCGCTCCGTGTGGAAAACCTCCGGGTGAAACTGGATGCCGTAAAAATTCCGCCGCGTGTCCTCGATCGCCGCGAACGGCGAGTTATCGGTCGTACCGATGGCGCGGAACCCCGGGGGCAGTTTCGTAAGTTTGTCGCCGTGCGAGTTCCACACCCGGAGCTTCTTGGGCAGCCCCGCGAAGAGCTTGCCCGGACGCTGAATGGAAAGCTCTCCATGCCCGTATTCGCGGGCCTTGCTGTGCT
Source organism: Opitutia bacterium (assembly GCA_947474935.1). GTDB lineage: Bacteria > Verrucomicrobiota > Verrucomicrobiia > Opitutales > Opitutaceae > ER46. The sequence goes on from CANJKL010000025.1 coordinate 29,091, forward strand.
CGACGTCACCGTCGAGGAAATGCCCCATCAGCTGCACGCCGTAGCAGATGCCCAGGATCGGCACGCCCAGCTCGAAAATCGCCGGGTCGGGATGCGGCGCCTTCTTCGCATACACGCTCTGCGGACCGCCGGAGAGGATGATGCCGATGACGTTTTCCTCCCGCAATTTGGCCGCCGGCGTCGAATAGTGGAAAATCTTCGAGTAAACCTGACACTCGCGAATCCGGCGCGCGATGACCTGTGTGAGCTGCGAACCGAAGTCCAGGACGGCGATGGTTTGTGGCATGTGCGACGTGGGAAAAAGGAAAGGACACGCAAACCGCGGAGCCGGGGCAAGTGCGATTGTTGCCCGGCTGAACCGCGTCCCGATTCCGGGGCTGGCGGCGTTGAACGACCCGCGGCCGGTTTTGCCCCCGTGCCTAGCCGTAAAGGAGGATGCCGACCGGCAGCACAATCAAAACGGTGATGACCGTCGCGACCACGTGGCCCCACCAGACATGCTTGTAGGCCGTCCGGTGCGTCAGTTGCGAGACAGCCAGCGTGGTGATGATGACACCGTTGTGCGGCAGGGCGTCGAAGGTTCCGGCCGCCATGACGGAAATCCGGTGCACGAGGTCGGGATTCAGGCCGAGCGCGAGATACTTGGGCGCCAACGTCTCCATCACGATACCCAGTCCGCCGGAGGCGGATCCGCTGATGCCCGCCATCAAACCCGTGGCTGCGGCGAGTGAAACGACGGGATTTCCCGGCATCGCGAGCAACCACTCGCTGACCGCCTTGAAGCCGCTCGTCGCCGAGATGGCCACGCCGTAGCCGACATCCGCACAGGTGTTGACGATGGGCAGTACGGTGTTGGTCGCGCCCCGATTGAGGGTCTGGAGGAGATTTTCGTAACGGCGCCAGAACAGCGCCACACATGCGACTCCTCCCCCGGCCAGCGCCACCACCGGGTCCAGTTTCACCACGTTGAGGAGGACAAGCAGAACCACCGGTGGCACGAGGCTCAACCCAAGCGTTGGCGGCACCTTCGCCGTCGGGCTTCCCGGCTTCCGCTCCGGCTCCGCTAGGATCACCGCGTCATAACCTTCGCCCGCTTCCACCGCGCGCCTCAGCGCAAATTTCATGTACCAGAGGTTCAAGCCCGCCATCACCACCGCCCCCAACAGTCCGACGATCGGGGCCGAGGCCGGCGTCGACGCCATGTATTTCGTCGGCATGATGTTGATGATCGACGGCGTCCCCGGGATCATCGTCATCGTGATCGAGCCGATGCCGAAGAGGAACGCGGCCATGAAGAGATGCCAGGGGACATTCAACTCCCGAAACAACGGCCGCGCGATGGGAATGACGGCGAAGATCACCACGAAGAGGCTGACTCCGCCGAGGGTCAGCGCCATGGTGATGGCCGACACCGCGAGCAGAACCTTGTACTGACTGCCGCGACCGATGAGCTGCAAAACGCTTTGGGCAATCGCCGCGGCGGCCGCGGAATCCTCCATGAGTTTACCAAAAACGGATGCCGTCAGGAATATCAGGTAAAACTTAACCGCATAATTGACGAAACCCTTCATGTAAGGGCCCGTCAGCATGGGCAGGATTTCCATGCCGGAAAACAGCGCCGCCACGATCACGGCCAACGGGGCGATCAGCAGGATGTGCCATCCCCGCAGGGCGAGGACGACGATCAGGAGCAGGGAAACGACAATGCCCAAAAGACTCAGGTTCATGGGGTCGCGTGGGGGCGCACCTCCAGTCGTGAAAGCGAACGTGGCGCCGGGCAAGGCTGATTACCCCGCGGGGGCACGCGACGCGTTCGCCGTAATTGCCTTGGCTCGCCCGACAAGCCGGCCTGACGCTCTCACCACCCCATGAAACCCGCGCTTTTTCGCCCTCTCCCGACCGCTCGCGAGGCTACCCGGGCAGTCGGCGCAAATATCCGCTGCGTCCGCCGATGCCTCGGCGGCGCGATATTCGCCCTCGCCGCCGCAGGCCCGATCACGCTGCAGAATCACAACGACGCGGTGGAGTATCGCAATTTCTTCATCAAGCCACTGGCGGATTGAGGCACAGTTCATCCGCGTCCCAGCTGCGGCGCTGCGTTTTCGCGCCGTCCCTATCAGCTTTCTCCATGAAATTTCACCCCGTTCTTTTTCTCCTCGGGGCGATCTTCCGCGTGTCCGGCGCGGAGCTTCCGCCGCTCGATCTTGGCGGTGTGCGCGAGGAGCACGTCATGATCCCGATGCGGGACGGCACGCGTCTTTCCGCGTATGTCTATTCGCCGTTAGGCAGAGGACCGTGGCCGGTTATTTTAGAGCAACGCTATGCTCCGATCACGGGCAACGCCTCCCGCAAGGAACTCGCCGCGCTCGCGGCACACGGCTACGTGGCCGCCCGCGTCAACTTCCGCGGATCGCAATTGTCCGAGGGAGTCTGGCGCGGCTACCGGGCGCTGGCTTGGGGCGAGCAGAAGGACGGCTACGACCTCGTCGAGTGGTTCGCCCGCCAGCCATGGAGTAACGGCAAAGTCGGCACGTTCGGCGGATCCCAGGGCGGTTTCGCCCAGAACTTCCTCGCCGTCACCCAGCCACCGCACCTCGTCTGCCAGTTCATGACCGATACCGGTCTCAGCCTCTTCCACGAGGGGTACCGCATCGGCGGCGCCACCCGGCCCGAACGCTTCAAAAAAATGGACCCGACCGCGCGCGACCCAGCGGACAATCGCGCCCTGATGGCGGAATGGCTGCAGCACCCGGACTACGACGACTACTGGCGCGCCGAGGACTGCACCCTGCACATCGGCAGGATGAACGTGCCCTGTTTCACGGTGGGGAGCTGGTATGATTTCATGTCGGTCGGTTCCATCGACAGCTTCGTCGGCCGGCAGCATCGGGGCGGACCAAATTCGCAGAGTCGCCAGCAGCTCCTGCTCGGCCCCTGGCTCCATGGGGGCAGTCCGAAGCCGAACAAGATCGGTGAACTTGAGTTCCCCGAAAATGCCCGCTTCGACACCTCCGCACAGATGATCCGGTGGTTCGACCATTTTCTCAAAGGCGTCAACAACGGCGTCGAACGTGACCCGACCGTGCGCTATTACGTGATGGGCGCGGTGGGAGAACCGGGCGCGCCCGGCAACGAATGGCGGACCGCGAACGACTGGCCCGTGGCCTCCCGGGAAAGCTCCCTCTACCTTCACGCGGACGGCAAACTGGACGCCACCACACCGGTCGCAACCGCATCGTCCACCGCCTATGCAAGCGACCCACGGCAACCGATGCAGATTCCGTTCGCAGCATTTCCAGGCGCACGCGATGCCCGCGCATTCGAAGGGCAAAAGGACGTGCGCACGTTCACGACCGACCCGCTCAGCGCGCCAGTGGAATGGACGGGCAAGGTGCGGGCCGAGCTCTACGTCGCATCGACTGCGCGAGACACCGACTTCATTGTCCGCGTGACGGACGTCTATCCCGACGGCCGCAGCATCCTCATCATGGATTATGTCCGCCGGGCGCGCTACCGCGACGGTTGGGAGAATCAGGCCCTCATGGAGCCGGGCCGGATCTACAAGGTCGCGTTCGACGTGGGTTCGCTCAGCCAGATCTTCAATCGCGGCCATCGCATCCGGATCACGGTGGCAAGCACCGGCGATCCGTTCTACGAACCGAATCCACAGACCGGCGAACCGTTCACCAACGATTTCCCCGCGAACGCCGTCGGCGCGACCAACACGATTTTCCATGAACGCGCCCACGCGTCACGGGTGATCGCTCCGGTGGTTCCCTAAAAGCCGACCACCGTCAGTCCTTCGGATAAAACTCCGGGCGGTAGCGCTTCGCGTAGAACCCCGTGGCCTTGTTGAGATCCAGGTCGGCGACGAGCAGGCCCTCCTCGCCATAGGGCACCCACTGCAGCAGATTGCCGTCGGGGTCGATCAGCGACGTGGCGGAATTTTGCCGGCGCATCGCCTCGTTGACGCTCGCGAAGTAAATCGAGTTTTCCTTGGCCCGCAGGATCATCGCCATCTCGTAGTAGGACTTCCCCCACTCCCGTCCGGCGGGCACCGCAGTGCCCGTGTCGCTCCCGGTGACCTGCGGCTGAAAAACGATCTTGGCCCCACGCACGGCCGCCCAGCGCACCGTCTCGGGAAACCGCCAGCCTTCGTGGCAGACGACCACACCAAAGGGGACGCCTTTGACCTGAAACATGCGGCGGGTTCCCTCGGGCACATAATTCCGCTCCTCTCCACCCGGCGTGATCTGATCCTTCGTCTGGTGGCCGAGGATTTCGCCGCTGGCATCGATCACGAACGCCCGGTTTTGCAGGCCACGGGGCGTCACCCACTCCATCCCGACAATGGCGCTGACGCGATACTGCCGACAGGCCGCCTGCAGGTCGCTCAGGGCACGCTCGAGCGCCGGCTGGTCGGGCAAAGGCATGGGGGCGGAACCGCCACGCAGCCCGGGCAGATAGGTCTCCGAGAAACAAACGATGTCGACCTGCTTCCGGGCGGCGTCGGCGAGTACTGTTTTGATTTTTTCGACCCCGGCCGGAATATCCTTGCCGAGCTTGAGTGCGGCGAGGCCGATCCGCAGCGAACCAGGCTGAGGCTTGGGCGCGGATTCCGCAGCAATAGCGACCGAAGCGATGAATGACATGACTAGGCAGAAGAATCGTTTCATGGGGCGGGGATCGCGGCTGACTGAAGCCGTGCAACCCTCCCTTGCTGCACGGACACCGGAGGAGGGTCAACGCCTTTGGTCCCGGCGAACACCGCCGCCACGCCGCCGCTGAAAAAACAAACCATTGACCTGTGTTTCCGCGGAGTCTGCCCTCCATCCGATCTTCCCGTCCCGCGGAAAGATTTCCGGCCCCGCCCCACTTCCGATTTCGATATTCCCCGCCACTACTTTTTCGATGATCTCCGGTAGCCGCCGCCGCTTTCTCCAAGGATCGATCGCCACCGCTGCCGCGCTCGCGCTTCCCGCGCATGGACGTGCCGCCACCATCGCCGCCGGCCCGGCGCCGGCCAACACCCCGGCCGGGGGGATTCTCACCGACGTCAACGTTTACGTCGCCCGCTGGCCGTTTCGCCGGATCAACGCCGACGAAACCGATTCGTTGGTGCCGCTCTTGCGCCGTGGTGGCGTCGCACGCGCATGGACTGGCAGCCTCGACGCCCTGCTGCATCGCGATGTCGCGGCAGTGAATAGCCGGCTCGTCGAAATCTGCCGCCAGCAGGGCCAGGGGCTGCTGCTGCCCTTTGGATGTGTGAATCCGACGTTGCCCGATTGGGAGGAGGATCTGCGGCGCTGCCACGAAGTCCACCGCATGGCCGGCATCCGCCTTCATCCCAACTACCACGGCTACAAGCTCGACGATCCCCGGTTCCTGCGTGTCGCCGAAGGCGCGGATCGCCGGGGACTCATTGTCCAAATCGCCACCGAGATGGAGGACCGCCGCACCCAGCATTCCCTCGCGCTCGTTCCGCCGGTGGAGGTGAGTCCGCTGGTCGACCTGGCCAAGCGCTTTCCCAATCTGAAGCTGGTGGTGTTGGGTCTCTCCCTCGCCAGCCCGCTGGCCACCCGCCTCGCCGGCGCCGGGCGGGTCCACCTGGACATCTCGCACCACGAGGGGCTGCAAGGTCTCAGCCGCGCCCTCCAGTCGGTCCCGGCCGACCGCGTCGTGTTCGGCTCGCATACCCCGCTCTTCGTTTTCGAAGCCAATCTGCTGAAGCTCCGCGAATCGCCCCTGCCCGATGCGCCGCTGCGCGCCATCGCATTTGAGAATGCCAACCGGCTCGTGACCGCGCCGGTTTGATCCAACCCGCCATGCCCTCCGCCCTTCGCGATCAAATCGAAAGCTTTCTCCCGTCCCTCGCGGAACTCCGCGCGCTCCGCATCTGGGACGGACATCTGCATCTCACGACGCCCGGCGACACGCCCGAGGCGCGGCTGGCCCACTTGATCGGTTTGGCCGACAACATGGGAATCGAACGCCTGCTCATCGCCCGCGGGGTGCCGCCCTATCCGAACACGCCGGACCGGGCGCAAATGCGGCAGCAAAACGACGATCTCATGCGCGCCATTCGCGCTCATCCCGACCGGGCGCTCGGCACGGTCTATCTCAATCCGCACGAACTGCAGGCCAGTCTCGACGAACTCAACCGGTGCGTGCGCGACGGTCCCTGTGTCGGGGTGAAACTGTGGGTCGCCGCCAAGGTGAACGTGCCCAACATGGACCCGATTGTCGCCCGGGCGCAGGAACTGAAGGCCGTGATCTTTCAGCACACTTGGATCGTGTCTGGAGGGCCCGGCGCACGGGCGGAAGACCCGAATGGCACCACCCCCGCCGATCTCGCCGACATCGCGGGGCGGCATCCGGGAGCATCCTTCGTTTCGATGCACAGCGGCGGCAACTGGGAAGTCGGCATCCGGACACTGCGCACTTTTCCGAACGTCGCCCTCGAAGTTTCCGGTTCCACGCCCACCGCCGGTTTTGTCGAAATGGCCGTGCGCGAGGTCGGAGCCCAACGTGTCACCTACGGCACCGACACTTCCGGGCGCAGCATGTCGACGCAGATGGCGAAGGTCCTCGGGGCCGGCATCTCCCGCGAAGATAAATTTCTCATTTTCGGCGGGAACCTCCGTCGGCTGTTCGCCCCGATCATGCAGGCGAAGGGCATGAAGCTGGCCTAGTCACCGCGAAGGATCCCACCGGCATCCGATTGCCCCCCTACCCTTCGACGGAGCGACGCACTCCACCGATGAGAGTGACGTTGATCGCAGACGGCGCCACGGCATCCCCGGTTGACGCCGCGGGCGAAGCCGAACACGAAACTTCCATGACGCCGCCCCACGTTCTTCGCGTTCTCCTGCTCGCCCTCGGCTGCATTATTTATCCGACGATTATGACCGCCGCATCCGGGATCACCTACCCCGCTCAGTCCGGGCCGGGCGGAGGCCGTCATCTCGTCTTCCTCACGGGCGATGAGGAATATCGCTCCGAGGAAGGCCTCCCGATGCTCGCGAAAATTCTGAGCCAGCGCCACGGCTTCAAATGCACCGTACTTTTTGCGCTGGATCCCGACGGCACCGTCAATCCCGACAACAACCGAAGCGTGCCGGGCATCGAGGCGTTGGATCAGGCGGACGGCATCGTGATGATGCTGCGTTTCCGCCAGTGGCCCGACGCGGCCATGAAACACTTCGAGGCCGCCGTCGTGCGCGGAGTGCCGATTGTGGCCCTGCGCACGAGCACGCACGCGTTTCTGTTCCCACCGAACAGCCCGGGCGCCTACACCCGCTACAACAATTTCGGCCGCGAGGTGCTCGGCGAGAACTGGGTCAGCCATTGGGGCCCCAATCGCCGCGGGGCCACCCGCGGCATCGTCGAACCCGGTGCCGAGGCCGATCCCCTCCTGCGTGGCGTAAGTGGAATTTTCGGCGACTCCGGCGTGTACGAAACCCACCCGGTGCCCGACGCAAAAATCCTTCTCCGTGGCCAGGCCTTGAAAGGCATGAGCCCGACCGACGAGCCCGACACCTACCTCCGGACCCGCCGGTCGGACAACCAGAGCCAAGGCGTCAACTCGCCTGCGATGGCCGTCGCCTGGATCCGCCAAAATCGAAATCCCAACGGCAAAACGAACCGGGTGTTTTGCACGACGATGGGCGCGGCGACCGATCTCGCAAACGAAGGCCTGCGGCGATTGGTGGTGAACGCAGTGCTTTGGGGGTTCGAAATCGATGTGCCGACCAAGACGGATGTCCGCTTCGTCGATCCCTACGCGCCGACCGATTACAGTTTCAAAGGATACCGCCGCGGCGTTACGCCCGCGGACCACGCCTTGGGACGGGAGCTGCGCGCCAGCACGACTCCCCCTCCCTCTGCAGCGCCACTCAGAAAGCCCTAAAAGTCCCGGTCCGCTGGGAATTTTGAGGACCCGGTTCAATCCAAGTTCAACCCGACCCGGCGCCCAGCGACTCTCATTGCAAGGACATCAAGCAGGACGCCGAGCCTCCACCAAACACTAACGCGCGCCTACCAAGCCGTCGGTGGTGGGAGCGGGGCGAAAGCTTCGCGGATCGCGGCCAGCAACTGTTCGCGTGTGAACGGTTTTATCACGGCCGCATGCGCCCCCAAGCCCGTGGCCATCTTCAAACAGTCGGTGCCGTCGAGGTAACGGCCACCACCCGAAATCGCGACGATGCGAGCTGAAGGCTGCACTTTCTTGATCTCGGCGATCAATCCAAGCCCATCCGTCTTGGGCATCAGCACGTCGGTCACGACGAGATCGAACTGCTTTTGCCCGAGACAGGCCCGGGCCGCCGCGCCTTCGGCCGCGGCCACGACCGTGTGGCCGGCTTCCTTCAGCCAGATTTCCATCTGGAGGCGAATATCCGCCTCGTCGTCCACAGTGAGTACCGAGAGTCCTTCAAGGTTAGGCAGCATGCGATGCGTTTGCGGGCGGGATTCAAGTCACGGCTGCAACGCGCCGGCCGCGATCAACCATCAGCTTTCAATCGGCGCACGACCCATCAACTTCGTGGCGGCGGGCTTGCGCCACCGGGTGTGACCGTCATTCCGAAGACAGTTTTTTCGGCCGTCGATCTGGATTGGCAAGATAGGGCTCGATGCGGGGAGTAAACCAATCGCTCATTTTTCGCCGGAGACCCGCCATCAAATTTTGATGCTCGGGACTGGCGGAGAGATTCTTCAACTCGTTCGGGTCGTTCGTGAGATCGAACAACTGGTAGCGATTCAGGTGCGAATAAAAGATCAATTTCCAGCGATCCGTGCGAACCATGCGCTCGACCGGCAGGGGGCCGCGGTCATCGGGATTGTGCCAGTAGGCGTACACCTCCGGATAAATCTCGCGGGTCAAACCTGTCAGCACGGGGCCCAGGCTCCGGCCTTCAACCGTAGCCGGGATGGGAATGCCCACCAGGTCGCACACGGTTGGATAAAGATCCCGCAGGTAGGTTTGGGCAGCGACACGCTGATTCTGGGGTATGCCCGGCCCCGCCATGATCAGCGGCACTCCGATGGTATGCTCATACATGCTCTGCTTTCCCATCAGCCCGTGACTGCCCATGGCCAGACCGTGATCGGCCGTAAAGATGATCACGGTGTTCCGGTCCTGCCCGGCGGCCCGGAGTGCCTCCATGATTCGGCCGATCTGCTCGTCCATATGCGAGATCACGGCATAATAAGCCGCGATCTCCCCCTTTACTTCCATCGGCTTTCGCGGGATCGGCAGCATTTTTTCATCCCGTCCGGCGGCATTGCCGTGATCGAACGGGTGTTCCGGCAGATAATTGGCCGGCAGTGGAATCGTCGCCGGATCGTATTTCTTTTCGTAGCCCGGTGGAATGTGCAGCGGATCGTGCGGCGCCGTGAAATTCACATGCAGAAAAAACGGCTTGGCCGAACGGCGATTGATGAACTCGATCGCGCCGTCGGCGATGTGGCGGTCGGTGGTCGGCGTAAGACCGATCCCTTTTTCCAGCTCGGGCTTCCCGCCGTCGGCCTTGAAAGTCCAGCCGGTGTAGCCCGTGACCGGGCGGCCATTGTGCGAGTTCGGATAGGTAAACTTGATGCTCCCGCCACCGCCGCCGGAAAAAAGCCCCCGCGTCTCTTCGTAGCCCCGGGTTTTGGGACTGCCATCGTTCATCCACTTGCCGGAATACCAGGCTTGATAACCGGCTTTTCGCATCGTGTTCGCCCACAGCACGAGCTCGGGTTTCATGGCCCGGCCAAACGGAGGTGATTGATTCGTGAAGCCGGACGCCCCCGTCATGATCTCAGCGCGGCTGGGCGTGCAGTGGGGGTTGGGCGCGATCGCCCGGGTGAAGGAGGAACCGGCCGCGACCAGGCGATCTAAATTCGGCGTGTCGATGTAGGTGTTGCCGAGCGCGTGAATGGTGTCCGGACGCTGGTCATCGGCCACGATCAACAGAATGTTCGGCAGCGGTTGGGGCTGCGCGCGGCCGGAGGAAGCCAGCGCCGCAAGGACCAGAAGAATGACCGATCGATTCATGGCAGAATTTTCAGCGCGCACCGGGTTCCGGCCATTACAACGGTCGACGGCGAAACTTGGACGCTTGCTGTCCCCGGATCATGTGCGGTCCGCCGAAGAAAGCTAGGGCGGTTTTCCTCTGAGTTTCCGAGAAAAATGGAATTTCTGAACCTTGGAGCACTCGGCGGCCCCCCACTCGGACCACGCTATATTGTCTTTGTCGCTGTGCTCCGCCTAGAACGGACGTGTGGACTCCCGCGACTCTTTCGCAAGCGCAGTCAGTAGTTCTGGAACGGACCCCGTGGCTCGGCGGCATCCATTCCCGCGCGCCAGCGGGCAAAGCGGGCCTTCACTTGCGCCAGCACCTCGGGCTTTTGCTTCGCCAGGTCGTTCTTTTCGGCGAGATCCACCGCAAGATCGAAAAGCTCCTCCTTCGGGGCGAGGTTGTCCTTATTGCCGCGCGGCACGGACGCCACCCACTTATACTGGCCCACCCGCGCTGCCTGATAGGTCGAGGGCCAGTCCCAAAACATTTCTGTGCGCGAGGATTTTTCCTTCCCCTGGAGTACAGGCAGCATGTTGAAGCCGTCGAGGTGAACATCGGGCAGAAATGCCCCGCTCGCCGCCGCCAGCGTCGGCAAGACCTCCAGCGAAGTCAGGAACTCGTGCGTAACCGTCCCGGCCGGAATCACGCCGGGCCACCAGGCGATCAGGGGCGAACGCAAACCACCCTCGTAGGCGCTGCCCTTGCCACCGCGCAGTTTCACTCCGTCGAGCACGCTGTTGCCCATGCCATTGTCGGTAAAAAAGATCACGAGCGTGTTCCGGTCGAGCTTCAGTTCCCGCAGCGTCTTGAAGATGTCCCCGATCGCCTCGTCCATCGCCGACACCATGCCGGCCACCCGGGTGATCCGATCATTGGGATCACGATTCGCATGGTACTTTTTGAGGTAGGAATCGGGCACCTGGCTGGCCCATACCCCTTCTCCTTCCACATCGGTCGAGGGGGACGGGGCGGACTTCCCAGCCTTCGCCTTTGCCGCGCCCTTGGCCTTTGCCGCGTCACCCGTTTGTTTTTTGAACTTGGGCTGATCGATCGTGGAGGCGCCGTGCGGCGCGTTGAACGGCAGGTAAATGAAAAACGGCCGGTCTTTGCCCTGCCGAAACGCCTTGTCGTCGTCCCGGATGAAAGCGAGCGCCTCGCGCCGAAACAGATCGGTCGCATACATCCCCTTGTCCGCCGTCGTCACTTCGTTGTTCCGAAACATCGACGGTGCGCCGTAGCGTTCGTGCGTGTAGTAATCGATGCCGTTGTTGCCGTGACCGTAGAAATAATCGAAGCCGCGCTGCAGCGGCAGAAACCGCTTCGCCTGCCCCATATCCCATTTGCCGAACGCGGCATTGTTGTAGCCCGCGGTTCTCAGCATGTCGCCAAAGGTCTTTTCGCGCACGTCGAGCCCCATCGTCATTTCGGGCGACATGGCATACTCCGATGGCGTGTAGCGGTGGCCGTAGTTCACCATGTCATTCCGGATCATTTCATACGTGCCGTTCCGCTGGGGATAGCGACCGGTGATCAACCCGCTGCGCGAAGGGGTACAGACCGAGGCCGTCACATAAAAATTTGTGCCCCGCACCCCCTCCGCCGCCATGCGATCCAAGTTGGGCGTCGGATACTGCTTGTCGCCGAACGTCGAGAGGTGGAATCCCTGGTCGTCGCTGACGATGAGGATGATGTTGGGCGGACGGTTCGCATTCTGCGCCGCGCAGAACGCCAGCGACGCCAGAAAGGTCAAAAGAAAGCAGCCAAATCTAGAGGTTATCGGAGGCATGGGAGGTTTTTAACAAAGGGATCTTCAAGTTCCAAGGCAACCGCGCCTCGCGTTCGATCGGCAGCGGACTTTGTGGTCTGGATTGGCCGAAGGACTCAAGCGATAATGCCGGTTTCCGGTCCGGTTCTGAGGCGTGCAAGCATACCACTTTCATGCGTCGGGACAACGATCGCGGGCCGAGCCGCATTTCCCCCTGCTGGCTCCGGCCACGACTAAAAGTGGCGCCCTCCCTCCGCCGACGTCCGTTCCGCGCAAGACCGAAGTTGCCGACGGGCGCACCATCGGACAAATATGCCCATCGATGGCCTCCGCGCCCGGCATCATTCCGTAACGCCCGCCCCGCCAATTGCAGCGTCAGAAAAATCCTTCACGCCATGAAAAAAATCGTTTTTCGCTTCGCCGTCATCGCGGCGGGCCTCCGGCTTCTCTCCCCCCTCGCTGCGGCGGCGGCGGGCCCCACGGGAAAGCCCAACGTCATCATCATCGTCAGCGATAATCAGGGCTATCGCGATCTGGGGTGCTTCGGCAGCAAGGAAGTCATCACCCCTAATTTCGACCGCATGGCGGCCGAGGGGGTGAAGGCGACGACGTTCTATGCGACCTCGCCCGCGTGCACTCCCTCCCGCGGCAGCATTCTCACCGGCCGCTATCCCCAGCGCAACGGTCTCTACGAAATGATCCGGAATGAAATGGTGAGCTATGGTCACCGCTACACGCCGGAGGAATATGCGTACTCGCCGGAGATGACATTGGGCCTCGACGTGCGGGAGGTCACGTTCGGCCAGCTCGTAAAAAGCGCGGGCTACGCCACCGGCGCGGTGGGAAAGTGGGACAGCGGACGCGCCAAACGTTTCCTGCCGCTGCAGCGCGGCTTCGATTTTTTCTATGGTTTCACCAACACAGGCACCGACTACTGGACCCACGAACGATACGGCATCCCGTCGCTGTTTCGCGGCAACGCCCTGATCAAGGAAGAAGGCTTCTCCGAGGAACTTTTTACCCGCGAGGCGCTGCGCTTCATCCGGGAACAACGCGCCCAGCCCTTCGCACTCTATCTCGCTTACCATGCTCCCGCCGGCTCGGCGAACCTGGAACGGTCCGGCATCCGGCCCCCGAAGAAATACCTGGACCTGTACCCCAAGCTGGAGCCCAAAAGCAAACGCGCCGAATACCTCGCCACCATCAGCTGTATGGACGAAGGCGTCGGACAAATCATGGCACTGTTGCGCGAACTCGGCATCGACGAAAAGACCCTGGTGATGTTTTTTCCCGACAACGGCGCCGGCGGCGTGGCCGATGCGGGCCCCTTCAGCGCCTCCGGCAGCCAGATTGATCGCATCGGGGAAGGCGGCATCCGTTTGTCCTTCATCGCCCGGTGGCCCGGCGTGCTGCCCGCGGGCCGGACCACCGACGAATTTCTCAGCATCATGGACGTCTTTCCCACGCTGGCCGCCGTGTCCGGCGCCGAGCTTCCGCCCGGTCTCGTTCTCGATGGTTTCAACATGATACCGGTCCTGCAGGGCAAAACTCCATCGCAACGCACCGAGATGTTCTGGCAGAGTCGAAATTCGAAAGCAGCGCGGGTCGGGAACTACAAGTGGATCGATTGCCCGGCCTTCAAGGGGCTTTTCGACCTCACCCAGGATCCCGGGGAAAAGAATGATCTCGCCCTAAAGCAGCCGGAGATCGTGGCCCGGGTCCAGGCCCGCTGGGAGAATTGGCGCCGCGAAATGGACGAAGCCGAGCCCCGCGGACCGTTTCGGGATTACTGACGGGAGCCGTCCGACGGACCGTCCCCTCGCTTCAACGCGTCGAGGCCGCGGGACCGGTCCGCGTCTTATCGTCCATGGTTTTCGCAAAGCCCTGGATGCGGTTGTCCTGCAGCGTAATCTTGCTGGTCTCGGGCCCGAGTCGGATCGCGGTTGGCGCCGACGCCCCGCGAGTGTCGATGATTTCGTTGCCGGCGAGCACGATCGACTTCGTCCCCCCCTGGATATCGACCGCAAATCCGCCCTGCGCCGCGTTGTTCACGAGGCGGTTGTTTTCGATCCGGTTGCGGTCGCCGGTGAAATCCGGGCCGCGCTCGGGGCGAAATAGCACGCCCACGGTCTTGCTGCCGGTCACCTCGTTGTTCCGCACCAGATTGTCCGTATCGTGATGGCCGATGGAGATGCCGATGTCGTTGCCCTCGATGTGATTTTTTTCCGCCAGACCGAACCGCACGCCCCAGCAAAAGAAGAGGCCGATATGATTCCCCATCAGCCGGTTGTTGCGCACGATTGTCCGCTGCGACCCGGAGCCGGGGTGAACGCCGAGGCCGGCGTGGCCTTCGCTCACGCAATTCTCGACCAGCACGTCGTGACAGATCTGCCAGCTGATGCCGTCGCCGTTGTAATTGCGGGCCTGTACGCCGCGAATCGTCACGCGATTGCATTCCTGCAGGAAAATGCACCCGGCGTAGTTGCCATCGAGGTTTTCGTTTTTGGCGCGATTGCCGTCGAGCACCAGATTCTCGATCGCGATGTCCGCGATTTTTTCACCCGAAATGATGGGATAAAGCGTCGAGACTTTCGTTTCGTTGATCCGCCAGAAGTTTTTCCGCAGCCCCTCGTCCAGCTTAAACCGGTTGCCGCTCCGGGCCACGAGTGTGCGCTTGACGGTGTCGCCGGCACCGCCGCTGGCATTTTTCGAGCGCAGACAGATGCCGTCCCCGACTTCGAATCCCGCGGCGTCGGCCAGGGTGATTTCCTGGTCAAACCAGTCGCTGTCCTGCGCCAGCAGGCTGCTCACCGACGGCTCCTTGATCAACACCGTGTCCGCGCCACTGCCGACGAGCCGGACTTTCGACTGCAAATAAACCGAGTTCCTCAGCCGATACGTGCCCGGCAGGATCTTGACCGTGCCGCCGCCGAAACGCGCGACATAGTCCACCGCCGCTTGAAGCGCTTTTTCATTCGTGCCGACAATATCCGCCGCGGCATGGCCCACCGTCACCGTGAGTCGCTGTTCCCACACCGGCTCCACCACGGAATCGCCCAGCGTCGCGCGCGGCGGCACCTCGGCAGCGGCGGCACGGAAACCAGCAAGGCTGAAAACCAATGACAGGAGATAAGTTCGGACATTCATTTTCTCGGGGGGTGGGTAAAATCGTGACCGGCGACAAGCCCTCCGGCGCCGGACTATTGCCCATAGAAAACGGGCCAGCTTAACACTTGGCAAGCCGGCCGAGCGGCACGTTTCCGCTCAGACGAGGATTTTCCGCACGACCTCGCCGTGGACGTCGGTGAGGCGGAAGTAACGGCCCTGAAACTTGAACGTCAGCCGGGTGTGGTCGATTCCGAGCTGGTTGAGAATCGTGGCGTTGAGGTCGTGGACGTGCACCGGATCCTTCACGACGTTGTAACAGAAGTCGTCCGTCTCACCATACGACATGCCGCCGCGCACCCCGCCGCCCGCCATCCACATCGTGAAACAGCGGCCGTGGTGATCCCGCCCGTAGTTGGACTGCTCAAGCTTGCCTTGGCTGTAAGTCGTGCGCCCGAATTCCCCGCCCCAGATGACCAGCGTGTCGTCGAGCATGCCACGCTGCTTGAGATCGCTCACCAATGCGGCCGCCGGCTGGTCGACGTCGTGGCTCTGCAGGCGCAGGTCGCTCGGCAGGTTGTAGTGCTGATCCCAACCCCGATGATACAGCTGGATGAACCGCACCCCGCGGTCCGCCAGACGGCGGGCGAGCAGGCAGTTCGCCGCAAACGTGCCCGGGATCCGCGCCTGCGGCCCGTAAGCGTCGAAGGTCGCCTCGGTCTCGTCTTTCAGGCTCGTCAGCTCCGGCACCGAGGTCTGCATCCGATACGCCAGTTCGTATTGCGCGATGCGCGTCTCGATCTCCGGGTCGAGCTGACGTTCGAGCTGCTTGTGATTCAGCGCTCCGATGGCATCGAGCTGGTCGCGCCGGGCCCCCGCATCGACTCCGGGCGGATTCGACAAGTACAAGACGGGGTCGCCGTTGCTGCGAAAGCTCACTCCTTGGTAGTTCGAAGGCAGAAAACCCGGACCCCACAGCCGGGCGTACAACGGATCCGCCGGCCGCGCGGCGCTGCCCCGGGAATGCAGCACGACGAAACCCGGCAGACTGGAATTTTCGCTCCCGAGGCCATAGGTCGTCCACGCCCCCAGGCTCGGCCGGCCGGGTTGCTGGTGGCCGGTCTGCAGGAAGGTGATCGCCGGGTCGTGGTTGATCGCCTCGGTGTTCATCGAGCGAATGAAGCAGATGTCGTCCACCATCTTCGCCGTGTGCGGCATCAACTCGCTCACCCACGCGCCGCTCTTCCCGTGCTGCGCAAAATTAAAAATCGACGAAGTGACCGGAAAATTCTTCTGGCCGCTGGTCATGCCCGTCAGCCGCTGGGTGCCGCGGACCGACTCCGGCAAATCCTGCCCGTGCCGCGCCCGCAGGTTGGGTTTATGGTCGAACAGATCGAGCTGCGACGGCCCGCCATGCATAAAGAGGTAGATCACCCGCTTGGCCTTCGGGGCGAAATGGGGCTTGCCCAGAACGTCGCCGCCGGACCCGAAAAGAGACGGGCCGATCAACGAGCCAAGCGCGGCCGCTCCGATGCCGCTGGCTGAGCTGCGGAAGAACTGACGACGCGTCATCGCCAGCGCGAGGGATTCGGAAGGATTCATGGTTCAGCGGCGCGTAATGGTTTCGTCGAGATTCACCAGCGTCTGGGCCACGGCCGTCCAGGCGGCGAGTTCCACCGGATCGCGTTCGTGCCCGAACCGCGAAACGCCGACGCTCAACAGCTCTTTGGCCGCCCGGGCATTCGCCGCGAAGCGTTTCCGCTGCCGGTCGTAGAGCCCCTGCAGGATGGCCAGTTCGCTCTTTTCCGGCGCCCGGGAGGTCGCCCGCCGAAAGGCAAAGGTCAGCCGGTCGGTCGTGCTCTTGCCTCCGTTCGCCAGGGTCAGCGCCGCGAGCGCGCGGGCCGCCTCCACGTAGGTCTCGTCGTTCAACATCACCAGCGCCTGCATCGGCGTGTTCGTCCGCGGCCGGCTCACCACGCACGTTTCCCGGGTCGGACCGTCGAAAGTCAGCATCCCCGGCGGCGGTACCTGCCGTTTCCAGAATGTGTACAAGCTCCGCCGCCAAAGGCCTTCGCCCGGATCCTGCTCGTAGGAAACTTCGGCATCGTAGGTCACGGCCTCCCACAGCCCGGGCGGCTGGTACGGTTTCACGCTCGGTCCGCCGATGCGCTCCACCAGGAGTCCCGAGGCGGCCAACGCCTGATCGCGAATCATTTCCGCCGGCAACCGGAAGCGCGGCCCGCGCGCGAGCAGCCGGTTCTCCGGATCGCGCGCGAGCAGATCCGCCGCTGGAACCGAATCCTGCCGGTACGTGGCGCTCGTCACGATCAACCGCAGCATCGTCTTCATGTCCCAACCGCCCTTGACGAATTGCACGGCGAGCCAGTCAAGGAGTTCGGGATGCGTCGGGGGTTCGCCCTGCGAACCAAAATCGTTGATCGTGCGGACGAGTCCTTCCCCAAAACATTGTTGCCACAACCGGTTCACCTCGACGCGCGCGGTGAGCGGGTGATTGGGCGCGGTGAGCCAACGCGCCAGTCCGAGACGATTCCGGGGAAAATCGGCCGCGAACGGCGGCAGGCTCGCGGGCACGTCGGCGTGGACGGCTTCGCCCGGTTGGTCGTATTGGCCCCGTTTTAAAAGATGGGTTGGGCGCGGCTCGGGCAGATCCTGCATCACCAGCGTCTTCGGCAGACGCCCGCGATAGGCGGCCTCGGCCTTGCGCGCGACCGACATCGCCTGGTGCGCGTCGCGAATCGAACCGCTGCCATGCCGGCTCACGTAATAGTCGCTGAGCCATTGCTTCTTCCGTTCATCCCGCTTCTCCGGGGCGAGTGCCAGAGTACCGCGCAATCGATCGCTCCAGTACCAAGCTTGGGCGGCGCTGTCGTCGACCACACGCCGCAGCAGCCGCAATTCGTCGAGCTGCCCGTAAAAACCCAGACCGCTGTCGCGCCGGCCGATCCGCCACGGCTCGTGGTTGTCAGTCGGCCCGGTCAGCGTGTCGCGCACGATATTCAGCGGCAGGCTGACGCCATCGACATAAATGCGCAGCCCCGAAGATTTCCGCGAACCATCATAGCTGACGATGACCTGCTGCCAGTCGTTGCTGCGCGTGGCGTCCCGAGTGAGAACTTCAATGGCATCAACCCCCCACTTGCTGACGAGGTTGACGAGGAACCGGCCTTTTTTCCACACGATCTCAAATCCACGCCGTTCGCCCTGGGGTTCGATCTTCCCCAGCACCCCGCTGAGCGAACCGGTCGGCTTGACCCAGATGCCGATGCTCCACGGCTGGTCGGCACCGAGGGCCAGATCCGCCGGGGCCTCGAGATGTTGCATGCCATCGAACGAGGCCGCTTCACCGACGAGTCCCGTCCCGTATTTGAAACTACCCTTCTCCTCGACCCCCGTCGCCTCCGGTTCAAATCCCACGTGCAGCGCCAGCTTGTCCTGGGGCGGGGCGAGTTCCTCCGCGGCGCCCTTTTCCCACACCGCCATCGGCTCGCGCATCGTTTCGGCCAATTGGGCAAAACTGGCTTCGGCCGCGCGGCGCGATGCCGTCAGCTCCGCCAGTTCCGTTTGTTGCCTGCCCGTGGCCACATCCAGCACCGGCGGCGGATCCTGCGCCTCGACCAAGCCCTTCTCCGTGGAATTGTTGAAGAACGCAAAGAGCTGATAAAATTCCTTCTGCGAAATCGGATCGTATTTGTGGTCGTGGCATCGGGCGCAGCCCACGGTCACGCCCAGCCACACCGTCCCCGTCGTCTGCAGCCGGTCCGCCACAAATTCGACGCGAAACTCCTCGTCGATCGAACCGCTCTCGTTGTTCGTCATGCTGTTGCGGTTGAACCCCGTCGCGATGCGCTGTTCGAGCGACGGCTGGGGGATCAAATCCCCCGCGAGTTGCTCCACGGTGAACTGATCGAAAGGCATGTTGCGGTTGAACGCGTTGATCACCCAGTCCCGCCACGGCCACATCTGGCGGTTGGTGTCGGTGAAGTAGCCGTTCGTGTCCGCGTAACGCGCCAGATCGAGCCAGTCCTGCGCCATGCGCTCGCCGTACCGCGGTGACTGCAACAGCCGGCCCACCAGCCGGTCGTAAGCGTCGGCCGACTTGTCCGACAGAAACGCATCGATTTCCTCCAGCGTCGGCGGCAAGCCGGTGAGATCGAACGTCACCCGGCGGATCAGGGTGGCCTTGTCGGCCTCGGGCGCGAATTTCAGCTTCTCGTGCGCCAGCCGGGCGCCGACGAAATTGTCGATCGGATTGCGGACCAGCCCGAGTGCCCCGTTCATCGCCGGCACCGGGGCACTGACGGGCGCCTTGAACGACCAATGTTCGTCCCAGCTCGCGCCCTGGGCAATCCACTGCCGGAAAAGTTCGATCTGCTTCGGGGTCAGCGGCTGCGGATGTTTTTCGACCGGGGGCATCCGCTCGTCGGGATCGGACGACGAGATGCGAAGGATGAGTTCACTTTCCTCCGGCTTGCCCGGCACGATCGCCGCGAAACCCTCCCGCACCCGCATCGCTCCTTCCCGCGTGTCGAACCGCAGCTTGGCTTCGCGCGTTTCCTCGTCCGGACCGTGGCACTTGAAGCACATGTCCGAAAGCATGGGCCGGATGTCGCGCTGGAAGCTCACCGGCGCATTGGCGGCGGCGCACTCCGCGACTGCCGTGCCGAGGGCGAAATAGGCGAGCGATCGAAGGAAAAATGGGGGGCGATTCATCGGCAGCGGTTGGACCGGGAATTCCCGGTTAAGCACCAGGGAACCGTGATAAAAAGGACACACGTCCGCGGTCCCAGCAAGGGGTTTCGGCGCAACGCCGCGCGCACTTTCGTGTGACGATTTTCTGCGGAGTGAACGACGGCCGTCGCCACGAAATAGCCGGAGCGGGCACGCCTCCCGGATCCGCTGGGGCCTTCGCCGCAGGCGGGGAGCACCGGCTGTGCCCTGACGCGCAACTTGCCGCAGTTTCGGCATATCTTGCGACGGACGGCCCTAGACTTGCCCCGGACGGCCAAGCGCCTACCGTCCGCACCCTATGTTCGCCGAACTCACCGACCGCATGTGGCTCTGGGCCGCCGCGGCTTTTTATCTGGCGGGGTTCGCGCAGGGTACGTTTTCTCTCCTCCGCCAGGGCCGGCCGGCTGGCGCGGCGACTTACGGTTTGATTGCCATCGGGTATCTCCTGCAGCTCACCGGGCTCGGCGTGCGTGGCCGCATGGTCGGCGGCTGCCCGCTCGGCAATCCATTCGAGATCTTCCAGTTTACCGCCTGGTCCGCCATCACGCTCTACCTCGTCGTTGGAGTGACGTTTCGCAAAAGCCTGCTGGGCTACTTCACCTCCTGCCTCGCGGCCGCGCTGACGCTGTCGTCACTGAGCATTCCCGCATGGGATGCCGCGCGCCGGACCGGCATCTTCGGCGGCAATCCGTGGATCGAACTGCACGCGGCGCTCGCCCTGTTCAGCTACGGCGTGTTCGCGCTGCTCTCGCTCACCTCGCTCATGTTTTTGCTGCGCAATTATTCGCTCAAGAACAAGCACGTCGGCGGCTGGTTTTCCTTCCTGCCTTCGATCCTGGACCTCGATCAAATCAGCGTCCGCCTGCTCGGTGCCGGCGTCGCGATCCTCGCCTCCTCCCTGGTCGTGGGCTCCGTCTACTGGCTGCGGGACCTTTCGTCGGTCAATCTCACCAAGCTCTTCGTCACCGTTTTTGTCTGCATCGCCTACGGGATCACGCTGGCCCTGCGCTTGAACGGCCGGTTGCTGGCGCAACGGTTCGCCTGGACCTGCCTCATCCTGTTCGCGGCGGCGTTGCTTTCCCTCGGACCCGTCGACGCCAGCCGGCATTCGACCGTCCCCGTGACCGCCCGGAGCGTACAACCATGAGCACGGGTGGCCTTTTCGTCATCGGGGCGACCCACCATCGCGCGCCGCTCACCGTGCGCGAGATGCTCTCGTTGAGCGAGGAAGCCGCCGCGCAATTGCGCACGGACCTCACCCGCATCGCCGGACTCAAGGAGTTCGCGGTGCTCAGCACCTGCAATCGCATCGAGTTCTACGGCTTGGCCGCGACCGCCGAAGTCGCCGCCCGCGTCTCCGCCGCCTTCTGCGAACGCCAGCGCTTCGACGCGGCGGAATTCGAAAAATTCCGGCTTGAACTGCGCGACCGCGAGGCCGTGCAACACCTGCTCGAAGTGTCCGCCGGCCTCGATTCCCAGATGTTGGGCGAGACGGAAATTTTCGGCCAGGTGAAGGCCGCCTACGCGCTCGCCCAGGAGCGTGGCTCGACCGGTCCCGTGCTCAATCGCGTTTTCCAAAAGGGTTTTCAAGCCGCCAAGCACGTTCGCACCACCACCGCGATCACCACGGGCCAGGTCAGCGTGGCCAACGTCGCGGTCGATCTGGCCCTGACGATTTTTGGCAGCCTGGCAGCGACGCGCATTCTGCTCATGGGGGCCGGAGACATCGGCGAAAAAACCGCCAAGGCCTTCCAAAGCCGGGGCGCCGCCGCGCTCACCGTGGCCAGCCGCCGGTTCGAGCGTGCGATGGAACTCGCCACCACGCACGGTGCGAGCGCCATGCCTTTCGACCAATGTGAAGCCCGGCTCGGCGAATTCGATGTGGTCGTCTGCGCGACCTCCGCACCGGGCACCGTGGTTTCCCTCGCCGCCGCGAAGAGCGCGATGCACAAGCGGCCCGCGCAACCACTGTTCTTCATCGACCTGGCCCTGCCGCGCGACGTCGACCCGGCGGTCGCGAAGATTCCCAACGTTTTTCTCTACAACCTCGACGACCTCGCCAAGATCGCCGAAGAAAACCGGGCGGCCCGCGAAGCGGAAATTTCGAAATGCCGCGAAATCGTCGCGGCCAAGGCCGACGCGCTCTGGCGTCAGGTGGCTGCCCAGGTGGACGCCGCGCGCGCGCCGGTGGCACCGGCGGTCGACGCCGGTCCGGGCGACGACCGCGTGGTTCCATTGCCCCGCGTTTGACGGCCTACCGCGGCTCCGTTCGGGCCCCTTCGAGCAAGCCAATGCGGTGCGTGATCACCGGCGCGCCGGTCCGCATGGCCTGCTCGGCGGCGCCACGCCGCGTCGTGCCGGCACCCACGTCCTTGCCCAGCGCCGCGCGATTGTGGGCCAGCGGCTCGATTTCCGTGACAAGAAAGACTTCCGGTTTTTGACCGAGACGTTCGGCCGTGAATTCCGGACGCCCCGCGGAGCGAATGCGGGCTTCCACGGCATCCAACTGCGCCCGCGGCACGCGCTGCCCATAGCCGAGTCCGACCATCCCTTCGTCGAAGAACGGCGTCACCGCGTTCGCATACCGCGTCCATTGCGCGGGGAAGGGTTCGACCCCCACCCCGGGTACCAGTTGAGATCAGGCGCGACCAGCTTCAGTCTGAAGCGATTAGAGAGAACGAGGGGCGGGGGGGCGACGCAGATCGCGGAGAGGTCGCGGGGGGGTGCTTCATTCCTCATCGAAGTAGTTTTGATCAATCTCAAAGACCTCGTAGGTTTCCTTCACGCGAGTGCCGATGCGGTGACGCAGCATGAGATCGATGAGCATTTCGCCATCCACCAAGACAACTTTGGTGGCAGAGCCTCGGGTCACAAACTCTTCAGCCGTGCCCTTAAAATAACTGGTCGTAATAAAAATTCCCTTGGTTACGCCCTGCCCAGCGAGTGAGCCAATGAACGCTTGGATGCTCATCCGATCGATCGGTCGATCCAACGCATACCGCTTCGCTTGAACGCAAATCTGATCGAGACCCAAGGCATCCTGATTGATTCGGCCATCGATACCTTCATCACCGGATTTGCCCACGTGCTGAAGCGAGTCCTCATTGCCGGATCCATAGCCCATGGCCTTCAAGACCTGCAGCACCAGCTTCTCAAAGAATTCAGGTGATTGCTCCAGAACAGCAGCTAACAATCGAGAACGAAGATCACTCTCCAGCGTTTTGATGCCTTCGGAAATAGCTTCCTCGGGAGTTGATGTGGATAAGACATTGGGAGCCTCATCTGAGGCAACGGATCCTCTCCTTTCACGACGCTTCTGTCGTCCCAGTTCCCAAGCCTCTTCCCATCCGGAGATGAGCTTCAGATCAGCATGGGTGATGGCCTGTGGGTGACTGATCAGGTATTTCTTACCGGATTCCGTCGCCTCATAGGTGTTTTTCTCAATTTTAGAAATTAAGGCTGCTTTGGTTAAGAAGGTCATAGCCCAGCCACATCGATTTCCAATGAGCGTCGATGATCCGCTGGGTGTACGTTGGGAGGATTCGGTCTGAGATAATCTGAACTGAGCCACCATCTCCTCGGTTGCCGTGCGTCGCGTAACCTTTTTCTCAGCGGCAATAGCGAGCAACGGACGCAACAACTGGTCGAAGGTAGGGATCATAGGTAAAGTTGGGGACTCAAGAAGCGGCGGCGTCGCCCCAGATGCGGGCGAGGGTGGCTTGGATCTTTTGCTCGAAGCGGGTGATCAGTTCGCGGTTGGCGGCCACCAGCGCTTGCTCGGCTTCGATCTCGGCCACGATGGCTTGCTGCGTGGCGAGGGGTGGGAGGGGGAGTCGAAGTCCCTTCAATATTTCCACTGACGCGACATTCTTGATTGCTGCACCGTAAGTGAAGTCCGCGAGACTGTGCTGAAAATTGTCGCTCTCCATCCAGAGCTTCAGAAATACACCCAAGATTCGATCTGTGGGAGCGAGCTTCAACAAGGCTTGGTTAATAATCCCAGCCGGTGCGTCCTCTGGGATCATGGCAACCTTACCCATCGTTCCCGAGCAACTCATGATGAGTTCTCCCGGATTCACTCTAAACCCGCGCATTTCATCGAACTTCTCTTGGTCGATAAAATACCTGAACTCTGAGAAATCGTTGGCGATAGCATGGCCCTGTTCATAGACCGCGTAGCCACTCCTCACAAAGATATCCTTCTTTAAGCTGCCTCCGAATGGACCTCTCTTGAATGTGCAGACCTCTCCCAACTCCACCATCGGCCAGTCGGGGTGGATGGGGAGGTGGGGGCGATAGTGGTCGAGGACGGCGCGGGCGCCGTTGATGACTTTCTGGTAGCCCTCGATCTCCGCCACGATCTCCTTCTGCACCTCCAGCGGCGGCAGGGGGATTTTGATTTCACCAACCGCTCCCGGATTGGCGCGAGAGAGTGAGCCGCCAACCCCGGTGATCGTTTGCATGAACGCCCCGTGGAAGAAATCGGAAACGATAAGTTGGCGAAGGAAACCGGGCACAACTTCGGGGCTCGAAAAGACAATCCACTCCGTTGAGGCGATCTGTCGCCGCCCGTCTGAGTTCTCCCGAACAACCCACCCACGCCGAATGTGGGGGATGATTCGGGACAGGAGGACATCGCCGGGAGACACGACCTTTTTCTGCGAGCCTATTTCGGCACCGCGCAGCAGTTCAGGACTGCCGGCATCAAACGCGGGAATGCTCCACAGCTCGAACATTTCGCCGGGTGCGGTTCGCGGATCAACCGTCTTCACACCTTCCTTCATGAATCGGCTAACGGGCACGAGTGGGTATGCCGTATTTGAAACCACGCCTTCCCGATACCGTTCGCCGCTGAGGTTGTAGTCGCCATTCGCGGCGATCTTTTCTTTCGGCACGATCTGGGCGGTGGACGTGAGGGAGAGGATGGTCTCTGTGGACGCTTTGGACCGGAGGGCTTGGAGGTAGGCGGCGAGTTCCGCTTGAACTTGGGGGAGGTCGTTTTTCTCGATGGCGCGGCGTTGGGCATTGAGGCCGAAGCCGTCGTTTTCTATTTTTAGGAATAGGACGGATTGGGCGGATCGGGCCAATCCGCGATCCAGGATGAGGATGCTGGTCTTTACGCCGGAGTAGGGATTGAAGCAGCCTGCGGGGAGGGAGACGACGGCGACGAGGGAATTCTCGACGAGCATTTTCCGCAGCTCTTTGTAGGCGGTCTGGCTCTGGAAGATGATGCCCTCGGGGACGATGATACCGGCGCGGCCGGTGGGCGTGAGGTGCTCGGCCATGTAGTCCACGAAGAGGACTTCGCTGCGCTTTGCCTGGATGGAGAAACGCTTGTGGGGCTTGATGCCGCCTTTCGGGGACATGAAGGGCGGGTTGGCGAGGATGACGTCGGCGAATTCGTTCCAGCGCTCCTCGGAGGTGAGGGTGTCGTATTCGTAGATGTGGGGATCGGTGAAGCCGTGGAGGTA
>CANJKL010000026.1:0-51281 GCA_947474935.1 Opitutia bacterium
CATCCGTTTGGCCTCGTTGACGTCGAGTTGTCCGAATTGCCGTTTCCAACGATGGAATGTGACCTCGGAGATATTATGCCCTTGCTCACTTCCGCGACGCTCTTGCCGCCATCGCACTCCCGCAAGATCCGGATACTTCTGTTCCGTCGCGTGTCTTTTGCCTTTCACGGCCCGAGCTCCTTTTAGGGCCGCCGACTAACATCGCACGTGGCCTAGATTCCGGGGGATCACCGCAGGGGCGGACGGCGCAGGTTTCATGGCCCGGCAACGTGAGGCAACCTCACGCGCCGGCAACAGAGCGCCCGGAGAAATTTGCTGTTCATTCGCCGGGGATGAATCCTAGCTGACCTTTCGCACCTTCACATGCACGCGCCGGTCAACGTTCAGCTCGTCGGAAACGAAGTCGCCATCGTCTGGGATGACGGCACGGAATCCTATCTGGGGTTCGAACGCCTTCGCGCCGCCTCGCCGAGCGCCTCGAATCGCGGCGAGCAGGACATCTTCGGCACCGTCTACGGCGGCGACGGCCCCAAGCAGTTTCCCGGGGTTCAGGTCACCGGCTGGGACCGCGTGGGCAATTACGCGCTGCGCTTCGATTTCAGCGACGGGCACACCACGGGACTTTACAGCTTCGACTACCTGCGAAAACTCGCCGCCGCCTGATCGCGCCGCGCCGGCGGTCGCCCCCGGCACCACCTTCGCCCTTTTCCCATTTCCGCCATGTCCTCCTTCGTTTTTCCCGCCCGAACCACCACCGCCGAAATCGAACTCGGCACCACGCTCCAGCCCAAATTCGGCGCGGACGGCCTTATTCCCTGCATCACGACCGACCACGTCACGAACGAAGTCCTAATGTTTGCGTTTATGAATGCCGAGGCGCTCGCGCACACCCTCCAGAGCGGCAAGGCCACCTACTGGAGCCGATCGCGCAACAAACTTTGGATCAAGGGCGAGGAGTCGGGCAACGCCCAGCTCGTGAAGGAGCTGCTCGTCGACTGCGATCAGGATGTCATCCAGTTGAAGGTCGAAAACGTCGGCGGCGCGTCATGCCACAACGGCTACCGCTCGTGCTTCTACCGCAAACTGGTCCCCGGGGCGAACGCCGGGGACCCGGCCTCGCTGAAGCTGCAGTTCGCGACGCCGCGGGTTTTCGACCCAGCGACCGTGTACAAGAAGAAGTAAGCGGCGGAAACGGGCACGCTCCTCCTCCGCCCCAGGGTAAGCGCCCGCCGCAGGGTTCAGCTGCGCTTGCCGCGCATCCTGGCGAAATTCTGTCACAGCAGGGGCAGCGGAACTGTCCAACCCCGCGTATGGACACAAAAATCCTTCACGAAACTGCTCTCCATGTGCTCGCGGGCACGGTCGCCTTTCCAGAGGTCGTTGGGGCCCTGCTCCGCGCCGGCGTCGAATACTATCACGTCGCTTTTGTCGGTCTGCGCCAAACCTTCTATGGCGCCGACGGCTCCGTGGCGGGGACGCCGCTCGCCTACGAGGGATGCCCCCGGTGGCGCCGGAATTCGCGCCGGACCGGCTGAAGGCGAACCTCCTCGACAGCCAGCGCCACGGCCAGAAATACCGCGACTTCACCCGCCGCGCGATGGAGGCCCGGGGTGCAAAGCTACTCCGCGTTCCTGCGCGGCAAGCGCGTCGTCTATCTGGGCCGCCAGGGCGATCTGCACCCGGAGTGGTTTCCCCGGCGCCGCGCCGGCCAACCCGTGAGTTGGGGCCGGCCCGATGGCTTGCCGCCCACACCTTCATCCCCTAACCCGTGACGCGATGCCGCCGCTCGCGATCCTCTGGTCGCCCTCGATGTCCCCGACGCCGAACTCGTCGCCGCGGCGAAGGCCGACAATCTCCCGTCGCTCGATACTTTGCTCCGTCACCACCAGCCGTGAATCTTCAATCTTACGCTCCGGATGGTCTGGCGGCGGGAAGTGGCGGAAGATGCCACGCAGGAAATCCTGCTCAAGGCGGTGACGCATCTCGGCGGTTTCGAAAATCGCAGCAAATTCTCCACGTGGCCCTATCGCATCGCCGTCACCGATCACGGACAAATAAGCGGGCTGAACGAAGGCGGATATTGCCCACCTGGCTGCACTGGACGGATGAAGAGATGAACCGTGGTAGTTGTGCAGGGTTTCCCAGAGGGGCGAAATTGATCGGTCAAAGCGGCAAGTGGCAGACGCCAGCGCAAAGGCAGTTGCCAGCGGAATTTGCGTTTCATGCGTTTCGTTCCCGTTCGCGCTGGTGGCCGAAACGACGTGGCGCGGCGGGGCATGTAAGCACCGCCCGTGAACATTCCGGCCGCCACACCCAAGAGCACACCAAATTCAAGATGTCGCGCGAGGCTATTTCTTCTTTTGAACATGGTCGCCTTTCTCGTCGGGCGCGTGTCCAGCGGGTTTCGCAAAACGCACTTCCTGCTTCGGCGCATCGAGGATTTCCTTCGGCATACGCGACTTCGCGAGTGCGAGCGCGGACTTGAGGCGGCGCTGCGCGTCCGCGGCCTTGTCCGCTTCGTTGTGCTTCGCGGCGTTGATGACGTCGTCCGCGATTTTCGCGGCCTGCTCGAACGCAGCCTTGAGTCGCCTGGCGCGCTCGGTGTCGTCCACCTTCACCTGGTCCTCCAGCGCGTGCGAAGCGAGGTGGATGGTTTCCGCCCAGCCGGCGACACCATCGAGCTGTTTCCCGGCGAGCGCCGCGTCGATCTTCTCGCTGGCGGTGGAAGCACTTTGCCAGACGACCGGCAGCGAAGCGCCGCCGAAGAGTTCCGCCCACTCCGGAACCTTGGCTTTCCTTTCCTCGGCCGCTTGCATGCTCAACGCGAGAGAGGCGGCGGTGAATGCGAACAACGGGGCGAGCATGCGATGGATTTTCATGGGAGCTGTGATCGAGTGGTTTGGGTTGCGGGTTGAACAAAGGCGGGAGCTGGTGCCTCTCCGAGCGGATCGCGGCGCGCATTTTCGAGCGCGCGTTCCGCCGCCCGGCGGCCGAACTTGAAAAACACAGCGGGGGTCACCGCCATGTCGAGCAGCGTGGAGCTGACCAGACCGCCGAGAATCACCACGGCGACCGGATACAGAATTTCCTTCCCGGGTTCGTGTGCGGAGAGCACGAGCGGAATGAGCGCGAGCCCGGCCGTGAGCGCCGTCATCGTGACGGGTACGAGCCGTTCCAACGAACCGCGGATGATCATCTTCTCGCTGAAGGTCTCGCCCTCCACCTCCATCAGATGGAGGTAGTGCGAGATCATCATGATCGTGTTGCGCGTGGCAATGCCAGCCAGCGTGATCATGCCGACAAGCGTCGCCACGGTTACGGTGCCGATAAGAAGATAGGTCAGGACGAGCGCACCGACGAACGCGAGCGGACCGTTGATGAGCACCTGTGCGACGATGATCCCGGAATGGAAGTGCGCATAGAGGAGCAGGAACACCACGACCAACGTGAGCCCGGAGAGGATCGTGATGAGCCGCGACGCCTGCCGCTGGCTCTGGAATTGTCCTTCGTAGCTGACGAAGTAGCCGCTCCCCATTGGAACTTTCGCCGGCAGCTCGCGCTGAATTTGCGCGACGATGGAAACGAGATCGCGCTCGGCCGTGTTCGCGGAAATCACGATGCGGCGCATGGCGTCTTCGCGACTGATGGCGTTCGGCCCCTGGCTTTCGAGCACCTCCGCGATCATGGAAAGAGGCACGCGACCGCCGGACGGCGTGTCGACGAGCAGTTCGCGCAGCCGATCCGGGTCGGCGCGCGCCGCATCGGAAAAACGCACCACAAGATCGAGGGTGCGCGTGCCCTCAAGCACCTGGCCAACCACGCGGCCGTTGAGTCCGGCTTCAAGTCGCATCGCTAGTTCGCCGGGCTGGAGACCGTAGAGCGCCGCGTGCTCGCGGTTCACCTGAATCTTCACCTGGGGGATCAGCACCTGTTTCTCCACCTGCAAATCGACGACGCCCGGAACGCCCCGCATGACGGCCTCGACCTGCGCGGCGTGGCGACGGAGCGTCGCGAGATCGGGGCCGTAGATTTTCACGGCAATCGCGGCCTGCACCCCCGAGAGCATATGGTCCAGCCGATGAGAAATCGGTTGGCCAACACTGACCACCATGCCGGGAATTTCCGCGAGTTTCTCGCGGATGTCATGAAGAATCTCCGCCCGACTGCGCGCACTCGCAGCGAGATCAACGTCGAGCTCAGAGCGATGCACGCCCTCGGCGTGCTCGTCGAGTTCGGCGCGCCCGGTGCGACGGCCCGTCAGCTTGATCTCCGGAATCGTCAGCAGGATTTTTTCCGCAACGCGACCCATGCGATCGCTTTCCTCGAGCGACGTGCCCGGCGCCATCGCGAGCGTGATCGTCGCGGTGCCCTCGTTGAATTCGGGCAGAAAGGCGCGCCCCATCATTGGATACAGCGCGACGCTGCCGCCGACCAGCAGCAGCGCGACGACGATGACCGCCCACGGATGCCGCAGGGCTGGTCCGAGTATGAACTTCTCGTCGCCGCGCTTGAGCACCCGCACGAGCCAGCCGTCGCGTTCTTCCTTCATCCGCTTCATGCGCGGGAGGAGATACGAACAGAGGACGGGAATGACCGTCAGCGAAACGACGAACGACGCGAGCATCGCCACGATGGTCGCAATACCGATTGGCGCGAAGAGCCGGCCTTCGATTCCGCTCAGCGCGAAGAGCGGCATGAACACCAGCACGATCACGAGCGTCGCGAACAGGATCGAGTTTCGCACTTCGCCCGACGCGTCCGCGATCACCCGCAGCACCGGCCGTGGATTCGGCGCGTGAAAGTTCTCGCGCAAACGCCGGTAGACGTTCTCCACGTCCACGATGGCGTCATCGACCACCATGCCGACCGCGACCGCGAGGCCGCCGAGCGTCATCGTGTTGATCGAAATCTTGAACCAGTGAAAAACCAGCGCCGCGACCGCGAAGCTCAGCGGAATTGCGGTCAGCGTGATGAGCGTCGTCCGGAAATTCAGGAGGAAGAGAAAGAGAACGATGACGACCATGATCGCGCCGTCGCGAATCGCCTCCTGCACGTTCGTAATCGCGTTCTGAATGAACGTGGCCTGACGGAATAGAACATCGATGCGCGCGTCAGCCGGCAGCGACGGCCGGATTTCCGCGAGCGCCGCTTCGACGCGGCGCGTCAGGACGGTCGTATCCGCGCCCGGCTGTTTCTGCACCCCGAGGATGACCGCCGGCCGGCCGGCGACACCGGCGTTCCCCCGCATCGGCTGGATGCCGAACTGTACGTCCGCGACATCGCGCAGGAAGATCGGCAGGTTCGCGCGATACTTCACCACAGTGGCACCGATTTCCTGCGGGTCGGACGTGCGACCGAGATTGCGCACCAGCACTTCGCGCGCGCCGCTGGCGATAAAACCGCCGCCGGTGCTGCCTTGGGCGCGCTCAGCCGCAGCGTTGACCTCGTCAAACGTGACGCCGTGCACCGCCATGCGCTCGGGCACAGCGCGCACCTGCACTTGTTTCCGGCCGCCGCCGATCACGATAACCTGCGAGATGCCTGGAATCGTCAGCAGACGGGGACTGAGCTGCCAGTCGGCGACCGTGCGCAGATCCATCGGCGCGGTTTTCCCGTCCGCGGAGGAAAGCCCGATGAGCAGAATCTCGCCCATGATCGAGGAGATCGGTCCCATGTGAACTTCCGTGCCCGCCGGGAGCTTGGCTTCGGCGAGCGCGATTCGTTCCTGCACGAGCTGTCGCGCTCGATAGATGTCCTGGCCCCAGTCGAACTCCACATAAACGATCGACAGGCCGACGCTGCACGTCGCACGCACGCGGACGACACCGGGCGCACCGTTAAGCGCCGTTTCGAGCGGCAAAGATACGAGCGTTTCGACTTCCTCCGGCGCGAGACCGGGGGCCTCGGTCATCAGCGTGACGGTCGGGCGGTTGAGGTCGGGAAACACATCGACCGGCAACCGCAGCGCGATGAAGCCGCCGTAAACGAGCACCAGCGCGGCAGCGGCGACGACGAAGAGCCGGTTGCGGAGCGAGAAGGCTATGAGTCGGGTGAGCATGGTTGGTCCTCAGTGCTTTCCGTCCGCCCCGTGCGAGTGACCGTGATCGTCCTCGATCTTCTGTGCGCCACCGCCACCGCTCACATATTGGAGTTGATAGTTTCCGCGCGTGACGACGCGGTCGCCGGGCAACACGCCCTCGATGATCTCGATGAACCGGTCGTCGCGCATCCCGACGACGACGGGTGTGCGCTCATACGCAAACGGCGCGGTCATGATCTGCCGGTAAACAAAGAGATCCCAAGCCTCGCCGAGCACTGCGGCGCGCGGCACGACGACCGCGGCCTCGGTTTCTTCGGTGACGAACGCGAGCTGCGCGCGCATGCCGGGAAGCAGTTTGCCCTCGGGGTTCTCCGTGTGCACGAACACGCGCAGCGTTCCACTGTCGCGGCTCAGGCTCGCCGCGGTCGTCTTCACCTTGCCCGTGAACGTGAGATCGGGAAATGCGAGTGCCTTGATGCGCACCGTCTGCCCGATCTTCACTGCGCCAATCTGCGCCTCGAACACCTGCGCGACCACGTCGACCTCGGAAAGATCGATGATCGTGATGAGGTTTTTGTCCGGCTCGACCGTGCCGCCGAGCACGACGTTCGTCTCGAGTATCACGCCATCCATCGGGGCCTTGAACGTGACCCGAGGGGGCGGATCGGCCACGACGCGGGATTCGACTTCCAGGAGAACTTCGCCCGCCTTCACCTGCTGGCCATCATGGACCGTGAGCTTGGTCACACGGCCCGCGACGCGGGACGCGATGGCCGCAACCTTGCCGGGCTCGGGGTCGACGGAGGCGAGCGCCGGAAAGGTCTTCTCCATCGGTTTAAGTTCAACCTCAGCCGTTTCCAGCCCGAGATTATCCACCATCATCTTGGTGAGTCGCACGGGACCGCTCTGGGCGGTCGCGGCCTGCGTGCCGGGCGCATCGTCGTGCGGGTGCTTGTGCTCCTGAGCGCTGGCGTAAACCGCGGCGGAAAGGAAGAGAGGAAAGAGGCGTTTCATAAAGCGGGATAGGTTCAGGGTTGGGCGGGAACGACGCCCGCAGCGGTCTCCGCTTCGGCGAGTGCCGTAGCGTAGCGCGCCGCAGCGTTTAGAAAATCGCTTTCGAGCGCGAAGCGCTGTTGGCGGGCTTGAACGAGCTGGAGGCTCGTGACTTCTCCCCGCTCATAAGCCGCGCGCAGGGATTCGGGAATTGTCGTGCCGGGCGTGAGCGAGGCTCTGTGGGCCGTGAGCACCGGCTGGAGCGCCCGCGCGGTCGCGGATGCGGCGCCGATTTCGGCGCTCAGCTCATTGCGGAGCGCAGCGAGTTCGGCTTCGGCGATTCTTGCCGCCGCCTGTTTCTCGCGAATGTCGCCGCGATTGGCTACGCCACGCGGCCACGGCACCGACGCGCTCACGCTGAGGCGCGGCTCGTTCTCGAGTTTGCGCGTGAAATCGTTCGCGCGCCGCTCGAAGTCGACGCCTCCGCCCACCGTCCAATCACCCCGGGACTCGGTGCGGGCGAGCGCGAGTGCGGCTTCGGCGACGCGGATATTGTGCGCCGCGAGCGCGAGCGCTGGGCGTGAATTTTCGACTGCGGCGGAGTCCCCCGGAATTGGGCGGGAGAGAATAGCGTCGAGGTCCGCGCTGATAGTGAGTGGAGCATCGGCCGGCAATCGCAGCCGTCCGCGCAGCTTCTGGGTGATGGCGGCGAGGTCCGCGTCGGCAAAGGCGAGCGCTTGCTCCGCGCGGGTCACTTCCAAGGCGAGAAAGTCGATGTCGGTCGTGGCGAT
Organism: Opitutia bacterium; assembly: GCA_947474935.1. Classification (GTDB taxonomy): domain Bacteria; phylum Verrucomicrobiota; class Verrucomicrobiia; order Opitutales; family Opitutaceae; genus ER46. The sequence continues at coordinate 7,825 of CANJKL010000026.1, forward strand.
CTCACCAGCGGCGCGCCGCTTTTCGAGCGACGCACGCCATTCGCGCTGCACCGCCGCGGTTCGCCGAGCGATGTCGCGACGGGTCAGCTGAATGGCAGCTTCGTAATACAGGCGCCGTACTTCGCCGGCGACTTGGCGGCGCTGCTCCCGCAGGTGCAGCTCGGCGGTCGCTCCGCCCAGGCGCGCGAGAGCGCGGGCTTGTTCGATTCGGTCACGTCGCGGCAGCCGCTGATTGAGGCCGACGCCAACGGCCCATTCGCTGTCACCCTTCGCCGGGACGGCTCCGCGAAACTCCATTTCGGGATTCGGCCGGATGCCGGCCTGCTCCTCGCGGGCGAGCGCCAACTCGGGCGTCAGCGCCAAGGCGGCGACGGAGCGATCGTTCGCCCACGCGATGCGAATGGCATCGTCGAGGGTAAGGGGAGCGGTTTGGGCGGTGGCGCACGCGGCGCCAAAAAGGAAGAGAAAGAGTCGAGTAGGCATGTGGGCAGGTGTTGGGATTGCGCGTCCGGATGGACGCCACACGCGCGCGGACACAACGGTCCGCAAACGCGAAAACGCGCCGCCTCGAAAAGGCGGCGTCGAATCAACCCAACGCCGGAGGTGCCGCCGACTCCGGCGCGCACCGCTGCACGAACTGCCAAGCCTGAGCTAAAGGCGGATCGGTTTCCCTTCGCTGTCGAAGTGTCCTCAGTGCCACGAGAGGCAGTCGCGCCGCGGTCACCAGCCATGCGGCGAAGGCGAGCCGAGTGATCCAAGCGACCGCCGTAGCACTGGCACGGACTTGATCCTTGGCGACATCGCGGGCGAAGACCTGCTCGTGATCGTCATGCGCGCCGACCGGCGCGTGGTCCGAGTCGTGATCATCGTGGGCGTGATGTTCGTGTTCGAACACCAGCCCCACCGCCTCCAAATCGGCATGCCAGGCGGCCGAGCACCAGGTGACGGCGAGCAGGACGGCGAGGAATGCGCGGAGGCGCAACATTGGCAGATAGCAGTATGGAGATATCGAGCCGCGGCAAGGGGAGGTTTTCGCACCGGTCGTGGGCATCGCGTCGAAACGTGCCTCCCTGTTTCGCGAAGTTCTCGGATTTGGCGCTTCGCAGCCCACCGAACTTACGCGCGGTCAGTGCGCGCCGTTTGCACAAAACTCGCGGTGCGGTGTCCTCCGTCTTACGCACATGCTGGTCGCCGTCATCGTAGTTAGCCTGTTGGCCACGCTGGTCCTCACCGACCCGGCGAGTGGCGACCGCAACGACCAAGAATGCTCACTCTCGGTCGCGAATCAAAGGGGCGATTTGGGAACTGGAGCCGAGGGCACCGGCGCTTTCGAAATCATCACCTTGTCCACCCGGTGGCGGTCCATGTCCACGATTTCGAAGCGCCAGCCGGTCCAGACAAAATTCTCGCCGACGAGGGGAATGTGTCCAAAGCGATCCACCATGAAGCCGCCCAGCGTTTCGAACGTTTCGCTGGCTTCACGGGGCAGTGCGCCGACATCGAAGCGTCGCTTGAAGTCGTCGATCTGCATCGCGCCATCGACAAGCCAGGAACCGTCCTCCCGTTGCACGGCGTCGGGCATCCGCCGGTCGCCGGGTTGCGGTAGATCGCCGACGATCGCTTCCATGACGTCGATGAGCGACACGAGCCCCTGGATGCTGCCGAACTCGTCGGTGACGAGGGCCAGGTGCTTGCCGGTTTTCTTGAAGGACTCGAGGAGTTGAATCGCGGTAATCGAGGACGGCACGAAAAGCGGCTTAACGATATGATTGCGCAGTTCGTTCGCGACGCCGGCCGCCGCGTTGGCCCAAAGCGACTTCACCGAGACCATGCCGGTGACTTGATCTCGGGTGCCCTCATATACCGGGAAGTGGGAGTGCCCGCTCGCGACAATTTTTCGCCAATTCACTTCGTCCGTATCCGCGACATTGAGCCAGATGATCTTGGTGCGCCGCGTCATGATCTCGGTCACAGGCAGTTGGTCGAGGTGCAGCACACCTTCGACCATCGCGCGCTCGGCCTTGTGGAACACGCCGGCCGTCGTGCCCTGTTCGATCATGTGCGAAATTTCTTCCTCCGATGGGGGAACCTCCACGTCTTTGCCCAAACCGAACGCTTTCAAGATTACGTTGGTGGAGATCGTCAGAAACCAGACGAATGGCGCACCGATCGTGGAGAGCACCGTCATTGGCTTCGCGAGCAACATCGCGCGTGCCTCGGGATTGGTGAGCGCGATGCGCTTGGGCACGAGTTCACCGATGATGAGAGAAAAGTATGTGAGCGCCCCGACGACGATCAGCATGGCGTACACTTTGCTGAAAGGCACGAGCGCGGGAAACTGAGTGAGCCACAGCGCGAGTTTTTCCGAAAGTGTCGCGCCGCCGAATGCACCGGCCATAATACCGACGAGGGTGATGCCGATCTGGACGGTGGAAAGAAACCGGGTCGGTGCCTGGGCAAGTGCGAGCGCCGCCTGTGCTTTGGGTGAGCCCTCGGCCGCGAGCGCTTTGAGGCGTGCCTTCCGCGACGAGACCACCGCGATCTCGGCCATCGCAAATACACCGTTGGCGAGCAAGAGGACAAAGATGATAAGGATTTCGGTAAGACTGTTCACGGGAAAAAAGGTTGACGAAATTAGAACCGCTTAACCTGCGAGGTTGAGACCTCAGTCAGTCTCAGCTGCCGGCACCGGGCCTTTTTGGATCTTACACTTCTTACTTCGCGCCAGGCGCCAGCCCGCGGGTACTCGCGCCGGCGAACGTCAGCACGCGCTGGAATTCCGCGCTTGCGGCCTGCGGATCGGCCGCAAGTTTTTCGAGGGCTTGGGAGCGGTTCAGGCCGTCGCGATACAGCGTGCGGTGGATCAGCTTCACCCGGTCGACCTGCTCGGGGGTGAAGCCATTGCGCTCGAGGCCGACTTTGTTGATGGCGCGAATCTCCGCCGGCGTGCCGTCGGCGATGAAGAAGGGCGGCAGATCGTGCACGAGCTTCGCCGTGGCGGAAAGCATCGCATAGGCGCCGAGCCGGCAAAACTGATGCACGCCGCCGTAGCCGCCGACGACGACATGGTCCTCCACGACCACGTGCCCGGCCAGCACCGCGCCGTTGCTCATCACGATGTGATCGCCCAGCACGCAGTCGTGCGCGACGTGACAGGCCGCCAGCAACACATTGTCGGAGCCGACCCGCGTGAGGTCTCCGTCGTTGGTCGCCGCGTGCAGGGTGACGTATTCGCGAAAGACATTGCGGTCCCCAACGCGCAGGCCGGGGTTGCCGCCCTTGAATTTCAGGTCCTGCGTCTTGCCGCCGATGCAGGCGTAGGGAAAGACCTCGCACTGCGCGCCGAGGACCGTGTTGCCCTCCACCGAGGCGTGATGATGCAGGCGGGTGCCGGGGCCGAGGGTGACCGCGGCGCCAACGAACGCATACGCGCCGATTTCCACGTCCGCCCCCAACTGGGCGCCGGGTTCGACGATGGCGGTGGGATGAACCTGAGCAGCCATGCCGTCAGCCCACGTCCGCGTTGTCCACGACCGCAAACATCAGCTCCGCCGACGAGGCGGCCTGGCCGTTCACGGTGCACTCGGCCTCCGCCACCCCGATCTTGTTGCCGCGGCTTTTCGTCAGCTTGACGCGGATCAGGAGTTGATCGCCAGGCCGCACGGCGCGGCGAAATTTCACCTTGTCGCAGCTCATGAAGAGGGCGGTCTTCCCCTCGACGGAGATCCGTCGGAGCATCAAGACGCCCGCCGCCTGCGCCATGGCCTCGATCTGGAGGACGCCGGGCATGACCGGGTTACCGGGATAATGGCCCTGAAAATACGGCTCGTTGATTGTGACGTTCTTCAGCGCGACGAGCTCGTCCGGATTCGTGAATTCCACGATCCGGTCGATCATCAGAAACGGATAACGGTGCGGCAGCGTGTCGAGCACGCGGCGGATATCGAGCGATGTCTCCGTCTCGAGCACGATCGCCGGCCCGGCCGGCTTTTCCCGCTTTTTGCCGCCGTTTTGTTTTCGCTCCTGCAGCTTCGCAAAGAGCACCTTGGTGAGCTCGGCATTGATCGCGTGGCCCGGCCGAGTCGCGACGATATGGGCCTTCAGGGGCAGGCCGAGCAGCAGGACGTCGCCGATGATATCCAGGATCTTGTGCCGCACGAACTCGTCCTTGAAGCGCAGGGGCTCCTTCGAGATGATCTTGTCGCCCCGCAGCACAACCGCGCAGTCGAGCGAGCCGCCGCGAATCTTGCCCAGCTTCAGCAATTCTTCGATGTCCTCGTAAATCGTGAACGTGCGGGCCGCCGCGATCTGCGATTGATAAACCTCGGGATCGATCGTCAGCGAGAGGTGCTGGGTGTGGATCCCGCGATCATCCGCCGACGTGCAGGAAATCTTAAACTCGTCCGAGGGCAGCGCGATGATCGAGGAATTGCCGCGGGTCACCGACACCGGGGTGTCGAGTTCGAAGTATTCGCGTTCGCTGCCCTGCTCGACCGGTTCGCCCTGCAAGATCAAATTTACGAAGGGCCGGGCGGAACCATCCATGATCGGCGGCTCCGAGGCGTCCATTTCGATCACGACGTTGTCGATGCCGCAGCCGTGGAGCGCACTAAGCACGTGCTCGACCGTGTGGATCTTGGCATGGCCCGACTGGATGGTCGTCGCCCGCACCACGTCGGTCACCTGATCGACGCGCGGCCGGATTTCGGGACTGCCGTGGAGATCGGTCCGCCGGAACACGACCCCATGATCCGCGGGGGCAGGTTTCATGGTCAGCGTCACGGCGTCGCCCGTATGCAGCGCGCTGCCCTTGATCGAGACCTCGCGGGCCAGAGTGCGTTGTTTCATCAGTTCCGGCAGTTTCGGAAACCGCCGGCGTCCAGTGCAAGCGCGGATGTGACGGCAGGGGGACGCGCCGGCTGCGCTCAACCGGGGGCGCCGCGGCAAATCGCGTCGAAGCGCGCAGCGAGGGAGGCAACCCTTCGAACGCGATTGCCCAAGGAAGATTTTCCGCCCAATCGGGTGATCATTTTTCCCTTGGTGAACCGGGTGAGTTCGATTTCATGAGCTCTCCCCGCCCCTTTTCGGCCGCCCTGTCGGGCTACCTTTTCCGATCAACCTTCATTCATCCCCATCATGCACCTGCTCCACCGCTCCACCTGCCTCGTATTTCTTTTCGGTTTTCTGGCCGTGGCCGGCGCCGGCGAGGCGCCGAAGACCGCCTTCAAAGCGGGATTCGCCCAGCGCGACGTCACGCCCGACCTCGGGATGGAGGCCCCCGGAGGCTACGGGAAAAGTTACCACCGCTCCTTTCACGATCCGTGCAAAGTCCGCGCCGCGGTGTTCGATGACGGCAAACAGCGGGTGGCCGTCGTCGGCCTCGATCTCCTTTTCATCACCCGCACGCTGACGAAGGACGTGCGCGCCGAAATCGAGAAGCGCTGCGGCATCAAGGCCGACCATATTCTGCTGGGGGCGTCGCACTCGCACTCTTCCGGACCCATCGGCATGGCCGAAGCCGGCGACTACGACCAGGCGCCGCCGTTCGTGCAGGATCTCTATGACAAGAATTCCACCATCTCGGATCCGGGCTATACCCAACTCCTCCGGAAACAGATCGTGGATGCCGTCGTCGCCGCCAACGATGCGCGCGTGGAGGCGAAAGCCGCCTTCGGTTACGGGCACGAGGACAAGGTCGCCTACAACCGCCGGCTCCGCATGAAGAGCGGCCTCTCCTTCTCCCATCCCGGCGCCGGCAATCCCGACATCCTCGGTTACGCGGGCCCGACGGATCCGCAGGTCGGTGTCATCGGCGTGTGGGATTTGAAGTCGAACCTGCTCGGCGTCGTCGTGAACTTTGCCTGTCACGCGACCACCAGCCCCGGTGGCATTTCGGCCAGCTGGATCGGATCGATGGAACAGACCCTGCGCGGGGCCACCGGCAACGCCGCCCTGCCCGTCGTCTTCCTGCAGGGCGCGTCCGGCGATATAACCCAGGTCGACAACCTCACCAAGTTCCAAAACCCCGCCGCCGAGGAATGGTGGTCCATCGTCGGCGGCCGCGTCGGCGCCGAGGCCTTCAAGACGCTGCTCCTCATCCGGCGCGGTGCCTCGGCCAACATCCCGATCGATGTCCGCCAAAAAGTATGGCTGATCAAACGCCGGCTTCCGACGCCCGAGAAGGTGAAAAAGGCCACCGAACTCGTGAAGCAGGACCCCAAGGTCGTCGGCGCCACGGAATGGACGTTCGCCAAGGAGACCGTGATGCTCGACGCCATCGCCCGTGTGCGGCCCGACGTCGAAGTAGAGGTGCAGGCGCTGCAAATCGGCCCGTGCGTACTCGTCACCAACCCGGCGGAATATTTCAACCAGTTCGGACTGGATATCAAACAAGGGAGCAAATTCCCCTTTACCTTCCCGGTCGAACTGGCGAACGGAATCGCGGGCTACGTCCCCACGGAAGAAGCGCTCGGGCCCAACGGCGGCGGCTATGAAACCCGGCTGAGCTCTTACAGCAATCTGGAGGTCAGCGGCGGGCGCCAGATGGCCAACGCCGGCATCGAACTGGCGAACCAGTTGACGCCTGGCCCGATTCCCCAACCGCCACCCGCGCCTCCCTTCCGGGCGCCGTGGGCTTACGGCAATCTGCCCCCGGAATTGAAGTGATGCCGGCCCTCCGATCCCGCCGATTCCTTTCCTGAACCCGGTCGGTTCGCGGGGCATTCCTCTCTCACCAAGTAGCGGCGGGCCGTGCAACCCGTCGTGCCTGGTGGCCAGCTGGACGGTCATAATCGGGCGGACCGCGGTTCCCAACGCTCCCGCCGGCATCGAATCCGCCGGCGGCCTTGACACCGCTCGCGCGAATTCGCCAATCTGACCCCTTTCTACCTGTAAAACCCTCAGTCCGATCCGATTCACCGCCATGCCCGCAGCCAACGACATCCGCAGAGGACAGGTCATCAAGTTCAACGGTGAGCCCCATCTCGTCATGGAGACGCAGCATCGCACACCGGGGAATCTCCGCGCTTTCGTTCAGATCAAGATGCGCAATCTGCGTTACGGGAAGGCGCTCGACCAGCGCTTCGCGTCCACGGACACGATCGAAGTCATGTCCACCGACCGGCGCACGCTGGAGTTCAGCTATGCCGACCGCGACACCTTCGCGTTCATGGATCCCGAGACGTTCGATCAGATTGAATTCAGTGCGCAGACCTTGGGCGACGTGAAGAACTACCTGACCGCCGGGGGCAAGGTGGATGTGCTTTTCGTGGAAGAAAAGCCACTGACCGTTGAGCTGCCCTCGACCGTCGCACTCAAGATCGTCGAATCCGCCGATGGCGTGAAAGGCGACACCGCGAGCAACGTGCAGAAGCCCGCCAAACTCGAAACCGGTCTCATCGTCCAGGTCCCGCTCTTCATCAAGGAAGGCGAGATCATCAAGGTCAGCACGGTCGACGGCAGTTATCTCGGCCGAGTGTAAGCTCGCGGCAACGCGCAGCGCGACTTGCGCCCGCTCCAAACTAGACCGGCAGGGTAATATCGGGGTGAGCTGAACAACGCCACGCGGACGGGTCCTCCGGCGAGTGAACCATCCTCGCCTCGCATTTCGGGCAACTGGGCGTCGTGTAATCCCCGGTCGTGATTTCTTGCATGAGCTCGTTGCGCGCCATGTCCGGCAGCGCGTTGAGCTTCTCCAGCAAAAGATCCCCGGTCAAAAGCGTGAGGTGTTTCTCCTCGGAAAAATCGCGCGCCGGCACGTTGAATTTGCCCGTCGTAACCAGATAGCCCCGACGGATATCTTCGGCGGCAATAACGGCAAAAAGGTCCTGCAGCGGCTTCGCATCGACCAGGCCCGACGGCCGCGAAATGCACTGCACACAGGCGAATGGCCGCGGCTCGCCTTTCCAGGAAATCTTGATGTGTACGGCACTCTGCGGGCCGCCCTTGGTGCGGACCGCGACCACCCCGGTCTTGCTATAATAGGCGGCGACGAGTTCCTCGAAGCGCTTCCACTCGAGTTTCCCCAGCAACTCCGCCGTAAATCGGGCGCCCGTTGCGGTCGTGGCCGCCGCGAGGAAGGGGGTGCGCGACACGCTGGTCGCCGCCAGTTCGAGTTGCCGCTGCTGCCGGCGCCAAACCAGAAATCCCGCGCCGCCGAAAATCACGATAAATGCGATGACGTAGGTGCGAGCCGTGAAAACACTTTCGTCCGGCTCGGGCAAATCGACGTTTCCGCGCGGTCGCCGCGGAACGGGGGCCTTGCCTTTTTTCCCCTTGGTTACGGCCGGCGTCGCGGGATCTTCAGTCGGAGCGGCCTCCGCGGGCGCCGGGGTCAACTCGCGGGAGGTTGCCGTCGCGTCGGCTGGTACGGATACGTCGGCCACCGGGACCGCACTCGATGCCACGGCCGGGCTGGTCCCGGCTGCGCCCGGGCGAGGATTCGACGCGACCGAGGCGGTGGACTCAGCCGGAGCAACCGCTGACTGCGCGCGCCCCTCCGCCTTTGCCGGCATTGGGGTCGGCACCGGTTCCGGTTTCACCGCCGCCGGAGGCGCCGAGACGGAAGCTTGATTGATGGGTGCGACTCGCGACGAAGCCGCCCCGGCGGGGCGAACGGATTTGATCACGAGCGGCGCGTCCGCCTCGAAAATCGCCGGTGGCGGCGGCACGATGGCGACCGATGCTTTCGTGGCGGCGGCGGACGCTTCCGCGAGCGGCGCCACCGTTTCGTTGGCCGCCGGTGCGGCGGCCGCGCTCGATGGCGCAGGGGCGGGGGCGACCGTGGCGGCCGGGACTTCGGCCGGCACAGGCGGCGGCCGCCGCGGTGCCTCCGCCGGCAGGTGCTCCACCTCGATCACCACATTATCGCGCAGGACCACACGCTCCCGGGCAAAAAACAGCACTTCGCGACTTCCCGCCGCAATGTTGCTCTTGGGTTCTCCAAGCTGCGCGAGCACCTGTTGGCGCGAAGCCCCCATCAGCGACGGCTGCTTCGGTTCCGCCGCCGGGAGGGTGATAAAAGCCAAAGCCATCGCCACGCCGCACGCTCGAAGGCTGATGGCAAGGATGGGCGGCATATTCTGGAAAAGTGTTGCGACAGGAGAAACCCCACAGCAATGCCGAACTTGAAGTTGCACGGGGGCCGAAACCTGGAGCCGGGGCACTACACCACCCGCGACCAAAGCACCTTGAGGTAACGGCTCTCCAGACAATTTGAATAAACCGGATGATCGGGCCCCGCACCGGTGCGATCGAAGAACTGCAGCCGCCGGTTTTGCCGGTGGGCGGCCTTGATCACATGCGCCTCGAAATCCTCGCCGCTCAGCAGCCCGGAGCAGGAACAGGTCACGAAGATTCCGCCCGGCTTCACCAGCGAGATTGCCAGCAGATTCAAGTCTTCGTACTTCTGCCGGCCCTCCCAGTTTCCATGTTCGTCGCGGGTAAAAATGAACTTGGGTGGATCGAGGACGACGACATCCCACTTTTCCCCGTTGGTCTGCATCTGGCGCGCGTAGGCAAACGCATCGGCGTGCACGAACTTGAGCCGGGCCTGATTGAGGTTCGCATTGCGCTTCGCCTGCTCGAGCGCGACCTCGTCGAGGTCGACACTCGTCACCTCACCGGCTCCGCCGAGCACCTTGGCGTTCAGTGCAAATCCCCCGGTGTAACAACAAAGGTCGAGCACCCGCGCATCGCGGGTGAAGCGCGCGATCCCTTTGCGGTTGTCGCGCTGGTCGCAAAAGAAACCCGTTTTGTGCCCCTCGGTGAAATCGACCTCATACCGCACGCCGTGCTCGCGGATCTTCACCATGCGCGGCGCGGCGGCGTTGGTTTCGTTGAAAGTCGACGGCTTGATGCCCTCCAGGCTGCCGAGATCGTGGTCGACGTGCACGCGGGCAAATTTTGTCCCCGCCAGCTCATGCAACAACGGCAGCCATTTCGGCAGACGCTGGGCGATGCCGAGCGAGTAGATTTCGCAGAGCAGGGTTTCGCCGTACCGATCGATGGTCAGCCCGCTAAGGCCATCGCCATCGGAGTTGATGAGCCGGTAGGCGTCGGTTGTTTCATCGAGCTTGAACAACGTCCGGCGCAATTCCACCGCGCGCCGGATCGCGCCCTCGAAATAGCCCTCGTTGACCGGCTCCGTCGAGTGGGTGACGACGCGCAGCGGAATCTTGGCGCGCGGATTGAACAGTCCGCCACCCGCGAGGTTGCCGTTCTTGTCGAAGACGTTGACGAAATCGCCCGGTCGCGCGTCCGGCGAAACCTGACCGAGCAACCGCGGAAAAATCGCGGGCTGAAACGTGAAGTACTTCAACTGCGCCCAAGGACGGGGCCAGCTGGAGCGATCGATCAGCGGAGGCGGGATTTTGGCGGCTTCGTCCATTTTTTGAACCACGGAAATGCGCATTGAACCAAAGGACGAGAAAACAAAACGCCCCGGCGCGCGGGCGCCGGGGCGTTGGAAAGGGTCAGCCCGACTCAGGCCACGCGTTCGACAATCAACGGCGGCGGCGTCGGCCGCTTGGGCGCGAGGCGATAGGCGTTCTTGAAATACTCCAGCGCCTGCTCGAGCTTGGCCTCGTCGTTGTAGTGAATCATCATCAACGGCTCCCCCTGCTTGACCTGCGTGCCGACCTTCTTGATTTCGGAAACGCCGACCGAGTGATCGATCTTGTCATGGACGTCTTCCTTGCCGGCGCCCAGCAGATGCACGCCGCGGGCGATCATCGCGGCATTGATCGTGTGGACATAGCCCCGCTTCGGAGCGGGCAACTTCCGGATATGCCGCGCCTGCGGAAATTTCTCCGGATGATCGATGAACGAAACGTCGCCACCCTGCGCCTTGACGAGGTCCTTGAATTTTTCGAGCGCCGACCCGTCCGTGAGATGACGCTGCACCGTCTGCTTGGCGGAAAGGGTCGAGCCGGCGACGCCCGCCAGCCGCACGATTTCCATGCCCAGCTTGAGGACGAGTTCCTTCATGTCTTCCGGACCCTCACCCTTGAGCAGCTTGATGGCTTCTTTCACTTCGAGCGACGTGCCGACCGTGTCACCGAGCGGCTGGTTCATATCGGTCACCAAAGCCACGCAGCGGCGCTTCATCGAACGACCGACGCGGGTCATCGACCGGGCGAGTTGCTTCGCCTGCTCGAGGTCCTTGATGAAGGATCCATTGCCCCACTTGACGTCGATGACGAGCCCCTCGGAACCCTCCGCGAGCTTCTTCGAAAGCACGCTGCCGGTGATCAGCGGCAGGCTGGGGATCGTGCCGGTTTCCTTCCGCAATTCGTAGAACTTGGCGTCGGCCGGAGCCAAGTCCGCCGTTTGGGCGACGATCGCCCCACCGATACGGGCCAACTGGGCCGCAAAATGTTCGTTCGTCTGGTGGCTCTTGAAGCCCGGGATCGCCGCGAGCTTCTCCAAAGTGTTGATGATGTAGTCGTGTTCGACTCCACACATCATCGGCACGACCACGCCCGAGGCCATCGCAAGGGGCACCAAGACCAGGGAAGTTTTATCACCCACGCCACCGGTCGAATATTTGTCGATCTTCGGCTTCGCGATATGGGAGAGATCGATGACCTCGCCGGAAAGCATCATCTCTTCGGTTAAATCGGCCGTCTCCTGCGCGGACATGCCGGAAAAATAAATCGCCATAGCTAGCGCAGCCAGTTGATGTTGAGGCATTTCCCCATCCAACGTGCTGTCGATGATATAGCGTATTTCCTCCTGGGTGAACTCACCGCCGTCGCGCTTCTTCTCGATCAGGAAGGTGAACGTAGGCTTGATGAAACGACGCGTAGGAATGTTGCGTTTACTGGTCATGGATTGGTGATGATGCAAAGGCCGGACGCTTGCCGGCGGGCGGAAAAGTTTAGGAGGCAATGCGTCCCGCGGAAAAAGTCGAGCCGAAACCCCGGCCAGCAGAAGCGCCCTGTCAGAGGGGAAAGCGCCGGTTTTCAGCGTTCACGAACTCAACTCCACGCTTGCGCGCCGCGCGCGGCTTCCGGTTTTCTGATCCGATGCACGTTTCGTTCAACTTCGCCGCCGATCTCGAGACCGCACTCAAGTCCGCCGCGGCAACCGCCGGTCTACCCGAGGCCGACGCGTTCACCCCGGAGGTGCGCACCGCCGATCCGCGCCATGGCGACTTCCAAGCCAACGGCGTGCTGGGCTACGCCAAGGCGCGGAAGCTGAACCCTCGCGCCATCGCCGAGAAACTCCTCGCGGCCCTGCCCGCTTCGGTGGCCGAGCGCTGCGCCTGCACCATCGCCGGCCCCGGCTTCATCAACTTTACGCTCCAGCCCGCCGCGCTCCGGGCCTGGCTCGGCACCTTTTCCACCCGGGAAGCGCTCGCCGCCGGCGCCGCCACCGCGAAAAAAGACCAAATTTACGTCGTCGACTACAGCGCCCCAAACACGGCGAAACAAATGCACGTCGGACATCTGCGCTCCGCCGTGATCGGCGAGGCGATCGCGCGGTTGCTGGCGTTTAGCGGGGCCCGGGTCATCCGCGACAACCACATCGGCGACTGGGGCACCCAGTTCGGCAAGCTCATCTGGGCCTACAAACGCCAGCTCGATTCTGCGGCGCTCGCCCGGGAGCCACTCGAGGAATTCGAACGGCTCTACAAGGCCGGGAACCACGCCGCCGATGCCGACGCGGCCGTGATGGACGAAGCCCGCGCCGAGTTGGTCAAGCTCCAGGCCGGCGATCCGGAGAATCTCGAAATCTGGAGGCACATCAACGGGGTATCGCTCGCGGCGTTCCAAGTCATCTACGACCAACTCGGCATTCACTTCGACGTCACGCTGGGGGAGAGCTTCTACAACGACCAGGTCGAGCGGGTCTATCGCGAGCTCGTCGATTGCGGGCTGGCCGTGGAGAGCGAGGGCGCCCTCGTGGTGTTTCACCCGGAGCATCCGCGCTTCGCCACGCAGCCCTTCATCATCCGGAAATCCGATGGTGCCGCCAACTACGCCACCACCGACCTCGCGACAATCTTTTACCGCGCGGAACACTTCAAGGCTGACGCCGCGATCTACGTCATCGACTCGCGCCAGAGCGACCACTGCCAGCAGTTGTTTCTCACCGCGCAAAAATGGTTCGCCCAGCTCGGGCGCAAGCTGCCCGCCCTCGAGCACACCGCCTTCGGCACGGTCACGGGGGAGGACGGCAAGCCGCTCAAAACCCGCAGCGGTGAAAATATCCGCCTGAAGGAGTTGCTCGCCGAGGCGGAAGCGCGGGCCTTCGCGCTGGTCAGCGAGAAAAGCCGCGACATCCCCGACGCCGAACGGCGCGAGATTGCGGCCGTGGTGGGCGTGGGCTCCGTCCAGTACGCCGATCTCTCCCAGAACCGTTCGAGCGACTACGTCTTCGCCTGGGACAAGATGATTTCCCTCGAAGGCAACACCGCCGCCTATCTCCTCTACGCCGTCGCGCGTATTCATTCGATTTTTCGCAAGCTGGGCGTCACGCCCGGCGCTGCCGCCACCGAGGCCGCGGCGAGCGGGTTGGAAACGCCCGCGGAATTCGCCCTCGCCCGCAAATTGGTGAAGTTTTCCGATGGGATCCGGCTCGCGACCGACGCCCTGCGCCCGCACTTCCTCTCGCTCTATCTCTACGAACTCGCGGGGGATTTCAGCGCGTTCTACAACGCCGACAAGGTGGCGGTCGAGGACCCCGCGATCCGTGCGCGCCGACTGCTCCTCTGCGCCCGCACGCTGCTGATCCTCGAGACCGGCCTCCAACTCCTCAGTCTGCGCACGCTCAAGCGGATGTAGTTGCCTGCCGGTCCGGCCAACGGCGGAGCGCCCCCGCAAACGCTCCCCCGCCACCGACCGGACGATCCGGATACGGCGTGTTTCGCCGGCCCCCGCAACCCACCGGCACGGCGCAACGCCGGCCGCAACCCCGCCCACTAAACTCTTGCCGGTCCCGGATCGCGCACCCACCGTCTCCACCATGGCCATGCAGGAAATCTACATCCGCAACGCGACCGAAATCGAGGCCCGCGGGCCGTTCAGTGCGCAGCAGATCGCCGATCTCGCCGAAGCCGGCCAGGTCACCGCCGAGACCTTGATTTACGATGGGGCCACCGAGCAGTGGGTGGCCCTGAATACCAACGCCGAGCTCATGAGCGTCGTGTTTCCCGAAAAGAAGAAGCTCGTGCTCAAGGCCAAGGAGATCAAAACCCTCAACAAGCTCGACGCCAACGCGAAGGCGATCACGGTCGACGACATGCTCGCCGCCGCCGAGGGACGGACGGATGACACCAAGGGCAAGTCCGATCCCGAGATCGACATGATGAAGGCGGCCAAGATCGGCATGTATGGCGCGCTCGCCACGCTGGTGGCCGCCGCCGCCGCCGAAATTCTCCCCTCGACGGAGGCGCTGACCTCGATGGATCCGATGAAAATTCTCGCGAATCCCTTCGTGATTCTCGGATTGGGCGACGTGTTCCTCGCCGTCATGCTCGGCTTGGGGGCCGTGTCGCTTTATCCGGTCGTGCGGTTCCGGGCCGCGCTCGGACTTGGTTTGATGGGATTCACGTTTTACGCTCAGGGTCTCTCGGTGCCGCTGCTGGAACTCACCGCCGGCATGGCGGGACTTTATCTCTGCACCGTGCTCGTGAGTGTGGTTCCCGTGGTCATTGCCGCCGCCGCCGGCGTCGGCGGCATGGGTGCGCTCGCCTGGCATTTACTGACGCATTGAGAGGCGCGCCGTGCCGCACCCGGCCCATCCGCCCGTTGCGCCGCGACTCCGGCTCCGGGAGCTGTGGCCGCGCTTGCTTCATGTCTATCAGAAGGAGATCTGGCAGTCCGCCCTGCTGAAAGACCGCTCGTTCAAGGGCTACAGCTTCGCGGTACTGCGGGTCGTCTCGATCACCTTCACGGTGTGCATGGAGACGCGCATCCTGAGCCGGGCTGCGGCCCTGGGGTTCAGTTCGCTGCTGGGCCTGGGACCGCTCATTGCGATCGCCGTGCTCGTCGCCGGCTTCGCCCTCGGCAAGAACGAGAATCCCAATCTCGTGGCAGATACCTTGAACCGGATGATCAAGACGATCGCGCCCCAGCTCGAACAATACGAAGAAATCACGCTGGATTCCGCCACGGTCAGCCCGACGCTCGTCGATACGATCAACAACATTATCAAGGCGTCGCAATCCGGTTCGATGGGTGCGCTCGGCGTCCTCTCCCTGATCTCGATCGTCCTGCTGATGTTCAAGGGGATCGAGGACACTTTTAACGACATCTGGGGCGTGCAACAGGGGCGGTCGGTCTTGATGCGCGTCATCTTGTATTGGACGGTGCTCACGCTTGGCGCCGTGCTGTTTTTTACCGCGGTCGCGTTGCTCGGGGCCGGCACGATCGTCAACCTCTTCAAGGAGCACCTGCCCGGCGGCTACGATCTGCTGAATTCGCTCAGCTGGTCGCTGCCCCTGCTGTCCTTCGCGCTGCTGGCGGCGATCCTGACGCTGTTTTACCGCGTCATCCCCAACACCCGCGTCTTCTGGCGGGCGGCGGGCATCGGCGCGTTGGTCGTGACGGTGCTGCTCGCGCTCAATCAATTCGCCGCGTTTCTCTATGTAAAACGGGTCGTGCTCGAAAATAATCTCTACGGCGGCCTCGCCCTGCCCCTGGTGTTGCTCTCCGTGCTCTACATTTTCTGGCTGTGCGTGCTCATCGGCGGGATCGTGAGCTACGCGATTCAAAACGTGCATTTCCGCAACAGCCAGGCGGCGTGGAGCACGCTCACGGATGCCATGCGGGAACGCCTCGCGCTCGCCGTTTTCCTGACGATCTGCCGGCGTTTCCGGGAATGCCTCCCGCCCATCTCGGCCTCGCACCTCGGCACGATGATGAAGGTGCCCACGCAGTTGCTCAACGAGTGCCTCAACCGGCTCGCGCAACTCCAGCTGGTCACCACAGTGCGCCCGCCGGCCGACGGCGCGGACCAGGATTATCTGTATCAACCCGCGCGACCGCTCAACCGGATCAACCTCTTCGACTTCAAGGCGCTCAACCAGAACTACGGCGAAAACCCGTTCGGCAGTTCGCTGGGCCATATCGATCCGCTGATGGCGGAATTCGACCGGGCCCTCGCCCGCCTCGGCGAGCAGGAGTTTTTCCGCCAGAACCTGGACGACCTCCTCGCCGCGCACCCCTTCGACGAATCGCGCCCGCCGTTCGCCCCGGGCCGGCGGCACCCCGCCGCCCAACGGCCCCCGCCGCCGCCCGCGGCGGCCTGACTCGGAAGCGCGTTCGGATCCGACTTTGCGCCCCGGGGGGCCGCCGGCCCGGGAGCACCCCACTTCGCCCTTGCCACCCGCCCGGGCCGACCTACCTTCCGACGTTTTCGACCCATGATTTCCTGGATCCAGAAATATTTACAGCACCACTTCCGATCCATTTTTGCCGTACTTCTGGCCGGAGTGATCATCTCGTTCGTCTTCACCATCGGCGCCTCGCCGGGGATCGGACGCGCCGGACGCGAAGTGATGGAGCGGCATTTTTTTAATTACGACCTCAACCTGCCCGACGATCAGAGGCGCCTCTTTGGCGAGGCCCAGATCAGCGCGCAGCTCCAGGTCGGCGCCTTTGGCGGGCTCGATGCGGACCAGATTCAAAATTACGCTTTTCAGCGCGGGGCCACGCTCCACCTCGCCGACGCGTGGCACATCCCCGCGGCGACCCCGGCGGAGATCGTCGACGCGATCAAGAACCTGCGGATGTTCGCCGGGGCCGACGGCCAGTTCGACGCGAAGGCGTACGCCACGTTCCGCGACAACCTGAAAACCAATCCGCGCGGCCTCAGCGAGGCCGACGTCGCGCGCGTCCTCGGCAACGACGTGCGGGCCGACAAGGTCAACAAGCTCCTCGCCGGCCCCGGCTACGTCCTGCCGGTCGACATCAAAAATCAGCTCGACCGGGCCGACACCTCTTGGTCGCTCGCGACCGCGACCGCCGGCTACGCCGGTTTCAAGGTCGACCTCAAGCCGACCGACGCCGAGCTCACGAAATTTTTCGAGGAAAATGCCTTTCGCTATGAGATTCCGCCGCGGATCGTCGCAACCTACGTCGATTTTCCCACCGCCAACTACGCCGCCGTCGTGACCGCCACCGAGGCGGAGGTCCGCGCCTACTACGATCAAAACCCCGCCCGGTTTCCCAAACCGCCGGAGGTGAAGCCGGCCGATGCCAAGACCCCGCCGCCGTCGATTGCCAATCCCGCCGTCGATTTCGCGGCCGTCCGCGCCCAAGTCGAGGCGGCGCTCAAACTCGATCGCGCCCAGAAGCTCGCGGTCAAGGCCGCCAGCGACCTCACGGTCGCCCTCTTCGAAGCCAAGGCCCGGAGCGGCCCGGCGCTCGACGCCCTCCTGGCCGGGCGCAAGCTGGCCGCGAAACCGCTCGCACCCTTCACGCGCGAGGCGGGCCCCGCCGAGCTCGGCGGCTCCCCCGAAATCGCCGCCGAGGCGTTCAAGCTCAATGCCGACCGGTTTGTCTCCGAGGCCCTCGCCACCCCGGGCGGCGCCGCCGTTTTGTTCTGGAAAGACACCCAGGCCGCCCGCAAGCCGATCCTCACGGAGGTACGGGAAAAGGTTTCAGCCGACTATCTCGAAAACGAAAAGCGCAAGCGCTTCGTCGAGCTCGGCAAGTCCATCAAAAGCCAGCTGGAGGCCCGGCTGAAGGCCGGCGACACCTTCGAGAAGGCCGTGGCCGCCGCGGCCGTCGCCGGCGTCAAACTCGAGCCCAAAATCATCGCCCCGTTCACGCTGCGCGATCGTCCGCAGGACATCGACTATTCGGTCCTCGGCACTCTCGAACGCCTCAACAAGGGCCAGGTCTCGGATATGGCCATCAGCGCCGACAAGGGCCTTTTCGTCTACGCCGCAGACAAGAAGGCCCCGGACCTCAGCGAAGCGAATCCGCGTTACGCCGAGACCCGCACCCAGCTGGCCGGCTATTCGTCCCGGATGGGAGCCTCCGCCTACATTACGGAACTGGTGCAGCGGGAGCTCAAGAAGTCCGAGCCAAAGGCGCAGTAATCGCCACGATTCGCGCCCCGGCCCGCCCCGACGGACACCTCGCAACGAACGATCGGCAGGCATAAGCCCCCTATGCCGCTTCGCACCTACGCTCCCCTCGCCCCGCCCTGCCGCCTTTGCGGCGGGGGCTTCGAGTATCATCAGCCGGCCGGTGCCCCGGCGCTCGCCACCTGCCCCACGTGCGGCGAACTCGTCGAAGCGCTGGCCGCCCAAACGGTAAATTCTCCGAAACTTTCTTCACCGCTCTCCGTCTCTCGGGCTAGACAGGCCGGATTTACGGTGCTGAAACGCACATCAGGTGGTGAATTTGAAAGACAGTAATTTTCGTTCACACACCGTGTTCCTACCAGCACCCTCGGCCTTTCGGCTCCCTTTCTTAAATTCCGACATGTCACGTTCCAATGCCTGCGCCCTGCTGTTCCTGTGCATCGTTGCCGTCTCGCCCTCCCGGGCTCAGACCGCGCCCGTCATAACCCCCGACCAACCGCTCCTGCTGGAGGAGGCCATCGCCCTTGCCGTGCGGAAGAACTTCGATCTGCAGCTCCAAAGCTACACGACCGACCAGGCAAAGGAAACGCTCATGATCGCCCAGGCGGGCTTCGATCCCAACCTCACCGCGACCGCCCGGCGCAATATCAACCAAGCGGCCTCGAACGTCAGCCGACTCGATGGTGCCCAGACCGAGGGGCCACGCAACGACAACACCACCGTGAGCGTGGGGGTCAACGAGCGCATCGTGACCAACGGCACGGTCGCCCTCTCCGCCAACGTTACCCGCGGCGCGACGAACTCCACCAACGCTCTGCTCAACCCCACCTTCGGAAACGGCATCTCGGCCAGCATCAGCCAGCCGCTGCTCCGCGACGCCGGCAAGGTTGCGGCCCGTTCTGCCATCGATCGCGCCAAGCTCGGCGTCGGGATCGCCTTCATCAATTACAAGAGCCAGGTGCTCACGCTCATCTCCCAAACGGAGAACGCCTATTATAATCTGGTCGCCGCCCGTGAGACGCTTCGCATCCGGCAGCTCTCGCTGCAACTCGCGCAGCGCCTCTACGACGAAAACCAGGCTCGCCGCACCACCGGCGTCATGACCGATCTCGATGTGCTCAGCGCCGAGGTCGGCGTGGCCAACTCGCGCCGCGGCGTGATTCAGGCGGAGCAATCCGTCCGCGACGCCGAGGACACGTTGCTGAATCTGATCAATGTCGCCAGTTTCGACAGCCGCCCCGGCCCGGTGCAATTCAACGCCTACACCGACGGTGCGCCCGCCTTTGCCGCCTCTTACAAGCTGGCCCGCGACTACTACCCACCGTCACTCTCCGCGACCGAAACGCTCAAACAGCTCCAAATCGATCTCGAAACGGCCCGCCGCAACCGGCTGCCCAGCCTGAATCTCGACGCCTCGCTCGGCTACACCGCCAAGGCCGTGAACTCCGGTTACGCCGACGTCATTTCCAACCTGCCCAATGAACACGGCAACAACTGGTCCCTCGGCCTGAACTACTCGATGCCGTGGGGCCATCGGGCGGACAAGGCGCGTTACCGTCAGGCGATGATGAACGTCGAGTCGCAAAAACTTCGCATCGACCAGTTGGAGCAGCAATTGATGGTCAGCGTGCGGACCTCCGTTCGCTCCGTCGAAACGAATCTGGCCGCGGTGGAGATCGCCTCGAAGGCCACCGTGCTGAGCGAGAAGCAGTACGAGCAGCAAAAGGCCCGCTTCGACGCGGGCCTCTCCACCAGCCGCGCCGTGCTGCAAGCTCAGGACGATCTCGAAAATACCCGCTTCCAGGAACTGAGCGCCAAGGTCACCCTGCGCCGCGCGGCCGTCGAGCTGCGCCGCCTTGAGGGCACTTCGATCCAGCGCTACGGCGTCCAGCTCCCACACTAAGGCCCGATCCTCCCACCGCGGTCGAGATCGGCCGTCCCGCCAAGGCGCGTTCCCGGAACGCGCCTTTTTCATGCCGCGCGCCGACGTCATCCGGGGCCGCCCGCAAACCGCGGCCGGGAACCCTGGCCACCGGAACGCACCACCACGCTCGCCAAATCGCCGGCGCGCTGATTCGTTCGCCGGGCCATGACTGCCGCCCTCTTGGTTCGAGTGATCTTCTGGCTTTGGTTCACCGCCGCCATGCTCGCGGGCCACTCCCTCGTGCTGCAACGCCTGCCGGCGCCCGCCGTGCCCGGGATGGTCTTCACCCTCACGGCGCTACTCCTGCTCGCCTATTTCCGCCTCGGCGCGGTACGAACGTGGGTCGACGCGCTCTCTCTCCGCACCCTCGTCCTGCTGCACGTGACCCGCTTCGTCGGCATCGTGTTTCTGGTGCTCTATCATCGCGGCCAGCTGCCCTATGCCTTCGCCGTGCCCGGCGGGATCGGCGACATCATCATCGCCACCTTTGCCCTCCCGGTTGCGCTGGCCCCCCTGGACGAGTCCGTGCGTCTGCGGGTGACCAACATTTGGAACGTGGCCGGCCTGGCGGATATCCTCTTCGTCGTCATCACGGCGATCCGGATCAACCTCGCCGACCCCACCGAGATGCATGCGCTCACCCATCTGCCGCTCAGTCTACTGCCCACCTTTCTTGTGCCGTTGATTATCGCCTCTCACGTGATCATCTTTTTCCGCCTCTCCCGTTCCCGGTGATCCCTGCCCGAGAATCCCTTCGCCCCCGTCGCGCCCGGTCCACTTCCACCGTGGCCGGTTTCACGCTCATCGAACTCTCGATCGTCGTCTTTATCATCAGCGTCCTCGCCGCGCTCGCGGTTCCCGCGCTGAAGCAGGTCATGCTGGAAAGCCAGTCGACCGTCGTCGCCAACGATCTGCGCGTGTTTCGCGACGCCTTCGCGGATTACGCCCATGAACACGGCGACTGGCCGCCGGGGGGCGGACAGCCCGGCGAGTTTCCCGCCGGCATGGCGGGCCGGCTCGGCAAAACCAACTGGGAACGGGTCACCCCGATCGGTGGCCGCTATCAGTGGGCGCCCGGGTCCCTGCATCAGGGCGAGCGCTACCGCGCTGCGATCGTCATTGCCTCGCTGGAGGGCAACACCGTCTCGTCGGACCGGAGACAGCTCGAAGAGCTCGACCGCCGCATCGACGACAGCGATCTCGAAGCCGGCAATTTTCGCCTCGGCTACCGCAATTTTCCCGTGTTCGTGATCGAACACTGAACCGAACCGCGACCGCCCTTCTCGCGCCCCCATGTTCCGCGTCACCACCCTCAATCTTTCCGCCGATACCACGCAGGCGGGCACGGCGCTGGGTCATTCCGAGGTGGGCGAGCTTTCCCGTGAACAATTCATCGCCCTGCTCGAACAGTTCCGGCGGCTCGATCCCGTCCTGAACCAGGAGGCGGATCCGCAAGTCGTGGTCGTCGGGCGCGCCGGGCGCTTCCTCGTACGGACGGGCCGGGAGAAACTCTTTCTCTACCACGCCCGTGACGCCATCGAACCGTATGCCGAGCTGACTGCCGCGGAAATCGCCGACCAGCTCGATCGCAGCACCGTGACGGCGCCCCCCTTTTCCACCGAGCCGGCGCCGGAACCGCCGGCCCCCGCCGCCCCGCACCGAGGTATCGCCGTCGCCATCCTCGTCGTCGGCCTGCTCCTCAACGGTTACACCCTCTACTCGGTCTTCTACACGGACAGCGTCACCGAGAAGCCCGTCGTCACCCTGCTGACCGACGCGAAGGAACTCGCCGCGCGGCGGAATGAGGTCGTCGGCACGTTCGCCACCGGCGATCAACCCGGCGACCGCGCGATCCACGTGCAACCGGACGGCCGGATCCGATTCTTCGAAATCGGTTCCAAGGACAGCGTCACGAACAACACGGATACCTACCAGGTCGGCCGCCACGCGAAGAATTTTTGCCTGATGACGCGCGAAAGCGGCGTCGTGGACATCGGTGACCCCGACACCCTTGTCTACTTCCGCGACGCATATCGCCGGACCAAGTAAGGTTCCGCTGGCGGCTGGGAATCCGGATCGGTGAGATTGATCGGGGCCGACCCACGAGCCCAAAAAACGGGATACACCGGCGCATTGCCGTCCCTTGCTCGATTCGTTTCCCTTTCACCATGTGCCCCACCCTCGCTGCGCGGCGTTTGGTCGCGTTCGCCGTCATTCTGTTCGTTGCCGTCTCCAGCACGAGCGCACGCCCGCTGCGTCTATTTGTGGTCGGCAACAGTTTTTCGAACAACGCCACGCGATTCCTGCCCGCCCTCGCCCAAGCGGGCGGCCACGAGTTGGTCCTGACGCACGCGCAAACGGGCGGTTGCTCGTTCGAACGGCACTGGGCCGCCGTCGGGGCGGCCCTCGCCGATCCCCGTGATCCCAAGGCCCGGATCTACGGCGGCAAGTCGCTCGCCGAGTGCCTTGGCGGCGGACCGTGGGACGTGATCACTTTCCAGCAGTACTCGCTGCACTCCTCCGACATCGGCACCTACCGCCCCGCGGCCCCCAACCTCCATGCGCACCTGCGCCGGCTGCAGCCCAACGCCGAAATCCTCATGCACCAGACCTGGGCCTATCGCGTCGATGCGGCGCAATTCGGCCTGGTCGGCGGTGGGAAAAACGCCGCGAACCAGCGTGAGATGCGGGAGAAATCACGCGCGGCTTACTGGGAGATGGCGCAGGAACTTCACACGCGGGTCATTCCAACAGGCGATGCCTTTTGGCGCGTCGACTCCGATCCGAAGCGGGGATTCAAGCCGGACCGGAAATTCGACGAAAAGGCGGCGGTGTATCCCGCCCTGCCCGATCAGACGCACTCGTTGCACGTGGGCTACCGCTGGTCCGCCGACAAGAAACTCGGCAAGGATGCCAACCATGCGAACGTCGCCGGTGAATATTTGGGCGCGCTCGTGTGGTATGCCGTTCTCTTCCATGAATCGCCCGAGCAGCTGACCTTCGTGCCCCCGGGAATTGCCCCGGATTTCGCCGCGCACCTGCGGACGATCGCGTGGCAAACGGTACAATCCGTGGCCACCGCGAACAACGCGATCGCGACGGCGAAACCGGTCGAAGCCCGGTAAACCATCGTCGAAAAAATTTCCTTCCGCGCCGCCCAAACCCCACCACCCATGAGCCAGAATCCTTCCTCTCGTGCGATGGACCGCCGCGATTTCGCCAAGGTGATCGCCAGCGGAGTCATCGGCGCCAGCCTGACCGGATCCGCGGCGGCCGCCGGGTCCGCCGCAACGAAGCCCCACGCGCCACGAAAGAACACCCGGCATCGCGTGGGAGGCGATTACCACTGCACCTTGGGCGGCCACTGGGCGGCCAAAAAGAACTTCGAATTTCACCAGCGCTGTGGCGTCACTTCGCTCTCACCCAGCATGGACGCGGGCGGCGACGGCGGCGGCAAGGCGTCGAAAAGCGGCGCGCCCCGCCCGGCGGCCGGCGGCGACTGGAACCTCGACGACATGAAGCGCTGGAAGGACGCCTGCGATCAGGCCGGGATGACCTGGGACGGGATCCGCATGGATTCCCGCTACATCTATTTGCCGCCGGGCGAGGAACGGGAGCGGAAGATCGCCTCGATCATCGGCAATATCCAGAAAGCCTCCGCCGTCGGCGTGAAGGTCATCTCCCATCACTGGACGATGATCCCCATCCGGCGCAACGGGCAGACGCCGGGCCGCGGCGGATCGATGTACAGTTCCTTCAAATTGGAAGCCAACTGGCGGGACCTGCCGGTCGCGGCCAACGGGATCGTGTCAGCGGACGATTATTGGGAGCGCATCACTTTTTTCCTCAAAAACGTGATTCCGGTGTGCGCGCAATACGATGTGAGGATGGCCGTGCATCCCTACGATCCACCCGGGCTCCCCAAGGGTTATCAGGGAACCGACAACTGGGACGCCGCGCCCGCCACCGTGCTCGAATCGCTGAAGAAATACGAAGCGATCGTCGACAGTCCCTACAACGGCTTCCAACTGTGCCTCGGCACGTGCGCCGAGGGGATGCGGAACATGCGGACCGAGATTCTTCCCGTCGTCCAGTATCTGGCCGACAAGGGGAAGATTCACCAGGTACACATGCGCAACGTGCGTGGCGGCCTGAACGATTTCCAGGAAGTCTACCACGACGAGGGCGACATGAACTTTCTCGAGGTCATCCGCATCCTGCGCGATGCGAATTATGCCGGCACCTATCTGCCAGACCACGCGCCGACCCATCCCGACGATTCGGGGAAGTATCAGGCCTTCGCCTTCGCGTTTGGCTACATCAAGGCGCTGATCGACGCCGCGAATTCCGAAGTGGCGGCGTAAGCCGCATCGTCGGATTAGTTCAGCAGCCAGTCGGCGGCGGCGGCTTCCTTTTGAGTCGTTTCGCCCGAGAACCGGGTAAAAGCGCCGGGCTGGGCACCGGTGCGATACGCGGTGGCGGCGAGCTCCGGCTCCGTACTTTCGCCGGCAAGCCAGAGCGGATGCGGTGCGTTGAGCGCCACCATGCCGGGCAGGTCCAGATACTTCGATCCGCCGGGCAGGAACATCGGATCGCGATAGTCGAGCACCCGGCCGAAGCGGAAGCCGTTCGTCTCCACCGCCGCGCGGTCGATGGCGCCACCGGCCAGGGCGCGCGCGGCGGCCACCACGGGACCGGTGCTGCGCCAACCCGCGACCACGACGGCTTTCGGATGCGGATGCGAGCCCGCCTGGGCGTTGCGCAGGAAAGTCACGAGAGTGAGCACGTCGTGGGTGCGCTGGGCAAAGAGCGCGTGATTGTAGCCGAAGGTGAAGCCCGCGAATTCGCGCGGATTGGGCACCACGCGGGCCTGTTTCACCGGCGCCCCGCCCTGGAGGAGCAGATCGGCCCCGAGCACCGTCGCGCCGCTCTTCACGAGCTTCATCACGGCGGGCTTCACGCTGCCGTCGGCGTTGCGCAACGCGGACGTGCCGTCGTCATCCAGCCAGACGACCGCCCGGCCGTTCCACTGTTTCGGGTGCAGCCACACGGTCTTTAACACCTCGCCGTAGGTCGTGTTGAGCAGCGTGCCCGCCATCTCAACGTGGTCGCCGCGATCCTGCTTGTCCTTGAGATTCCATTCCACGGTGCCCGCGTTCGCATACGTCCGGCCGATCACCACCTCCACCGCGGGGCGGATCGTCTTTTGCAACCCCTCCGGCGTCGCCGCCGCCGCGCGGAGCTGCCGGTCGGCATCATTGGTCAACCACGACAGCAACGTGCGCTCGAAGGCCGGGCCGGCGGCTTTCGGCGCGGGATGCTGCTCGTCCCACACCGCGAGCTTCTCGCGGGGCAGCAGCTCGAAATCCGTCTCGATCACCGGGGCCGTCTGGCCGAGCTTGAAATGTTTGTTCACGAACGTGTAGGCGGCGGAACGCGTCACGACATTGTAACCATGCGGATAATTTTCCCCGCGCAGCAGGAAGACATGGTCCTTCTTGCCGTAGAGCGCATAAAGTTTCTGCAAATCGGGAAAGCCTTTCGTGGCCATTTCCTTCGTCCAGTCGCCGGCGGCGTTCATCCCCTGCGGCCGCGGCGCGGCCAGCGCGGAGAACTCGACGTTGCCCGTGTTGACCCGCAGCAGGCTGGAGCTTTCGCAGGTACAGCCGCCCTGCATCGCCGTGCTCACCATCACCACGGGAAACGAGAGCTTGATGCGATCGTCGATCGCCGCGAGCAGCATGGTCTGGGTACCGCCGCCGCTCCCGCCGGTGATGGCCACGCGCTCCGGATCCACGTCGGGCAGGCTCAGCAGGAAATCGAGGCCGCGAACGGCATTGAGCGTCTGCAGGCCCATGATGCTTTGCAGGTGCGACTCCGCCTGCGGACTGTAGAGGCCCCAGTTCTCCGTCGTGTTCATTTCCGGCCGCTGCTTGGCGAACCGGTGCACGACCTCGGCTGAGAACTGCTTCGAATCCGAGTCGCTCAACATGTCCCACTGCCAGACGATGCAGCCCATCAGCGCGAACTGGCGGCTCATCGACTGGTAGTTGCTGCGTCCCGCCCGCTCGAAGCGCTCGAGGCCGTCGGCGATTTCCTGGCGGATCATGGCATCGGGCTTCTGAAAGAAACGCGCGTCTTCCCGGTGCCCGTGGGCGAACATCACGGCCGGCGCCCGGCCCTTGATGTTTTTCGGCCGGTACAGGTTGCCCGTGACGAAGAACCCTGGGGCGCTCTCGAAATACACCTTCTCGACCGTATACTCGCCACAATCGACCTTGCCATGGATCACAGCGTTGAGCGGCGTCTTGGTCGGCATCGGCCAAAGGCCCTCGGCCACCAGGATCTGCCGGCGCACGTAGTCCTTCCGCGCGTTCCATTCACCCAGCGAACGCGGCGCGGTAAACGGGAAGTAGCCGTTCAAATCTTTGAGCGGCAGCTGGCGGACATCGTCAGCGCGGGCGGTCAGGCCAAAGGCCAGCAGCGCGGCCAGAACAGTGAGGTGGGGCTTCATGATGGGTTGTTGGGAAATTTTTTGGTGTGGAAATACTGGCGCGCTTTCCGGGTGCGGCGGTCCTTACGGCTTCATCTCCCGCAGCAGTTTCACCGCCGCGTCCACCAGCAGTTCGCCACAGCCCGGCTCCAACGGACAGGTGGTCGGTTCGTAGCTGCCTTCCTCGAAGGCGCGGCGCGTGGGGATGTAGAAATCGAGGTCGTTGGCCAGCGAGACGACGATCGTCGTGCGAAAGGGCGAGCCCGCCTTGATCGCCATGCCCAGCTCGACGAAAATTTCGTGCGGCAGGGTGACGATGGCCGTGTCGCGATCGAGCCGGATGACCTGCACCTCCTGGGGCAGAAAACCGCCGTGCTTCTGCCAATACTCGTGGCGGAACATTTTGCGCCACGCATCCACCACCGTCAGGCCCTTCGCGCCGTTGCGGTCGAGCGTCTCCATCATCTGCTTCGCCGCGGCGTAATCGGCGGGCGTCAGGGGCGTGACGGGCGACTTGATCGTGACGGACCGCATCGCGAGCTGGCCGTCGCGCACCGGCCGCGCGAGCGGCAGGGCTTCGACAAGCGTGGCGGCCAGTTTGCTGCCGACGACCGAGGGATACTCGGCGGCCTCTTCGCGCGGGCGGGCGGGCCTGCTCACATCGATGTGATTCACGTCGCCCGCGGCGCCCTCGCCAAAAACCGAAACAAAATCCGGCGCATTCAGCAGCCGGCGCAGTTCGAGTTGCAGGTGACCGGGATAGCACGCGCTGAACAGCGGCCCGCCGTGAATCGCGGTGTGCATCGCGAACACCGTGAGCGAGCCCAGCGGCCGGTTCGTCGCCCCATCCCGCGCCAGCACGAACGGCAGGTCGGGATCGGTCGGTCCCGCGGGATGAAAGATCTTCGGGTTGAGGTAACCGGCATTCGTCACAACCGAGCCGTCCTTCATCAGGTAGCGCCGGTTGAACGCCAGGCCCGGCTGCTGCGGCACCACGACCGACAGCGTCACAGGCTTGCGCGCTGCATGCGCCCGCACGATCGCCTCCGTCCAGCTCTCGACCAACCGCGCCTGATAGTCCTGAGGCTCGCGCGGATCGATCCCGCCGTTCTCCGTTGTGGCTCGCGCGTGGAGCGCATCGCGCAACGGTCCATAAAATTCCGGCCCGCCGTGCGTGTGGGTGGCGGTGATGACGATGTTCGCCACGGGAATGCCCGTTTTCTTGCTCGCCGCCGCGCGCGCCCGGTCGGTGAGTTCGCGGGGCACCGAGCAAAGGTCATTGCCGACGAACGCGACCGTCGTGCCGCCCTGTGCCACCACGACGGCCTTGGCTTGGAGCGGATCCTTCACGCCCGTGCCGAGCACCTCGGAATAGCCGCCCGCCCGCCGCCAGCCAATCGGAGGAGTGATGTCGACCGCGGCAAACCCTGCGGAAAATTCGGCATGGGCGGCCACTCCCACCGCGACGAACACGCCCAGCCAGCCGAGGAAGCGCGACAGATGAATTCTCATCGGGAGGGGTGGGTTTCGAACGGCAAAAAGACGCCGGCAGGGATGAATGCGCTACCGGCGCATCCCGACACCGGCAAGCGGATTGTCCAACGGGCGCCGCGGCCGGCCGCCATCGATCGTCCCGCCCGGTGCCGCTTGGGGCACTTCGCCGATCACGCCGGCGCAAACAGCTCGTCGACGTTCACCAGCGCATCCGCCCCGACCACGCGGTGCGGCGGAAGTTGCGTGCGGAACCACGTCCGCTGTTTCTTGACCAGCGCGCGGGTGTTCTTGGCGATCTCGAAAGCCAGATCGGCCTCGCTCCCCCGTCCCTCCAGCACCGCCAGCACTTCGCGGTAGCCGATCGCTTTCGTGGCGCTCGGGTTCTGCTCGAGGCCCGCCTTCCGCAATCGTCGAACTTCCTCCACCAGCCCATCGCGCAACATCGCGGCGACCCTCGCCTTGATCCGCGCCTCCAAATCGGCCGGCGGCCGGTCGAGCCGGGTCAGAACCACCGACCACCCGGCAAACGGTGCCGGCTGCCGCGCAAAGTCGGCCGCCAACTCGGCCAGCGTTCGACCCGAGGCGAGACAACGCTCCAGCGCGCGCGTCACGCGACGCAGATTCGCCACATCGAGCGCGCCGAGTCCCGCGGAGTTGAGCGCGTGCAGCCGCGCCACAGCCTCCGCCAGGGCAAGCGCCGATACCTCGGCGCGGAGCGCGGCGGGCACTTCCACGTTGTCAGCCACCGGCGCGAAAAAACTCTTGAGATAAAAACCGCTCCCACCTGTCACGAGGACCGGACGGCCACGGGCCACGATGTCGTCCACCGCCGTCCGGGCCATGCGCAGATAGTCCGTGATATCCATCGCGGCCGCGACATCGCGGACATCGATCAAGTGATGCGGCACGCGGGCGCGTTCCGCCGCCGTGGGTTTCGCAGTGCCGAGGTCCATCCCTCGGTAGAAGAGCAGCGAGTCGCACGAAACGATCTCCGCCCCGTGCCGTTCGGCCCAGCGCAGCGCCCAGCCGGTCTTGCCGACGGCGGTCGGACCGGTGAGCACGTGCAGGACGGGTTTCATCCGGCCAGCCAATCGCGAGCCCGTGGTCGTGGCCATGAAAACTTACTCCCGCCCCAGTGCCTGCTGACTCCACCTCGCGGCCGATTTTCCGTTTTATGATTTTACGCGTTGATCCGGCACGGTGTCTCGCCGGAAATCGGTTCCACCTCATCCCCACCCCGGAATTCTTTCCAACCACCCTGATGCACCCCCCTCCTCCCGCCTTCCCCCGGCGCCCCATGCTGTCCGGTCTCGCCCTGCTCGCCCTGCTCGCGTTGCCGCTGGCGGGCATGGGCGCCGAAAAAGCCGCCCCCGCGGCGCCCAGGACAAAACCGGTTGTCGTCGACGCCTCCGCGTATCCGAATCTTCAGGCCGCGCTCGACGCCGTGCCGGCCTCGGGCGGCCTCGTGCGGCTGCCACCCGGCGATTTCGAATTGGATCGGCCCCTCGTCCTCACCAACGGCGAAACGCGGATCGAAGGCGCCGGCCCTTCGACCCACCTCATCAACCGCAACACCAACGGCGAACCCGCCCTCATCATCCGGCCGGCCGACCGGGCGCAGAACAAGCGGTCCCGGATCTGGCGCGTGCAGGTCGAGAATCTGCGCATCAGCGGCAATCCCAAGAGCGGCGACGGGCTTCTGCTCGAAGGGGTGGACGAGCCGCTGCTCCTGGCGCTCTCCGTGGACCACAATGGCGGCGACGGCATCCACCTCGTGGACTGCACCGAGGATCCGCGCATCTCGAACTCCATCGTCACCTACAATCGCAAGGCCGGACTGAACATCGTGAACACGCATGACGTCGTGGTCAGCGGCAATCAGTTCGAGGAAAATCAGGACGCGGTCCGCTGCATCGACAGCTACAATCTCACCATGACCGGCAACAACATCGACGATCATCTGCGACACGGCCTCGTCATGGAAAACACCTACGGCTCCGTCGTGTCGGGCAACATGATCGAGGAATGCGAGGGCACCGGCATCATCCTCGACCGCGGCTGCTACGGCGTGACGATCAGCGCGAATGTCATCACCCATCACCTCGGCGGCGGGGTGGATCTGCGCCATGCCTGGGGCTGCACCATTTCCGCCAACACCTTTGTACTCACCCAGCCCTTCGGCCTGCGCATCGGGCCGGCCAGCGGCCGTCTCACCGTCACCGGCAATAATTTCTGCAACAGTTACGTCGGTGGCCGGACGAAGCTGGCGGCGCAGCACGCGACGCCGATGAGCCGCGATGGCGGCGGCGGGGTGGAACTCAACGGCACCAGCGACATCGTCATCTCCGGCAACTCGTTCACCGGCCTCAACGCCGAGGCGGTGCGGGGCGAAGGGGAGACCCGGCGCATTGTCATCACCGGAAACGTGATGAGCGACCTGCACCGGCGCGGCACCGGCAAGGGACCGGCCATCGCCCTCGGCCGGACCACGGCGAGCATCGTCAAGGACAACGCCATCGAGGCCGGCTTCGAATCCCCCTGATCCCCCGGCCGCACTCCACCCTTGCCGCGATTCCGGCTTGCGGCCGGAATCTGCCGGCGAACGATCTCCCGTCACCCCGACCCGGCATCGTTCCCGCCCCACGCCTTCACCCCCGTCCGATGTTTCGCAAAATCCTTTTCTGGCTGCACCTCGTCACCGGTCTCGCGGTCGGCCTCGTGGTCGGGGTGATGTCGTTCACCGGAGCCGCGCTCGCCTTCGAACGCGATCTCGTCGCGTGGACGGAAAGCGACGCGCGACTCGTCACTCCGCCGGCCGGCAATCCCGCGCGCCTGACCCTCGACCAACTGGTCGGGCGGGTTCGCGCGGTGCACCCCGAGGGGGCAATCGCCAGCATCACCGTCTCCGCCGGCCCGACCGACGCCGTCGCCATCGCCCTGCCCCGCAACGTCACCCTCTACGCCAACCCCTACACCGGCGAGTTGCGCGAACCTCCCGTCACGCGCCTGCGCACGTTCCTGCGCACGCTGATCGCCTGGCACGTCCGCCTCAACGCCACGCCCGGTCCCGACAACCTCGGGGCAAAGATCGCCAGCGCGTGCACCGTCGCGGCCGTTTTCCTTGGGCTGAGCGGACTGGTGCTCTGGTGGCCGCGCGCCGCCACCAGCCGCGTGCTGCGCCCGTCGCTCTGGTTCGTCCGCGGCGCCACCGGCCGCGCCCGCGACTGGAACTGGCACAACGTCGTCGGTTTTTGGACGCTCCCCTGCTTCCTCATCATGACCGTCAGCGGCGTGGTGCTCTCGTATCGCTGGGCCAACAACCTCGTGTTCCGGCTCGCCGGGGAAACCCCTCCGTCCCAGACCGCCCCCGCCCGTCCGGTGACACCGGCCGTCGCAGCCCGCCCCGCTCCCATCCTCGGACTGGATGCCGTCTTTGCCGTCGTCCAGCAGCAGACGACCACCGCGTGGGATCAGATCAGTTTTCGTTTCGCGCCGGCGCTCCCGCTGTCGGCCAATGCGGGCGGGAATCGGTCGGCCTCTTCGACATACACCGTCACCATCCGCGACAAAAATCCCTGGCCGGTCTTCGTCAAAACCACTCTCACCCTCGATTCCCGGACGGGCGAGGTGCGTCGCCGGGAGACTCCCGCCGATATGTCGCCCGGCACCCGCGCCCGCTCCTGGCTGCGACTCCTCCACACCGGCGAGGCGTTTCGCTGGCCGGGCCAAATCGTGGCCGGCGTCGCCTGTCTCGGCGCGTGCCTGCTCGTCTGGACGGGCTTCGCCCTCGCCTGGCGGCGGTTTTTCGGCCGTAGTTCGTCCGCGGCAGCCACACCCGCCGAAGGAAACGCCCCCTGATTCTGCAATCCTGCGCCCATCTCCACTCCTTTTCCCGCCCGGTTACCTATGAATAAATCGAACTTCGCTCCTGCTTCATTGCTTCGCGGTCTCTTCCTCGCCCTTGCCCTGGGCGCCGCTACGTCCGTGCGCGCCGCCGACTCCGGCAGCCCCGACCTCATCCTGCATCACGGCAAAATCGTCGCCGTCGATGCCGCCTTCTCGATCCACGAGGCCATCGCCGTGCGCCAGGGCCGCATCGTCGGGCTCGGCTCGAACGACCGCATCCTGCAACTGCGCGGCGCGGGCACCCAGGTCGTCGATCTCGCCGGCCGCACCGTGCTGCCGGGCCTGATCGATTCGCACGTGCACTCGATCGGCGCGAGCATGACCGAGTTCGACCACGAGATCCCCGCGATGGAGAGCATCGCCGACGTGCTGGCCTACATCCGCGACCGGGCGACCAAGGTGAAGCCCGGCGACTGGATCAATCTCTCGCAGGTGTTCATCACGCGCCTCAAGGAATCGCGCTACCCGACGCTGGCCGAACTCGACGCCGCGGCGCCGCAAAACCCGGTCCTCTACAGCACGGGGCCGGATGCGATGTGCAATTCGCTCGCCCTCAAACTCAGCGGCATCGATCGCAACTTCAAGGTGACCGACGGCTCGGGCGGCTTTGCCGAACTCGACCCCAAAACCGGCGAACCGACCGGCGTCCTGCGCAACAGCACGCGCTTCGTGAAATCGACGAACAAGAGCCGGCGGGTGACCGAGGCCGACCGCGTCGAGCGTTTAAAAGCGCTCTTTAAGGACTACAACGCCATCGGCCTGACCGCCATCTGCGATCGCGGCGGCAGCGTCGGCTCGCTCGCGCTTTACGAAAAACTCCGCGCCAGCGGCGATCTCACCCTGCGCATCGCGGCGAGCCAGGGCGTGAGCTACCTCGGGCCGGTCGACAAAATCCAGGAGCAGATCCGCGCCGTGGCGAAGGATCCGCACTTCACGCAGCCCGACGCCTGGATCCGCGTGATCGGGATCAAGATGTTTCTCGACGGCGGCATGCTCACCGGCAGCGCCTACATGCGCCAGCCCTGGGGCGTGAGCACGATGTATGGCATCAGCGATGCCGCCTACCGCGGCGTGCTGTTCATCCCGAAGGAACGGCTGCTCCCCATCATCCGCACCGCCGTGGAAAACGGCCTCCAGTTCACCGCCCACTCGGTCGGCGACGGTGCCGTGAGCGCACTCGTGGACGCTTACGAGGAGATCAATCGCACGCTGCCGGTGGCCGCCACCCGCCCGAATATCACGCATTGTAATTTCATGACGCCCGAGGCCATCGCGAAAATGGCCCGGCTCGGCATCGGCTGCGACATCCAACCCGTGTGGCTCTACCTCGATTCCCGCACGCTGCAGCAGCAGTTCGGCGAGGCGCGCACGCGCTGGTTCCAGCCGCTCAAGACGCTGTTCGCCTCGGGCGTGCTCACCGGGGGCGGTTCCGACCACATGCAAAAAATCGGGCCGGACCGGAGCGTGAATCCCTACAATCCGTTCCTCGGCATCGCCACCGCCGTCACCCGCCGCGCGAAATGGTTCGAGGGGCAGATGCACATCGAGGAGGCGCTGACGCGCGAGCAGGCCCTCCGCTTCTACACCATCAACAACGCCCGCCTCATGTTCATGGAAAAGGACATCGGCTCGCTCGAAACCGGCAAACGCGCCGATCTCGTGGTGCTCGATCGCGACATTCTGAGCTGCGCCGAAAACGAAATCGCCCGCATCCAGCCCGTCGCCACCTACGTCGAGGGCAAAAAGGTTTTCTCCCGCTGATCGCCCGTCCCTTTCCCGCGTGAAAATGCTTTCGCGGGCCCTGCTCGCCGTGGCCGTGGCCGTGGCCGGGCTGGCGCTTTCGGCCACCCTGCGGGCGGCCGAACGGGGCCCGAATATCGTCCTGATTTTCGTCGATAACTTCGGCAACGGCGACCTCGGGTGCTTCGGCTCCACGCTGCATCGCACGCCGCACATCGACCGGCTCGCCGCCGGGGGCACCAAGTTCACCAGCTTCTATGTCGCCAGCGGCGTCTGCACGCCCAGCCGCGCCAGTTTGATGACGGGCTCGTATCCGGCGCGCGTGAACCTTCACGTCAGCGACAAGAACACACCCGTCCTCCAGCCGGTTTCCCCCAAGGGGCTCAACCCCGCCGAGACGACCCTCGCCGAGGTGCTGAAGGCGGCGGGTTACGCGACCGGAATTTTCGGCAAGTGGCACCTAGGCGACCAGCCCGCCTTCCTGCCCACGCGCCAGGGCTTCGATGAATTTTTCGGCATTCCCTACAGCGATGACATGACGAAGGACAAATCCCCGCAGCTCTGGCCCGAGCTGCCGCTCCTGCGCGGGGAAAAAGTCATCGAGGCGCCCGTCGACCGCAATTTTCTGGTGAAGCGCACGACGGAAGCCGTGGTGTCCTTCATCGAACGCAACCGCCAGCGGCCCTTCTTCGTTTATGTGCCGCACACGATGCCCGGCTCCACGCCGCATCCGTTTTCCAGCCCGGCCTTCCGCGGCAAATCGAAGAACGGTGAGTATGGCGACAGCGTGGAGGAGCTCGACTGGAGCACGGGTGAAATCCTCGCCACCCTGACCCGCCTCGGGTTGGACGAACAAACCCTCGTGATCTGGACCTCCGACAACGGCGCCGTGGCCCGCCGCCCCCGCCAGGGCAGCAACGCTCCCTATCGGGGCGACGGTTACGATACGAGCGAGGGCGCCATGCGCATGCCCTGCATCATGCGCTGGCCGGGCAAAATCCCCGCCGGCCAGGTGAACGACGAGCTCTGCTCGACGATGGATCTGCTCCCGACCTTCGCCCGACTCGCCGGCGCGCCCCTGCCCGCCCGTCCCATCGATGGCGCCGACATCAGCGGGCTCCTGCTTCGGCAACCGGGCGCAACGTCGCACTGGGACGAAGAGGGCTTCGGCTATTACCGGATGGAGCAATTGCAGGCGGTTCGTGCGGGCCCGTGGAAACTCTACCTGCCGCTGCCCGCGAAATATATCGCGAACAACCGCCAGGCCGCCCCCGCCCGCGCCGAACTTTTCGACGTGCGCCAGGATGTGCACGAAGATCGCGAATTGTCCGCGCAACATCCCGAGGTCGTGGCCCGGCTCCAGCGGCTGGCCGAAAGAATCCGGGACGAGACGGGCGACACGGGGCGCCCCGGACGCGGACAACGTCCCGCCGGTCGCGTGGAAAATCCGCAGCCCCTGCGGCCGGAGAAATAGGCGGTCGCCGATCCGACGAATTTTTCCGGGAGGCGTCACCAGCCTTGCCGCCGCTGGCGCGAGTTCCAAACTGGTGGGATGAACCCCCGCTTACTCTGCCTCGGAGTCTTTGCAGCCTCCACCATCGTTACACCCGCGGCCGAGCGCCGTGACGTGAACTATGACGAGTCGAAGGTCGGCACCTACACGCTGCCCGACCCGCTCCTGCTCGCCAACGGCCCGCGCGTCACCGACGCCGCCACCTGGACCCGCCAGCGCCGGCCCGAGCTGCTCGAACTTTTCCGCACGCACGTCTACGGCCGCGGTCCCGGTCGCCCGGCGGGGATGAAGTTCGAGGTGGTTCGCGTCGACCGCGGCGCCGTGCAGGGCCTCGCGACGCGCAAGGAGGTCGTCGTCTATTTCACGGGCGCCAAGGACGGCCCGAAGATGACCGTGCATCTCTACGTGCCGAACGCCGCGACGCGGCCCGTGCCCGCCTTTCTCGGTTTGAACTTCATGGGCAATCACACCGTGGAGGCGGATCCCACCCTTCCCGTCGCGACGTCCTGGATGCGCGAGGCGAAGGACGGCACCGTGGTCGACCACCGCGCCACCGAAAAGGGACGCGGCCTGCAGGCCTCCCGCTGGCAGATCGAAAAAGTCATCCGCCGCGGCTACGCGACCGCCACGATTTACTACGGCGACATCGAGCCCGATCACGCCGAGGGCTGGCGGGACGGGGTCCGCGCAGTCTTCCAACCCGATGGGCGCCTGCGGTCCTCGCGTCCGCCGGCTGCGGCCCCCGGCGCTACGTCGACCGGCGCGCCCGCCGACGCCACTCCCGACGATTGGGGCGCCATCGGCGCCTGGGCCTGGGGACTAAGCCGGGCCCTGGACTACCTGGAAACCGACAAAGACATCGATGCCACGCGGGTCGCGGTGCACGGCCACTCCCGTCTCGGCAAAACGTCGTTGTGGGCCGGTGCGACCGATGAACGTTTCGCGCTCGTGATTTCCAACGACTCCGGCGAAGGCGGCGCGGCGCTCGCGCGGCGCAATTTTGGTGAAACGACCGCCATCATCACGAAGGCCTTCCCGCATTGGTTCTGCAACCGCTTCGACACCTACGCCAACAACGCGTCCGCCCTACCCGTGGACCAGCACGAATTGATCGCCCTGATGGCGCCGCGCCCGATTTACGTGGCGAGCGCCGAGGAAGACAAGTGGGCCGATCCGCACGGCGAATTCCTCGCCGCAAGGCACGCTGAACCGGTTTATGCGCTCTTCAAGAAAGCCGGGCTGGGCGTGAAGGAAATGCCGGCGGCCAATCACCCCGTCGGAGCAACCCTCGGCTACCACATGCGCACCGGCGTGCACGACATCACGGCCTACGACTGGGAACAGTATCTGAATTTCGCCGACACTCACTTCAAGCCGACGCGCTGACGTTTTCCGCCATTCGGTCGGCCCCGACCATCGCTTCATTTTTGCGGCTGGCCAAACGCCGCCGCAAAATCCTCAATCACGCCCCCTGCCTTCGCCCATCGCACGGCGCTGGCGCGATCGGAATATCCCCCCGTTTCACCATGTACCATCCGAAGTTTCCCCTCCCCCTTTCGTCCCTCGCCCTCGCATTTGCCGCCCTTGGCCTCGGTGCCGTCCTCCCCCTGCGCGCGGAATTCAAGGCTGGCGCCGCCGTGATCGACGTCACCCCCGTCAAGCTGCCCGTGCTGGTGAACGGCAGCATGACCAGCCGGTCCCTCGACATCATCAAGACGCGCGTCAACGCCCGCGCCATCGTGCTCGCCGATGCGAAAACCCAGCTCGCGATCGTGGTGGTCGACAGCTGCATGATGGGCCGCCCGATGCTCGACGAGGCGAAGGCCATGGCCGCAAAACGCACCGGCATCCCCGCCGCCCGCATGCTGATTTCCGCGACGCACGCGCATAGCGCACCGTCGTCGCTGGGCTGCCTCGGCACCGACGCCGATCCCGCCTACATCCCGCTGCTGCGCGACAAGCTCGTGGAGGCGATCGCCACCGCCCAGGCCAATCTCGAGCCCGCGCGCATCGGTTTTGGCAAGGGCAACGCCGCGGACTTCACCGCGATCCGCCAGTGGATCCGCCGCCCCGACCGCCTCGAGGTCGATCCCTTCGGCAACAAGACCGTCCGCGCCAACATGCATGCCGGCAGCAACTGGGATAACGCCACCAGCGAGGCCGGCCCCGAGGATCCCGATCTCTCCCTCATCTCGATCCAGGCCCGCGACGGGCGCCCCATCGCCGTGATGGGCAATTTCTCGATGCACTATTTCGGCGACCAGAATCTCAGCGCCGATTACTACGGACTGTTTTCCGAGGGTTTGAAACAGCGCATCGCCCCCGGTGACTCGGGCCGGGCCTTCGTCGGGCTCATGTCCCACGGCTGCAGCGGCGACATCTTCCGCCGCGACTACACCAAGCCGGAGTCGTGGAACCCCAAGACCACGATCGATGAATACGCCAACGGGCTCCTCGACATCGCCATGAAAGTCCATGCGGGGATTCGCTATCGCGATGACGTGGATCTCGCGATGGCCGAGCAACGCATGACGTTGCAATACCGTGTGCCCGACCTGCAACGGCTCGAATGGGCGCAGCGCATCGTCGCCGGGATGAACGGACGGCTGCCAAAAACCCCGACCGAGGTCTACGCGCGCGAGGCGATCATCCTGCACGAGCGGCAGCAGACCGAGATCGTCGTCCAGGCGTTGCGCATTGGCGACATCGCCATCGCGACCACGCCGAACGAAACCTACGCCATCACCGGCCTGAAAATCAAAGCCGCCAGCCCGTTGCTCAACACGATCGTCATCGAACTTGCCAATGGCGGCGACGGTTACATTCCCCCGTCGGAACAACACCTTTTCGGCGGCTACAACACGTGGGCTGCCCGCTCCGCCGGCCTCGAGGTCATGGCCGAACCCAAGATTGCCCAGGCCGCCATCGGCCTGCTCGAGAAAATCTCCAGCCAGCCCCGCCGGCCGTGGAAGCTGGGCGACGGAGCCGCCGCGCGCGCGGTCCTCGCCACCAAGCCGACCGCCTACTGGCGCCTGAACGAATTCACCGGTCCCCATGCCGCCGACGCCACCGGTCAGGGACACGACGCCGTCTACGAGCGCGAAATCACCTACTATCTCGAGGGTGCACGCTCGGCGAATTTCGTCGGCCAGAACGAGGTGAACCGCGCGCCGATCCTCGTCGGCGGCCGCCTCCGCGCGCGCCTCGGCGACTTGACCGACCGCTACTCGATCTCGCTCTGGATCTGGAACGGCATGCCCAACGACGGCCGCGACGTCAGCGGCTGGCTGTTCTCGCGCGACTTCGATCAGCGCCTCGGCACCTACGGCGACCACCTCGGTATCGGTGGCAAAAGCGGGCACACCGGCCGGCTCATCTTCCAACATGGCCAGGACGCCAAAACCATCGTCGCGGGCAAGACCGAGATTCCCCGCTGGCAATGGCGCCACGTTGTCCTCGTGCGCGATGCGGGCAAGGTTCGGGTCTACCTCGACGGCGCGCTCGAAATCGAAACCACCGCTGCTGCGGATTTTCCCGCCGACTTCGCGGAATGCTTCGTCGGCGGCCGCAGCGACAACGACTCCAATTGGGAAGGCCGGATCGACGAGGTCGCGGTCTACAACCGCGCCCTTTCGCCCGCCGACGTTGCCAAGCTGGTCGTGAAATAAACTCCGCCACCGACGGCCCTCACCCTCCACCGTTTCCATTATGAACACGATCGCCTCGTTGCTCCCCCGGTCCCTGAAGCTGCTTCTTTCGCTCGGACTGGTGGCATCAGCCGCCACCGCCTTCGCCCAGAACTCAAATGAATCCGGCCCCAAATATCCGGATCATCAGGACCCGGCCTAC
Source organism: Opitutia bacterium (assembly GCA_947474935.1). GTDB lineage: Bacteria > Verrucomicrobiota > Verrucomicrobiia > Opitutales > Opitutaceae > ER46. Next base: position 46,784 of record CANJKL010000026.1, read on the forward strand.
TACCTCAACGCCGACGGGGCACGGCAGCCGGTGAAAACGCTCCAAGACTGGGCGATCCGCCGGCGCCACATTCTCGCCGGCATGCAGTCCGTCATGGGCCCCGTGCCCGGCAAGGGAAAGCGCGGACCGCTCGAGGTCCGGCAACTCGAGGAAGTGACGCTCGAGGGCGGCCTCGTTCGCCGCAAGATTGAGTACCGAACCGAGCCGAACGACCTCGTGCGGGCCTATCTCTTCATTCCCGCCGGTTCCGGCAAGCGTCCCGCCGTGCTCTGCCTCCACCAGACCGTCACCATCGGCAAGGAGGAGCCCACCGGTCTCGGCGGTAAACCGAATCTGCACTACGCGCTCCACCTCGCCCAACGCGGCTACGTGACCCTGGCGCCCGACTACCCGTCGTTCGGCGAGCACAAGTTCGATTTCGCCGATCCGAAATTCGGCTACATCAGCGGGACGATGAAGGCGATCTGGGACAACATGCGCGCCCTCGACCTCCTCGAATCCCTGCCCGAGGTCGACGGCCAGCGGATGGGTTGCATCGGCCACTCCCTGGGCGGCCACAACACCATGTTCACCGCCGCGTTCGATCCCCGCATCAAGGCGCTCGTCTCGAACTGTGGTTTCACCCGCTTCCACAAGTATTACGGCGGCAAGCTCGTGGGCTGGACGAGTCCCCGCTACATGCCGCTGATCGCGAGCAAGTATCAAAACGATGCCAACCAAGTGCCCTTCGATTTCCCGGAGATCATCGCCCTCTTCGCGCCGCGGCCCTTCCTCGCCAGCTCGCCGATTTCCGATTCCAATTTTGAAGTATCCGGCGTCCGGGATGCCATCGCCTCCGCCCAGCCGATCTACGCCCTCTACGGCAAGGCCGACCAACTCCAGGCCAACTATCCCAACAGCACGCACGATTTCCCGGAGGATGCCCGCAATGTCGCCTACGGCTTCCTCGACAAATACCTGAAATAAGCCGGCCACGCGGCCGCGCCCATCGCCCGGCCAGTAATTTCTGGCCATGCGCGTTCCGCCTCTCATCATCCCCCCGTTTCCTTTTAAGCCCCCTATGACCATGTCCTCCCTTCGTTCCCTTGTTTCCCGGCGCGCTTTCCTGCACGCCGTTCTTGCCGCCTCCCTCGGACTGCTTGCCTTCGCCGGCAGCATCCGCGCCGCCGAACCGCTCAACGTTGTGCTGATCGCCGGCGTGAAAAACGACGCCTACGACAACGAGCCCTCGCTCAAGAAGGCCCAGGCTTTCCTGGAGAAAAACTACAACGTGAAGTGCACCTGGGTCACCCCCGGCGCCGACGGCAAGTCCTTCAAGAACCTCGAGGCCCTCGACAAGGCGGACACCGCCATCCTCTTCGTCCGTCGCATGACGATCCCCGCCGACCAGCTGGCGAAGATCAAAAGCTACCTCAATTCCGGCAAGGGGCTCGTCGGTCTCCGCACCGCCACCCACGCCCTGAACGAATGGCCGACCTTCGACGTCGACGTGTTCGGCGCAAAATACGGGGTGCACTTTGGCCCGGTGAAGTCGCTTGAGATCACGCCGCACGCCGTCACCCGCCGCGCCGCCGGATATACGACCAAGTTCGACATGTACAAATACGAGAACCTCGCTTCGGACGTGACCGTGCTGATCAAGGGCACGAACGAAAAGGGCTCGATGCCGTCGGCTTGGGTGCGCGAACGCCCGAACGGCCGGGTCTTCTACCTCGGTTTCGGCCACAATGAGGAATTCGAAAACAAGGACTACCTCCAAATGATCGGCGACGGCGTCATCTGGACCGCCAAGAAACGCGGCGCCGATTACCGCCGTTAAAACAACTTTCCAAACCGCCCCGGCTTCGGGGCGGTTTTTTTATGGCCGCGTGCCGCGAAACCGGACGGACCTTCGGGAACCGACGCGACGGAGGAAAGGAATGAATCGATGATCCCCTCACTCAACATCGAGGCCGTCGTGTTCGACGCCTACGGCACGCTCTTCGACGTCGCGTCCGCCGCACAACGCCATGCCCCGAGCCTCGGTGAACGCTGGCCGGCGTTCGCCGAATTGTGGCGCCGGAAGCAGCTCGAGTACACGTGGCTGAGATCGCTCATGGGCCGGCACGCGGACTTCTGGCAGGTGACCGGTGAAAGCCTCGATTACACGCTGGCCGCGCACCACCTCGCCGCCCCCGCCCTCCGCGAGGCACTGTTGCAACAGTATCTGACCCTCGACGCCTATCCCGACGTAAAGCCGGCCCTGACCCGGCTGCGCGCAGCCGGCAAAAGAACCGCCACGCTTTCGAACGGATCGCCCGCCATGCTCGCCGCCGCGATCGACTCGGCCGGCATCGCCGGCCTGCTCGAGCCACCGCTCTCCGTCGAGGCCGTGGGCATCTTCAAACCCCATCCCTCGGTTTACCAACTCGCCGTCGATCGTCTCGGGGTGCCGGCGGCACGCATCGGCTTCATCTCGGCCAACGGCTGGGACGCCTGGGCGGGCGCCGCGTTCGGGTTTCAATCGATCTGGATCAATCGCCACGCCGCACCTCCGGAATGCCTGCCGGGAACCCCCGTCGCCACGATTCGCGGCGTGGTCGAACTCCCGGCGCTCCTCGGAATTTGAATTCTGACCCGCGGGTCAGAATCTGAAAACCTCCGTCTGCACGACTCGCGGCAAACGTCCCCGCCGGAAGCGCATTCCCCCGTCGCTCCACCACAGCGTGTCAGAAGTCACAACGGAGGCGCTGAAAAGGGGTCACGTCGTGACTTGTGACAGACGCAGCGGGGCAGCCGGATCGTTTCGCGTCTTCGTTCTTTCGCGCTTTCGCGATCCAAAGATTTTCTCCGAACCAGCACGAAACCAGCAAACGCCTACGGCCGGCCGACTTTTTTCGCGAGTTCCGCGACCTTGCCCACCAGGGCGTCCTGGGTCTGCGGCGCGAACCAGCCGTCGGCACCGATCAGGCCGCGAAGTGGCCATAACGGGTCAGGTTTTAATGTTTAATATTGTCGGCAGCTCTTGGCTGGGCAGAGTGGCGGCATGCCGCGCAAACTGAGGCTCGAGTTTCCCGGCGCGTGTTACCATGTGCTCAATCGCGGCAACTATCGCGCCGCGGTGTTTGCGACGGAAAAGGCGCGGGCGGCGTTTGAGGCGTGCCTGTTCGAAGCGTGTGAAAAGTCCGGCTGGCGGCTCCATGCCTTCGTGGTGATGAGCAACCACTATCACCTGGCCTTGGAGACCCCGGCGGGAAACCTCGTGGCGGGGATGCAGTGGCTGCAGGCCACGTTTGCGAACCGCTTTAACCGGCTGCGCGGCGAACGGGGCCACCTTTTCCAGGGGCGCTACAAGAGCCTGCTGGTGGAAGGCGGCGCGGCCCTGGGCCAGGTCTGCCATTACCTGCACCTGAATCCGGTGCGGGCAGGGTTGGTGCCGATCGAGGGCCTGCGCGGCTACCGGGCGTCAAGTTACTGGCATCTTTGGCAGAAGCAGCGGCCGGAGTTTCTGGGTGTGGAGACGGCACTGGCGGAGGCGGGGGGACTGGCCGACACCCCCGCGGGGCGAGCGGCGTACGCCGACTATCTCGCCTGGCAAGCGGCGGAGGGCCCCGCCGGCCGGACCAAGGCCTACGTTTCCCTGAGCCGGGGCTGGGCTCTCGGCACCCGGGAATTCAGGACCGCGCTGATCAAGGACCACGCGCTGGCGGCGACCAGCCGGGCTTGGGAGCAGACCGGCGCACGCGAGATTCGGGAGAGCGGCTGGAGCGAGGTCCTCGCGCGAGGCCTCCGGTTGCTGGGCAAGGCACCCGGCGATGCGCAAACCGAGCGGAAGTCGGCGCCCTGGAAGGTGGCGCTCGCGGCCCGACTGAAGCAAACGACTCAGGCCAACAATCGATGGCTGGCGGAGCACCTGCACATGGGAACCCCCGTGGCGGTCAGCCACCACACCGGGCAACTTCGCCGCGGTCAGCGGCCGGCGGCGAGGGCGGCCGTGAAGAAGCTCGAAATATTAAATGTTAAAACCTGACCCTTTTTGCTATCCCCCGTATTGCAAGAGTCGATACGTGACCCTTTTGGCTCGGCCGACCCGTTTGGCGGCTCGGCCCCGGGTCTCTTCCGGCCAAGCGTCCTCGAGCGCGCGTACGGCGGCGAGCAGTGTTCCAAAATGCCGGCCAAAAGCCGTGAAAGCATATTCCACCCGGGGGGGGATCTCCGGAAAACTTTGGCGCTCCAAGATGCCGAGCTCAAGGTTGCGGCGCAGGCAGGCGCCGAGGACCTTGGCGGATAGACCGGCCACGCTGCGCTCCATTGCGCCGGGCCGGTTCACGCCGGCCTCGATCAAGGCATAAACCGTGAGCGACCATTTACAGCCGAGGATGGTCTCGAGGACCGATCCGGCCCGCGAAGGCGGCGTCAGGCACGAGATTTTCTTTTCGTTGGTTACCGGTGATTTGAACCGTTTGGTGCCCATCCCACCAAATTGTGCCCGCTATCCCGCCTGTCAAACGCGTGGTAG
>CANJKL010000027.1:0-25459 GCA_947474935.1 Opitutia bacterium
AAGGTCCGGGTAGACCACCCGGTTGATAGGCCAGAAATGTAATCAGGGTAACCTGTTGAGTTTACTGGTACTAATGACCTTGCCGGTTTATGCAGATAATCACTGTAAAAGTTCTAGGCGTTTATCTCACCTACTTATTAGAATTTCCCTAATTTTTCTGTCACTTACCCGACGTCAGTCGGGTTTCCCTTCCTGGTGACCACATGCCGGGGGTTCCACCCGTTCCCATCCCGAACACGGCCGTTAAGCCCCGAGCAGCCAATGGTAGTAGGACGAAAGGTCCCGCGAGAGTAGGTCGTTGCCAGGTTTATAGCCCGGTCCTTCTAACGAAGGACCGGGCTTTTTCTTTGTAGTGTCCGGCGGGCGACCCCATAGCCGAAGACGATAAATTGAGGTAAACTGCGGGGTGGGTGACCTGACGAACCAAGACTGAGCCGTTGCGAATGAGAGTCTGGGCTCCAAGGAAGTAACCCAGATGCCAAAAGGAAAGCAGTGTACGCCGGAGTAGATCGTAGCGATCCTGCGCCGGATCGATGGCGGCGAATCCGCACAGGCCGTCTCCCGCGAGGTGAAGGAGTTGAAGGCCTTGAGGGACGAAACCGCCCGCTTGAAGCGGATCGTCGCCGACCAAGTCTTGAACATCCAAGTGCTGGAAGAGGTGGATTCAAAAAATGGTAAGCTCGTCGCAGAATCGCCACGCCGCCCAGGGCGGGGTAGCGACGGGCATCTGTTCGCAGCGTCAGGTGTGCCGTTACCTTGGGCTGGCGCGCTCAAGTTGGGCCGATGTATCGCGTCCGCCGAAGCCGAGTACCGTGCAGATCGGGGAGGCCATAGCCGCGCTGGCAGTGCGCCATCCTCGGTTTGGTTATCGCCGCGTGCATGAGATGCTGCGCCGGCAGGGACTCCGCTGCAATCTGCGGACAGTGCAGCGGATGCGGCGTGACCAAGGTCTGGGCATTACCGGGCCGGCACGGCGGCCAAGACTACCGCGACGGCCCGATTCGAAGATGAAAGCGACCGCGGTCAACTACGTTTGGTGCGTCGACGTCGTCTTCGACACCACCCAGAGCGGCACCACGGTGAAGTTCCTGACGATCATCGATGAGTATAACCACTACTGCCTGGGGATCATTGCCAGCCACCGCATGGGCGCCCGCGAGGTCGCCGCCGCGCTCTCCACGCTGATCGAGCTCCACGGAGCGCCTGGGCATCTGCGGTGCGACAACGGGGCGGAGTTTGTCGCCGGATTCCTGCAGGAATGGCTGGCGCTACTAAGCATCAGACGCGGTTCATTGAGCCCGGCAGCCCATGGCAGAAAGGTATCAACGAAAGCTTCAACGGGCGCATCCGCGATGAATGCCTAGACCTCGAGCTTCTCGGCAATCTCCTCGAGGCGCAGTGCGTGGCGCGAAACTTCCGGGATGAATACAACGATATCCGGCCTCTCAGCACGATCGATTACCGAACGCCCAGCGAATATCGCGCCGAGCTTTTGAACCAAGCTCCGGTCAGGCCCGCCAAGTCGGGTCTTCCCTCCGCCTGGAGCCTGCTCTCGTCCCCACCACCAACGACAACCTGAACTGAAATCAACCACTCGCCCAGACTCTCACTACGGGTGGCTCAGAAAAGTCGGTCCGGTCAGAGCTCCTTTTAGAGCCGCAGACTAAAATCGCAAGTGGCCCGGATTCCGGGGGATCACCGCAGTTGATACCGGATTTGATTAGATAGCTAACGCCGTTGTGCGCACCAAAATCGGCATTCGTCGGAAAAGGCGCGCACAGCAGGGGACTCTCTCGTGATTTCCCGACGCATTGCGTCAAATGTATGCCGCCACCCCGTCGCCTCAAGGTCCTCTAGAATTTCAGCGCGGTCCGGAAGGTGCATGAAGGTGCGCCCTGCCTCATCTTCAAAATAGCGGTCACCGAACTCCACTAGCCGCACTTCCTGTGTGCCTTTTTGCCAACGTAGAGCCTCCAACCGCCACAGCGCCCGCTCGGTCGGCGTCGCATCACGGTCATGCGTGGTGAAAAGCAGGGGGGCTTCCGCTCTACATACTTGATGCAATTCGATGAGCGCCGCCCGTCGGCTTTTCCGTCCGGGGATCTGCATCAGCCCGTTAAACAGGAACAAGGCTCCTTCGAAGGGCGCTTGTTCAACGACCGGTTTACACGCCTTAAGCTCGGTGGCGTCGGCGTAGAGAAAGGGAATCGCGGTCGCGTTGCGTTCGATCGCCAGACTGCGGGCTTGGTCGACCAACTCATTGGCGAAGTCGAAGGCTACGAGGTGTCGGTAGCCGAGCGTCCACAATCCGAGCGCCACCCGGCCCGCTCCGCAGCCGGCTTCCAGCAGCTGGGCGTTGCGATCGGGAAAGAAGCGTTCGATGAGAATGCGTTCCGATTTCCACAGCCCGAGTTCGTGAGCGGCGCGCGTGTAGTGGACGACTGCCTGCAAGTCGTTGAAGTCGGCCCGAACGGTGGCCGCAGAGATTTTTTCCATCGGAGGGGCGCTGCTCCGGCGCGCTTCCGATGGCGCCGAGTCACAGCGGGACGGCGTTCCTATGGTCTCCTCCGGCTCCACCCGGCGATGAACATCCCGTTGGCGTTGATCTCGTGCGGCCAGAGTGTCAAGCGGGGGCCCGTGCTGGCGAGCGCATGCGGCTCCAGTTCAGGGTGGGCGGCACTGAAGGCATCGACAACGGCGGTGGTCTCAGTCCGGGTGAGTGTGCAGACGGAGTAGATTAGCCGGCCGCCGGGCTTGAGCGAGCCGGCGATGTGATTGAGCAGCGCAAGCTGAGTCGTTGCGAGTTCATGTACGTCTTTGAGTGTCGTGGTCCAACGCGCATGCGGATTGCGCTGCCAGGTGCCGACTCCGCTGCACGGAGCGTCGAGGAGGATGCCGTCGAATTTGGCTTTTGTCGGGAGCTTCATGCTGCCGTCCCAAAGAGCGGCTCGGTAGTTGAAAAGTTTGGCGCGGGCGGCCCGCCGTCTGAGGGTATCGAGCCGGCGGGTGTTGCGATCTGTGGACCAAACGAGGCCCTTGTTTGCCATCAGATCGGCAAGGTGAAGCGTTTTGCCGCCTTCGCCTGCGCAGGCATCCCACCAAGTTTCGCCAGGCTTGGGCGCGCAGGCGTGGCCGACCAGTTGCGAGGCAAGGTCCTGGATCTCGAACTCGCCGGCTGCGAACGCCGGAGTGCGAAAAAGGTCGGAGCGGCCAGTGTAGCGGAGGGCGTCGGGGGCGCGGTCCGAGTGTTCGCAGTCGCGCAGCGCAGCGGCAAGTTTCGCGGCGGTGGCGGGCCGGGCGCGCACCCAGAGGGGCGGATCACGCTGGAGCTGGCGGAGGAAATCAGCTTTCGCCGGGTTGTCCGCGGACGAATCGGCGGGGAAGTCGAGTTCACCAAGGATCCACGCGGGGACGGCTTGGACGGCGAGGGTTTCGGCCTTGATCGATTTTGGATCGGCCGTGAAGCGCTCGTGGAGTTTTATCGCCTGTTCGAGGCGCTTTTGCGGCGAGGCTTTTGGGTCGAGCCAGGAAAGCCAGCGGAAATATGCAAAAACGGTGTGACTGATTTCGCGTTTCGCGGGCGGCTGCAGGTAACGGTGGTGCTCGAAATAAAACCGTAGGGCGGTGTCGGCCCGTTGATCGGTGGAGATCGTGGCGAGCACCTGAGCGGCGTGGTTGAGCGTGGCTTGATCGGGCATTTGTCACCACGAAACACACGAAAGACGTGAAAAGGGGAAGCTACGAATCGGGCTGGGGACACGTTCGTCGCCCAAAGCAGGAGCGGGCGCGATCACGCCCGCTGGTTCAATCCATCTGCGCCGAGGGCGATGGCAGTGAACGACCTTATATCCGTTTCTTCCAACGCCGGTCCTCTTTCAATTCGAGGTGACGTGTCTCGATTTGCACGCCGGCGACCGCAGGGTGGGCGCGGAGCTGCTGGAAAGTGATGGCGTTGAGCTTCCACGACAGGGCGTGGCTGGCCTCGGCGACGGACGCCATACGATCCTCGAAGACGAAGGCGAACTCGACCCGCGTATCGCCTACCTGCCGGTTGAGCGTGTCTCGGAGCTCGCGGAGAAACGCGGCGAGCGCGGGGTGAGCGGGGTGGAGGAGCCAGCGAACTTTTTTGACGTTCGTGCATACCGCGCCATCGAGTGGGTAGCACTCCTTCACGTTGATCCGCGGGCCCTCCTGGTTGACGATAATGTTGCCCTGTACGAGCACGAGGGCGTTTTCCGCGAGAGACGTGCCGTAGTTTTCGTAGGCGTCGGCAAACATGTTCAGCGCCAGCGATGCCTGGCGGGTCGCCAGGGAAAAGGCGACCCATGGGCGGTTATCGCGTTTCGAGAGCTTCTTCACGAGATTGCTCGCGATGCCGCAAAGCCGAAATTCGGTGCGGTCACCCTGCAGCAGGAGGTCGCCGACGGCGAATGTGTCGATGGCGTCGGCGAGCCCGAGATATGCGTTCATCGGGTGGCCCGAAACGTAGAAGCCGAGGAGTTCTTTTTCGTACGCGAGGCGCTCAGTGGGCGGAAAATCGCTGATATCGTGGGCTGCGGTGGCCGGCGATGAACCACGCGGTCCGGATACCGGAGCACTATTATGCGGCGCCGCCTCGGCGAGCATGTCGAGAAAACTGTGCTGGCCGGCGGCGCGGTCGCGGGCCTGCGCGGCGGCGCCGGTGAGCGCGGCATCAATGCCGTCGAAGAGTTGTTTGCGCGACGCGCCACTGAAATCGAACGCGCCGGTCTTCACGAGGTGCTCAATCACACGCTTGTTGATCGCGCGGCCGTCGACGCGTCGCACGAGGTCGGCGAAGTCGGCATAGGGACCGTTTTTTTCGCGCTCCTCGATGATTTTCTGCGCGGCGAGCTCGCCGACGCCCTTGATCCCGCCGAGGCCGAAGCGGATGGAGCCGCCACTTTCCAGAGCCTTTGGCCCCTGGCCCTTGATCAATTTACGAATAACCGGCGTGAACATCTCACGACTTTCGTTTACGTCCGGTCCCAGTACTTTCAACCCCATGGCCTCAGCCTCGGCGACGAAGTGGGAAACTTTTTCCGAATTGCCGAGCTCTGAGCTGAGCACGGCAGCCATGAACTGCACCGGGTGGTTGGCCTTCAGGAAACCGGTCTGATAACTGAGGATGGCGTAGGCGGCCGAGTGGGATTTGTTGAAGCCGTAGCCGGCGAATTTATTAAGGATGTCGAAAATGGAATTCGCTGTTTTCTCGTCGATCGCGTTTACGCGCTTGGCCCCCTCGACAAACTTCGCGCGCTCTGCCGCCATCGCCTTTTCGTCCTTCTTGCCCATGGCGCGCCGGAGCATGTCGGCGCCGCCGAGACTGTAGCCGGCGATGACTTTCGCGGCCTCCATGACCTGTTCCTGATAGACCATGATGCCGTAGGTTTCGCGGCAGACCTCTTCGAGAAGCTTGTGGGGAAACGTGACGGTGCTCGGATCCTTCTTCCCGCGTACGTAGTCCGGAATCCACTCCATCGGTCCCGGCCGGTAGAGGGCGATGAGCGCGACGATTTCGTCGATGGTTGAGAGATTGATCTGCCGGCAGAGGTTTTGCATGCCGCCGGATTCGAGCTGGAACACCCCGGTGGTGCGGCCGGAATTCAAGAGTGCGAACGTCTTCGTGTCGTCGATGGGAATCGTCTCGATGTCGAACTTCGGGTCGGCGGTGCGGCGGATGTTGTCGACGGCGTCAGCGATGACGGTGAGCGTCTTCAGGCCGAGAAAATCCATCTTCAGCAGGCCGAGCTTGCCGACTGCATTCATGTCGAACTGTACCGTGACGTCGCCTTCCTGGAGGGTGAGCGGGACGAATTCATCGAGCGGCCGGTCGGTGATGATGATGCCGGCGGCGTGTTTGCCGGTGTTGCGCACCATGCCCTCAAGGACACGCGCCTGGTCGAAGATTTTTTTGGCAACGGGATTCTTGGTCACCTCGTCGCGGAGTTCGGCCGATTTCGCGACGGCGTCCTCAAGCGTGATGTTGAGCTCGTCGGGAATCATCTTCGCGAGCCGGTCGGCGTCGCCGTAAGGGAGATTGTGCACGCGCGAGATGTCACGGATGACCATCTTGGCGCCGAGGGTGCCGTAGGTGATGATGTTGGCGACGCAGGCGTTGCCGTATTTCTGCCGGACGTAGTCGATCACCTCGCCGCGCCGCCGCATGCAAAAATCGATGTCGAAGTCGGGTGGGGAAACCCGCTCGGGATTGAGAAAGCGCTCGAAGAGCAGCTTGAAGCGCAGCGGGTCGAGATTGGTGATGCCGAGGAGGTAGGCCACGATGCAGCCGGCGCCGGAGCCGCGGCCGGGCCCGACGGGGATGCCCTGCTTTTTTGCCCAGTCGATGAAGTCCCAAACGACGAGGAAGTAGTCGATGAAGCCTGTCTTAGTGATGATGCTGAGCTCGAAATCGAGGCGCTCGGCCAGGGTTTTCGCCAGGGCGGTATCCGCAAATTTCTCCGGAGCAGCGTAGTCAAAGTTGTAGCGGGTCTTCAGCCCGGCGAGGCAGAGTTCGCGGAGATAGCCGGCGCGATCGGTCTTGATCTCCGGTGGCAGCGGATACTTCGGGTAGCGCTCGCTGCCCTTGGGGAAGGGGATGGCAAGGTCGCACATCTCGGCGACGAGCTGGGTGTTGGTGACAGACTCGGGGACCTCGGCGAAGAGTTTCGCCATTTCGTCCCGCGACTTCAGGTAGAATTCCTGACCGGTGAAACGCATCCGCTTTTCCTCCTCGATCTTTGCGCCAGTCTGGATGCAAAGCATGGCGTCGTGCGGGCCGGCGTCGGTGTTTTTGACGTAGTGCACGTCATTCGTGCAAATGACGTTCAGATTGAATTCTTCGGCGAGCTTGAGCAACCCGGGGATGATCTTCCGCTGCTCGGGGATGCCATGGTCCTGGATTTCGACGAAATAGTTTTCTCGCCCAAAGATCTCGATGAACCGGCCGCAGGCCTTCCGAGCCTCCTCGTAGCGGTCATACAACAGATGCTGGGGAACAAGTGACGCTAGGCAGCCGGTGAATCCGATGAGGCCTCCGGCGTACTGCGCGAGCGTTTCAAAATCCGTGCGCGGCTTGTAGTAGAAGCCCTTGAGGTGCGCGTCGGAAACGAGTTTAAGGAGGTTCTGATAACCAGTCAGGTTTTTGACGAGCAACCCGAGGTGGAAGATGCTTTTGCCTTCGTCGGAACGGCCAGTCTTCTCCAACCGGGACGTTTCGACCAGGTAGAGCTCGCACCCGATCAGAGGCTTGATCCCCTTGGCCTTGGCTTGGTTGTAGAACTCGATCGCGCCGTAGAGGTTGCCATGGTCGGTCAACGCTACGGCAGTCATGCCCAGCTCCGTCGCCCGGTCCATCAAACGATCGATCCGGCAGCAGCCGTCGAGCAGGCTGTAGTCGCTGTGGACGTGAAGGTGGACGAAATTCTTATCGGTCGGCACGGAGGACCTCAGGCAAGCCGATCGATGGGGACGCGCAAGGCGGGAAACGTGTGGAAACCGCGTTTGCTACGCGTTTTTGGGAGCTCTTGGATGGCGGGTATGTCCATGATCGGATTGAGAGAGGGTATGGTCTTGGCGGCCGGCCCGACACTGATTTTTCGGACTAAACCCAGGCCCAAAAATGCCATTGACGGCCGGTCTGCGGGTTGGCCTAGTAACCGGCTTTTCCTTTCACCACTCGTCCGTCTCTGACTGTTCACATGTCCATCGAAATCAAAATCCGCAAGAACGAGCCGATCGACCGTGCGCTTCGCCGCATGAAGAAGAAGCTCGATCGCGAGAACATCATCAAGGGCACCCGCGCGAAGCGTTACTACGAAAAGCCCTGTGAGAAGCGTCGCCGCAAGGACAAGGTCCAAGCGTTTACGCAGATGCTCCGCCGTCGTTACGCGGAGTGATCCGCCGGCCCTTGGGCTCCCTTTTCGCCGCGCCTTCCGTTGATTCGGGGCGCGGCTTTTTTGTCTTAAGGCATTTTTTCGTCGTGCAACTTATCTGTGGGCTCTTTCCTTTTCGGAGTCTCCCCGCGTGATGCCGATTTTCGCCCTATCGACCAGCTGGTGCTCGCATCGTCACAGGGATGGCTACGCCATGCTGCAGGAGATGGCGGGGCTGGGGTTCCGCCACGTCGAATTGAGCCACGGTATCCGGATCACGCTGGTCCCGGGAATTTTGAAGGGCCTTGAGGAGGGCTTGGTGCAGGTTAGCTCCACGCACAATTTTTGTCCGCTGCCGACCGGAGTGATCCGGGCGGCGCCGAATCTCTTCGAGCCTTCCGCCACCGAACACCGCGAACATGATCAATGGGTGCGACACACGAAGCGATCGATCGATTTTGCCGCGCAGGTGAAGGCGCATGCGCTCGTGTGCCACCTTGGCAGCGTTGGTTTCTTTTGGTTCAACCCGGCCCGCAATATCCGCAACTACTTGCGCGATCATCCCGCGGCCGGGCGCAATCCCGATGACCGGGCCTATGCGACGCTCTTGCGGAAATCACTCGTCCGGCTGCGGAAGCGCATGGGCCCTTTTTGGGAGCAAACCAAGGCGAGCGTGAACGAGATGCTCGACTACGCCACGCAGAAGGGCGTGAAGCTTGGGTTCGAGAATCGGGAGAAATTCGAGGAGTTGCCGATCGACGCCGACTACGCGGGGTTTCTCGCCGCGCTGCCCCCGGCGGCGCCGGTCGGCTATTGGCATGACACGGGCCACGCGGATCTGAAAGAGGGCATGGGCCTGCTTAATCATCGCGAGCACCTCATCTTGATGAAGGACCGGCTGATCGGCTTTCACCTGCACGATGTGAACGTCCAAGGCCAGGATCACCAGCCCATCGGTGCCGGTCACGTCGATTTCAACATGGTGAGTGAGTTTTGGCGGCCAGACCACTTGCTCACACTAGAATTCGGTCCGCGCGTAACCGAGGCAGAAGTGCGGAGCTCCAAGGAGCGGATCGACGCCTTGATCCGCAAGAGCGCGGGTTGAAGTGGCGACTGCGCGGTCGCCGGTTCCGCCGATCTAGTCGGCCCGCCGGGCAAGTATCTCGGTCACCCATCGCCGGTGTGGGCCGGACAACGTGATCGTATCGAGCCGCGCGAGGGGCACCCAAATGAGGCCGGGCGCGAGCGGTTTGGCCGGGGCCGGGGTGCGATGGATCGATTCGGTGATTTGAAACCGCGTGATGCCGCGGCGTTTCTTGGCGAGCAGCTCTCCGCGGATCGCCGCCGGAGGGGTGAGGCCGGCCTGTTCGGCGCTCGGCAGCTCATGGATGTTGCGGAAGCGCTTCGCATCCGCCGCAGCTTGGTGGAGGAGTAACGCACCCTGCCTTTCGCACCACACGCGCGTGACGACGACCTTCTCCATCTGCTTGGGGGCGAGTCGTGGGAATGCCTCCGGGTTGCCTTGTCGGGCGCCGGCGCAAAACAGCCGCACCGGGCAGGTGAGACACAATGGATTTTGGCGCACGCACACGGTAGCGCCGAGTTCCATCATCGCCTGGTTGTGATCACCGGGCGAAGTCGCCGGCAGCAAGGCGGCAGCGAGGGGGGCGAAGGTCTTTGCAGCGCTCGCGGAGTCGCGAAACGCGGTGGCGTCGGCTGTCAGGCGTGCGAGGATCCGGACGACGTTGCCATCGACGCAGGCTTCCGGCGCGGCAAACGCGATGCTCGTGACGGCGGCCGCGGTGTAAGGGCCGACCCCGGGCAGTTCGCGCCACTCCTCCGCGGAACGGGGAGGTGTTTTTCGTGCGGCGAGAGCTTGGGCCAGCCGGTGCAGGTTCCGGGCGCGCGAGTAGTAGCCGAGGCCTTCCCACAATTTTAAGACCCGTTCCCCGGGGGCTGCGGCGAGCGTGGCGAAATCCGGCAGGGCCTCGAGCCAACGCGCGAAGTAGGGCAGGACGGTCTTCACCTGCGTCTGTTGCAGCATGAATTCGCTGACCACGGTTTTGTAGAGGGAGGGCTCCTCACGCCACGGCAGCCGGCGGGCGTGCACGCGATACCAACCGGCGAGGGCGCGCTGAAATCCGGCTGGATGGGCGATCAGGGAATGGGCCACGGAATCCAACAGGACGCACAAAACGGCAGAACCGACCACGCAAATTTCCTTTGTCCTTTCGGCGCCTTTTGTGGCCAATCGTTTTATGCCCAAGACGACAGCCGGGGAAGCGGACGCGCCGAAGAAAATCGCATCCTACACCGTAAAACTCGACGACGCCCAGATGGAGAAACTCCGGGCGATCTGCGTCGCGCGCGGCTGGACGCCCTTTGAGGTCGGTTACACGCGTTTCGCCTTCAAGGCGGATCATCTCAAGACCAACGTTTCCGCCTACACCAGCGGCAAGGTCGTGATTGCCGGGAGGGGAACCGAGGACTTCATCCGCGATGTTCTCGAACCCGAGGTTACGGGGGCCGCGAAACTCGGTTACGACGACGTGCTGCACCCGGACTGGTTCGAGTCGCACGCCGGCCTCGACGAAAGTGGCAAGGGTGACTTCTTCGGTCCGGTCGTCGCGGCCACGGTGATCGCCGACAAACCGGCCATCGAGTCGTGGATTCAGGCCGGGGTGAAGGATTCGAAGAAGATCGCGGAGCCGCAGATCCTGAAACTGGACGCGATCATCCGCGAGACCCGCGGTGTGGTGGTCGAGGTCTGCTACTGCCGCACGATGGCCCGTTACAACGAGCTGATGTCGCGACCAGGGGCGAATTTGAACCGGCTCCTCGCGTGGCAGCACGCGACGGCGTTGGCCGATGCGCTGGCGAAGAAGCGCGTGGCGTGGGGGCTGCTCGACCAGTTTACGGAGCAGCCGTTGACGCAGCGCGAACTCGCCAAAAAGGGAGTGAAGGACTTTGACCTGAAGATGCGGACCAAAGCGGAGGAGGATCCGGTGGTGGCGGCCGCCTCGGTGGTGGCGCGGGCCGAGTTTGTGCGTGCGATGCACGCGCTTTCGAAGCAGTTCGGGGCGAAGCTGCAAAAAGGGGCCGGTCCGCTGGTGAAGGAGCAGGCGGTGCAGATCATGGAGAAGTTCGGCACTCGCGCGCTCGGCGATTTCGCCAAACTGCATTTTCGCACGGCTTACGAAGTCGTGTCTGCCGCCGGCAAGCTCGACGAGTTGCCGCTGAAGGAACCGAAGGCGCGCATGGAATGGGACTGAGGGTGAACCCGGCGGCAGTGCCAAGGGCGGGTTGCCGGGTGATCAGGCGTGTTTCGTTGCAGTCCTCGGTGGGGTTTGGCCGTGGCTCGACGGTTGAGCTCGTCCGCCGCGGTGCGATCGCGGCGCGGGCTTGCCACCCTTGCGCCGGTGCCTTTCACATGCGCGGCATGAAACGCCGTCAGTTGCGCGGCTTCGATCTCAAACAAATCAACGGAGTCACCAGCCTGATCGGCGTCGATGAGGTGGGGCGCGGGGCCTTTGCGGGCCCGGTGGTGGCCGCGGCAGTGCTGATCAACCGCGATTTTCTGGAGAGCCGCTGGGCGATCGCCAAGAGCGGCCGGGTGAACGACTCCAAGATCCTGAGCGCCGGGGACCGCGAGGAGCTCTGGCGCGAGTTCGACAAGCTGGCCGACGAGGGGCGGATCCATGCGCAGGTCGGGATCGCGAGCGTGGAGGAAATCGAGCAGCTCAATATCCTCGGCGCGACGAAGCGGGCGATGCACCGCGCACTTGAAGCCATTCATCCACCCGAGGCGTTCATGCAAAAGCGCGAAGAACCGGATCTATTTTCGAGTTTCGAGGAGCGGACGACCTTTCACCCGACGGTATCGGCCCGGGTGATCGTCGATGGGCTGCCGTTGCGCGGATTCGCCTATCCGCACACGGCCTTCGTGCACGGCGATGCCCGGTCACTCTGCATCGCGATGGCCTCAATCATCGCGAAGGTGACTCGCGACCGTATGATGGTGGAGCTCGAAACAAAATTTCCCGGTTACGGTTTTGCCCGGCATAAGGGCTACGGTACCGAGGAACATCGCGAGGCGGTGCTCCGGTTGGGCCGTTGCGCGCTGCATCGCGAGATGTTCCTGCGCAAGTTACTGGCCGTGCGCGTCGATCCGGCGCAGATGAATTTTCTGGCCGCCCAAGAGTGATGGGGTATCGACGCCGCGAGGGTGGGCCGTGGTGAGGTTTTGCGGTGGGATGAGGTAATAATCAGGAAGGAGTGTGAGGTGCGCGTTGACCCGATTGCGGCGCTTTGCCACAAACGCCACCCGATGGCCGGCAAGAAACACACTTCGCTCGATCGCGTGCTCGGGCGGCTCGACACGCTCGACTCGGTCAACCTTGCCAACCTGGTCCAACGGCTCGCGCGGGAGCGGGGCCTCTTCGAGGAGATTTTCAACACGTTGCAGGAGGGCATCCTGGTCATGCGGGAGGACGGCGCGATCGAGTATGCCAATGCGGCGGCCCATCAACTCATCGGGCTCGGCGACGACGAATTGACCGGACAGACGTTGTGGCGACTGGTTCCGGGGCTACGGCCCTCCTTCGATGCGACCGCAGACGACGGAACGGAGCGGGTGGCGCCGGTGATGACGCGGGAGTTCGAGCTCACCTATCCGGAACTGCGCAGCATCCGTCTTTACATGGTGCCGTTTCGCGATGCGGGCCAGAGCGGGGCGCGGCGTTTCGCCGTGATTCTTTCCGATATCACGAAGGAAAAAAAGAGTACCGAGGCGCGGATCGAGGACGAACGCACGTCGTCGATCCTGCTGTTGGCGGCCGGTGTCGCGCACGAACTGGGCAACCCGCTTAATTCCCTCACCATTCATCTCCAGCTGATCGAGCGAAAGCTGAAAAAGCTGAAGGCGTCGAAGGGCACGGAATCGGTTGCCGAATCGCTGCAGGTCTGCCGGGAAGAAGTGATGCGGCTCGACGGTATCATCAGTCACTTCCTGGAGGCCATCCGCCCGCAGCCACCAGACTTGGCGGAGACGGACCTCGGCGAGGTGTTGGCGGAAGTCCTGCGCTTTCAACATCGCGAGCTGGCCGATCGCGATGTGGCGGTCGAGGCAGAGACCGGGGACCTTCCCCGAGTGATGGCCGACCGCAATCAGCTCAAGCAGGTGTTTTTCAACATCACGAAAAATGCCATGGAGGCGATGCAGCCCGGCGGACGACTCCGCATCAAATCGCGGGTGGACGACGAGTCGGTCTATCTCCTATTCGGGGATACTGGCAGCGGCATCAAGCCGGAGGATCTGGTGCGGATGTTTCAGCCGTATCACACGACCAAGACCGGAGGGCATGGTCTCGGCTTGATGATCGCCCAGCGGATCATGCGCGATCATGGCGGCCAGATCGGGCTTGAGAGCAAACCCGGGGTGGGGACGGTGGTCACCCTGCAATTTCCTCGCAAGGACCGCAGGGTCAGGATGTTGCATAGCTGAGTTTCGGAATTTTCTGCGCCCGACGGTTTCAATCAACCGGGAGCCGATTCCCTGACCGGCGAGTCGGGCCCGACCTATTTTTGCGCGGCTTCGAAGGCCTTGCGCATCGAATCGGTAATTGCGTTTTTCACGGTCACAACCTGTGACTCCTTTTTCCCGGCGACGCGGACGGCGAGCTTGAGCGGGATCTCCTGGCTGGTGACGCCGAGCTGGGAAACCATCGGTTCGAGCGTGCCTTTTTCGCCCGGAGCCAAAGTCAGCTTTTGGGGGCGGACGGCAAAATTGCCGAGGTCGGAGTTCACCTCCGTCACCTCCACGTCCATCGGCTCGGTGCCACGATTCTCAAGGAGCACACGCAAAGTCACGGGCGGCATCGGGCTCCCGGCGGCCCGGCGGGCTTTCGCCTGACGAATATAGTCTTCCATGACGTCCTTCTGCTGCTCGTCCGATGCGTCTTCCGACAGACTGTAAACTTGGGTAAAGGCGGCCTCTTCGTCGCGCTTGATGTTGCGCCGGTTCATGTCCCATTCCTGGGTGCCGCGTCGGGGCGGGGGAGGCCCCTTTTTGCCCCGGTCGAAACCGCGCGTGATCGTTGCGATGGCGGTGAGCTTGCCTTCCAGAAACGTCCCTTCGCCACGCATGGCAACCGGTCGTTCCGCGGTGGGATCGTTGGTGCGGGCCTCTTCGGCCATCAAGTCGCGGGGCCGATCCACCGAATTGCACCCGGCCCCGGCCAGCAGGAGGGCGAGCGCCAGCGAAACACCGTTCATCGGATACCATGCGGAGGTTTTCATAGGGAAACGTTCGACGCCCAGCCGAGGCGAAGGTTGCTCCGATTGCAAGGGCGAGCCGCTGGTCGGATGCGAATCTTTCTGGCGTTCCCCCCGTCTTGCTGCTCACACCTATGCACCACGCATGGATTCAACGGCAACGACTGCCTTGGCTGACCTCGTCCGCCGGGCTCAAAAGGGTGATGAAGGAGCCCAGCGTGAGCTCATTTTGAGTTATCAGCACCGGGTGGCCGGCTTCGTTTACGCCATGACTGGTCGCAGCGATTATGTGGAAGACCTGTCGCAACAGGTATTCATCAAGATGATCCGGGCGCTGGACCGGCTCCAGGCTCCGGCGCAGTTCGAATCCTGGCTTTTCCGGCTCGCGCGGAACACCTGCATCGACCAGCTGCGCCGTCAGAAACTCCGCCGCATATTTTTACCCTTCGGCGAGGAGCACGAAAATATTCCCGAGCCGTCCGGGGCCGTCGATACGGAGGAACTTGACGCCCTGCGCCACGCGCTGGCCCAGATTCGTCCGCAAGACCGGGCGCTCCTGGCCCTGGTTCAGGAAGGCCGCAGCCATGCGGAGATCGCCGAAGTCCTCTCCACCAGTGTCGCCGCGGTGAAAGCTCGCCTCCACCGTGCGCGTGAGCACCTTCGCGAGCATTATCAGCCTCACCATGAAAACTGAAGATCAAGCGTGGCGCGCGCTCCGCGATCACGCGAACGCGCAGTTGTCCCCGGCGTTTGCCGACCGGGTGCTTCGTTCCGCCCATGGCCCGGATGCTGCGGTCTGGCGGCAGCTGTCCGCCCAAGGTGCGGCCCAGATCCGTCCGGGTTTCGCCGAGCGCGTTCTGCGGGCAGCCCGCGACTTGTCCGGGAAAGTGCCATCCTTGCTGGACCAGTTTGCCCTGGGGGCCGCGATGGTCGCGGTGTGCCTTGTGGCCGTGTTCGTTTTGCATGCGCGTTCGACGCGCCTTGCGGAAGAGCGTGCTTTGGCTAGCTGGGGTGCGCTGGCCGCCGAAGCGCAGGAGATCGATTTGATTCAATGACCCAGCGACTGGTCATCGCCCTACTCGTCATGATCGCTTTCGGCGCCGGCTTTGGCGCCCGAATGTGGACCGAGGGTGTCCACGTGCTGCCTTCGCCGCCCGCTCCCGGGATCGAGTTTGTCCGACAATCTGCACCCGCGGTTGCCGGCGCCAAGAGCGAGTCCCGCGGGTTCGTCTCCGGCTCGCCAGACCGGGCAAAGCTGATTGCCGATATCGAAAAAGTCCGGCCGCAAATCGCCGCCTATCACAAGCGTTTGGACGAAATCGCTGCGGAATTCGACCGCGATTTCCTCAGTATCCTGGTGCCGGAGCAGCGGCTGATCTTTGAGGCCCGGCAGAAACAAAGCGCGGTATGGCGCGCCACCCGTGAAGCGGAAGTGACCGGAACCGACTTGCTGACCGACCCGCAGATCGAGCAACTACGCCGGCAGCCGCTCTGGAACGCGCTCTATTCGGTCGCGATCAGCTGGCGTTTCGATCGCCTGGTCAGCGACTACAAGCTCGACGAGAACCAACGCGTTCGGGTGCGGCGCCTGCTCGAAGCGCGGCGTGAAAAATTCATCGCGCTCGTCGATTCGTCGCCCCCGCCCAGCATCTCCCTGAGCTCCCTCGCGTCCCGGACCCAGCAACTCCAGGTCAAGGCGAAGAAGTAGCCGGCGAGCTTGACCGGCGTTCGTCGCGCCCCGTGAATGAGGCATGGTGCCAAGCGTGCTGATCGTTGATGACGAGAAACACACGCGCGAAGGCCTGCAGCAGGCCCTCGCCGAGAATTACGACGTCACCGTGGCAGCCAATGCCGAGGAGGCGTTCAACCTGCTGGACGCTCAGCCCTTCGACGTGGTCCTCACCGACCTGCGCATGCCGGGAAAATCCGGTCTCAAGGTGATCGACAAGGCCCTGGCGCTGCCGCAACGCCCGGCCATCCTCATGATGACGGCCTACGGCAATATCGACACCGCGGTCGAGGCCATGAAGCGGGGCGCCGTCGATTTCCTGACCAAGCCGGTTAACATCGAGCGGCTGGAGGTGCTGATCCAGCGTGCCCTGAAGACCAATACCCTCGAGGTCGAGGTGCAGCAGCTCCACGAGCGGCTCGACGACAAATTCAAGATGGAAGGGATCGTGGGGGCCTCCCAGAAGCTCAAGGACGTCATCGACAAGATGAAGCTCGTGGCCCCGTCCCGTGCGACCATCCTGATCGAAGGCGAGTCCGGCACCGGCAAGGAATTGATCGCGCAGGCGATTCACCAGGCGAGCCCGCGCGCGCGGGCGCCTTTCGTGGCCGTGCATTGCGCCGCGCTCTCGGAAAACCTGCTCGAAAGCGAACTTTTTGGGCACGAGCGTGGATCGTTCACCGGCGCCACCGAACGGCGGATCGGCCGTTTTGAGTCCGCGAACGGCGGCACTCTTTTCCTCGATGAGATCGGTGAAATTTCTCCTGCGACGCAGGTGAAGTTACTGCGCTTTCTCGAAACCAAGGCGATCGAACGAGTGGGGGGATCGAAACCGCTTGAGCTGGACGTGCGGCTCGTCGCCGCGACCAACCGGAATCTCGAACAGATGGTGCGGGAGGGGAAATTCCGCGAAGACCTTTTCTTCCGCCTCAACGTGGTGCGCCTGACAACGCCGCCACTGCGTGACCGGCCGGAGGACATCCCGCTGCTGCTCGCCCATTTTATCCGGTTATTTTCCGAGGAA
The DNA here is from genome assembly GCA_947474935.1 of Opitutia bacterium. Taxonomy (GTDB): domain Bacteria; phylum Verrucomicrobiota; class Verrucomicrobiia; order Opitutales; family Opitutaceae; genus ER46. The sequence continues at coordinate 16,919 of CANJKL010000027.1, forward strand.
AACCGCGTTCCGCCACTGACGGTCGAGGCGGGTGCCCTGCGCACCCTGCAGGCTTATGCGTGGCCGGGCAATATTCGCGAACTCCGCAATTTCTGCGAAAATGCCGTTGTTTTACGCCGGGGCGGCAGTCTGACGGAATACGACCTGGAGGCAAAATTCAGGCCCGACGGAAGCGAGCCGAAGCCGGGCTCCGATCTGGCGGCGGGACCGCGCTTCGCCGCCGGCCCATCGTTGTCGGTGGAGGAAAACGAAAAACGACTGCTGCGGGAAGCGTTATTGAAATCGCGTGGCAACCGGACGAAGGCCGCGAAATTGATGGGAGTGAGTCGGCGCACGTTGCATCGCAAGATCTCCCAGTGGCCCGAGCTGGATGTCACCGACAAATGATCCGTCGCGTTTGCATGGGTGACTGCGAGGGCCGGCCGGCGCGGGCGTTCCTTCCGGTTCTGCACTCGAGTCGAACGCGGGGCGTCGGGCAGGCAATCGAGGCGAATTACTGATGTCGCGCGCGAAAAGTGCCCAGGAACTTGTCCACTGGCTGGAAGTGGGCGAAGGCGCGCGTTGGATCCGGCTCGCCGCGGTTTTGGTCGGCACCTTGGTGCTGTCGCTACTAATCGCGTGGAAGCAATTTCACGGCCCGGTCACCGAGACTACGCTATTACAGGCCGATGTGGGCCGCCAGCTCGCGCGGGGCGAGGGATTTTCGACGCTCGTCAATTTTCCGCAGACCGAGGCATTTTTGCGGGCGCGGGGGGGGCGTTTCGATCCCCGCCGACCCTATCCCGAGCTGCATCAAGCCCCGCTGTATTCGTTGTTGATCGCGGCGGCATTGCGGGTTTTGCCGGCGACGCAGCGCACCGCGCTCTTCGCGTCGCCACCGGTGCCTCCCGACGGCTTCGCCGCGGACTACTTTTTGCTGGCGATCAACCTCATTCTTTTATGGTTGGCGGCCTGGCTGACCTACGATCTGGGCCGCCGGTTGTTCGACCCGCGCGCCGGATGGCTGGCCGCGATGGCCCTGTTGCTTTCCATGCCGATCTGGCAGCAGGCGGTGGCCGTCAATGGCACCCCGCTCATGATGGTGCTGGCGCTTGGGGCGTTCTGGCTCTGGCACCGGTTGGATGCCGCGACGGATGCCGGAAGTGGCGGGCGCCTGCCCGTGGGCTGGCTTTGGGGGCTGGGCGCCGCCTGCGGGCTGCTTTTTCTCGCCGAGTATTCGGCCGGAACGCTCACCCTCGTTGCGCTGGTCTACACGGGTATCCGATTTCAGGGTCGGGGCCGCATGACTGCGCTGGCCTTGGTGGCTTGCGGGTTTTTGTTGATCGCGGGGCCTTGGATGGGGCGCAACCTGGCGCTTACGACCAGCCCCGTCGGTCTCGCCGCGCAAAACCTCGCGCTCAAGTTCGGTGATCCCACGGCGGAACCGACGCTGGTGCGATCGACCCTGTCCGCGGATTTTCCCCGGCTTGACCTGAAAAAACTCGGCAACAAAACCCTGACGTCGTTGCAGGAGAATTTAAGGTCGCGCCTGTGGTCCGGCGGCGCGATGTGGCTGACGGCTTTTTTCGCGGCAGGGTGGCTTTATGCGTTCCGGGCTCCCGGGGTAAATCGGCTGCGCTGGATCTTCACCGCGGCCTTGGGCGTACTGCTCGTGGCGCAAGCCTCCCTTAACTCGGGCGAATCGGACCGGCCGGTGGTGGTGTGGCTGGCGCCGCTGATCCTGATTTTCGGAGCCGGGTTTTTCTTCGTGCTGCTCGGGAGCAATGCCGTCCTCTCGCAGTGGCCGCGGGCCGTCACGGCGGCATTGCTCATCGTCCAGGCCCTGCCGCTGGCGCACGATGTCCTCGAACCGCGGCGGTTACATTTCCAATATCCACCTTATTTCCCCGCGTTGTTTCAGGGGATGCGATCCGAATTGGAACGGCGAGGGCAGCTCGGGCGGTTTGGGCTCATGGCGGATGTCCCGGCGGGCGTGGCGTGGTATGGCCAGACCCGGGTCTGGGCCCAGCCGCCGCGGCTGCGCGATTTCTACGCGATCACGCTCGAACAGCCGATCGGCGAGCTTTTGCTGACGCCGCGCACGCTCGACCGGCCGTTTTTCTCCGAACTCAACGCCCGCCCGTTGCTGCCGGGCACCCTGGGCACGGGACCGGGGCGTTTTGGCGAGTGGGGCGAGATCTACGGGGGGCTGCTCACGGGGTCGCTGCCGCGGGAGTTTCCGCTCGGCGCGCCCCAGAAGCTGGCGGAGAATTTGTATGTGCTGCTCAATCCGCTGCTGCCGTTCCCCCGGGAAAAGTAATTGCTTCGCGCGGCGCTCCCCCGCTAGCGTCCGCGCCTGGTTTTCGCGTCCCCGAACATGAAATTTTTGCGCGCCCTGATCGTCGGCGGTCTTATGGCGGCATTGCCGGCGTGGGCGGTTTATGCCCCGATTCCGGAACAGGATCAGGGCAAGGATTTCACCGCCACGCTGCGGGCGGGGATTTCGCACGACAGCAACCTTTTCGGCGCGGCCTCCGGGGCGATCGATAGCATGGTTTACGAGCTCGCGCCGCGTTTCAGCTATAACGCCTCGCTTACGGCTCAGACGTTTCTTGCCGCCGGTTATGGCCTGACGCTCGACTACTTCGACAACCGGCCGGGCGACAAGCTGCTCGACAGCCACGAAGCATCGCTCCGGGTCGCCCACGCGTTTTCCCAGTCGACCACGATCGACCTCAACAACGTGTTCATGATCACGCGCAACCCCGAGTCGCTGCTCGCGGGCGTGCCGCTCAATTCCGACCAGTCGTTCCAGCGCAACCAGCTCGATGCCCGCTTCGGCACGGCGCTCACGGGCAAAATCGGTCTCACCGTCAAGGCCCGCACGGTCTATTTCAATTATCGTAACGCGGCCCTCGGTCGCAGCCTGGACCGGGCCGAGAACTTGTACGGCGCGGCGGGGGATTATGCCATCCTGCCCGAGGTCAAGGCGGTGGTGGAGTTCCGCCATCAGGATTTGTATTACACCAAATTGGGGGAGACGAAAAACAAGTCGTCTGAATTTCTCATGGCCGGCGTCGACTATGCTGCGGCGAAAAAAATGCTGATCACCGGCCGTCTCGGAGCCGAGTGGCGCCGCCGGGCCGCGGAACGAAACACGACGGCGCCGTATGCGGAACTCTCCATCAAATACGACTACGCCGAGATGTCCTACCTCTCCGGCGGCTACGGTTACACGCTCGAGGAAGCCTCCGACACGGCGCGCTTCACCGACAGCAGCGTCCACCGGCTTTTCGTGAACGTGCAGCATCGCCTCACGCCGTTGATCACGGCCTCCACCTCGGTCGCCTACGATATCTCCGAACTACAGGGCCGGCGTGGAATCACCAACGTCGACGAAAATACACTGCGTTTTGGCGCCGCGCTCGCCTATCTGCCGACGACCCACTGGACTCTGTCCGCTAGCTTTGATCACGACCGCTCCCATTCCGACGATCGTGGCCGCAATCTACAGCGCGAGCGCTTCGGTCTGAACGCGACCTACGCGTTCTGAGCGGAGGAATCGTCCGCGTCGCTTCATGGCCTCCGTTTCCCCCAGGGATTCTGCATCGCTCGCCGACTTCCTGCAAATTCTTCGCCAGCGCAAGGCGCTCATCACGCTGAGCCTCGCGCTGGTCGTGATCACGGCGCTGGCGGTCACGGCCTTCCTGCCCAGGTGGTATCTGGCGACGACCAAGGTTCGCGTCGAAAAGCCCGAGGGCGAGGTAAAGCTGTTTCAGGCCCAGGGCAGCAACACCTACGATCCGTACTTCCTGCAGGATCAATTCAAGATCATGCAGTCCGAGAAGATCCTGAATCCGGTCATCGAGCGCCTCGGGTTGAACGCAAAGCTCGCGCCGGAACTCGGCGCCACGGTGGCGCTCCCCACCGCCATCACCTATCGCCGGCTCATCGACAAGATGCTCCGCATCGAGTCGCAGCGCAGCTCGTCGCTGATCGACATCAACGTCTTTGCCCAGGATCCCCAACTTGCCGCCGATATCGCGAACGAGATCGCGCGCACCTATTCCACCGACCGCATCGCGCTCGCGACGTCGGATCAGCGAGAGGGGCTCGCGCACCTGCGCCAGGAACTCGTGGCCCAGGAACAGGTGGTCTCGCGCCAGCGCGATGCGCTCGAAAAGCTGCGCAAGGACCTGAACATCTCCGGCGTCGACCTCAACGCGCGTTACTCCGACATGGAAATCGAGACGCTGCGCCAGATGCAGAACTCGCTGATCGCGCTCAGTGTTGATGCGATCGGCCGGCGCACCCGCTGGGAGCGGTTCAAGTCCATCGCGCCCGGTGACCGGATCGGACTGGTGAATTCGGAGCTCATCCCGGACCAGAACATCCAGAATCTTCTGCAAGCTTATCTCGTGGCGGACCAGAAGGTGACGCAACTGCAGGCCCGCCTCGGGACAGCGCACCCCGACTTGGTTTCGGCGGTGGACAATCGGGCCAAGATCCGGGAACAACTCGACGCCCAGCTGCGCGGCTACGAGAGCGCGCTCGAGATCGGCTACAAGGAGGCGGATGCCCGGGTCGCCGAATTGAAGAGCCTGCTCGCCCAAGCCAAGGTCGATCAGATCCTCTCGGCTCGCGAGCGCATGCGCCCGTTCGAGGAGTCGGCGCAGAAGCTCGAGGATGAAACCCGCCTGATGACCACGCTCAAGCTCACGCTGCGACAGCGCGAAATCGATTTTCAGGTGCCCAAGAAGACGATCGAGATTCTTAACACCGCCGAGCCCGCGCGGTTTCCCAGCCGTCCGAACTGGATGCTCAATCTTACGTTCGCCGTGCTGTTTGGCGGGATCTTTTCGGTCGGCATCGCGGTGCTGCTCGAGTATTTCGACACGAGCTTCCGGCATGTCTCCGATGTTGAGACGCGTTTACGGCTACCCGTCCTCGGCGTGATCCCGTTTTCCCGCGATCCGCAGGGGTCGATCACCGATGACCCGGCCGAACTGGAACCGTTTCGCGTGTTGCACACGAATCTGAACATGGTGCTCAAGCCTGGCCAGTCGCAGGCCCTGGTGTTGTTTTCCGCCGGTCCCGGTGAAGGTAAATCCACAACCCTGCACCGGTTCGCGAGCCTGATGGCTGCCAGCGGCGAGCGCGTCGTCTTGATCGACTCCGACGTACGCCGGCCCACCCAGCACCGCCTCGCCGGCCGGCCGAAGTCGCCCGGCTTGAGCGAACTGATGCTGGCGCAATACTCGCTCGACGATGTCATCCAGAAGGGGATCTCGCCCGGCCTCGATTTCATTCCCAGCGGCGACGCGCATGGCTTCACGCTCGGCCTCATTCACGGCCACCGGTTGCGTGACCTGATCACGACGCTGCGGGAACGCTATGACCGGATACTTTTCGATTCGCCGCCGATCATCGGCGTCAGCGACGCGAGCGTGCTGGTCAGTGCAGTCGATGGCGCACTCCTGTTGATCCAGCACCGTCGCAATCCGCAGTCCATGGTGTTGCGCGCCCAGCAGATCGTCGAAAGCCGGAAGACCCCGCTCCTCGGTGTCGTGTTGAACCAGGTTCCGTTGAACGCCGGGGGCGATTACGGCTACTACACCGACAATTACGCCTATTATAGCGACGCGACCGGCGCCCGGTCCCGGCGTTCGCGTGCGAAGGATTCCAAGTCCGGCGGCGGGGCCGACGAAAAGGACCGGCTCGTGTTGCGTGAGCGGGAACCGAAAGAATAGGGGGAGCGGTGGCGGAGGCGGCAGGGTGAGGGAACTGGCGGGCTAGGACTAGGTCGCTTTTGCGAATCGCGCCGCCCGGTGGCTCTACCGGATTTCCGGTAGTCGAAGCCATCGCGGGTGGGCTTATGAGGTTCATGTTTGGGGGCATCACGTCCCGCCATGCTTGAACGAATCTCGCCTCGTTTTCTCGCCCTCCTCTTGGGCCTTTCCGGGTGCTCCCCGGTAGGCGCGGCGGGGCATCGCATGGTCGGCACCGATCTGCTCGGCGTGGAGTTCTCCAGGGCGCTGTATGAATTCACGGGGCGCCATGGCCTCGAAGTGGCGCTCGCTTTCGATGGCAGTCGCCCCGGGCTGGACGAGTTGAAAGCGGGGCGCGCTGATCTGGCCCTGCTGGTGTTGCCGGCCGGCGAGGAGTCGGCCGTGCCGGTCTTTCAATCGATTCCCGTGGCCTACCATCGGGTGGTGGTGATCGTGCCGGTGGCCTGTCCGGTGGCGCACGTTACTTTTGATCAACTCGCTGGAATTTTCGGCATAAGTCCGGGGCGGGTGGAGCGCTGGCGCGAACTCGGGATTGGAGGCGAGTGGGCGGACAGTCTCATTACCGCACTGGCTCCGGAGGTAGGTGTAGGAATCGCGGTGGAGTATTTTCGTCACCTCGTGCTCGCGGGCCGTGAGCTCAAGCCGAACGTCATCCGGTATACGGATGCGGCCGGTCTGGCGGCCCGGTTTTCGGGCGAGATACGTGGTGTGGCACTGGCGGCGGTTATGCCGGCGGCGGTGCCGGAGTTAAAAGTTCTGCCCGTGGCGGTCCAGGCACGGGGCCCCGCTTTCCTGCCCACCCCGGAGAACTTGCATTCCGGCGACTATGTCCTCGGGTTGCCGCTGCGGCTGGTGGTCCGCCGTGAAGCGCTACCGGCGTTGCTGCCGCTGGTCCGTTTTCTGGGTGGGGACGAGGGGGCGCCGCATTTTGAGCGGGCCGGAGTGGTTCCGTTGCCGGCGCTCCGGCGGACGCAACAGCTATTGGCGTTCGAAAAAGGCGAGTCGTGCTGTGCCGGAAAATAGCTGTTGACGGAAGCTCGACCGCGCCTAGTTCTTGCACCCTGTTTTGCGGGCGTAGCTCAGTTGGTAGAGCACCACCTTGCCAAGGTGGACGTCGAGAGTTCGAGTCTCTTCGCCCGCTCCATTTTCGTTTAAGCCCCAGTTAACGAATGCGTTAACTGGGGCTTTTCGTTGATGGAACTGTCGTGAGTCCTGAAAAAAGCGGGCGTTAGTACAAAAAGGACGCCAACGAACGGGCATGACGCCGAGCGCTTATCCCGCCATCGGTGCGAAACGCGTCAGCCTCGGGGATACCTGAACCGTCCAACTGCCCAGCCCGGGCGGCGGTTCGCTCCTTTCTTCCGAGTAGGCGAATCTACGGTTGCTCGGTAGCTGATTAGATCCGGATCCGGGAGCGGACAATCGCCATCAGCCTCGTTCACACGGCCGGCTCGACCTTCGGCCAGGCTTCGATGACCTCTTCCTTCTCCGCGACCCGAGCCTCCCATTTTGGGTCAATTTCTGGGGCTTTTGTAAGCATCTTTACCCAGCCACGATTGAAAAAGTGCGCGTAGCCGTTCTGCTGTTCTATGCTCCGCTTTTCGGCTGGAGCGATTGGCCGGGCGTGAAGGTGACGAGGAAAACGGCGCGTGGGATGGGCCCGATCTGCAGTTCGCCTTGGATTTGGGTGGTCAAGTCTGAGACGAGCTGCAGCCCGAGGGAGTGCCCCCGCTTCGCTTCAAAGTCCGCGGGCAGTCCCACTCCGGTGTCGCTCACGCCCAGACGCCACTGCGGGCCCCCGGCGATCGGCTGCAGTTCGATGCGGATCTCGCCGCTGTGCCCGAGGGGGAAGCCATGCTTGAGGGCGTTCGACAGGAGTTCGTTCACCAGCAGGCCGCAGGGCAGGGCGAGGTCCATCCCGACCGTGAGCGGGGCGAGGTCCTGCTGGAGCCGCACCGTCCCGGGCGCCGCCGCGAGCGTGCGAAACGATTGGGTGGTGAGTTCCCGAAGGTAGGCGCTGAGGTCCACCGTCGCAAAACCGCCGGCGCGGTAGAGCGACTCGTGCAGCAGCGCCATCGACTGGATACGGCCCTGCATGGCCATCAGCACGGTCTTCGTCGGGACCTCGGTGCTGCGCCCGCTCTCGAGGTGCAGGAGGCTCGTGATCACCTGCAGGTTGTTTTTCACCCGGTGGTGCACTTCCTGCAACAAGGCGGTTTTATCCAGGAGGGAGGCGCGCAGGGCCTGATCCGCCTGCCGGCGCTCGGTGATGTCAGTCACCGTCACGCGCAGCAACGTCTCGCCGCTGTCGCTGGTGACGGCGCGCACCACGAAGTTGACCCAGAGGGGCGAGCTTTTGCCGCGCAGCAAGCGCAGGTCAACGGTGTGCGATTTTTCCACCGATTGCTCCGCGGCTGGCGGGGTCGCCAGCGCCTGTTTTTTCAGTAGGTAATAGCTCTGCTGGTCCTCTGGGAAAATGAAGCGGTTGATCCACTGACTGACCAGCGCACTCCGCGCCAGGCCCAACAAGTTGGAGAGGGTCAGGTTGGCCTGCTGGAGCTGTCCGTTCTCCCCCACGGTGCAGTAGCCGACCGGCGCGAGATCGTAGAGGTCGAAGTAGATCGATCTCGAGTCTTCCAGCTGCAACTGCACCTCGCGCAGCTCCTCGTTCTGCATCTCCAGCTCGATCTGGTGGACCTGCAATTCGTGCAGCAGCGTGCGCGTGGTCTCAGGCGTCGGTGCCGTCTGGGTTTCCGGCGACGCCGCGACTTTG
>CANJKL010000028.1:0-16838 GCA_947474935.1 Opitutia bacterium
GCGGCGATGATCGCGTCGGCAGCCTTGGCGGGATCACCGGGTTGCCGTCCGTTCATCGTTTCGAGGAAGCGCCGGAACTTTCCACTCGACGGGTCGTAGTCGGGAATCGACGCACTCGCGCGTTCGAGCGACCGCGAGATAAACTCTGTTCGGAAGGGGCCGGGTTGCACAATCGTCACCTTTATACCCAAGGGGCGGACTTCCGCGGCGAGCGACTCCGAGAGACCTTCGAGCGCCCACTTGGTTGCACCGTAGATCGAAAAGCCGGCATAGTTGGCGATGACGGCCGCTGCACTGATGTTCACAAAATGCCCCCGTCGCTGGGCGCGCAAGATCGGCAGGGCGGCGCGAATCACCCGCAGCGCGCCGAAAAAGTTCGTCTCAAAATTGCGCGCGATTTGCGCCTCGTCGTATTCCTCGACGGCACCGACCAAGCCGTAGCCGGCGTTGTTCACCACCACGTCCAGGCGGCCAAAGGCCTCCGCCGCCTGCGCGACGGCGGCCGCGACCTGGGGCGCGTCCGCGACATCGAGCGCGAGCGCCCGACACCGGCTTGGATCCACGGCGACCAGTTCGGCGAGCGTCTCCGGATGGCGGGCGGTCGCGATGAGGCGATGCCCCCGGGCCAGCACGCGCGCAGCGAGCGCGCGACCGAGCCCGGTCGAACACCCGGTGATGAGCCAGACAGGCGCGTCGTTAACTGTGTTCATAGGGAAGAGCGATGCATGCGCACGAGAGGAAAGATGGAAACGTCGACCGGCAGCGCGGCCAGCACTGACGTCGGCCCGCCCTCCAAATGGAATCCGGCCTGCCGCGCCGGCTCGACCGAAAACTCTGAAAGGCTCGGCTGCGATACGCGATACGGTGCATGATGCACGCGTCCGGAATAGATTCGGCCCGCCGGGTCGGCCGCAAAAAGCAGATACCGCTCGACAAGGAAGAACTCGAGCGAGCCCGGAGCGACAGGTGCGGACTTTGCCCCGGGGGTCCAAGCGTAGCGACCGGCCCCGGCGTTTTCGTCGCGGCGCTGACATTCGTAGTGGATTAACCCTCCGAAAAGAGACGCCGCCATACGCGCTCGGAAGTAGGGCAAATGGAAAAAGCGACGGGCGATCACGACCGCGAGCGCCCGGTTGCAATCTAGCGAGTAGAACCAAACCCCGGACCTTCCCCTCGCATCATGGACGTAAGTGCGAACGTTGAGTTCGAGAAACCACGACACCCACGGGATGGGCGGAAGCCACACGGGGCGAACGCGCTCCATCGCGAAGGGCACGATCCCAAGGTAAGCCGCTCCCGCAAATTTATCGACGTAGAGCCCGCGCGGCAGGGTGGCCTGCACAGTCGCCGGATCAATTTTCCAGTGCGCAAAAAGCAACTGATTCCATCGCTGGCGGCCTACGAACGGTCCGTCTGAGCGCTCTCTGAGGGCAGATCGCTGCGCCTCGGTCGGAATCAGCACAATCGGTGAATTCGCCGGAGCAGACCACTCAGTTGGCATCATGAGCCTTGCGGGCGAGGAGCGCGAGTGACCAGTCGTCGGCTATGGGCTTTACCGCTGGCCCGCCGAGCGCACCGGGATGTGCACCTCAAAACGCTTGAGAAATCCGGGAGTGAATGGCCCGTTCCAATAAACGGCGTAGGGCACGCCCGCCGCTTCGACGTCCTTGCGCTGGCCGAGCCAAGCAAGGAGCCGGTCGCGCGTTTTCGCGAAATTGCTCGCCGAGTAGCCGCCACGGTCACCAAGACTCGCCACCCAACGCTGCGGAATCTCGACCACTTCGACCGCCGCCGTGCTCGCAGTTACCTTGGCCCGCTGGCTCTCGGCCACCCAAAAAGACATCGCCGCTCCCTCAATCCTAGCCTCCACCGGGGTCGTCATGGCGATCTCGTGCGAGGAAATATAACTGAACAACGGGCGAAAAAGTCGGTTTGACTCCTCGAAGTAATTTCCCACCGCCGAGGCTTGGAGGAGCAACCCAGCAGGTAATGTCTTCAACTCCGGAGTCCCAACCGGCGAGGGTGGAAACGCTTGTTCAGTGGCCATGGCAGAGGAGACGAGGGCGATCAGGAGCAAATAAAAGCGCATTTGGAAATGGGTCTTAAAAAAGGCGCGCTCCGCCAAAATGGAACCGGGACGGCAAAGTGATTCATCGGCTACACCGACGAATCACCGCACCATCCCGGGTTAATTGCTGGAAAGGAGCAACTGAAGCAACGCGACTTTGGGTTAGGGGAGAATCACGGTATCGACGACGTGGACGACTCCATTGGTGCCGACCAGATCCGTGGCGACGACCTTGGCGTTGTTGACCATCACGCCCATGCCGTCCGCCTTTACCGTCAGGACCTTGCCGTTGACCGTGGGCACCTCGCCCGAATTGACCTCGGCAGCCATGACTTTGGCCGGAACGACGTGGTAGGTGAGAATCGCAACGAGCTTGGCTTTGTTTTCGGGCAGCAAGAGCGATTCCACCGTGCCGGCGGGTAGCTTGGCGAAAGCGGCGTTGGTCGGCGCAAAAATCGTGAAAGGGCCCGCGCCGCTCAACGTTTCAACGAGCCCCGCGGCCTTCACGGCGGCGACGAGCGTGGTGTGATCGGGCGATCCGATGGCAATTTCTACGACAGTCTTGGCGGATACCGCAGAAACCAGACCGGTGCAGAGAGCGAGGGTGGCAAACAGTGGACGAAACTTCATGGGAACGATGGTTGATTTTTGTTTTGAGAGAACCGGACCCTGGACGGATCCGATCTCCATATTAAACGAGCAGGTGCGCCGCGCGGATGCATTTAACCGATGCTCGAATATAATTTGACAGGGGCATAATTCGGCTACCGTTCTGAGCGACTCTCCTAAGCTGCGCCGAAGCCAAGAATATCCCCGAGCCATCTAAATTCTCCAGCCCCCGTTGGAAACAAGCCCACCATGTTCACAAAGTTCTCGCTGACTGACAAATTACTGTTTGTTGCCGCATTCCTTTCACTAATCTTCTCCGAGATCGTCTACTTTCAGGGACAAAAACTGGATGCCATTTTTGTAGGACTTTGGGTTCCATCAATTTTAGGTTTTGGCATTTATCTGAAGCTGATCAGGGGCACCAAAGATGAATGAATTAATTCCATATTTCGCGTCGCTCATCATGGTCCTTTTCGGGATCGCTTTCTATGCAGCGCTACAGGCGATGAAAAATCTGGACGAGTGAGTTTCTGATTCAGCCGAACGCAGTCCGACTTTCCGGCGGACGTCTTCCAATGGGACCTTCGGGCTCGGTTTCCAGCGAACGGATACCGGCGGCGAGGATCGAAAGCATTTTTAGCGTATTCTCCAGCAGGCGGGAGTTGAACCATTCGGCGAATTCGCGCTGCTCCAGCGCCGGAAGTTTTTCAATCGCGACGGCGATTTCGGTCACGGTTCTCATGCCGCGAACGTGCGCAACCAAGGCGCGGACGGCACGCCCAGCGGAGCGTGTCAATGCGACGACAGCCGGGCAAATTCTCAACGTACAGTCCACGGATGAACACTGGCAATCCTCGCGCAACTTCATGCACCGCGTGAACCGCCCCGTAAAAAACCTTCCCCCCGAAAATCCAGTTTCCTATCAGTAACATCACGGACCCGGTCGCGGTGCGGGCGTTGTTCGAGCGCGTGCGCGAGCGATTCGGGGGCTCGATGTGCTCTTCAACCACGGGGCGTGAACGCCCCCGCGATGCCATTCGAGGATCTGCCGATTGAGCAATGGCGCGAGGTCATCGACCCCAACCTCACCGGAGTTTTCCTGTGCGCGCAGGCGGCGTTTCGCCTGATGAAGTTTCAGCAGCCCCGCGGCGGCCTACGACGCAGCGAAGCACGGCGTGTCCGGGCGCACGAAGACCCTGATGCTCGACGGCTGTCCCTTTGATATCGCTTGCGGCCAAATCGACATCGGCAACACCGAGACGCCGATGGCCGGTCGCATGAAGAAGGGTGTGACGCAGGACAACGGCACGATCGCACCGGAGCCGACCTTCGACGTGAAGCACGTCGCCGCCGCCGTGCTCTACATGGCCAGCCGGCCACTCGATGCGAATATCCCGACGATCACCGTCATGGCGACGCAGAGGCCTTAAGCCAGGCGTGGGGAGGGTCGTTTGAGGCTGAGGTGCGTCGGCAAGGAATCCGGCAAAAAAGCCACTCTGCGCTCCATCACTTCTTCGGTCGCCGGCTGCCGCCCCAGATGAGCCAGACGGCGAGCGCGAGGAGCAGAATGAGCCACCAGAAATAACGGAGCTCGCGGGTGGCCATCTCGGCGACGGCGGCGACGGGCTTGAAGAGGACCATCAGCAAAATCGCCACGACCACGAGCGTAGCGAATTGGTAGACGGCGCGCCTCCGCGGAGTCATCATGGACTCGCAGGATTTTCGACGGGACCGATGGGCAGGAGCAGGGCGGCACCGGAATTTTCCGGGCCGGAGGGGACGACCATCGGGGAGCGGCCGTTCCAGCGCTCCACAATTTTCCAGCGGAGAAAAGCGGGGCTCTGCCGCAACGCTTCGCCGCGCACGCGGATGGCTTCGGCTTCGCCCTTGGCGCTGATGACGGCCGTCTCGGCCTCCACCTGCGTCTGCACTTGGGTGAAGCGCGCCTGGTTGGCCTGCTGTTCGGCGACCATTTTGCCCTCGATCGCTTTTTCGAGCTCGCTGGAGAGGTTGATGTCGCGCACGACGATGTCCTCGACGATGAGGAGCGAGCCGATTTTTTTGGACGCGGCGGCGAGGGCGTTCTTTTTGATCTCCTCGCGGCTCTTCACGATTTGCTCGGCGGTCAGAAGCGCGGTCACTTCCTTGATCGCTTCCTGCACGCGCGGGGCGATCAGGCTGTCGAAGGGATCGCCGGCGAACTCGCGGTAGATCTGCACGACGGCCGCCTCGGGCACGCGGTAGAGCACGCGGAGATCGATTTTCACCTGCTGGAGATCGGAGGAGAAACAGTCGGCGCGCACGGGCTGGGTCCGCTGGCGGATGTTGACCGCGACGATGTTGGTGATGAACGGCGCCTTGAAGCCGAAGCCCTCGGGCAGGAAACTGTCGTCGGTCTTGCCGAGCGTGACCTTGAGGCCCCGCGTGCCGGGCTCGATAATGTAGCTGGTGGCGCTCGCGAGGATCAGGAGCAAAAAGAAGACCACCGCCGCGCCGACGAGTTTGGGAAGGAAGAGAGGGTTCATGTTCGGATCAGCGGCGGACCGGGGCGGCAGCCCTGGTCGGTTGCGGTTGAGCGGGAGCGGAAATTGGGCTGGCCGACGCCTTCTGGCTGCGGAGACGTTCGATGTCGGCGAGGGACATCATCACCTTGTCGCCGCCGCCGATGATGACGGGCGCGATGCCGTCCCACTTGTCCACGATCTGGAGATCGACGAAGGCGGGGTTTTTCTTGAGGGCATCGCCGCGGATCATGATGGACTCGGCCTCGCCCTTGGCACGGATGACGGCGGTGTCGGCCTCGATCTGCACGCGTTGCTGGAGGTATTTGGATTTCGAGGCTTCCTGCTCCTGCACCATTTTGGCCTCGATGGCGTGCTCGAGTTCCTTGGTGAGCGCGATGTTTTGGATCACGATGTCCTCAATTACCAGGAGGGTGCCGAGCTTGCGGCGGGCGATCTCGAGCGAGCGCGTTTTGATCGTCTCGCGGTTCTTCACGATTTGCTCGGCACTCTGCAAGGCTGCGACCTCCTTCAGCGCCTCCTGCACGCGCGGCGCGACGAGACTCAGAAACGGGTCGCCGTAGTATTCCTGAAACAGCTTCACGACGGAGGACTCCGGCACGCGAAAGAGCACCTTGAGATCGACGGTGATCTGCTGGAGATCGGCGGAGTAGCACTCGGCCTTGTCCTCGGCCGTCTGCTGGCGGATGGAGATTTGCGTGATGCTGGTGATCAACGGCGCCTTGAGGCCGAAGCCCTCGGGTTTGTAGGCGGGGGAGACTTTCCCCATCGTGACCTCGACGCCGCGGTAGCCGGGCTTGACGACGAACGTGCCGGATGAGGCCATGATGACGGCGCAGAAAATGAACAGGCCGACACCGATCAATCTAGCGATTCCTTGTGGGCTCATGGTGGTTAAAGTGAGCAGAAGGAGCGCTGGCGGGGCGCAACACAAGCATCCGTTGATCGCCCCCCCCCTTCCCCCCCGAAAAATCCAGTTTCCTATCAGTAGCTGGCTTCTCGGCCAAGCCCACCAACGCGCCATCAGCGGAGTCGAACTGCAGGACGAGTTTGTGGCGGGCCCATCCAATCAGCTCCGCAACGGCTAGTGTAGTGGCCCGCAAATAGGTCGGCATAAGCGCCGGGCGACAAAACTTACCCGGGCGCGCAACCGGGGATGAGTTCGCGGAAGGGTCGCGGGAGTGGCGGGGGTGAAGGTGAAAGCGTTCCGGGATCTTGCGCACGGACATTTTGAAATTTTAGTATCTGCTGATGTCACAATGCCCGTTCCACCGTCAGCCGAGCGCCCCGCCCCCACCCAAATCGGTGGCCAAAGAGGTAGATCCGACCGCTGAGCTCGCATTCCTAGAAGAAGTTTATCCGGCAGGAATTGAACCCGAGCGCCGCACCCGGCTTGAGGGGGCGATCGCCGCGGATCAAGCCGCCCCATTGACCTCGAAAGAACTGACTTGGGCCGGTCGGATTGCGTGGCGCAATCATTCGCGCTGTATCGGCCGTCTCCATTGGCGAAGCCTGATCGTGCGTGATCACCGCGGACTCGAAGCCCCGGAAGCAATCGCCGAGAGCCTGCGCGAGCATCTTACCTTGGCACAAGGTGACGGCGCCGTGGGTTCTTACCTCACTGTTTTCGCGCCGGCCGAGCGCGCCGGCGGCCCGGCGCCGCGAATTTGGAATTCCCAGCTATGTGGGTACGCAGGATATCGCGATACCGGCGGAACCATTTTAGGCGATCCAGCTCATACGCCATTTACCGACCTTGCGTTGCAGCTGGGCTGGCAACGTCCAAAACATCCAACGGCTTTCGATCTACTGCCATGGATTATCTCTGGCCGCGACGGCCAGCCCCAGCTTTTTCCGCTGCCGCCAGGGTTGGTCCGGGAGGTTCCACTCCATCATCCCGAGTACAGCTGGTTCGAAGCGTTCGGGTTACGCTGGTACGCTGTCCCCGTTATCACCGATATGCGCTTTCGCGCAGCCGGCACCGACTATCCGGCCGCTCCTTTTAACGGCTGGTATATGGGCACCGAAATTGGGTCGCGCAATCTGGGCGACACCCACCGTTATAATCTACTCCCTCTGATCGCAGACCGGCTGGGCCTGGACCGGAGGCGCTCGCGGAGCCTTTGGCAGGATCGGGCGTTGCTCGAGCTGAACAAGGCGGTCCTGCATTCCTATGCGGTCGCAGGAGTAAAGATGATCGATCACCATACCGCCTCCGAGGAATTCATTAAGTTCCGCGATCAGGAAGCGTCCCACGGACGGGCGATATCGGCGCGCTGGGATTGGATCGTACCGCCGATGTCCGCATCTGCCACGCGGGTCTTTCACACTTCAATGAGCGAATTCGCCACCACCCCGGACTTTCATCACCAACCGGCACCCTCCTTTTCGCGATAAAAAGGTGAGCGCCTAGTGTTTTCACCCGCGGCTTGGTTGAAAACGCGATGAATCCACGATGCTCGTAGCGATGCGGTCAGATTCGGTGGATTCGAAGGATTTGTGCACGCATCCAGCTGCCGCCAAGACCTCGGAGAATTCTCAGCCCACGGATGATCCCACCGTGGTTTTCCGAGGAAAATCAGGTTGATCCGCCATCGTTCTGGTGTGGCGGGATCATCGTGCTTGCTGCGCTAACTTGGTCGCGTCGAACCGAGTCCCATCAATCACTCCCAGAAATCGCGGAGCTCAAGATTACGGACAACTCCGGTTCCACTCCTGCCACCCCTCCAGGATTTTCGTGCCCCATCGCGCCCGTTCGCGCCGATGGGGTTACTCAACGTGCCCGGCGTGCTACCGGGGACGAATTCGCGGACGGGTCGCTGAAGGCACTTCGTAGACCTCAATCAGCCCTACGCCAGATGTCCCCCTCCCGCCGAAAAATCCAGTTTCCTATCAGGAACCGCCGCGAACCGCATCGCGGTCCCGGCCGATGCCGCCATCGTGCTCGTGTTTGTAGCGTTGCTCCTGGTCCTGCTCGGTCTCTTTGCGTCGTTCGTGCTCCGGATCTTTTGATCACGGGTCGCCGCACGGCAGCGGGGGGATTGCCTTCCAAGCCGTCCGTGGTCTGCGTCGTCGGCGTGGATGCCAACGTTTCGCCCGCGCGCCGTCGGGTCATCATCATGCTCAAATATCCGCGGCCCGGCGCGGTGAAGACCCGGCTCGTGCCCGCACTCGGCGGGCACCGCGCTTGCGCACTCCACCGGGCCCTAGTGGCCCACACGATCGCCGAAGCCGAAAACTTTTCCGCCTACCACGACGCCTCGCTCATGGTCGAGGCACGCGTCGCCGGTGCGCCGGATGAATCAGCCGCGCGCGCCTGGCTCGGACCATCAGTGTCGATTCGCGAGCAAGGCGACGGCGACCTCGGCCAACGCATGGTGCACGCGATCAGCACGGCGTTTGCCGAGGGCGCAAAGTCCGTGGTCGTGATCGGCGGCGATTGTCCCCAGCTGACTGCGACGCATTTGGCGCAGGCGTTCGCTTCCCTCGAGCCATCGGACGCCGTGCTGGGTCCGGCGTCTGATGGCGGTTATTATCTCATCGGTCTGCGGCGTGCGCTTCCCGCGCTGTTCCACGGGATCACTTGGGGCGGACCGGCAGTCTTCGCCCAGACGCTGGCCGCCGCACGTGCGCTCTCCATCGCACCTGCCCTGCTCCCCCCCCTGCACGACGTCGATGTGCCCGAAGATCTCGTCGTGTGGGCAACCACGCCCGCCGCTCGGGCCACCGGCCGCAACGGCGTGTCGGTGATCATCCCCGCCCGCAACGAGCAGGCCTCGCTCCCCGCGACCCTCGCCGCAGCGGCGGCGGGAACCCCGCACGAAATCATCGTCGTCGATGGCGGCAGCACCGACCGCACGGCCGAAATCGCGCGGGCCCACGACGCCATTTTGGTTTCCTCACCGCCCGGCCGGGCGCGGCAGATGAATCACGGCGCGGCGATCGCCACCGGTGAGTTACTGCTCTTTCTCCACGCCGACACCGTCTTGCCGCCGAACTATCATTCCCTGCTGCGCGCGACGCTCGCGCAAACCGGGGTGGTCGGCGGGGCGTTCGAATTCGCGATTGCCGGCGAGTTTTTCGGCCGCCGCTTAATCGAACGCGGCACGAATCGGCGCGCCCGTCTCGGCCAAATGCCCTACGGCGACCAAGGGCTGTTTGTCACGCGCGCCGGGTTTGACCGGGTCGGTGGGTTTCCCGCTCAGCTGCTGATGGAGGACTACGAATTTGTCCTCCGCCTCCGCCGCCTCGGCCTGATCGCGATCGCGCCCGGAGCCGCGGTCACGTCGGGCCGCCGCTGGCAACAGCGCGGGGCCCTCGGCACGACGCTGTTGAACCAACTCATCGTCCTCGGCTACCGGCTCGGGGTTTCGCCGGCGCGGCTGGCCCGTTGGTATCGCCGGGAATAAACTGAACCCGCCGCGTGTCTACTCTCCCCTCGATGAATTCGTTCGACCACCAGCTTGCGACCCACCGTTTGTCCCTGACCCGGCGCAGCGTGCAGACGCTGCAAATCAACGTCGGGCGCAAATGCAACCAAACCTGCCGACACTGCCACGTCGATGCCGCGCCGTGGCGCACCGAAATGATGGGGGCTGAGGTCGCCGCCCGCGTGTGCGCTTGGATTCGCACGCACCGCCCCGCCACCGTCGACCTCACCGGTGGTGCCCCCGAGTTGAGCGAACACTTCCGCGCCTTCGTCGAAGTGGCGCGCGCGAGCGGTTGTCACGTCATTGATCGAAATAATCTCACGATCAACGAAACGCCCGCGTTTGCGTGGCTCCCCGAATATCTCGCGGCGCACGCGGTCGAGGTCGTCGCTTCCTTGCCGTGCTACACCGCCGGGAATGTCGATGCGCAACGTGGCGAGGGGGTGTTCGAAAAAAGCATCCGTGCGCTGCAGAAACTCAATGCTCTGGGCTACGGCACACGCCTCCCGCTCACCCTCGTTTACAACCCGCTCGGCGCGAAACTTCCGTCGGCTCAGTCCGAACTCGAAGCCGACTACAAAAAAGAACTCCGCGCGCATTACGGCATCGAATTCACGCGCCTCTTCGCCCTCGCGAATCAACCGATCGCCCGCTTCGCGCAGGATCTCCGGGCCCACGGCCAGTGGGACGCCTACCTCGAGTTGCTCGCCAATAGTTTCAACCCCGCGACGGTCGACGGCCTGATGTGTCGCTCCACGCTCAGTGTCGGCTGGCGCGGCGAGGTCTACGATTGCGATTTCAACCAGATGCTCGGTCTGCAGCTCCGGCGCGAAACGCTGCTGCACCTCTGGGACGTCACGCCCACCGACCTCGTCGACCGATCAATTATCACCGGCCCACACTGCCTCGCTTGCACCGCCGGAGCCGGCAGCAGTTGCACCGGCGCGCTCCGCTAATCCCGTTCCCGCCACCCGCTCCCACCATGCGCAAACGCCTCCTCGTCCTCACCGCACTCCTCCTCGTCGGCTCGCTCCCGGCGGCCGATGCCCTCGCTATCCCCGGAATGAAGGTCGGGGAAAAAGCCCCCGATTTCACCCTCAAGCAAGCCGCCGGCGCCGACGTTGCCCTCGGGGCGCTCCTCAAGAAAAGCAAAGTCGCGCTCGTGTTCTACCGCTCCGCCGATTGGTGCCCGTTCTGCAAAAAACAGCTCCAAGATCTGCAAAAAAACCTGAAAGCCTTCGAGTCCGCCGGCGTGCAGATCGTCGGCATCAGTTATGATGCCCCGGCGACCAGCGCCGCCGCCGCTGCGAAGCTCGGTCTCACGTTTCCCCTCCTGTCCGACACGGGGAGCATAATCATCGACGCCTATGGCATTCGCAACACGGACGCCCAAGGCAAGTCCGCCGGCGTGCCGCATCCCGTCCTCTTCCTCCTCGATCAGCAAGGTGTCATCCGCGGGAAGCTCGCCCGCGAAGGCTACCGCGAGCGTCCCGAGAGCGCCGAGCTCATCGCCGCTGCGCAGAGCCTCAAGTGAGGCGCCTCGACTCCGAGCCTCGGGTGCGTTGATTACGGCTATGGATTTCTCCCTGCCCGCCTTCAGTTGGCGCACGGCCGTCCCGCTGGGCGGCCTCGTCGCCCTGCTCGCTTGGGAGACTGCGCAGCCCTATTTCCCGCTCTTCCGCCGCACCCGTGAGCGCGCGCGCCACGGCGCTCTGAATCTCGCACTCGGCGCGCTCAATGCCGCCGTGGTCGCGCTCGCCTTTGCCGCCACGTGGCTCGCCGTCACTCATTGGTCCGTCGCCCATCGCTTCGGCCTGCTCAACGTGCTCGACCTCTCCGCGTGGCAACGCGCTGCGCTCGCCGTTTTTCTCCTCGATGCGTGGACCTATGGGTGGCACTGGCTCAACCACCGCGTGCCGTCTTTCTGGCGGTTTCACCGCTGGCACCACGCCGACCGCGCGATGGATGTGACGACCGCGAGCCGTTTCCACACGGGCGAAATCGTCCTTTCCTCCGTGTTCCGCGTGCCCGTGCTGGCCCTGCTCGGCTGCACGCTCGCCGAACTCGCCCTCTACGAACTCTGCCTCTTCGCCGTCGTGCAGTTTCACCACGCCAACATCTCATTGGCAGACCGGCTCGATCGCGTGCTGCGCCTCGTGATCGTGACGCCGGCGCTGCACAAGGTGCACCACTCGGTCGTGCGCGCCGAAAGCGATTCGAACTACAGTTCGCTCTTTTCCTGGTGGGACCGCGTGTTTCGCACTCTCCGGCTCGTGCGGGAACCCCGGAAGATCGTGTTCGGCGTGCAGGATTGATTCCGCCGGCCCCGTGTTTCCAGCGGAATAAGCCAACCTGGTGGTTCATATGATAACCGCATGACTTTGTCCGGCCTCCTGCCAAAAATATGACCCTCGGAAAAAAGCTACTCCTGGCCGCGGTCGCCGCCGCCGTCGTGGTCACGCTGTTCACTTTCGATGTCCGCACGCTCCGGCGCGACGCACTCTCCGGCCTGGAAAGTCTCGGCGCGTGGGGCCCCGTGATCTTCGTTTTGCTCTACATCGTCGCCGCCGTGCTCTTTGTGCCCGGTTCCGCGCTCACGCTCGGCGCTGGCGCGCTCTTCGGTGTCGGGCTCGGCTCCGTGTTGGTTTCCGTCGGAGCGACGTTGGGTGCCACTGCCGCCTTCCTGGTCGGCCGCTATCTGGCGCGTGATTGGGTTGAGAAAAAAATTGCGGGCCACCCCGCCTTCGCCGCGATCGACCGCGCCGTGGCCGCCGAGGGTTGGAAGATCGTCGGCCTCACGCGGCTCTCGCCCGCCTTTCCGTTTAAGCTGCTGAACTACGCTTTCGGCCTCACGCGGGTCTCGCTCCGCGACTATGTGCTCGCCTCGTGGATCGGCATGATGCCCGGCACCGTGATGTATGTTTATCTCGGGTCGCTCGCCCGCGCCGCCGGGGATCGCTCCCGCACCCCCGCCGAGTGGTCGCTCTACAGCGTCGGCCTCGCGGCGACCATCGTCATCACCGTGTTTGTTACCCGACTCGCCCGCGCGGCACTCGCGAAACGCACCGCGGCCACTCCCGTTTCCGCCGCTCAACCATGAACGACTCTCCGCAAAACCCCGCCCGCCGAAAAATCCAGTTTCCTATCAGGAACCGCCGCGCTTGTTTCTGGCTGGCTCGCCCCACGATACCGGTGCCGTCCGCTGGCCAGCAGCCTCCGCGCGCGGCCGCCCATCGCGTCCGTTCCCATTCAGTCCGTCTCGTGCTGGCGGTGGCGGAACGGCTGCCGGCCCTCCGATTTGTTCTTCCAGCTCGGTTTGCTCGCGAGGGCGCTGGGTTTCCGCACGCTCGGCGCGCTGTGTAATTTTTCGGCTTTGAGCTTCTGGTATTGCCCGAGACGGAGCGACAGCAGTTCCCCGCTTGCGAGGGCGGCGCGCACGGCGCAACCGGGCTCGTTGGTGTGGCCGCAGTCGGCGAAGCGGCAGCGAAGCGAGAGCGCCTTGATGTCGGGAAACGCGTCCTCCACCCCGTCCTCGATGCCCCAGAGCTGCAGCTCACGCATTCCCGGCGTGTCGATCACGAGCGCGCCGGAGGGTGTCAGCACGAGTTCCCGGCGCGTCGTGGTGTGGCGGCCCTTGCTGTCTTTTTCGCGCACCTCGCCGGTGGGCAGCGCCTCGTCGTCGCGCAGCAGCGCGTTGATCAGGCTCGATTTTCCCACGCCGGACGAACCGACAAAGGCGAGCGTGCGGCCGGGCAGCGCGTAGGCGGAGGTGAGCGCCTTCAAGCCCTTGCGCGTCTCCGCGCTCGTGACATGCACCGGCACGCCGGGCACGAGCCGCCCGATCTCGCGGCAAACGGCGGCGGTGTCCGCGCACAGATCTGCCTTGTTCAGGATGACCACCGCCTCGGCGCCGCTCTCCTTTGCCGCGACGAGAAACCGCTGGATGCGCTTCGGGTTGAAATTCCGGTCCAGCCCGCTGACGAGAAACACCGTGTCGATGTTGGCCGCGACGATCTGCTCGATTTCTTCCGAGCCGGCGGCGCGGCGGGAAAACTTCGTGCGCCGCGGCAGCACCGCGTGCAAATCGGCGCGCTGTTCCCCGGGGCGGATTCGCACCGCGACCCAGTCGCCCACCGCCGGAAACTGGTCGGGCGTGCGCGCGTGGTGAAAAAACCCCCCGCCGCATTCCGCGAGCACTTCGCCGGTCTCAGTCTGCACGGCGCAGAAATTCCGGCGCAGCTCGCATACGACCCGCGCTGGCTCCAACCCCGCCGCCGCATGGGGAGCGAAGGCCAGGGCCAGAACCTCGTTCCAACCGAGTTCGGCGAGTGTCATTCAGCGAGCCTGCACGCCCGCGCGCGCCGATGCCAGCGCGGAGGGGACGGAAGGGGTCGGGCCGTTACATGTTAGCAGCGTCTCTGTGCTTCGCTTTTTTGATCGCCGAAGTGGGCGGAGAGACCGGGCGCTAACATGTAACGGCCCGACCCCTGATCGAGAGCCTTGTGGCTACGCAGCGCCTCGGCTACACGCCGCGCCGCATCCGTATCCTCACGGGCATAACTTACGAAGACAGCGCCGCGAGCCGTCGGCGGCGCGCTGTCAGACATGGGGTAAAGTGATGCCGCAGTCTCACGGCGGGCCTCCCACGGCTACAACAACAAAGCGCCAAAGGGCCTCGACCGTGAACTCGTCGCGAGCGTCCTCGCCGCGCCGTGCATCGCCCGCACGTTCAGTGACGACGATAACACCGGTCGCCTGTACCGCTCGATCCACTACCCCACCCCTTCGGAATATCGCGCCGAACTTTTGCGCCAAGCGCGCGACTCCGGTCAGGCCCGCCAAGCCGGGCTAGGGTGTTTCCACCGCGCTGCCCGACCCCAAGCTCACCCGCTACCGTGGCAACACCAAGATCGCCGAGAACGACGACTGGGCCTCCTCCACCACCGCCGACCAGACCGCCGCCAGGGCCAGCGCGTTTGCCGCCAGCTCGAAAGATTCCGCCACTGTGCAAACGCTCACGCCCGACGTCTACTCCGCGATCGTCAACGGCGTCGGAGCAACCACCGGCGTCGCCCTCATCGAGATCTACGAACTGCCCTGACGCGACCGGCAGCGTATTGAGCCTCGCGCCTTGGCGCTGCCGGCCGCGGTTTGTGGTGGCGCGGAGCTTCAGCCCGCGTCCGACAATGTCCAGGGCGCGCCAAAGCTCCGCGCTCCTTTCGTCATTCCGTTGCGCGGGTCTTATTGAGGCTCGCCCCATAGGCTGACGCCGAAGAACCGGCCGAACTCGGCCAGGCGGAACACACCCCGCCCGGCAGCCTTGCATCGCGCCGGATAATCCACTGCGTTACGCCCATGTTCATCATCATTGGCGGTGACGGTAAGGAATACGGGCCGGTGACGGCCGATCAGGTGCGGACGTGGATCAAGGCGGGCCGCGCCAATCTCGAAACCAAAGCGAAGGCCCTGGGCTCCGACGTGTGGAAGCGCCTCGGCGATTTCACGGAGTTGTTCCCGGCCGACGGAGCGCCTCCCGTGCTCGGCGCCGAACCCGCTCCCGCCCTGCCCGCCGGGCCGCAGGATGCAAACTCGCTGGCCGAGGACCTGCGCACGCGGGCCCAAGCCCTCGACGTGTTCAGCTGCCTCGACCGCAGCTTTCAGCTGTGGAAAAATAATTTCCTCCCGCTCGTCGGCGCCACCCTGCTCGTGGTCGTGGTGCAGATGGCGATCGGGTTCATTCCCATTCTGGGCGCCATCGCCGGACTTTTTCTCAACGCCATCTTCTACGGCGGGCTCTACTATTATTATCTCGGCAAGATGCGCGGCCAGCGCCGAAAGGTAGGGGATGTGTTCGCCGGCTTCAAGCGCGCCCCGTTCCCACTCATGCTCGCCGGCCTCCTCACCACTGCGCTCACCGTGGCGGTGCTGGTTCTTTTCTGCGCGCCGCTCATTTCGTTTTTCTTCAACGTGGCGATTCACGGCCAGGCCGGCGGCAAACTTCCCGATCTCAGCCCGCTCGCGATCGCCGGCGTCTTCGTTGGCGGCCTGCTTATCACCTATCTCTCGGTCTGCTGGATGTTCACCATCGGCCTCGTAATTGACAAAAATCTCGGCCCTTGGACTGCGATGGAGGTCAGCCGCCGCGTCGTGTCGAAGCAATGGTTCCGCGTCTTCTTCGTCGCGATCCTCGGCATGATCATGACGATGCTCGGCATCATCGCGCTCTTCGTCGGCGTGCTTTTTACCATCCCGCTGGTGATCGGCGCCATCCTCTACGCCTACGAAGACCTCTGCAACCCGCCGCCCAAGAACTGACCGGGCCGCTTATTTTCCGCCACAACGCGTCGAGCGAGAGTTTGCCGGGGCCGAAGAACGCGCTTTCAAAGCGGCGTTATCGAGAATTCGAGCATGACTCCATCGGACCGCTTTGCCTCACGTGCCGCAAAACGTCCGATACCCCTCGCCCCCCTCCGGCGCCGGCGCGCGATACTCCGGCGTAGCCCCCGCCCGCTCGTGGTCGTAGGGCGCGGCCAGCACTTCCAGCAACCGCTCCATCACCCTCACCTCCCCCGCCTCGGCCGCCACGAGCGCTTCTTCGACGCGATGATTGCGCGGGATCACCGCCGGGCAATGTGCCCGCCGCAACCGCCCGACCTCCTCCGCCGTCTGCGGTTGCCGCTCAAGCCGCGCCCGCCAACGCGCCTGCCACGCCGCAAATTCGCCGTCCGCCTTCGTCGCCCCGAGCGTTTCGAGCTCGGCAAACGTGTTCGTGAAATCCGCCTTCGTCGCCCGCATCCACTCCAGCAGCGACCCGGTCAACGCCTCATCCTCCGGCTCTTCGTTGAACAACCCGAGTTTCCGCCGCATCCCCGCGATCCAGTGGCGCTGAAAGCTCTCCCCGAACCGTCCGATGGCCTCGTCGGCCAGTGCGATCGCCGGCGCCTCCTGCGGATGGAGCACCGTCAACAGTGTCTCCGCAAACCGCGCGATATTCCACTGCGCGATCTGCGGCTGATTGCCATAGGCGTAGCGCCCGTCGCGGTCGATCGAGCTGAACACCGTCGCCGGATCATACGCCTCCATGAAGGCACACGGCCCGTAATCGATCGTCTCGCCCGAGAGCGCCATGTTGTCCGTGTTCATCACCCCGTGCACGAAACCCACGCCCATCCACTGCGCCATCAGGCGCGCCTGCCGCTCGCTCACCGC
>CANJKL010000029.1:0-11618 GCA_947474935.1 Opitutia bacterium
CGTTCATCTGCTCGCTCTGATATGCTCCGAGTCGCAGTAGGAGAGGAGTGGGGCTCATTTCTCCGTACCGGATTCCCCGCGAGCGTCTTTGTGAGGTAGTCGAGGCAGGTTTACGTCTACCCCCTAATCGCAATGCCAATTGAAATCGGTGAATAGCTAAAATAGCACCAAAGTCCGCGCGGGGTCCAAGATCATGCCCTGTGGCCGGCGGGGGGGGGGGGGGCGGAAAAGCGGGTGGGCCGGGTCGCAGGGGGGCGGCCGATCTCGGGGTCAGCAGGATCGCGGCAGAACAATGGCGGTAGGACGATAGCGGACGACCGTGTGGGTTCGTGGTCCGCCCCTAACGCTTCGTTGCCGGCCGCCAGCGGGGCGCGCACCAAAATGCCTGATGTCGAGATTTGGCGACCTTGGGCAAAGGAAACCCGCTGACACGGGTTTCTAGCCAACACCCCCTGTTTTTCGTCAAGTAGACGACAAGTTTAAATATTTAAATCGCCCAGTCCTTACGTAACTCGCTATCCTTCAATTGGCTGCCCGACATGGATTCGAACCATGACTAGGCGAGTCAAAGTCGCCTGTGCTACCATTACACCATCAGGCAGTGAGGTGAGGAAGGGACACGCTGCGAGCCATGTCGCGCCGGTCAAGGCCGGAAACGCCGCCGTCAGGAAGCCATTGATCGCCCGCTCCTCCGCCCCGGCCCCACCGCGCCGGCATCTCGGGCATTGACGGGGATTTTTCCCGCTCGTTTGCTGTTCCTTATGCGTGAAATCAAGCCGGCCGGTCTGCGCGCCAAATACAAGCGCGTCGTCCTGAAGCTCTCAGGGGAGGTGTTGCGCGGGGGTAAATCGGGCGATGCCATCGACGGCGCCACCCTAGAAAAGGTCTGCACCCAGCTGAAGGAGATCCACGAACTCGGCGTGCAGGTCTGCGTCGTGATCGGCGGCGGCAACATCTTCCGCGGGCTCGCCGGCGAAAAGCGCGGCGTCGACCGCACCACCGGCGACTACATGGGCATGCTCGCCACCGTGATCAACGGCCTAGCCCTCATGGATTGCCTCGAAAAACTCGGCGTCGACACCCGGGTCCAGTCCGCGATCCCCATGAACCAGATCGCCGAGCCTTTCATCCTCCGCCGCGCCATGCGACACCTCGAAAAAGGACGCGTCGTCATCTTCGTCGCCGGGACCGGCAACCCCTATTTTTCGACCGACACCACTGCCGCCCTCCGCGCCAGCGAACTGCACGCCGACATCATCCTCAAGGCCACCAAGGTGGACGGCGTCTACGACAAGGATCCGAAGAAACACGCCGACGCCGTACGCTTCGAGCACCTCACGTTCATCGAAGCGCTGAAACAGCGGCTCAACGTCATGGACTCGACCGCGTTCTCCCTCTGCATGGATAACAACGTGCCCATCCTAGTTTTCGATCTCGGCGACGAACACGCCATCCGCAAGGCCGTGACCGGAGAGAAAATCGGCACGTTGGTGAAGAATTGATCCGCGATCGCGCCCCAACCTCAACCCGTTCCTTCCATGAGCCATCCGATTCTAAACGACGCCCAGGCCAAGATGAAAAAAGCCGTGGACTACACGCTCCACGAGTTCAGCGCCATTCACACGGGCAAAGCCACGCCTGCCATGGTCGAAGGCGTTTCCGTGGATGCCTACGGCTCCACCATGCGCCTCAAGGAATGCGCCGCCATCTCGACGCCCGATGCGCGACTGATCCAGATCCAGCCGTGGGACGCGAGCCTCACGAAGGCGATCGCCAAGGGCATCGTCGATGCGAACCTCGGTTTCAACCCCATCATCGATGGCAAATTGATCCGCGTACCGCTTCCCGAAATGAGCCGCGAGCGCCGGCAGGAATACGTCAAGACCGCGCACAAGCTCGCTGAGGAAGGCCGCGTGCACGTCCGCAATGTTCGCCGCGACACCATCGAAGCCGTCAAGAAGGCCCAACTCCCCGAAGACGACGCGAAGCGTCTGGAAAAAGACATCCAGACGGCGACCGACAAATCGATCGCCGACATCAACGCGCACCTCGCTCACAAGGAAAAGGACCTGCTCACGGTCTGATCGATTCGTCCATGCGGGGCATGGGAAACCGGAGTGGCCCGCCTTGCGGGCGAGACTTCCCTTCCCGACTCCGCGGTTCCCGTGTCAAAGAAGGAAAATTCTCCCGCGCCGCGCCGGGTCGTCGTCAAACTCGGGACCGGCGTTCTCACGACCGGCATCGGTCGGCTCGACACCGCGCGCATCGCGGCGGTGTGCGCAGAGATCGCCGCGCTCCGCGCCCGCGGCACGGAGGTGATTGTCGTCTCCTCCGGCGCCGTCGGGCTCGGCATGGGCGCGCTGCAACTCGCCAAGCGCCCGAAGGACGTGTCCAAAAAACAGGCCTGCGCCGCCATCGGCCAGTCGCGGTTGATGCAGACGTGGGAGGCCGGTTTCGCGTCGCACGGCATCGTCGTCGCGCAGGTGCTGCTCACCCACGAGGACCTGCGCGCCCGGGATCGCTACCTCGGCATCAAGCAATGCCTCGAGCAGTTGATCGCCTATCGCACCGTACCGATCATCAACGAAAACGACACGGTGAGCGCCGCCGAAATCCACGCGCTGTTGAAGTTCGGCGACAACGACATCCTCTCGGCCATGGTCGCGAGCCTGACGCAGGCGCAGTATCTCGTGATCCTTTCCACCGCGCCCGGCCTGATCGACATGAAGGGCACGGGCCAGATCGTGCCCGTGATCGAGCGGATCACGCCCGAAATCGAGGCGATGGCCGGCGGCACGACGAGCGAGACGGCCGTCGGCGGCATGCAGTCGAAAATCACCGCGGCCAAGCTGGCCACGCGCTCCGGTTGCGGGGTTTTCATCGCCAGCGGCAGCGAACCCGAAATTCTGTCGCGCCTTTTCGCCGGCGGCGGCCCGGGAACGTTCTTCGTGCCAAACGGACTCCCGCTTGAGGCAAAAAAGCGCTGGCTCGCCTATTTTCAACGGCCCACCGGTACGCTCCAGGTCAACGCGTGCGCGATTCCGGTCCTGCGCGACGACGGTCGCAGCCTGCTCGCCGTCGGGGTGACCGGAGCGCAGGGCGAGTTCGCCGCCGGCGAGGTGGTGAACATCGCCGGGCCCGACGGCACGGTCCTCGCCCGCGGCCGGACTTCGTTTTCGAGCGCCGACATTCCCGCCATCGCGGGCAAAAAGGGCGACGCCATGCGCGCGCTCTTTCCCACCCGCAAGCGGCTCGAAGTCGTGCACCGCGACGAACTCGCGCTGCTCTGACGCTGCTGCGAGGGGAAACGCCTAGCGCCAGTCGTAGCGCACGCGATACGTGATCGAGCGCTCCTGGTCGGGCTGCAGCAGCACGGAAAACTCGATCGTCTGCGCATCCTTCTTGGCCAACTCGTCCGACTTCGTGAGGACGGTCCAGTTCGTCCAACGATAAAGGTGCTCGACCACGCGTACCGTCACCGGCTCGGCCTTGCGGTTGCGCAACTTGATCTCGAATGCCTCCTCGGCGAAATCCTGGCGGTTGTTGCCCTGAAAGTCGGTGCGCACGCGCTCGCCGACGACGTCGAACGCGTCGCCGGTATAGATCCGGAGCCATTCGTTCTTCGCGGTGTGATCGAGTTCGTTTTCGCCCGTAAACTCGATCCGGCCATCCGCTTCGTCGCGGCGGTAGAAACGCATGCGGCCCTTGGGCAGGGGCAGGCCGAGACGGTTGTCCTCGCTGTTTCGGAATTCCCGCATCACCCAGACTTTCTTGTTGCCCGCCTGCGTGCCGTAACCCGGATCGCGGATCATGTTGCCGAAACTCCGTCCCATCGCGGCGGCGCCGTCGTAAACGTAGATCACCGGTGCCTTCACACCCGTCGCCCGCATGAACTCGACCTGCTTCGTCTCCTTGTCGCGCAGCGTGACTGCGCGGGCGAGCGAGTAGAGGTGAAATTCGTCGAAGGCCTTTTCGCTGACGGGGGCGGCCTCGGCTGCCATCGCCATCATCACCCCACGCGCCCGGGTGTCCATGACGCCGCGGTCGGGTTGCAGTTTGTTCACGTTGCCGGCCATCAGCTTGATGGCCGCACGGTCAAACTGCTTTCCGCTCTGATTGTTCACCGTCACCCAACCGACAATGTCCAGCATGTCGCCCTTCTCGGGCGCGACGAGGTTGTAGGCCGCCTGCCAGCTCAGGCCACCGGTGATGTAGCCCAGTTCGGCCTCGAACTTCGCCGCACTCGCCGCGCCGATCTGCCACGTGAGCGTGGGTTTCAAAATGCCGTCGCCGGCGAGCGCGGGGAACAAGGGCTCGCCCGGCAGTGAGAAGCGCAACTTGCCGTCCACCTCGACTATCGGCGTCCCGGCCTGGCCACCCGCGGCGTAACCGCTGCGGATGATCTTGCCGCGCACGGTATATTCCTTCGCGTTCTGATCGCGCAGGAGGAAGTCGAGCTCCCGGCCCTCGTTGAGCGAAAGCAAAAGTCCCTGCGACATGACGTCGGCCCGGTAGCTCTGCTCAAGCACACGGAACTGCGCCCGGCCCGCCGGATCGCGCAACACGACCGAGTCGGGCTCGAGCTGCAGCGTCGCGCCGGAAAACGTGACCGCATTTTCGCCCGCCCGGAGATCGAACGGCACGCGCTCGCGGACCACCGCGAAGTTCTGGTTGTAGATCGTCAGGGCGGGTTGGGCGAACGCGGCCGCGGCGAGGGCCGCGCCGGCGAGAAGGGAGGAAATGATTTTCATGATCGGTCGATGGCTGGGTGAATGATGCTTCGCCCCAGACCAACGCACGAGCCGGGAGTTTCTTGGGATTTTTCCGCCGTCCCGCCCAGTTTCCGCGATCCGGCGCGCACTTTCGCCGGCGAACGCGGCGAATTCGCACTTTCTCTTTGCGCCCTGCGGGCTTCTTTGCGGCCATCTTCCCTTCGTCCGCATGGATTTCGCCCTCGACTCCTCGTCCGCACCGCACGGCTTTCCGCCGATCGACTTCCGTGCGCAGCTGAACGACGAGCAGTTTCATGCCGTGACCGCCGAACCCGGGCCGCTGCTGGTCCTCGCCGGCGCCGGCTCGGGCAAAACCCGCACGCTCACCTACCGCGTGGCGTACCTTCTTTCGCAAGGGGTGCGGCCCGGCGAGATTCTCCTGCTCACGTTCACCAACAAGGCCGCGAAGGAAATGCTCCATCGCGTGCACGATCTCACCGGGGTCGAGCCGGCACGCTTCTGGGGCGGCACCTTTCACAGCATCGGGCACCGCGCCCTGCGCACCCACGGCGATGCCATCGGCCTGCCCCGGGCCTTCACCATCCTGGATGCCGAGGAATCCGAGGGCATCCTGCGCGATGCCGTGGAGGCCGCTGACAAGGGGTTCTTCAAGGACAAGACCCACCCGCGCCCGGGACCGCTCCACTCGATCCTTTCGATGGCGCGCAATACCCAGCTGCCCCTCTCCGAGGTCGTCAGCCGCTTCTTTCCGCAACACGACGCCGTCGCCGACCGCCTGCCGCTCTTCGCGAAGAAATACGCCGAGCGGAAACGCGAGGCCAACACGCTGGACTACGACGATCTGCTCGAGCACTGGCTCAACCTGCTCAAGCAATCGCCCGCCACCGCCGAGTATTTTTCCCACCGCTTCCGGCACGTCCTCGTCGACGAATACCAGGATACCAACACGATCCAGTCGCAGATCGTCGACCTGATCGGCTCCCACCACCGCGTCATGGCCGTGGGCGACGACGCGCAGTGCATCTACACCTGGCGCGGTGCGAACGTCGAAAACATCCTCACGTTTCCCGACCGCCACCCGGGCACGATCATCCATCGGATCGAGACCAACTACCGCTCGACCCCGCAGATCCTCGCGCTCGCCAACGGCGTGCTGCTCGCCCAGCCCAAGGGCCGCGCTTTCGAGAAGGAGCTGCGCCCGCACCGGGCCAATTCCGAGAAACCTTATTTTGTCCAGTCGATGGACGGCCGCGAACAGGCCCAGTTCATCGTCCAGCGGGTGCGTGGGTTGCTGGACGAGGGCTGCTCGCTCTCGGACATTGCAATCCTCTACCGCGCGCATTTCCAGGCGCTCGACATCCAGCTCGAATTGTCGCGGCTCCAGATTCCCTATCAGATCACGAGCGGCGTCCGGTTTTTCGAGCAGGCGCACATCCGCGACCTCGTGGCGCTGTTGCGCTTCGTGTACAACCCGTCCGACACCGCGGCGTGGAACCGCATCGCCGTGCTGCTCCCGAAGGTCGGCGACAAGAACGCGCAAAAACTCCACGCCGCCGCCCTGGAGCACGCCAAGCTGCTGCAGCTGGACTTCATCGACGCGCTCGACACCGACGACGTGAAGTCGAAGGTGCCGAAGGATGCGAAGGAGGAATGGCCCAAATTCACCGCCTCCCTCAAGCAGGTCGCCGACGTGATGCGCACGCTGAAGCCGCACAACGCCGTCGAGATCGCGATCGACGGCTGGTATGGGGACTACCTGAAGGGCGCGTTCGCCAACTACGTCTCACGCCTCGACGACCTGAAATCGATGATCGGTTTCGCGAGCCGCTACGAGGACATGCACCAGCTCCTCGTCGAGGTGATGCTGCTCAACAGCGAGACGAGCGACCGCTCCGCCGACCCCAATGCCGACGCGCTCCGCCTCACGACGGTGCACCAGGCAAAGGGCCTCGAATACGCGGCCGTGTTCCTGATCGGCCTCGCCGACGGCAGTTTTCCGCTCCGCCGCGCGATCGAGGCCGGCGATGTCGAGGAGGAGCGCCGCCTGTTCTACGTCGCCGTCACCCGCGCCCGGGACGAACTCTACCTCTGCTTTCCGAAGGTCAACACCAAGGGCGGCCCCGCGATGCTGCAAAGCCCGAGCCGCTTCCTGCAGGAACTCTCCCCCGACCTCTACCAGCCGCTGAAAATCAAGCGGAGTTACGGGTGGTGAGCATCGCCGTCGTGCCTCAGCCGGGGAGCAAACACCGCGACTAACTCGGGCCCGGCTGCGTTTTTTAGTATTGGGCGACCGCACGGGCTGCCTCAGTAGTTCCTTTGGCCCTTCCCTAAAAGTCCGCCGCGGCCCCATCCCATGAAAACTCCGTTACCGATCCGAACGTCATGTGCCTGTCTGTTGCTGCTCGTCGTTGTCCTGCTACGGCCCGCCGTGAGCGCGGCCATTCCCGCGCCCCCGCCCGAGGTCGCTGAGGCGGTCAGGCAGTGGCTCGCCGATCCGACCACAAAGGCGCCGGGCATCGCGGTGGCGGCAGTCGACGCCTCGGGTCTCCTCTGGAGCGGCGCATTCGGCCTGGCCGACGTCGCGCAAAAGCGCCCGGCTACCACCGCGACGCGCTGGCAGATGGCGTCGATCACCAAGGTCTACACGACGCTGATGCTCGCGCAGCTGGCGCAGGAGGGCCGGATCGATCTCGACGCGCCACTCACCCGCTACCTCCCGGAATTTCAACCCCGCTTCCCGGAGCCGGGCGCACCGCCGCTCACGCTGCGCCGCCTCGCCAGCCACACCTCCGGCTTCACCAACGGCTGGGGCCAGTCCAATCACTCCTACTCGCTCGAACAATTGCTCGCATGGACGCGCGCGGCCGGTCTGACGGCGCAGCCAGGATTGCAGCACCAGTATTCGAACACCGGATTCTCGCTGGTGGGCGCGGCGATGGAACGCGCGACCGGCCGAACGTATGCCGATCTGTTGCGCGACCGCGTCCTGCGTCCGCTGCACCTCGACGCCAGCGGCCTCACCACGCTGCCACCCCATCCCGACCTCGCGACATCCTATTGGATGCAGGAAGGAAAACTCGTGCCGCGGCCCGCATCCCCGCTCTTCGACGCCCAGACTCCGGCGTCCAGCCTGGTTGCCACGGTCGAGGACATCGGGCGGTTCGCGCAGGCCCATCTGGCGGAAGGCCCCGCCGCTCCCATTCCGGACGCGGTGAAGGATCTGCTCTTCACCGCCGCCGTGCCCGCGGGCGAAGCCACCGCCATCGGTCTCGGCTGGCATTACACGTGGCGCGAAAACCTGCCCTACTGGTATCACATTGGGGCGTGGAATTATTTTTATTCGCGCATCGTCGTCCGCCCGGACGTCGGCGTCGGCCTGGTCTTGTCCACCAACGGCCCTTGGACGCGCGACTTGATTGCCCCGCTACTCCGGATTCTCGCCGCGCAAGCCGACACCCGCCGGCTCGATGCGCTCACGGGCGATTATGTGGATCCGGCGGGCAAGGTCTTCACCGTCCGCCGGCCACCTGGACCGGAGTTGATGCTCGAGTTGGCGGGGGTCGGCCGCCTGCTGCCCCTCAGCCGGCACACGTTTCGGGTTCACACCGGTGTGGGTAATTCCGGCAACTGGATTCGATTCGTCACCGAAAACGGAAAAAAGGTGATGCTGTGGGACACCCGCCAGCTTGTCCGCCGCGAGTGACGGACGGCCCCCGTTCATCCCCGCCGCGACCGACCGGTTCCTTTCGATCCGGTTACATCTCCGGAGTTGCACTCCGCAATCTCCGCGGCTCTGTGTTTTGTCCACGCTCCTCATGTCCACCCCCACCGTCGAAAACGTCGTCATCATCGGCACTGGCTGCGCCGGCCTCACCGCCGCGATCTACACGGGCCGCGCCAATCTGAACCCGTTGGTGCTCGAAGGTCCGCTGCCCGGTGGCCAGCTCACCACGACCAGCGAAGTGGAAAACTTCCCCGGCTTCCCGCATGGCGTCGACGGCTTCCAGCTGACCCAGAACATGCGCGAGCAGGCCACGCGCTTCGGCACGCGCTTCGAGCAGACGCTCGTCGACCGCGTCGACTTCACGTCGATGCCCCGCCAACTTTTCTGCGGTGACCGCGTGATCCTCGCGAAGGCCGTCATCATCGCCACCGGCGCCTCGCCACGCATGACCGGTATCCCCGGCGAAAAGGAACTTTACGGTGGCAAGGGCGTGACCACGTGCGCGACCTGCGACGGTGCTTTCTACCGCAAGATGGAGGTCGCCGTCCTTGGCGGCGGTGACAGCGCCGCGGAAGAAGCCCTGTTTCTCACCCGCTTCGCCAGCAAGGTTTACCTCGTCCACCGCCGCGATACCCTCCGGGCCTCGAAGATCATGGCCGATCGCGCCACCCGGCACGAAAAGATCCAAATGGTCTGGGACACCGTGCCCGTCGAGGTGCTCGGCGTGAAGGAGGGCGCCGTCAGCGGCCTGAAGGTGAAGCACGTTAAAACCGGCGCCGAGTCCGTGCTGCCCGTGAAGGGGATTTTCGTCGCCATCGGCCATGTGCCCAACACCGGCCCGTTTGCCCCGCCGCTCGACGTCGACGAGGGCGGTTACTTCAAGCCCGCCACCGGCTCGCAGGTGCAGACCAACCTGCCTGGCGTCTACGTCGCGGGCGACTGCTCGGATCACGTCTATCGCCAGGCGATCACCGCCGCCGGCATGGGCTGCGCGGCCGCCATTGAAGCCGAGCGCTGGCTTGCCGAACACGAAGGCTGACGCGCCAACCCGCGAGCGGGCTCGTTGAGCCCGGAGCAACGCAATAGCGCGGTTCGCATCGGAAAAAAGGGGCTCGTGCCCCGAGCCAACTGATTGCGCTGTCGGCCTGAGCCTTATCGCCCGAGAGGCTATTTGGAATAGTTATAATTATTAGTTGCGCCTTAGAACCATTCCAATTTGTTGAACCTCCCTCAAAACGCATGTCCACGACTTTAAACTCCGACGCCCTTTCCCGGCGCTTGGCCGACAGCGGCCTCCGCTCCACCCCGCAGCGTGAAGTTGTTTACAACATCCTGCTCGACAAGCGCGACCATCCCACGGCAGACGAAGTCTTTGCGCGGGTGAAATCCGAGCTCCCCACCATCTCGCTCGCGACCGTTTACAACTGTTTGGAGACCCTCGTGCAGTGCGATCTGGTCCGGTCGGTCAACTTCGAGCGGGGTCCGACGCGTTATTGCCCCAACCTCCGCCCGCACGCCCATTTCCATGATGAGCAGACTGGCAAGACGCACGATATCGACCTGCCCGCCGAGCTTATCGAAAAGGTGAACTCCGTCCTGCCACAGGGCTACGACGCCAAGTCGGTCGAAATCATCTTCCGCGGCAAGGCCACCGAGTCCGCCCACTGACCTGGTTTCGCGCCCCGCTCTACTCGCTACTTTTCCAGACCATGTCCTCGCTCGAAATCAAAAATCTCTCCGTCGCCATCGGCGAAAAGGAAATCGTCAAAGGCCTCTCGCTGCTCATCAAGAGCGGCGAAGTCCACGCCATCATGGGGCCGAACGGCACCGGTAAGTCGACGCTGTCCAAGGCAATCGCCGGCCATCCGGATTACACCATCACCGGCGGCGACGTGCTGCTCGACGGCGAATCCATTCTGGCCCGGCAGGCCGACGAACGCGCGCGCGCCGGCATCTTCCTCGCGTTTCAGTACCCGAGCGAGATCCCCGGCGTTTCGATCGCCAACTTCCTTCGCGCCGCCCAGCAGGCCCGCCTGGCCGAGGGCGAAGAACTCGACGCCAGCGCCTACTACAAGAGGCTCTATGCAAAGATGGACATGCTGAAGATCGACCGGAAATTCACCTCGCGCTCGGTGAACGAGGGCTTCTCCGGCGGCGAGAAGAAGCGCTGCGAGATCCTCCAGATGGCCATGCTCGAGCCCAAATTCGCCCTCATGGACGAGACCGACTCCGGCCTCGACATCGACGCGCTCCGCATCGTGGCCGACGGCGTCAACACCCTGCGCGGCCCCAATCTCGGCGTGTTGATGATCACGCATTATCAACGCCTGCTGAACTACATCGTGCCCGACTACGTCCACGTCATGTGGGACGGCCACATCGTGAAGAGCGGCGACAAATCGCTCGCGCTCGAGCTCGAGGCCAAGGGCTACGACTGGGTCAAAAAAGAGCTCGGCGTCGCCTGATCCAACCCCACGCGTCGCACCGTCCGAGGACCCGTCGCCCGACCCAACCCGCCACCCTTCGCCTCCCCGGCGCCCTCGCGTTCTAAATCAATCACTCCCATGGCCAACATCGATACGCTCACCACCGACGCGGAAACGGTTTCCGAGAATCCCGTCGCCGGCATCGACCAGTCTTCCGGAAATTTCTCCTACAAAGTCGACTATGCCTTCGACGCCGGCACCGGCCTGAGCGAAGACACGGTCCGCTACATCAGCTCCGTCAAAAAGGAGGCGCCGTGGATCCTTGATTTCCGACTGAAGGCCTTGAAGACCTTCCTCGCCAAGCCCATGCCCACGCACTGGGCGACCAAGGACCTTGAGGCCATCGATTTCTCCAAGATCCGCTACTACCTCTCGCAGGGCCAGAAGCCCAAGCGCACGTGGGACGAGGTTCCCGATGACATCAAAAAGACCTTCGAGCGCCTCGGCATCCCCGAGCAGGAGCGCAAGTTCCTCGCCGGCGTCGAGGCCCAGTTCGATTCCGAGGCCGCCTACTCGAACATCAAGGACATCGTCGCCAAGCAGGGCGTGATCTTCGTCAACTCGACCGAGGGCCTGCGCGAGCATCCGGAACTCTTCCGAAAATTCTTCGGCAAGGTCATCCCGACCGGCGACAACAAGTTCTCCGCGCTCAACAGCGCCGTGTTCTCCGGCGGC
>CANJKL010000030.1:0-10880 GCA_947474935.1 Opitutia bacterium
GGATTTAAACCCCTACAGCGGTTTAGCAAACCGCCGCCTTAGACCACTCGGCCACCTCTCCAGAACAGGAATTTGGAGGCAAACGCCGGCCGGGGAAAGTGCAAGGCGGATTTATGGCTTGGTTACGAGATTTCGAGATCGTCTCGTAAGTGCCGTTTCAGTCGGTGTGCCGTTTCGCCTTGGACCGCCCACCCTTCCAAATGTCGTACTGGGGATCGGCGTAGGTCGCGAAGAAATCGTCGAGGCGGCGGGAGAGTTCGATGCGTTTGCCCTCCGTGCCGGGCTGACCGAACAAATTGAAACGCTCCCGCGGGTCTTGCTTCATATCGTAGAGCTCAAATGGACCGTTCGGAAAGCGGGCCACGTACTTCCAATTGTCCGTGCGGATCGCGCGGGTGTTTTCCATTTCGAAAAACATCACGTTGTCCCAGGCCGATGACTCCCCGCGCAGCATCGCGGAGAAGTCGCGTCCGGGTGATTTCGGCTGCACCGGCATGCGATCGCCGAGCCCGAGTTGAGCGAGCAGCGTCGGCAGAAAATCGTAGTTGCTCACGATACTGTCGTTGGTGCGGCCAGCCGGAATTTTTCCCGGCTGCCGGAAGATGAGCGGAATCTGCATCATCAACTCGTGCGCCGCAGTCGGGCGAAAGTGGTCGCCCATCCCCCACATGCCATTTTGGCCACCCATCCACCCTTGGTCGGCGGCATAAACAACCACGGTGTTTTCGTCGAGACCAAGGCGTTTTACCGCCGCCATAATTTCACCCACTCCATCGTCCACCCCACTGGTCTCGGCGGCGAGCCGCTCCATCGCCACCTGCTGGTTGTGGAACTGCTTGTTCGCATTCTGCCACGGGTGCATCGCATCGACCGGAAAGCTGAGAAATTTCCTGCCTTTGTAGGAGGCTGCATGCCGGTTTCTCGCCGGGTTAAGCATCAAGGGGCCCAGCGAATAGGGCCCGTTGTAAGCCAGAAAGAGGAAGAACGGACGCTCCTTGTTCTGCTCCATAAACTGGATGCCCTTCCGTGTCCAAAGATCAGTGGTATAGCCGGCTTCCTCACGGATCCTGCCGTCTTGAATGACCTCCTGATCGTAAAATTCCCGGGTGCTGCCATCGGGCTTCGTCACCCAGAACGTAAAACCCTCCGAGGGTTTGAGGTTTTCGCCGAGGTGCCACTTGCCGCTGAGTCCGCATACGTAGCCCGCATCACGCAGCACTTCGCCGAGCGACGTAAATTCCTTGAGGGTGTTATACGCCTCCGGGCCCGTCATGTATTTCTGATCGAGAAAGGAATGCACGCCGTGTTGCGAGGGAAGCAGACCCGTCAGAAACGTAGCCCGCGTCGGTGAGCAGACCGGGTTGCTGCTGAGGGCGCGGGTAAAGCGCGTTCCTTCGGCAGCGAGCCGGTCGATGTGCGGCGTCCGAATGTCGGGATTACCGTAGCACCCGAGCGTCCAGGCTCCCTGGTTGTCGGTGAGGATAAAAATCACGTTCGGACGTCTTGTCTCCACCGCCGACAACACATGGGCCAGGGCGATCGCCAACCACGCCATCAGCCATCGCCCGCCACGATTTGGGGTAGTCATGGATGGTGGTATATCACGCCGGTTTTCCACCTCAAGCCGCCGCGCCAGCAATCGTGCTGCGTGTTACTCAGGGAGCGCCTCTTCAGCCGTGCGTGAGGGATGGACGCCTCTTCGGCAGGTTTTGGCCAATCAACCAATCACGGGGATATTTCCGCCGCCAGTTGCGCGAACGCGACACCCAATGACATGCCCCCCGGCCCTTCTCCCGCGCGCGATGCGGAGAGAGACGCTCCGATCTATTTTGCGCCAACCGCTTCGGGCAGTACCGCCGTCTCGTGATCGATCTCCGCCGCCCGAATGAGGCCATGGGCACTGGAGTGGCCGGTCAGCTTCACGCACAACCGGTCCATCAGCACATAAACGATCGGGACAACGAAAAGCGTCAGGACTGTCGCGATCGAGAGCCCTCCGACCACCACGATCCCCATCGGATTGCGCGTCTCGGCCCCCGCACCGGACATGAAAGCGATCGGCACCGCCCCGAGGATCGTCGCGATCGACGTCATGATGATCGGGCGGAATCGGACGGACGAGGCCTCGTAAGCCGCATCGGCCGCCGTCCGGCCCTGCATTTGGAGTTGGTTGGCAAACTCGACCACGAGGATGCCGTTTTTCGCCACCATGCCGATGAGCATGATCAGGCCAAAACGGGAAAAAATATTGTCGGTGAGTGGCAGCCCAAAAAAGCGGCTGCAGTAAAGCACGATCAAGCCTCCGGAGATCGCGAGCACGATCCCCGTAAAGATGGTCAGCGGGTGAATCCACGACTCGAACTGCGCCGCCAGCACGAGGAACGTGAAGAGCAGCCCCAAGCCAAAGAGCATGTACGTGTCATTCGCACTTTCGACGAACTCGCGGGACTCGCCGTCCCACGCAAAGGCATAACCCGGCGGGAGAATCTGGCGCACGGAATCGCTGAGGAACCCCACGCCATCACCGATCGTGTAACCGGAGGCCAACTGGGCCGAAACCGTAACGGAACGCAGGCGATTGAAGTGCGGAAAGCTCTCGGGCACGGCAGATTCGTCGTAAGTGACCAGGTTGCTGAGCTGGATCAAATTCCCCGTGGTCGACTTGACGTAGAGCCGACCGAGATCCGAGGGACTCGCGCGGCTGGCATCTTCCACCTGCACCAAAACGTCGTATTGCCGGTTGCCGCGCTGAAATTGAGTGATGCGCCGGCTCCCGAGCAAGGTTTCCAACGTGGCGGCAACGTCCGAAATCATCACGCCGAGATCAGCCGCCTTTGCCCGGTCGATGCGGACGTCGAGCTGCGGTTTGGTCGGCGACGGATCGATCCGCGGCACGCGGAACATGTCAGTCCCACGCATCATTTCCAACACCTGCACCCCGAGTTCCTGCAAACGGTCAAAATCGCTCCCTTGCAACACCAGCCGAACACCGCCACCTCCGCCACCACCGCCACCGCCGCCACCGCCACCTCCGCCGCCGAAGGGC
Source organism: Opitutia bacterium (assembly GCA_947474935.1). Taxonomy (GTDB): domain Bacteria; phylum Verrucomicrobiota; class Verrucomicrobiia; order Opitutales; family Opitutaceae; genus ER46. Next base: position 3,047 of record CANJKL010000030.1, read on the forward strand.
CGCACCGGCGAGGCCGACGCCTGGCCGCCGGTGATCTCGTTTTGAAATTTCACCCGGAGTTCGTCCACCACTTCCTGGGTCTTGCGCTTGCGTTCCTCCCACGGCTTCAGCGTGGCCGAGAGGAAGGCACGGCCGCCGCCCGTCCAGTGAAACGTGCGTTCGATTTCGGGGATCGCGAGAATCATTTTTTCCATGTCCCGCGAATAAGTGGCGTTGTATTCCGGCGTGGAACCGACCGGGCCGACGAAACCCGCATTGAAAATTCCGCGGTCCTCCAACGGTGTAAGCTCGCGCTGGAGTTTGGTGTAGAGATACGGTCCGGTGACCGAAAAGATCAGCGCCGCCAGCAGCACAGGTAAACGCATCCGCATCGCCCCGCCCAGCAGGCGCTCAAAAATCCGGTTCAGCCAGACAAAGAAAGGCTCGGTTTTCTCGTAAAACCAGCCGTGTTGAGTGCGCCCCGCCACCTTGTTCGCCCGCAGCATCCGCGAACAAAGCATCGGCGACAGCGTCAGGGCGACAAAGGCCGATACCGACACGGCGATGGCCAGCGTCAGTCCGAATTCGTAAAACAGCCGGCCGGTCCGGCCGGACTGAAACGCCACCGGGAGGAAAACCGCGGCCAGCGTCAGCGTCGTGGCGATGATGGCAAAAGCGACCTGGCGGGCGCCAAAAATGGCGGCGCGAATGGGAGATTCCCCTTTTTCAATTCGCCGGAAAATATTCTCCAGCATGACAATCGCGTCATCCACCACCAGGCCGACCGCGAGCACCAGTGCCAGCAAGGTAAGTGTGTTGATGGTGAACCCCAGCCAGCTCATCACGGCAAAGGTGCCGATCAGGGAGACCGGAATCGCAACGAGCGGAATCAAGGTGGCGCGCCAGTCACGGAGGAAGAGGAAGATCATCAGCACGACCAGCAGCGCGGCTTCCCACAGCGTCGTGTAGACTTCCTTCACCGAACGCTCGACAAACAGACTGTAATCCGAGGCCACCTCAACCAGCACGCCTTCCGGCAAATCGGCCTGCAGCACGGGAATGAGTGCCTTCACCTCCTGGGCAACTTCGAGCAGATTGGCCGTCGATTGCCGCAAAACGGATACACTGACGGAATCGCGGCCGTTGAAGTAAGTCTGAAAGCGATAGTCCGACGCCCCGAGTTCCACCCGCCCGATATCGCTGAATTTCACCTGGGTGCCGTTCCGCGTAACGAGGATCAGATTCTCATACTCGATCGGCTCGTCCATCCGGCCGCGCAGGCGGACGGGAAACTCGCGGGAGAGCGATTCGATGCGACCACTGGGCAGGTCTACGTTCTGCTGGCGCAAGGCGCGCTCAATATCCGCAACCGTGAGACTGTAGGCCGCGAGCCTCGTCGCATCGACCCAGAGACGCATGGCGTAGCGCTGTCCCCGCAATTCCACCGAAGCCACGCCCGAGATCGTTTGCAACCGCTGGACCGCGAGGCGATCGACCAATTCCGTCAGCTCCAGGCGGGAATGACTCTTGGAGTTGAAGGAGAGGGAAATGACGGGATCGGCGTCCGAGTCCGCCTTCGAAATCGTCGGATCGTCAACCTCGGGGGGCAGTTGGCGGCGCACGCGGGCGACTTTGTCGCGCACATCGTTGGCCGCCTCATCGATGTTCCGGTTGACATTGAACTCGAGCGAAATTCGTCCGTTTTGCTCGAAAGAAAAGGAGCGGATCACGCGCAAACCGGCGATTGCGGACACTTCCTTCTCGATCACTTCGACGATTTTCGATTCGACCACCTCGGCCGAGGCACCGCGGTAAAACACATCGATGGAAACGACCGGCGAGTCGGTATTCGGGTACTCCCGGACAGGCAACCGGCGAAAAGCCAGCGCCCCGATCAGCACGATCAAAATCGAAGCCACCAGGCAGATCACCGGCCGCTTGATCGAAAGGTCGGAAAGAATCATGGCCTAATTTCCGATTTTAAATTCCTGCCGCAGCGGCCGCGTTTCCAGCCGGGCTCCGGAAAACAGGGCCAACGCCCCGACTCCCGCCCCCACCACGAGCTGGCGTTCATCGAGCTGGCCCTCAAGGGCGCTGACCTCGACCAAGCCTTTGGCTCGCAAACCGAGTTTGACCGGGACGAATGCCGCCACCTTCTGGCCATTCTGCTCCCTCACCACCACCAACTGCGGACCGCGTTGATCGACAAAGATGGCGCCTTCCGGGACGGCCAGCGCCCCCTTGCGCACCTCCAGCACGACTTCGATGACGGCAAACATGCCCGCCTGAAGGGCCGGCGTCGGATTGGTCAGGTAACCCTTCACTTCACTGGCCCGAGTATTGCGATCGATCACCGAATTGACGAAATAAACTTCGCCCTGGGTCGACGGTTCCGTGCTCGAGGTGCTCGCCTTGACGGTAAACGGCGTGCCCTTCCGCACCTTGGAAACGTAACGCTCGGGCACCTGAAACTCCGCCTTCAGCCGGCTGAGATCGTTGATCGTCGTGATGATCGAAAGGGTGTTGACGTAGTCTCCCGGGGAAAGCGTCCGACTTCCCGCCACGCCGTCGAAAGGGGCGCGCATCTCAGTGCGAGCGATGCGGACCTTCAGCAGATCGACGTCGGCTTGGGCCGCGGCATACTCGCTCCGGGAGCGATCGACGTCGGCCTGAGTATTCGAAAGCGTCTGCTGCAGACTGTCGGCGCGGGCGAGATTTTGTTTGGCGAGTTCGAATCGCGCCTTGCTTTGGGCAAGCTGGGCCGCGAGTTCGGAGTCGTCGATCTTCACGAGCAGGTCGCCTTTCTTCACGGGCAGGCCTTCCACGAAACGAATCTCGCGTATGATCCCAGCCATTTCCGGGCGAATACTCGCGGTTTCATTGGAACCGACGGAACCCACCACCCGGAGGGTTTCGGTGAGGTCACTCCGGGAAATCGCCGTGACCTCCACCGCCTGAACCTGAGAGTTGCCGCCGCGGCCGCCTTTTCCCGTCCCCTTTGCCCCGGCTCCCTCCCGTTTGCCGCCCGCACCACTCCCTTTGGCGCCAACCGGGGCGTTCGTCACCACGGGGGTGGAGGCGTTTTCAGCTTTTACACACTCGGCCACCACCATCGTGGCTACGAGCGCAAGGTAACGAGCACCGTTTCGAATCATCAGATAGGTAAGGATCGGGTTTAGGATTTGGCCTCGAGCTGGGCGTCAACCAAGTCGGAAAGCCGGCACAAAGGGTTAGACGTACCGGCTGAGAAAGCGTTGCGCAAGGCGCAACGGCTGGAGGCAGAAAACTGCGCCAGCCCCACGCAGCACGGCCAGACCGTTTCAAGCAACAAGGAGTCCGTAGTTGGACGCATCCAGCAAACTGCCGGCCGCCGCGGCAGGATCGGCCGGCTTGAGCTTCAACATCCAACCCGCATCGTAGGGGGCCCGATTGACGGTTTCGGGCGCAGATTCCAGCGCGGAATTCACCGCCACGACCGTCCCGGCGACCGGTGCGTAAAGATCGCTCGCCGCTTTGACCGACTCCACCACCCCAAACACCTCGCCCGCATTGAGGTTCGCGCCGACCTTGGGCAACTGCACGTAGGTGATGTCGCCGAGGGAATTCTGCGCGTAGTCCGTGATTCCGATCATCACCGTACCATCGCTCTCTGGTTTGACCCACTCATGGGACTTGGCGTAGCGGAGATCGGCGGGAATAGTGCTCATGGCGGGTACAGGACGGTGGTGTTCTAAAGAATGTTTGGGAGGAGAAAGCGGCGGCCAACCGGCCGATTTCAACGGCCAACTCATCGCGTGCAAGCCCGCTCCGCTGAAATCAGTTTTTCTTCAACTCCACGAAAGGTGGTCTGACAGGAAAAAGTTCAAGAGCCGTGCCGCGAATATCCACCTTGAGCGGCGAAGAAGCGGCCGTGGTGACGAGGGCGGACCCGATGGCCTCGTTGAGCAACGGCGAGAGCGTGCCCGAAAGCACCCGGCCGACCGTCGCCCCGGCCGAATCCAGAACCGGAGTATCGGCGCGAACGATCCGCCGGTCACCCGTCTTGAAAAACACCACCTTGTTTGGTGCACCGTGTTGCTTCTCGGCGAGCAGTGCGCTCCGGCCGATGAAATCGGCCCCTTTTTCGAACTTTACGGTCCAGCCGAGGCCCGCCGTCAGTGGAGAGATATCCTGCGTGATTTCGTGACCGTACAGCGGATAGCCGGCCTCCAAGCGCAGGCTGTCGCGGGCGCCAAGTCCGGCCAGTTCAAGGCCGCGTGGCGCACCGGCCGCGAGCAACGCTTCCGCAAGCGGCACGGCGTCGCCAGCGGCGTGATAGAGTTCGAAACCATCCTCGCCGGTGTAGCCCGTGCGACTGGCCAGGCAATGTACCCCCGCCACCGTCGCCTCGGTGAAGTGGTAATATTTCACGAGACCCAACTTCGCTCCCGTCAACGACTGCACAATCTCCGCGGCCCGCGGTCCCTGCACCGCAAGCAAGGCGTAGTCTGGGCTCCGGTCGGTGATCGCGACGTCGAACCGGGCAGCCTGTTCGCGAATCCAAGCGAGGTCCTTTTCGACATTGCCGGCGTTGATGCACAGAAAATAATCGTCCACCCCTCGCATGTAGACGAGCAGATCGTCCACCACTCCTCCGCCGGGGTAGCACATCGGGGAGTACAGCACCCTGCCGGGAAAAAGTTTCGCGACGTCGTTGGTCACAAGGTGATTCAGGAACCGGGCCGCGGCGGGACCCCGCACATCCACCTCGCCCATGTGACTGACGTCGAAGAGCCCCGCCGTTCTCCGCACGGCCTTGTGCTCCTCAAGAATGCTGCGGTATTGCACCGGCATTTCCCAGCCGGCGAAGTCGACCAGCCGCGCGCCGTGCGCCGCGTGAAAATCGCGTAGGGGCGTGCGTTTCAATTCGCTCATGCCCGCAGCATAGCGAACCCGCGTGCAGTCGCGGCAAGGCTGTTTTCACTCAATCCCAAAAAACGAAGCGCCCTCGCGGTTCCAACGTCGGAACCGAAAGCGCAAACTCCCGCCCGGCCTAAAATCCTTCCGCGAGCCCTCCGCCCAAATCGTGGTTTTTCACGCCACCGGGCATGCACTCAGTTTGTATTCGCCACCGGAAGTTCGACCGCGTGACGTAATTCGCTCGTCATGCCGATCGCCTACTGGGTTCACCAACCAACTCCCTTTCTTGGCCCCCATTGGGGTAACTTCGGCATCCGTTACTACGGGCTTGCCTACGTCCTGGGCTTTATCGCGGCGGGGTGGCTACTGGTCCGCTACGCACGGCGGCAACGCTCGCGCCTGCCGGTCGAGACGATTCCCGATTTGATGATGGCCATCGTGGCGGGGATCATGCTCGGCGGCCGGCTGGGCTCGTTTCTCTTTTATCACCCGGACCAACTGCTTCGGGATCCGCTGAGTTTTTTCCGGATATGGGAAGGCGGCATGGCCAGCCACGGCGGCTTCATCGGCGTCGCCATCGCGCTGGCCTGGTTCGGCCGCAGCCGGAGGATTTCCTTCCTGCATCTCGCCGATCTCATCGCCTCGGCCACTCCCGTTGGCCTGCTGCTCGGGCGCATCGCCAATTTTCTCAACGGCGAACTGTGGGGAACGGTGACCACCGCGCCGTGGGCCGTGATTTTTTCCGAGACCGGCGGCGGGAACTTCCCCCGCCACCCCTCGCAGCTGTACGAAGCCGCCTTGGAGGGTGCCGTCCTGCTGGCGTTCATGCAGTGGCGTTTCTGGGGGGGCGATATTGTGCGCACCCGACCCGGCCGGCTTTGCGGCGAGTTTCTCGTCGCCTACGCCGTCGTCCGGATCATCGGCGAAACGTTTCGCGAGCCCGATGCTTCGCTCATTCTCGGCTTCAGCCGGGGGACCTTTTACTCGGTGTTTCTGATCGGCGCGGGGTTGAGCTTGGCGCTTCGCCGCACCCCGACGCACCCGGGCAGCTAAACAATCGTTCCCTTTGGCAGGACCGCGCCTTTCGGCACGACGAGCACACCGTCGCGAATGACCACCGCACCGCCGACGTAGGTGCCGTCGGCCTTGCCATCGATGACGAGCACGCAGTCGTCACCAATCCGCGCATTCTTATCGATGATGGCGCCCTTGATGCGGCACCGCGCGCCAATCCCGATGCGCGGCCGGCCCTGGGCCTTGTTTTCGGCAAGCTGCGCGGGAGTTTCGTACAAGTCCGCCCCCATCACGACCGCATCCTCCAGCACGGAACCCTCACCGATGAAGCTCCGGACGCCGAGTACGCAGTGGTGCAGCGATGAATCCGTGATGATCGACCCGTCACCGATCACGACGTGGTCGATCAGACACTTGTTGAGCTTCGCGGCGGGCAGGTAACGGTCCAGCGTGTAGATGGGATCCGTGGCATCGAAGAAATCGAACGGCGGCAACGGCTGGGCGAGGGCAAGGTTTGCTTCGAAAAACGCCCGCACGGTGCCGATATCCTCCCAATAGCCTTCGAAGATGTGGGCGAAGAGCTTCTTTTTGCCGAGGAGGCCGGGGATGATTTCCTTTCCGAAATCGGTTTGGGTGCCCGCAAGCGCCTCCGCGAGCACCGCCCGGTTGAACACGTAGATACCCATCGATGCGAGGCAGCGCTTCTCCGCCGAAGGAGTGATCAACTCGGACTCAAGCGCCGGGCTGAGCGTCAGGCTTTGAATGACCGCCGGATCCTTCGGTTTTTCGACGAACCGCTCGATCGAATGGTCGTCCTTTACCTGCATCAGGCCGAGGCCGGAAACCTTGGAAACCGGAAACGGAATCGCCGCGATGGTGACATCCGCCTTGGTTGCGATGTGCTGCTCGACGATCTTGCGGTAGTCCATCCGGTAGAGCTGGTCACCCGAAAGAATCAGCACGATGTCGTGGGGGAACGCACGGAAATGCACCAAGTTTCTCCGCACCGCATCGGCCGTACCCTGATACCAATCGGCGCTCTTCTCGGTCTGCTCGGCCGAGAGGATATCCACAAAGCCGCCACCGAACGGATCAAAGTGATAAGTATTCTGCACATGCCGGTGCAGGGACGCGGTTTGGAACTGCGACAGGATGAAGATGCGGTTGATGTCCGAGTTGATACAATTGCTGATCGGAATATCGACGAGCCGGTATTTGCCCGCGAGGGGTACAGCAGGCTTGCAGCGCTCGAGCGTCAGTGGCGAAAGGCGAGTGCCACGACCGCCGCCCATGATCACCGCCAGCACGCGTTTCTGTGTCGTCATTTGGAAAATTGGTACGATGTCATTTTTTACCCAAGGCCTTGCCCGAAGTTTGTGCCGCTCCCCAGTTTCGCCAACACAAAATCAGATATTGGCCTCGTTTCTGGAATGCGATCGGAGTTCCTCAAGACGTCGTGGCCAAAACCGCCCAGGCAAATTTCTAGAGGTTGTCATGAACCTGCGTCGAGGAAGCTGCGGAGCCTGAGGCAGGCGAAGGCGAGCCCGTGGAGACCAGCGAGGGAAGAGGCGAAGCGAGCCGCCCAGCCGAAGGATCGTTCGACGAGCCAGCGTCTGGGCAGAAGGACGAAGCCGCGCCTGGCCAGGGAGAGTTTGATGACCTCGAGCTTGAGCCCGTGGGCGGCAGCCGCTTGGGCCGCCATCGGGCCGGTGTAACCGACCCGCTCCCCGCTGCTGGGCGTCGATTACCCCGTGCGACTGGCCAGGATCACCGCCGTCGGTTGCGCCTCCCGGCCGGCAGCCACCCGCAAAACCTCCCGCAAATCGTGCGCCAGCCGCTCGAAGCATCCCGCCTTAATCCACCGCTGCGTCTGCTGCTGCACCACCGGCCAGGGCGGCACATCGTTCGGGACCATGCGCCAGCCACAACCGGCCTTCCCCAA
>CANJKL010000031.1:0-5541 GCA_947474935.1 Opitutia bacterium
CCCGCCCGCCCGCCCATCGTCACGGTCCCATTGCGCAGGAGGTAGCGGCGATTGAAACTGATCGTGTCCTCGTGGCCCCGGCCCACGGACATTTTGGCGGGCTGGAGATCGGCTTCGGCGAGACGCACACTTTCCGCGATCAAGCCCGGCAGCTGCTCGACGTAAGCCGCACTGAGTTTCCGGGCGCTCTCGGGGCCGAGATTGTAGAGCGGCGGGTGGGTCTGCGGGCCGGCATGACAATGCGTGGCCGCCAGGATGACTCGATCGGGAGCAACCCCGGTGCGCTCGGCGATGAGCGCGCGGGCGCGGGCCACAATCGGCTGGTGCAGACTGATGAGATCGCAGGCGACGAGGGCCGCCTTGGCGCCGTCGATCTCAAACACCACCGCCTTGGCGTGGAGATTGGAGGTCACCCCGGTGGAAACCTCCACGCCATAGGAGTTGCCCATCACGCAGCCGAGCGGAGGCGTGATGACCACCTTGGCGCGGCCCACGCGCAATTCAGCCCCGTTCATCGACCCGGCGACGTACGAGAAGAGAACGAACAGACCGAGAGTGAATCGCCCTGCGGGAAGCGAGGGTGAAGACAATCGGAGGTAAGCAAAGGATGGGATCATGGGGAGAAATGCGGATTGGCGCCCAGTGCGCGGCGCCAATCCAAAAGCCACCAAACTCGTTCCACGTTCGACGACGACAGTCGAACCAATCTGCACATTGCAAACGGACCGCCCGTCACTCCATCTGCGGGCGGGCTTTTCAAACGATCATTTCAGCGACGCCAGCCACGCGACCATGTCGAGCAGTTGTTGTTCGCTGAGGGATTGCTCCAATCCCATCGGCATCAGACTCGTCGGCATGACTGTGTTGGCCACGATCTGGGTCTGGGGCAGGGTTTTTTCCTGGCCGGCGAGGTCCATCAGCACGAGCCCGTCGACGGAATTGTTTTTCACCATGCCCGTGTAGGTCTGGCCGTCCGCCGTTTCGACGACATGCGTTTCGTAGTCGCGGGCGATGGTGGCATCGGGGAAGAGAATCGATTCCAGCAGATCGCGCTCGCTGCGGATCTGCCCGATGCGGCTCAAGTCGGGGCCCATCGCGCGGCCAAGACCACCCGCTTTGTGACAGGCGACACACGCGCTGTTTTCATAAGCCTTGCGGCCCTCGCTGACGCGGCCCTTCGCGGCACCGGCGGACAGCGCTTCGAGCCGGCGCTTCTTGGCGTCCTGCGCCTCGGCCGCCCCGCGCACCGCGGGACCGAGAATTTTTTCGTACTGCTCCGCGGGCAACGAGGCGAAGTTCGTCCGGATCAGGCTCTCCTCGACCGAGCCCACAAAGGGCGACCGAGCGAGACTCTCGGCCCAGGTCCGGCCGAGTTCGGCATCGAACGCCTGCCGCGTGAGCGGCAAGAGCGTGCGCAGTTCGACCGGGCCGGCGGTCTGGAGGACGGGGCTGAGCGCGCTCAACTGCTCCTTGGAGAGGCGCGAGCGGGCGAGGAAGCGAACCGCATCGACGCGCGCCGTCGGAGACGCGCCACCGTTCGCCATCCGGGTGAGCATCGCAAACGCGTCGGCGCCCAGCGGCTGATTGGGCCGCGAGGCGGCGGCGAGCGCCTTGAGCCGGATCGGCTGCGGGCGGCCTTCGTCGTTGATCAACGCCCGCAGCGCCGCGTCGAAATGGTCGGTGCGCAGTTTGCCGATCGCCTCGAGCAGCAGCGTCAGATCGGCCGCACTTGCCGAGCCCAAGCTCTGACCCAAGGGGGAAAACCACTCGGCGTTGGTGACTCCGCCGGATTCGCCACCGGCACCACGACCCGCCCCGCGACCGCCACCACGACCCGCACCCCGGCCAGGGGCCGAACCTCGGCCGGCCCCGGCGTTGCCGCCGGACTGCAGGGAAATAACGCGCCACGCCGCCTGCCGCACGCCCGGGGCCGTGTGCTTCAGCATCGCGGTGACCAGAGCCTGCGCCTCGGGCTTCGCCAGTTGGGCGGACGTCACCTCCGTCAAAATAGCCAGGATACCGCGGGTCACGCTCGGACCGGCCAGCTGGGAAGCGAAATCCTGCTGCAGGAGTTCGAGCGCGCGCGGGTGGCGAACCACGACCGCCACCGCGGTGCGCGCCAGATCGGCGTCAGCCGCGTCGACCTGCTTCCGTGCGACATCGACCAGGGCGTCGCGCTCCGCCGCGTCCGTCGCGGACTGATCGACCACGACCATCAGCCGGCGGATGACCACCGGAGCGACCGCCTGCCGCAGGGTATCCAGACCGAAACACCGGGTCGTCAACGCGGCATAAATCGCGCCGTGCTCCAAGGCGGGATCCAAGCTCTCTCCCAGCATCGCGAGCAACGCCTCGCGCTGCGCGGGATCGATCCGTTTCGCGCGCGCGATCGCCTCGCAGGCCCGCAGCCGCACAATCGGTTGGGCGGTGGCCCGTAAATCGGCCAGCGCGGGTCCCTCGCTGCGCCGGTTGGCCTGGCCAAGGGCCGCCGCCCTTCGCCGTACCATCCAGCGATCGTCGTTGGCGAGCCGGCTGACATCCGCGGGGGTGAGTTTTTCCCACTGAATCTTGAGTCCGTAGGCGTCCGCCACCCGCGGCGCATTCTTCTTCTGCACCCGATAAATCGCGCCCTTGAAATCCGGCTTCGCGGTCATGCTGGCCGGACAGCCGATGCGAAACCAGCCGCCCGTATCGATCACCAGCATCGAACCGTCGCCATCCTCGAGCACATCGGTGACGTGGACGTCGGGATCGTTGATCTTCAAAAATTCATGCTGGGTGGCGGTGAAGGTGGCCCCGGCCGGCACGAGTTTGGTCCGAACCACCTTCTGCGTGTTGAAGAAGGTGACAAACATATCGCCCTTCCAAGCGGGATTCAGTGCCCCGGAGCGGTAGAAGGTGGAACCCGACACGGCCACGTGGCCGTAATTGTGGACAATCGGCATGTGCTCCTGCGTGCGCGGCAGACCGACGATAGCCCTCAGTTGGTCGGGCCGCTCGTAGACGCCGCCGTAGAGCCAGTGCACGAGGGTGTCTCCCCGCGGTTGATTGTAGTAGAGATTAACCACCCCGAAGATGTCGCCCTCAGGGGTGAAATCGACCTCGACCGGGTTGTCCATGCAACCGAGGGAGTGCCACTGCACATCGCTGCCGTCGGGCTGGCAGGACCAGATGCCCGACGCCAGGCCTTCGTGCACGACCGTCCCGTCTTTCTGGACGACGTTGTGACCCTTGCGGCCGTGGCACCAGTAGAGCCGGCCGTTGGGATGCAGAAACGGGCCATGCACGTCCGCCGCGTTACCGTCAAACGAGTAGCCCCCGACGATCATCTCGCGCTGATCGGCCACCCCGTCGCCGTTGGTATCCGTGAGTTTCCAGATGCCCGGCGGCGATGCAACATAGAGCGAACCATTGAGCCACGCGCCGCCCTGCGGAAACGTCATCTTGTCGGCGAACACCGTACTCTTGTCGTAGACGCCATCGCCATTGCTGTCTTCCAACATCACCACTTGGTTGGGCAGCTGCTCCTCCAGCCCCTGCCGGTTGAGATTCAACCCGGCCGCATCGCCCACGAAGAGCCGCCCGTGGTCGTCGATGGTGCCCATCATCGGGTGATTCACCAGTGGTGGCGCCGCCGCGATGACGAACTCCAGACCTTCCGGCACATCGGCTTTCGGCAGGGCCAAAGCGGTCTGGCCGGTTATTGTCGCGATGGCCGCACCCACGATCAGGAGCGAAAGACGGCGCGATATCGAACTCACGGGAGGGAAGGAATGCGGTTTCATTTTATTAGCCGGTTCGGACGAAAGATTTCGATCGAGCCCTCCACGGGCTTCGACCGCAGCTCAACTCACCCAGTATAATCGAGCGGTCGGCGGACACGCGAGCCTCGCCGCGGAACCACGCGATCCGCGGGCAGAAAGCAGCGCCCGATGTCCGGCGCGGCACGAAAACTAATATTCCGCGTAGAGGGTCGTCGTCGCAATGAAGCGCAGCGCACGGTGGAAGCCGCACGCAGGAGCACACCCAACATCAGCGCATGGCTCTGATTTTCCACATCAGCCTTTGCGGGGCCTGAGCCGCCGGAAGAGGAGCTAGGAGTCCCTCCCGGCGGCGCCGCTTACCCGAGCCTCGGCGGCGCCGCCGGTGGTTCCCACCAATTTAGAAGCGACCCTGCACGCCCACCGTGATGGTCATGAAGTTCAGGATGATGGTATTCATCTGATCCGGAATGCCGCGATAGGTCTTCTGCGGACGGTTGAAAGGATTCGTAACGTCCAGTGTCAGCCGCGTGTTCGGCCGAATGCTGTACTCCACCCCGGCGTTGAACGCCTTGCGCTCGAAACGATACTGATTCCGGCCGACGCTCGTGGCGGTATAGCTCGTGATGTAGCTGCTGGTGTAGTTATACAACACTCGCGCGCCAAAGCGGCCGTAGCGCCAGGAGAGGTTGAAGTTGCCCGTGCGCGGGATGAAGCCCGCGAGTTGCCCGGTCGTGAGATTGGTCGTGCCACCGAAATTCCCATTCGTGTCGAGCAGGGTGTAGTTGGCCGAAACGCTCAGGCCCTTCAAAGCGCCCGGCAGGAAGTTCAGTTGCTGCTGATAGGCAACCTCCCAGCCCTTGATCGTCGCGGTCCCCGCGTTGGCGGTCGTGAGCTTGACGAAGCCGGCGTAGTCGCCGTTGTAGCCGTTGTCGGCACCGGTCGCAATCGTGCCGATGTTAACCCCGCTGACGATGTAGTCCTTGATCGTCTTCTGGAACCATCCGACGGAGATGTTACCGACCGGTTCGAAATAATAGTCGAGCGAAACGTCCCAATTCGACGCCATCTGCGGCAGCAGGCTGGGATTGCTGATCGCAAGCGTTTGGGCGGTTTCGTTGATCGTCTCATTCGGCAGCGCATTGCTCAGCGTAGGCCGCCCGAATCCGGTCGACCAACTGACACGAGCCTTGACGTTGGGCGTGAGGTCGTGGGTGAGGTGCACGCTCGGAAACGACTTGGTGTAGCTGCCGCTGAGTTTGCGCAGATTCGGCGCGTAGTCGCGTTTGGCGGCCCCGGCTGGATCCGCGAGGCGCTCGGCCGTGGTGCTCAGGGTGCGGGAGCGCACCCAGCCCCAACTGTCCGTATCCGTCTTCTCGGTGCGCACACCGGTGAGATAACCGGTGCGGCCGAGGATGCCGTCGGTACCCAGCTTGCCCTGCATCATCGCATAGCCGGCCAGCACCTTTTCGGTGACGCCCCGGGTGCCCGTGTACAAATTGGTCTGGTAGGTGTATTCGTCCCAGCTCCAAAGCGCCGGGTTGATCGGGACACCTCCCTTGATGTAAGCGTCGGCCTGCCACTGGGGTATTTGCCGGCCGGTCTTGAGCGAATCCAACGTGACGAGGGACGGGTCGGCGGCCAGCGGGCCGGTGCCGATGTAGTTCCATCGCTTGGTGTGATTCCACGTGGTGCGCCTTTGCTGGCGGAGATTGAAACCGGTTTTGAACGCCATCGGGGCGGCGAGCGGCAGCTCGTATTTGGCGTTCCCGCGGACTTC